>CAWHOL010000015.1:0-150493 GCA_963830965.1 uncultured Verrucomicrobiae bacterium | reverse complement strand
CCGGGCAGCCATTTATAACCAATTAGTTATGTGATAATGGTCTTGGATTAAATAGGCTGAATGTCACACTTATGTCTCACTTATTTTGTCCTGAACTTTGGCTATCTCTGTAGATTCTTGGTCTCTAACCGCACCTAGAATCACCATCATCGAACCGTTGCGCTGCTTAAGGTCTCTTTCAAAAGCCTGAGCTGACGACATCCCCGGTGGTTGTGCAAACTGACCCACAGACCATCGACAGATTGATCAGTACCGAGGATTACCATTACCAATGCTTTGAGTTCATGTCTGGACCTGAGGAAACAATTTGCCATTGAGGCCAGATCCAAGCCGGACGCGGTAACGCAAGAATCTGCATTCCGATTGCAACCAGGAGGGTGGCAGACCATCTGCCGATTGTAGTGCTGCGTGTCCATTCCTTCAACTTCTGTGTTTTCATATACTGTCTTCCTCTAATAACAGATTTCTAAGTTAACCTTTAGCTAGAGAAGTGCGCCGGGCCAAAAGCCTGCCACATGAGGCGGTCTTCCTCACTTCGTTTCAGTTTCCAGTCAAGATGGCCGAAAGGCCGCACTTATCCCCTTCAGAAGCTAACAGTGTCGGTAAGATTGTCGTTGGACAGATGAACTGTCGGCGCGCTCTTTTCCAGTACCCAAACATAGTACTCCGTTTCCTTCCCTACAGAACGTTTAGCACGGGCGAAAATCACGGGAGACGCTACCGAATGCACAACCACAAATCTCCCGTCGGCGTCGGTCGTGGTCGCAGCGACGGGAGGCGGCAACAAGTCCCATTTATGGAAGCTGAGAGCCAACTCCTCGTAGAGAGCTTGTACCGAACCGACGTAATTACCGTTACCTTCCAATATCTTTTGTTTCGCGTCTAACCCCTATCAACCCTTTTTTGCGGCTGGGGGCCCGTCGCCCGCGCCCAACCGGAACGGCGCAGCGTGGGCTAGCCCCTGAAGATGTCGAAGGGCTCGACCTTCAGGACCTTCCGCACCCCCACGTAACTGGAAATCCCGGCGATCAGCAGCACCATGCCGAAGGCCAGGCTCAGGTTCCAGAACGTGATCATCGCCGCGTAGTTGGGCAGGCGGTACTTCGCGATCGAGATCATCAGCGTCACCAGGCCCACCCCCAGTCCGTAGCCGGTCAGCGCCGTGAAGGTCGCCATGAACAGGATCATGTACACGAGCTCCCGCCCCTTCGTTCCGATGGCCTTGAGCGCGCCGAATTTCTCGAGGTTCTCCAGGATGAACGTGTAGAAGGTCTGGCCCGAAATCGACAGCCCCACGATGAAGCTGATCACCGTCATGAGCAGGATGTTTGTACCTATTCCGGTCTGGTAGGTGTAGTAGTCCGAGATGCGCTTGTTGAACTCGACCTTGGTGAAGGCCACGTAGCCCAGCTTGGCGACCTGCTGCTTGATGCCGGCAATGGCGGCATCGCTCTTTGGCTGCACGAGTATGTAGGAGATGGTGAAACGCGTCGACGGGATGTATTGGATCGCGCGGTTGTAGGTCGTGTAGAGCGTGGGCACGCCGTTCAGTCCGTTCGAGGCGACCCGGGCGATGCCGACAATAGTCCCGCGGTAGTCGTTGAGCTCGAATGTCGTCCCGATCTTCGGGTTCTCCAGCTTCGGGAATTCCGCGTCATCGACCGCAAAGAACGTGTTGTCGTTGTAGATGTCCTCAATCTTGCCCTGCTCGATCTCGGGGCGGCCAAACAGGCTGTCGTCATCCAGGCCGACAACATTGACCGACTGGTAGGTTCCGTCCTCGAGCTTGACCAGCGCGCCGCCCATGAAGAGCGGCACCGCGTAGCGGACTCCGTCCATGCTGCGAACCGCGTCCAGAAGGTAGTCGGGCATGGGGATCGCGCTGGTGGCCGTGTTGACGGCAGGGTCCATGACCCACATCGCGGCCCCGATATTGGTTACGGTGGAATAGGCGCGGTCCAGGATGCCGGCAAACATCGCGGTCATCTCCATCATCAGGAACACGGCGAACGTGATCCCGATGAGCAGGGCCGAGAACTTCCCCTTGTCGTTAACCAGCAGCTTGAAGCCGATCCTCAGGATCCCCTTGTACTTCATGGCATCCCGCCTTCGCCCGCCGTGCTCTTTGCGTTCCACCAGCCTCCGCCGAGCGCCGCAAACAGCGCCACGGTGTCCTGGTGGCGCTGGGCGACGGCCTGCAGATAGGCGATGGTCGCCTGGTGGAGCTGCACGTCGGCCGCCAGCACGTCCGGGTAGGCGACCAGGCCCGCGTGGTAGTTGGCCCGCAGCAGGACAAGGGCTTCGCTTGCGGCGAGCCGGGCGTCGACCTGCGCCTGAAGGGCCTCGGCGTCATGCTCCAGCGCCTTCAGCGAGTCGGCGACCTGCGCGAACGCGCTCAGCACGGTCTCGCGATAGGCGGCCTGCGACTGCTGAAAGGCGTCGATCGCCGCCTTCCTGCCGTACCACAGGGTGCCCCCTTGAAACAGGGGGACGGTGGCCGACGGGCCGATGCTCCAGAATCTTCCGCGTGCCGCCGAAAGGGTGCCGAAGCTGGTGCCGGAGGCGCCGTAGGTGCCGCTCAGGCTGATGCTCGGAAACATGGCGGCCGTCGCGACGCCGATGGTGGCGCTGGCGACGTGCAGCTGCGCCTCGGCCGACAGGATGTCGGGGCGCTGGCGCACCAAGTCGGACGGGAGACTCACCGGCAGGTCGACCGGTACAGCGAGCGCGGTCAGCTCGATCTCGGGAAGGGTGGCCTTGGACGGCACCACGCCTTCCAGCGTCGCCAGCAAGTCCTCGGATTGGCTGACCCTCTGCCGCAAGGGCGCCAGCAGCGCCTGGTTGGCGGCGATCAGGCTGCGCATGCTGAGCACGCTCGAATAGGGGGTCGTGCCTGAGCGGACCTGCACCTCGGTGAGCTGAAGCTGCTGCCTCTCCAGGTCTATCAGCTGCTCGGTTGCGCGGATCTCGGCGGCGTAGGCCGCTCGTGCGATGGCGGCGTTGGCGACATTTGCCGACAGCGTCAGGTACGCCGCCATGTTCGCGTAGCTCTGGTACTCCGCCTGGGCCCTCAGGCCCTCGACCGTCCGGCGCTCACCCCCGAACACGTCAAGCGCGTAGCTCACGGTGCCGCTTAACGTCACCAGGTTGAAGATCGAACTGGACGTGGTCAGGCCCTGCTGCAGCGGGGCGGTCCGCTGCCGGCTCGCGCCCGCCTGGGCGTCGATTCGCGGGTAGAACACGCCGTAGCCGGCGCGCAGGTTGTCCTGGCTCTGGCGCAAGGTGGCCTCGGCCGCCTGGAGCGTCGGGTTGTTGGCGATGGACTGTCGCACGGCCGCGTCCAGAGGCTCCGACTTGAAGAGCCGCCACCAGTCGGCGGACAGGGTCGCGTCGGGGGTGAATTGCTGCGCCTGGCCGTCAGCGGGGACGGTGGCAGCAGGGAGCGGCTCGTGCGTGTAGCGGCTCGCATCGGGCGCTGTCGGACGGACGAAGTTGGGGCCCACCGCGCAGGCGCCGAGCACCGCCAGGACAAGGCCGAGGCCGGCGCCCTGCCGCGCTGATGATAGGAAGGCTTTCATCGTGTGAGCTGTCGATGGCTTCGGGTCGGCCTGCGCCGCTACTTCTGCCCTATGTAGACATCCACCAGCTGGCCCGGATAGACCGGCAGGTCCTGTTTCTGGAATCGGAAGAGCACCGGAAGCACCCGCAGGTCGACCTTTTCCTGGCGCTCGTTGGACAGCTCGATCTTCGGGGAGACATAGGGCTGCACGCGGACGAATTCGAGCGGCACCTTGATGTCGGTGCCGGTGACCGACATCTGCGCGATGATGTGCCACTTTGACGGCAGCCGTGAGACTAGGATCTCGTCGACGAAGCAGCGCACCGCCAGGTAGTCCTGGGGCGGCCCCATGATCACGAGCTGGTCGAACGCCTGCGTGTAGGGATCATAGGCGCCCTGCGACGAGACGAAGCTGCCGACCGCCGCATAGACGGAGAGCACGACTCCGTCGATCGGCGCCTTGACCGAATACTTGAGCAGCAGGGCGTTGGCCGCCTCGTAGGCCTGCCGCAGGGCCTCGTACTGCTTCTCCTGGTTGGCGACGTCGAAGCTCCATGCTCCGGCCTTGGTGAGCTCATACTGCTTGCGGGCCACGTCCAGGCCCGCATCCGCCTGCTTTACCGCGTCCTCCGCCGTGTCCAGCACGTCCTTGCTGATCGATTTCGGGTCGATGTCAAAGGAGGCCCGGTCCTTGTCGTACTGGTCCCTGGACGCCTTCAGGTTGGATTCGGCCTGACCGACCTGCGCCTCGGCGACCGCCAGCGTCTCCGGTCTCGGCTCCGCCTTGAGCTCGTTCAGAAGCGCCAGGGAGGCCTCGGCCTGCAGGCGCAGCTGCTCCGTGGTCGCCCTTTGCACGGAGTCGTCGATCGTGAACAGCGGGGCGCCGGCCGACACCTGCTGGCCCTCGCGCACCAGCACCTTGGTGATAGGGCCGGAGACCTCGGGATAGATGTTGATGTTTGAGCCGCTCGACTGGTCGCTCTCGATGATGCCGTTGGCATAGATCGCCGAGTCAAAAGGACTGCTGACCGGCGCGAACACGGGGGGCTGGGCCTTCCTCTCCCGGCCGAAGATGTAGGCCGCGACGAGAGCGGCCAGGACGCCCATGATCGAGAGGGCAAAGATGATCTTGTTTCGGACCTCAAGCTTGGGCTTGGCTGGAGTGGCGTCGGCCTTTGCGGGCTCGGCGGCCTTGGTATCCGCCTTGGGATCGGCCGCCCTTGCCTCGGGCTTGGCAAGCTCGAGGGCCTTGGGATCCGGCCTGGGCTTCGCCGCCTTCGCGTCCGGCTTGGGCTCGGCCGGCTTGGCGGCGGGCCTACCCTCGGACGAAGCCGTCTCGGGCTTCTGCTCGGCCGGAGCTTCGGCCTTGGGCTCGGGCGCCTTGGCCCCGGGCAAGGCCGGCTTGGTTTCGGAACCGGGTTCGGTGGCGCTCATTCGGTTCCCTTGTCTGTTGCGGAAAGGTGTCCGTCCTCCATATGGAGGATCCGGTCCGCATACTCGTTGATGCGCGCATCATGCGTGACGATCAGGATGCAGCGGTGCTCATTGAGGATCTGCTCCTTCACGAAGGAGATGATGGTTCTGCCGGTGTCGCCGTCCAGGGAGGCGGTCGGCTCGTCGAGGATCAGGATCTGCGGGCCGCCGACAATGGCACGGGCGATCGCCACGCGCTGTTGCTCGCCGCCCGAGAGCTTCACGGGGAGTATCTCGCTCCGGTTCTTCAAGCCGACGATCTCCAGGTATTTTCGCGCCTCGTCGATCGATTCGTCCCAGTCGCGCTGCTTCAGGATCAGGGGAATCGCGACATTCTCGGCCGTGGTCAGCCGGGGGAACAGATGGTAGTCTTGGAAGACGAAGCCGACCGTGTTGAGCCGGAAGTCGGCGAGCTGGTCATTGCTCAGCGTCCAGATGTCGGCTCCCTTGACCATGACCTTGCCCGCGTTGGGGCGAAGGATGCCGGAAAGCATGCTGAGGAGCGTGGTCTTGCCGCTGCCCGAGGGCCCGACGATGAACAGCATCTCGCCAAAGTGGGCGACGAGCGCGACGTCGTTGACGGCGGTGACCTTGGTCTCGCCCTCGCCAAACCATTTTGTCACGCCGGCTGCGACGATCGCCTCGACCCCAGCGGGCGGTGTGCCGTCGGAAACCATCTGCTTCAGGAGTTGCGGGACCTTGGGACGGAATTGCGGCGGGTCTTCCTGCTAGCGGGGCGCGGCTTGGCATCCGGAGGTATCTTGGTGATCCGCTCCGGCGCGAGCGGGGGCCCGTCGCCCTGCGGCTCATTGAGGTACCGGTGGAGGCGGGTCCTCGACACGGTCGAGGGTATGTTCGCCTTCAGGCAGGCCTTGGCCTCGAGCCAATCCTCGGTGTCGTGCCCAGGCGCACGGTTGCCCTGCAGGTAGAGATGGTAGGCGTAGACGCGAATGTCGTTCTCGGCGGGCTCGGAGCGAGCCCTGGGGCCCTTGGCCTTGGCTTGTTTCTTCATGATTGGGTGAGCTCTACGGCGTTAGTTAGGAGGCGATCCTCCCTTCAGTTTAGCCTCATGGGCAGCGGCGGAACCATGGGGTATAACCCTGCCACTCGACCTTCATTTCCTCCGGTATGGCTAGGAAGGTTCGGGCATGGAGACGCTTCCCTCAGCGGTAGGCTTCGCGGTCATCGCACGAGAGAGATTCCGGCGCGGACCGTGTTGGACGGTTTGTCATAATCCCGCAGGGTTTCCCCGTATCCGTCGAAATACTGCACCAGAAAATAAGTGGCGAAGTCCAGGAGCCGGGTCTTGATGGGAAAATTCAAGTCAAACTGGCTGGTGAGGTGGTTGAAATCCCTTCCCGCCCAACCGGTGTAATTCAGCGAGATTCCGTCGCCCCGCGCCAGTATCACCTGCCAATCCGCGTAGCCGCGATAGTCCGGCAAATCTGGATTGTTTGACAGTCCCGCTATGTAGTCGAATACGCGGACCTGTGCGATCGCGTGCCACCGGTCCGTTCGGCCGAGCAGGTAGCCCGAGCGAACGAATAAGGTATTGAGGCTGCGCTCCGTCGCGGCGCAGGATGCCAGGGCCAGTCGGCCCGTTCGCGGCCCCAAACGCTGAAAGTGATCGTCCCGCGGATTCCAAACAGATCCATCGGGTTATTAGCTTCGCACAGGCCCGAAGAACGGGCCTTCAGTCTGCTTTTATCGTGGGAGTGCAGCCTCTACAGGGGTGACTCATTCCGCCGATCATAACTACACGATCTCAACATTAGTGTTGATTACATGTATTAATGAATTAGCATTCAATTCATGTGGTCCGACCGTCAGGCCATCGAGCTATTTCATCTCATCTTCGTCGCCAATCTTGGGCGCCGCGTGGACAAGGCGTTCTTCGTGATCAAGGGGGGCAGCAACCTCCGTTTCTTCTGCCGAAGCATTCGCTATTCGGAGGACATTGATTTCGACGTTCGTACAATGGCGAAAGCGACGTTGGAGAACAATGTGGCCACAATCCTAAAATCAGCCGCCTTTGCGCAAGCTCTCCGAACAAAGCAGATCGAGGTTGAGCATGTCACCTCGGACAAGCAGACAGACACGACCCAGCGTTGGAAATTTGGCATTCGCCTAGCAGGGGGACCCGCGATGCCTACCAAGGTGGAGTTCTCCCGCCGACACGGCCTTGACGACGACCAACTGCTGGAACCCGTGGATGCGGAACTGGTGCGCACCTACGAGCTTTATCCGATACTGGCGCAGCACTATTCGCGCGAAGCGGCTTTCCGCCAAAAGATCGGAGCTCTCAGTGGCCGGACGGTCACACAGGCTCGCGATATCTTCGACCTCAAACAGTTGCTCGACGGCGGCGCCGGACGGGAAAAGCTGTCGGCGGACACCGCAGCGAAAATCCCTCGGGCAATTGAAAACGCGATGACCGTCGGCTTCGACGAATTCTCCGGTCAGGTCCGCGCCTACCTAATGGCCGACTACCAGGAATACTACGGATCGCGTAAGGTGTGGGAGACATTGCAGCACGAGGTCGTCAACGCCCTAGAGCGACTCCAGTCATGAACCAGTCTGAAGCCTTGCAAAAAATCCAAAGGCTCGGCGTGCCTGCGTTCGAGACACGGGACATTTCGGCACTGCTGCGTGTAAGCCCGGCAAATGCATCGGCCCTGCTTTCGCGGCTCGCCGCACGCGGTTTCGTGCGCCGATTGACGCGCGGCCGGTGGTTCGCCGGGACGCAGCAGAACCGCGAACAGCTTGCCGAGCAGGTGGGCGCGCCTTCGCCCACTTACGTCTCCCTGCAATCGGCGCTTTTCCGACACGGCTTGATCGAACAGGTGCCGGAAGTGCTCTATGCCGTCACACTCGGGCGAGCCCGTCGGGTTCGAACACCGCTGGGCACTGTGTCATTGCACCGAATGCCGCCCGAATTGTACGGCGGATATGAGACCTCCGATGGTGGAACGAGAATTGCGACGGCCGAGAAGGCGCTCTTCGATCTTCTCTACCTTAGCCCCACCCGATCGAGGCTGTTCGCCAGCCTGCCGGAGATGGAGCTCCCCCGCTCGTTTCGCTGGGCCGAAGTCTCCAGATGGACGAACAAAATTGCCGGAAAGAGCCGCCGCGCGTTCGTCAAACGAAAGGTGGCGTCTTTGAGAGCGGCGTGCGCGGTGTGATTTCAATCTAAGACTGTTAATCACTTGGTCGCTGGTTCGACCCCAGCCCGGGCAGCCATTTACAGAGAATAACTTAGGTAAAGCATCAGGAACGGAGAAAAAAAGGGCTCTCCACCATGAAGTGGGGACAGGGATCGTAGACGGACGAGGTTAAAAAAACGTCTGTCCCCTTTCTGTCCCCCTTTTTAATTTCTTTAGTGGGTCATCGGAAGGCGGCATTCAGGGGTGTTTGAAGCGAATGCAAACACCGGTGCAGGTTCGGTTGCTGGTCTTTCAAGTGCTGAGATTGATGTTGGCACGTGACTCTGCACTGGCTTCCGGTTGAAGGATGAAACGACCGGTCTGGATTCTCAAAGGCAAGGTGGCGGCAAGAGCCGGCTGGATCACCGAGAGCAGCAACGGGGTCTACTTCGGCCACCTCGGCAATCTGCCCAAAATGAAATACAGCTACCATTCGAAGGGCCGGAAGCATGTGACTTTGCCTAACGGGGATCATTTCCCTCGTTTAGGCACGCAAGACACCCCGCTGGAAGATGTCGCCGGCCGCAAGGGCATTGGAGGCTTCATCATCGACCCTTCAAAGCTCCATTGGGCCGAAAGCTGGACGTTTGGACCTACCTATCTCGTCTTCAATATCGCCGTGGAAGCCCGTGACGACATGCCGTTCATTGTCTCGGCATTCATACTCCCACATACAGAGGCCGCAGTCTTCGCCGGTGAAGCTCACTCAGCCGGACCGGCCTACAGGGACACCTGCTTGATTTTGCCGCTGGCGGAATTCTCACACCTGAGTTGCGTAGCCCTGTTGCAGTACATGGTCCGAGAAAGCGCAATTGTCCCAGGCACGACGGCTTAGTTGACGACCGCCTTGCTTCTTTCGGTCGTATCGTTTCAAAGGATTTCGCGTATCTCCTGCGTCGAGACTAGCATCGTACCGCCATTTCCAAAAGGAATCTTATACGAGACCGGCTCGATTCGATAGGCAGCGTTATCCTTAACAAACTTCCTCACCCACCGATGTTGCTCCCTAAAAAAGACGGTGGATTCGGCACAGCGTACAATTAGTCTATTTATCTCCTCAACCTCGACGTGTTCCAATACTCGCCGTTTGTACCTGAATTTTGAGAATGACGGATCGGCAGTTGCAGGATCTATCGAACGATCCGGACATATTTTGACGGCCAGATCGGGCGCAAGAGGCACAATCCGGTTAATCACGTGGACGCCGACGGGCTGTTCGATAGCCACTGGATAGTCACTCGTGAAAAAAGGACTGTCACCAAAAGGATTAATCAAAATCTCCCAAGCAAAATTTCCGAATGCGACGGCATGCTGACGAATCGAGGCAATGCTGAATGCCTGCGGATACCTTGGATTAACGTCCAAATTAACCTCACCGGAGTCCAACATCTCCGTTAGACTCTTACCTCCAATCGAATCAGGCGCCTTCGGCAACAACCCAGCCGCATCCATTCGCCGCCCCATCTCCTCAGTCACTTTGGTTATTGGGTTAACCCCGATTCGCATGCCAGCCGGAGTGCACACGATCAGATTCGCAACAAACCCGGCAACGACATAAATACATTCGCGGTCAATATCACCATTTCTCAGTTTGGAGATCGCCGAATTGTATTTCGGCTCCACTCCTTTGAGGAATTCCTCAACTTCGCGATCGTTCTTCAAGTAAGAATTTGTGCTTCCATCTTCGATTCTGCAAACCGACGCGGCGTCGGGAGTGAACAGCTTTAGATCAGCCTTGCGCATCGCAAACATCAGTCGCTCCAACTTCGGAGAGTAGAAGTTTTTGAGATGAACTTGAGACACATAATGGTCAAGCGCCACAAATGTGACTAAACAACTACTAGACGAATTCGCAGCTATAAAAGCCCTTTAACCGTCACTGCAATTTACAGGACTATAGAATGGACCCTTGTAACTCCGAACCGCTATTTTCAACGGGTCCCATCAAACGCCGAGGGGGCCCCTCCAAAGCGTAGATCTATGCGAAATGTCACAGAAAAATTTTTCCGGTGCAAATTTTCCGGCAATGGAGTTGATTCCGGCTTCGCCAGAATATGAAAAAGTTTGTTCTCGTACTCGTAATTCTGTTCGTAGTCGGCGCTTTGGGATTCAAGGTTTGGACAGACGTGCGGGCCGCGCAACAAGCGGCGATAATCGCCGTTCTTACGCAATTCCGGGAGACTCAGGAACAATTCCGCTCCGAGTTTAATCAAAGAAGAACCTTGGCGAATGGCCATATAGTTGCCGTCCCGCCTAGGAATCCGATTTTGTTGCGCAAGAGATACATTTCCGACTTGAGGCAAATCTCTACGGCGAAGTGCCCCGAGACATTTCGTTTGGCGTGGCTAAGTTATATCCAGACTTTAGAACGCTCCGACGATCCCCTTTACGCGTTGGCCGCGTTAACCGAAGGCACGGTATCGGTCGTGAGGCTATCACCCGAGGGCACCAAAGACGCGTTAGCGAGACTGGATCGACTTAACGCTCCCGAGGCCTTGAGGCGTCTCGAAATGATTGCCCTGGGATTTGGCGTTCAATTCCAGGGACGGTAGCAGGGTGCGCTAGCTTGCAATTGACCAAAGTGCCAATCTACGGGCATTCGTACAATACGGCTTCAGTATATTGATTAGCTCGAAAACACTTCTTGCAACATACGCCATATCTGGACCGAACTCGGAAGCCATAATAGGAAATGAGTGTAGCTCCCCAATCGCCCCAGAGAGACGAACTCGTCGATAATATTCTTAAGACGGAGCTCGTTGTGGTCACTGGCACGGGAGTGTCCCTCCGGGACAGGCGCGAGGCGCAGATGCCGTCGTCATGGCGCCGGTACATCTCCTCTCGCCAGCTCTCGGTGCTATGGCGCCGAGGGGTGATCCCGGGAAGCGGTTGCACGAAGCTGCGCTCGCAGCCCATACACCGCCAGCGGTGGCAATCAATCTGATTGCCAGCACTCTAAGCCGCAGCAGTCCAAGTGCCTGACGCTGCGTTGGTACCGGCCCTTGCTGCGGAGGCGATCGCCTCCGCAGCAAGGGCACGCTCGGGGCCTCTCCTCGGCCTCAAGGTAGAACCGCACTCCTACTTGTTTGCGCTCCACCTGGATAGTGCGGTATCCAGGAAGCGTTAGTTCAGTCATCATCGGGGACATGGTAGCCCGTCACGGGCGCCATGTCCCCACTTCCCGATGAAGAGCCCATTTTTTATGAGTCGTAATGCCTGCTGCTTTTTTGCGGGAGGCAATACCTCAATGACATCTGTAAACCGCTTCAAGTCAGCTTTGAGCTGGTGTCCATCGCCTAACTCCCGCTCCAACAGATCCTTCTGCTCCAGTCACCGCTCTCTTTTCCCCTCCAAATCCCGGCGCTGGCGTACGAGGTCCTTAGCCTCGATTTCGATCGAGAGCGGCTTCATGGCTTCCCCTCCCGCCCCGCAGGAGGCGTGACCGAAGGAGACGCAGAATCCGGGTGTTGGTTCTGCACCTTTTTGTTGAGACGGTGGTAAACTAACACTGCCAAGAACACCACAAAAGCCGGTGCCATTGGAGGAACATGGTCAAAACCGCCGCGAATACACTCTATGCCTAAGACGAGCGCGGCACAGGCGACCGAAACAAGGAACGCCCAAAACGCCTTTCTTTGATTCGGGCCCCCAACAACAACTGCGCCAATCATCTCAAACGAGCAGTATACAAAGACCGCGGCCAAGAATGGGCAGAGTATCACACCGGCAACTCTCGAATATATCGGCAGGTCCCAGAACCACGGCCTCGAAATCCAAAATGCCGGGATGGCGAGAATCGCATACGTAATCCAAAACCCAAGTGTCGGCCTAAACGGCTTATCGATATCTACGGTCTTCATTGTTTGCCGAACATCCGAAGATCCGCGGCGACGGATGGCGCGTCCCCCGCTAATGTAAAATATGGCTCCATACTCTCAGGGTTCTTTTATCGCCGCTTCGTCCCTCCCGGCAACGTATAAGCCTTCCCGGTACGTAAATCCAAGTAGTCTCGGGGGCCGGAAACCCCTTCCCGCGACAGCCCTTTTGCCTATAATAAGCGAGAACCTGCTAGCGGCCCCGCGAACACCGTGATACGCTGGCGGTTTGAAATCCGGGAGCAATTCCTGGCCCGCTTTTTGCTGTCATGGTCTTGTCCTCATAGCGAGAGCAGGGAAGAATATCTTTTGGGGTTGAATGGGGGAAGGAGACCGAACTGAAGAATATCGACTTTCAAACGGCCAGCCCGTCACTGGTTTCGTTTGGCCGCTGGCAGAACCCGTGAAACCCTACCTCATAAGCGGATTCATCCTGACGGGACTGCTCCTTGTCGGCTGCTCCAAGCCAGTCACCCAGCTTTCGGCGAAGCCGGGAATTGTCGTCGAAAAAGACGGGGTCAGCGCCACGTTGCCCAAGGGCTGGCAGACGTTCATGCCGTACGAAGATTTCGGTGGACTCGCCTTCTCCTCACACGCCTTAGGCCCCGGAAAATCGGCCTTGGAACTCATTATCGAACGGCGCCCCGAAATCGCCATCAGACGGGAATTAAAAGCCTTCTTACCGGAAAAGGGGCCAAGTCCTTGGAAAGAAGACAGCATCGACACCTTCGCGGGTCTTAAGGGCGACGGCCGCAGCGCCACTAATTCCGCTTCCGGAACCGGCGCTCCCATCGCCTTCACGGTGTTCTTCGCCAAGAAGCTCAACCCGTCGGACCCCTATTCGACCGCGATCCTTAAGATCGTGAACGCGGAGCCGGACCGAACCCAACTCGCCGAGCTGGCCCAAATCGGTGCATCTATTGAGATAAAACCTTTTCCAATGCTGTCCGAGGATGAATCAAAAGCCATCATTGCCGCAGCGAAGAAGGCTCACCCTGAATACGAATTCGACTCGATATTCAGAGACGGGCCTTCTCTGGTCCGGGTTTACCTTTACTCAGAGACGCATCCGACACAAGTACTCCTGTTAACCTTCAAGCCGAAGAACGGCCGCTGGGCAGAAGACTCCGTCGAGATACAGAAGGCACCCAAGGCCGGAAACACAATCGGCCCCTGATCTGCCTCCTCAAATTCAATTATCTCATCGCGTTGCCCCTAGGCTTGGGAGCCCGCGTCTGAGGCGCATTCTCAAGAAAAAGGCGCATCGCCCTCCTCTCGCTACCCAGGGCGGCCCTAGAGTAGGAGCCATCCGCGTTAAGAGGGAAGACAAGTTCGCGATACCCTATTGGGTTTTGGCAGGTGGCTGTACTGTTGCTGGAGTAGGATATCCCGGCACGTCTCCAGGTGATTTCACTTCTCCGATGTTCAATTGACCCTCTACCATTCGCATCCTCACCAGACCGTTGCTTGGTTGCCCAAAATATGGCGAGGCATACCTCGCCATGACCGACGGGGCCTTAGCCCCTCATTTTTTTGGCTCCTCGACTTCCCCAAGTGATTTTACCTCCCCCACTTCCACCCTGCCTTGAAGAACCTGCGTTCTCAAGAGCCCGTTGCTCGACTGGCCGAAAAATTGCGAAGCATACGCTGCAATTACCGGCAGAGCCTTGTCGAAACGATTGTGACCCTCATTGATGCTGAATCGCGTTTCCCATAGAAGCTTGTGCTTCTTCTGCTTCCAAACGAGTTGGAAATCATACGCCATCAACACAACGAAATATCGATGTTCTTCAATCTCCGCGACCTGATCACGTTGATCCACACCAAATGCAGTTCGCGAAATCGCGGCTCCATAGTCTGTTCCGATCAACCCCGTGGAGTCGTATCCGAGCATTGCGGCATTCATAAAGTCGAGATGGTCCCGCTTGGCATTTTCAACCATCGCCTGAGCTAGCCCCGCATTGAGGACCGCGTTGGCATCAATCCCATCGCCCTCGGACAGCAGTATTTGATATTCCTCCTGCGCTGCCTGATAGTTCTGATATGCTACCGATTCAGAAGGTGGGGGCGGAACCGCCGTTGTTCCCCAGTAGACCATGATGAGGAGCCTCGTTTCATTTGGATTCCGTGCTGGAATGAAACTCTGGGACGCAAGCGGTACGGCGATGACCCTCGCCACATCCTCGAATGTCAGCTTGTCGATAATGGCGTCGCTAATCTCGCCTCCCCACTGTCCCCCTTTTCCGAATGCATAATATTCCGGGCGGAATGTGCCGTCTGGAAGTTTTCCTCTGGTGTAGTCCTTGCTCACCCGAGCTGATACCGTTGTGATTCCGTTGATGTCTTCCGCAGCGCCTGCGGACAGCGTGGCAGCGAGGGAAATGAAGCTAATCCCGATAGCCCCTATCAGTGTTTGGATCTGCAGTAGGGTTTTCATTTAGAATCGAATGTGCTCCCTATACCACGCGGACTGCTTCTTGGAGGCTTCAGCCAATAGTGTTGATTACGGGGTTCGTGAGCTTAACACCACCTGCCGCCAATTCCCTTCGAGCAACGGGCAGACGGAGGCTGCAAGAGATCCGGCTAACACTAAAACCCAAGACCATCATCCGAATCTTCGATGGGAGGTCGTAGGGAGCAGGCAAATCCAATAGGCTCTAGTCAGTATGCTCCCCTTCGTGCGGCACGAGCCAACGATAGAATCGCTAATCTGATTTCATTTCGGAGCGCTGGCCACAAGTTGGCCAGCTCTTGTAGGTCCTCCGGGAATTGTGTCCCATGTTGTGCCCCAGTCTTTCCATCACTTTCGTAAATTATTTTATCAATAAGGCTTTGGAAGATCCTGCGCGCTGTTTCGATCCCAGCTCGGGCAGCCATTTAGTCCCCAATTCCCGATCTACGGGCCAATTCGTTTACGCCGGTTGCAGGCGACGACGCGGCAAGAACCGGATATCAACACGGCGCTCTACCGCAGCGGCAATGCGATTGAGCATGGCGAGCGAATGGCCTTCGTAATCAGCATCTTCAAGGCGCGAAATTACAGACTGGGTGGTGCCGACTCGCTTGGCCAACTCTGTTTGGGATAGGCCGGCTTGCTCCCGCAATTCGTAGATTCGTTGGGCGACCTCGCGATTAGCGACGGCCTCCTCAAAAGCCTGCTGGCGCTTCGCGTCACGGCCGGCGAAATCCGCCAGAATCTTGTTAGCGTCGGTGGTGGTCTTTTTAGGCATCGTTGATTTCTCCTTTGAACGTGTGGCTGGCTGGATCTGCGGTGAATGCGACTTTGCGAGCAATCGCCTTTTTGATATCGATGGCGGGCACTCCGGATTCCTTGGTCAGGCCATGGGAGACGACTGAAATGGTGCGACCATGAAAGAAGTAAAGGAGGCGGTAATTAACGGATCCCAATCTTATACGTAATTCATAAATGTCGTCGCGCAAGTAGTCGGCTTCGGGCCGACGAAGTTCGTGACCAAGAAGCGCGAGTCGGGAAATTGCAGCACGGCACTTATCGAAGGCTTTGGGATTGGTATCATTTAGAGTCCGCAACCAATGAACCACTGACGAGTCTCCTGGCTTTTCTTGGTAAAATACAACAGCTGTGGCTGGCATTGGTTCTAGATTATCATTATCGCATTTATGCGATATTCCGTCAAGGATTTCTCCTTCGCAGATGCAACTTGCCGTGCTCATCGCTACCATACGGTTCAACTGTTTTCCCACCAAAGATCCCTGTACCTTGCCCGAGCTTAGGAACTCTCTAATGCCGACTGCACTATGGGCCCCTTCCTAGCGGTGAATAGCTGATGAATAGTTCGCCGCTCGAAAGGCCAAATTGATATTCTTGGCCAGTTATTGACTTTCCTAACTCGCTACTGGCAAGCTGCTAGCCAATGAAGGTAAAATCGCTGGCTCCGGTTCGATCCCAGCCCGGGCAGCCATTTATAGGCTCTCCACCGTGAAGTGGGGCCATGGATCGTGGACAGACGAGGTTTAAAAATGTCGGCCCGAGGCGTCCCTTTGGACCAACAGGAAATGCGTTCGGGCTTTCTTCCCCGTAATTCCTAGGGCTGCGAAGCAAAGCTGATGCCGATGTTGGCTTGCGAGGCGATTGCCCGGCGCGCCTTCGAGGCAGCTGTTATCAGTTCGCTCGTCGACGGGTTCTTCTTCGGATTGGAGTATACCCAGCGTACAATGCCGTTGGTATCGACAATGAATACGGAGGGCACCAGAAGTCCGGCGGCCCCATGCTGTCCCGAAAACGTCGCGAGCGTGATTCCCTTCCTCGCGAATTCGTTTTCCAGGTCCTTTGGGGCAAGGAACGCAATTCCGTAGGCGGAGGAAAGCGATAGATCGTGGTCAGAGACAAGAGGATAGCCTAACTTGAACCTTTCGGTCGTTGGCTTGAGGCTCTCGGGCCTATCGGGCGAAACCGCGATTACCTGGTAGTCGAGGGCCTGAAGGAAAGGGATCTCCCTTTGGAATTCGACGAGCGCATCTTTTCCGAGGCTGGACCAGTTTCCTAGGTAAAAGATTAGGATCGTGGGCTTTGCCTTGAGGGCGCCGCCCAGATCGAAGGGGCCGTCGGCAGAAAGGAGGACTTTGCTGGGGGCAGTGGCACCCACCGGCAAGGCCGCCACCTTATTCGGGGCGTTAGGAACGGTCTGGGCAGCATGAAGCACGGCCGCGGCAAGGAGGGCCACAGTAGTGACAAGGTATCGGAGATGGAGTGGCATGTTCATAAAGCATTCATTCACGTTGATGGGCTTGGCGGAGGACAAGAAGCGCGTGCTCCTCGAGGCATCGGGCCACCGGGGATGCGCATGTGGCGTGCCTCGACCGCAAATTGGCCAATATTGGTCCCGCGGTCGGACCTGAAGAGTGCGAGGGCGGTTTCCTGGCCATTGCTTCGCCCGAGCCGCTCAGAGCTCGCCTCCGTGGCTGAAAAACGTCCGGTAGCTCGCCACAAGGCGTCCGAGTAGAGGCACCAGGTTTGAGCTCCATTTCGATTGGGCCCATGACGCTGGCACCGAGAGCGCCACTTCAAAAACAGCGGAATCCAACACCCGCGAAAGGCTCAAGGGGCCCGACAGCTCGCTTTCATGCCCAAGAGTCTCGAAACGGGTCTCCCACGGCTCAAAATCCGATGATGTGAATACCTCGGCAGAGGAGCGGTGCGCGCGTCGCTTCACCGCCATTCGCACAACCACGCTGGGAGCCGAGTCCGTGGATGCTTCAATGCGTATGAAGCCCTGATATGCTCGAACCTTTGCGTTGTCGGCGATCAGCCGAATCTCGGGTGTCCGGGATTTGACCCAGTCGCTATCCCGCAGCCCTACGCTGTCCGTACCGCCCTGAATCGCATCCAGATTGACAATCGGAAATACGGACACGCTCACCCCCTGGCCGATGTCCGGCTGCACCAAGAGGACCTTTATCCAATCGATCAACGACCAGGAACCTTTAAGGTCCTCCCTGCCCAATCCACCGAAGACGGCGATCCGAACCGGGTCGATGCTCGAGCCAGGACCGAAATACACGAACTGCGGCAGGAAGATCCTTTGGCCGGGTCCCTCTATGGGGCCCAGCGGTGATCCAAAGACGCTGTCCGAGGCGGACGCCTCCTCGTAAAGGGCGCCCGCTGAGGAGTATATTCTTGCCGCCTCATTTCTGCCACGGCAACCCGGCACAGTTCGGCCCGTGTGCTCAAGCCCGATCGCGGCATCATTCCGAGGGGAGCGCGACATAGGAGGTTATACAGCCACTCCCTTCGAGGCCAGGAGCGTGCGAGCGTTCTCGCTGAAGATCCTTTTACGGTCCTCTGGTGTGAGAGGCGAATGCTCCACGTTCTCGATGACAGGAACCACCGATGCGGCGGCACCGTAATCGGTTCCAAACAAAATCCGGTCGGCGCCGATCACGCGGGCCGCGAGCGCGATCGCCTCGGGGCCGCGACCTCCGGCACCTGTGTCGAGATAGATGTTCTTGAATTTTCCCCGGATGTCCGTGATTCCGTTCGCCGCGGCCGACTGCTGCACAGATTCGGCGACAAGGGCGATCCCGCCGACGCCACCCAGCTGCGCCACCTGAACAGTGACATCCGGATAGGCGTCGAGAAATCCCGAGAATGCAAAGGTGATCGTCGCCGCGGTGAAATTCCATAGATTGTCGAGGGCGCTCCTCGCGGGTTTCGAGTCCCCGTGAACGGGCCTCGGAGGCTGTCCCGGTATCCGCGCATTCGCGTAACCCGTGTGGAGGTAGATGTGGCTCTTGAATTTCTGCGCGACCTCGAAGACGGGGGCAAAGGCCCGGGCACCCTCGAGCGTCGCGAAGCCGTTCACAGGAAGGACGCCGCCGATAAGGCCGAGTTTGTCATGCGCTCGAGCGAGCTCCCTTGCAGACCACTCGATATCAAGGGTCGAAAGGGCAGCAACACCCGTGAACCGAGATGGGTTCTTCTGAACGAGGCCGGATAGGTCGTCGTTGTAGGCAGCCCAGAGGAGCCTGGCCTCCTCGGCCGTGAGGTCGGGGTCGACGTTTGAAGTGGTCGGCCACGAGATCAGCTGGCGCTGAACACCGTGCTTGTCCAGATGGCTTATGCGCGTCTCAGCGCCGTCAAACATCTGCGTGCCGCGGGGTCCGTTGGGACGCGGTCCCTGGCCGCTCGCAGGAGCTCCAGGGCGCACGAGGTTCCGCTCGCCCTTTTCGTTTGTCACGTAGCGGACGCCAACCGTCTTGGTAGAGAGAATCTCAAAGGCTCCCGGCGATATCCAATGGTTGTGCAGGTCGAATAACCCGCTGGGCCCGGCTGACGCGTTGTCATGCGATTCGGCGACTGCTTGGGACCGAAGGCGAGACGGCAGCAAAGCGGCAACCGCGGTGGCGGCGGCTCCCAATTGGAGGAACTGGCGGCGGGATTTCATCGTAATGCAGGTTTTGACTGTATGTATTCTGCTCAGGTTATACCCCGGGCCTTCAGGAGGGCCCGGGAATTGTCGACGTAGATAAGCTGACGCTGAGAGGGTGTGAGCGCCTTGTTGAGAGATGCGACCGAGGGAGCCAGGCGATCCTGCGAGGTCCCTCCCCCGACCCCGTAGTCGGTCCCGAAAAGGATCCGATCGGCGCCGAATTTTTGAGCCGCCAACGCTACCCATTCGCCGTTGCTGCTCGAATAGGGACCGGGTTCCAGATAGATACGCCTGAGTCGCGCCAGGGGATCCTTGATGTTGAGCCGGGGCCCAGAGGCGATGATCGAATCGATCAGGTAGGGGAAGAATCCGCCCAGCATGATCACCTGGACGGTGACGTCCGGATACGGATCCAGGAAGTCGGACAGCCCTAGAGTGATTGCTCCGTTCACGAGGTGCGTGTTGCTGATCACGCTCCAGCGGACGGCACCCAGATCCGTCGGCACGATTAGCGGCGGCTGCCCGGGCAGCTGCGTGCTCGCAGGAGCCCGGTGGACGAATATATGGCTCCCAAATTTCTGCGCGGTCTCGAACAGCCGCGCTTGCGTGCGTGCGCTCTCAACCGTCGCAAAGGCATTGAGGGGCAACGCGACGCCGATCAGCCCCAGATCCTGGTGGGCCCGGGCCAGTTCCTCGGCAGCCCATGCGGGATCGGTTGTGGGCACCGCGGCAACGCCAAGGAACCGCCCTGGATATTTCCTCAGTGTCGCAGCCATGTCGTCGTTGAGCGTTCGATAGAAGGGGCGCAGCTCGTCGATCGGAAGCGTCGCATCGTATCCAAGCGCCACCGTGTAGCTCAGCAGTTGGCGCTGGACCCGATTTTCATCGAGATGCTTCACCCGGGTCTCGATGTCGGAAGCTGAGGTTACGGACGGACGGCCGCCAGCTGCTGAAACCGTGGTGAGGTTCTCGAGCACGCTCCGGCCCTGATCGTCCTTATAGATGCGCGGGGCCTTGGTCCGGCCGGAAAGATAGGCGATCTCGCCGGGCGTGATGACGTGGCTGTGCCAGTCGACCAGAACCAGTGGATCGGGACCGGACGGCGGGGAGGAATCCGGCTCCGCAAAGGTGCGCTTCGGCAAGAGTGTCCCGGCGGCAGCTGCGATGCCGGCGAGCTTAATGAATCTGCGTCGCGTGGTGGCCATGGCGGGTCCCCTCAGAAGCGATAGGCCACCCTCAGCCCCGCATTTGCGCCTGGCAGGGGCGTGGAGCCACCCGCATGATCGTGCTGGTTGGTTGCGTTCTGAAGGTCCAGCGCAATGCGGTAACGGGGCTGGTTGTAATAGACGCCCAGGTCGAGGTTGTAGTCTCCTGGCACCGTTACGGAGCCGTCGGTCGCGACCCAATAGGAATCGTGAACGGAATAGTCCGCCTTCACGCCGAAGCCGGAACTGAACTCGTACACGGCATATAGTGTGCCGGTATTGTGTGGCAGGTTCACGATCCGGGTGTTCACGCCCTTGACCGCCGTGGTCGCCCCCAGAATGTTAGTCGAGTCGTCCGCGACGATCGGAGCCGGAGCACTGAACGTGGAATTGAGGTTTGTCGCGGCAAGGTAGCTATAGTTGACGCCGAGGCTGAACCGCTTGATCGGCTGGTAGCGCAGCGAGATTTCGGTTCCCTGATAGAGGCCCAATGCCTGGATCGGGTTGGCATTGGCCGCAGCGCCGGCGGGAAGCGCAAGCGTCCCTTCCCGGGTCTGGCGGTATTCGTCCACGGTGACGAAGAGCTTGTCCGGGATGACCTCCGCCTTGGCGCCCGCCTCGCTCAATTCACTAACGCTCTTGAAATTGTAGGGGTCGAGTTGGTTCGCGACGCCTGCGATCGTGGTCGAGAAGCCCACGGCGCCGCTGGTGTTGCCGTCCGTCGCGGTCACATAGTCGTAGGTGAAGTAAGTGGTCAGCCAGGGCACCGGCTTGTAGCTCAGGCTCGCGGAATAGGACGGTTCGGGAACCCTGACCGAACCGCTGAGCGCGCTATTTCCGGGTATGTTCGGGGTATAGATGGGATTTGAAGCGTGGGCCCATGCGAGGGATTCGCGCGCTCCAAGGTCTAGGATGAAGTGGCTCCCAATCTTAATGGAGTGTTGGCTGAAGATGCCGCCCCACTCCTCGAGCGTGTAATAGTCCGCCGTTCCTAGCGTTCCGACGACGGTGCCCGTCGCGCTGCCGCCAGGGGTTGTGGCGCCGCCGTTCGTGCTCTGAGGGACCGGCAAGTACTGCCAAAAACCCTTCAGATATCCGAAGTTAGTAAGCACCGGGGTGTTTACCGTGCCTGAAAACGGATAGACCTGTGCCCCGAAGAAGGAATTTCGGTTAAAGGTCGCGGGATTGGCCTCCAGATTGTAGAAGTCGCCTGTCGGCCCGTAGGCCGCGCTTTCGCTGTCCTTGAAGTTCGTGCTGGGCTCCCATCGGAAGGCCAGGCCCGTGTTGCTGTCGTGCTCGATGTTTACCCCGAGCACCTTGTAAAGCAGCTTTAGCTGCGCCTCGAAACGGTCTTCTATTGAGTTGGCCAGGATGTAGTTGAAGAACCCCCCGTTCGAGGTGCTGTCGGTGAGGTAGCGGCCATAGGTGAGGCTGTTCACGAGCACCAGGCTCTCGTTGACCTCCTTCTTGAAGCGGGTCTGGAAATTCACCGTGTCCGTGTAGGTGGGATAGGCCGGGTCGTTCAGAGTTGCCGCTTCTGAAATCGCCTCAGGCTGCACGAGGGCGGGGTCAAGAACGTAGCCGACGATCGTCCCCGCGCCGGCCGTTGTGTCGCTCGTCGGATTGGCGGTGGGCGCACCCGCGTTATAGTAGGTTAGGCCGTTCGGCGCGGTTACCTTCGTACGCTTGATCCAGTTTCCCGTAGCAACCCCGGAGGCGTTGAGCACCGGCGAGTAATAGCCGGCGCCGACCTGGATGATGGGCGTGGCCGGACCCGCGAGATAAATGCTGTTATCGATCAGCTCCTGGTTAACCCTATTTTGGAAGTTGTTTACGATCCAGTCGTAGTGGCCGTACTCTAAATTAAAATCCAGGGCCGTAGTGCTGTTGGGCCGCCATCCGAGCGCCCCGAAGAAGTTATTGTAGCTATCATGGGTGTTGGCGTAGTAGGAGTCAGTCGTGTCACCCTCGTAACTCACCCGAAAGGCGAGCTTCCCCTCGACGATTGGCGCTCCGATGTCGATCTGCGCCGAGTCCTGCAATTTGTAACCCTCGCCGTCGAACCACTGCCCGATATCGACCGACACGACTCCGCGCTCCTGGTCGAAATATGGCTGCTTTGTGATGTAATTGACGTAACCGGCCGTGCGGGCCGAGGGGCCAAAAATGACTGAAGCCGGACCCGCGATGAGATCCGCGCTTTCATAGGGATTGAGCGTAAACGGGCGATTGTTCGTTCCGCGCGTGAGGAGTCGGACTCCGTTCTGGTAGAGATCGCCCTGGGAGCCCCGGAAATAGGGGGTGCCCGCGTTGACCGCCGCACCCGTCAATAGGCTTGTCGAGGGACTGTAGCGGGCAAAATCGTTTACGCTGTTGATGATGTCGTTGTTGAATTCCTCGGGCGTGATCTGCGAGACGCTTCTCGGGACGTCCTGATAGGGTGTTGCGAAGCCGTAAAGTGCGGAGACCGGACGCTCCGGAAGGGTCGAATCCGCGAGTTCGGTCTCGCCAACCGTGTACTGCTCCAGTGTAACCAGATTACCGTCAGCGGCAGAGGGCGGCGGAGCGGGAACGCTGGGTGCCGAGGAGGGCCCGGCGACTGCAGCTGGCGTCGGTAAAGCAGATGCGGCCGCGGGCGCCGGCTCGGAACCGCTGGCGGGACCGTTCGCACCGGACTGGTCACCCAAAGCAGTGAACGCGAGTATGGAAGCCGTGAATACAGCGGCAGCGACGTGTCCAGTCCTCCGAGTCCTCAGATAGCTGCCCGGCGCAACGCGGTCAGAGTCTGTAGGGGATCCCGCCGTCCCCACCCTCGCCCGGAACATGCCGAGCGGCTTGTGCTGGCCAAGAAACCCAGTGTCGATCTGGGCATTCGTTTTTGGTTTGATGTGAGGGTATGGGTAACGGCTCATGTGGTCTCACAAATAACCGCCTGCCTAAATTGAATTTCTGTAGTTCGTTCATTATCATCTTTTTCGGTTTCATTTTAATCCCTACCATTCCAATAGAGTTGACCGCCGATTTTTTGCCCGTTCGATGGCACCCCGCCACGGATGCTCCGACGACCAGGCCACTGGAGAAAGGCTTTCGACGCACTTTGCCATGCACGAACCTCTTCCCAGACATCCTCCAAATGCTCCACGCCCCTTCGTCTCAATGGGGGGCATACCATGACCCTTCAGGCCGGATACGAGGACGTAACGACGAAGGCCGGTACCGAACACGCTGGCAGCGAGTCCCCACCCGACGCCTCTGATGGCGGCGCGAGCTTTGGCTCCCCTGAACGGAACGCCTATTTGCGAGAGGCCGCGGAGCGTCTTAGCGCTGCCCTTTTCCATGTGGTGCACCAGCCAACGTCCAAAGGCCGGGATCGGTCACTTGCCGCACTGGTGGCTCTCATCTATGGCCCCACACCGTTCGGCGGAGTGAACAGCCTGAGGGACGTGGCGATGCGTTACGGCATGACGGAGCAGAATCTCTTCCAGCTGATGCGCGGCCACCGCGACCTGCTGGCTCGCGCGGCCGACCCGGAGTACGAGATATGAAGCCCGATACGCGGCCGGCCGCGGACCCCAGCGGCGCCCAGAACGCCCCCCAAATCCGATCAGAGTCGGCTGGGGCCTTCATGCACGGCGGAAATCGATATTGCATCGAAAGGATCCGGTTCCTAGGCCCACCCGCGAGGCACGACTACATTCGAATCGGGATTTTCGCCGGTATTCATGGAGACGAACCCTCGGGAACGGCCGCTGTGCGCATCTTTCTCAATTCTCTCATCAAAGAGCCTGTACGAGCCACGGGATACGAGTTATTCGCATACCCCGAAGTCAATCCGGTCGGCCTTGAGAGGGGAACACGGGGAAATTGCTCCGGGATAGACCTGAATCGGGATTTCTGGAGGTCCTCAAGGGAACCCGAAATCGGTATCATAGAGCGCGAACTGCGGGAGAATGGCTTCAACGGTCTCATTGCGCTGCACGCGGACGACTCCTGCGCGGGCACTTACGGGTATTCACACGGCAATGTGGTGGAGGACAGCCTGCTTAGGCCGGCGCTGCTTGCAGCCGAAAGGGTGCTTCCTAGGGACCCGCGTCCGTCGATTGACGGATTCCATGCACACGAAGGAATCATCACCGATTGCTTTCAAGGTATTCTAGCCCCGCCTCCCGAGCAACATCCTCGGCCGTTCAATCTTATCTTTGAAACTCCTGCCCATGTGGCCCTCAACATTCAAGTTGCAGCCCATGTTGCCGCGCTTGATGCAATCCTGGCCACTTATCGAGGTTACATGTCCTACGCTCAGGATCTTTAGAATCCGTCGCGGACCGACAACGAAGAAACTGTGGGTATCGTATCCCATAACGGAGCGGGTCGCCGCTAGGAACGAATTCCTTAAGCCTTCTGGCCAGCTCCTTGGGCAAGCTCCAATGCTTGCGTAGCGGTCATGCTGGCGCTCTTCGCACCCATAGAAAACTTGCAGTTCGAAGAGCTGACATCGTAGGCGCAAAAATAGGGGAGGTAACTAAAAGAAACTAAATAGGGCGTGCCATACTGGCTCAGTCGGTGCGGCTCGGCCGTAGCCATTCAGTTACCCTCAAGCCCATCTCCGCCTCCAGAATCCGCCAATTTCACGCCGGTATTACGAGCGAATCTGATCAGCGCCCGAAGACTAATCTCTCTTCTCGATCTCTCCCTCAGAGACTGCTCTGCTTGCTCCTTGGAGATTCGACTCAACGGCCAAAGCTGCGACACTCGAGCCCGCGTAATCCCCTCAATTTTAGCTACTTCTGAATAGGATTGCACCCGACCCTCTCTCAATTGTTTGGCCCAGGAATGGACTCTAATAACTACCGCCCAAGGATCGGAGAGGTTCCCAAACAACACGCGTTTTTGACGGAGGACTCTCCCCGATCTTCTCGTTGAACTCCTGCCCTTTTCGAAGGGCATCGAGACCCGCAAAATTTTGTCTCGGATCCCAGCCCGGGCAGCCAAATGGATAAGAACGCACCCTGGTCCGCGGCCCATTTACCACTAAGGGCCGACTTCTAGGCGTACCGATTCGGCCAGCTTACGTTGATTTTCATCAAAGGTGAGGAACGTGCTCGCCTTAAGGGTCCTAGCAACGGCGACATGTAGAATATCGAACGATCGATGCCCGCCGCTCATCGTGTGGCGCTCCGACAGAATTGAAGCCTCGATAAACACGGCAGACAACTCAACCGAAATGAGTTGAAGGTGCCCACTCATCAAATCGGCCTCGAACGCGTCCAATGTGGCGGTCGCTTCAGCGCCCGAAATCGCCTTTCGGAACGCCGCAAACCGAATCGCATTCTGAAACTCGTATCGGTTGAAAACGCTAACAGCGATCGGCAGGCGCTCCCGGCCAACCCAATTCCTAGCAGTCAACGTGTGGGCGTCGTTGCCGAAAAGTGAAAACAGGAAGCTTGTATCCGATATGACCGTCTGCATCTCAGCCCCCTTGGCTGTCGGAGAGAATCGCCTTGGCCTCTTTCTCAGTTAACGTCGCCGCCCAAGGAATGCTGCTGAGCGCCGCGCTTTGCGCCCAATCGACCCTAGTCGGTTTGACGGGCGCCACAGGAACGACCTTCGCCACAGCCTTCCCCCGTCGCGTCACCTCGACTTCCTCCCCTTTCGAGACCCACTTGAGCACCTTCGCATAGTTGTTCCGCAACTCCCTGACCGTCGTCGTCTTCATGTGCTACTAAATGTAGCACATTCATTCCCGAGTCAATACTTCTGCCCCAGAATTCCCCTCAATCTAAAGAGCTGGTACGGTCTCAAATACCCAACCCGATCCACACCCAAGTGCTGTGAATAGAATTCGTCGAACAATCGACATTGAAAGGTTCAATTACATGAGTTAACTCATTGGTAATGAGTAAAGCCCCTAGGTTCGACCCCGGCCCGGGCAGCTATTCAAGCGCACCCTCCTCTACGAAGACGCACACGGGGATACCAACGGTCTCAAACAGGGCTCCTGTATTGTGCCTCCAGCATGACCGCCCTTTCGCACCATGAAAAAGTTGCTTCTGGCGGTCATCCTCCTCGCGCTTGCCGTAGCCGCCTTTGTGATTCTCAGGGGAGACCCCACCTATGCCGACGCGACCGACCAGTTCACCGCGGAAGAACTGACCTCCGAAGGGCTCGTGCAGGTGACCGTCACCGCGAGCGCCAAGCCGTACCTCGTCGTCTACTCCACTTACGCGAACTGCCCGCCTGGCGCGCGCTTCTCTCCCCTACTTGCCGAATTCTACAGGACCGCCGACAGGTCCAAGTTTCAGCTGATCATCAAGAGCTATGACGACACCGAAGAGCAGATGATCGGCGATCTCAAGAAGTACGGTTTCGGGTGCCCCGTGATCCCCTACACGATGACCGAGGAATGGACGCTGCCACCCACGGAGGTCGGAGTCCCCAATCTTGTGATCATCGACACGAAGACCCGGCGGGTGGTCGACGAGCGCTATCACAAGGGAATCTTCGGCCTCAAAAACGTCGGGCCTGAGGTCCCGCTGGAAACCTTGAGGAGGATCGCAAGCAGATAGCACCGTCATTCATTTCCCCAAGGTGAATACCCCAAACACAAAGACAAAGGACCTCCAACACTGGGGGGCCCCTTACATCCTTACCCTAGTCCTCTCCCTTGGACTGGCCCTCGCCGGCTGCTCGAGGAAGATTCTCTTCCAAAGCGATGCCATAGATAACGAGGTGACCCAGTTCACCAAACAAGTCTGGAACGACTTCGAGGATCGCAAGTGGGATGCCCTGGAAGATCTGGCAGCCAAAAGCATCGCCGACCAGTCAAAGTTCGGCAACGGGGCATGGAAGATCGCCATGCTCCACTATGCGATCGCACCCTCAGGCGTGCCCAACACCAACTGGTCCTGGTACGAGGAACACATAAAGGACTGGGAGCGGAAGTATCCGCGGTCGGTGACCGCGCGGGTCGAGCATGTAAGGTTTCTGACGGCCTACGCCTGGGATGCGCGAACCACCGCCGAGGCCGACAAGGTAAAGGAATCAGCGTGGCCGGTTTTCGCCGACAGACTCGCACAGGCCCACGAGCAGCTGGCCATCGCGTTGAAGCTGGGGCAAAGATCACCCGCGCTCTGGTACGCGGGGTTCGACGTGGCTCTCGGCGAGGGCTGGCCGAAGAAGGTCACTTTCGCATGGTTCCAGGCTGCCAAGGCGGCCTATCCTGACTATTGGATCATCGACAACACCTACTACAATTACCTCCTGCCGCGCTGGTACGGAGAAGAGGGCGAATGGGAGAGAATCGCCCTTGCCGAAATCCACCGGCCCGGTGGCACCGGCGAGGAGGGTTATGCACGCAACGTGCTCCAAATGGAGCGCTACTACACCAACGTGTTCAAAGAAACCAAGGTCGAATGGCCACTGGTGAAGGAGGGCTTCCAGAAACTGCTGCAGCGCTACCCCGACTCGCAGCTTATTCTGAACCAATTCGCCTACGCGGCGGTGCTAGCCGAAGACCGGGAAACAGCCATCCCCCTATTCAAGCAAATCGGCGTGCACGCCGATCCTGGAGTGTGGGGTTCCCCGGCGGACTTCAAGGCGAACCGGAGCTGGGTGTACGGCGGTCGGTACTAGCGCAAGGGCCCTATTTCCCCGCGTGTTGCCGGAACACGAAAAACGGGGTGCAAATCACCCTTTTTGAGGCTCTCCCAAAGACCCTCGGTGGGATTCATGGGATACCGAAACCTCAGAGGTTCGCGTTCGCGTCCCCGGCTTAATCAGTGCTGCACCCTGTTTCGGTTTGTCGGCCGAGAAGGCCAAGTTTCTGGCCACTTCGGGGAGAAACTTGACGGACCCTTTGTCGAAGACTGTTGCCCGGCAAGTAATCTTCGTGCGCGTCAGCTGCGCCCGGGAGATTTGGATCACCCGTCGGGCGCTTAGAATGCCTGAGGGCAGCCTTGCATAGAATTCGCCAAACAATCGGCATTGAATGGCACGCCGACCGAGGCTAAATCATTGGTAATGAGTAAGGCCCCCAGGTTTGATCCCAGCTCGGGCAGCCATTTTCTTGGAATGACTGGGTCTTGGTGGCGCTTGACGATCCAGAGTCGCGAGCTGATCCTTTTGTTGTGGAATCGCCCACGATGAGAGTTGTAGGAAAGCTTCATAAGACTCCCTGGCAACGCTTTGCCCGTCTGCAACGTTCGGCCGCCCGTCTTTCAAAGGGGAGGGGGCAGCCCAAGGGCATTTTTCGGTTCGCTTCCAATGAGGCATGTTCCCAATGGACGGCAAACCTGAATCGGAGCGCGAAGTAACCCGCGTACCCACTGACACCGACTTGGTTTCGCTTGCGCGCGAACTAAACCGTCTTGGTGTCGCTTACGTGGTAGTCGGCGGATTTGCCATCAACCGATTAGGGCTTGTACGCGCGACGGAGGATATTGATCTGCTCATTGCGCGCGATCAGGCGAATCAAGCCCTGGTAAAGAAGGCGCTCGAGATTCTTCCAGACCGTGCGATCAAGGAACTCGGCGACGAGGACATAGCACAATGGGTCGTTGTACGCGTGAATGACGACATCACTGTGGACCTGATGACCGAGGCTTGTGGGGTGCACTTCGAAGACGCCGAAAAAGGAATCGAAACGGAAATAATCGATGGCGTACCCATACCCTTTGCAGGCGCCGAGCTGATGCTCAGAATGAAGAAGAGCCCGCGCGAAAAGGACTCCGCCGATCGGGCGTTCCTCCAGAATCTTATCCGAGACCGAAGGCGCGAATGATTCCTGCGCCCGAGGAATAGTATCTAATATGCCGCAATAGGCGACTTAGGTTCAATTTGAGCATAGAATTCTTCAGAGTCCACCCTCGAAACCGCTCAGAAGAACAACTTAGGATCGAGTGTTAGAATTCTTGCTAGGCGCTTTTGTACCGGGCCACTGCTTGGGGTCCAAGACCCACGTTGGGATCGAACCATTTGGTTCCAAATGTTTGGTCCTGCGTGAGTCCGTACGGTAACGTCCCCGGAACGCTTCCATGTCGACGCTGATGGTCTTTGTTGCGATGCAACCTAAAAAAAGTTTCTCGCCTTGTCCTCTACTTGACAGATTTCGGAGGCAAACGAGCCGATTTCGATCAAGGATTTTGATCTGCCGTTCAATTATACCACACCATTAGCTTGCGAAAGGTCTCGGCGTTGGATGCCGACGCCGAAGCAAATAGGACGAAGAACGCCAGGATCCAAAGGGCCCAAGGCAGCTTGGCAAGATGCTCTCGAAACCGCGGCAGGCAGGCCAGGGCACAAACCGCAGTCACGATCGCCCAACAATATACGGAAATGCCGTAATAATAGGGGAAATACCTACGATGGATCAGTACTTGGTATTTGCAGGTGAACGAAATGAGAAGGTTAGAGGCGGCGGCGGCCCAAGCAAGGCATGCAAGCGCCCGGATAGATGTTCGCAAGGATCCATCGAGTGCCGACGGGACAAGCCGCGCTGCCGCGAGCGCCGCAAAAAAGGCTAATACTATTCCTCTGAGAGGAGCGCGGGCGATGACCGTGTATATCTCCCGGGTCCCCTTGAAGAGCGGCCCCTCTTCAGGAGCCGGAAAGTGCCTGGCCAGGAGCATCTCGACCCCGGGTGCAGCTGCGAGATTCAACCTGTACCAGGTGGTGATGGCTGCCCTGGGATCCAGCGAGAGTTGGGTTCCGCCATAAGTGCTGGGGTGCAACGCCCTGAATCCCAAGTAGATCGCGATGTAAAGCGCCAAAACCGCCAGCAGCGGCCAGCTCCGGAAAACAACCTCCCGGACGGTCCGCTGGCCGGAACCCGTCAACCAGTCCATCGCCCAATATAGCGGAAAGAATACGACGAAATTCTCGTGGTTGAGCATGGCCCATGCGTATCCGACACAGGCAGCAACCCGCCACGCCCTCCGGGACGAGCTGATGTAGTTCACATAGGCGTGCAGCGACAATACTAACGCGCACGTACCGACCGCATATTCAGGATGGGAAAGCACACAGTTGAAAATCGGCGGAATATGGAAGGCGCAAAGCGAGGTCAGGAAGAACAACCATCCGACGGCTCCGTTCGCAGTCAGGCGCGCGAGCAGCCATCCCAGCAGGGCCAACTGCGCGAAAAACAGCGCTGCCCGAATGGAGGCGAAGGCCACCTGGTTCGCGATATGGAAAGAGGCGTTGGAAGCTTTGAATGGAAACAAGGCGTAATAGAACCTGCTCCCGTGAAGGCTCTCCCTGGACCAATGGGCAGAAAGAGCTCCGGAATCCTGTGATAGACCGAGTCTCGAGAAAATGACATCGTCGGAATTGGCAATGCGCACGCCCCGGGTCGCGACGACAAAATTCACGAAAAGCAGCGCACCAAGCAGCCACAGACCGAGCTGTTTGGAGAATGCCAGCGAGGGGTGATGAGAGGGATCTCGTCCGTTAGACTGGGGATAAGATGAAATGGAAGTAGATCTTAAGGGCGTATCAGCATGTTTCGATTGCTCGAGCCTACGCGTGCATCACCCAATTTTCTTAGAAATCCTGCTATGGGCGCAAGCCTTGGATGGTCGATAGGGACCGGTAAGGAATCCCCTAGCGAGGAGACGAGGCATAACATTACGGATCTGAACCGATGTGCGTTGCTAGAAACAAGGATCTGGCCAGTCTCATACCCAACTGTGAGCTCGGAACAAGCCGCCGTTGCTCTAGCGACATTTAGAGACGATCTGAAAGACGGAAAATTTCTTCATTTGGCTCGGCCAGACTCAGCAAGACTCGAGGTGCCCTCCTGCCCCCATTCATTCAAGGTTAACACGCTAATCCCCAATTCCCCCGCCATCGACTCGGCCGATCGCCCGCTCGTCTACCAAAGGCGTACTGCTTCCCACTTGAACGCCTCGTCATTCCTCCAGGGCGTTGCCTCGCCTTGCTTCGCCGCTGTCATTGTTGAGTCTTTTCTTAAGGCCCAACGTGTTTCCGTCAAATCGGGGAAACTTCAGATAGCCACTGCGGCCCCGTCATGAATTGAACCTAGATTTGCGCCAGTCAATGTTTTGACTAGCAATTTCTTTTCGAATGCCGTGTTCACCTCATAGCCCAGATAAGAGACATCTTATAATGGGTGCCGCGTACGGCTATACCAAAGATGACCTCTACCCTTTCATACGTTCATTGCGCGCAACAGGATTCTCAGGCGACGTTATGCTTCTCGTCGCTGAAGACAAAAACGGTCTTTATCAATGGCTGCATTCTGAAGGAGTGCGTTTGTGGCGCATATATCCTCTTGTCGGGTTCCTACCGGAACCATGGCGACGTCGCCTATTGAGCTATCGGCTGAATTGGGTACATCGTCATTTTGACGCTGTATGTGATGCGATTGGATACAACCGCGCCACTCATTGTCTGGTAAAAGCCCTCATCGCCCCGCTCTTTCATCACATTGCCTGCGCTCGTTACTGTTTTTACTATCGTTATCTTTGGACCCATCGCAACCATTACGATCACATCTTAATCGCAGATTGCCGTGATGTAATCTTCCAAACAAACCCCTTCTTACGGGCAAAGGGTGAATGTCTTAAGTGTTTTCTTGAGGGGAGCAAATATTCAATCCAAAGCGAACAATGGAATGCAGCGTGGGTAGAAGACATATACGGAAGTCATGTCTTGGCGCAGATTGGCGACGATTACGTCTCATGCTCCGGGGTTACGATCGGGCCTACAGAGAGTTTGTTGGGTTATCTCGGATATATGATAGATGAAATCTCTCGAGCGACGGTTCGGATAAATGGATGTGCGGGTTACGATCAAGGCATTCATAACTATTTGATCCGTTCTAAAACTTTGAAAGCAGTGGAACTATGTGGGAACGGCGAAGATCTTGTTTTGACCATGAGCGGAATCGACGCGTCAGAGGTCAACTTTGTCGGCGGCCAAATTGTGGGACCCGGGCACGAAGTAATACCGATAATACATCAATATGATCGTGTTTCCGAGATAAGAGACCATTTGCTCCGCGGGATACTTTTGTGAGCGTCTCCACGGGCGGCTCGTTCTCGCTTTTCCTTCCGAACTGCGCCTATGACGCGCGCATTCTATTGGGTCTCCAGTGAGAGAGTATGGAGACCAACACCAGTAACCGAACAAAACCCGCTATTCCATCCAACTCGGCGGGTAATTCCACCTGCGGCGAGCGAAGGCCGCTTGAGGTTTCAAACTGGATTCTGAGCTAATGCGGCGCCGGCCGCTCCGGCACGTCCATTGGCTGTTGCATAACGACATCGAGCGCGATCACGAAGCCGAAAACGACCGTAAAAAAGTCGATCGTCAACGCAGTGATGTAAGCGGCGGCGCTATATTGGAGCCCTCCCAACACGTAGCCAAGCATCGTCAGTGTCACAACGGAGCCCAACACAACGAGAACCGCGTATACTGCAGGCGGCGGCTCCTTGCCGACCACCTTGAGGCGGCGGCGCGGATATGTGACCTGAAGAGAAAACATCGGTGCTGCGAAAAGCATAGCAGAGTCTCGCCAAATCCATTTTTCCTGAACGTCGTAGAGCGCAAAAAGCGCCGGCAGCAGAGCTCCCGCCGTCAAAACGAAGATGTACGTCATGACCGTCTTTGCGAGGTACCGGTCAAGCAGCGACAGCCTCGCTCCAGCTGCAGGTCGGAGGGCCAACAGAAGCGCCGAGTACCCCGCGAACGTGATCATTAGGCCAGCCAGTGTGTACAAGAATGTTGCCCCTTTGAATTCCATGTTTTCGCCTCGTTTTTCGATGAACGACCTCAGAGAGAGGCCGGCCAATTACGCTATAAGTGAGTCGACGGTTGGGTTGTGCTTACGAGTCTTCTGACGATAAGATTTCTAATCGGTTAACCGGCTCGAGGTCGAGTCAGACGTGACCAGTTTGACAATATATCGGATCGGCAATGCGAGGTTCAGTCGGAATCAAGCCTTCGCCCAGCATGCGAGCCATTCCATCGACACCGGTCGTCCCTCGTCCACAAGAATCCAGCGATCGATCTCCTGCAGGTCCCTCAGTGCTGTAATCCGGTTTGGGTTGCGCGCACCCTGGGAGATTCGCTCGATGAAGTGGGTTGCCCGAAAGTTGCGGCTCAGTAACTCGGCGATATCGGCTCCATGGGTTTCGACGAGAATATCGCATCCGATGAGCCCTGGAACCTTGGAGGGGTCCAGCAGTGCTCGCTCCGCTCCCTCGCAGTCGAGCACAAGAAACGTGTGCCCGGGAAGGGATGCGAGCTTCGAGAGTCGCTCGGTCGTGCACAAACCGTCTACAACGACGCGCGCTGAAACGGAATTCTCCCGGGCCGTTAGCGCACACGCAGCCAGCGCCCTAGAGTCCAAATCAAATGCATAGATCTTTGCCGAAGGCAGCCTAAGTGCCAAACCAACCGAATAATAGCCTTCAGCACAGCCTACATTGACTACGGTCGATGGCCCGGCCGCTACGGCTCGCTCCAGGACGCCGTGGAGATCCTCCTCATAGGTGCCGAGGAGTTTCGGCATGAAATCCCCGTCCGCTCCCCATGATGAAGCCCTATTCAAGCGCATGCCTGAGAAAGGCCCAACGAGCACGTGGCTGCCAAGCGCCGGTTCCAATTGCCGAGTTAACTCGTCTCGGCGAGCAACGGCAGCCATCTTTAGAATGCGAGAGGTCCCCATCTTCCGGCGGGCAAGGTTAAACAGGAACCGAGATACGCTAAACATAGCGTGCCGCTGAGACTACGTGGGGGCGCATTGTTTTGGATTCAAGGTCAGTGTGTGAAATCATTCGCACCCCGTTCCAATTCCGGCGGAAATAGAGCCTTCGCGAATCGCTCGCCTGGTAATTCTTAACAGTAACCTTGACCCGTTAAACGGGACGGGGGCGATAAGAGGATTTGGCTGAAGCCCCTGGGGCGTCTTCCCTAAGGGGTTCCACGCCTCGCCCATATCCCGCAGGCGGCTGTCAAAGAGAAAGGCCAGTGGCGGGGCTAAACAAAGGATCCTCGGAAAACCCAATCGCATGTGAATGCTTACGTGCATAACGCCACAAGGCGCCTTCACTTCACTGCAATCCGAGGCTCCCATGGGACAAAAGATCTCAACGGACCAGACAATTCACACTCCAATTGCGCATCCTTCAATTTCATTTGCGTGATTTTCTAGGGGCACTCGACACTCGATGACCACAAGACTGTAAACGCGCTGTCAGCTTGGTCTTTTACCCCATAGAGCATATGCCGTCCGCGTTCAAAGCAGTTGGCTGTTAGGACAACTCCGAAATCGTCGCTCAGGAAGCTGCGTCGAACCAGAATATCGCGAAATCTCGCCCGGTTGATTACAACCGGAACGACAATAGGAATGTCGTCCTCAAAGAGGACTCCGAAATCGGGCGTATCACCTCCGTGTCTGTTCGTCTTTCCTAAGGGAGTGAACAAATAGCCACCAAATGCCTCAGATTGCACGCAACGAAATTGGCGGTTTGGCTTGGGAAAATCTCTATTCCTCATAATCCTCAATTGTTCGAGTTGCGATGGAGTTAGGATTTTTGCAGGTTGATATAGACCTTCACTGACCACCTTTCGCATCATAGCGGTGACCTGTCCTATCTCTTTCGGCTCATATGGGGGCAAAAGCATCTGGTTCCCGATCTGAATGTCCATGGCCGCAGCTCTCGCCCAATTCGCACTGTAGCGAAGATCGCCGTATTGCTGTGCGTATGACGACACATTGAAAAACAACGCGGCGCCAATGGCGAACGCTAATGCGACCTTTCTTTCCGCCAAGTTCCATCGATCTGCATAAGTAAGGTACAAAGCTGCTATCAAGATTAGCCCGTAGAGCCGGTATCGATCCTGTTCCATATACTCGGCATCCCAGCCGCCGCGAGCAAACGCAATCATAAGGATGCTAAGCAGGAGAAACGAAAGCAGGCATGTCAGTTCAAATTCATCCTCATCTTGGCCTTTGCGCCAACAGCTCAATCCAGCCGCTATTATGAGAAGACATCCAAACGCGGCAAGGATCCCGAGGCCCATTGTCCCGAACTTCCCAATCGCGCCTGCCAATACCGCCGAGTTAAAAGCAAGGCGCCAAATTGAGAGCAAACCATAGACAATCGGTTGGTCCGTAACCGAGTAGCCGTGCAAATACAGAATCCAAACTATAACGCCCATCGACGACCATAATACTGCCCGCGGCCGGTTGTTCCGAATGACATTCCCCATCACAATAGCTGGAAACACCAGGAGACCGTTAACGGTACACATCGCCGATCCTAGCCCGAATAGCACGGCCAATCCGATAGCTCCCTTCGAATTGAATTTCGAAAGGTAAATTGCCCAATATGCCAAAAGAATTGTCCACGCGTGCCCTGGCGACCCGGATGCGATTAAGAAATTCGTGAAGCCCTGCGGCTGCATCAATATCAACGTGACAGGGACCAACCATAAATGGCTATTCCTTGCAGACCATTTTCGCCCTACGAGTGTAGCCACCAAAAGCAACCACCCGATCCAAGAGACAACATGAAGTACTCGTAGGTCGATTTGCCCAAGAAGAGTCGACTGCAGGGCCACTATCAGACGAGTAAACGGGATTCGATGACTGTAAAACTGGTCAAAAAATGGGCCGATGCTAAGATTTCCATTGCGAACTGAGTCGTGCCACCTGCTCAAAAATCCGATAATCGAGCCTATGTCGTCGCCAACCGGCATGTTGACGGAGTTCATCGCCAAGATTGCCATGTATACGATCGCGGGAACCGTAATCATCACGACAACTCCGGCCCTTGAAAGCAGTTTGACGAGGTTTGGATCTCGCATGGTTGCATCCTTCCAGTGGCAACAAAGGCCAGGAACAGCAACGCATTACTACTGAGCTTCATCGCCATTCGAACCATGAACCGATCCATTTTTCGAGGCGACCATTCCGATGTAGACATGGCGCAAGAGGAGAGCGCGTCCGTCGCAAACGCCCAGACTGTTCGGCCCGGAGCACATCGGCAGCTCACGCGCCGATGGGAGCGGCGGGCGAACTCGATCCAATAGCGGGTGAGGCGACGCCCTCTCTTGCGTCCGGCGCTTCGGCCAACTCCATGTGTATAATAATGGCGCGCAATTTTGCGATAGCGCCAGAGATCTCGTGCCCCATTAAGGCTTTGAAAATCTTTGTGCTGAAAGCAATGGAAACTCCATTTGGAGGGAGGTGCGCGGATCGCCCATCACTCTTGGCGCCACTAGGCAGCGCGATTATGGGATCAGCATGGGCCTGTGGCTTGGCGGCGCAGGAGCTCCCCCTCAACATCGATAAAAGAGGGTCCCACGGACGATATGGCCACCAGTATGCAGGCCCGCAAAAGGGTTCGATTTATTGTGGGCCGCCTTGCGCTGGCCCAATCCGTCCCGATGTCGCCGGGTCTCCCGAGGGTCGGCTTCCAGCAGCATCGATCCGGCCCGTGACGGTCGGATGACATCGAACGCCGGGCGGATGCGCTTCCTCGAGCTTCCGGCAAAGGCGCCTTGCAAGGATCTCAACTCAACGATGCTCCCACCGTTCTCGGAATGGATGTACACGGCCGGAGTGCCCGGGGGAAAAGCTTGCCGCCCCGGTCGCGCCCGGGAGCGGAGCCGATTTCCGCCCGACACATCGGTTGAGTTTTCCCCTCGAAACCGACCTTCATCAATCCAGGATGGGCGCATTCGAGTTTTGCGCTCTCACCGCCTATGCGCAATATGGCCCTCCGGGTTCGGCCTGATTGCACGAACCCCACCACCCCTTTGCCTTATGAAAATCCTCGCCGGTGTCTCTCTCGCTGCCGTTCTCATTGGCTCCCTACCCGAGGCGACCGGCGGGGCGAGCGCCCGGTGGTGGATGACGAGCCCCGACAAGGCGGCCCTCCTGGCCGAGCAGCCACCGCTTGCGCCCTCAGCCGCCTCCGATGGCGCCTCCCTTCCCACGGTCGTCGTCAATCCGGGCCAGCGCTTCCAGACGATGGAGGGTTTCGGCTTCGCCCTCACCGGGGGTAGCGCCCAGAACCTGATGAGGATGTCTCCCGGCAGGCGCCATGAGCTGCTAAAGGAGCTATTTTCGCTGGAAAACGGTGGAATTGGGATAAGCTACTTGCGCGTGAGCATCGGCTCCTCGGACCTCAACGCGCGCACATTCTCCTACGATGACCTCCCTGAGGGAGGCACGGACCCGAACCTCGAACATTTCACGCTGAGCGACGACATGGCCGACGTTGTCCCGGTTCTTAAGGAGATCCTCAGCATCTCACCGTCGATAAGGATCCTTGGATCCCCGTGGTCGGCGCCGGTCTGGATGAAGTCGAATGACAACATCCGCGGCGGCAAGCTGAAGGAGTCCTGCTATTCAGTCTATGCGGCCTATTTCGTGCGGTACATCCAGGCCATGGCCGCCCAGGGCATCACGATCGACGCCGTAACGGTCCAGAATGAGCCTTTCAACGACCTCAACACCCCGAGCATGCAGCTCTTCCCCAAGGAGGAGGCCAACTTCATACGCGATTACCTCGGCCCCGATTTCAAATTGGCGGGAATAAAGACGAAAATAATCCTCTACGACCACAACTGCGATGCGCCGCAATACCCGGTCTCGATCCTCACCGATCCCGTGGCGCGCCAGTACGTCGACGGATCGGGTTTCCACCTCTATGCGGGCGACGTGTCGGCTCTGTCTGTAGTCCACGACAGGTTTCCGGAGAAGAACATCTATTTCACGGAGCAGGCCGTCGGCGGGCGCAGGGGGTTCAACCTTGCATGGCCGGTCTCGCACGTCGTGGTGGGCGCAACCCGAAACTGGAGCAAAAACGTCATTCTTTGGAACCTGGCCTCCGATCCCCAGTTCCGGCCGCACACGGACAACGGCGGATGCGCCTCGTGCCAGGGTGCGCTGACGCTTGATGGCGACTCGGTCGAAAGGAAGCTCGCCTATTATGTGATCGCCCACGCCTCGAAATTTGTCCCCCCGGGTTCCGTCCGGATCGCCAGCTCAACCGTTGACTCGCTCTCTAATGTCGCCTTTGCGACTCCCGACGGTCATACCGTCGTGATCGTCGTCAACACCGGCGCCATTCCGCTTAAGTTCCAGGTCGAGACGGAGGGCAGCGCGGTGCGGCCTGAACTCGGGCCTGGGTCCGTTGCCACCCTCCAATGGTAGCGTATTCCCGACCTTATGATGATAATCCGCCCCACCCTTGTTCTTCTGGCCGTTATCGCGCAGCAAGGTTTCGCCACAGTTGATTCCGCGGCCCCCTTCCGCCCGGATCACCATGGCCAACGGGGCTCTTGAGGGAAGCGTGGACGCCGATGGAGTGCGCTCCTTCAAGGGAATTCCCTATGCGCTTGCGCCGGTGGGCGAGCTTCGCTGGAGGGAGCCCCAGCCGGCGGCAAACTGGGAGGGCGTGCGCAATGCAACCCGTTTTGGTCCCCGGGAGATGCAGCCCCCAAATAATTGGAGGGACATGATCACCCGCTCGCCCTCGATGAGCGAGGACTGCCTCTACCTCAACGTCTGGACTGCCGCAGATTCCGCGAGCGCGGCGCTCCCGGTCCTCGTCTATTTTCACGGTGGCGGCCTCGTCGCGGGAGACGGCTCCGAACTCCGGTATGACGGGGCCAGCATGGCCCGAAGGGGGATCGTCGTCGTCACGATCAATTATCGCCTGGGCATATTCGGCTTTTTCTCCCACCCGGCGCTGACCCAAGAGTCTCCCCACCGCGCTTCGGGCAACTACGGGCATCTGGATCAGGTGGCGGCGCTTCGCTGGGTGCAGCAGAATATAGCCGCATTTGGCGGCGATCCGCGCCGGGTCACGATCGACGGCCAATCAGCCGGATCGAGCTCGGTCTCCGCGATGATGGCGACCCCGCTCGCCAAGGGGCTTTTCTCCGGGGCCATCGGCGAAAGCGGCTCCATCCTTGGGAATCCGGAGAAGCTGACGCTTTCCCAAGCCGAGGCGCAAGGGGTCGCATTTGCCGCCAAGGTGGGCGCGGCCTCGCTCGGCGACCTGCGCAAGATTCCAGCCGATCGGCTGCTGGATCTGAGCAAGGACCTAGCCCTAGCAAGGCGGACGCTGACTGATGGCTACCTGTTTCCCGAGGCCCCAGAGGAGATCTTTTTTACCGGAAGGCAGGCCGACGTGCCCCTCATGGCCGGCTGGAACTCGGCCGAGATGCAGACCACCCAGGTCCTGGGGAATAGGCCCGCGACGCCCGGCAATTTTGCGGCGGCAGTTAGGGGGCTCTACGGCGCAAATGCTGAAAAGATTCTGGCGCTCTATCCCGCGAGAACCGACGCCGAGGCGCTCCAATCGGCCGAGGACCTGGCCTCCGACCGCTCTATCGGGTACCGCACCTGGAAATGGACGGACATGCATGCAAAGAGCGGCGGCAAGCCCGTTTTCCGGTATCTATATTCGCAAGAGAATCCCGACGAGAGGAGGGAGGGTCCGCAGCCAGCCCTTGGGGCGTCCCATTCCGATGAGATTCCCTATGTCCTCGGAAACCTGCCCATCTTCAGGGTCTTCGACTGGCAGCCCGTTGATCTCAAGGTCTCGAAGACCGTCCAGGCCTACTGGGTCAATTTCATCAAGACCGGAAACCCTAACGGCCCGGGACTTCCGAATTGGACGTGGATGCAGGGGAGCATTCCGAAGGTGATGGTCCTCTCGGACAAGCCGCACCTGATCCCCGAACCCAACCTCGAACGCTACACCTTTCTGGATTCGCTCCAAAACGAGCGCTGATCGGGCTGCGGATGGTCGCAACCGGCGAGAGGGTTCCTCGTTTGACGCTGGAGGGGCCTTAAATCCTCCCATCGGCCCAACGGGCAGGCCAGCTGCGGCGGACAACGGGGGCGCCCTTGGAGGGACGCGATCGATCATTGAATGCGGGGACGGCGCCGTGAGTCGGGGGATTCCGACCGCCGCTAACCTGCTGGGCCCCAAAGGCTGCAAGCGGCCTTCCGGATTGTTGAGAGCGTTCGCGGTAAATCGGCTTAACGGAGGATTCGGCCCGAAACCTGCGGTGGTGTCACCGACGCACAAAGCGTTGAAGCAACCCAATGGCCCTCCACGTCGCCCTCCACCACCGCACCACCTACCGCTACGAACGGCCGATTATGCTTGGGCCGCAAACGGTCCGGCTCAAGGCGGCCCCCCATTGCCGAACCCCCATATTAAGCTACTCCCTTAAGGTGGAGCCGACGGAGCACTTCGTTAACTGGCAACAGGATCCGCAGGGCAATTATAGCGCTCGACTGGTTTTCCCAAAGCCGACCCGGGTCTTCTCGGTTGAAGTGGACCTCGTCGCGGAGATGACGGTCTTCAACCCCTTCGATTTCTTCCTGGATCCGACGGCCGAAAAGGCACCCTTCGCCTACGAGCCGAAGCTGGCCATCGAGCTGGCGCCCTTCCTTCGCAAGGACGCAGCCACGCCTGCGTTGGAAGCCTTTCTGAAGACCGTGGATCTCACGCCCCGCTCATCCATCGAGTTCCTGGTCGCCCTCAACCTGCGCGTAAATCGGGCGGTGCGCTACGTCATTCGGCTCGAGCACGGCGTCCAGTCGCCGGAGGAGACCCTGACGCTCGGCAGCGGCTCCTGTCGCGATTCGGCATGGCTCCTCACGCAGGTCCTGAGGCATATCGGCCTCGGCGCCCGCTTCGTGTCGGGGTACCTGATCCAGCTGCGTCCCGATGTACGGCCCACCGAGGGGCCGGCGGGAGCAGCCCAGGACTTCACGGACCTACACGCATGGTGCGAGGTGTACCTTCCCGGCGCGGGTTGGATCGGGCTGGACCCGACCTCGGGGCTCCTGGCGGGCGAGGGCCACCTGCCGCTCGCATGCTCTCCGGAGCCCTCCAGCGCAGCCCCGATCAGCGGCGTCGTGGAAAAGTGCGAGAGCTCCTTCGAATACGCGATGACCGTGCGTCGCATCTTCGAGTCGCCGCGGGTCACCCTGCCCTACTCGGAGAGCACCTGGGCGTCGATCGACGCCGTTGGCAAAAAGGTCGACACCATCCTGAGTGAGGGTGACGTGAGGCTCACCCTAGGAGGCGAGCCCACATTCATCGCCATCGACGACATGGACGGGCCCGAGTGGAACACACTGGCGCTCGGCCAGCGAAAACGCGAACTCGCCGGCCGGCTCCTCCGAAAGATCTTTTCCGAGTTCGGCAAGGGCGGGTTCGTCCACCATGGCCAGGGGAAATGGTATCCCGGGGAACCCCTGCCCAGGTGGGTGCTTTCCTGCTATTGGCGCAGGGACGCAATACCCGTCTGGCGCGACAGCCGACTGCTTGCCGATCCGTCCGCCCAGGGAAGCCACACCGCCGCCGACGCACGCCGATTTGCAGTGTCGCTTTCGGAGCGCCTGGGCCTCGGCGGGGAGCGGCTCGTTGCCGGCTATGAGGACACCCTCTACAATATCTGGCGGGAGCGGCGGATCCCCGCCGGCTTCGATCCCAAGGAGGTGAGCGTCAATGACCGCGCGGAGCGTGCCCGCCTGGGCGCGATGTTGGAGTCCGGCCTCGATGCACCGGTCGGCTTCGCCCTTCCCCTCCTTCGCGACCCAGCCGGCCGCTGGGTTTCGTCTCCGTGGCACTTCGTCGCGGGCAGGATGTTCCTGGTACCCGGGGATTCGCCGATGGGGCTTCGCCTGCCTCTAGCCCTCCAGCCCTGGCGCAAGCCGGGCTCGATCGGTCAGAGCCAGGACGACGAGGTCCGGATCGCCCTGTGCGTGGAATCGAGGGGCGGACACGTGACCGTGTTCCTCCCGCCCGCCGATCGGGCGGACGACTATCTCGCGCTCCTAGACGCCGTCGAGGCGACGGCGGCGTCGCTGGACCTGCCGGTCGTCCTGGAAGGCTATCTGCCGCCGAACGATCCGGCCCTCGACAACATCAAAGTCACGCCCGACCCGGGCGTGATAGAGGTCAACATCAACCCGTCCTCAAGTTGGCCGGAACTCTCGCAGCGGATCCATTGGCTCTATGCCGCCGCCCGCGAATGCGGGCTCGGCGCAGAGAAGTTCATGGTCGACGGCAGGCATGTGGGGACCGGAGGGGGCAACCACGTGGTGCTCGGCGGCCCGCGACCCGAGGACAGCCCATTCCTGCGCAGGCCGCACCTGCTCAAGAGCCTCGTGGCGTATTGGCACCAGCACCCCGCGCTCAGCTACCTCTTCAGCGGGCTCTTCGTCGGACCGACCAGCCAGAGCCCCAGAATCGACGAGGCGCGCAATGACAGCCTCTACGAGCTCGAGGTCGCCTTCAAGGAGCTCGACCGAAAGCTCGCCGCCGTCGGCGACTCGCCGGGCTCGTGCCCCCCGTGGCTCGTCGACCGCATCTTCCGGAACCTCTTGATCGACGTTACCGGGAACACCCATCGCGCCGAATTCTGCATCGACAAGCTCTACTCGCCCGACAGCGCCACGGGCCGGCTTGGCCTGCTGGAATTCCGGGCGTTTGAAATGCCTCCGCACCCGCGCATGAGCCTCGTCCAGCAGCTGCTGTTGCGCGCCCTTGTCGCCCGTTTCTGGGAGAACCCGTTCTCCCCGCTCCGTCTCACACGGTGGGGCACCGAGCTGCACGACCGGTTCATGTTACCCCACTTCCTGCAGGTCGACATCAGCGAGATTGTGGCCGATCTCAGGAGCTGGGGCCTGCCCTTTGAGGAAAGCTGGTTCGCCCCGCACATGGAATTCCGGTTCCCCGTGTTCGGCAGGGTGCGCTGCCGCGAGATGGAGCTTGAGCTCCGTCAAGCCCTGGAGCCGTGGCACGTGATGGGGGAGGAAAACATAGGTGGCACGGTTCGTTTCGTGGACTCGTCGGTCGAGCGCGTGCAGGTCAAGCTGTCCGGCCTCTCCCCCGAGCGCTACCTCGTCTCCTGCAATGGCGTCCTTATTCCGCTTCATTCGACCGGCACGGCGGGCGGCGAGTATTTTGCTGGCGTGCGGTACCGGGCCTGGCAGCCCCCTTCGGCGCTGCATCCCACCATCGGCATAGACAGTCCGCTCGTCTTCGACCTGGTCGACACCTGGAACGGCCGTTCGATCGGCGGCTGCACGTATCATGTCTCGCATCCGGGGGGCCGCAACTATGCCAAGATGCCGGTCAATTCCTACGAGGCCGAGAGCCGGCGGCTCGCGAGATTTTTCCCCTTGGGCCACACCCCGGGCGAGATGAAGCCTGTCGCCGAGGGGACGGGCTCGCCGGAATTCAGGTACACCGTAGACCTGCGCCTTGCCCACAAGGCCAAGAGCGTTCAGGGATAGGCCGCCCCCGCGCCGACACCGATGGCCGCCATACTCCCTTCAATCACCACGGACGATCCCCTGCCTGGATACGAGGGGCTGCCCGGCCGGTATGACGAATGCCGCGCGGCCGATGGCTCCGTCCGGCCCCATTGGGCGCAGTTCCTCCGTCTTTTGGGGCCTGACCCATCCGCCACCTTCAAGTCAGCAGCCGAGGCCTGCGCCCGCGCTGTCCTCGAGCAGGACGTGAGCATGAATGTCTATGCGGGGGCCCGTTCCGAGCCTAAGCCATGGCCGCTCGATGTCGTGCCGCACCTGGTGGGCGCCGACGACTGGACAATGCTCAGTGACGGGCTCAGGCAGCGGGCGCGCCTTTACAACCTCCTTCTGGCCGACCTCTACGGCCCCCAGAAATTCCTGCGCAACCGGGTCCTCCCGGCCCAGCTTGCCATGGCAAATCCCCGCTTCCTGAGGCCCTGCTCGGGCCTGGGAAGCCAGCGGGGCGTCTTCCTGCACCACTACGCGGCGGACATTGCGCGGTCCCCGGACGGGCGATGGTGGGTGCTCCAGGACCGCCTGGACGCTCCCTCAGGCCTCGGCTACTCGCTCCAAAACAGGCATATCGTCCGCACGGCGCTTTCGGCGGAATTCCGGGGCCTTCAGGTGGAGCAGCTCGCCCGGTTCTTCGACGAATTCCGGTCATCCCTTGCGGGGCTTGCCCCGCCCCCGGCCTGGGGCGAGGAGCCGCGCGTCGTCTTCCTGACGCCGGGACCCGCCAACGAGACTTATTTTGAGCACGCCTACCTGGCGCGAATCCTGGGTCATCCTCTCGTCGAGGGGGCGGACCTCACCACGCGAGACCGCCAGGTCTTCCTGAGGACGGTGAGCGGCCTAAAGCGTGTCTCCGCCATCGTGCGCCGCGTCGATTCAAGCTTCTGCGACCCCCTCGAGCTGAACTCCCAATCCGTGCTCGGCGTGCCCGGGCTCGTGCACGCGGCCCAGGGGGGACGAGTCGCGATTGCGAACCAGCTGGGAGGGGCGGCGCTGGAGAGCGCGTGCCTCCTCGCCTTCCTCAAACCCCTCTGCGGGGCCGTCCTAAATGAGGACCTGCGGCTGCCGAGCGTCGCCACATGGTGGTGCGGCCAGGAAGCGGCGCGGGAGCATGTCCTGGACAACCTGGAGTCCCTGGTCATCAAGCCGTCGTTTAGGGAGCGAGGGGCGCTCGCAACCCGCTACGGGGCTCTCCTGACCAGGCACGAGCGCGAATCGCTAGCCGACAACATTAGGGCCCGGCCGACCGAGTATTGCGGCCAGGAACGCCTCCTGCTCGGAACGACCCCGGCCTGGTCCTCCGGCGTCCTGCGCCCCGTTCCCCTCGTGATGCGGCTCTTTGTTGCCTGGCACGACGGGGAATACCGGGTCATGCCCGGAGGGCTGACCCGTTTCGACCCGACGGGTGCGGACGCCATTGTCTCCCTCCAAAAGGGCAGCGCCACGAAGGACACATGGGTCCTGTCGCCGAGCCCGACCCGAGCCGCGCCCCCGATGGCGACGGAGGAACCAAGCGTCGGATATCAAAGGCCCGAAAGCACGCCGAGCCGCCTTGCGGACAACCTTTACTGGCTGGGCCGCTACCTGGAGCGGACGGCCCAGATGATGGGGCTTCTCGACCACCTTAGTCCCCTGCTCCGAAACGCCATTGCAACGCTCGACCCTACGGTGGCGACGGATTCGATGCGGATGCTTCTCAGGCGCCAGCAAGGCTGGGCGGACGCCGACATGACCATTGCGGAGATGGCGTCCCGGATCAGGGCCGAGGCAGACAATCCGGACCAAAACGGGAGCCTTGCCGCGAACCTCGCCCACCTGATCCGGGTTCTCGACCAGGTGAAGGTCAATCTCCCCCCGGAATTCTGGCGCATTCTTCGCCGGCTTCGGGCCATTGCGGCCACGAGCCATCCGCACACCGAGGCCGACCTAGGACAGCAGCTCGCCTCGCTCGAGGCCCTCAGCACCGACACCCTTGCCCACGATACCGGATGGCATTTCCTGAAGCTCGGCCGTAGGATCGAGCGGGCGAGGCACATCGTTTTTCTGGCCGACGAGCTGCTCCTGCCGGAGCGCCCTCCGGGAGTGCCGGTGGCCGCTCCGAGCGAATTCCGACTCCAGACGCTCCTCCACTTCACGGACTGTCTTTTCACCTATCGGAGCATCTACCGTGGGGTGTACCAGCGCGCCTCGATTCTCGCGTGGCTCATCGTAGCGCCCGAAAACCCGAGGGGCCTGCGTTTCCAGGCCGAACGGATAGCCGAGCACATTGCCGCACTTCCCGAGAATCTCGCGCCGCGGGCGGTCTCGGCCCTGCGCGCGACCGCATTCAGGCTGGTCAGCGATTCGAAGCTGGTCGACCCCTCGACGCTCGCCAGCAATCCGGAGCGTGCACAGGAATTCTTCTCCGGCACCGAGGCGATCCTGACAGAACTCAACGACCGGTTGACCCAGGTCTATTTCAGCCACTCCGACGTGCCGGACGCCGTCAAGTGAGCCCTGCACCCGCGCAGCCAATGCCCCGCTACCAGGTCACGCACAGGACCGCCTACACCCATAGCTCGTTCGTTACCGCGGCGTGGCAGTCGCTCCATCTTCAACCTCGAAACGAGGCCGCGCAGCATTGCGAGTCATTTGAGCTTTTGGTTGCCCCGCATCCGGCGGATCTCGCATCGCGCTTCGACTATTTTGGAAACAAGCAGCACGTTTTTACGCTGCAGGAGCCGCACAGGGAGCTGACGATCACGAGCCGCAGCATCGTACGCCGCGAAGAGCCGGCCCTTCCCATGGCCGGTCTCACTCCAACATTCGGCGAGATACCCCGCCTCGTAGAGGAGGCTGTGATGGACGAGGACTTCACGCTCGAACAATACCTGCACCCTTCGCCCCTTGTGCCGCTGCTGCCGGCGGCCCGGGCCCTTGCAGGCGAGCTCGCCGGGGACCTCGATCCAGCCGCGTCCGTAATGGATTGGCTTTCGATCTTCGGCGAACGCTTTAACCGTGCCTTTGTCTTCGACAGGGGGGCAACGCTTGTATCGACGCCCTTGGCCGACGTGATCGCCGCGCGCAAGGGCGTGTGCCAGGATTTTGCACACCTGCTGATAAGCTGCCTTCGCCAGAACGGGCTCCCCGCCGCATACGTGAGCGGATACCTCCTCACAAAGCCGCCCTCGGGCCGGCCCAGGCTCGTCGGCGCCGACGCCTCCCATGCGTGGGTTTCCTGCTTTGTACCGGGAACCGGCTGGGTCGATTTTGATCCGACCAACGCCTGTTTTGTTGGCGCGGGACACATCGTGGTGGCCCGGGGAAGGGACTTTTTTGATGTAAGTCCTGTGAAGGGCCTTTTCAGCGGCGGCGGAGAGCACCTGCTAGAGACGGGGATGACCGTTGAGGAGGCGGAGTGGGTAGGCCGCACGGAGTGAATGGGTTGCGGGAGGGGCGCCTGCTCCAATGCCCTTCCTAGGCGCGCCGAAGCTCAGTCCGGCACGGCACAAATAGCGCCTGGGTGCGACGCAACCGCCGGAGCGAGGACGGTCCCTCCGGGCGGTCCGAATCGTCGGGATTGGGTCGAGGTCATTTCGAGCGGCTTGGGATTTGAATTCTGACTCATTAAGGGCTGCGTTTTTCTGAAGGGCTGACACCCTTATGGGTGTTATAATAGTGGAGGTCTAAGACCGTCATATGAATGCTGGAATATCCCCATTCGGGCCTAGATGCCGGATTCGCCACATCCGGTTGGTTCTCCTTTGCTGCGGCGCCCTTTGGGCCGTGCAGTCTGCATTGCGCGCAGATGAAGGGGTGATCACCGCCGTATCCTCGCAGGTGAGCCCCAATTACTCGAGAGTCAGGCTTGCGGATGGCTCGTTCGCTCCGGAGACGTATTCTTTCGGTGTCGGCGGCCGAATGACCGGCATGATGAGGGATGACTCGATCGACAAACTTGATTTTATGAAGCTCGCCCGGATGGTCGCGGTGCCCCTTGCCGGCCGCAACTTCATCCCAAGCCCCAACAAGGATCCCAAAGAGACGAAGCTCCTGATCATGGTCTATTGGGGCAAGACCAACGGGACCGAGACTTCATCGGCGTCCCTCGAGTTTCTAAACCTCCAGGACGCCCAGCTTGCGCTGCCGACCCCCCAACCCATGCAGACCAGCAACCTGAAGACCGGACCTTCGGCCGTCGATTCCGACAACTCCAAAATGCTCGATGCCGCTCGGCAGGACAGCTACATGGGGGCCCTGCAGGCGGTGTCGGCGGAGAACAACATGCGCGATCTGATTGATTCGCGGAACGCGGCGGTCCTCGGCTACGATTCGGAGCTGGCCGCGACCAATGGACTTGAAATGACGGCATTCCGCACCCGCCGAAACGACATCCTCGCCGAGATAGAGGAGAACCGCTATTTTGTCGTGCTCATGGCTTATGATTTTCAGGCCATGTGGAAACAGAAGAAGCATGTCTTGCTCTGGGTCACCCGGATGAGCGTCAGGGAGCGCGGCACCAATTTCGGCAAGGTCCTTCCCGTCATGGTGCAGTACTCCTCGCAGTACTTCGGCGAGGACACCCACGGGCTGCTGCGCAAACCCCTTCCCGAAGCACACGTTGAGATGGGCGAAGTAGAATCCTTGGGCGTGGTCCCGGAGAAGTGATTGGCCGTCGATCGCCCCCAAGGGCGGATTCGGCTCCGCAAGCCAGCTTTTCCCCCGTGGGGGAGGCACCCGCGCGCCCGGCCCTCAATGGAAAAGCATATTCGGGGTCACGTCACCGCCGTACTTGGCCGAACCGTCGGGAAACTGAAGATAGGGCGAACCCCGTCCCGGGATATACTTTAGGGCGATGGCTTGAAACGTGAAAAGCTGCTTTGCGGCCGCCAGCTTCGCCGTATAGCCGGGGAACAGCTCGCCGAGCCGGCTCCTTAGCTCCTTGGAGTTGTGGGTGATGAGCTCGTCTCGAAACAGGTTAAGCTGAGCGAACACGGTCGCGAACTGCTCCTGCGGCGTGCCGGAAACCGATAGGATCGCAGCCAGAACATCGATGGTGTCAGACGATGTGTTGAAGGGAGCGTAGACGAATATCTTCGGCCCTTTGAGTGTGCCAATACGGGGGTGCGTGAGCGTATCCTCGAGCAGATCGAGGCAATGGGAGCACTGGAAGCTGACGATCAGGACGGGCGACTGCTCATGGTCAAACTCCCCGAGCCAGCTGAACGCCACCTTGTCTATGCTGGGGGGCAACGCGGGTGCCACCTCCTTCGGCGCAACCGCCAGGCCCGTCTCGGAATGTTGCGGCGCAACCGGCGAAGTTTGTGGCCTGACCTCCCAGGACTCGACCTGCGATTGCTCCACGAGTTTGACGGTGAATATGAGGGGCATGGTCGCCGCGAGCACCGCCGCCGGCAGCCACGAGTGCGCCCTTCCCCGCCACGGCACGGTAGATGCGGCTACCAGGGCCGCAGCCGCGTGCAATGTGCAGTACGGGCAAAATCCATGAAGAACAAAGAATTGTATGAACATGAGCGCCAACGCGCCGAGCGCCAGCGCCGCGAGAGCGCCGAGCTGCAAGAGGTTCTGCCACGTGCGGGTCGCAGGGACCGTGAGGACCAGCCATAACGGGATCGCATACAACGGAAGTGGAACGTGGAAAAGCGCTCCGTATCGGGTATTGATGATATTCGCGCAGCCGGAGAGGGGGCACGGCAGATTGAGCAGCTTGAGAGCCGCCAGGAAGATGCAGGTCAACAGGCCCACTCCCACGAGAACCGTGGTGAGGGATGAGGTGCGGGGGGGTATGGTAGGCACGTCAAGATTCTCCGTCAATTTGTCGGCAGTGTGGCAATCCGGACCAGTGAATACGATTTGGACCTGGCTGTCGCGACCGAAGGTGCCTGCTGAGAACGAGCACCCCAGGATCCCGGAAGAAGGAATGTGCCGGCCTTGAGCGGCCGGTGAACCATGAAGGGGCCAAGCGCCGTCGAATCAGGGTGAACGCCCTTCCACGACGCAGGGAATCCGGGCGTCCTGCGACATCGAGGAGAAGCCCGTGGGTTTACCAGGAGCGGCTCCCCCGGGAGGCGCAGCAAGCTTGTTTACGTCCCTAGTTATTGATGAGTATGATCTTATATCATTCCCGAACGGCTACTATTAATCGCCAGCAGGGAATGCTCCCCGGCGGCCGGGTGATGGAACGGCCTTTCACGCCAGCTCGGCCGCAGCCCGTTGAAGCGAAGCAATTCTTGGGCGCTCCTCGAAGAAGCCCGGCCGAGATCGCAACCCACGGCCCCTAGCTCTTCGATCAGGGGACATCCTGATCAATCACCGCGATGTGGGATCGGGCCGTCCCTTTGTCCGTAACCATCTGCGACTCCAAGCCCGTCAAAAAATCCTCCCAGGTCGGCTGGGCGTCGGGATCGTCTGCGACCAACCCTTCTTTCCACATCTGCCTCCAAAATGGCAGGGCGTCACGCACGGGATGATCGATGTGGACGAAGAGGTTCAGCCCCTTCATCGCCCGAAGAAATTCCCGTCCGATTCCCGAATGAAGCTGGGCCGCCCGGAGATTAAGGACCATTACCTCAGAATCGCTCAGAATCTCAACCGTGGTGTGGCAGTCGAGCTTTCCACATTGAACGTATTCACGAAGAAGATCGTTGATGCTTGGCGCCATCTGCTTGAATGCGACAGGATCCGGCGAGAAAAGTTGCTCTTTTCCCCGGGCCATTATCAGCCCAACAACGACCTAATATTAGCACGGCCCGGCTCGCCTTCGGCCTCTCGCCACGGCACTGGCCCTTCCGCGACAAGGTGCCGCCGGGCCCTGGAGCCGCATTCAGGCCCAACCTGAAATGCCTGCCAATGAACCCGGCGAAACAGATCCGATACGGGTACCCTTTACAAAAAAGGACCTTCTGGCGAGGCGCTGCACGCGCCGTGCCCGGCTAAGACGCAACTATCAGTAAGTAAGATGCTTATCCCATTTCACGGAACGCATGTCACCATTCTTTGCGAACTCCAGGTGCATGCCGAAGGCCGCGCTCAACGTCTGCGGAGTATGTCCTGAACCCGCGAGGCGCACGTAGTCGCGCAGGAGCCCGCGATAGTCCGGGTGGGCGCAGTTGCTGATGATCGTCTCGGCGCGCTGCGATGGGCTCTTGCAACGCAAGTCCGCGACGCCCTGTTCGGTCACGATGATCTGCACCGAATGCTCGCTATGGTCCAAATGGCTCACGAGCGGGACGATCGTGCTAATCTTCCCGCCCTTCGCGGTCGAGGGGCATGTGAAGACCGAAAGGAAGGCATTGCGGGCAAAATCGCCGGAACCTCCGATTCCGTTCATTATGTTGCGCCCGAGGACGTGGGTGCTGTTCACATTGCCCGCGATGTCGACCTCGATTGCCGTATTCACCGATATGATACCAAGGCGCCTGACTATCTCGGGGCTGTTGCTGATCTCCTGGGGACGGAGCAGAAAACGCGATCTAAAGAACTCAAAGTTGGCGTAGATGTCCTTCAACACCGCATTGGTGACCGTAAGTGAGCACCCGCTCGCAAAGCGCACCTTTCCGGAACGCATAAGCTCGACCACGGCATCCTGGATCACCTCGGTGTACATCTCAAATACCGGAATCTCCGCGTTCTCGCCCATCGCCTGCAGCACCGCGTTGGCCGTGTCGCCCACCCCAGACTGAATTGGCAGGAAGCCCTTTGGGATCAGGCCACGGCGCAGCTCGCCCGCAAGGAACTCGGCGACATTGCGACCTATCTTGGCAGTCGTCTCGCCGATCTCGCTGAACGACCCGGTTTCGTCCGGGGAATTGGTGCTGACAACCCCCACGATCTTCCTCGGGTTGACCTTGATCACGGGCGCCCCGATTCGATCCGACGGACGAAAGATCGGGAATGGATTGCGATACGGCGGATCTTCCGGCTCGAAGATGTCGTGCATCCCGCGAAGGGAATCGGGGTGGAATTCGTTCAGCTCGATGATGATCTTATCGGCCACCTTCGCATAAGTCGGCGCCGCGCCGACCGATGAAGTCAGTGTGATTTCCCCGGTGTCCGACAGGTCACAGGCCTCTATAACCGCCACATGCACCGGCCCCAGAAAGCCGTAGCGGACATTCTGCGGCGCCATTGAGAGGTGCATGTCGAAGAATTGCGTGCGGCCTTCGTTAATGCTCTTCCGAAGGGCCGGATCCGACTGGTAGGGAGTGCGAAACCTGACCGCATCGGCGACTGCCAGGGCGCCGTCGAGGGACTTTCCAGTCGATGCGCCGGTAATCACTCCGATGCTGAATGTTTTCCCCTCGGCGTGGAACTTCTTGGCCCGCTCGCCGATGGCCCGGGGAACATCCTTGGGTGCGCCGGCGGGGGTGAAGCCGCTGAATGCAACAGTCTGGCCGTCTTGGACGAATTCGGCCGCCTCTGCGGCCGTGAGCTTGGGATATGAAGTCATGTAATTGTTTTTTTAGATCTCCCGCAACAGCGTGACCTGGTGCGGTTCGTATACGCTGGTATTTGAATCGCCATCCTCCAGCAACAACCGGCCGCTGGAATCGACGCCGGAAAACATGCCCACGCGCTCATCCTTGCCTAGCTCAAGGCGCACTTTGCGGTGTCCCGCCCAGAGCTCGTTGACCCGCGGTTCCAGGGTGGAAAAGCCCTCCGCCGTAAGTTGCTCGGCCGATTCCTTTAGCGAGCGAAGGATCTCTCCGCATAAGGTCAGGATTTCGGGCGGCTGATCGACAAGGTCCGCCAACCGCGTGGCTACATGCCGAAGCGATTCGTCACAGAGCGCGGGCTGGTTGCCGACATTTACGCCCATGCCCACCACCGCAAGACCCGGCGAGAACCGGTCGACAAGAAGGCCAGCTAGCTTCCGGTCCTCAACCATGATGTCGTTCGGCCAACGCAGGCGCGCTCCTTTGATCCCGACCCTCTCCAAGGCATTGATCAACGAAAGTCCGGCCACCAAGGGGAGCATCCGGTTTTGCGCCCTGTCCGCTTCCAGCGGAACCACCGCTGAGAGCCAAAGGCCGCCGGCATCGGAAACCCATGAGCGCTGGTAGCGCCCGCGCCCGGCGGTCTGCGTGTCGGCCCGCACGGCATGCCATGCGGGAAGCTTTGCCGCAACCAGGTTGGTGGAATCAACGCATCCAAACTCCAGCAGCCTCCACCCACAAACATTTGAGGTCCGGAAGGGCGCGGGATTTCTCTGCTCCTGGTTGCTCATTCGTCTCAGCCTATGGTGACGAGCGATTTGCCCTCCTCAACAACGGCTCCGACTTCCGTGTTTACGGACATGACCTTGCCGCTCCTGGGCGCAAACACGAATGTGTTCATCTTCATCGCCTCGAGCGTGACCAGGTGGTCGCCCTCTTTAACCTCTTGTCCGGCTTGTACAACCACCGCTGTGACACGGCCGGACAAGGGACTCGGCACCTCGCCGGCGCCCTGGGGGGCGACGGATTTCGGCGTTGGCGCAGGCGTCGGGCTGCTCTGGACGGGCAGCGCTGGAGCCGCCGGGGCGGCCGGAGCCGGCGCGCTGAGGAGGGCTTGAGCTGGTCCTGGGGTTGGGGAGGATTCCTCGGGAACCTCGACAGTGATGTCGTAGCTCTTCCCATCCACGGTGACACGTAGTCTTTTGATCATGCTATTGGGTGTATATTAGCGGACGCGATGTGACATGAAGATTTGGGTGCGGCCTTCCACAGCCCAGACGTTTAGGTGTGATACCACCGGCACCGACACCTGTTGAACGGAGACCAGCCGGTAGGGCCGGTCGAGATAGACGGATACGGCCGCGGCGATTATCGCTACGATGGGTGCTTCGACGGACGTCGAGGCCCTTTGGAGGCCCAGCGGCGTCGCTGGGCTGCCAACTTCGAGCGCCCGCCGTGCCGACTCGACGAAGCCGGCAGCTTGGCGAAGCACCGCCTGGACTTCTTCGCGCCGAGTGAGGTCGTCGATCCTGCCCGCGACGCGATGCAACAGAACGATCGCCTTGCCGAGGTCGGCCTCTGCAGGCGACAGGTCCGCTGCCGGGTTTTGTAATTGGCTCATGATTTGAGAGTTGGGTTCGTCACATCGGTATCGTCCCGTGTTTCTTCGGCGGACGCGTCTCGCGCTTACTCAATGTGTTGCGAAGCGCCAATGAGACGGCAGCGCGGGTCTCAGCGGGGCTGATAACATCGGTGATCATTGCCTTCTTGGCCGCCTCGTACGGCGAGCAGAACTTTGCGCGGTACTCGGAAACCAATCGGGCTTCTTCTTTTGCGGGGTCCGCCGCAGCGGCAATTTCGCGCTTGTAGAGGATTTTCACCGCGCCCTCGGCACCCATGACGGCGATCTCTGCTGTGGGCCACGCGAAACACAGCGTCCGCGCCCATATCCGAGCTGCACATCGCTAGGTATGCGCCGCCGTATGCCTTGCGCAGGATGACCGTGATCTTTGGCACGGTGGCCGAGGCGTAGGCGAAGAGCATCTTTGCCCCGTGCCGGATGATGCCGCCCCGCTCCTGTTGAACGCCTGGTAGGAAGCCCGGCACGTCCACCAGAGTCACAATCGGAATATTAAAGACGTTGCAGAATCGGATGAACCGCGCCGTCTTGTCCGAAGCGTCGATGTCCAGCGTTCCCGCCTTTACAGCCGATTGGTTTGCGACGATTCCAACCACGACACCCTGGATACGCGCAAAGCAAATCACCACGTTCTTTGCCCATTCCTTCATGACCTCGAGGTAGTCCCCGTTGTCGACCAGCCTCGCGATGACCTTCGTTACGTCCAGCGGATCCTTCAGGTTGTCGGGCACCAGCTTGTTCATCTCGAGGTCCGGCGAAAGATTGACCTCGGCGGTCGGCGTGTGCGGCGGATCGACAAGATTGTTGGAAGGCAGATACGTGAGAAGCTTCTTAACGATCCGGACCGCGTCGGCGTCGCTGTCGGCGATGAAATGGACGTTCCCGCTCACGCTTGCGTTGGCCATCGCGCTGCCGATCTCCTCCATCGTGCATTTCTGCCCCGTGACGGCCTGGATCACCTCCGGCCCGCAAATGAACATGTTCGCGCTGCCCTTGACCATGATGATGAAGTCCATCAGGGCCGGCGAATAGGCGGCACCTCCGGCGCATGGCCCGGCAATCACTGCAATCTGCGGGACGACCCCCGAAACAAGGACGTTTCGGAAAAACACCTGCCCGTAGCCGGACAGCGAATCATCACCCTCCTGTATCCGCGCGCCGCCCGAATCGTTAAATGCAACGATGGGGCAGCCGGCTCGAAGCGCATAATCCATTATGTCGCAGATTTTCTTGGAGTGGATGCGGCCAAGCGCGCCGCCTCCGACCGTGAAATCCTGGCTGAATGCAGCCACGGCGCGGCCTTCGACCAGCCCCGTGCCTGTCACGACCCCGTCGCATGGCAGGCTTTTCTTCGCCAAGCCGAAGTTATGGCAATCGTGGTCGGCATGCATCCCCCACTCCTGGAAGGTCCCAGCCTGATACAACGCGGCAAGCCGGTCGCGTGCTGTCATCAGCCCCTTGTCGCGCCGGGCCTTGAGCTTGTCCTCTCCACCTCCGGAGCGAGCAACGGCTCGTTTGGATTCAAGTTCGTTCAACAATTCTTTGAGTATGGCCATAAAGGGAAGGGGCGTTGACGGTTATCTTAGGGCGTTGATCGCAGATCAGTTTGGTTTCGGCATGCAGAACTCTGTCAGCACGCCATAGGTCGATTTTGGATGGAGAAATGCGACAAGTTTGCCGCCGGCCCCGTCAAAAGGCTTCTCGTTTATCAGCCGCACGCCGGCTCCCGCGGCCTGCTTAAGCTGGGCCTCGACATCATCGGTGCCGAAGGCGATGTGGTGGATGCCGCCGGCCGGGTTCTTCTCAAGGAATTTCGCAATCGGGCTCTCGGGGTCGGTCGGCTCAAGAAGCTCGAGGTGAACCTCGCCACAATTGAAGAAGGCGGTGCGCACCTTCTGAGAGGCGACCTCCTCCCGGTGCTCGCATTTCAGTCCGAGCGCCTTCTCGAAGTAGGGAACCGCCTCGTTCAGCGATTTAACGGCGATTCCAAGGTGATCGATTTTATTGATCATAGGTATTTTAAGATTCGGGCGATTGATGCGTCTTGAGCAGTTCCATTGCGGCTCGGACGGCCGTGATCTCGCCGCGCACAAGAAGCCGCCGCAATTCCGACAACCGGGCTGTCACACGGGGATCATCATAGAAGCGCCGATGCAGTTCGTCTTCCACCAAGGCTTCCAGCCAGGCAACCGATTGCTCCTGCCGTCTCCTCTGTATGAACCCCCTCGGCCCGAGCTCGGCGTAGTACCTGTCAACGCGCTGCCAAAGCTCCGGCACGCCCTCTCCCGTCAGTCCCGAACAAAGCACCACCTCGGTTTTCCACCCATCAGTCTCCGAGCGAACGTAGTGAAGGGCTGCCTCCTGGTCGCGTTGAGCCAACTCCGCCCTCCGCCTGTTGTCGCCATCGGCCTTGTTGATGGCGACTAGGTCCGCCATTTCGATTATCCCCTTCTTGATTCCCTGCAGCTCATCACCGGCACCCGGGAGAAGAAGCAGCAGGAAGAAATCCACCATCGACCGCAGGGCGATCTCGGACTGGCCGACCCCAACTGTTTCAACAATGATCGTGTCGAACCCCGCCGCTTCGCAGAGAAGCATGGTTTCGCGTGTACGCCTTGCCACGCCCCCGAGGCTCAATCCCGACGGGGAGGGGCGGATGAATGCGGCAGGAGACTGGCATAGCCGTTCCATTCGCGTCTTGTCGCCAAGTATGCTCCCTCCCGAACGGGCGCTCGTCGGATCGATCGTTAGGACCGCTATTCTATGTCCATGGTCGACCAGATGAACGCCGAGAGACTCGATGAACGTGCTCTTCCCCACGCCGGGAACGCCCGTGATGCCCACCCGCCTTGCTTTGCCCGTGTGCGCAAGGAGCCGCTGCAGCACTTCCTGGGCTAGAGCCTCATGTCGGCGCGAACTGCTTTCCACCAATGTAATGGCCCGCGCAAGGAGCGAGCGATCGCCGGCGAGCACGCCTTTTACGTAGTCGTCGGAAGTCAGCTCCCACGACTGTCGCGAAGCATGAGTGCCTTCATTCATGCGTTTCCTCGGCCGCCTTTCAAAGGGCGCCCGAATTCGCACGCCCCTCTGCATGGGACGGCGGGCGGGCGTTGAGCGGATGCTGGTCGAGCGGTCATTCATCAATCCAGCGTTTGCCTGAGCTTGGTCAGGATTTCTTTGGCCGCGTCCGGAATGAACGTACCCGGTCCGAAGACCGCCGCGGCGCCGTTGCTCTTTAGGAACTCGTAGTCCTGAGGGGGTATCACGCCGCCGACCACGACCATTATGTCGTCCCGTCCGATCTTCTTCAGCTCCTCGCGGAGCTGAACGAGAAGAGTCTTGTGTCCGCCCGCCAGCGAACTGATGCCGACGATGTGCACGTCGTTCTCGGCAGCCATTCGCGCAGCCTCCTCCGGTTGCTGAAACAACGGTCCGATGTCCACATCGAAGCCGAGGTCTGCATAGGCGGTGGCGACCACCTTTGCGCCCCGGTCGTGCCCATCCTGCCCCATCTTGGCGATGAGGATGCGCGGCCTGCGGCCGTGCTTTAAGGCAAACTCGTCTGTGATCTGGCGCACCTGCTGAATTTGCGGGTCGCTTCCGAATTCAGATTGATAGACTCCACTCACGGAACGGATGACGGCTTTGTGTCGGTTGAATTGTTTTTCGAGCGCAAACGAAATCTCCCCGAGCGTTGCGCGAGCACGGGCTGCATCAATCGCGAGTGCAAGGAGATTGCCCTCTCCCGTTTCGGCACTGCGGGTAAGCGCATCGAGGGCCGCATTGACCTTCCCGCCGTCCCGATCGGCCTTTACCTGGTGAAGGCGCTTCAGTTGCGACTCTCTAACCGAGGAGTTATCGACCTCCCTCACATCCAGCTGCTCAGCTTTTTCGAGCCTAAGTGTGTTGACGCCGATGATCGCCTCTTTGCCCGAGTCAATGTGCGCCTGGCGGCGGGCCGCCGCTTCTTCGATCCTTAGCTTCGGCAGCCCGGTCTCGATCGCCTTGGCCATGCCTCCAAGAGACTCGATTTCCTGAATGTGCCCCCAGGCACGCCGCATGATGGCGTCTGTCAGCGCTTCGACGAAAAATGATCCGCCCCAGGGGTCGATCACCTTGCAGATGCCTGTTTCTTCCTGCAGCAGAAGCTGGGTGTTGCGAGCTATCCGCGCCGAGAAGTCCGTGGGTAGCGCGATGGCCTCGTCCAGCGAGTTCGTATGCAATGATTGGGTGTGGCCAAGCGCGGCCGCCATCGCCTCGATGCAGGTGCGCGCGACGTTGTTGAATGGATCCTGCTCGGTCAGGGACCACCCCGATGTCTGCGAATGGGTGCGCAGCGCCATGGACTTCGGGTTCTTTGGGTCGAATTGTTTGATGAGCTTGGCCCAGAGGGCACGGGCAGCGCGCATCTTGGCGACCTCCATGAAATAATCCTTCCCCTGCGCCCAGAAAAATGAAAGACGCGGCGCGAACGCATCGATGTCGATGCCTGCTCGCAGACCGGTGCGAACGTATTCGACGCCGTCGGCGAGGGTGTACGCCATCTCGAGGTCCGCCGTCGCGCCGGCTTCCTGCATATGGTAGCCGGAGATCGAAATCGAATTGAACTTCGGCATCAGCTTCGAGGTGAACGAGAAGATGTCCGCAATTATCCTCATCGAGGGGCCCGGCGGATAGATGTACGTGTTGCGCACCATGTACTCCTTGAGGATGTCGTTCTGGATTGTACCCGATAGCTGCTCCAGCTTAACGCCCTGCTCCTCCGCCGCGACTATGTAGAATGCGAGAATCGGTAACACCGCCCCATTCATGGTCATGGACACTGATATGCGGTCCAGCGGGATATCCTTGAAGAGGATCTTCATGTCCGCGATGGAGTCCACGGCGACGCCCGCCTTACCCACGTCGGCAAATGCCCTAGGATGGTCGGAATCGTAACCGCGATGCGTGGGAAGGTCGAACGCGACCGATAGGCCCTGTTGGCCGGCGGCGATATTGCGCCGATAAAAGGCGTTCGACTCCTCGGCCGTGGAAAACCCAGCGTACTGGCGGACCGTCCATGGCTTAGTGACGTACATCGAGCCGTACGGCCCGCGCACATATGGCGCGATCCCAGGCATCGAATCCAGGTGTTCGCAGTCCGCGATGTCCGATTTTGTGTAAAGCGGCTGCAGGTCGATTTGCTCGAGCGTCTTAAAAGCCCAGTCCTCGACGGTCTTGCCCGTCTCGGCTTCGAAGCGAGCGCGCCAATCGGCGTAGCTCACGTCCGCAGATGCGCTATCGAATGCGATGTTGGCGAAATCGGGGAAGGTTCTCATCAGGCTATTCCCAGTCGGGCTTGCATTTTGGATAAGACCTCGAGCGCGTCGGCTCGGATGTGGATGAATTCGTTCACGCCGGCGCGCTTGTGCGCATCTATTTGCTCGGCCGGGTAACCGGCGAGCACGATGATTGAATCAGGCTTTTGGGATCGCAAAGCGCCTATCAGCGGAGGCACGAGCGCAGGGTATTTGTCGTCCACCGAGCAAATGACCGCTATCTTGGCTCTGGACGCCCCAAAAGCCTCTGCTGCCGCCTCGGGCGTGTTGAAGCCGGCTGGTGAAAGAACGTCGAATCCTCCCACAGCAAAGAATCCGCGAGCGAAATCTGCCCTCGCCTTGTGCTCCTTTAACGGCCCCATGTTGCAGAGAAAGACCTGCGCGGGCTCCGATTGACGGTTCATAGCATCTCTCATGCGTTCGACGCCGGCAGCCGCGCGTGTCATGCAGACCGGCGAAATCGGCACCGCCGGGGCGTCTTGAATCCGAATCGCACGCGTAATCTCGCCCAGAGTGGCGCCGGCGGACACCCCCTCGATGCATGCCTCGAAAAGGTCCCCGTTCTTCATCGCGACTATCTGCGAGAGTTGATCCAACACCAGTGCGTTGGCCTCGTCGTCGAGCGAGGTGCGGTGCGAAGCCACCTGCTGCACGCGGCGGCGGTGAAAGGAGGCGTCTGAGGCGGGACGGGGCGCGAGGGGTTTCTCCTTCGCATTGGCGTACTGGTTTACACCGACAATCGAATCCCTCCGGCGCGCGACCGCCTTTAGCTTCTTGTCCGCCGTGGCGGCAACAGTCTTCTGCGGGAATCCCTTCTCCATCGCCGCGTGCATCCCTCCCATTTTCTCCACCTCCTGGAATAACGCCCAGGCGTGCTTTGCCAATTCGGCCGTAAGCGACTCCACGTACCACGATCCGCCTGCCGGATCAATGACCTGGGTCAGATGGCATTCCTTTTGCAGCACCAGCTGAGTATTGCGGGCGATCCGAAGGCTGAAATCATCTGGCTGGCGCACGACTTCGTCGAATGCCCCAACCTGCAGGCTATCGCATCCGCCTATGACTGCGGCAAATGACTCCACCGTCGCCCGCAAAAGATTATTATAGGGATCTACTTGCGTCTTGTTCCAGAGGGACGTCCGCACATGCAAGGAAATCCTTTGCGCCGAGGTATTCCCTCCCAACGAGCCGACCATCTTCGACCAAAGCATCCGAAGGGCGCGCAGTTTCGCGATTTCCATGAAGAACTGCTCCCCCACCGTAACCGCAAAGCGGACTCGTGGGGCGACCAGATTCACTTCCAGCCCGCGCTTTTCTAGTTCCCGAAGGTACTCCAGCGATGTCGCAAGAGTGAACGCTAGCTCCTCCACGGCGCTTCCCCCACCCTCGTGCCACGCCCGACTATGAATACAAATCGTCTGGAGGCTCGGAGCGTTCTCGCTGGACCAACCCGTGAGCGCGGCCATTTCTCTATACGCCTCGGCGAGCGACTGCGGGAGCCTGCCTTCGTGAGCTAATACCCCGAGAGGGTCCATCTCGATGCATCCCCTCAGATTTGCCGGCGATTTCCTCCTCTTGCGGGCCAAAGCGATCAGCAGCGCGGCAAAGGGCAACGCCGAAGCACCTGAGCGCACGAACAGCGAGGTATTGTCGAGGTCGATTCCGTCCAACGCTCTCGCGAGGTCATCAAGGGTGGCGATCGACAATCCCCCGAGCCCCACGTCGCCGGGCTGCGCCCAGTCAGGGTCCCGGCCGTTGCGCGTTGCCCGGTCGAGCACGATGTTTAGCGCGTTCAATCCGCGAGCTAACGAATTGCGAGCCGCCTCGTTAAACGCGCTCGGACTTGAAACCGTTATCTCCTGCGACACATCCCACGGCTGTCTTACATAACCGCTGGCGCCGGAGCCCCGGACATACGGGGGAAATCCCGGAAAAGACTCCACATGCCCAAGGCCGTCCAGGTCAACGGGACGATAGATGGGCCGGAGCTTAATGCCCTCATACGTATCCGTGAACATCCGCTTGTCGAAGGGGGCTCCCTTGAGCTCGGCCTCCACTAGCTTTTGCCAGTCTCCATAGCTGGGTTTGGAAAACCCAACCAAGAGCGCTTCCCTGGATTTTTCGGGCGAATTCATGGTCCTTTTAGCCAGCAATGGTTTCCACCGTCACGTCATGCCTTTTCCCGTCGACCGTGACGAAGAGCTTCCTGGCGCCGAGTCCGCTTACAGGCGCAGCTGAATTTCCGGGAGACGCAGCAGGCGCCGGCGCCGCTGGCTTGGTGGATACTCCGTTGCTCTTCCCGTTATGAAGGTCATGGACCTGTTGAGGAAACATCGCAAAGAGAACCACGGTCTCATCATCCGTCGGAAGCTTCTTCTCGGCACATTGCTTGCGGTAGGTCTCCATTGCCGGGGGGTAGCAAATCCGCAGGACGTTCGGTCACCGTCTTTTTGCCGGAAAGCTTCTCCACCTGCGCGAGCACATTCGCATCTATGGGACCAGGCGTGCGGCCATATTTCCCAAGCGCAATGTCCTGTGCGGGCTGGCAGATCATCTTCCACCTTCCAAATTTAACGTTCATCATCGCCTGCGTGCCCACGATCTGTGACGTCGGGGTCACGAGAGGGATCCATCCAAGAGCTTCACGGACGACCGGGATCTCCTTCACGACCTGGTCGAATTTTTCCGACATCCCCTGCTCCTTGAGCTGGGTGCGGAAATTCGAAAGCATCCCGCCCGGCACCTGGTAAATCAGGATATCGCTGTCCACCCTCTCATTTGCGGGGCTGGTGAACTTTTCAAGCTGCTTGTAGACTCCCTCAAAGCAGTTGCGAAGCTTCGCAAGCTTCTCCTTGTCGAACTTCGGGCAACGCGGATGCCCCTCCAGCAATGCAAGCATTCGCTGTGTGTCGGGCTGGGACGTTCCGTTGGCGAACGGGACGATGGAAACCTCTACGCAGTCGACGCCCGCATCGATCGCGGCTAGATAACTAGCCGCCCCTAGCCCGGCTGTGTCGTGGGTATGAAGGGTGATCGGAATTCCGACTTTGCCCTTCAGCTCCTTTACCAGGCGATAGGCGATCTGGGGCTGAAGAATCCCCGACATGTCCTTAATCCCAATGGAGTCGCAGCCCATCTTCTCGAGCTCGACGCCCATTTTCACGAAGTTCTCAACCGTGTGCACGGGACTGATCGTGTAACAAAGCTCCCCGCGCGCATGTTTACCGTACTTCTTCGTCGCTTTGATGGACGTCTGCAGGTTCCTCAGATCGTTCAATGCGTCAAATATCCTCAATATATCCTGTCCGTTCTCGCACGTTAGCCGGACGAATGTCTCGACAACATCGTCCGGGAAACTCGTGTATTGGACTATGTTCTGGCCCCGAAGGAGCATCAGCTGCGGCGTTCTGGGTGCGACCTTCTTGAGCGTCCGGAGGCGGTCGAAGGGGTTCTCATTAAGGAAGCGCAGACATGAGTCGATCGTGGCGCCTCCCCATGTTTCCAGGCCAGCGAACCCCATTTCGTCCAAGATTGGCGCCGGCTCGAGCATCTGCGCTGTGGACATACGCGTAGCCGCCATCGACTGATGGCCGTCACGCAACACGGTATTGTTGAAGAGAACAGGTTTCATTTTGCGATTCCGATTCAATTGATGGTAATCTCCCGCCTGGCGCGCGAATCGGTTCGCGTCAGTCTTCAGTTCAAATTTCTGCTGCTCGCTGCAGCTTTGTGGGACATGTGATGCACGAGGACCGCAAGCCCTTCGGCCAGGTCCTCTTTTTGCACAATCACATCGTCGGGCATATCAAGCTTCACAGGAGCAAAATTCCAAATTCCTCTGATGCCGCTTCGCACCATGTAGGACGCCGTGTCCCGCGCAGAGCTCGCGGGAATCGTGAGCAACCCCAAGGTGACATTCCGGGCCCTCACGAATTTGGCCAGTTTCGTCATAGGCATGACCGGAAGCCCGTGAATCAAGCGGCCAACCTTTCGTTCGTCGTGGTCGAAAGCGCCGACGATCTCCAGGCCGAGCGTATTGAAGCGCCTATGGCCGAGTAGGGCACTTCCTAGGTTCCCGCATCCGACAAGCACCCCTTTTGTCGGATGGTCCCATCCGATAAAACGCTCGATCGCGGCGATGAGCTCCTTGATTCGGAATCCAAGACGGGGGGTTCCGACGATTCCGGTTGCAGCAAGATCCTTGCGGACGATCACCGGCTCGAGGTGGTGGACGCCGGCGAGCACATTGCTTGAGACATATTCACGTCCCTCATTCTGCAGAGATCGCAGCATCTGCAGATAAGCGGGCAGTCGCCTCAGGCACGCCACACTGGTCTTGTGCCGTGTCTGCCTAGCCACCGATCTGCTTTTTTTTGCCATGTGGGTCTCTGCTTTGCTGGTCGATAGTGTTGGAAAATTGTCGATATTCTTTTATCGATATTAATTGAAAACATCTTACGGCAATCCTGAGTCAACATAAGAAGGCGCCATTGATGCGCGATAGGGTCGGTATAATGAGATATTGTGTGCGATAGAAGGCAGGATATAAACACGCCGCATAATCGAATGGCTCTTGGAAAAACTGGCGGGGTGGTTGAATGACAGATCCGCGGATTGATGCTGCTCACGTTCCCGAGGCGCACCCCACGAATGATTGTGATGATCTAAGTCCCGGAACCGCGGCTTCGTCCGTGATGCCTGGTGCGCGACCGACGTTCGTTCCTTCCAATCTGCTCCGCCTTGTCGATTCTCTCGTGTTGGATTTTGGGATCCGATGCGATGTTTTGTTCGCTGGGCTAAGCTCTTGGCATTGGGCACCGGGATACCTTATTGTTTGATTGTCAGCCGAATAATTCATGCACTACGCGGTGAGTTCTCGACCGGAGGCACAGCGAACAAGGGCACAGGATCGGATGTTCCTCGAACGGGGGGCGAAAGATGCCGGTCGACGGGCGGATCGCGTGTGATCTTTTCCATCCGGAGGCGTTATTCCCAAAGTTGGGCGATCTTCCTGACTGGACATCGACTGTCGCAGCAACTCATTGCCGAAGACCAACTTTGATGGGACAACAATTGATCATGAAACACCGTCGTCGCGGGATTGTCTGTCGATGTTGCGCTTTCGGCTCCATCTTGGCCGGCCGGATCATGACGGCCGCGCTTTCCCAAATCCCAGATTCTATCGTTGTTTTCCGTATCGACTTCCATGCCGCCTGAAACCCCGACACCGCATGATCGAAGGCAGCGGTGGCGGTATATAGCCGCGAGCGTCGGCATGCTTCTGATAGCGGGCGTATACCTCTCTTGGCGCACATTTAGCCACCCAGTGGGAGCGGCAGAGGTCACGACGTTTCTTGGAAAACGAACCGCCAATACGATTCACATCTCCTCTTTGGAGATTGGAACCGTGGCTGTGGGCGATGGCCGTCTGCGGATCTCGTTCGCCGCCAAGGGACGCACCGTCGAGCCGCTGTATGTGAGGGTCGATGCAACTGAATACCTGAGCCGTGAGTTGCATATCACGATCGAGTCGGCAACGAATGCCGGTTTGGAGGCCGGCGCTTCACAGGCTGCTCCCATCCCTGAGTCCGGCAGTCTTGGTCCTCCGCCGCCCGATCCGCGGAACGCCACTATCCTCCAGCTGAAAAACCCGACTGGCACGCCCGTCCTCTATCAGGGAACCTTGGAGGCCGTGCGCGGCAACAACGGATGGGACTTCAAGGTCATTGACGAATCCTATGGCGACGCCGGGACTTCTCTTGGGCGGAGGCGCGCCAGCTTCGGCAGCCCCACTTTTGTCGTTGGCGATCCTTCGGATGCCGCCGAATTGCTGGCTCAGGCCGCGGCGCTAAGCAAATACTCCTCCCGCCTCGCGGAGGCGAAACGCGTCGGGGCGGCCGCAGGGAAGAACGAGCGCTCAGCCCGCCTCCAGTCGTTTATCGAGCGCCTGGCTCCCGGGACACTCTACCGAGGAGTCGCCGTCGACCAAAACGGTCAAAGCAGTCCCGCACTGTTTCTTGAAATCACCGGTCTATCCGGCGGCAATCAAGTTAACGCCCTGCTTCGAAACGATGGTGGCTGGCACGATGCGCGGCGATTCCGAGGCGAATGGAGTGCCGATCTCGACTGCAGGGTGTTGTCGATCACACTCTCAAGCCGGCCAAATGAGGCGATCCGCAATTCGGGCCCCATCCTTGAGGACGCGCAGTTGTGGCGCTTTGATTTCCAAGCGGACGCGAACGGCGATCTAACGGCAGCAGACCGAAATTACCGGTACCATTTCGCACGGCTTTCCGCCGGCCAGGCTGCATCCCTCAAAGAGGAGCTTGCGGCCGACTTTGACGCCGTGTTCGCTGCAACCATGCCGGGTGCGGTCTACGACGGAGTCGCGGTTTCGAGGTCCACTCAGAATTCGGAGCCCCTTATTCTGCGCGTTGTCGAGCGAGACGAGAGCGGGCACGTATCTCGCCGGCCGCTTCGAGTCGCCGACGCGGAAGATCCGTCGCGCGTTTACGGGTAGCCTTATCGGCAATTCCCATAGATCGGCGGGCCTGCCGGTCAGGCTTGTGTCTGCGGCCGCCAATGCAGCGCCAGGTGCGGGAGAGGCTTCGATGCTGGGTTGCGAGACCGACCTCGCTCTCCGCTTGCGACTCGACGGTCAGAACCTCATCGGAGAGGATGCTCTCTTCTCCTACAGGTTCTCACCGGCTACGGCCGCGGACCTGCATGCATTCGACGCCGTCCGCGCCGAACGCTCGCGGCGCTTTTTGCAGGCGTTGAAACCAAGTATCGAGTATGACGGCACGATCCGTGACGATCAGGGTTATGTCGTCCGTGCTCGGCTCCATATCCTTCGGGTGGATCCGGAGAAGCGACTTGTGGCGGCCACCATCGAGTCGCGCGGCCAGACACGGTTCTTCCGGGAATTCACGGGAAGCTGTGATCCGTCCGAGGGGTTGCTTGTCCTGGATACGACTTCGCGCGCAAACCTCGATGCGGACAGCGATCTCGGGGTGCCCCTGTTTTCCGCCGGGCGCAGGTTCTCCGTGCGATTCTCGCTCTCGGAGGATGACCTCGTGGGGAAGATCGACAATGATGAACAGACGACGCTGAATTTTCCTCTCGGGACCTTCCTGCTAGACACTCCCGTACTGCCCTCCTACCCCGTTGCCTCCGGTGGGTATGTACTTAAGGGCGGCGTGTGGTTGGCCCTTCCGCGAAACGGGGGTCGCGCAATTCCGTACAAGCCCCCCTCAAAAACCAATTCTATGGTCCGAGATCTTGGCGGGATTCTGAATTCGGCCACGGGCGGCCTGCTTCATGCGGGAGGCGATGCCATGCGCTCCGGCGATTCCGGAGCGCCTGCGCCGCGTCCGGGAAAGGCCTCCGATCTGATATTCGATGGAAAGGATCCGATCCCCGAAGTCGACGGAGCCCATTTAGTGGTGCTTTACGTTGGAGCGCCTCAATCGCCGCCCGAGGCGGAAGAGTCGGGCCAGCGGAATTCGATCGACCGCCCCTCTATTGAAATGGCGCCAACGACGACCGGCAAGGATGGCAAGCGGAGCGTGGATTTGATTCGAATCTCGCCGGACGTGCAGGGATTCGGAAACCAAAGGATTGCCGCCTACGTCATTGAATCCGCCAAAGGAACCGTCCTGCTTACTGCCACCGGCCCGGTGCCGGCCGGCACCTACGCTGTGGACGCTGATGAGCCCTTTGAGTTAGAGGTTCGCTGAGCCCAAGATTGCACGCCAACCCCGTGGGCTCCCAGACGAGGTCGGGAGGTTCTGCATGTCCCGTTCATTCGACGATGCGGCGCCCGTGATTCCAATTCGTTGACTTTCTCTAGTGCTTGATAGAGAGAAGATAGCCAATGATTGCCCCTAGATTGGCTCCAATGGGAATCGCGCCTTGGCGGCCGCCGGATGATCCGAGGCAAGTCGTTGAACTCAATGGCTTAATCAATACTTGCTGATGAGCTCCCCTGAAAAGCCATCTGCACCGGCGGGTCCCTATCGCGGACGCTCGGGACCGGGCTCAATGATGAGTCTCTGGTTCGGCGTATCCGCGACAGCGGTAAAATTGTTTCTCGACGCACTCGGTCTCGATTATTCGGGTCTGAGCGGATTTCGTGAAACGGCGGACCTATCGTTCGACCTCCTGTGCTTTCTGCCCGCGTGTGTCGTCGCCTACGAAGGGGTGGTCAAGTTACCGCGCGTGTTGAGGGGGCCCTTCCTCTCCCTGGTCCTCATCTTGATCTGGGTCGTCATCATAACTGACATCCTGACCTTAAAATATTTTCGGGAAAACGTTTTTGTGATTGTCCCGCAGCTTGCGAAACTTGGCGTTCTCGACGCCGCCGTAGGCAACCAGTTCAACTATATTTCGGGGTGGCTTCTGATTGGATCAATCATCCTTGTGGCGGGCCTCTTCCGGCCCTTTTCAAGGATCCGCTCCGATCAGCGCAGCCTGATAGCCCCATCCTTTCTTGTCATTCTAGGCTTCTTCGTGGTCGTCAGGCACGACTCTCTGTTCCAAGCGTCCCTGAATGCGCTCGTTGACAATGGAATCTACTACAACGACGACGAGGATTCCGCGTCCGTTCTTCCCGACAAACCCCTGCACAACGGGCAACACAGCACCCCCATAGCTGCATCGGCCCCTCTTCTTGCCCCCAAGACGATCATCATCCTCATTAATGAGTCGCTCCCCTGGAATTTTGGGTCGTCCGGAGATGTCCGTATTCCATTGTTCAATACGCTCATGGCCGAAAGTGGGCTTCCGGACAGCGAGTGGGTCGTTTTCCCGCACGCGTTCACGAATAGCTCGGCCACCGACATAAGCGTCCCTTCCATCTTGACGGGAGCCGATCCAACCGCGGGCACCGATAACGTGCAGGCGATGCCGCTTGTGTATGCGATGGCAAAGATGCGCGGCTACCAAACCGCATTCTTCACATCCCAGGATTACGGGTGGCTGAACTTGCGCCCCTTTTTCTCGAGCAAGCAGCTCGACGTGTTTCTTTCGGGCGAGATGACGGGCCAACCCGGCGCCAACCTGCTCGGCATAGATGACCTTTATGTTGCCGACAAGATATGCGCCCTGATTCGAAGCGTGCCGAGGGATCGTCCGCTATTCCTGGTGCTCAACAACAACGCGCTCCACGTACCCTACCAGACCAAGGCCGAGATTCCCGTCCCCGATTTCGGTGGCGATTTGAAGCGAAAGGCGGCCTTCATACTCGAGGAGGATTACAGGCGCATCTATCGGAGCCTTCAGGAGACCGACCGGTTAAAGGGGAGCCTCATATTTGTCACTTCGGATCATGGCGAGGGCCATCCGCTTCGAAAGCGGGTCAATGCCCGTCTCGATTCGCACTATGACGAAGTGATAAACATCCCGTACGCGGTCCGCCTTCCCTCCGGAATCCAGGGTGCGCTCCGGCGCTCCCTCGAGTCAAACAGGGACCGGTTGGTCGAGAATATGGATATCGCCCCAACCCTGGCACAGTTCTTTGGGTTCAGGCTCCCGGGTCCGCTTGCATACGGAGGCAGGAGCCTATTCGGCGCGTTGGGCGACGACAGGGTTAACGTATCGGTTTCGAATAACGAGTGGAAGCACTACCTCCCGAAGGCATTCGGGCTCGCCTGGCGGAATGATCGATTTGTCTATAGTGACCGTCTTGGACCTCAATATTTTGACGTGTCCAAGGATCCGGACGAGGCGCTGCCCATCACAAACGGCAAGCGATTCGACTTCTATCTTGCCTACGTTCAACTGCACCCGCCGCTTCCCAAGTACATGACTCATGCTAGCGACCGCTGAACCGCGAGGAGGCATTCAGCTTCGTCTCGCCTTTGCGATAGCCGCTGGACTGCTGCTGACGGCGGTTGTCACCCATGCGCCGTGGTTCGCCGACGAGGCGCTGCAACAGATCCGGTCTGCGCTGAACCTGGCGAATTACGCAGACCCTGTGTTCAATGTCGGCCAGGCGTCGGCAGCGGGAGCTCAATCACCGTGGGTGTGGCTGCTTGGAGCGGAATATCTATTGGGTGCACCTGTCCTTCCAGCGGCAATTGCTTCGGAGGCCTGCCTCGTGATTGGAGCCGATCATCCTGCTCGGGCGTGTTGCTTGGCTGTCATCCTCACCGGAAAAGACCCCGCTGGAATCCAGTCGGGATTTGGCAAAATGGATCGCGGTTGCGGCGTTTCTCGCAAGCAGCATTACCTTTCGTGCAAACCTAGCGGCCGGGCTTGAATATTCGCTCGTATTATTCCTCGCGAGCCTCCTGGGGGCGTTGCTTGCCGCGCCAGACTTCGAACTGGCGCGTTTTTCTAGGGGCAGATCGTTCGCCTCGGCGTTCGTCTCAGCCTTGTTGGTTCTCACACGGCCCGAGCTTGCCGCCGCAGTTGCAACGTTGGCGGTTATCGTCTGCTGGCGTCGGCGTCGGCACCTTGCCCGACACATTGCTCCGCTCCTGGCCGGATCCTCCCCCCTTCTCTTCTGGTTCGGTTGTTGCCAATTCGGGGGCACCTGCCTTGCGGGTAATTCCGCATGGAGCCGGCTCATGGGCAAACTCGCCTGGAACGATATTTTCCGGCACGGCTCGCTTTACCTCGTGGATTGCGCCCTTCGCGAACCCATGTCCTTGATCCTGATCGGCGCGGGTGTCGCGTCGGGCCTTTGGAGCTTGAAGGCTCCATTCCGGGGCCCTCTCCCCCTATTGTTTTCCCTGGGAGCCCTTTCTTCGGTCGCCCTCATCGTCGCCATGGGCGGAGGTGACCAGAGCGGACGCCTGTTCTGCGGGCCCCTGTGCATGTCCGCGGTCGCTCTCGCGGCTTCCCGTCCATTTCCTATCCGCGCGCTGCTGTTCTTCGGAGCCTACATCGCCGTGTTTTTTGACAGGGGCAAAGTTCTTTCGTCCATGGACGGCCGCCCGCCCGTGCCTAGGACCGTTGAGCTCTTTCGCCAATGGGGCATCTCGGACGAATTTCTCCGGCGCCAGAGTCGGACCCTCGCTGTCCTCGGCCCCGAAGGTCGCCGGGCTCCTGGTCTATGGAAATCGACCGCCAAGCGAGCGGCATCGGGAAGATTCATCATTTCCGACGAACCCGGCCTCGACGGTCTGCGCCTTGGACCTGCCGTTGCGGTCTTTGACCGCCGGCTCATCTCCGACCCCATGTCGATAGTGCCGGGAATTCTCACCGTTGACCGCCGCTGGAGCGCGGTCAACTCACCCGAGCCTGCGGGCTCCATTGCGGCTTCGATTCGTTTTAAAGAGCGGGCCGCGGGGACGATCGAGCCCATACTGGTGGCGGGACAACACGGGGACAGGATCGGCGTCTCTATGGAGCACCAGAAAGGTGGCGCCGCGCGGTTCCGGATCCGGAAAGGCGATGCTGTCTATTTCAGCCCGATCGTGCGCACCCTTGAATATGGTGTCGCGCACGAACTGCTCGTTGAATACGGGCAGGCGACCACAGGCCTTTCAGCGCTCCACCTTGTTCCAACTCGCTCTTGACCGCGTGCGCTTGCGGGAGATCCCACTGGACCTCCCACGTTACTCGGTCGGCGAAGTGACGATGGGATGGAATCTCGGCTCGGAGCCGGGCGGTGAGGACCGATTCAGCGGCTCGATAGAAAGCGTGAAGTCGGCGGGCCCCGACGCATTCGCTCGAGCCCGGTGGCTGACCATCGTGCCCGGCGGGGCTGAGCTATCACTCAATGTTCGCTTCTCCGGCAGCGCAGCCGCCGAACCGCTAGTCTCCACGGGGAAAGAGGGTCTTTCGGACATAATAATGGCCAAGCGCATGGGACCCGGCAGCATCATGATCGGCCTGGTTCACGGCGTCCTTATGCCCCTAACGGGCCCGACTATCGCCGTCGACGATCAGGCGTTCCATCGGCTGGTGATCCGGCTTGGACCCCTTTTCCTTAATGACCCGGGGATCTTCCCGTCTGATCGCGTCTCGGTCCAGATAGACGGAAAGACCGCATTGCTGCTTCAGCAGCCGATCTTCCCGTTTGAGCCTCATGAGATCTACATCTTGGACAACCCATTTGCCAACGCCTACTGCGGCAGGGACTTCACGGGCCAAATTGGGGCGATTTCGGTGCGCGAGTCACCGTTTTCGGGGAGTGCAGTCCGCAAGCTTCTTAGAAATGGACATGGGGCGATCACCCTGGTCGTCCAATTCGACGGCACCACCATTACTCGGGGAATGGGGCTGGTGGAGACTGGGCACTCAGGCGCAGGGGACGCCCTGTCGGTGACGCGCACGGATTCGAACCATGTTCAATTTGCATTCGACCATTGGTCATATGGGGGCCCTGTCGGGCCGGTCGTAGCCGTCGACCCCTCCACCAGCCACGTGCTGACCGTCGACATGGATTCGCTCCATTCGGGCGACGGGAGTGCGCCCAAGGGATTGGTCAGGGTCACCCTTGACGGCGCCGTGGTTCTCGAGGGCCATTCACCCTGCTACCCTTGCAAACCAGAGGAGATTTTCCTGCTTCAAAATGCCCTGCATAGTTCGGGAATCGCGGTCCCGTTCGACTGCACATGCCTGTCGGTGAGCCGTTCGCCTTGAGACCGGATTCGGTGGCGAAGGTGATATTCGCAAACGGCAGAGGTCAAACGTGCTGAGATTCACAGATCCGATCGGGCGGGCTCGAACGGGTTTCGTGGGACATGAAGCCTAGAATAAGGCCGGATGAGAAGCCCGCGAGGTGCGCGACCATATCCACCTGCATCCCTCCAGCCCCATAGAGAGCGAGCACGATCATTCCAGCCGCCAGCGGCACAAATGCTTCTCTCAGGCGATGCTTCGCGCCCGAGTTGAAAAAGATCCGGATCGCACGACCCGTTAGCAACCCTAGGCCCGCGAAGATCGCAGTCGAGGCCCCCATCGAGCGGTATGGCTGCGAGGACCACAGGGCAACCGCAGCAAGGTTCCCCGCAGCCGAGGCGACCGTCAGCTGAAGCCAGCCTCGGAGCCGGCCCATGGTGGTGATCACGGCGGAGAATATGAATATCCCGCTTATCAAGTTCGACATCAGATGGCCGATGTCCGCGTGGAGGAAAAGCGCGGTCAGAAGCCGCCACACTTCCCCCCGGCTGAGAACCCGCGAATCCAAGGCTCCCGCCTCCTCTAGGCGCCCATACCACCGAGTTTGGCACCCATACGCTGCTGTGGCCAAGCATGCCCAAACGAGCGGCGTCGCAAGTTCCGCCCCATGCCGCGACCGAGGGTCCTCTCCGGGCCGGGGCGGCCAATGTTCGCTCTCCAGATCATATCGGGCGAGCTGCTCGCGTGCCTGATCGACCGAATCTGGTTCCACCAGTAACCGGAAACTGGAGCTTGAGGGCACAAGCCAATACGGCGAACCCATCGCGAGGACCACCAGTCCGTGTTCAAAGCCCTCGCCCGGCGTCTTGTAGACGCCCGCTTCGGCGAGTTCCTCCGGGACTCGCTCGCTGTCCGCAGCCTCGGGCCGCTCAGTTGGATGCATCCTGGCGCACCATATTCATCCGCCGCACTTATTCCAACGGAATCACGGTCTTCTGTGGTCTTGAGATACCCTGTGAGGAAGGACTCCCCTCTCTTCAGTCGAAAGTGGACTTGCGTCGCCAAATGGACCAACGTGGACGCGAGTCGAACGAAGAAAGGGCCCAAGGCCCTCAGCATGTTGCCGTCATAACCATGGAAACCGGATCCTTCCCCCGCAGGCTATTCGCAGCCTGTTGTTTATTCGCCGTCCTGGCCTGCCTCTTTGCCGTGGAAGCCCGCACCCACCGCAGGAGCAACCCGATTCCAGAAGTGGTGAAGAAGGATGGGAGATTCGCCCTGTTGGTCGACGGGGCGCCCTATCTTATGCTCGGCGCGCAGTCGCACAATTCCAGCGCTTGGCCCGCAATGCTGCCGAAGGTGTGGCCCGCCATTGAATACCTGCACGCCAACACGCTCGAGATACCCATCTATTGGGAACAGTTTGAGCCCGAGGAAGGGGTGTACGACACGTCGCTCGTCGACACGATCCTCAAGCAGGCGCGGGACCACAGAACGCGCCTTGTGCTGCTTTGGTTCGGGACCTGGAAAAACGGCAGCTCCCATTACATTCCCCAATGGGCAAAGAGGCAGCCCGAGAAATTTCCGCGCATCATCGGGAAGACGGGAAAATCCGTGGATTCGCCTTCGCCCCATTCACAGGCCGCGCTCGAGGCTGATATGGCAGCGTTTAGCGCCTTCATGCGACACCTCAGGTCGGCAGATCCCGAGCGCACGGTGATCATGGTGCAGGTCGAGAATGAATCGGGGTCCTGGGACACCGTGCGGGACTACTCCCCCGCCGCCGAAAAGCTCATCTCCCAGCCCGTCCCCGAGGAGCTTCTCAAGGCTCTCGGCTCTGGCGCCCCCGCCGGATCGAACTGGGCGGCAGCCTTCGGCACCGACGCCGACGAATATTTTCAAGCATGGTCCGTCGCTCGCTTCGTCGGGCAGGTGGCGGCCGCTGGGAAAAAGGATTACCCGCTGCCGATGTATGCGAACGCGGCGCTGCGCGACCCGTTGACGCCGGGACCTGCCAGCACGTACGAGAGCGGGGGGCCCACCGACAACGTCCTCGGAATATGGAAGGTGGCGGCACCCGCCCTGGATATCCTTGCCCCGGACATCTACCAGAACGACAGCGAACGCTATCTGAAGGTGCTCGAGCTCTATGCCCGGCCGGACAATCCCCTGTTCGTGCCCGAGACGGGCGGCCGCGCCGGCTACGCCCGCTTTTGCTTCGCTGCGATTGCACGCGGTGCGATCGGGTGGTCGCCCTTCGGACTCGACTATACGAGCTACTCCACGGATCCGCAGGGTGCGCCGCGAATGAGCGAGGAGGCCCTGTCTCCCATCGCGCTCAACTACAAGCTCCTTGAGCCCATGATGCGCGAGGTCGCGCGCCTGAACTTCGAGGGGAAGCTGCAGGCGGCGGCGGAGGAGGAGGACCAAGCCCGACAGACGCTCGATTTCGGCAATTGGAAAGCCGTGATAACATTTGGAGCCACCGGCCGGAACAACGGCACAAAGGGAAATCCGACCCCCATCGGCCGGGCCCTGGTGGCCAAGCTCGGGGAAAACGAGTTCCTCGTGGCGGGCCTGTACGGGAAGATTGATTTCAAGTCGATCACGGGCGGGAAGCGCGATTTTCTGCGGGTCGAGGAAGGCACGTTTGCGGGAGGCGTATTCAAACCCATCCGCATCTGGAACGGCGACGAGACGGACTACGGCCTTTGTTTTTATTCGGCACCGCAGATCGTGAAGGTCCTGCTAGGGACGTATTAACAGGTTCGGATTTGCCGGGGCTGGCCCTCCAAACCGGGGGACGCCAAGTTCGGGGGAACCGCCGCTCCCGTCGCCCCGCGGCGGCTACACGGGCATCTGGGGCCAAAAATATGGAGCTCCCATGCGCCCTCACTTGCAGTCCGATGGAAAAACCAACAACCTCTCGGACGTTTTGGGCTCCTGTCGATACCTCCCGTGACGGAGGCAGTCCCTCAACGCAATGAATCCCTCAGACCATATCGTGCCGCAATCCAAGTATGCTTGGACTTTGGTATCGAGGGAGGCGCCCCCTAAGCGGGAGGCCGCGCAGAGGGTTCTGGATTACGACGAGATCTACGCCGGTTATGACGAACTGACGGTCCAGGAGCAGGCCAGCCGCTGCATCCAATGCCCGAACGCGCTATGCGCGCAGGCCTGCCCGCTCTCAAACCGCATCCCCGAGTGGCTGGCTCTTGCGGCCGAGGGCCGGTTCATTGAGGCTTCGCGCCTGTCGCACAGGACGAGCAATATGCCCGAGATCTGCTCAAGGGTCTGCCCCCAAGAGCGCCTTTGCGAGGGGGCCTGCATCCTTAACGCGCGGACAGATCCCGTGTCGATCGGAGCGATCGAGCGCTTCATCAATGAATATGCCTTCGCACATTGTCCGGAGGAGATCGTTCCCGCAGCCTCAAACGGCCTTCGGGCGGCCATCATAGGTTCCGGGCCCGCCGGAATGGCGTGTTCGGACGAGTTGGCGAAATTGGGCTACCAAGTCACGATGTTCGAATCGATGTCTCTGCCCGGAGGGCTGCTGGTCAACGGCATACCGTCATTCAAGCTCGCAAAGTGGGTTGTGGATCGCCGCCTCGATGTCCTCGCCAAGCGCGGGGTGGAACTGAAATTAGGAATTACGATTGGGAAGGACATTCCCCTTGCGGAGATCGTTCGAACCCATGACGCCGTGTTTCTTGGACACGGGGCGCAGAAGGCGAAGATTGCGGGGGTCACCGGCGAAGGCCTGGCCGGGGTCATCCAGGCACTGCCCTTCCTCATTCAGAAGAACGTCGGGCCCGAGGTCATGGACGGCCACGAGATTGACGTTCGCGGGCGCAACGTCGCCGTCCTGGGCGGAGGCGACACCGCTATGGACTGCCTTCGCACGGCCCTTCGTGCGGGCGCGAAATCCGCGACGTGTGTTTACCGCCGTGACTTCTCCAACATGCCGGGGAGTCGAAAGGAGTATTACAATGCCCTGGAGGAAGGGGCGACGTTCCAGTTCCTCACCAATCCGGTTGAGATCCTGGCCGACGGAAATGGCGCCATCGATCGGGTTCGCTGCGTGCGAATGGCCCTTGGCGCCCCTGATGCGTCCGGCAGGAGCAAACCGTATGTCATCCCCGACTCCGAATTCACGCTTGAGACGGACCTGGTCATCGTCGCGTACGGGTTCGATCCCGTGGCGTTCCCAAGCGACAGCGATTTCGCCCGAATCAAGACCAATGAATGGGGAGCCATCGTGGTCGACCGCGACCAGATGACGACGTTGCCCAAGGTCTATGCCGGAGGCGATTCCGTGCGCGGCCCAAGCCTCGTCGTTCATGCCGTGCACGACGGGCGGAAGGCCGCCATGGCGATCCATCGCAGCATTGGAAACGCCAGATGAGCGCAGCTTCGGCGAGGCTGCGGAGCGCAGGGGCCGCTGCATTCATCGTCTGCGCCACCTTTCTCGCGTACCTGCCGTCACTCACGGGGGCCTTCATCTGGAATGACAGCGACTATGTGACCGCTCCGGCCCTGCGCTCGTTCGCGGGCCTGGGCCGCATCTGGACCGAGATCGGTGCCACCCAGCAGTACTATCCTCTCCTGCACAGCGCCTTTTGGATCCAGCACCGGCTGTGGGGCGACCATCCGCTCGGTTACCATATCGTCACTTTGACCCTGCATGCGGGCGGCGCCGTCCTGTTCGCGTTTGTCCTGAGGAGGCTGGCCGTCCCGGGGGCATGGCTGGCCGCCCTGCTCTTCGCGCTGCATCCGGTTCACGTGGAGTCCGTCGCCTGGATCACGGAGCAGAAAAACACCCTCTCGCTCGTTTTCTATCTCGCGGCGGCGAGGTGCTACCTGGATTTTGACGAGACCCGCAGGCCGCGAACGTATGCCGCGGCGCTGGTGTTGTTCGTGCTCTCGCTGCTTTGCAAGACGGTGACCGCGACGCTGCCCGCCGCCCTTTTGGTCGTCTTCTGGTGGAAGCGCGGCCGTATCCGGTGGAGGGAGGACGCCAGGCCGCTCATTCCCTGGCTGGCGCTGGGAGCGGCGGCAGGGGTTCTGAGCAGCTGGGTCGAAAAGCGCTACATTGGAGCGCAGGGCGCGGATTTTGACCTCTCGTTCCTTGGCCGCGTGCTCGTCGCCGGCCGCGCCGTCTGGTTCTATGCGGGGAAGCTCGCCTGGCCGGCCGACCTGAACTTCGTTTACCGACGCTGGATCGTGGACACCGCGGACCCTTGGCAGTGGCTCTTTCCCCTTGCAACAGCCGGCGTCGCAGCCGCGCTTTGGGCGGTCCGGCGGCGCTCGCGCGCCCCGCTCGCCGTTTTCCTGATCTTTTTGGGGACGCTTTTCCCGGTGCTCGGCTTCGTCAACCTTTTCGGGGCAAGCTACTCGTGGGTCTGGGACCATTGGCAATACCTCGCCGACCTCGCGCCCCTTGCTCTGGCGGCAGCGGCCATCGCCACCGTCTGGAGCCGGGTGGCCCCCCGCGCTCCCTGGCCCGGGCCCGCCTTCGTGGCGGCCCTCTCGCTCCTTCTCGGAGGACTGGCGTGGAGGCATTGCTCGATGTTCAGCGACGATCAGACCCTCTACCGCTCGACGATGGCCCGAAATCCGGATTGTTGGCTGGCCCACAACAATCTGGGGGTCCTCCTGGTGGACGTGCCGGGCCGGCTTCCCGAGGCAATTTCCGAATTCGAGGAGGCCCTCCGGGTCTCGCCCAATGACGCCCGGTCGCACAGGAACCGAGGGAAGGCCCTGGCAAGGATCCCCGGACGCCTTACGGAGGCCATTTCGGAGATCGGTGAAGCGGTTCGAATCAATCCCGCCGACCCGGAATCCCACAATGATCTGGGGAACGTGCTGTCAAAGGACCCGGGCCGCCTGACCGAGGCGGTTGCGCAGTACCGGGAGGCGCTGAGGATCAAACCCGGCTATGCGGCGGCGCACTACAATCTGGGGCTCGCCCTGGCGAACATGCCAGGCCACCTGGATGACTCCATCTCCGAGTATCGGGCAACGCTTCAGCTCACGCCGAACGACCCGGAGGCGCACAACAACCTAGGAATCGCCCTGGCGAAGATCCCCGGACGCCTGACCGACGCGGTCTCGGAATACGAGGCGGCGCTAAGAATCAAGCCCGACTACCCCGAAGCGCATTTCAACCTGGGGATAGCCCTGGCGAATATTCCCGGGCGCATGCCTGATGCGATCGCCCATCTTAGGGAGACGCTGCGGATGACGCCCGATGACCCGGAGGCACACAACAGCCTGGCGATCCTGCTGGCACACGACCCGGGGCGCCTGGCCGAGGCGGTCGAGCACTACGAAGCGGCTCTGCGGTTGAGACCCGAGTTCGCGGAGGCGCATTTCAACCTGGGATGCGCATTGGGTGCGATTCCCGGGCGCATGCCGGACGCGGCCGCCCAGTTTGAGGACGCCGTGAAGCTGAGACCCGACTATGCGGAGGCGCACTTCAACCTGGGATTGGCCTTGGCGAGGATCCCGGGACGCGTGCCGGAAGCCGTCGCCCAGTTTGAGGAGGTGCTGAGAATCAGGCCGGACTTCCTGCCGGCGCGCCAGATGCTCGACCGATTCCGGCCTTGAACCGGGACGAGCTCCCCGGTTCCGGCAAATTTCGACGGGCGGATGCCCGCGGAGCCCCGGAAGGCCGCATCCCGGGACAGGCGGCCTGGCGGCTTGGCTTTGCCCCCAAATACTGCGTGGCTCGGAATGTGACAGACCTCTCCGAACACACGGTGGAATCCCTGAAGGGGAGGCTCGGAGCCCTTGGATTCAGGCCCTCGCACGCGGGGCCGCTCCTGCGCTCCTACTATTCGGGGTCTTCCGCCGAAACCGCCGACCGGCGGTTTCCCAACCCGCTGGCGCAGCTCTTGGAGAATGAGGCCCGACGCATCGCCTCAGCGGTCTGCGCACGCCAGGTGTCGGAGGACGGCACCACCAAGCTCCTGCTGCGAATGGGAGATGGGCGCACGGTGGAATCCGTGATGATGCCCGACTACCGGGCCGACCGAGCGGCCGGATGCATTTCCTCGCAGGTCGGATGCGCCATGGGCTGCGATTTCTGCGCGACCACCAAGACAGGGTTTGAGCGCAACCTGACTTCGGGCGAGATCGTGGCCCAATTCCTGGCGTTGCGCAGGGAAGCCCAGTCCCTCGGCAGGCGCCTCCAGACGGTCGTCTTCATGGGTATGGGGGAGCCGATGCTCAACCTGGAAAACGTCTGCGCCGCCATCGATCGAATGGCCAGCAACGAGATGGGCGCCCTGGGATTCAGGCAGATCACGGTGTCCACCGTGGGGATCGTCTCGGGAATTGACGCCCTCGCAGCGTCAGGTCTCCGCGTCCATCTGGCGGTGTCGCTCCATGCCCCGGACGATTTGACCCGCGCGCGGTTACTGCCGGCCGGACGCCGTTTCGCCGTGCATGACATTCTCGCAGCCGCTGACCGCTACCAGGCCTCGGTCGGCAGGCCCGTGTCCCTCCAATACTGCCTTCTTAGGGGGGTGAACGATTCGATGGCCCAGGCCGATCAGCTGGCGGGCCTGCTGAAGGGCAGGCGCATGCACGTCAACCTGTTGGGTTACAATTCCACGGGGTTAAGCCTGCGCGGTGAATCCTACGAGGCCTCCACTGAGGCTGCGACCGACGCATTCCGGGCCCGCCTCACGGACTTGGGGGTAGTCGCTCATGTCCGGCGACCGCGCGGACCCGACATCGACGCGGCGTGCGGGCAATTGCGCCGCCGCTCCTGATCTCTTCGGGCTGTGCGGGTTTCGGCGATAGCCCGCGCCCCCGCCTTGTCGAGAGCCGGGGCAAACGGGTTCTCGCGATCTCATGGCCATGGGTTCCAAGGTCATCCCATGGGCCGTCTTGCGCCACTGGCGGGCGCAGTTTTTGGAGGTTGCGACGCCGGGCCTGACGATCCCAAAGGCGTCGCCTGGAGAATAGGACCCACACTTATCCCTGCATAAGCGCACCCCATAAAGTCTCTTCTGGCTCCACCCTTCTTGAAGAGAGGGGTGTGCTGTTATCCAATCCATCCGATAGATGCCGTTGATGAAATCGACGTCATCGACCCAAGAGGCCTTTCCCCACACTCCAACCCCAAGAACCCAATAGTACTAGAATTCGAAGGCATTCAGGCAGATGCGCCACCGGAGCGACCCCCGAGGTCGAATCGCTGCCGCGATCTCAGGCTTTTCCCAGTCTAAACCATGAAATCCCTAATCACGCTGCTCATACTCACAGGCGCATCCTTTGCGACAGCCTATCATCTGGGCCACCGGCCCGCTGCGCAGGATTCGATCGATCCCCTCTATCAGAGGATCGCCATCGCCTCGGGCGTCGTGTTTGGGGGCGGTGCGCTGATCGCCGCCGTCTGCCTTCGCAAAGAGCCTGCGCCGACCATCGGCGAGTATACCCCCCAGCGTTGATTGGCTCTTATGCCTGCGTAAGTGATTATTAGGTAATTCTTTACACAGGCCCTGTTCGCACCGTTCCGCTTGCCCGATGCCCGCGCCTGCGTCGGATTGTGTCTGCCGCACGCACGCATGACGCGTGTGGGGATCGACGCTCCCGGGACCCGCGTCAGATGACCGGATGGGATCCCCCGTCCATCGGTATGATCGCACCTGTCACATAGCTCGAAAGCGGCGATGCCAGGAAAAGGGCCACTTGGGCGATCTCTTCGGGCTCCGCCATTCGGCCCGCCGGAATCTTATCGCGCGCCATCGCGCGCACGTCCTCCAGAGCGAGCCCGCGTGCGCGCGCTTCAACCTCCAGCCTGTCCTCGACGCGGCCTGTCCTGGTCATCCCGGGGTTGATGCCGTTAATTCGCACGCCTCTTGGGGCGTATGCCGCGGCAAGGCCGGTCGTCGCGAGCATGAGCGCCGCATTGGCTGCGCCCCCCGCGAGGTGGAAGCTGTCCGCAACCCTGCCGCCGATGCCAATGATGTTGACGATCGCCCCCGACCGCCGGGCCGCCATGCCCGGGAGCACGGCGTCCATCGCGTGCACGTACGTGAAGAATTTCCCGTCCATCGCCTGTTTCCATGCAGCCGCGTTCAGTTCGCCCGGCGCATGGCGGCGGGCGGATCCGGCGCTGTTGACGAGCACATCGACCGGCCCGAGCGCGGTCTCCACGGCCTCAAACGCCTGCTCGGCCGAGGCTGCGTTGGAAAGGTCGACCGCATGCGTGAAGACGTCCGCCCCGAGCGCCGCGCGGGCGGACCCCAGGTTCGCCGGGTCGCGCGAGAACAGGGCGACCCTCGCCCCCTCGAGCAAAAAGGCCCTTGCGCAGGCAAGGCCGATGCCTTTGCTGCCGCCGGTGATGATGACCGTCCTGCCGGAAAGCTGCAGATTCATGGGGCTGCTTGGTCGGTCGCTCAAAGGCTGCGCCGCGATTCCAGCGGTGCGCGGGTACGGGAGCGGGAGCGCCTGGGAAGATCGTATCGACGTCTCATGGGTTTTTCGAGGGCGTTTCGGGGACCGGCAATCCGAGTTCATGCACGATTGGCCGCGGGAGAAGGCCGGGCCCGCCCGCGTCAATTCGAGCGAAATCCCAGCGCTTCGAGCTCGCGCATGTGGAAAGGGGCGCAATCGAGCAGCTCATGGAGCTTGGCCAGCCCGGCAGCCAGGTCGGGTGCCTCGAAGAACGACGCCCCGTCGTCGGAATCATGCAAGTGGACGGCCCAGGCACCGGAGGCCGCGTCCGAGCCCGATTGGAAGAACGATCCGTAGAGGTAATTGCCGGGCAGCCCGGGATGTATGCCGGTCCCGGGAAGGAGAAACAGGGAGTGGACGGGATCGTGATGAACGGAGATAGCGTCGCTCCCGTGATGCTTGCGGTGATGGGGGGGCTTGCCCGTCGCCTTCGCGCGGTGCAGCTCCGCCCTCTGCCGATCGCCGGGAGGCAACGACTGCACATAACGGTCAAAGATCTTCGCGTTTGACTCAAGGGCCTCGGGCTTTGTCTGCCCTGAAGCCATGCCTTCCAGGTTGGCCGCAAAGAACGCAGGGCGCCCGGCGAGCGAGCGCGCCGTCACATGGCCGCCCTTGTGGTCCGCACTCGGGTAGACCTGGTGCGCCGCATAAAGGCGCGTCAGCGACTCCACATAGCTTGTGGTGTGAGGCACGGCTCCAATTGGGCTGTGTTCGATCATCTCCATCACGGACTGATCGAACTGCGCGTGGGGATCTAGGGGCATGGCGCAGGTGATAAACCACGCGATAGGCCGTGACGAGTCTCGTTATCGGTCACACCCTGACCACGATCGTCCGGCCGGAGAACGTCACCTGGTCGCCCGCCGCGAGCTTTCTGCTTCTTCGGGTCTCGACCGCCCCGTTCAGCCGCACAAGCCCCAGGCCGACGGCCCGCTTTGCCTCGCCGCCGCTCTGAACGAGGCCGCCGAATTTCAGGAATTGGCAGAGGTCAATCGGCATCTGCGCCACGGCAACCTCCCGCGGCGCATCGGAATTGGAGAGAGGCATCGCCCGAGCCTACACCGGGGGCGTGACGTTGTCAGGCGAATGATGGCGCGGCACCGCATTTGCCCCTCAGCCCCATGCCAGTCCGCAAGGCGGGTCGATTGGACGCGCCGCCTCGAAGCCGGCATCGCAATGAACCCAGCCAACGACCCTCGCCAACAGGCGAACGCACGCCGACGCGCGTTCCGAGCCCGATTAAGCAAAATCCCGCTCGAAAACGGCCGCCCGCCCCTTTACCATTCGGAAACGCATTCGATGCGCCCAGTCTCCCCCACACAATGCCCCTGAAAGCCAAAGCAAGGATCGGTATCCTCACCGCCGGCGGCGACTGCCCCGGCCTAAACGCCGCAATTCGGGGGGTTGCCAAGGCCGCCATGCACTACGGGATGTCGGTCGTCGGAATCCGGGACGGATTCCGTGGCCTCGTCGAGAACCGCACGATGCCGATCGACAATCCCCTGGTGAGCGGAATCCTGACGCAGGGAGGAACCTTTCTCGGGAGCAGCCGCGACAGGCCGCACAAGATGAAGATCGACGGAAGGACCGTCGATATGACGGCGGCCGCTGTGCGCACCTACCGGAAGCTCAACTTGGACTGCCTCGTCTGCCTCGGGGGCAACGGCACGCAGAAATCGGCTTTGGCCCTGCATGAAAAAGGGGGAATCGACGTCATCACGCTTCCGAAGACGATCGACAACGATGTGGAGGAGACGGACATCACCTTCGGGTTCGACTCGGCCATGTCGATCGCGACGGAGGCGATAGACCGCCTCCATACGACGGCGACGAGCCACCAGAGGATCATCGTCTGCGAGATCATGGGCCACGACGCCGGGTGGCTGTGCCTCGGCGCCGGCATCGCCGGGGGTGCGGACGTGATCCTGATCCCTGAGATACCCTATGACCTCTCTTCGGTCGTCCACCATCTGGTCCGCCGGCACAAGGCGGGGAAGCGGTTCTCGATCGTCGCCGTGGCGGAGGGGATCGTCTCCGTCGAGGAGGCCGCCGCACGAAGCCAGTCCGGGGGCAAATCGAGCGCCCTGCACCGAGCGCCATCGCACCTCGAGGCCTTTGCCGCGCCGGGAACGGAGGGCATTCGCCTGGTCCAGGAGCCCGTTGCCAGCCGGATCGCCCGCCAGCTTCAGCAGCTTACAGGGACCGAGGCGCGCGTCACCTCCCTGGGCCATGTCCAGCGCGGTGGAACACCGACCCCTTTTGACCGGCTCCTCTGCACCCGCTTCGGCACGAAGGCGGCCGATCTCATCTCCAAGGGCCGCTACAACGTCATGGTGGCGCTGAAAGGCAACGACTGCGTCCCGGTCGCCCTGGAGAAGGTCGCCGGGTACAAGCGGACGGTTCCCGTGGACCATCCCTGGGTACGTACCGCAAGGCTGACCGAAACCTGCCTCGGCGACGAGTGAGGCGGAGGTGCGCCACCGGGCGCGGAGATTTCCCTAAGAATCGCCTTGTGTAGGCCAACGGCCTTCTAGTGGATTCCTTTCCCTCGTTCGTTCGTCCTGCCGGGGAGAATCTCATCCCGATTCCGAATGCTCCCCGTGCCGACACCGGCCCCGCCCGCCGCCCCCCTTCGGATGCCCCCCTCTCCCGACAGCAGCCCAACGACACCCGCCGATTTCCTTCTGGTGCTGCCAGCCTATCGGGAGTTGAACCGCCTGCCCCGCTTTCTCGATTCGCTGACAAAGGCACTGGCCCCGGCACCCTGGGCAACCGAGATCCTGGTGGTCGACGACGGCTCTCCTGGCGATGAGCAAAAGGCGCTGGCGGCCCTGATCGTCCCGGTGCGCGACGGCCACTGCCAGGTCCTGGCGCCGCGACTCCTGGCGCATAACCGCCTCAAGGGGGATGCGATTCTTGAGGGGTGGCGCTCGCGTCCCGCCCGCTGGCTGGCGTTTGCGGATGCCGACGGCGCGGCCGGAGCCGAGGAGGTGCTCAGAGTCTTTGGCGACATCAATTCACGCGACCCGTCGGGGGCGTCGGCGTACTTCGCGGACCGGCACGGACCCGGCAAGAGCGCCAACAGGAGAACCCCCTCGCGGCGTTTCCTCAGCAGCCTGTTCTCGGCGCTGGCCGGATTCGCGCTTCGCGTGCCGCCGATCGATTTTCAATGCGGCTTCAAGGTGGTACCGGGATCCGTTCTGCCCCGGATTGCCGACCGCCTTGAGGGCCGCGGGCTCTGTTTTGACCTGGCCCTCTTCGTCGCCTTGCGTTCGGAAGGGGTGCCGGTGCGGCAATTCCCGGTAACGTGGAGGGACCAGCCCGAGGGCAAGGTGAGTCCCTGGCGAAACGGACCGGCCATGCTGGCGGGGCTTTGGAAGCTTGCGGTTCGCGGCGCCAAACCGAAGACCCGCCCATGAGCCGAAGACCGGACGGCCCCGCCGGGGACCCTGGAACGCGAAGGCAGGCGATCCTCTGCGAAAAGCTGATTGAATGGGTTTGCCCCTTCCCGCCGAGGTTCAGCCGTTATTTTTCCCATTAGATCAGCTAAGGAACGGGAGCCTTTCCTTGCCACAATCCACGCAATGCCGTACTCTGCGACGGCCATTTGCACCTCGGGCCCGCGTTAGGGCCGGCATCGTTCTCCAAAATCCCCGCATCGCCCGGACGCATTTTTCTTTTCTACCGATAACACCATAAACCCCATGACCCAAATCAGCCGCCGCCGTTTCATCCAAGCAACCTCACTCGCCGCCCTGGCGGCCAGCTGTCCCGTCCTGAGGGCGGCCGAATCGGACCGCTACAAGAACCTGGTCACCTCGGGACGCCGGCTCCGCATCGCCTGCGTCGGCGCGGGAGGAAAGGCGTTCAGCGACATCATGGCCTGTTCGGGCGAGGAGATCGTTGCCATTTGCGATGTCGATTTCGCAAACGGACTCGAAATCTTCGGCTTGTTCCCCGGGGCGGCGCGCTACCGCGACTACCGCCAGATGCTCAACGAGCGGGGCGACGACATCGATGCCGTGATCGTGACAACCCCGGACCACACCCATTTTCCTGCGGCCCTCATGGCGGTCGAAATGGGCAAGCACGTGTACGTCCAGAAGCCGCTTTGCCACACGATCAGCGAGGTGCGGGCCCTGAAGGCCGCCGTGGCGAAGGCAGGCGTCGTCTCGCAGATGGGAAACCAGGGGCACAGCAACGAGGGGACCCGCCTCCTCAAGGAATGGGTCGAGGCCGGCGTCATCGGCGACGTCCGAGAAGTCCATACGTGGACCAACCGCCCGATCTGGCCGCAGGGAATGACCCCTCCGGCGGACGACCCCGTTGTGCCGCCAACGATGGACTGGAACCTTTGGCTCGGTGTGGCCCCCGCCCGTGGTTACAGCTCGAAGATTGCGCCGTTCAACTGGCGCGGATATTGGGATTACGGATGCGGCGCCCTGGGCGACATGGGCTGCCACGGGATGGATGCCCCCTTCTGGGCGCTCAACCTGCGGGGCCCGGTGCACGTAAGCGCGCAGAGCGAGGGATCCACCGAGGTCGTCGCCCCCAAATGGTCCATCATCAAGCTCGAGTTTCCCCAGCGCGGCTCCCTGCCCCCGGTCACCTACACCTGGTACGACGGCGGCAAGCTGCCGCCGGTGCCGGAGGAACTGGGGCCGGGCGCGAAGCTCCCCCCCGGCGCGACCCTCTACCGGGGCGACAAGGGGGCGATCCTCTCGGAAGGCGACTACGGCGAATCCCCGCGGCTCATACCCGAGTCGCGGATGGCGACCTTCAAGCGACCGCCGAGGACCCTGCCACGAGTGCCGAAGTCCAACTCGCACCTTGAGTGGATCAACGGCTGCAAGGGCGGACCGGCCCCGAGCTCGAACATCGTCGACCATTCGGCGGACCTGACCCAGATGGTCCTCCTTGGAAACGTCGCCATCCGCGCCGGGAAGCCGATCGACTTCGACCCGGTCGAGGGAGTCTGCGTGGGCTCGCCGGAGGCCAGCCGCTTCCTTTCAGAGACCTACCGCCTGTTCTGAAGGAAACCCAATGCCTTCCCCGACAACCCCCATGAAAACTTCCATCACACTTAGGTCCGTCCTTCTCGTCGCCGCGGCATTTCTCGCCGGCTGCAACGCATCCCCTACCGCGCCCTCCGTCGCGCCCGGGTTCACCGCCGACGTGCACGGCGACATCGGCCCAGGCCACGGGGCCGACTCGAAGCGCTGGCAGGCCCCGCAGCCGGTGTTTGCCGCCGACCTGTCCAATGCGGAATTCAAACCGGGCTCCTGGGCCTGGGAGAACGGAGTGCTCGTCGCCAAGGGCGGAGGCGACATCTGGAGCAAGGAAAATTACGGCGACTTCGTGCTCAACCTGGATTTCCGCTGCGAGGAGCGCGCCAACAGCGGGGTCTTCCTTCGCTGCTCCGACGTGGCGAACTGGCTCAACACCGCGATGGAAGTCCAGATCCTCCAGGGCGACGCGCCCGACAAGCATCTCGTCGGGGCCGTCTACGACTGCGTGGCGCCGACACGCCAGATCGAGATCGTTCCCGGCACCTGGTACCATTACACGATCACGGCCATCGGCAGCCACATAAAGGTCGTGCTCAACGGCGAGAAGCTTGTCGACATGAACCTGGAGCTTTGGAAGGAGGCCGGAAAGAACCCCGACGGCACGCCGAACAAGTTCACGACGGCCTACAAGGACATGGCCCGGTCCGGGCGGATCGGCCTCCAGTACCACACCAACAAGGTCGAATTCCGCAACATCGTGATCGACCGTCTCTGAATCCAAGGCCCCAAAGATCAAAGCACCCGAAGCCATGACAGAAACCCCCAACTCAAACCGCGACTCCGGGCCGATGCTGGCCCTGCTTCTTCTGCGCGTATGGCTCGGAGTGCGCGCCATCGCGACGGGAGTCGAGAAGTTCTCCGACAGCCGCACCCTGCAGGTTCCCCTCCTGGACGCCGCGGGAAAGCCCGACTCCAGCGGCGCGGTCGTCGAGGTCACGCAGAAGTTCTACTCGCTGCACAGCTACCATGCGATCCCGGACTCAATGAAGGATAAGTTTGCGCAGGAGCCGCTCCTGCCTGCCTTCCTGACGGCGCCCTATTACGGCATCCTCGGCTGGGCCCTGATTGCGCTAGGGATAGGCGTGCTTCTCGGAATCTTCACACGGGCGAGCCTCTTCCTGATGGGACTCCTCTATGTCAGCCTCACCTTTGGGCTGATCCTCATAAAACAGGACGCCGGGGTGTCGTGGCTTGCGATCCACGTGGCGATGATCGCCGTGGCCCTTAGCCTCTGCCGTCACAACCGGTTCGCCCTCACCTGTTCATGAGTCCACGCGACCCGGCTGCGGATGCCGACGGCCTTGGCCGCCGGCGGTTCTTGAAGACGGCCACGGCGGCGGGCCTCTCGCTGGCGCTGGCCCCGCTGCGTTCCGCCTACGGCCAGGGGGAGCCCGGCGCAGGCGCAGCCTCCGGCGACGGGATCAACATCGCCCTGGTGGGCGTCGGGGCGCAGGGCCGCGTCCTCATGGACGCGATGCTCAAGATCCCCGGCGTCCGCTTCGCCGCGGTCTGCGACATCTGGCCCTATGCGCGCACGTACGGCCAACGCTACCTCAAAAATAACGGGTTCGAGGTGCGCGCCTACGAAAGCCACCAGGACATGCTCTCAAAGGAGAAGGACCTTCAGGCGGTCGTCGTCGCATGCCCCGATTTCTGGCATGCGCCGATCACTAACGACTGCCTTCGGGCCGGCCACCATGTCTATTGCGAGAAAATGATGTCCAACACGATCGCGGGCGCCCGCTCCATGGTTCAGACCATGCGGGACACGGGCAGGCTCCTGCAGATCGGCCACCAGCGCCGCAGCAACCCCCGGTACCTGGTGGCGCGCAACCGGCTCATCAAGGACGCCCGGCTCCTCGGCCGGATCACCGCGGCCAACGGCCAGTGGAACCGCGCCGTGAGCGCGGATCTTGGATGGCCCAACCACACCGCGATGAGCCGGGAGCTGCTCGCCCGCTATGGATACGGGGACATGCACCAGTTTCGCAACTGGAGGTGGTTCAAAAAATACGGCGGAGGCCCCCTCTCGGACCTGGGCGCCCACCAGATCGACATCTTCAATTGGTTCTTCGACACCATTCCCTCCACCGTGATCGGCTCCGGAGGGCGCGATTATTACACCGGCCACGAGTGGCTCGATAACGCCATGGTCATCTATGAGTACCACCTGCCGGACGGCGTCGCCCGGGCCTTTTACCAGGTTCAGACAACGACCAGCGCCGGCGGAGGGTATTTCGAGCAGTTCATGGGGACCGAGGGAACCCTGAGGATGTCAGAGAATCCCAAGTACACCTCGATCTACCGGGAGGCGGCTGCGCCCCCTTGGGACGATTGGGTCAGCCGCCATTATCTCGCGCCCCAGAAGGCTCCGGCGGCGTCCGACGATGACAGCTCCTCGGCCAACGAGAAGGTCGATGCCCGCGAAACCGCCGAGCTCGCGTCCTACTACCTCCCCGTCGTCCTCACCAAGGCGATCCACCAGCCCCACCTCGAGAATTTCTTCAACGCCGTTCGCGGCAAGGCCTCGCTTAACTGCCCCGCGGACGAGGCGTTCAAGAGCGAGATGGCGGTCTTCAAGGCCATCGAGGCCGTGGAGACACGGAGCCTCGTGACCTGCAACCCATCGGATTTCACCGCCTGAACCCATGACCCACCCGTACGCCCCTCCGACAAAAGCAAGAGCATCACCTATTCCTCGCCGCGGCCGCGGGCCTTGCGCTCGGCCTCCTTGCGCCGGCGAGCGCCGAGGACCTCGTGCCGCTCAAGCTCGAGCTTCCAAAGCCCATGTTTGTCGGCACCCCGGTGCCGGTGAGGCTTCCGAACCTCGAGACGCCGCGCGTCGGCCGCCGGCCCGACTTCATGGTCCCGAAGGGCGTCGTGAACCTGGCGCTCAACAAGAAGGTGACCAGCAGCGACATGGAGCCCGTGCTCGGCGACCTGAGCCTCATAACCGACGGGGAGAAGGACGGCGACGAGGGCAACTATGTCGAGCTCGGCAAGGGCAAGCAGTGGGTCCAGATCGATTTGGAGAAGCCTGCAAAACTCTATGCGATCGTCGTCTGGCACTTCCATTCCCAGGCGCGCGCCTACAAGGCGGTCGCCGTCCAGGTGTCGAACGACCCAAACTTCGTAGACGGGGTGAAGACGCTCTTCAACAACGACGACCAGAACGTTCTCGGATTTGGCGTCGGCAAGGACCCCACCTACATCGAGACCTATGAGGGCAGGATTATCGACGCGCAGGGCGACACGGCGCGCTACGTTCGCCTCTACAGCGACGGCAACACCACCTCGGACATGAACCACTATATCGAGGTCGAAGTCTACGGGCTTCCGTAAGCAAAGTCTTCTCGCCGCGGTCGGGGCCGTGGGCGCCGCGCTGGCACTTCGGCTGGCAGCGCCGGAGACCATGCCGGTGCACACGGACGAGGCCGTCAACGCCTCGATCCTTGGGGACATGCTCGAGGGGAAACCCTACCGGTACGACCCGGTCGACCGCCACGGGCCGACCCTTTATTTTGCGACCTACCCCTGGGTTCGCGCATGCGGCGCCCGAACGCTTCGCGACCTCGAGGCCTGGCAGTTGCGGGCCGTCCCAGCCGTCTTCGGCGCGGCGCTTCTTGCGGCCGTCTTCCTGCTTCGGCCGGGCGTCCCGGCTGCGGCCCTTCTCGCCGCGGCCCTCTGGCTCGGGGCCGGAGCGCCGTTTGTGTACTACGGCCGCTACTGGATCCACGAGACCCTGTTTGTCCTGCTGACTTTCGTCGCGATCGGCGCCGCATGGAGGTACCTGAGGACCGGCAGGCTCGCCTGGACAATCGCAGCGGGCCTCGCCGTCGGCGGCCTGGTCGCGACGAAAGAGACGGCCGTCCTCACGCTGGCCGCGGCGCTGGCCGGCCTTGCTGGTGTCCGCCTCGCCGCGGGCCCCCCTAATCTCCCGGCCGGATGGGGGCGCGGCGCCGCCCTGGCGTTCGCAGCCGCCGCGCTCGCAGCCGCGCTCCTCTTCGCCTCGTTCGGCCGGAATCTGGGCGGACCCGCCGATGCCGCGCGGTCCCTTGTCCACGCGTTCCGCCCGGGCCGCAGGCCAGGGCCATGAGAAGCCCTGGTCCGCCTATCTCGGGTGGCTGATCCGGCCGGGGATCAGAAGCGCACCGTGGTGCGGGTGGACGCTTGGCCTCTTTGGGTGCGCGGGGGCGCTGGCCGCGTGGAGGCGGCGCCGCGAGGCAAGGGCTCCCTTCTTTCTTCTCCTTTTCACGCTCGCCCTCGCGGTTCTCTACTGCGCCATACCGTACAAGACACCCTGGCTCGAGCTCAACGTCCTTGCGCCGGCCGCAGTCCTTGCGGGCCTGGGGCTCGTGCGCCTTGGCGGGCTCGCCCCGCCGCGCCTGCGCACAGGTTTGACCGCAAGCCTTGCGCTCCTGGTCGCCTGTTCGCTAGGGGCCGAGACCGAGCGCCTCTGTTTCCGGTTCCCCGCCGACCCGGGCAATCCCCTCGCCTACTCACCCACCTCCCCCGACATACGGCGCCTGGAGGCCCGCGTGGAGCACCTCACGGCCGGCCTTGGCCCGAATTCCCGGATCGTCGCGGTCGTCGGTTCCGACATCTGGCCGCTTCCCTGGTACCTGAGGCGCTGCCCTCAGGTCGGGTACTGGCCCGAACTTCCGGGCACGCCGGCGCCCGCCCTCGTGGTCAGTTCGGCCGGCCAGGCGGAACGGGTGGCGCGCGCGCTCGGACCGGGATGGACGCCGGAGCTTTATGGCCTGAGGCCCGAGGTCCTGGCGGTCCTCTTCATCCCTCCGGACCCGGTGCGCCTGGGAGGGGCTCGCGGCCCTTGAGCCCCGCACAAGCAAAGATCGAGGTCTTCCGGCACCACGCCATGGCCACGACGTTCGAGGTCCACGTCGCCGGCCAGCCCGGAGCCTATGCGCGGCAGGCGTCCGGCGCTGCATTCAGCACCCTCGACCGCCTTGAGGGGCTTCTCAGCCGCTTCCAGGAATCGAGCGAGGTCTCGTGCATCAACCGGCTGCCGCCTGGCGCCTCCCTGCGCGTCAGCGCCGACACCCTCGAGTGTCTCGGGGTGGCGCTGCGCATGCATTCGCTCACCGGGGGCGCCTTTGACCCGACCCTCGGCAGGCACACCGGCGAAGACGCGCCTGCGAGCGGCGAGCCCAAGGGCCGACTCGAGCTCGATCCCGACGCGTTCATGGTCACCGTGCGCGACGCGCCGGTTTCGCTGGACCTGGGCGCCATCGGCAAGGGTTTTGCGCTCGACCGGATGGCCGAGGTCCTTGGCGAATGGGGCGTGGCCCAGGCGCTCCTTGTCGGAGGGGGAAGCAGCATCCTGGCGCTCGAGCGGCCGGAAGGGAGCGCGGGCTGGGACATCACGCTCGGAAGCGGGCCGCTCCGCCATCACCTTTGGCTGGAACACCTGTCCGTCGGAAGTTCGGGGACATCGGTGAAGGGCCAGCATATTCTCGACCCGCTCACGCTGAGGCCCCCGAACCTCGTCCACCGCACCTGGGCCCTCTGTGACCGGGCCGCCGAGTCCGACGCCCTTTCCACGGCGTGGATGTGCCTGTCGCGGGAGGAAATCGGGGACATCTGCGGCTCCCGACCGCGCACGGGGGCCCTCCTGCAGCCGGAGGCCGGGTCGAAGGACCTGGTCGTGATCGGCTTCGCCCGGGAGTTTGTCCCGGAGTCTTGAGGGCGTACCCGGCCCCCCGGGGGGTCCGGTGGCGCGAGGGAATGCAACACCTCGCGGTCGACGCCTGATCCGGGAAATCCCTCACCGGCGATCTCCCCCGGCCGGGATTGACGGCTGACACCGCAGCCCAGATTCGTTTCATTGAAACACCGTCCCGCCCTCGCGGTCGAAACCCTCGCCGGCATCGATTGAAACTCCTGCGCCCCCTCCTCATCAGCCTCGCGCTGCTTGCCGCCATCGCCGCGACCCTCGCGGCCGTGGCCCTGGTTCCGGCTGTGCAGACCTGGGCCGTCCAATTCGCGCTTTCTGAAGCCAACATCAAGGGCTCCGTGGGCTCCGTGACGGCGGGCTTCGGCAGGGTGGACATCACCGACCTGAAGCTTGAGAGGGGCGGCGCCGTCCTGACGGTGCCATCCCTGACGGCGCGACTGCCCGTGTGCGCCGCCCTCTGGAATCGGCGCTTCCCGATCAACAGCCTCGAGGCGAAGGGCTGGACGCTCGACCTGAGCGGGGCAAGCGGCCCCCAGGGCCCGCGTCCGGCGGAGGCCCCGGCCACGGCAACCGCGGCGTCCGGGTCGCCCGCCCCCGCTTCTGCTGCTCGAGGCGCCCTCCGCGCGTTTGGCGTCCTATTGGGCGCCTGGACATTCCCATGCGACGGCTCGCTCGACGGGGCCGAGCTCGAGGGCGATGTCCTGATCAGCCCGGACGCCGCCAGGGCGCCCGCAAAGGTGCATGTCATCCTTGCCGGCGGAGGCCTTGGCGAGGGCCGCGAAGGCTCGTTCACGCTCGACGCGGCGACGACCGTGGCGGACAGGGAGTATGCGGCCAACGACATCTCGGCGCACGGCCGACTTGTCGTGGCGACGGGCCCGCAGCGCACCCTGAGTCGAATGACGATGGACGCCGAGCTGGCCGACACGAGCGGCAGAATCCCAAAGGGGCAGAACCTGTCGGTTGGGATCGCGCGGGGCCCGTCGGCGGGCGACATCGACTGTGCGTTCGAGCTCGGACGGGGCAGCCAGCACCTCGTCAGCGTGCTGGCCCACATCCGCGGGGCGGCGCATGAGCTATCGGGTTCATGGACGCTGGACGTCAGGGATGCGGATCTGGCGGTCCTTTTTCCTGACAATCCACTCCCCTCCTTCACCGCGGCGGGTTCCGGGACCTTTGACACCGATTATACCCTCGATCGCATCCATCTGCTCGGGCGCCTGAACGCAAAGGCGAGCCACCTCGGGGTCCTCTACCCGGCCCTGGAGCAGATGGGAGCAGTGGGGCTGGACGCCCGCTTCGACGGCGTCCAGCAGGGCCTGTCGCTGCGGGTCGACCACGCATCCCTGTCGGTCGGGGGGGCCGATCCCATCGCTTTGTTTCAATCCCTCCAAACCTTCGACGTCGACGAGGCCGAGGGCCGCGTGTCGGCGGCCGATCCGGCAAAGGATTGGATGGAGGTTTCCCTGCACGAGGTCCCCCTGGCATGGCTCTCCGAGGGTCGCCGAGCCGTGGGCCTTCAACGGAGGGGTGGCCTCCGGCAGATTCGTTGTGCGCGCGGGCGACAAGGGACTCTCGGCCCACTCTACACTGCCCGTGACGGCGACCGGAGTCAGCCTGAGCCGCTCGGGGGCCGTCGTGGGGAAAAACCTCGGCCTAACGGGTTCCCTCCAGGCCCATTGGTCAAACCCCTCGTGGTCCCTGCAGCTGTCGCAGATCAAGGTCGCGAGCAGCGGCCGGGCGCTGGCCGCACTTGACCTGACGGCAACCCGGTCCGACGGGGCGGACCCGCAGGTCCAGCTTTCGGGAACCTGGAGCGCCGACATGGACTCACTGGCCGCTGCGCCCGCGTTCCCTTTTCTCGCAGGGGTTACGGCGCACTCGGGTTCGGGCACCTTTACCGCCATCCTCGGGCCCGTGACCAAGATTGACGGGACACTCGCCCTCGTCGGTCACGATCCGGCCCACAAGCTCGATGCCACTCCCCACCTGGACGTGTACGGGGACGGCTCGGTTGAATTCAAGATTCCTGCCAAGATCAGCCTCGGGCCGTCCGTGTCCGACGTGTCCCTTGACGGTACCTGGACGCCGGACCCAGCCGGTGCCCAGTTGGGCGTGGAACTCTCCGGGGGCCGCGTCGAACTGGGGCACCTGAAACTCCTAGCCGCCTCTCTCGGCAGGCTTCGAGGCGGTCAATCCGCGCCAGCCCAGGCCCCCGAACCCCTTGGGACGGGCGCCCGGCTGCCCTTTTGGGGCGCGGACGCCGGAAGCGTCATGGTCGTGATCGACCGGCTGATTTCGGAGGAGGACGAGTACAAGGACGTGCGCGGAACGCTGGAATTCGAGCGGGCGGCCATTCACATCAAGCGCGGCCGGTGCTCACTCGCCCACCACACCCTGGAGAACATCGATGGGCTGCTCTCGTTCGACGCATCGGCTGAGGTCCCCTATAGCCTGACTGCGGCGGCCTCCGCCTACGACGTGGACGCGGCCGCCCTGTTCGCGGCGCCCAAGGACGGACCTGGCCCCACGGTGGAGGGCCACTTCTCCGTCGTGAGCACCCTTGTGGGAAGGGGGCGGAATTTCGAGGATCTGCTCGCCCACACCCGGGTTGAATACCGGATGAAGAGCCCGGGAGGCATCTTCCGCGCGCTCGACACAAACGTGGGTGACGCGATCCCCGAGGCCAAGACCCCGGTCGCGGACACGCTCGGCTCCGTGGGCAACGCGATGGTCACGATCTTCGGGGTCAAGGGGGACCTGGGAGCGAAGAATCGGGTCAGCAAGACCGCGGAGGCGATCATGCAGTTCACGTATAATGTCGCGGAGATCGGGTACGACCAGGCGACGCTGACGGCCATCGAGGAACCCGACCGTTCCATCCGGATCGAAGGCCTTTCGTTGACCGCCCCGGAGGAACGCATCAGCGGATCGGGCCGAATCTCCTTCGCCAAGGGGCTGCCCCTCAGGGACCAGCCGCTCTCGCTAGACCTGGACATCTGGGTCCGGGGGAAGACTGCGGAGCTCCTTTCCTCGACGGGCCTCCTCTCCACGCGGAAGGACGCCCAGGGCTACACGCTCCTCGTTCAGCCGGTCCATTTCGCCGGGACCCCGGGCAACATCGACCAGAGCCAATGGCACGATCTGCTGGCAAAGGCGGCCAGGCCAAACCCCGGCGCCCCGAAGAAGGCTAATTGACCGGCTGGAGGACACCGTTCCCGGGCCCCCTCAGCATCGCCAAATTGACAAGGTCCGGCGCCCCGACTGCCATGGCCTGCGCGACATGAGCGATATGACCCGCATCGCGCAAAAACCGAGGCCAAGGGTCTTCCGTGTCGTCGTCGCAGCAGGGGTTGCGGTATTGATCTTCCTCGGATTCATCCGGGCCCAGGGCCGTGGGGGCGCACCTGGCCACTTCACGCTGGCACCCCTTTACCTGGCGCACGGGGCCGTGATCGTCCTCTGGCTCGGGTACTATGTGCTGCAGGTGTTTCTGGCCGCCACGGGCCGCATCGCACTTCACAAGAGGATCGGCTTGTACGGCTTTGGCCTGGCGGCAGTCCTGGCGCTTTCCGGATCCATGCTTGCCGTCGAATCCGCGAGGGCCCTGGGCGGCGGCAGGGCAACGCTAGAGGCCCTCGCGATCCCCCTGGGGGATACGGCCGTATTCAGCGCGCTAACCCTCGCGGGATTCGTCCTTCGGGACGCGGGCGGCTATCACAAGCGGTACATGCAGCTTGCGATGCTCGGAATCCTGCCCTCGGCGCTTGGCCAGCTTCCGCTGCCGTGGGGCCTCGCGCAGAGTCCCTATGGCATCTTTGGCGTCGCGGACCTCTTCATCCTCGCATTCGTGCTGACCGATGTGTTTCGCAAGAGGCGCCTCCACCCCGCATTCGTTTGGGGATTCGCCCTGATCCTTCTGAGCGAGCCCGGCCGGTGTCTCCTTGCGCGAACGCAGCATTGGCACCGCCTTGCAGCCTGGCTCACTCGATGGTAAACGGGCGGGGCGGACCGCCGCCAAATGGCGATAGCCGGCGCCCACGGGGCGGATTCCGGCAACCGGGACCGTACGGTCGCGCGGGCCGGCCCTCGTGAAGGGAAGTCCGTCAGTGAAACGGGAGGCATCCGGACGAATCGTCGCGCTACACCCTTTTTCTGAGTTCCATCCAATCCAGTTTGCCAAAACCGTATCCGGCCCTAGAGCATCACCTACCACACATGAACTTCCCGGGGCTGGTGTCTCGAAATAATGCCGTTTCCCGAAGCTCGAGCCCGCCAAATCCCGCCTCGACAGGGGATTGCCTGCCAGGGGCAGCTTCCGGGGAGCCTGCCGAAATCCGCGCCACCCCATGATCGCCGCGATCATCCGACTGGTTGAAGCGAGCCGGCGTCACAGCGTTTCCGTGATATCGGCCGCGTTGGTCCTCTCCGCAGCGGTCGGCTATTACACGGCGCGGCACATCTCGATCGACACCGACACCGACAAGCTGATCTCGCCGAACCTGGCATGGCGCAGGCACGAGACGGAGGTGAACAGGAACTTCCCCCAGAATGACAACCTCCTTGCCGTCGTTGTCGAGGGCGCGACCCCCGATCAGGCCTCGGATGCCGCGTCGGCCCTGGCGGCCGGGATGCGCGCAAGGCCCGACCTGTTCCATGAGGTACGGCAGCCCGATGGGGCCCTGTTCTTCCGGACCCAGGGGCTCCTCTTCCTTTCCCGGGAGGAGGTCCAGAAGTTTTCCGACGACATGATCGCAGCCCAGCCCCTTCTCGGCACCGTCGCGGCGGACCCGAGCCTAAGGGGGGTGTTTGGTGCCGTCGACCTCCTAGCCCAAGGGGTCGTCCAGGGCGAAATCGCGCCCTCGACCCTGGACCCGGCCTTCAACGCCATTGCCGCGGCCACCGAGGCGTCCCTCGACGGCCGCGTGGCTCCCCTCTCGTGGCAGACCCTCCTAAGCGGCCGGAAGGCGTCCATCCGGGAGCTCCGTCACATCATTCTGGCCCAACCCACGCTCGATTACGGCGCGGTGGAGCCCGGCCGCCGGGCCGTGGATGCCATCCGCTCGATCGCCCTGAGCGGGGGTTTCGAGCCGTCAAAGGGCGTTCGGGTGCGCATCACGGGCCCTGCAGCCCTATCCGATGACCAACTTTCGGCCCTCTCCGAGGGCGCCGGACTGACCTCCGCCATAGCCGTAGGCCTGCTCTGCTTCTGGCTGATCCTGGCCATGCGCTCCCTTCGGACGGTGGCCGCGATCCTGATCACGCTCGTTGTGGGACTCATTTGCTGCGCGGGATTCGCCACGGCCGCCCTTGGCCCCTTAAATCCGATCTCCCTCGCGTTTGCGCCCCTCTTCATCGGGATCGCAATCGATTTCGGGATCCAGTTTTCGGTGCGCTACCTGGCCGAGCGCCAGTCCACCGAAGCGGCGCCCGAGGCCATCCTGAGGGCCGCGAAGGGCGTTGGTCTGCCGCTCACGGTGGCCGCGCTTGCGACGGCTGTCGGGTTTCTTTCGTTCGTGCCGACCGACTACGCGGGTGTCTCGAGCCTCGGCCTGATCGCAGGGGTCGGGATGCTGATTGCTCTTGTCCTGAATCTCACCCTTTTGCCCGCGCTTCTGAAGGCGCTCGACCCCAAGGGCAGGGCCGAAGCGGCGGGATTCGCCTTCGCAGGAGGCGTGGACCGATTCTTGTCCGGGAGGAGGAAAGCCGTCATCTATGCGGCGGTGATCCTCGCGGTGGTTTCCGCAGCGGCGATCCCAAGGATACGCTTCGACTTTAACCCGATACACCTGCAGAACCCGAGGTCCGAATCGGTGGCGACGCTGAACGACCTGATGACCGATCCGGACTCGACGCCGTATACGATCAAGATTCTGGTGCCGACGGTGTCGGACGCGGTATCTTTGTCGCAGCGCCTCTCGAAACTCCCCGAGGTATCCCAGGTGATCTCGCTCGCAAGCTTCGTGCCGCAGGATCAGGAGGCAAAACTCGCGATCCTGGAGGACGCCCGGTCCCTTCTTTCTCCAACGCTTTATGTTGCGACGCCCAAGCAGGGTCCGACCGCCGACGAGGTCATCGCCTCGATAAGGCGGTGCGCGGCGGACATCGACAAGGCGGGTAAGAAGGGAAGCGCCGCCGCTCGGCGGCTCTCCGATGCGCTGGCCCGGGTCCTGGCCGCCGGGACGGGCGTCCTGCCTACGTTGGACGCCAACCTTGCAGCGGGCTTGACCAGGCGCCTGGACGACATGCGCCTCGTGCTCCAGGCGTCGCCCGTCACCCTCGCCTCCATCCCCAAGGACGTCGCCAGGGACTGGGTCGGCGTCGACGGACGGCCCTGCGTCGTCGTTTTCCCGAAGGGTGACGCCCGGGACAATGAGGTGCTTCGCAGGTTTGCGGCGGCGGTGCGCGCCGTCGCACCGGACGCAACGGGGACCCCGATCTCAATCCAGGAATCGGCGAACACCGTCACGCACGCCTTTGCAACCGCGGGGATTGTGGCCGTCGGATCGATCACGCTCCTCCTTTGGGTTGCGCTCCGCAGGACCGGAGCCATCGCCATGGTGCTTGCGCCGCTTTTTCTCGCCGGCCTCCTTACGCTGGCGGCCAGCACGGTCCTAGGCATGTCCCTAAATTTCGCGAACATCATCACCCTTCCGTTGCTGCTTGGTATCGGCGTGGCCTTCGACATCTACTTTGTCATGCGCTGGCTCGCCGGTGAAGGCAGCCTTCTGAAGTCAAGCACCGCAAGGGGGGTCCTGTTCAGCGCGCTCACGACCGGGACAGCATTCGGAAGCCTGGCGTTCTCCAATTCTCCTGGCATGTCCGAGATGGGAAAGCTTCTGGGGCTGTCGCTGTTCTTCACGCTTGCGTGCACTCTCTTCGTCCTGCCAGCCCTTCTTGGTCCCAGCCCAGCCGGCAGTCCGGGCGAAAAGGAGCAACGGTGAACCGGGGGCTCCTCCTGCTTGCGGCATGCGCAGGGCTTCTGGCCTCGGGGTGCGCGACCGCGCCCCGCGACCCGGCGGCGCTCGCGGAATTCAAGGCGAACAACGATCCACTCGAGCCCCTGAATCGCAGGGTTTTTGATTTCAACGGTTTCCTGGACAAGGTTTTTTGGAAGCCCGCGGCGAAGGCCTACCGGAGCGCGGTTCCGGACGTGGGAAGAACCGCCGTGCGCAGCTTCCTCGCCAACTTGAACGAGCCGCTGATCTTCGGGAACGATGTCCTCCAGGGGCGCCTGGGCAGTGCGAGAATCACCCTGGAACGCCTCGTCATCAATACGACGGTCGGAATTGGGGGTCTGCATGATGTGGCAAAACACAACCGCCTCCCGCACCAAACGGGAGACTTCGGCCAGACACTCCACGTCTGGGGCTTCGGGGAGGGCCCTTATCTCGTCATTCCAGTGACGGGTCCCTCAAACCCCCGGGACCTTGTCGGTTTCGTCGTCAGCATCTACGGGGACCCCGTCCGTTATGTCACAAACACCACGAATTACCCCGAATCCTTCAGCATAGGCAGGACCTTCCTCAGCGGGATCGACGAGCGCGCCCAGAATCTTGACACGCTCGACGAGTTGCAGCGCGAGTCCGTCGACTATTATGCGGCTTTGCGGAGCCTGTTCCGCCAGAAACGCGCGGGCGAGCTGGAGATAACGAACCCGGGCAAGACGCCCCAGCCCGAGAATTTCTACGACGACCCTGGCGCTGCCCCGGCCCCCTCAGGCAACGCAGCCCAAACGGTCACCCACTGATCTCGGCCGTCTTCTTGCGCAGGAGCTCGATAAGCCCGCCGGCCCCGCCGCTCTTTAGGACCGCCGAATATTCCGATCGGCGGGCGGCAAGCTCGCTTATGGTTCCGCTCAGAAAGACGTCGATCACCTGCCATTGCCCGTTGCTTTGGCGCATCAGGTAGTCGAGGTGGACCGGATCCCCCCCCTTTGGCACGAGCGTCGATTTCACGATCACGTCCCCGCTGCCGAGGGTGGTGGCGGCCGGATCGACCACAAACCTCTCTCCGGAATAGGCCGAGAAGCGACTCGCGTAGTTTGCAATGCTGAAATCGGAAAAAGCCTGGACGAGCCCGTCGCGCTCCGCGCTCGTGAACGCCAGCCATTTCGAGCCCACCACGATGCGCGTCATCAGGGGGAGATTCATGTCGCGCCTGATCTCGGGCGCAAGGAGGTCGCGCCGAGCCGCGAAGCCCAGCGCCTTCCCCTGCTTCATCGCCCCGATAAGGGCGTCGCAGAGGCGCTGCGCCGTGGCAACCGGCGCAGACTGGGCGTGGCTCGATGCCGTCGCACCGACGACAAGCGCGGCGCAGATGAGGGGAAGTATCCTGTATTTATGATTCATGGCGGGTATGCCGCGGACGGCCCGGCCCTCCTCGACACGGCTCTGCGTTTATAAAGGAGCACGGCCAATCGGGGGCAAGCTCAGTCGTCGGTCGAGGAATTAGGCCCGCTTCCCATGAGCGCTCGAGGCCGGCCGGCTTTGCTCCGCGCCGCCGATCCGCTCGTCGAAATAAGGGCCCACTGCGGTTCCGCTCCCCCCAAAAAGACTGGCAGACCCCTTCTTTGTCCGATCGGGTCAATGGGCCCCCGCGCGTGCCGACAAAATGCAGGTGAATCCGTTTATGCCGCCCAAGGCTGGCTATTGTTCCGTTTTCGCCAGCGGGCTCCCGCGCCCGCGGTGTCGAATCGGGTCCGCCGACCTGCAGGCCATCTCGATGGGAGTCGATGACGCGGCCTTTGCCGGCGGGCCTCGAGCGGGATACCCTGACCGCCGAAGAATGCGGGACCACGCCATTCAATCCTATTGAGGAAAATCCGCCGATCTGCATACATGCCGGCCGTCCTTTCCACCCGGGCGGGTCCCGTTCCCCCAAAAAATTTCGTCCATGAAACTGGCAAAGTACCTCGCCTGCTTGCTCCTCGCGGCGGCCGCATTCGGCACAGATGTCGGCGACACCTACCAGCAGGTGATCTCCGAGAACGGGAAGCCAAAAAGCCAGATTGAGGCCGGGGCGGTGAAGATCCTCAATTACCCAAACGAAACCATCAAGCTGAGGGACGACGTGGTCGTTTCCGTGACCGCCGTCCAGCACGCGTCGGCACAGGGCGCCGAACCCACGCCGCAGCCCTCACCTTCAGACCGAGTCGCCGCGACACAAAGAGAGGCGAATGATGCGATGACAAAGGTCCGAAACATCGTTAACCAGCCGGCGCCCACCTCGGAGCGCTCGCCCGAGATGAGGGTGTGGGACTATGACCTCTGGTTCCACCCGGGCTCGATTAAGCCGGACTTTAACACCGTGGACATCCGAAATTCCCAGGAGCTGCCGTACGAGAAATTCGACTATGTGAGCCTAAAATCAAACCCGAACGTGGTCTGGGCGGGCCGCGACCTTGAGTTCAATTCGATGACAAAGTTCTTCTACGTGGACCGGTTGCTGCCAAAGAAAAAGCTGACCGAGGAGGAGATGATCCAGATCAACAAGCTCTATCGGATCATAGGCCGCTGCGAAAGGGTGCTCAACCAGGCCGGTATTGAGCTAAAGCCCTCCAGCTGAGCCGCCCCTACGCAAGCCAATTTCTCGCCTTTTTGCGGGGCCCCGCTACAGCCTTCCGGGACCATGTCGAAAGTATACTTCTACTACTCGGCCATGAACGCCGGGAAGAGCACCGTCCTCCTCCAGTCGAGCTACAATTACCAGGAGCGCGGGATGAGAACGATGATGTTCATGCCGGCGCTCGACACCCGGGCCGGATACGGGCGGATCCAATCGCGGATCGGGCTCACTTCGGATGCGATCGCCCTCAAGGCGGGCGACAATCTGCTGGAGCAGGTCCGCCGGGCGCACGCCGAGAAGCCGGTGGCCTGCGTCCTCATCGACGAGGCCCAATTTCTGACACCCGCCCAGGTGGGCCAGGCCACGGACATCGCGGACATGCTGCGAATACCGGTCCTCTGCTACGGTCTTAGGACGGATTTCCAGGGCAGGCTGTTCCCGGGCAGCGCGGAATTGCTTGCCGTCGCGGACAACCTTATCGAGCTGAAGACCATCTGCCACTGCGGGCGAAAGGCGACCATGAACCTGCGGGTTGGAGAGGATGGAAAGGCCGTGACGGTGGGGGCCCAGGTCGAGATCGGAGGCAATGACCGCTACGTCGCCATGTGCCGCCGCCATTTCAAAGAGGCCTTCGGGGCGGCCTACCCTGGAGATCCCGCTTAATCGTCGCCCACCCGGCCGCGCGACGCCTTGTTCATAGCGCGGTGCTTCTTCATCTCGATCATCCGGACTTTCTGGCCCCTGCTCTTCTGGCGGACCTGCCGGCGCGCCTTTTCGCGCGACTGCCTGGCCTCGTCCCTTGCCTCCTTAGCCCGCAACTCGAGCTTGAAGCAGAGCTCGCGCCACGCGAGCTCACGGTTTTCGGATTGAGAACGCTCGGCCTGGCAGCGCACCTCAATCCCCGTTGGGCGATGGCGCAGCCATACCGTTGACGATGTCTTGTTGATCTTCTGCCCTCCGGCGCCGCTTCCGCGCACGAACCTCTCGTCAATATCGAGGAGGCGGACACCAAGGGCCGCGAGTCTGGATTGGAGTGACAAGGGGGGAATCATGGTCTTCGGCGGGCCGCTGGTTTATTGTCCGCCGCTGCCTTGCGGACAAGCCAATCCAAAGGGTCCAGCAAACATGCGGGCGCGCAGCACCTCGGGAAACCACGGCGGCCACGAAAGGATTGTTCGGCCGGCAGAGACCGACTACGGTTTCCGGAGCGACACCCGACCCCCTTCACCTATGAAGTCCAAACTCATCGTCCCCGTTGCGGCGTGCCTCCTTGGGCTCTCCGCCCTCACCTACTCCGTCCGTGGGCAGGCAACGGCGATTACGCCCCCGCCCACACAGCCCGAGGTTCCTGGAACACAACCGGTACCCCGTCCGCCGAGAGTCCGGCATCCAGCCATCCATGTCGCAATCGGCGCCCTCGAACGAGCAAAGGCCGATTTGCAGGCGGCGTCCCATGATTTCGGGGGGCACAGGATTGACGCCATCAATGCCTGCGACAATGCGATAGCCCAGCTTAGGCTTGCCCTGCAGTTCGCAAACCAGAACGGAACACCGACGCCCGCCCAGCCTTAGGGCCCGGTTCTCGCGCCACCCGGGCGCCGGGGAAATGTGTAGAGCGCGGACGTTCGCTCCGCCGAGGAGCCGGCGATGCCCGGTCGATGATTTTTTGGTATCGTCCTTGTAATCGGCTGCGGAAGGGATTGCTTACGATTTCCCCGTCTGCCGGCGGCATGCTTCCAACGTCGCACGTTGCCGCGGCGAACCCCTACGCCTTTCGCTTTATGAAGAAATTCCACCCATTGGTCGTAACGCTTGCCTTTTTGGCCGCGGCCGCCGCGACGCCCTCAAACGTGAGGGCGTCGGACGATGCCCTTTCGATCAACGATCAGGAATACCTCGAGATGACCGGCCTCAACGTCATGCTCGCGCACGATTTCTATCCCGAGGGGCACCAGGGGGGGGTGGGAATAATCCAAAACGGCCTCCGCGTCGCAACAAACGGCGACCTTCGCCTTCAGCCCACTCCCGGCCAGTGGCAGCCGAAGCCCGCTGTCGGTCCTCGCAGGGTCGACCGCGCCGTTCAGGAGATTTCGGTCCACATGGCCTATCCGAATCCGGCCGACAACCGCAAGGGGCTCAACCCGGTCACCTATCCCGACCTTAACCTTGGCTACGTGCTCAAGGTGAAGCCGGATGGACGCTCCTTCCTGATCATCGTCGACCTCGACAAGCCCCTGCCCGCAGCCTGGGTTGGAAAGGTGGGCTTCAACCTCGAGCTCTTCCCGGGCATCCTGTTTGGAAAGTCCTTCGAAATCGGCAGCCAGTTCGGCACGTTCCCGCGCCAGGCGAACGGCCCTGGATCCGTCACCGATGGTGACTACGAAGTGGACCCGCTCGGCCACGGCCCGAAGCTCACGGTCGCGCCCGAATCCGACCTCCAGCGCATGACCATTGAGTCCGTGCGCGGCGGCGAGATCCAGCTGCTCGATGGCCGCGCACAGCACAACAACGGATGGTTCGTGGTCCGGGCGCTCGTCCCCGGCGGCGTCACGGAAGGGGCCATCGAATGGAAGGTCACACCCAACGCCATACCCGGCTGGAGATCCGATCCGGTCATCCAGGTGTCACAGGTCGGATATCACCCGAAACAGCCGAAGGTCGCCGTCATCGAGCTCGACCGCCATGAGACCGAATTCAAGCCCGTCACGCTCTACAGGATCACCGACGAGGGCCCGGTTAAGGTCGCCGAGCGGCAGGCGAAGGACTGGGGACGCTTCCTGCGCTACCGCTATCTCCAATGCGACTTCTCCGACATCACGCAGCTCGGGATGTACGAGGTCGGATATGGAAACCAACGTTCGAACATCTTTCAAATCAGCGAGCACGTCTATGAGCGCAACGTATGGCAGCCGACCGTCGAGTACTTCCTTGCCGTGCAGATGGACCACATGCGCGTGAACGACCACTACCGCGTCTGGCACGGCCTTTCGCACATGGACGACGCCCTCATGGCGCCTGTGAACCACAACCACTTCGACGGGTACGTGCAGGGGCCGTCCACGCTCACCAAGTACAAGCCAGGTGAACACGTGCCCGGACTTGACCGGGGCGGATGGTTCGATGCGGGCGACCATGACTTCCGGATCGAGTCGCAGATCGACACGGTGCACGGCCTGGCGCTTGCCTGGGAGCTTTTCCACCCGACTCTCGACAACACGACGATCGACCAGGACTCCCACATCGTCGAGATCCACCGGCCCGACGGGAAACCCGACGTGCTGCAGCAGATCGAGCACGGGGTTCTCACGGTGGTGGGCGGCTACAACTCAATGGGGCGGCTTTACCGCGGGATCCAGGACGCGTCGCTCCACCAGTACACCATACTGGGCGACGCAACCAACATGACCGATAACCAGGTCTTCCACGACACCGACGGGACCGCGATGAAGGTCCTTGCGGAGGCCGCAATCGCCGGAGACCAGTCGGAGCCGAAGATCGACCACCTTCCTCCCCTCGGCTCGCCGGGCTCGGCCGACGACCGCTGGGTTTTCACCGAGGAGAATCCGCGCCGCGAATTGGACACCGCCGGCGGCCTCGCCGCGGCCTCCCGCGCGCTTGCCGGCTATAACGAACCGCTTTCAAAGGACTGCCTGCGCATCGCGGTCGAGCTTTGGAACCGTGCGAAGGCTTCCCCCACGTCTCCCGCCCGCCTTGAACCCGCCATCGAGCTCTACCAGGCGACCGGCGATCAGAAGTACGCCGATGCCATCGTGGGCCTTGGAGACAAGGTCGTGGCCAACGTCGGGCGGCTCGGCTGGCTTGGTGCGCGGTCGCTCGGCTTGATCAAGGATCCCGCCTATGTCGCAAAGATCAGGGCCGCCCTGTTCACCTACCGCTCGCAGGTGGACGCCCTGGAAAAAAAGACGCCCTACGGGATTCCCTACGAACCCGAGATCTGGGGTGCTGGCTGGGACATTGAGCGGTTTGGGGTGCAGCAGTATTTCCTGCATGTCGGTGCCCCTGACATCTTTCCGACGAGTTACATGCTGCACGCCCTCGATTTCATCCTAGGATGCCATCCCGGGCCGAACACGGCCTCCTTTGTCTCGGGGGTCGGAGCAAAGTCGATGATTCCCGCCTATGGCCTGAACCGCGCGGACTGGTCCTATATCCCCGGAGGAATCGTCTCGGGAACGGCGCTCATCAGACCCGACTTCCCCGAGCTGCTCGAATGGCCCTTCCTCTGGCAGCAGGGCGAATACTGCCTCGGATACGCGACCTCGGACTACGTCTTCCTGGTCCTTGCGGCCGACAACCTGCTCAACCACTGACCGCCGTGAGCCGCTTGAGCCCAAAGCAAGTCAGAGCACGCATGGAGGCGGTGCCTCGCTGGGCCAGGCGGACGCGAGTGATTCAACGGCAGTTCCAGTTCGCCGGTTTCTCGGAGGCCATGGACTTCGTCAATCGGATCGCAAAGACGGCGGAGAAAGCCGATCACCATCCCGACATCGATATCCGCTGGAACAAGGTGACGCTCGCCCTAACGACCCATTCCGAGGGGGGCCTGACGGAAAAGGATTTCTCGATGGCCTCCGAGGCCGACCGCGTCTTTTCGAGGTTCCAGGGGCGCGATGGCGCCCCGGGCTGAGTCAATCTGATCCGGCCCAGGCCAATCCGTCGTCGACGGGGCCCACGTCAATCAGCTTATGGACCGTCCAATTCTGGAGGTCTATCGCCGCCACTTTTCCGCTCGAATCGCACGAAACATAGGCCACTTTCCCGTCGGGACGGACCAGGACCTCCTGCGGCGCCTTCGGCACCTCAAGGGTGCGCACAACCCTCATCGACGAGAGATCGACAAGGCCGACCAATTTGACCGCCGGCAGCGCCACGATCAGCCACCTACCGTCAGGGGTGGGCGCAGTTCCGTATGCAAGACCAGGCAACGGGATCGACCTGCTCACGGAATTGCTCGACGTGTCGATGACCGCAAGGCGCAGGGCCGTCTGGTCGGCTGTAAAGGCCCAGCGGCCATCCGTTGAGAGTGAGATCCGCTGGACAACAGGCGCGACAGGTATGGTTGCGATGAGCGTCCTGGCAACAAGGTCGAGGACCGAGACCGTGCCCGACTTCACATTCGCCGTGTATCCGCGCCTGCCGTCGCTCGAGATCGCCAGCATGTGCGATTCGGCGCGCCCCGTCGGGATTGAGCCCACAATCCTGAGGCTCTGCGGGTCGATGATCGTCACCGAATTCTCGAGCTCCGTCGTCACGTAGAGCAATCCGTCCTTGGGTCCGATCACCGGGCGGTGGGGGCGGACCCCCATTCCGAAGTCGACCGTTCCCACGATCGCGCGTTTTTCGAGGTCGATCACCCGCAGGAGGCGTCCGTCCGAGCCTGCCTTCCCCACCCCAGAATTGCCATAGATCGGGACATAGGCGCGCTTGCCATCCGGCGATGCGGCGACCTCGTGGCCGGTGTTGCCGTCCTCGGGGACCACGGCCACCTCGCACTCGGTCGCCGGATCAACGATGGAAAGGCTCATGCTGCCCTTGTTAGCCACCAGGAGGTAGCCCTTGGACGCGCCGGCCTCGGCGGCGCCCAAAGATGCCGACAACCCAGCCAGGAGTCCGGCGCAGAGGGCCGCGCGATACGGGGATGGTCTTTTCATCCGCCAAATATCGAAATTGCGTGCCGCGAAAGTCAAACGCCGCGAGCAAAAGGGCCCTATTTGAGCTCCCGTTCCCCGGCACCCGCCCGACTGAGCTTCAGCGAGTGGCCGCGGATGCGGATGCCGTTCAGCTTCTTGAGAATCAGCTCGGCGTGCTCTTCGGCCACATCCACGAGCGAGTGCCTTTGGTGAATGTCGATCGCGCCGACGGCGTCCGACGGAAGCCGGGTCACGCCCGTGATCTTCCCGACAATCTCTCCGGTCGTGACCAGTTGCTTTCGCCCCGCGTCCATGAAGAGCGTCGTCATGCCCTCCTCCCGGCCCGTGCGGCCCGCAGCAGCCGGCCCGGACGGCTCCTCTTCGCGGATCTCCACGGCCTCAGCCCGGCGCTCCTCGACGGGCGCTTTCGCCTCGGCCGGGGCCGGCTTGGGGCCCGGCCCGCCTTTGAGGAGTTGAATCAGCGCGGAGCAGATGTCGGTGCTCGAGTACCCCTGGTCGAGGAGCCGGTCCACGATGCGGTCCTGCTTCTCAAATTTGCCCGCGTCTATCACGCCGCGTATCCTCTCGAAAAGAAGCCCGGCGCGCGCCTCGTCCACCTGGCCAAGTGATGGCACGGTCTCGCGGCGTATCTTCAGGTTTGCGAACCTCACCATGCTCTGGAGCCGGTAGAGCTCGCGCCCCGATACGAATGTCACGGCCCGCCCCGTCTTGCCCGCCCTTGCGGTGCGCCCTATGCGGTGGGTGTAGTCCTCGGCGTCATTCGGGAGGTCGAAATTGAAGACGACCTCGAGGTCGTCGACGTCGAGCCCGCGGGCCGCGACGTCCGTCGCCACCAGGAATTCGAAGGCGCGCTTTCGAAATTTCTCCATGACCCGCGTGCGCTGCATCTGGCTGAGGTCGCCGTGCAGGCGGTCGGTCGCATATCCCCGCGCATGGAGCTGCTGGTCAAGTTCGTCCACCATAACCTTGGTGCTGCAGAAAATGAGCCCGTAGCGGAAGTCGTTCAGGTCGATGAGGCGCGTGAGCACCTCGAGCTTTGAGCGCCGGTCGACCTCGAAATAGACCTGGTCGACCTGGGGAGCATTGCTCGCATGCGCCTCGATCCTTATCCAGGCCGGGTCCTTTGAGTATCGGCCGATGAGCTCCTGGATTGCGCGCGGCATCGTGGCCGAGAAAAAGAGCAGCTGGCGTTGAGCCGGCACCGCCGAAAGTATCCGCTCGATGTCGTCGCGGAATCCCATGTCGAGCATCCGGTCCGCCTCGTCGAGGACGACGAGGCCGAGATTGTCCAGCCTCAGCGTGCCGCGCTCCATGTGGTCCATGACTCGGCCCGGCGTCCCGATGACGATCTGGACGCCCGCCTCGAGCGCCCGGAACTGCCGGTCGTAGGACTGCCCACCGTAGATCGGAACGACATGGACTCCCCGCTTGAAGAGCAGGAGCTTCCCCGTCTCTTCAGCCACCTGAACCGCAAGCTCGCGCGTGGGGCACAGGATCAGGCACTGGACCTTGTGCAGCTGCGCCTTCACCCTCTCGATAGCCGGAATGGCGAACGCAGCCGTCTTGCCGGATCCCGTGGACGACTGGCCAACCACATCCCGGCCCTTGAGGGCCGTGGGGATCACGGCCGTCTGTATCGGGGTCGCCTCCTCGTAGCCGAGTTTGTGCACGGCCCTCAGTATCTCGGGCGAAACTCCAAGCTCGGCAAAAGGGCGCTTTTCCATGGTTTAGGGTGGCACGCTTCCGGGACCGTGTCGATCAACTGCGCCCCCGTAATGTTTTGACGAATCTCGGGGTTTACCGGCAAAGCTTTAGGGCAGAATGGATTCGAGGCTTTTCATCAAGGGTCTGGCCGTTGGCCTTTCAATCGCGGCGCCCGTGGGCCCCATAGGCGTCCTGTGCATACGCCGATCGCTCAGGGACGGAGCGTGGGCGGGATTCACGGCCGGAATGGGGGCGGCCACCGCCGATGCCGCGTACGGTTGCGTCGCCGGATTCGGCCTTACGGCCGTCTCGGGAGCCCTGATCCGGCAGCAGTTCTGGCTCAGGTTGATAGGCGGACTGTTCCTCTGCTACCTCGGCGTGCGCTCATTCCTGAGCCGGCCCTCGACGGAGGCCGCCCCGCAGGGCGAAGGAGGGCTCCTTTTTGTCTATGGGTCCACGCTCGCGCTGACGCTCGCCAATCCCGCGACCATCCTCTCATTTGCCGTCATCTTTGCCGCCTTCGGGCTCGGGGCGTCGCTCGGCTACATGGCCGCCGCATCCCTGGTACTCGGGGTCTTCATGGGCTCCGCCCTATGGTGGCTGACCCTGAGCAGCTGCATCGGCGCGGTGCGCTCCCAGGTGAATTCGGCCTGGATGACCGCCGTCAACCGCCTTTCGGGCGCAACGCTTGTCGGATTCGGTCTTTATGCGCTGCTCGTCGGTGAATCGCGGGCAGAAATCCTTGCCTAAACCGGCACCCAATCCCAGCCTCCCGTCGATCTCCCGCTTCCCCGAGTGTGAGTAGCATCTTCCGGCGCCAGATCCCTCACATCAGCCCAAGACATGAATCGCGAACCCCTGCGCGTCCTCAATCTCGAAGCCAATGACAGGGATCACGAGCTGATACGGCGCAAAGCGTTGTCGACAGGGCTGAGCCTCAGTTTCCAGAGGGCCTCCAGCCGCGCGGAGTTCGAGGCCGCACTCAAGCTCGGGGATGTGGACGTGATCCTGGCGGACCATTGCATTCCCGGCTACGACGGAATGGCCTCCTTGGAGTCGGCCCTCCTTCAGCTTCCCGACGTTCCATACGTCATCGTGTCCGGCTCGATCGGCGAGGATCGGGCCGTGGACTGCATAAGGCGCGGCGCAAGCGATTTCGTCCACAAGGACCGGCTGGAGCGCCTTCCAGCGGTCATACTCGATATCACCGGGTCCCCCGACAGAACCGTGCGCCACACCGAGGTCGAGGAGCGGTTTCGCGAAATGGCCGAGACCATTCGTGACGTGTTCTGGGTTTGCGCCGCCGATTCCGGCAAGGTCCTTTACGTGAGCCCGGCATACGAGGAGATCTGGGGAAAGCCGCCCGAATTCCTTTTCACAAACCAGGGGGAATGGCCGGAATCCGTTCTCGAGGAGGATCAAAACGTGGTCGCCGAGGCTCGGATCAAGCGCTCCCTGTCGGCGCCGTTCGAGGTGGAGTACCGGATCAAGCGCCCGGACATGTCGGTGAGATGGATCCACGACCGCGGGTTTCCCGTCTCCGGAAAGGTGGGCAGCCAAGCCCGGATGGCTGGGGTGGCCACGGACGCCACGGAGCGTAAGCAGCTCGAGTCCGAGCTGTTCCAGGCCCAGAAGCTGGAGCTTGTGGGCAAGCTGGCGGGCGGGATCGCCCACGACTTCAACAACCTCCTGACGATCATTTCGGGCTACGTGAGCATGCTCCTCGACAAGGAAAACCTTGCCCCTCCCACCACGGAGGCGCTCAAGCGGGTCTTCACCGCAAGCAGACACGCCACCGGGCTAGTCCGGCAGCTGCTTCTGTTCAGCCGCAAGCGCCACCCGAAGCGCGACGTGATAGACCTCAACGCCGAGGTCGAAATCATCGTTGCCATGCTTCGCCGGCTCCTGAGCGAATCGATCGTCATCGATTTCACGCCCGCGCAGGAGTCCCCAAGGGTGCACGCCGACGCCGGAATGCTCGAGCAGGCGCTGGTCAACCTCGCCGTGAACGCGCGCGACGCCATGGCACGGGGCGGCCGTCTGAGCTTCAAGGTGGGCATGCTCCCTGCCGGCAGCCATCCTCACCCGGCGTCGCAGACCCCACCCGTCGACTGCGCGTACATTTCCGTCAAAGACACCGGCTGCGGGATACCCGCCGAGGTGCTGCCGAAGATCTTCGACCCCTTCTTCACGACGAAGGACGAGGGACGGGGCACCGGACTCGGACTTGCCACGGCGAGGGACATTGCCAAGCGCCACGACGGGTGGATCGATGTGGAGACGCGGGTCGGCGTCGGCTCGACTTTCCGTATCCTTCTGCCGGTCACCCGGGCCGAGATCGAGCCTTTGAAGGAGGAGCAATCCGAGAGACCGCCGAAGCCGGGCAAGGGGACCATCCTGATCGTTGAGGACGAGACCAACGTGCGCGAGTTTGCCGCTGCCGTGCTCCAGCAGGACGGATACACCCTGCTCCAGGCCAAGTCGGGAGACAGCGCCCTCGAGGTCTGGAAGTGGCATTCCGGGAGGATCGACCTGCTGCTGACCGACGTCGTGCTGCCCGGGGAAATCTCGGGCCCGGTTCTTGGTGAACTCCTGAAGGAGGAGAAGCCTTCGCTCAGGGTGATCCTCACCACAGGCTACAACCGCGAGACGGTTGCCGCCAAGACGTCCGACGGGACGCTCCCGTTCATCCTCAATAAGCCTTACACCCCGCGCACCCTCCTCAAGGCCGTGCACGAGGTCCTGGCCTGACGCGGCAAGCTTTTTGGAGGCTAAAGGGCCGTGCGCCGTTGACAGGCAGTCCGCCAGAAGGTTTGTTTGCGGGCGCAATCATCGCTTAGACGGAATGTCCACGTCCGACCGCCTCGGGAGGCTCACGCAGACCATCCGCCCGCAAAATTCCCCAGAATGCCCCTTGCGCTTTTTACGCTTCAAGACGGCGCGCTTACGATTCTAGCCTTATTGGGCTGGCTCGCTGCGGTTATCCTATTCTTCCGTTCCCGCCGCCCGTCGCCCCCCGATTCCGGGAGAACGGGGGACGAAACCGATGGTTACGAGAGCTACCAGCTCCTGCTGGACGCCCTCGACCGATCAAACATCCTGCTCTGGTGGGGCCGCGTCACACGGGAGGGCTCGACCTACAATTGGACGATCAGGACCCCGCCGAAGCTTCGCAACAATCCGATATACCAGTTGGCCGGCGAAAAGGATAGCGGGGGCCTCTGGAGGGATGACCAGGCTCCCGACAATGAGCGGACCAAGCTCGCAGCGGCCAAGGCGCTCGACGACGGCGCCCCAGGCTACCAGCAGGAGTTCCGGATCATCGGCCCGAACTCCACCCATTGGATGAGCGAGGAGGTCACCATACATCCGGTGGGTCCAAATGTATGGAACCTGGCAGGCGTCATCATCGACGTTACGCAGCGCCACAATGCCGAGGAAGCCCATCGGCAGTCGGAAGATCAGATTGCAAAGATCCTGAAGGGCGCAGACTGCCTGCTCTGGCAGGCGTGCGTTACCGGCAATCCGAGAGAATCACAGGCATGGAGGATGTTCCTGCCGCAGTCCGTGCTCTATAAGAGAATATTCGGGAGGGACTCGACGGAGGGGCAGACGATCCTCTGGACCGAGGATATTGTTCCGGAGTGGGATCGGATCGGCCAGGCCTGCAGGAACGCGATGATCGAGGGAAAGCACGATTATGATCAGGAATTTCACGTCGTCGTCAGGGGCAAGGTCTTCTGCGTCCATGAGCACGTTGCCATCGACCAGGTCGGGCCAGAGGAATGGAACCTTGTGGGCGTGATCGTCGACATCACGCGCCTGAAGGAGGCAGAGGATGCGCTCGAGAAGGCGCGGGACGCGGCCCTTGAGTCCTCGCGCACAAAGAGCGAATTCCTGGCGAACATGAGCCATGAAATCCGCACGCCGATGAACGGGGTGATCGGCATGACCGGGCTTCTGCTGGACACGGAGCTCTCGGCAATCCAGCGGGAGTATGCCGAGACGATCCGCACCTCGGCCGATTCGTTGCTCACGATTATCAACGATATCCTCGACTTTTCAAAGATTGAGGCGGGCAAGCTGACATTCGAGACCGTGGACTTTGACCTGATCGAAACTGTCGAGGGGGCGCTCGACATGTTTGCCGAGCGGGCCAGGCAGAAGGGAATTGAGCTGGCCTGCGAGCTTCCCGCCGACCTGCCGAGGCGCCTAAGGGGCGACCCGGGCCGTCTCAGGCAGGTGATCACCAATCTGATAGGAAACGCCGTCAAATTCACGACCAAGGGCGAAGTGGTCGTGCGCGTCGCCAGGGACAGCGAGAGCGAGACCCACGCTGAAATCAGCTTCGCCATCAAGGACACGGGAATCGGAATCCCCGAAGAAGCCAAGGCGAGGCTATTTCAGGCCTTCACCCAAGCGGACAGTTCGACAACCCGAAGGTTTGGCGGAACGGGCCTCGGACTGGCCATCTCGAAGCAGCTGGTCGAAAAGATGGGAGGGGCCATCGGCGTCACGAGCGAAACCGGGAAGGGGTCCACCTTCTGGTTCAACGTCCGCCTTGAGAAACAGAGCGGGCCGCCGGAACCGGCGCCGTCCATCTATTTCCGCGACCTGTTCGACCTCCGGGTGCTTGTTGTCGACGACAATGCGACAAACCGGCAGATCCTTCGCCACCAGCTCTACGCTTGGAAAATGCAGAAGGGAAGCGCGGCCAACGGCTTTGAGGCCCTGGACCTGCTGCGGACGGCGGCCTCCGAGAAGAAGCCTTACGACCTGGCTTTGCTCGATATGCAGATGCCCGAGATGGACGGGATGACGCTTGCGCGCGCAATCAAGGCCGATCCCTCGATTTCCTCCACGAGGCTCATCATCCTGACGTCCATGGGCCACATGCACTCGACGGAGGAGCTCAAGGCCGTCGGCGTGGACGCCTATTTGGTCAAGCCCGTCAAGCAGTCGCGCCTCTTCGACTGCCTTGTCACCGTGCTCGGAAGGGCAGCCGCAGAGCATGTCTTCGTCAAGCCGGAGAAGGGCACGGTACTTAAGGAGACCTTGTCGGATACCCATGCCGCAAGCCGCGCGCGCATCCTTCTCGCCGAGGACAACATCGTGAACCAGAAGGTGGCCTTGGCCCAGCTCAAGGGCCTCGGGTTTACGGCTGACGCCGTCGCAAATGGGCAGGAGGTGCTGAGCGCGCTCAAGAACGTGCCCTATGACATCATTTTCATGGATTGCCAAATGCCTGAAATGGACGGCTATGAAGCCGCAAGATTGATACGCCAGGCGGAGCGGGCGGGCAATGTCAGCTGGAATTCTCCCGTACGCATCGTGGCCATGACCGCCCATGCAATGACGGGTGACCGCGAGAAATGCCTGGCCGTAGGCATGGACGACTACCTGTCCAAGCCGGTCCGCAAGGGCGACCTGCAATCCGCGCTTATCAAGTGGATCGTCCCGCAAAATTCGGGATAAGGGCTGGCGGATTTGACAACGCTTTGATGGGCCGTACGGTGCCGCACGGCAATCGCCGGAGCCTATGAGCCGATTCACACTCCAGGTAAACGGCCAGTCCCACGACGTGGAGGTCGCACCCGACACCCCGCTTCTCTGGGTCCTTCGCGACCATCTCGACCTTGTCGGCACGAAGTTCGGATGCGGCATCGGTCAATGCGGCGCGTGCCTCGTCCACCTCGACGGCGAGCCCACCCGATCCTGCGTAACGCCCGTGTCGGATGCGGCGTCGGCAAAGGTCACCACCATCGAGGGCCTCTCCGCCGACGGGCTTCACCCGCTTCAAAGGGCCTGGTGCGAGCTTGATGTCGCGCAGTGCGGCTACTGCCAGCCAGGCCAGATCATGTCAGCCGCCGCTCTCCTGGCGCACAACCCCAATCCGAGCGACCAGGACATCGATGATGCCATGGCGGGAAATCTCTGCCGGTGTGCCACCTACCACAGGATCCGCGCCGGTATCCACAGGGCCGCCGAACTGGCCCAGGCAGGGAAGGAGGCGCGGACATGAGCGCGCTCCTCGAACAGCCCATTGATCGGCGGTCCTTCCTAAGGATGACCGCCCTGGCGGGCGGCGGCCTCGTTCTCGGGCATTATAGCCTGCCATCGGGACTTGCGGCGGCGTCCGATCCCGGCATGGAAAAGACGGATTCGCTGTTCATCCCCAATGCCTTCATCCGCATCGCCAGCGACGGGAGCGTGACCATCTTCTCGGCCCGCCCCGAGGTCGGCCAGGGAATCAAGACGTCCCTTCCCATGGTGGTAGCGGAGGAGCTTGGGGCCGACTGGAAGAGCATCAATGTGGTCTCGGGCAACCTCGACCCTGCCTTTGGCCCGCAGTTCGCCGGCGGAAGCATGTCGACTCCCATGTCCTACACCGCGATGAGGAAGATGGGGGCCGCGGCGCGGACCGTTCTGGTCGAGGCCGCGGCGCAGACTTGGTCCGTGCCGGCGAGCGAATGCGTTGCCGAGGGCGGGGTTGTCAGGCACGTGCCCTCGGGAAGGGCGCTCAAGTTCGGGGAACTGGTTGCAAAGGCCTCGACGCTGCCTGTGCCGGCCGAAGCGTCCGTGGTGCTGAAGGACCCGAAGGATTTTTCACTGCTCGGATCGAGAGTCGGCGGCGTTGACAACCCCAAGGTGGTGACCGGCCAGCCCCTCTTCGGAATCGACCAGAAGCGGTCCGGCATGGTGTTCGCAGTCTATGTGAAATGCCCCGTTTGGGGGGCAAGCCCGAGGAGCGCCAATCTGGACGCGGTAAAGGGACTACCGGGCGTGCGCGACGCTTTCATCGTGGACAGGACCGTGCCGGCGGGTCAACTGACGGGGCTCGTCCCCGGGATCGCGATCGTCGCCGACTCCACGTGGGCCGCCTTCAGCGCGCGAAGGCGGCTCGAGGTGAGCTGGGCGGAAGGCCGGCTGCCGAACAGCAGCTGGGATGATTTCTCACGGCAGGCCCGGGATCTCGCGGGCGCCGCCCCCGATTCGCCCAGCGTCAAGGTGGCGAGGCGGGACGGGGACATCGACGCAGCCTTTGCGGCCGCCGCCAAGGTCGTCGAGGCCGACTATTCCTATCCGTTCATTTCCCACACGAACTTGGAGCCCCAGAACTGCCTCGTGCACGTGCAGGGGGACCATGCTGAAATTTGGGCGCCGACCCAAAACCCCGACGGCGCCCGCAAGCTCGCGGCCAAGGTTCTCGGTATCGCCCCCGAGAACATCCAGGTCGCGATCACGCGCATCGGCGGGGGATTCGGGCGCAGGCTGGATTCGGATCCGGTGGCCGAGTGCGCCGCGATCTCCCAGAGGGTGGGCGCACCCGTAAAGCTCGTCTGGGACCGGACCGACGACCTGCAGCACGACCATTTTCGCCCCGGCGGATTTCATTTTTTCAAAGGGGCCGTCGACTCCCAGGGCAAGCTGAGCGCCTGGCGCAGCCATCACGTCTCGTTCGGCTCCAACATGGGCGAGGACGACTACCCCGCCCGCTTCGTCCCCAATTTCCTTCATCTGAACAGCGCGCTCGAGAACGGCGTTCCGCAGGGTCCCTGGAGGGCGCCGGGCAGTTGCACGTACGCATGGGTTACCTGTTGCTTTCTTGACGAGCTCGCCCACGCCGCCGGAAAGGACCCCGTCGACTTCAACCTCGCGCTGCTTGGCGACAGGGACCTCGTCGCCGGCACGGGGCCGCACGGCCGCCCCTACAACGCCGCCCGCATGCGCAACGTCGTGCGCGAGGTCGCGGAGAGATCGGGATGGGGGAAGCCGATGGCCCGGGGCCGCGGCATGGGGTTGGGTTATTTTTTCAGCCACCTGGGCTATATCGCCGAGGTGGCCGAGGTAACGGTCTCCCGCTTCCGGAGAGCTGAAGGTGGACCGGGTGGTCGCGGCCGTCGACGTCGGTTCCCAGATCGTCAACTTGAGCGGCGCGGAAAACCAGGTCCAGGGCTCCATCATCGACGGACTTAACGCCGCATGGCGCCAGGAGCTTGACATACGCCAGGGCCGCGTCGTCCAGTCGAACTTCCACGAATATCCCATGCTGCGCATCCCCGATGCGCCCAGAAAGATCGAGATCCATTTCTTGAAGACCGACAACCCGCCGACGGGCCTGGGCGAGCCCGCGCTGCCACCTCTCGCGCCTGCCGTGTGCAACGCGATCTTCGCCGCGATCGGAAAGCGCGTCCGGCGGCTTCCGTTTTCGAGGACGGACCTCTCATGGTCGTGACCCGAATGCGCGCCCTTCCCCTGGGCCCGCTATGAAGGAATTGCAGGCGATTGTCGGGCACCTTTGCGGGGCGGAGGGCCCCAGCGTCCTTGCGACGCTCGCCACGGTCGAGGGCTCATCCTACCGCCGCCCCGGAGCGCGGATGTTGCTCACCGCCGACGGCCGGCGCATCGGATCCATCAGTGGAGGGTGCCTTGAGGAGGACCTGCTCGAGCGATCGAAAAGGGTCGCCGCGACCGGGCGCGCGGAGCTGGTCGTTTACGACACAACGGCGGAGAACGACCTGGTCTGGGGAGTCGGTCTGGGATGCCACGGAGTGGTGAGGCTTCTTCTCGAGCCGCTCGGGCCCCGCCCTGGGTGGGCCCGAGTTGTATCCGAGAATCTGCGTGCGGGCCGCGCGAGCGTCCTTGAGGTCGTCTGGCAGGCGCGGGGCGACTCCCTCGGGACCCGCCTAGGCAACGATCCCGGTGGCAGGGCGCCCGGGGTTTTTTTCAACCGGATTCCGCCGCCGACGGCGCTTGCGATCTTCGGAGCGGGCGATGACGCCCAGCCGCTGGCCCGGTTGGCCCTCGAACTCGGCTGGAAGGTCACCGTGGCTGATCCGCGTTCCGCCATGGCGTCGGCGGACCGCTTTCCGGGGGCGCACGCCCGCATCGTCGGACCCGCGGACGAACTGGTCGCGCAGTGTCTCGCCGGCGCCCGGTTCGCTCGCGGTTGTGATGACCCACCACTACCGGCACGATCTGCCGCTGCTCCAGGGCCTTTTGCCTTTACCCCTCGCCTATCTCGGACTCCTCGGGCCAAGGCGACGTTCGGAAAAGATCCTCGCCGACATCTCCGACGCGGGCCTCGTCGTCACCCCGGCGATGCGTTCGCGGCTCCACGCCCCCGTTGGACTAGACATCGGCGCCAACGTGCCCGAGGAGGTTGCGTTGAGCATCATCGCCGAGATGAAGGCGGCCCTCATGGGCCGCGACGCGCGTCCGCTTCGCGACCGGGAGCTTCCCATCCATGCCTGAGGCGCCGCTCAGGCTGGCAGGGGTCATCCTCGCGGCCGGCGGCTCGTCGCGAATGGGGAGCGTGAAGCAGCTCCTGGATATAGGCGGCAGAACCCTCTTGGCGCGCACCGTGGATGTCGTCCTTGATTCCGGGGCGTGGCCCGTCTGCGTGGTGTTGGGCGCCCATGCGGAGGAGGTCCGGACCCAGCTCACCCATGCGGGGATCCTTGTCGTGGACAATGCCGACTGGCGGACGGGAATGGCATCGTCGATCCGCGCCGGCGTATCGGCCGTCCTCGAGGCCTCCCCGGGCCTGGAAGCGCTCCTCGTGACTCCCGGCGACCTCCCTGCTCTGGCCGCCGGCGACATCGTCGCGCTTGCCGGCTTGCACCGCTCGAGCGGGCTCGTCTCGGCCGCCCGCTACGCGGGGAGGCTGGGAGCCCCCGCGGTCTTCGGACGAAGCCATCTCGGGGATCTGATGAATCTCAAGGGAGACCAGGGCGCACGGCGCATTCTCAACGCCGATCCCTCTAGGGTTGCCGCGGCGGACCTTCCGTCCCTGGCCTTTGACCTGGACACGCCTTCCGACTACGCCGCCTGGAAGGGGCGCTAGGCTGCCTCCGGATTGCGTTCCCACCCTTCAGGCGCCGGACCCCGATTGGGGAAGGCAAACGTTTCGGATGGCGCGATGCATCCCGTTTCCCGCCACGCGCGTATGTATGTTACGCGCATCGCCCATGGTAATTCGTCCGCAAAAATTCACGGTAACCCTTTCTTGAAAAACAACCTATGACCAAGGTTGCCATCGTGGGAACCGGCATTGCGGGCCTGGGATGCGCCCACTTTCTGCACCGCAACTTTGAGGTGACCCTCTTTGAGCGGAACGCCTATGCGGGTGGGCACTCGAACACGGTCCTCGTGGATGAATCCTCCACGGGTCGTTCGCTGCCAATCGACACCGGGTTCATGGTCTTCAACAAGGTCACCTATCCCCTCCTCGAACGGCTGTTCGATCAGCTCGGCGTGGAATCCAAACCGACCCGTATGTCGTTCAGCGTCCGGCACGCGCCGACCGGCCTGGAATACTGCGGATCGTCGCTCAACCGCCTCTTTGCGCAGCGCCGCAACCTGCTGCGCCCGCGTTTCTACCGTATGCTTGCAGCAATTGACCGATTCAACCGAGAGGCGCACGAGGCCCTCGGCGACCCGGCCAACCAGGCCATCACGCTTGGCGAATACGTGCGCAGGCGCTCCTATGGTGACGACTTCCTTTCGCTCTACCTCGCCCCGATGAGCTCGGCCGTCTGGAGCGCGCCGCCGGAGCTCATGGAGACCTTTCCCGCCATCACCCTCCTGCGCTTCTTCCACAACCACGGTTTTCTCGGGCTCAACACCCAGCACCCCTGGTTCACGGTCTCCGGCGGCTCGAGAGCCTACGTCGAAAAGCTTGTCGCTCCCTGGAGGGATCGGTTGAGGCTGGGCGATCCGGTCTCGAGCATTTCACGCCTCGGCGACGGGGTGCGGGTGGGCCTCGAAGTCCGGCTCGGAGCAGATATTCGACAAGGTCGTGCTGGCGTGCCACGCGGACCAGTCGTTGTCGCTGCTTTCGGACCCGACGCCAGACGAGTCCCGGATCCTGCGCGAATTCAAATATCAGGCGAACATCGCAACGCTCCACACCGACGCCTCCGTTATGCCGCGCACCCGCCTCGCGTGGGCCAGCTGGAACTACGAGATCAACCGCGAAGTCCCCGGCGAATCGCCGACGGCCACCCATTACTGGATGAATTCGCTTCAGGGCGTATCCGACAGCCGGGATTACTTCGTCTCCATCAACCGGCCGCACGCCATCGATCGCGCTAAGGTGATCCGGACGATCGCCTACGAGCATCCGCTGTTCAACCTGGGGGCCCTCCGCGCCCAGGCGGAGCTGCCCGGCCTCAACGCTGTCGCGGCGGCTTCGACGCAGACCTATTTTGCGGGGAGCTATTTCCGGTACGGCTTCCACGAGGACGCGCTCCTTTCGGCGGTCCGCCTGAGCGAGTTGCTCCTGGGGCGCGACCCTTGGGCCGCCTGAACATGCGCCCAACCGCGGATATCGGCGCCAGGATGAGGTCGAGCCTCTACGAATGCCGGGTGGTGCACCACCGGTTCAGGCCTAGGGCGCACCATTTCTCGTACCGCATCTTCATGTTCGCCTTGGACCTGGACGAGTTGGACGGACTTGCCGCAGGAATCCCCTTTCTCTCGGTCAATCGGCGCAATCTCTACAGCTTCCGGGAAGCCGACTACCTGCCGACGCAGGAGCCGGTCCACAATGGCACCGCTCCCGGCGCGCCAAGGGGGGGCGCGGGGCTTAAAGAGCGCGTGCTCGCGTACCTCTGCTCGCGTGGCGTCGCCCTGGCAGGAGGCCGGATCCTGCTTCTTACGCTTCCCCGTGTCGCGGGATACCTCTTCAACCCCGTCTCGTTTTACTTCTGTTTTGACGCAGCGGGAAGGCCGGCGGCGGCCATCGCCGAGGTGACCAACACATTTCGGGAGATGAAACCCTTCCTCCTCGGCCTCCGATTCGCTTTCGGCCTCGGCGGGGGCGCCGGCATTCCGGATGCGCGTCCCGAAGCACTTTTATGTCTCGCCCTTCTCCGACGTCGACGTCGCGTTCGACTTCCTCCTGCGGGTTCCCGATGAGGGCCTTTCGATCGGAATCGACGACTACCTGGGCGGGGAGCGTACGCTTGCGAGCGCATTGACGGGAGCCCGCCGGCCCCTCACGGCTGCCCGCCTGGGTTGGTACACGTTCAAGTATCCTCTCATCACGCTCAGAGTCATCGCCCTGATCCACGCCCATGCGCTTCTCCTGGCCATTGAAGCGAGTCCCCTGGTTCGCAAAAGCGGCCCGCGCCGGCGACCAGCGCGACCTCTACCGGCCCCACGAGACGATTGCCACGCGCACCCATCCAAAATTGACATGAACTCAGAACCCGGATTCTTCCCTGCCACCGAGGTCGCAGCCCGGCCGTCGGGGCCCTCCCCGTTCCGCGCGGCCGTGCTCGGCTCCCTGACCCGCATGGGCCGCGGCCGCCTCCACCTTGAGCTCCCCGATGGAACGGCCGCGGAGTTCGGCTCGGGTGAGGCTGCGCTTCCCCTCGGCGTCGGGGGCCTGGCCCGGATCCGCGTGCGGCGGGAGGGGTTCTTCAGAAAATGCGTCCTCTCAGGCGACATCGGTTTCGCCGAGTCCTATATGGACGGCGACTGGTCCTCCCCCGATCTCGTCGCGGTCATCGGCTGGTTCGTGGTCAATATCGACCTGGCTCCTACCCTTTCCGGATCGGCCCGCGCGCGGAGCCTAGCGCTCAACCTCATGAGGTTCGCAAACCGCCTCTGCCATGCGCTCAGGCCGGCGACCCGCACCATGGCGCGAAGGAACATCAGCGAGCACTACGACCTCTCAAACGAGTTCTTCTCCCTTTTCCTGGATCCGTCGATGATGTACTCGGCCGCGAGGTGGAGCCGACCGGGGCTCACCCTCGAGGAGGCGCAGAGGGAGAAAAACGAGCGCCTCTGCGCGGCGCTGCGCCTCGGCCCGGATGACCGCGTGCTGGAAATCGGGACCGGATGGGGCGGATGGGCCCTCTACGCCGCGCAGTCGCGCGGCTGCCGGGTCACGACGGTCACCCTTTCACGCCAGCAGTACGAACACGCCTCGCGCCGCGTGGCGGAGGCCGGCCTTTCCAGCCGGGTGGTCGTGAAGCTCCAGGATTTCCGCGATGTCGTGGGCCAATATGACAAGGTGGTCTCGATTGAGATGATCGAGGCGCTCGGCCACGCCTATCTTCCCGAATTCTGCGGGGTCGTCTGCAAGGCGCTCAAGCGCGACGGGCTCCTGGCCATGCAGTTCATCACCTGCCCCGACTCGCGCTACCGCGAGTTTCGACGGGGCGTCGACTTCATCCAGAAGCACGTCTTCCCGGGCTCCCTCCTCCTCTCGCTGAACCGGGTGAACGACATGCTCTCAAGAAGGGGTGGGATGGTGCTTCACGGAGTCGAGGACATGGGCCATGACTATGCCCTTACGCTGCGCCACTGGGCCGCCGCGTTCAGGGCGCGGACGGGCGAGGTGCATGCGCTCGGCTTCGACGACAGGTTCGTCCGGAAATGGAGCTACTACCTGGCCTACTGCGAGGCGGCTTTCGCCCTCAGGAACATCTCGGTGGTGCAGACCCTCCACACGCGCCCAAACAACCTTTCGCTCTGATCCAACGACGATGATCCACCTCCTTCGAGCCCTCTTCCTTGCGGTTCTGCTCTCGATGATTTCCGTCACGGCCTGGGCCGGCCTCCACTGTCCCCTCTTTGGCGTGCCCAGGTTGGTTGCGACCCATCCCTGGTTCATCGCGACGATATTCGACGCGTATTCTGGCTTCATCACTTTCTACGTCTGGGTCTGCTACCGCGAGTCCGCGTGGACGGCCCGGGTCGCGTGGTTCCTCGCGATCATGTCGCTCGGAAACATCGCGATGGCCTCCTACTGTCTTGCAGCGCTCTCAGGGACGCCGTCCCGCGCGGGGCTTGGGCGCATCCTGGCCGAGCGCAGGCCGGGGCCGGGCTGGCTTGGCATCTGCCTCGCGGCGCTCGGAGTCACCGTGACGGTGGCGGCATATTGCGCGAATCCCCCGCAGTGAGCCCTCTGCCTCTCATATTCGGGGCGGCCGCCGCCCTCTGCGTCCTCTTCGCCCTTGTCTACGGATTGGCGCGCGCGATCGACAATTACGGGATAGTGGACATAGCGTGGTCCTATTCCTTCGCAGGGATCGCAGTCTATTACGCCCTGCTGGGAGGCGGCTTTCCCGCCCGGCGCGCAGTGATTGCTGCCATGGCCGCGGCATGGAGCCTCCGCCTCGGCACGCACCTCCTCAATCGGATCGCCGCAAAACATCCGATCGAGGACGGACGGTACGCCCAACTGAGGAGGGATTGGGGGCCTGGCTTCGCCGCCAAGATGGCGGGATTCTTCGAGCTTCAGGCCGCGTCGGTGGTGATCCTTGCGGTTCCCTTTCTCGCCGCCTGCACGGATCCTAGGCCCTCCCTGAGGCCGCTTGAGTGGGCAGCCGCAGCCCTCTGGACCGCGGCGATCGGCGGCGAGGCGCTCGCGGACGCCCAGCTCTCGGCGTTTAAGCGGGATCCCCTCCGCGCGGGAGGAGTATGCGAGGAAGGCCTGTGGAGGTACAGCCGCCATCCCAACTATTTCTTCGAATGGCTGGTCTGGGTCTCATTCTTCCTCTTTGGATGCGCCTCCCCCTGGGGATGGGCGGGCATCCTGAGCCCCGCATGCATCCTTTTTCTCCTCCTGCGCGTAACAGGCATACCGGCAACCGAGGAGCAGTCGCTCCGCTCAAAGGGGGCGGCTTACAGAAGCTACCAGGAACGCACGAGTGCATTCGTGCCCCTGCCCAGGCGCACACCCATCCGATGATCGACTCACTCCTTGAAAGGAATCTGCTGCCCGACTGGCTGATCCGGATCGGCATCCGACAGCTTCTTGCGAAACGAATCCGGGATGAAACAAGCACGGAGGACCCCGAGATGCGCCTCCAGGCCTACGTGCATGACCTCAAGCACCGTGCGATCGCCGAGGACGTGAGGGCGGCCAACAAGGAGCATTACGAGGTTCCGACGGCCTTTTTCCAACGCTGCCTCGGCCGCAGGTTAAAGTATTCGGGGTGCTATTTCCCGACGGGCGGCGAGAGCCTTGACGAGGCTGAGGAGGCCATGCTCGCGCTCTATATCGAGCGAGCTCAAATCACCGACGGCCACGAAATCCTCGAACTCGGGTGCGGCTGGGGCTCCTTTTCGCTCTATCTGGGGGAGAAGTACCCTCGCTGCCGGGTGACGGGGGTCTCCAATTCCCGCACCCAGAAGGAGTTCATCGATTTGGAGGCGCGCAGGCGCGGGCTCACCAACGTGCATATCGTCACCAGCGACATGAACGCCTTTGACACGGACGCCGGCCGGTTCGACCGGGTCGTATCCGTCGAAATGTTCGAGCACATGAAGAACTACCAGGCGCTCATGGCCGCGGTGGCGCGGTGGCTCAAGCCGGGGGGCATGCTCTTCGTGCATATTTTCACCCACAGGAGCCTCGCCTACCACTTTGTGCCCCGCGACCGGACCGACTGGATGGCCCGGCATTTCTTCACCGGCGGCCAGATGCCCTCCCACGAGCTCCTTATCCGCTTCCAGGAGCGCCTGGCCCTAGTCTCGGACTGGAAGGTGAACGGGACGCATTACCAGAAAACCGCCGAGGCCTGGCTCGCAAACATGGACGCGCACCGAGAGGAGATACTGCCCCTGTTCCGAAAAACCTACGGCACGGGCGCCGAAACCCGCTGGTGGGCGTACTGGCGCGTATTCTTCATGAGCTGCGCCGAACTCTGGGGGTACCGCGGCGGGGGCGAGTGGGGGGTGAGCCACTACCTCTTTCGCAAGGCCGGACCGTACGCTCACTCCTCGGAGTCAAAGACCTGAACCCTGACCCACGACCGCTGGTTGCGCTCCACGAAGGCGAGGTGGATCGGATCCACCTGGTAGGCGTCGTGGGCGGGACCGTCCTTGAAGACAATCGTCAGCGCCACATCGAAGCTCCTGTCGGTGACACTCCGCTCGGCGATGCCGGCCGGCTCACCCACGTAGATCTTTTCGATCGTGCGGACCGCGGCGAGCCTTTTGACCTCCTCGCGGAAGTGGGCGCGCTCCGCAGCCGTGAGTTCGGGTTTGAGCCAGAAATAGACGGAATGGACAAGCATGGCGGCCTTTGTATCAGACAAGGTTCATCGGGTCCACATCAAGCATCTGGGTAATATCGTCGGGCCACCCGAACGCCCCACGGAGGCTTGACAGGTCCCCGATGACCTTGGTCACGCTTGCGACGAAATACCAGAGCTGCCAGCGGTATTCGTCGCGGATCTTCTCGATGGGCGCCGGGGCCGGACCCCGGAGCTCCACGCGGTCGCCGAGCTCGTCCCGGACCCTCTTCGCCCACTGTTCGGAGAAGAACTTCAGCTTGTCCGGATTCGGACCCCTGAAAAGGTGGCGGATGAGGTGGCGTTGGGGCGGATATCCGAACCTCCGGCGGACTTCGAGCTCCGCAGCGGAAAACCCATCGAAGTCGGCGTGCCGCGCAAACTGGATCGCCTCGGCCTGGGGGGTGAAGCTCTGGACGACGACCTCCCCCGCCTGGTCTCCCCTGCCCGCCCGGCCGGCCACTTGGACAAGCAACTGGAAGGTCCTCTCGTTCGCGCGAAAATCGGGAATGTGCATCGAGAGATCGGCATCCACGAGCCCGACCAGCGTGACATTGGGAAAATCAAGGCCCTTTCCTATCATCTGGGTCCCCACGAGGATATCGATCTTGCCCCTGCGGAATTCGCCGAGAATCTCACGGAAGCGGTTCTTCTTGGACATGGTGTCCGTGTCCATGCGCTCGATCTTGGCCCTCGGAAGGAGCCGCCTCACGGCCTCCTCGACGCGCTGGGTCCCCAGCCCGCGCCAGCGGATGTCCGGCGCGCCGCACTTCGGGCACCGGACGGGGGCTGGGCGCTGCTCGCCGCACAGGTGGCAGCGAAGCGTCTCGTCCGTGCGGTGGTAGGTCATCGTGATGCTGCAGTGCGGGCACTCCTCGACGCTCCCGCACTTTCGGCACTGCATTGACGAGGAATAGCCCCGCCGGTTGATGAACAGGATCACCTGTTCCCTGCGCTCGAACCTGAGCCTCATGGCCTCCTCCAGGGTGCGCGACAACGCGGTGGCCCCGCGTTTGCGCGCGACCTCGATGCGCATGTCGACCACCGAGAAGGACGGCAGGCTGCGGGAGTCCACCCGCTTGGTGAGCCGTAGGAGCATGTACCTTCCCGCAAGGGCGTTGGCATGGCTCTCAAGGGAGGGCGTTGCCGAGCCCAGAAGGCAGTGGGCGCCGCAGAGCCTGGCGCGCATCACGGCGACGTCGCGGCCGTGGTAGCGCGGGCTCTCGTCCTGCTTGTAGGCGGGCTCGTGCTCCTCGTCGACAACGATGAGCCGCAGGTTGCGCACGGGCGCAAACACGGCCGACCGGGCGCCAACGGCGACCCGGACCTCTCCTGAGGCGAGCGCGAGCCAGCCGTCAAGGCGCTCGCCCTCGCCCAGATGGCTGTGCCAGACAACGCACCTGTGCCCCGGCGCTATCGCTTCCAGGCGCGACCTCAGGCGGGCGACCGTCTGCGGCGTCAGCGCTACCTCGGGGACAAGCAGGATCACCCCCCCGCCCGTTTCGAGGGCGGACTGGATCGCGCGCAGATAGACCTCGGTCTTGCCGGAGCCCGTCACTCCATGCAGGAGGGTGACCCCGAACCTGGCCCCCGCGAGGCGGCCCTCGAGCGACGCGACGGCGGCGCCCTGCTCGGCGTTCAGGGCATGCGGCTGCGAGGCGACAAGCTCGCCGTGCCCAAGCTCGTCTGAATACGCGTCGCGCTCGATCCGGGTGACCGTCTCGGCAAGGACCCCGCGCTCGACGAGCGCACGCACGGTGGCCGCCGATGTGCGTGCCCGCGAAAGCACCAACTCCTTCGGCTGCGGCCGGATCTGATGCTCAAGGAAGGAATAGAGCCTGGCCTGCGCCGGCGCCCTGCGTCCGACCGCCGCCACCTCCTCGCGCGTCAGCTTGCGGGAGACGCTCAGGAATCGCCTCTGCTTGGCCCTGAGACCCCTGCGAACGGCAGCCGGGATCATCGACTCGATGACGGCGTCGAGCGGAGCGGCATAATAGCCAGCCATCCAGCGCGCGAGCTCGAGAAGGTCGCGCGTGAGGGCCGGGAAGGGATAGATGACCTCCGCAACCGACTTCAGCCGGTCCACGGGAAAGTCATCCGGCGGCCCCACGACACCAATCACGCCGAGGCACATGGCGTGCCCGATCGGAACCCGGACAAGCGATCCCACCGCGGAGGCCGCGCGGAGGGGTTCCGGCACCTTGTAGTGCAGGAGCTTGTCGAAACCGGCCAATGGATGCACGCCCACGATCATCGCCTGGGAAAGCGGTGATTGAGCTCCCACGGGGCGGCCCGCGCAACCCCATTGCGCACCGCAGGGATCGCATTGACAGGGCGGCCTCCTGCAGGCGACAGTCGCGACCGTGAGTATCCCCTCGGCCCGGGAAAAATTCCGGAAGTTCCTGGCCCAAAAAGGCCTTCGGGTAACCAGCCAGAGGCTGGCTATTTTTGACGCTGCGTTTGCCAGACGGGAGCATTTCACGGCGGAGCAGCTGCTAGATTACGCCCGGTCGATCGACGACTCCGTGTCCAGGGCGACCGTGTACCGCACCCTCCCGATCATGACCGGCAGCGCCCTCCTCAGGGAGATCGACATCGGCAGCGGCGAGAAGTTCTACATGCCCAACCTCGAGCAGAACACCCAGATCGCCCAGGTGGTCTGCATGGACTGCGACCGGATCTTCGAGATCAGCGCCCCGTTCATGGAGTGGTACGGAAGCACCGTGTCATCCAAGCTCGGGCTCTCCCCAATCTCCCAGCGGCTGCAGGTGAGCGCCCGCTGCAACTCCCTGCGCGACACCGGCTCGTGCCCCAAGAGGGACAAGAACTGACGTCCTCCATGGCTCAAGACACCCTGCGCGATACGGCCTTCGAGATGAGTTTCTTTGAGTCGGTCCTGCGGCACGACCCGCAGTGCGTCGAGGTGATCGAGATCCTCGGCGGCCTTTACACCAAGCTCGGGAGGGTTGCCGACGGGCTGAAGATGGACCGGAAGCTCGTGCGCCTCCAACCCTCAAACCCGACGGCCCATTACAACCTCGCCTGCAGCCTTGCGCTCAGCAAACGCAATTCGGACGCATTGCGGTCTTTGCGCCAGGCGATCGGGCTCGGATACCGCGATTTCGAGTGGATGTCCCATGATCCCGATCTCCAGGGGCTGAAGCGCAACCCGGAGTTTTCCGCAATGGTCGCCCAGCTTAAGCCCCAAAGCTGACCCGGACCGTGTTCTGGCTCAAGAAGGTCATAGGTTTCTGGCTGATGCCCCTGCCCCTGTGCGTCGCCCTGCTGGTTGCGGGGCTCGTCCTGGGACGGACCGCGCGTGGGTCCAAGCTCGGCCGCCGGCTTGTATGGGCGGCCGCTGCACTTCTCGTCCTTTTCTCAAACCGGTATGTGAGCCTCCATCTCCTGAATCCCCTCGAAGCGCGTTTCCCCGCCATTCCAGAGGCCTCGTCGCTCGGATCCGCCCCGGCCGCGCTCTCGGGGTGCCGGTTCGTGGCGGTCCTCGGAAGCGGCAACACCGACACACCCGGCTTTCCGGCCACAAGCCGCCTCTCCCCCTCCGGCCTCGCCAGGATTGTTGAGGCAGTCAGGATTCTCGGAACGCTCCCCGGAGCCAGGCTGATCGTCAGCGGGCCGAGCGAGGGGGGACACCCGTCCCACGCATCGGTGCTGGAGCAAGCCGCGGTCTCTCTCGGAGTCGACCCGCGGCGAATCACCCGGGTCGAGGACGCCCACGACACGGAGGACGAAGCGGGGGCCATCTCGCGCCTGGCGGGCGGGATGCGAATCGCCCTGGTGACCTCGGCGAGCCATATGCCGCGCGCCTCGTACCTATTCCGGAAGGCGGGCGCCGACATCGTCCCCTGCCCGGCGGCGTTCGAGTCGGAGCCGGAGATCAAGTCCGCCTGGGACCAGCTCGGCTTTGACTGCGAGTCGCTCGAGCGCAGCACCCTCGCCGCCCACGAATGGATCGGGCTTTTCTGGCTCAAACTTAGGCGCGCATAGGCCGCCCCCGGGGGCCCTCGCGACATCTTGCTCGCTGCCGCCGTAACCTTAATGTAACAAAGTCGAAGCTATGAATTTCCTCACGCGGATTAGCGGTAAAAGCGACCTGTTCTTCGATCTCCTCGAAGAGGGTGCGCAGGAGGCCAAGGTCAGCGTTGACCTGTTCGCCAAATTCCTGCGCCAGATGGACGAAGGCAAGCAGCCCGCGGGGCTCGACGACTTCATCCAGGCCCGCCGCAAGGAAAAGAGGATCAGGCACCTCATGACCGAGGCGCTCAGCCGCACCTTTGTGACGCCCCTCGACCGGGAGGACATCGAGGCCCTGTCGGTCGCGCTCTACCGCATCCCTAAGCAGGTCGAGAAGATCGTGGAACGCCTGTCGATCTACCCCGGGAGGGTGCCCCATGAAATGTTCAGCCGACAGGCGCAGCTCATGAGCCAGGCCGCGGAAGCCCTCGCCTTCATGGTGAGGCAGCTTCGCCAGGGAACCACCCTCGACTCTATCCGCGAGGCCAACGACCGGCTGCAGTTCGCCGAGGGCGAGGCGGACAAGGTGATGCTTGAGCAGCTGAGAGGCCTGTACATTGGGCCGTGCGACGCGAAGGAGCTCGTCATCCTTCAGAAGCTTTTCGAGATGGTAGAGCAGGCTGTCGATCGTTGCCGGAACGCCGGCAACATCGTCGTCCAGGTGGCGCTCAAGCATTCCTGACGGAAAGCGCCCATGACGCTTCTCGTCCTCGTCCTCGCCGCGGCGGCGGTGTTCGAATACATCAACGGCTTCCACGACACCGCGAACGCCATCGCAACGGTGGTGTCCACAAAAGTGCTGACGCCGCGCCTGGCGGTCGCCTGGGCGTCGATCTGGAATCTGGTCGGCGCCCTTTCGGGCACCGCGGTCGCCGCAACCATTGCCAAGGGTTTGGTCGATGCGAACGCCGTCACCACCGCCGTTCTTTTTTGCGCGCTCCTCGCGGCCATCGCATGGGGGCTCCTCACATGGTGGTTCGGCCTGCCCTCCAGCTCCTCCCATGCCCTTGTCGGCGGCCTTTGCGGAGCGACCATCGCGGGCTCGGGGGGAAACTGGGGCGTCCTCCGCTGGTCGACCGGTCTCTGGCCCAAGGTGGTGCTGCCGATGTTCTCCTCCCCAGTGATCGGCTTTGCATCCGGCATGTTTCTCATGAGCCTGATCATGGTCGTTTTCTCCCGCTGGCGTCCGAGGACGGTCTCCATGGTCTTCGGCAAGGCTCAACTTGCGAGCGCAGGGTTCATGGGGTTTGCCCACGGCTCCAACGACGCGCAGAAGACCATGGGCATCGTCACCCTGACGCTCATGACGGCAACGCGCCAGGGATTGTTCGCCCATCTTCCGAATTGGGCCTCGTTCCTCCGGATTCCCGAGTCCAGCGGTGTGCCCAAATGGATTGTGGTCGTGTGTGCGCTGACCATGGCCGCCGGGACCGCCGGGGGCGGCATGAGGATCATCCGGACCATGGGCCAGAGGCTCGTGAAGCTTCAGCCGGTGCAGGGATTCGCCGCCGAGACGACCGCCGCCTGCGTCATCTACGGCGCCTCCCTGATCGGGGTGCCCCTCTCCACGACCCACGTGATCTCGTCCTCGATCATGGGGGTCGGCGCCACCAAGCGCCTGAACGCCGTCAAATGGGGCGTGGCCGAGCAGATCGTCTTCGCGTGGATCCTCACGCTTCCCGTCACCGGGCTTCTAGGGGCTCTTTTTTTCGGCCTGTCCCGATTGGGCTGATTCCGGGACCGAGGGGTTGCTCCCCTGGCGCGACCCTGGAACCGGGGGCATGCTGAGGATGAACTTGGCCCCGTGCCCAGGTTCGCTCTCTATCCTCACCTCGCCTCCGTGGGCCTGGATGACGTGCTTTACGATTGCAAGCCCGAGGCCCGTCCCGCCCTGCTCGCGCGAGCGGGCCTTGTCCACCCTGAAGAAGCGCTCGAAGATCCGCTTCTGCGCCTCCTTGGGAATGCCGGGACCGTCATCGGTCACGATGATCTCCACTCGGCCGTCGGGAAGCTGCTGGGCGTCCACGGTGGTCGTGCCGCCGACGCGCCCGTATTTGATCGCGTTGTCCACCAGGTTTGAGATCACCTGGCGCATCCGGTCGTTGTCGGCGAAAACGACCAGCGCGGGGGGCACCCGGTTCTGGAGCCTCACATCGCGGGCATGGGAACGCGGCCCGAGGTCATCGATCGCATCCTGGACGCTGGAGCGCACGGGCAGCGGCTGCCTGTCGAGGCGAAGCCCGCCGGAGTCCAGCGTCGACAGGAGAAGGAGATCGTCTATCAGCAGGGACAGGCGGTTCGCGTGCTTGTCTATGATCTGCAGAAACCTGAGCAGAGCCGCCGGATCGTCCTTGGCCCCGTCAAGGAGCGTTTCGGCTGCGCTCTTGATGAGCGAAAGGGGGGTTCTCAGCTCGTGGCTCACATTTCCGACAAATTCCTGGCGGACGCCCTCGAGCTGCCGAAGGCGTGTCATGTCATGGAAAACAAGGATCGCGCCGTCGTTTCCGCCGGCCGCATCCCGCATCGCAAGCGCATTGACCTGCAGGAATCGCGGCGAACCCGTTGAGTCTATCCGAAGCTCGTGCCCCAGCACTTCAAGCTCCTGGTCGAGGCGCGCGACCAGTGCAGCCACCTCGTGGTTGCGGGTGGCCTGCAGCACCGTCTTCCCGGCCGCATTTCCCTCGAACCCGAAAAATTGCTCGGCTGCGTGGTTCGCAAGGCGGATCTTCGAGGACCCGTCGATGACGATGAGCCCCTCGACCATGCGGTCAAACAGCGCCGCCGTCCGCTGAGCCTGCTCCTTCAGCTCGCTTTCCCGCCGGGTCCGCTGTTCGACAATCTCGCGGCGATTCCGCTCCGCTTCCGCCCTCCTCTCTGCGCGCTCCCTTTTCAGCGCAAATCCAAGCGCAATGCCCGCCGCGACCAGGATGAACAGGATCGCGTCCATTCGCGCCCCTAACCGTCCGCCGAAAACCGGTAGCCCACCCCCCGGACGGTCTCCAGATGCTGGGCCGCCGCGCCAAGCTTCTCGCGGAGTCGGCGCATGTGGGTGTCCACCGTCCGGCTGTCGATCGGGTTCGCGTATCCCCAAACGTCCTGCAGGAGGCGGTCGCGCGACTGGACGCGTCCCCTTCGGCGGGCCAGGATTTCGAGGAGCCTGAATTCCGTCGCGGTCAGAGTGATGCCGCGCGCGCCGACGTTTACAACATGCCGGGGCACATCGATCTCGATGTCGCCGATCCGCAGGTTGCTGCCCAGGTCTTCGCCCGTGCGCGCCCGGGAAAGCTGCTTTCGGATTCGGACCACCAGCTCGCGCGGGCTGAAAGGCTTGGTCACGTAATCGTCGGCGCCGAGTTCGAGCCCGAGCACGCGGTCCATCTCGGCGGCGCGGGCCGTCAGCATGATCACGGGAATCGAGGCCGTCGACGGGTCGCGGCGAAGGATCTTGCACACCTCGAGCCCGTCGACCTCCGGGAGCATCAGGTCCAGGACGATAAGGTCGGGGTGCTCGTCCCTGGCTATGGCGATGGCGCGCGTGCCGTCCTTTGCAAAGATGGGCGTGTAGCCGGCCTCGCGCAGCTTGAATCCAAGGACTTCAAGCGCGTCAGGCTCGTCATCAACTACCAGTATCTTTGTCTTCATGAGTTTTCAGGCCGGAGTGCCTGATGTCGGTGGCCTCGTAGAGATAGACCACGTCCTCGGCGATATTGGTCGCGTGGTCGGCGATGCGCTCCAGGCATTTGGAGATAACCATGAGGTTCAGGCATCGTGAGATGTTTGAAGGGCGCTCGACCATGAAGCTCGACAGCTCCCGGTGAAGCTGGCGGTTCAGGTCGTCGACCTCCATGTCCCTCGGTATGACCGCACGGGCCTTCTCCGGCTCCCGGTTGATGAACGCCGAGATGGAGTCCCTCAGCATCTCGAGGGTCATGGTGGCCATGCGCGGCAGGTCGATGTAGGGCTTAAGCTGCGGCTCCGTGCCGAGGTCGATCGCGCGCCGGGCGATCGTGACAGCCGAGTCGCCCACCCGCTCCAGATTCTGCGAGATCTTCATTGCCACGGTCGTCAGGCGCAGATCGGTGGCGACCGGCGCCTTTGCAAGGAGATGAATCGCGATGTCGTCGATCTCCACCTCGAACTGGTCGATGATGCTGTCGTCGTTCAACACCGCATGGGCAAGCGTGTCATCCCGCTCGACAAGAGCGCGCATGGCACGGGTTAGGGCCGACTCAGCATGGCTTGCCATCGCGAGCAGGCTTTCCTTCAGCTGATTCATCTCTTCGGCGTAGTGGGTCATCGCGGGCTTTGGGTTGGGCTTGATTATCCGAAGCGGCCAGAGACGTAGGCCTCTGTCTGGGGATTTCCTGGATTTGTGAACATATTGCGCGTGTTGCCGAACTCAATAAGGCGGCCCATGTAGAAAAACGCCGTTCGGTCCGAGCACCTGGCGGCTTGCTGCATGTTGTGGGTCACAATTACGACGGTATAGGATGCGCGCAACGCCTGGATGAGCTCCTCGATCTTCGCGGTTGCCAGGGGATCCAACGCCGAACAGGGCTCGTCCATGAGGAGCGTCTCCGGCTGCACGGCGAGCGAGCGTGCGATGCAGAGGCGCTGCTGCTGTCCGCCGGAAAGGCTGGTCCCCGGCCGATTGAGGTGATCCTTGACCTCGTCCCAGAGCGCCGCCATGTGCAGCGACTGCTCAAGCCGCTCCCGCAGGACCGCCTTGTCCTTCACGCCGTTGAGTCTCAGCCCGACAAGGACGTTCTCGGCGATGGACATCGTTGGGAACGGATTCGATTTCTGAAAGACCATGCCCACCCTGCGCCGGATGGCCACGGCCTCCACCCCGGGACCGTAAAGGTCGTGCCCGAAGTGGCGGAGCGAACCCTCGAGTCGCGTGCCCGGCGTCAGCTCATGCATCCGGTTGAGCGCTCTTAGAAACGTGGATTTCCCGCATCCGCTCGGCCCGATGATGGCTGTCACCTTCCTCGCCGGAATCTGGATCGTGACGTCCTGGAGCGCCTGGCGCTGGCCGTACCAAAGGCTGAAGCCCTTGATGTCGAAGGCGATCTCTTCGGACTCCACCGGCAGGCCCACGGCAGCCGCCGGCGAAGGAGTCGCCGACGTTGGAATTGTCTCTGTCGCCACACGGGCCTTGGCCGCTTCTGTAAGGGATGGCATAACGTTCAGTTTGTCGTGTTGCGGTCCCGCGACAGTACGCGGACCGTTATATTGAGGGCGAGGATCAAAGCCATCAGCACCAGCGCGCCCGCCCAGGCCTGCCGGTGCCAGTCGTCATAGGGCGAGATCGCGTACGCGAAAATCTGCAGGGGGAGCGCGGCAATCGGCTCCTTCAGGTTGTGATTCCAGAAGTTGTTGCCGAGCGCGGTGAAAAGCAGGGGCGCCGTCTCGCCTGCGATGCGGGCAAGAGCGACGATGACGCCCGTCGCTATCCCCTTAAGCGCCGTGCGCACAACGATAACCACGATCACCTTCCAACGCGCCACTCCCAGCGCCAGCGCCGCCTCGCGGTAGCTTTGCGGGACAAGAATGAGGACCTCCTCGGTCGTGCGCATAACAAGCGGAACCATCATGAGGCCGAGCGCCACGCCCCCGGCGTAGGCTGAAAACGTCTTGAAGGGGACCACCAGCATCAGGTAAACCACCATGCCCCAGACGATCGACGGCACGCCGTTCAGGACGTCGGCCGCGAACCGAAGCCAGTCGTTGGCCCGGTCGGATCCGTACTCGGCCAGGTAGATCCCCCCGAGGACGCCGATCGGAACTCCGACCACCGTGGCCATGGCGAGAAGCATGATCGTCCCGACAATCGCGTTGGCCATGCCGCCCCCGACCTCTCCCGTCGGCTTCGGCAGCTGCGTGAAGAAATTCCAGTCGAGCGAGCTGGCGCCATGAACCAAGAGGAAGTAGATGACCAGGAAAAGGGGCGCGATGACCGCGAGCGCGCAGACGACCAGCACGGCCGTGACGGCCGAGCTCTTGAATTTGCGCCAGCGCGCAAACTGCTCGGTCGGGAGATAGGGCGAGGCGGCCACGGGGTTAATTCACCTTGATCGGTCCGGAGCCCGTCATGCTCTTGAGCATGATCTGCGCGGCGATGTTCACCATGATCGCGACCCCGAGGAGCACGAGCCCCAGCTCGAAGAGTGAGTTCAGGTAGAGATCGCTCGTCGCCTCCGTGAATTCGTTCGCGATGACGCTCGCCAGGGTATAGCCCGGGGCGAAAAGCGAGGCGCTTATCTGCGGCCGGTTTCCGATCACCATGGTGACGGCCATGGTCTCGCCAAGCGCCCGGCCCAAGCCGAGCACGGCCGCCCCGAAGAGGCCGCGTCTGGCGTAACTGAGAACGGCGATCTTCAGGACCTCCCACCGGGTGGCGCCGAGCGCATAGGCCGCCTCGCGCTGTAGGTTCGGAACCGAACGGAGGATCTCGCGGGATATCGACGTGATGATCGGCAGGATCATGATCGCCACGATGATGCCCGCGGCCATCATGCTGACTCCGTAGATCGGGCCCTGGAAAAGGGGCAGGTAGCCGAAATAGTGCTTTAGCCAAACGAACAGATAATCCCGCAGCCACGGGATTAAGACAAAGATGCCCCAAAGGCCAAAAATGACGCTCGGGACGGCCGCCAGCATTTCGATCGCCATGACGATCGGCTGACGAAGCCTGAGCGGCGCCAGCTCCGTCAGGAAAAGGGCGGTGGCGACACCCAAGGGGACCGCGATCAGGAGGGCTAGAAGCGACGAAACAAGGGTGCCAAAAATGAAAGGAAGGGCGCCGTACTTGTCCAGGACGGGGTCCCATTCGGAGCTCCAAAGGAATCCGGGCCCGAACTTCGCCAGCGCCAGGCGGGAGCCGGCGTAAAGCTGCCATCCCACCATGACGATCAAAACCACGATCAGGCCCGCCGCCGCCGCCGCGATCCACTTGAACGCGATGTCGGGAGCCCGCGAACCCGGCTTTGGCATAACGCTCGGTGTGGAAGGCAAGGTGCTCATCAGAAATGGAGGCGGGCGCAGGGCAACCCTACGCCCGCACTTCAGCCCCTGGTCAATACTTGATGCTATTCACCCGTTCAATGACTCGCTTGATGACCAGGTCTGGCAGGGGGGCGTAATCAAGACCCGCGGCGAATTTTTCACCATCGGTATAGGCCCACTTTAGAAACTGCACGAGCTTCTCGCCCTTCACATGGTCCTTCTGTTCGGCGTACACGAGCAACCAGGTGGCCCCCGCGATGGGGTAGGCCTTTTCACCCGAGGAATTTACCATAGAGAATCGGAAATCCTCCGGGATCGTGGCGGCAGCCAACGCGGCCGTGACGGATTCGAGCGTAGGCGCGATGTAGACGCCCGAGGCGTTCTTCATGCTGGCGAACGGCAGATTGTTCTGGTGCGCGTAGGCGAGTTCGACGTAGCCGATCGCCCCCGGCGTCTGCTTCACTTGGCCAGCAACGCCTGCATTGCCCTTGCCTCCAAGGCCGACCGGCCAGCTTACCGAAGTGCCCTTGCCGACCTTCTGCTTCCAATCGGCGCTCACGCTGCTAAGGTAGTCCGTGAAGATGAAACTCGTGCCGCTACCATCCGAACGGTGGACAACGACGATATCCGCCGCAGGGAGCTTTACGTTGGGATTCTGTCCGGCGATAGCGGGATCGTTCCACTTCGTGACGGTACCGAGGAAGATGGATGCCAACGTCGAGCCATCGAGGTTGATTTGGGGATTCCCCTCCAGGTTGTAGCTCACGACCACGGCTCCGGCGACCGTCGGGATGTGCAAAAGAGGCCGGGAGGCCTTTGCAAGGTTCTCGTCCGACATCGGGCCGTCCGAAGCGCCAAAATCCACGGTTTCCGCGAGAATCTGCTTCTGTCCGCCGCCCGATCCGATCCCCTGATAGTTAAACCGCACCGAGGGATCGATCTTTTGGTACTCATCGAACCATTTGGTGTAGATCTGCTGGGGGAAAGTGGCGCCTGCACCGTTTATAAGCATCTGGGCCGGAGCCGATACTGCACCAAGGGCCGCAAGGGCCGCCATCAGGGCGAATCGAGTGATCTTAGGGGATATCATAGTAATACGACGGACGATGTTGTTCTTGTGAGGGGCTGGACCCGGCCAAGTTATACGCCCCAGGTTACGAACACGTGACGGCCAAGTGACACTACCGTTAAACAGCCCCCCGGGGAAGGTGCGCATAAATTAAGATCGCGCTTGCGCGGCACCTACCCCGATAAGAATCCTTCCGAATGGATAGTGTTACGGAGCTCACCGAGGAAGTCGCGGCCATGGGACAGCACATGTTCAAGGTGAGGCTTCCATTCCTGGCCGAGCTGCGCACGTATTCGTGGGGCAAATTCAAGGCGGACCTGATTGCCGGCGCGACGGTCACGCTCGTTTCGATCCCCCAGGCGATTGGCTTCTCGCTGATCATGAACCTGCCTCCCACGCCGGTGATTGTGTCCGTCGTGATCGGCGGGTTCGTGGGGTCCCTCTTTTTCTCGTCGCGCCACCATGTGTTCGGGCCAACGAGCTCAATCAGCCTGATCGTCGCGGCCACGATCGCCGCAAATTCGGCGTCGGGGCTGCCGCCACTCGAGCTGGCGGTGTTTCTCTCCTTCCTCATCGGCATCATTCAGCTGCTTTCCGGCCTCTTGAACTTTGGCGAGATCACGAAATTCATCTCTCGATCCGTCGTGATTGGATACAGCACGGGAATTGGTATTCTTCTAATTGCCAGCCAATTACACAATGTCCTGGGGTACCGCGTGGAATCCGGGCAGGATTTCTCGACCAATGTCCTGCAGGCGCTCTTCGATTTGGGAACGGCCCATGTCTATCCATGGGCGATCGGCATCGGAGCCCTCACGTTCGCGATCTTTTGGGTCGTCCGGAAGATCCGCCCCACGTGGCCGGAGGCGCTGATCGGCCTCGCGCTGCTGGGGATCGGAGCCAAGGTCTTCACGCTCTTATTCCACTCGGTCCCCTTCTACATGGTCCGCGACGAGGGCTCCCTGACCGCGATTCTTCCCTCCTTTGCCGGATACCCGCTTGGCCCGCGGCGAATCCATCTTCTGCCGGAGCTCGCGGGGACCGCGATAGCGATCGCAATCCTCGGCATGCTAGAGGCCGCCTCGATCACGAAGGGTCTCGCGGCGAAGAGCGGCCAAAAAATTGAGCCCAACCAGGAGCTGATCGGCATGGGCGCCGCCAACATTGCGTGCGCCTTCTTTGGGGCGGTCCCTGGCTCCTCATCGTTCGCACGGTCCTCGGTCAACTTCCAGAGCGGCGCGAAGACCCAGATCTCCTCGATGCTGAGCAGCGCCGTCGTGCTCTTGGTCCTGATGTTCGTGACCCCCGTCTTTAATTTCATCCCCGTGGCGGCGCTGGCGGCGCACCTCATCCGCGTCGGCATAAAGATGATAAACTGGCACCAAATCCGGATCTCCTGCCGTTCGACGCCCTCGGACCTCGTCGTCTTTGTCGTCACGCTCGGTTCGTGCCTCTTTCTGAGGCTCGACACCGCCATCTACGTCGGAATCGGGGTCTCGCTGGCGCTCTTTCTCCGGAAGACCAGCACCCCGACCCTCGTTGAATACGCCATCAACGAACAGGGGAGCCTAGCCGAGCTGACCGACCCCAACCAGCGGCCCCATCCCGAGATTTCGATCATCCACGTCGAAGGGGAGCTGTTCTTTGGCGCGGCCGACCTTTTCCAGGAGCAGGTGCGCAGCCTCGCAGAGAACCAGAACATCAGGGTGTTCATCCTCCGCATGAAGAATGCGCGCCACCTTGATGCGTCGACCGTGATGGCGATGGAGAACCTGCACGATTACCTGAGAGAAACCGGCCGCTACCTGCTTATCAGCGGGAGCAATCCGGATGTTACCCGAGTACTTGGAGAACAGCGGGCTGCTTCAGCAGATCGGACGGGAAAATATCTTTCCGGCCGAGGCAAATGCCACGGTTGCCACGCGAAACGCGCTCAAGCGGGCGAAGGAGTTGCTGCCGGGGGAGGCCGCTGACCTCCGTGTCTTCTACGACAAAAGGAAGCTCTGACCGGGTTCCGGCGGGGTTCTCGCATGCCGCGATAGGTCGCAGGATGCTACAGGGCAAATGGTTGCGTCCATTGAGATGCAGCGCCTGGAACGCAGCGCGCGCACGAGGCACGCAGGGCCCCTGATTTCGGCAGGCCCCAGGGAGAGAAATAATGGAGGACTTTGGAGACCGTTGGTGTTATGCGGGTTGGCAGCCTTACCATCAACGCCACCATGCCCAACCCAAACGACCCGCTCGATCCCCTGCTTGACCGCTGGACCGAGCCGCAAGGACCGGAGCCCAACCTCGCCCCCGAGGTCTGGCGCCGCATTGCGGCCGAGGAAAATAGACGCCCCGGAATCGGAAGATTCTGGGCCGAATTCGACGCATGGCTCTCGCGTCCTCCCTTTGCCGCCATGTTCGTGACGAGCTGCGCGCTTCTCGGGCTTTTCCTGGCCGAGGTACGCGTCAACCGCCAGCAGCGCGAGCAGAGCGCGCAGCTCGCTCGCAGCTACCTGCAGCTGATCGATCCCCTGCTCAGGACGAACCCGGATGCCAAGTTACCATGACGCGCGGCACCCTGGTTCTCCTGTTAGGCCTGGTCGTAGGCGTCGCTTCACACGTCGTTTATTTCAACGTCCATCGCCAATACGACCCCGATTCGCTCGACGGTCAGCTCGCCTGGATGAAGTCCGAGCTTCATCTGAGCAACGCCCAATTTGCCCGAATCAAGGAGCTCCACGAAGCTTCCAGTCCACGCCTGCGGGCGCTTGCAGCCCAAGTGGCGCAGATGCAGGCGGAGTTCGCTGCGTTTGAGAACACTCGGCGCACGTCCGACCAGGTCGATTTCATTGAATTCGCGCAGTTCGTCGAGGTACGCAGAAATATCGACCGCGAGTGCCTGGATTCAACGCGCAAGCTCGTGCTGGCGGCCGCAAGCGAGATGAACCCCAGCCAGCGCGAACAGTATTTCGGAATAGTAGCCGCCGCAACGCCACCCACCGGTCCTTCGACAAACTGAGCGCAGCCCCGCGCGTCGTGTCCACCGACCCCGCCACCGATCGTGAGAACCTGCTCAGCCTGCAGCAGGGAGACCCAGCCGCGCTCAACCGGTTGATCGCGCGGTGGCAGCGGCCGCTAATGGCCTTCGCCTACCGTTATGTCCAGAATTCGGCCGACGCGCAGGATCTTGTTGCCGAGGCCTTTGTGCGACTGTACAGGCGGCGATCCCTGCTTCGGCCCGACACCAACCTTCCCGCCTGGCTTTTTACGACCCTATCGAATCTCTGCCACAACCACCACCGTTGGAAACGAAGGCATCCGACTGTTTCGCTTGGCTGGTCCGGAGGCGGAACCCATTCGCAGGACACGGAGGCGGACCGCGCGATCGATCCGGCGACCTCCGAAGACAGCCCGGACGCCGCGCTCGCGCGGGACGAGTCGCTCGGAGCCTTAAAAGCGGCGATTGATGCGCTGCCGCACGACCTCAAGGTCTCGGTGCTTCTTCATCACTACGAGCACCTGTCATACCGGGAGATTGCCGCCGTGGCCGGCTGTTCCGAGCGGGGGGTGGAGACCCGACTTTACCGGGCACGCCAGCAGCTGCGCCGCGATCTTGCCCAATTCTTCCACGAGGAGCCCGAATCCTAGGTCCCGGCGCTCGCCCCTGCTTCCCTTTTGTTCGAGAGCCGGGGTTCGCCGGGTGGTTGCCAACCCTTACCTCGCATATCCGGAATCGACGGTGGTCACCGGCCCCACATCCACGTGACCCTCTCTTAGCCGCTTCACAACGAAGCCTCGGCTCTCCCGGCCGAAGAACTGGGAGGCGTACTTTGTGATCTGCGGCAGGTCCCGGTCGAATTCGTTGCGGTGCTCCCTTATGCTGTACCGGGTAACCCAAAGGACCTTGCGTATGTTCTTGGTCCAAAGGAGCTGGAAGTCATAAGCCACAAGCCCGACGAAATAGCGGTTCGCCTCGATCTCCTGGAGCAGGCTCAAATCATCGAACTTGAACGGCGAGGACTCGTTCGGGAAATCGAAGCCGAGCATCCTGGCGTTTCTGATGTCAACCATCGTACCCAAGCTGCCGCTGATCGGCAGAATGCCCATTGCCGACGGAGCGGATACCGACTGGGCGGGGCCATGGATGCCCGAAGAGTAATACGGCATCTGGTACCCCGGGGCCTCGGCTGAACCGCTCGTCGTCCCCCAGTAAACCACGATGAGGAGGTTGGTGTTCTCGGGCGCCTTGGCGGGAACGTAATTCTGCGCGGCCAAAGACGGCGCGATCGTTTGCGCGACCTGTTCGAAGTTCAGGCTGTCCATCGTCGGGTCGCTCATCCCGATGTCCCACCGTGTGCCGTTTCCAAAAGCATAGGTCTCCGGCCGGTAGGAACCATCCTCCTGGGTCTCGCGAACGTACCCTTCGTAGGCGTGCGCCGAGACAATCGTATACCCCTGGGTTTCGACGGGCGTGCTTGCAGCAGGAGGATTAACAAATGGCAGGGCCTTCGATTCGAATGGGTTCTCTTGGCCGGGCCTGCGGCTTCGATGGGGCCGCATCGCCCGGAGGCGGAGCCGGCTTGAAATCGAAGTCCTGCTTCGCCTTTACGACCACCGGCTTCCCGCCGCTCAGGGGTGGCTCAAACTCCCATTGAGACACCGCCGTCACGGCAATTGCGGCAAGTTCCTCGTTCGCCTCGTCGGTTTCCTTGCTGACCGACGGTATTCTGACGTGGCCCGCCTCATCGATGTAGAATTCGACGGATACATGGCCTCCACGGCTGCTGCGGGCTAATTGGGCCGGGTAGATTGGATTGACGATTTTCTTCGGAGTCGGGATCCGGTCGAGCTGACGAAGCGTGCACGCGCTATAGGCCATCGAATTCGGGGCGATCTTGAAGCGCACGAGTTCGGAATACGAAATCGGCGTCAGGGTCACGACGACGACTCCCTCAAGCTCGAAACGGAAAGTCAGGTCGACTTTTGAGTTGCGGCGCTCGCCATGGATCTCGGCCGGCCGGAAAATCCATTTCTTCATGGCCGCCACCGCGCTTTCGGCAAACGCGGGATGGCTGTATGCGGTCACAAGGTAATCGGTAACCCTGCCGTCGGCATCGACCGCCACAGCAATGCTGGCCGCTCCGCTCTTAATCCCCACGTTGACGAGGCTCCTTGGGAAGGTCGCCTCCTCGGTCTGATTGATGCCCACGGGCTCGTAATCCGGCACTCCCACCTGCGCCGCCCCTGGAAGCGAGGTCCAGAGGCCGACGGCAAACAGGAACTGGACCATGGAGCATTTCATCATCGTAGGGAGTACGCCCGGTATAACACCGTTTGGGCCCGATTCCCTTCAATTCTGAGCTTCATTGGGACAATCAACAACCCCGAAGGAATCGGCCTCTTGGATCGGCATAGGGCTCAAATCCGGGTGCCCCCGAATCGCCCGCCCATTCCTGGGTGAGCGGGGATACGGCCTGATGCAACCGATTGATAAACAAGGATAAATGCCGCCGGTACTTAGGTCCCTAAGGCCTGAGCCCCGCAAGGCCTGATTCGACGTGCGAACGCTTCACGTGGCTCCAGCGCCATGAATCCGGATCGGCCCAGCTGCCCACGGCGAGCCGAACGTCAATCTTGTCGCCGACACAGAAATCGTCCCGGTCGGTTCTTAGTATCCGGAAGCCCCAATGGGGCGCCCGGTTCGGATCCAGCGGGCTCGAGCTCAGCGTCAGGTCATGGTCCACCCGCGCCCGAAAAAAGACCGCGTAACCATCCAGTCTGCCCGCGTTCACAATCGTGCGCGTAATCGTGATCTCCCGCGGCAGCGCGGATTCATCGAGCGTATGGAGGTCGATCGACAGCGCAGGTTCCGGATCGCCGAGAAAATGGTCGATTAAACCCGGATCGCAGCTGGCGAGATGATAGTATCCCGGGTTCTGGGGCCTGTCCCGCTCGAGGCACGAAAAATCATAGCCCTGCACTTCGAGCTCCCAGATGAAAGGCACGAGGCGGACGTCGTTCACCTTTATGGGCTCACAGTAGAAATCGAAAAGGCTGGGGAGGATCAATCCACCCGGCTTCAGCAGCCGGTCGCGAAGGTCCGTGACGTTGGCGGCCATCGACTCGTCAAACAGACAGTCGCCCATCTGCTCGTGGAGGATTACATCGACGGGCTTGCGCGTCCTGAATTGCGTGCTGTGGGTCGAGTGGAATTCGACGTTTCTCACGCCATTCGCCTTTGCCAGGGATCGCGCCTGGGAAAGTATCTCGGAATGGTCGATGGCATACACCTTGGAGGCCCCTCGGCGTGCGGCCAACGCGGCCAGAATCCCGGTTCCGGTCCCAAGATCGACCACCCGATCGCCCGGCTGGATGTGGCGGGAAATGGCCGCCGCGTAAAAGGCCATGCGGCGCTGGTCCGCGAGCATCCGTTCCTGTTCATGGAAGTCCGCAAACAGGAGCCCATTGTGCTTCCTGCGTTCCGCCTCGGTCGCGGGCTCCACAGGGGGGAAGAACCAGGCGGCGAGCCGCGGCCTTGCCCTGATCCGCATCCCGATGCGGGTCAAAGCGCGCCGGAGGGTGGAAAAGCCTCGGGCGCAGGTGGACGGGAGGGTTTGCATGGGCATGGCTGCCAGGGCCATTTGAGGGCCGAGCTATTGACGATGCCGCGCCTTGCATCCGAGTGCAACCTGAAGGATCGGCGCAAGGTCGAGTCCGACGCAACACCAGCCCATGCCAACGGGTAGCGCGCCCGCCGTCACGGGCCTACTGGCCCAGAATACGAACCCAAACGCGATGACGGCCTCGTGCCTCCCCCCAGGAAAGGACGGCCCGATCTGAAAGCGATCGCCGGCGGATCCGGCGCCAAGCTGGACATGGTTAAATGCTGCACCTATTAACGGCCGTCATGGCGCCGAACCAGCCTCAAGCCGATCCCGATTCCCTGGAGGAGATCGCGATGATCTCGATGGAGTTTGGCAAGATGCTGATGGAATGCGGAGCCGGTTCGGCGATTGTTGACGAGTACGCCACAAGGGTGGCAACCGCGCTCGGCGCCGAAAGCGTCGATCTCAGGATCGGGTACGCATCGCTCGCCATCACCGTTCGGGTCCATGGAAAGGGGATCGCGCGAATGCGACGCGTTGGCTCGATCGGAGTAAACCAACGGCTGGATCAAGCCGTGCGCCAGCTCGCTCGGCGCGTGGAAGCCGGTGATCTTGCGAGGTCCGATGTGGCCTGCGAGTTGGAACGGGTCGCAAAGGATTCTCCACGGTACCCCGGCTGGTTCATCGACCTTGCTGTTGGCCTTGCGTGCGCGTCCTTCGGCCGTCTCCTCGGCGTGGACTGGCTTGCGTTCGGTTTTGTCTTCGCGGCGGCTGCCATTGGGCAATTCGTCCGGCGGCTCCTGTTGAGGCGAAACGTAAATGTCTTCATTACGGCCACCCTTGTGGCGTTCCTTGCCTCGGTGCTGAGCGGCATTGGATCGAGGTTTGCTGGAAGCGCCACGGTCGACACCGCCATGACTGCCGCCGTGCTGCTGCTGGTGCCGGGCGTGCCGTCGCTGAATGCGCAGTACGATATCCTTTACGGCCGCCCCACCCTGGGCAGCGCGCGAGCCGTATGGGTGGCCGTCATCATGATCTTTCTGACGATCGGCGTCTGGCTTGGCCAGATGGCTCTGGGGGAGGGACTCTAGAATGCACATCGATGCCGTGGTCGTCGCGCACCAAACCCTTTTCGGCAGCTTGGCCGCAATGGGGTTTGGCGTTCTATTCAATGTGAGCCAGCGGCACCTATTGTGGTGCGGAGTCGCGGGCGGTCTCGCCCTGGCGGTTCGGACGCTCGGCCTTCAGCTGGGAGGAAGCCTGGAATCGGCCTCCTTCGCCGCAGCGCTGTCCGTCGGCGCCGTGGCGCAGATGTTCCAGGAGCACATCGGAATTTCCCGCAACACGCTGGATGTGACGGGCTGCATTCCGATGGTGCCAGGCGGATTTGCGGCTAAGGCCATTTTGGGTCTTTTCGCCCTCACCGCGCCGACACCGATAGAGCCGGACAAAACGCTCATCATCTCGGTCGAGTATTTTCTGCGGGTCACGTTTACGATCGGGGCGATCGGAACGGGATTGGCGATACCGTCACTCCTGTTGAAGGCCAGACAGCTGGCCGTCCAAAGCATCCCGCGCCCCTCCCCCAAATAGGCGGGCGTTTCGCCTGACCCATGAAGAAGCCAAATCATGCCAGTCGATCGGCTGCGGGCCCAATAGCGCCAATTCCATAGGTAACCCGGCCGAAAGAGCGGCGGGGCTTCCCCTCGGCCCACCCCAACGCCGTCATCAATCTCGAAGAACTCAACTTCTGGCTCAAGAGGAGGGGGTAGATTTCCGTATCCGTTGGGGCTGGAATCCGTCTTCCAGTGAATTGAATGACTCTGCGCTTCGATGGCCCCGCGCCCTTGAATTCACTGGCTTTGCCATAATCAGCGATCTCGCGCTCGGGTCGCCAAGAGTTGCTTTCGGGGTCCCGCGGAAGTTGCGCACTATGGCATAGTCAGGCTTACGAGAAAGGGCCTTGATGCAGTCGGCCATCGCGCTGTTGAGGTCGTTCTTTTTTTGCCTCACCCGTGCGCGACCGAAGTAAATCGTGGAAAGGCTTGGATTAAACCCAATGTCCCTGTCTAAATCACACCATGCGCCATCCAAGTCGTTCCTGGTTCGCCGCACACCGGTGCGATTATTGCACGCATTGATAAATACCGGACCGAGTCGGAGGGGCTTGTCGTAAACGAGCAGGGCCCCACCAGAACCGCCTTTAGATTTCTAGTTCTAGCCGCCGCGCTTCTTTGACGCAGATTGCGGTATTTGCGTCTGCCCGAGCGTTGAAGGCTCAACCAACAAAAATTCGTAGGAATCAGTCGAAAACTTGAATAATCCAGCGCCGGAGGCAGCAACCTTTTCAAAGCTTGCCCAGGGGGGCAGGTATCACTTTCTAGAAGCGGGAAGAGGCCTTGCCAGCCTCGGAGTGCTGCTTTTTCACAGTCTCAGTTCCTATCCGCCTGATTCATTGCCCAAAGTGCTCCGGCCCCTGAGATCGCTCGGCGGATATGGATGGCTGGGCGTTTACGTGTTTTTTGCGATCAGTGGTTGGTGTATCGCGGAACGCATCGCCAAAGGATTCCGGATAAATGAATCCGGGCACCATTTTGTCGCCGAAAGGTTTCTGCGCATCTTCCCCACATACTGGGCGGCGTTGATCGTCATGGTGGCTATTCGCGTCGCCTCTCTTCCCTTCAATTCGGCAAGCCTTGCATCGTGTTTTCCTAACGGTTGGCGAGGATGGTTAGGCTCAGCTCTATTGCTGGATCCCTATGTGGGTCGCGAACCATATCTCGTCGTGAGCTGGTCGCTTGTATATGAATTGGGCTTCTATTTGTGCGCAGGCTTTGCGTTGATGCTGGCCTTAAGGCGAATCGCGAACGGGACGACGCTTTTCGTCATGGGGAGCCTGATGTGTTCCCTTCCCTGGACCATGCACGAAGGCTCTGCCCCGTGGCGGGTTCTCGTCTTGTGGCCCGACTTTTTCGCGGGGATGGCTGCTTGGTGGGCTGCTAGGCGGGGATTTCGAGCTAGTGGCTTCACCGTCCTCGGTCTGATGTCGGCGATGGCAATTCTTCGACCCGATCTTTGGGGTATTGGCCGGATGACTGCCATCGGCACCGCGTGGGTGCTTGCGTTCGCCTATTCATGGGATGTTCGATTGGCAAAGGCGCCCATTATGTACCCCTTGATTTGGGCAGGAGGGATATCCTATTCCCTCTACCTTATTCACGTACCTATTGTCACGCCGTTGGAACACATGATGGGCCGATGGATACCCTGTTCGTCGTCCTGGTTCTCGATCGTATGGATTGCTGCAGTTCTCGCAGCTCTGATAGGTGCCAGGTGCTTGAACCGTTTTGTGGAAGCGCCGGTTGAACGATGGAGGCGACGTGCGGTCTAGCGGGCCGTGTTGATCTTCCAAAAGGGCCGAAAAAGATCATCGTCCGACCCGGCGTCAACCTCGCTCAATCATTGACGATATAGGGACCCATTTCCCCGGCGTCGAAGTTCCAGAAACGCTCTCACCAGGGGTCGGCGACCGTGAAGGTGGCGGAGAGGGAGGGATTCGAACCCCCGGTACCTTGCGGCACACCTGATTTCGAGTCAGGCGCATTCGACCACTCTGCCACCTCTCCTTGAACGGCTCCGACGAGCGGAAAGTTGACCTGAATGCCTCGATTCAGATGCGAGGTCAAGAGCGATGGTTTGAGAAATCAGACGCCAACATACCCGTCCGTGGCGCGTCGAGCGACTGGGTTGTCGTGTAAAGGGTTAGCGCGGTCTTAATCCCGGACTCAATTCCCTTCAATTCGAGGGGATCCCCCCCGCCCTAATGCACGTTCTTAAGCCAATGGACCCAGTCCAGAGGATCCTGGTTTATCAGGAATGCAACGATGCGAAGAGGCAGGGGCCGCCACCAGATGACGAAGCCAGGGACGACGCAAAGGCTCGGCGTAAGAAAACACAGCCACGCCAGCCATAGCCCCATCCTGTGGGCCCTCTCCGGCGCCGCCTCCATTAGCCATGAAAGCGACAGCAATATCGCCAGGTACGAGAAACCCACGCTCCGCGCCGAATCAAACACAAGCATCGAGGCCGCGACCGAAGCAGCGAGGAAGAACACAAAAACCGGCACCTCCGGCCCCCGGAACCGCGAACGATAAACAACGGCCGCAACAATCAAGGCCCAGGTCCAGCGGAAACCCATGAAGACGTTGCCGAGCCACACCCCCCAACTCATATTGTAGGGATGAAGCGAGAGGAGCGTGTCGACGATATCCTCATAGGTCTTCGGCTCGACAATTCCCGGCCCTATCCAGCCGACTGTGAGCGCACGCCGGACCAAGAGGCTGAGGGCAAGTCCCGCGCCCGCGGGGAACCACGCTGACCGAAGCCAGGATCCGTCCTTCGGGCTCCGCGCACTGAAGTGCCAGATCGCGACCAGAGGAAGCTCGAGAATGAAGCGCTCGTCGGTGAGCATGCCGGCGGCGACCAGGGCCCCGATAAGCCACCGACGCCGCGTGATCAGCAGGCAGGCGGCAAGAAGGTGGGCGACGCTGTCGGGGTATCCCGGCATGCAGTTTGGCCACGTCACCGCATAGGAGGTGGCCACCAACATCGTAGTGATCGCCCCTATCCTGGGCCCGTGCCTCTCGGTCATCACAAAACAGACAACGGACAGAAATGCTACGGTGGCCATGTAGGGCAGGGCCAGGGCCACATACATCCTCGCACCCAGCAGCCATGCAACCGTCGGAACAAATACTCGGTAGGCGAGGATCGGCGGGCCGGTGAGGGTCCGCGTGAGGGGGTCGGCGCATTGCCGGATGAAGTCACCCGCGCGAGACGAGGAGATTTGCGATTTTTCGAAGTAGTGAAGCGAGGGGGCGGCCGAGAAAAGCGCCAGGCTCCAGGCGCACAGGGCTATGAGGGCTGGACGGCCCCACGGCTTAATCCATTGCGGCATGGGTTCGTGTACATCAATCGACACGCACATCCAAGGAAACTGTCGAGGGCCGAGCGGCGGGGAAACCCCGGACCCTAGATGTTCTCGTCGCCTTCGGCCGATTGTCCCGTCCCCTTGTTCGCCGGCAGGTGCAGGGGGAACATGACGTAGTACTGCATGAGCCACCAGCTGCGCGACGAACGGTAGAAGGCGACGGGAAACCCGACGGACCCTGCGCCCGCAAGGACGATCGCAAGGGTGGTGCCGATCACCCCGTTATAGGCAAGCAGCATCAGCGGTGTGAGGAAGCAGACGAGTGTCACCCCGTAATTGAGCGACATGGATCCGATGAAGAAACCCTCGTCCCTTTCAAGGCGAAGGCCGCAATCGGGGCATTCCTTGTTCAGCTGGAACCACGATCCGCTTCGGAAGAGGTGTGAGCCCCCGCAGTTCGGGCACCGGTTGCGGAGCCCGCGGGAGACCACCTTAACCCGAGTGACCGTCATGGGAATCCCCCAATTCCGGCCGTCAGGAGCCCAGTTGGAAACGGACGAACCTGCGGATCTGGATATTCTCGCCGGTCTTGGCGATCGTCTCGGTGAGGAATTCCTTAACGGACTTCTCCGGAACCTTCACGAAGGACTGATCGAGGAGGCAGACGGTCGAGTAGAATTTCTCGAGCTTTCCATCCACGATCTTCTGGGCGGCGGCCGGGGGCTTGCCCTGGACTTGAGCCGCGGCGATTTCGCGCTCTTTCGCGAGTTCGGCCTCGGGGACCTGGTCGCGGGAGACATAGAGAGGGCTTGCGGCGGCGATCTGGAGGCAGAGGTCCCTGACGAACGCCTTGAACCCGTCATTGCGCGCAACGAAGTCCGTCTCGCAGTTAACCTCGATCAGGACACCGACCTTGCCGCCGACATGGATATAGCTCTCGATCAGGCCCTCCTTGGTCATGCGGTCTGCCTTTTTGGCGGCGGACGCGGCGCCCTTCTTTCGAAGGATCGTGATTGCCTCCTCGACGTTGCCGTTGGACTCGGTGAGAGCCTTCTTGCAGTCGAGAAGACCCGCGCCGGTCTGGCCGCGGAGATCATTGACCATGATTGCTGTGATGGGAGTGCTCATATCATTCAGCCTTTACGGGCGCCTTGCGGATCCGGGCGGCCTTGCGAAGATTCGCCGTGTCGGCCTCTACCGCCGCGATATCGATCGGAATGTCGATCTTGGAGAGGTCTATCTCGCCCTCCACGGAGACCGGCGCCACGACGGGCTCGGCCGCTGCCTGCGCTGCGGCCTTGGCATCGGCGCCGCGCTGGGCGCGGCGCGAATCGCGCTGGGAAAGACCCGCCTGGATGGCGGCCACGACCGTCTCGACCACAATACGGATCGACTTTACGGCGTCGTCATTGCCGGGGATCGGGTAGGTCACCAGCGACGGGTCCGAATTCGTGTCGACGAGCGCGATCGAAGGAATTCCGCAGCGCGCCGCCTCAGCGACCGCAATCTTCTCGTGGCCAACGTCGACGATGAAGAGCGCCGAGGGAAGCCCGCCCATCTCGGCGATTCCGTTGAAATTGCGCTGCATCCGGCTCATCTCGCGTTTGATGGCCGACTCCTCCTTGCGGGGAAGCTTGGCCATCTCTCCGCTCGTCTCCATCTGCTGGTACTTCTTGTACTTGGCGATGGAACGCTTGACGGTCTCGTAATTGGTCAATGTGCCGCCCAGCCAGCGGTCCACGGAGAAGGGCATGCCGGTCGCCGCGGCGGCCTCGCGAACAAGGTCCTTGGCCTGGCGTTTTGTGCCGACAAGCAGGACGTTGCCGCCGTTTGCCACGGTGTTCTCGAGGAAAGCGCAGGCCTTCTCGAGGTTCTCGTAGGTCTTGGCAAGGTCGATGATCGTGACACCCTGCCGGTGATCGAAGATGAAGGGCTTTGAACGGGGGTTCCAGCGCTTGGTCTGGTGCCCGAAATGGACGCCCGCGTCCAGGAGGTCCTTTGGAGTGATGCTAATGCTCATGGTGATCTATGTATCTGTCGGTACACAGGCCGGCCAGAAAGGGCCGCCTTGCGATCGAGGTGATGACTGAGGTTGATGTTGTGGGTTCGAACTGACGAAGGGTCCAAAA
>CAWHOL010000014.1:0-235692 GCA_963830965.1 uncultured Verrucomicrobiae bacterium | reverse complement strand
AGACGGCGATCATTGATCGGTACCAGCGACGCGAGATAAGCGTCGAGGAAGCATTGGTAGAGATGTATCTGGCCGGCGTCTCCGTCCGCCGGGTCGAGGACATCACGCAGGCCCTGTGGGGCACGCGGGTGAGTCCGAGTACGGTAAGCGAGCTAAACCAGAAGATCGCGGTCCAGATCGAAGAGTGGCGCAACCGACCGATCCGCGGGACTCACCCCTACGTCTTCCTCGACGGGATCTGGCTTAAGCGCTCCTGGGGCGGCGAGGTAAAGAACGTCAGCATCCTGGTCGCCATTGGCGTCGATCAGGACGGCTTCCGCGAGATTCTCGGCGTCATGGAGGGTGCCAAGGAGGACAAGGCCTCCTGGGTTAACTTCATGCGGCACATGAAGGAGCGTGGGCTCTCCGGAACCAGGCTCTTCATCAGCGACAAGTGTCTCGGCCTGGTTTCCTCGCTCTTCGAGTTCTTTCCGGACGCCCTCTGGCAGCGCTGCGCCGTGCATTTCTACAGGGACGTCTGGACCGCCGTTCCGACGTCCAAGGTGCGCGAGGTGGCCGCCATGCTTAAGGCGATCCATGCCCAGGAGGACCGGCCCGCCGCCCGCGCGAAGACGCTCCTGGTGGTCGCAAAGCTTCGGGACATGAAGCTCGCAGGCGCCGCTGACATCGTCACCAAGGGCGTCGAGGAGACGCTCCAGTACTTCCAGTTTCCCTCAGAGCATTGGCGGAGCCTACGCACCAATAATCCCCTCGAGCGCGTCATGCGGGAGATCCGTCGGCGCACCCGCGCGGTCGGAGCATTCCCCGACGGAAACAGCGCCCTGATACTGGTCGCCGCCCGACTGCGGCACATCGTCGGCACCCATTGGGGCCGCAAGCGTTACCTCGACATGACTCACTTGAAGGACCTCGCCCCGGCTCCAGAGGCGCCCAACAACCTTGTCTCGGGGGAGTTCGCGTGACTCTCACCGCGTATCACCAGGGTCACGAAGGGGAGGAGTTCCTCCCCTTACCCCTCCCGCGTTATATATTCATAGCTTTCAGACTCGGCTGCCTGCACCACGCCGGCAGCTCAACATAAACCCAAACTCAAAACCTTCCTCCGGCTCTGCCGGTCACCGAATGTGCGAAACTTGACGGACACTACCACCAAAGCCGCTGGTCACCCATCCGTACGTGTCGTTCCCGATCGTTTCGCTCCAGCGCCTCTACAAAATCGCACAAGCCGCGTGCGCACAACCAACATTTGCTTCGCTGTCACGCCGAACGCCTATGGAATACTCTCGAATTCGCCCACTATGACTTCGATTACGTCCTCCCATTCACAACACACATAATTTAGTAGATTGCATCGGAAGAAAATATCGTCGTATAATGGCCGTACGACGGCGCCCATATATCGGATCCGAAAAACGCTACCAGCCTGTACACCGTCGCCGCCAATACAACGGCCAGTATAAGCCTCCTATGTATTTTGTTTCGTATACTCGAAACTATAACAGGTATTATAGTGATTGTTATCACCGCAAAATACATATCGTAACGACCTATCATAGAAATCACCAAGCTCACGGGAAAAATAAAACAACTCGCGACAGCCACCTTAAAGAGCAGACCTACTTCCGACGCCTTTGATCGAGCATAATATAAATACAACGCGAAGAAACCCAAATTTGCAACCGTTCCCAACGCACTTCTTTGCTCGCCAACATCGTCGGTATAAACATTATATCTCTCCGATACATTCGCGATAATCCCTTGCAAGTTCGGCAGCAGTGCGTTCCCATATATATATAGCAACACCATAGCAATCAACAGGACGATTGCCGCAGCGTTGGTGATAGCCCGTCTAACTACGCTTAGGAAACAGACCGGAATTAACACAAGTGCGCTGCTATGAAACAACGAGGCAATCATAATTATAAAGATATAACGTAAAATTTGCCGTTTACACAAGTAGTCAATGGATAACATAAACAGGCTTACTGCGATCGATTGCCGTATAGCAGAAGCACTCATCAGCATTAATGGAGGGTAGTAGATGTAGCGAGCGACGCCAAACCAGTAGTACGATGCCGGTACATATTTATTGATAAACCGGTAACATACAAAACAATTGAATAGCGACACAACTGCGACCAACGCGAAAAAACCCATTGGGCGAAAAAGATAACACAAAAAAATCCAGCCCGCCTCGAAATGCGACGATCCATCGAACAAGCTGCGCAAATTGCCTGTATTCAGCGCGACAAATTCCTCCAGATAACTGTTATAATCGTTTCCGTAATCATAACGAAGCGCTAAAAAAACGTAGATGATTGCAAACGAAACCTTGAGAAAGAGTTTCTGCTGGCTCCTCCCGGCCAAGTAGGCAAAGCCAACCGCAAGGACACCAATAATCACCACGGTAATCATACAAGATGGGCGCTATGATCTCATTAGGCTATTCCGCTCAATTTAACATTTTGGCCGGCGATACAGTATTCGATAGTGTTTTAACACAGAGCCAAGGTTCGTATGTAAATGGCCGCACTGCCTAAAGCACAGATGTAGCATTTTGTCCCATATTCGATATTTTTGCGTATATTGATATTAGTCTTTCTTTGATGTTCTCCGTGGCAATCTTTTCTCGCGTTGAAAGGCTGGCTTTGTTTCCCAGCTTTGCTGCATAATCTATGTCCGAAAACACGTCGCAAATAAATTCCGCCAACATCTCATATTCCTCGAATCGATAAAGCAGACCGTTTTCTCCATGTGTTATAGCTTCCGGTATCCCGCCAACATACGATGCCACACATGGAACGCCAACAACCATAGCTTCTATTAAGGTGCTGCTATGATTCTCTATGCTTGATGGCATCGCGAAGACATTAATTGTCGCCATTCTTTTTGCCATTTGTTCGGGCGTTAAGGGACCCATAAATATTACTCTTCCTGACATGTCTCGCTTTCTTATAAGCTCCCGGATGAATTTTATATATCCGTCTTCGGTAATTTTCTCGAATAGTTTTTTGCCGTTGTCCATTCGCCCCGGAATCAGCAGTTTCGTATTCGGAAATCTCCGAACAATAACGCTCAGCGCCTTGATTAGAACGTGCAATCCCTTGATCGGATAGCCTGTTGCGTTGCACATGATTGTGAATGGCTCAATATTTTCCTTTATCCATTTTGTTTTAAGAAAAGCGTCATCTATTGGCAGTTGGCATTGGTACACTACACAATTCGCGTCTATGGAATGGCAATGAGTCGCACACCAACGATTAGCGACGATGACATTCCGAGCAATTTTGATCATCTCTGCCTCTACTTGGGCCTTCTTGGCATAGCTTTTCTGTCTGCGGGTAATCCAGTCTAACCTCAGGACATTGCGCAGCGAGACGCTGTTTAGCAATTCCCGCCGGTTCATGCCCGCCAAGTAATATCGAGATATTGATTCGAGTAAGCCTTGCATGTATAAGACTGCGGGAATTTCCGGCATGGTTTTCAATGCAAGGTAACCATGCGTACACTCTGTACCCCAGATGTGAATTATATCCGGCTGAAAATTTCTTTTAACAAACTCCCAATGTTCTGCGTTCTTAGGTCTCAGATGATTGTATCGCCCCGGCAAACCACCTGGCAAAATGCAATAGGTAATATTGCCCTCCGTTGTACTCTTGATTTTTCTGCTATTTCCGACGGTAACAATAGCTAATTCAATCGCGCCATCTCCGATAAAGGTCGCGAGCGCAGCAGAGAGCCACGTTCCCGTTGTATGTACCCCAGCAGAGCCCTCCAAATCTATAAGCTTTCCGATTGGGAGATTTGTTATCCAAAGGAGCTTCATTTTCTTGTCACGCATGTTAAGTTATGGACATATCAACCTAAATTCCGCAGTTGGCCGGACGTTTTTCAAGGAGTCACGTCGGTGCGGCGGCCACGTTGGCGAGATCCTGGTCGCTGGCGGACATTTGATATTTGAACTGCGGCGCAGTTGTGCGGATCCATTCGGTAATGCTGGTGCATCCGTCCCGCAATTGGTCGGCCCAGCCGCCCTTTATAGAGACTTGTAGTTCTTTCTGACGCCCTGATTCGACGAGCCTTGGGCGATGAGAAGGAACCATCGTTGGCCTCTCTTGGCCTCGGTGTGTTTTTGTGGGACGATGAAGCGGACAAAGAGCGTCCAGAGGTTGTAGACCAAGAGAAGGAGCCGGGCGGCGAGCTCGGTCGTCGCCCTCGACTTGGCGCAGAATCCACTAAACCCCCACTGGTTCTTCAGTTCGTCGAAAACGTTCTCGGTGTCCGCCCGCTTGCGATACAGCTCCTGGATCTGCCAGGGGTTGACACTCTCTGGCAGGTTGGTCACGTAGACCGCGAACTCGTGCTTGTTGCGGTCCCAGAACTCCGTGTTGCTGGCGGCCCGGATGACCCCGAGGAGCGTTCGGGCGAAGATCACCCGCCGGGGCCTTTCCCATCCCGTCAATTGGATCGTACCCTCGGCCATCTGGCAGGCCCCGGTGCTGGCAGAGCCCTGCCATTCGTCCTCCCTGACCCGGCACAGGGCGGAGCGCACCAGGTTCGTCAGCTTCAGCTTGAAGAGGTACTTCGGACGATCGGGCGCCTGCTCGTGCCAGGCCATGACCGCGTCGTGGCCCAGGCCGATGTCGCCGCGGTTGAGCCAGACCTTACGCGAGCCCAGCCAGCGCTCGGCGTCCGTCATGGCCTCGTGCCACTGGGTGGCCGTGACCGTATCGCCCGGGCGAAACCGATAGGCCGGACAAAGGCGCGTGCCGGCAATTACTCCCAGGAGAGGATGGAAGCTCGGCCGGCCCGGCTTGCCCGGGTTGTAGGCGATCTCGGCTCCCTCCTGGCACCCGTACTTCGGCTGCACCGTGGAGTCCCAATCCAAAATGATAGGATCCGGCAGAGCGCGCCACATCGGCTGCACGTTGCGGGCGATCCACTCGGCCCCGAGGGCGGGATCCACCGACTTGAAGAACCGCCGCACCGTGTCGTCTCCGACCACCGACTCCATCCCAAATATCTCAGGAATCGTCGGATCCTCCCGCAAACGCTCGATATGGGAGAACCTGCGCCCGTCCGTAAGAGCGGTCAGCGTGAACGACTGGATCACGTCGTAGACCGGAGCGGCGTTCGGGCTCGTCCTCTCAACCGGGCAATCCGCAGCAAGCTGATCTAAAATCCCTATATCCTTCGTATAGGCTGCCCACGGGACCAGCCCTCCGAACGGCGTCAGGCTGTCGTTGGTCACCGAAAGTCGCACTCGCCCACCCGGTGTCGGAAATGCGAACTCTCGTTCACCCAGCGGGTGAATCACCTCAGTGTGGTTTTGGGTCTCCATGGCGATCCTTTGCAGCATCTTCCGTACTCAGGCCACCGCCTCAACTGCGGATTTTAGGATCAACATTTACATAATAGCCGCAATCATTTAGCAGGTATTCAAACATCTTGCATTGGAGCTTTGCTCAGAGAGGCCCGTGCACTATTTGAATTATACGCCCGCTCTAGCGGATTATTGGATGCCCCTTATGGTTGATCTCCATCACGATCAGGCCCTGGCAGCAAAGCCAAGTTTCCCCAGCGTGACGCTGGGTTCCGTTTGGGTCGCGGCCATCGAACTGCGTCCGTTATTCCATCGTGCCCTTTCCGCGACCCATGTCCACATAAAGTGGCGAGTCGTTTGCGCCGGCTGTTCCAGCCGTCGAGAATGTAAATAGGATCGCCCGATATGGCCTGCATTCGGGGAATTCCTCGGCTCCGAGCAACTATACGGTGGTCCACATGCTGATCGAATGGGTCTTACAACGCCTCCTATACATACTCGCGAACATTTGTCGTTTGCCGATACCGCGGCGGCCCGACCATTTGATTTCCGAGTCGCCATTCCGACGACAGCCCCCTTGAGGCACACTGCCTCGCCGATAGCTACTCGGCAATTTCCAAACAGCCGAGCATACGCATTCGACCACAACCACAGACATATATACGCTCATTGGAGTCCGGAATTAATCCACTCTACCCGAACAGGTCGAAAATATTATTTGTGAGATTCGTTGTATTAGATTGTATAGAATGTGCCGGAAACAGTTCCGTGACAGGCACTTTCTCGAATGGCGTAACGCCGAGCACCTGAAGAATTTCGTGCAAACTTGACCTCAATTTCAGGCTCTTCTTGAGAATTGCGACGAGCAGGTAGGTACCGATCGCGGAACAGATCTGGATGCGCACCGCGTTGTCCGATGTGCCAATGAAGGAGCGGATGCGCAGGTGCTGCTTGATCCAGCGGAGGAAGATCTCGATCTGCCAGCGGCGGCGGTACAACTCGGCGATCTGAAGCGCGTTCAGGGCGAAGTGGTTGGTGAGGAAGACCAGCGAACGCTCTTGCTCGGATTCGATGTAGCGAATCCGACGCAACGATTCGCAATAGCCCCGCTTCGAATAGAAGCCACGAAGCCTGATCGACTGGTCGCAGCGCAGCCCGGTTGCCCGATCGATAAGGCGACTGGCGTTGACGTAGAAGCGCAAGTTCGACTTGGCGCGAATCGCGAAGAACGCTCCGGCATCGGTGAAGCGGGCGAGCCGGCGGAAGTCGAGATAAGCCCTGTCCATCACGTAAATCGTCCTTGGCTCGATTGGTATCTCGTCGAGCATGTTGACCTCGTGAACCAGCCCTTCCGACAGAGCGCGAAACGTGGGAATCGATCCTCGCAGATCCAGCAGTGTGTGCAGCTTGGTCGCAGCCTTGGTCGCAGCCTTGGTCGAGCGAAAGTACGCCCAGGGAAACAGGCTCAAACAAAAGTCGATGACTATCGCATCGAGCGCGTAGACGGCCTGCTCGAGTTCCAGAGGGGACGGTTCGTCGGCGCAAGGTCGGCGCGCTCGACGGCTCACGCTCTGCGCCCAATCGGCATAGATCCGCCAATCCCGTTGCTCGTTGGCGTCGGGCAGGGTGCTGCGACGCACTCGGCCCCGAAAGCCCATTTGGTAGAGCAGTTCGGAACGCGCGGCAAACGAGGACTCCAGATCGCGCAGGCTCTCTCGGAATGTGAGCTGCGCGAAGGCCATCGCCGGCCACTGAACGTGACATCCAAAGTCCTTCACGCCCGCGTCTCCATTGTAGCGATACATTTAGCGGCGAAAAGCCTCGCGGTGGCCCAAGCCCACCACCTGAGTAAATACGGTCGAAGCGCCCATCCCCCCAGATTGCGGCCCAAACGGATCCGTCGAACGCCAAATGCGTCACATCCCAATCGGGCTGCAAACTCTCTATCCAGTTATAGTTACGAAACCTCATGAACGGTCATTCCGGACAGCCGTGATATACGCTAAAATCACAGTAGGCCACGCTAAACAAATACACCATTTTTCGCATAAGCACGGCCGTACGCTCCAAGTTCTGCTGTTCAAACGGTGAGTTGCCCGTGATCTTTGACGCAGCCCTTAGGAAAGCAACGGTGCTTCATAGTACTTAGGTATCGACGTAGACGCAACCAAAGGCCGCCATTCTGATAATCGCGAACTCGTTTTAAAATATCTGCTCTTAACGAAATGTTCTGATCAAAAACGACATCACTAAATGATCTATCAATTTTCACTAGATATTTATTTTTCGAATCTTTCCCCGAATGTAGACCACTTCCGTCCAATCCAATGTTCATTGTCTTAGATACTCGAGGATAAACCGAGTATAAATTGCATAGAAATTGATGATATGCGACGCGCACGTCGGGTGCATTGATAAGTCCCATCGAATCGCTCCTCAAAACATCAACCATATAGTCGCCAGTGGAAACGAGTTTTTTATACAACAACCGGTCCCTTAAAGCCTCAGAGTACCGATCTCGCCTGTCAAAATCCACCACACTCCAACGATCCCGCCACGTCGCAAAACCCCACGGGCAATTCGACGGCAAAAAAAACACGTCGCCTTTAAAACTCGGCGGAAACACAATTGGGAGTGTGTAGCTAGCAATGGAAAAAATCGCTTTTCTGTCTTCATAGTATTCGAGTCCATAATTCAGGTAGGACAGCAGATTTGGCGCAGCGATTACGTCGTCCTCTAAGAAAATGAACTTTCCATGCTCGTTCGCCACTTCTCGCGTAATGGCCAGAAACGATCGGAACGCACCAAGATTCTCCTTGCGAAAGACCAAATGAACCTTTCTGAAGCCCGAAATGGATCCTGCATAGTGGCGCACAGCCTCAATTCTCTTTTTGTCCTCTGCAGATGCGGCAGCATCCGATACTAAATATAGCTCACTTGCGGCCGATAGCTGGTTACCACGCAAAGCATCAATACACTCTTTAAGGTGTTCCAATCGGTCATAGACAGTCACGATGACTGGAGCGGTGTTCACGGCGCGATTTACGTTTCTATTCCCAATGGTCAGAGGGCCGGTGTTGGCGTACTCGTGTCGAGCTCGCCGACCTGTTGGGTTCTCTCTTTCAGGACCGTGAGCAAATAGCCTAGTGCCTTGATCTTAAAAACTCGGCACAGGAGCAAGTATATAATTACTCCGGCGACTATATCACACGAGAGCAGCGTAAGCTGGTTCTTAAACAATAATGCAAGAGGTGCGACAAATGCACCCATTAGCAAGGAACATCCAAGTGCCGGCAATATATCGCCAAGCTGGTCGGAAAGCTTATATCCTAGATATCTACTGTTTATCCACGGGCAAAGCACTAGGCACATTGAGAGCGAGTAAATCATTTGCCCTATAACAACGGCCATCAACCCATATGAAAGTGTCGAAAAAAATATCGCGATACCTATTAACTTATTTATGCTCTCCATCTTAAGAAACATGTCGCTCCGACCAATAGCATTCACGGCTTGATTGCTAATTCCGAGTACAGGTGTAAACGCAACCGTAATGCATGAAATTTGCAGAAAGACAACTGCCGAAAGCCATTTTTCGGTAAGGAGAATAGTAACCATCGGTTTTGCGACAACCCCCAATCCCACCAGCGTTGGGAACAGTATAAATGTGCTAGTGGAGACAGAGCGACGTAACATGTTTTTGAATTGCACGATATTGTCCTGTGAGGATGCAAGTGCTGGGAAAAGCACACCATCGATTGTTCCGCATACACTGCCTACGATAAATGAGGGAAAGAAAAAGCCTCTCGAGTAAAACGCCAGGGACGAAAGCGAAAAACATTTCCCTATAAATAGTATCGAAAGTTTAACATAAACCTCGGTGATGACTCGCGCCAGCAAGTATTTTGAACCGAATTTGAATAGGCCACGCGCGGACTTCAGTGAAAAAACGAGATGTGGGCGCCAAGCTACCGTGAGCCAAAGCAGGAGCGCGCTGGATCCGGCACCTATTAGTTGAGAGTAGACAAGACTCCACACCCCAAATCCAGAAAACGCGAAGGCAATTCCTGTAGCGCTCGCTAAGAATAGAGAAATTATATTCACTTTGAACGACAGGTTGAATCTCATCTCGCGGTTCATTACGGCCAATTGGATGCTCGAAAACGCTCCAATTATTAAGCTGAGTGCCGCCAAACGCAGGATCCCACGAAGTGCTTCTTCCTTATAAAATGTGGCGATTAACGGCGCGCCGATGAAGCATGCGGAGTACGCAATTATTCCTATCAGAAGATTGAGAAAGAATACTGAATCGCAATCATCGTCCCCGATTTCCTTTTTCTGGATAAGTGCAGTTCCAAGGCCACTGTCGACAAATACTCCCGCAAAGCTAATGAAAACCGTGACAATCGCGATGGTGCCAAAGTCCTTCACTGGCAAGAGCCGCGCTAAGATTATAGCATTAACAAAGCCAACCCCTTGGGTACCTATTCTTTCAAGACCGCGCCACAGTAATCCAGAAACCACCTTTTGTCTCAATCTATTTGGCATTCTCCGTTCAAGCATGATAGAACAACAGTTCCCGGTGAACTTCGTGTTATGTATAATACTTTGCTCTTTCGCCTGGTGATCCCTTTGAGGTCGTTACCAAAGACGCCGTAAATAGCCGGTGCTCGTAATCGGACTTAGCGACTCCTAATTCCTCGGCCTGCGACACCTAGTGGCTTTTGACCCTCTCCTATATCTTTGCTGGCCTCACAGGCCCCTCAGCTGCAGGAGCATTTCTTTATGCGCGAACGCCTCTTTAGCCGAACCTAAAAACGTCGCTTCTCACCAAAAGTCTTAATTAGGCTGACAATTCGATCGAGATCTTCGTTAGATAAACGCGGATGAATTGGAATACTTAGGCAATCTTCATTCAAGATTTCAGAATTCTTCAAGCGCACGCTGGTTTGCTTATATATCGAATTCAGATGAAGCGGATGATATCGTAATGTTGTGTAAATATCGTTCGATAGCAAAAAATGCGCCAATTCGTCGCGTTTCGGTACGCGAATACAATATGTAAAATAGGAATGCGCATCACCGTGTGCTGCCTCAACCGGAGTGGTCAGCCAACCTTCACTCGAAAACTCCTTCTGATAATGGTCCCACACTCTCTTCCGCGCGGCCTGAAAATCATCCATGTGGTCCAACTGCGCCAAGCCAATGCCGCCTGCGATATTCGTCGGCAACATCTTAATGAAAGGCTCCTGAATATTGTACTCCCACCATCGCGATTTGCCCTTGGCGTTCGCGATGGCCGCATCAAACCCTGACTTCCCTATACCGCAATAACGCAATACCCTCGCGCGTGCAATTGCTTCTTTGCTACGTGTCGTGATTCCGCCCCCTTCTCCCGTTGTTAGGTTTTTCACCGCATCAAAGCTGTAGATTCCAATCTCGCCAAGTGTCCCACACGCCTGCCCCTTGTATGTTGAACAGGCCGCATGAGCTGCATCTTCGATTACAGGTAATCCCAAATCGCTGATTGACTCAAAATCCACCGCAAGACCTGCATAGTCTACTACCATGACTGCGCTAGTCTTAATTGTTCGCCGCATCTCAATATCCTCCCTTCGCACATTCATCGTTCGAAGGTCGACGTCACAAAACACTGGAACACATCCCGCCATGATCACAGCTTGGGCGCACGAAACCCATGTGAATGACGGCACGATGACTTCCGAGCCTTTTGGCAGGTCCAGTAATGTCACGGCCATAAACAGCGCATTCGATCCGCTGTCAACCATCGCGAAATTGGGAACGCGATATTTCTTACTAAATTTTTCCTCGAAATTCGCAACGTTGGCGCCAAAGCCCATCCATTGGCTTCGCATGCATGAGACCACATTAGCGACCTCGTCGTCGCCCACTTTTGATCCAAATACAGATATCATATAATGTTTCCAGTTTGCTTACCTTTTTCGAACGGGTATGACTAGGCTCATCTCACATTTAAAATCCTTATGCATGATCCGCGACCACATCATTGTTACAAACTCAACATTTGCCGTCACCTCCACAAAACCGTTTCTTTTATACCAGCCAACGGCGGGATTTTCGCGCAATACTCGCACACACACCGCTGCGGCCGGTCGAAGAAATTGACTTATAGCAATCGTCGCGTAAAGCGCGTCGGCCATAACTCCCTTCCCACCATACTCCTTGGCGCCTAGAATCACATTATAGATGTCCGACGTTTTATTGTAGAACCTGGTTCCGATGCAGCCTACTCGTTCACTCCCGGAAATGATCATGAATAGGTGATCGTCATCGAATTGCGACCAGCGCTCGTACCATTCGCTCTGTTCCTTTTCTGTGATGTTTCCTTTATGAAAGAAGAACTGGCGATGCTGGTTTTTCCATTCCCTAAGCAGCTCTATATCTTCTCGCACAATAGTGCGCAGCTCCACTGCACCTTGAGCCTCTCCTTCAATTCTTATGATCGGTTTCACTTTTCAATTACTAAACGATTAGATTTACATCGAGCACGCGAATCCAACATTTCTCGTTCTGCTAACGAGCGCTCGCATACAAAATAGTTTCACATACATTGATACTATGATGATCCAAATAAAATCTGTAGCCCAGATCCAGACCGTAAATAAATTCAGGAATCGTGCGGAAGTCCTCGGCTTTGTGATATAACGCAATTGCGAGTTTGGGCCTAAAGGCCCGAAGAACATTAGCGGCGCCCTTCAATGCCGCTAACTCCGACCCCTCAATGTCCATCTTTATAAAGTCAATATGCTCAATACCATTCTCTTTGACGAACTCATCAAGAGAAGTTGTCAGTACTTTTGCACCGTAACAACCTTCCGGTAACAATCGGCTGCTACAACCCCCTTCATCAAAGTTAAGCTCCCGTCCTGGTATATCCCACAATGGAGACGGGATTACCTTTACGATTCCGCCAAGTTCGGGATTGAGGCCGAGATTCTTCTTTAGGATCGTTAGATTATCAGGGATGAACTCGAACGCAAAAACCCTCCCAGTTGTTCCAACCTGTAAACTGAACGAAAGCGCAGTCTCCCCCCAGCAGGCACCAGCATCGATAACATAATCTCCCTCGGCACATTGCACTACTTCGTCAGCACCGCGGTATTGATATTGTTTGGCCACAAAGAGCGTATAAACGCCAAATGGTATGCTGTAGACCCGGATCGGAACGCCGAGAAACTGCAGGTCATAGATATGTAAGGCCTCACTAGTATTTTTCGGGTAAATCGGGATACATTCCGTTTTTGCGCTTTGAATGCCAAGCATGGTCGCCCAATATGCACTTGTGCTCCTAGGAAGCTTTACTCGTCTATATCCCAATAGCCTATAGCACAATATGGCGAGCAACATTTTTTTTGACTCAACGTCGGATAATAGGAGGTAAAGTGGTTCAAAATCCGATATTACGTGGGCGCGCGGAATGTAAAATAAATCGATTCCGGTGCATTTATATGAAACATAACTTAGCCACGAATAAAGCTCATTCCGAAATGGACGTTTCTTCAAAACCTCTTTGTCAAAGTTGTCGCGGTAATAATTTCCAAGATTTGTCGTGTACTTCTCAAAAAAGTCGCGTGCAAAATGTCGCGTGCTGTTCATTTTTTGTTTTTTCCGGTATTAATTTTCATGCGTAAAGGCATCAGAACATCGAAATTCTACCGCGCACCCAAGTGTTCTTTCGCCGAAGCCTCAAAGGCTTACTGCGCGCCGGCAGGGGTAACATCTGAAGGGCTATAATCGCCGAAATCCGCTTTGTGTTCGTCGTTCATAGTAGGTGTCCATGCTGGGTTCGGCATATTCAGGACAAATGCATCGTCGGTACCCAGATTCTGAATTAAAGCGGGAATTCCTGCCGGAATCTCGACCGAAAGATAGCTGTATGCCTCCCCGCTATAATGTTCCTGATACTTTCCTTCCATTTTAACGACGATTCGAACATTCCCCTTAATGCATGTGAAGTAACCGTTTCTAATTAGGTGCAGGTGCGGCCCCTTTGATGCTCGTGGAGCCACAACTGTAAGATAGACTTGTTGTGGCTCGCGGCCTTCGCCGAAAAAACCATCGTGAACGTTGTATATAGGAATTAGGTATCCATTGGATGCACCTAGTTCGTTATATGTCACGAATTTCTTGTGGGGTAATATTTTTAATGCCATATTCGAGCGCGCTGACTGTAATCTTTAATTCGCGAGTGCTGCAGACGCCGATTCGGGATGCTTTCCGAGTCTAATCGGGTCCTTCAATTCGTTTTTAGGGTGTTCTTGCAAAATCGGCTGGGGCCCCAAAGCCCGCTTACATCGCCGAATTTTTTCGCACATATCTGCGAAAAGTTTCAATTCATCATTGCGGCTGCTCGTAGCGGGTATGCCCCAATTTCAGAGTATTCGATTTCACTTCCAATGAACCCTGGCTAATTGATAACGTCAGTTCAAGAACAAATGAACAAACATTCGGAATTCATGCAGCAGTCATCAAAGGCCCGCCAACGATCCTCAATTCCTCGAGCGCGTGTTTGCAAAATCTGATGGCACCCGAATCGAACCGTCGATCCCACTGGGCGCCGGAAGCTGGTCCGCCGCAAAGGGTTGCTCGCCCGACGTAACCGCGGCGAAAAAGTCTCTTACCGCTCACTTTGTACCACTCGCTTTTAACCACTAAGTGGGCTACCATAAAGCCCCTTGGGTCGCGCCATTCCAATGGAAGTATGTTGCGTTCCCGCTCCGACCGAATGCGCAAATCTGCTTGCACACCCTTTGCCAACTCTCCCCTGTCGATCCTTTGCAGCATCGCCAGGATTAGCACCGCGCTAGCCTTTCCCGTTATAGCATCCTGGTCCATTTCTTGGAGCGCAGGCCTTCATTCGCAATAGCCCAGATTTAAAACGTTGTCTTTGCGGCATTCGCGTTCATGCGGCAACAACAACTATAGACAACGCTTGTGACGCCAGATCTCTTTACATAGTTCTAGGCCTTAAAGTGCCTTCTCAGTCTAAACAATGGCCGCTCGAGTACGTAGAACGAAACGCAGGCGACGACGAATGCCGCTCCTACCCACTCCGGAAATGAAAGCCACCAAGCGCTTTCCAGGCCAAAGGCCCTCGGTTTAGTGCAGAATATCTGTTGCCATATATAGATCGAATAGGACAACACGCCAATCTGCCGAATGCAACGCAACTCAAGAACCCGAAAAAGATTTAGATCGGGCGCCAATATGCCCATTACAAGAACTGTTGAAAAACCCAGAGCCTGAAACGTCTCACCGAGAGGAACGATAAATGCCTCTAAGAGAAACATTTTCGAAAGCGTATACGGAACAAGTATAAGGGCGGCGGAGATATAGCCGACAGTCCTACACTTTGAAAGTAAGAATATTTCAATATGCGGCCTCTTATGATAAAAAATTAATGCTGCAGCGCAACCGATAGCGATAGAATCCCACGACGCCATTCCCCAATAGAATAGAAGGGGGCCCTTCTTCAGATGTGCAAGTACGCGAACGAGCGGGCAAAAGAGAATCGGTAACCCAAGAATATATGCGACTCTGCGCAGCCTGACGAAAGCACCGGACAGGGCAAACAATCCGGGCCAAATTAAATAAAATTGCTCCTCTTGCGCGAGCGACCATAGATGGCCGCTCGTCCACGAAGTGCTCCCGATAATGTTGGTCGAGAACGTCAAGCTTCCGATCCACGAGTGTAGATTCATATGGAAGGCGGTAAGTAGCTGGAGCCCGAATAGAACCGTTAAGAATGCAAGATAAACAGGTAGGATTCTTAAAGCCCTCCGAATATAAAAGCTTCTAAAGTTTACCGCTCCATTCTTTTGAACCTCCAATAACAGCAGCCACGTAATTAAGAAGCCGCTGATGACGAAGAAAAAGCGCACGCCTAGTGGTCCATCGAACAACCAGGAGAAGCCCCTTGTGAATCGTTGAGGGAACCGATCTGTGACGGCGCAGTGAGCGCCAAGCACCAAAATAATGCTTATTGCGCGCCACCCGTCTATTGTCGGCAAGCGTGGGTTTATCGTCCTGGCCGAAACAGTACTATCGTCAAATAACATCTCTATAGAAAGCCTCTCAATGAAGCGTGCGGACCGGCCTCATATTTTTGAGCCACCGGGATTGAGAGTCTGGGCGGTTGTTATTTTCAATTGACGTTGTGGTTGGTGGTCGGGACGAGGGCGAACTCCAAGCGAAGGCAAAACCGGGCTTAACGGGTCGGACAGGAGATTCCTTCAAGGATTCGGCGCGGTATTCGCTTGGTGTGCGATGTTTCTTTTGGGCCGAATGTACTTTCCTCTTTTTGGAATATAAACGCCACGTTTTGGGGCTTCAGGAGGTTGGCGTGCGCCTCTCGGTTGAGGTACGCAAATCGAGAAGTCGCCCGTTGAAGCCTCAACGATTACCTTCCACCTTAGGTTGCTGAGCTCGATGAAGCGGCTCGACGGGCCCACTAAAACGAGCCACTCCATGGGGAACCCAGCGGCGAACCCGCCCCGTTGTCACGCCGCAGCCGCTCGGGCGATTAGTAGATCTTAAATGAACCTAGTGAGGCTCGCGACGACTTCAACGTCCTAACTCCGGTTACCAGGGCATCGACACCCAAGCAGGCTCCGCTCGTTTTCCAAGTGTTCTGCATTTCTGAAAGACGTACGGTCACTCGTTCGCTAAGACCTGTTCAAAGACAGAACGGAACTCCTTTACCGCACTTTGAAGTGTAAAGCGACGCTCTAAGGCCAACCGGCCATTCCGACCCATTCGTGTAGTCAACTCGACATCGCCCTGTAGTCGGAGAATATCACGCGCTAGGGCTTTTTCGTCACCTTCCGCAACATTAATGCCACACTGTTCTTCCTCTAAAATCAGCGCTACCTCACTTCCATGAGGTACTATTCCAATTATTGGACGTCCCGAAGCAAGAATCGAGTAAATCTTCCCCGGGGTACCTAATCCTAGCATTCTTGGATTGAGTGAAATTAACGAAACATCCGACGCGGCCATGACCTCGCTCATCGCCGATCTCGGAACCGCAGGAAATACCCGTACGTTTGTAAGCAGTTGTTTATCTATTTCATTTATGATCTCTGCTCTCCTCAAACCGTCGCCAATCAGCACGAAGGTAATATCACGGTTTTCTCTGAGCAATTTTGCCGCAGACAGAATTTGTTTGAAATTTACGTAATGGCTAAAATTACCACCATATAAAACAACAAATCCCTTTAGGCCGTTGACCGAACGAAATTCGTTCTCCTTATTCGAGGGCTTGATTTCGATCGGGTCGGCCCAGTTCCGAATTATACTAATCCTTTGCAGAGGCACTCTATACTCACGACTAATGTGCCGCTGCATACAGCGGCCTACGACAACGATCCGCGCAGCCGAGCCCAGCCAACATTGCTGGAAATAATGAAAGATGCGAACGGACAATGACTTCGCTTCAAGGTGCCCTAGTGCCACAGCGATGTCAGGATAAAGATCATTTACAAAATAGACGTAGGGAACCCGGCGCAGTCTCTGATATGCCCAGGCCGTAAACGCATTAGCGGGCGGGTTGGTGACAATCAATACCAGTTCATACCGCCTGCGCAGCAGTAGATGACATAACGCCAATAACGAAAAAAGTCCTCCCGCCAGCAGACGCATGAACACAGATGACCTATTCGATTTCGGAGTCCCTAAACGGGTTATCCTTATTCCATTCCAATCCTCTATGGGCAAAAGTCTTTTGACCAAGCCGGCACGCCGATAGAGATTTTTGCTCGTAATAACATCGATTTCGATGTCGGTATGTTGATCTTTTAGGTAGCGAGCTAATTCCGACAAATCCGTTGGCGTACCGCCAGAATTATCGGGGTAAAAATATTCACAAACGATAACGATTTTCATGTTTAAAGCAGGAGCTGCCGACCAGCGGCAGATCGAATGCCTTTCGGCCATGGCATGGATTCGCGGCACGGCTGTCCCGTTCAGCGGATAATTTCTTTTTATCCGCAATAAGCCGCCTGTAACGAGTCCAGGAACGTATCTTCGACATGTTTTAAGGAACCAGGAGTTGGGCAATCCTAGCCTGGAACACGAATACCCTCCGTCCGTCTTCGCTCGAGTCTCGCCGGCGTCGGAGCCAACGAACTGATGCGCGCGGCGGCTCGTCTCCCGAAGCCACGGGTTTCGCGTTCGCCGGAGCCCTCGATATTTTCGCCGCGACAGTCTTCTGCCCGCTTGAACACTATCCCGAAGGCATGCGCGGCACCGACACTTGCCTGGCATGCCGCTCGCAATGCGCCTACCACATGAACATCCAGATTAGGTGCCGCGGACGAACCAGGCGCCCGCGAATGCGTTATGGACTTGCGGGATTTTGCCGATCTCGCGCGGTGTTCATGCGTCGGGCGCGTTGATTGTATGTGGGCTCGCCGTTCGATCTCGGATCGCAGCCGAACTATTTTCTGTTCGTTGAACGCGACGCCGATAGTGCGCAGTCTAAAGCTGTTTCCAAAGACACGCTGCCAAAAAAAGCAGACGTCGTTAAAACTGAACGTGCTGCTGCACTTGCAGGACGACATACCGTATTTTCACTCTACACGAGTAACATCGGCACGAGGTGACATCGCGCGACGGGATTCCATTGTGTCCGGGAAACCTTTACGCCGCCGATCGCTGACACCTTCATTTTGCAGCCCTGCATCGCATGCATGCGGCCTCAACGTTCTTCGTCACACGGCTCGCGGCTTGCATCGTTTTCCGCGTTTCGGATTCGCGGGCGGCCGAAGAGACGTTCGGGCTGCGCCGCGTATAGACGATAAAACATAACCTGCTCAACGGCGTACGAGTCCAAATTTGCACAGCACTTTGCGTCTACATGCATATAGCGGCAGGCAAGCAGCGAATTCAATTTCCCTAATCTTTGTATGACATTCTGCAGGCTTTCAGATTCGCCGCGATTGCGCATACCTTTAGAAGCGTTTTTTACTCCAGTACAATAAGTCTGTACCTTGTTCTCCGTTGTCCGTTAAGGATCAACTGCTCATGATCGGACAGCCGTGAGTTTGCCGTTGCGGAACCTATTGCCGATGAACTGACCGCTCTTCACGCCCTGAACAGGCCGCTTTCAAGCTCGCGCAATACTCAATTCTATTTATGCGCACATCACAGTTTTCGCCCAATCCAAATATTCGCGGAGGGCTGGCAAGAACTTTGCTCGGGGTTCGAAGCCTAATGCGTGGCGTATCGCCGAAACATCTGCAAGGCTATGCCGCACATCACCAGCTCGAGGTGGACCATACACTACATCGGTGTCGAGTCCAGAAACGTCGCGCACATGCGAAACCAACTCGTTGATTGTGATCCGTGTGCCGCTACCTAGGTTGAATGCTCCGTTCACTCCTCGATTCTCGCCGGCTAGAAGATTTGCGCGCGCGACGTCGGCGACATTGATAAAATCCCGTGTCTGCTCGCCATCACCATAAATTGTGACACGCTCATGGCGGATAAACTTGCGCGCAAATATCGGGATTACGTTCCCATATGTATCGTATCGCTGATTGATGCCGAATACATTGTAGTATCGTAGACAAACCGCTTCGAGCGGGGCATGAACTTTGGCGTAAGCAAGACAGAGTTTCTCCGCACAAAGCTTGGTCGCCCCATACGGTGAATCAGGTTCGGCGGCATGCGACTCTGTAATCGGAAGTGTTTTGAGTTCACCATAAATACCGGCGGATGACGAAAACACAACCTTGCGGGTGCCAAACTCCCGAGCAGCTTCCAACACGTTGAGCGTCCCGAGCACATTCACTTCCGCATCAATTATAGGATGTTCGATCGACCGAGTGTTTCCCACTGAGGCAGCCAGATGGAAGATCACCTCCGCATCGCGCGCGGCAATACGCAGAATTGAAATGTCGCGCACATCGCCATTTATAAATGTGATGTGAGGTAGCGGCTTTAAGTTTTCACGATAGCCAGAGACCAAGCTATCAAGCACGGTGACTTCGTGCCCTTCCCGCATAAGCAAAGCCGTGAGATTGGAACCGATAAATCCGGCGCCGCCGGTGACGAGCACCTTCATATTAATGCGCCACTGAATGGTGGTGGCTGAGAACGATTCGTACCACGGTGGCGGCAACATTTCGCTTGGTGTATTCCGGCGGAGGGGTCCAACCGTCAGAGGCGTCGAGCGCAAGCTTCATCCCGGTAACGAGTTTTTGAGTACTGTCTGCGGCGAGAAAATTACTCCCGCATTCGGTCGTCTCGGGCCGTTCGGTGACGTCGCGAATGGTTACGTTGGGCAGGTTGAAAATGCATGTCTCCTCCTGCACAGTGCCGCTGTCGGTTACTACCCCCCGTGCGCTTTTCTCAAGTTGGATAAAATCAAAAAGACCAAACGGCCTTTCGAGCAACAATCGTTTGCGATTTGGCACAAGCACCCGCTGCGCAATCTTCTCGGCGGTGCGCGGGTGCACGCTGAGAACTACCGGTTGTTTATACTTGACAGAAAGCGCGTCGAGGGCCGCGAGGTGTCGGCCCAGTCGCTCGGGATTGTCGACGTTCTCTGCGCGATGCATCGTCGCGAGGAAATAACTCCCACGTTTGAGTCCAAGGCGGCGCAACACGCCGCTGCGCCTTATGCGGGGAGCAAATTTCTCCAGTACCTCGAGGATCGGATTGCCAATGACGAAGATTCTTTCGCGCGCGATTCCCTCTCGCTCCAAATTCTCTGCGCTCCTCTGCGTGTAGGGCATCAGAATCGTGCTGCAATGATCTATGATGCGGCGATTTACTTCTTCGGGCACGCGGTTATCGTAGCAGCGATTGCCAGCCTCCAAATGATATACGGGGATTCCCCGGCGTGCGGCGACGATGGCTGCGAGGCCACTGTTGGTGTCGCCAAGAATCAGAAGCCGGTCCGGACATTCGGATACCAGGAGTGAATCCACCTTCGCCAGAATCTGACTCGCTTGCTCGCCGAAGCTCGACGCCTTGATGCCTAGGTGATGATCGATCTTCCGGACGCCAAGTTCCCTCAAAAATACGTCGCTGAGGCTTGGGTCGTAGTTTTGCCCCGTATGCACGAGGACCTGGTTGGCGTGGCGATCAATCAATTCTATGATCAGACTCAGTCGTATGATTTCAGGTCGAGTGCCGAAGATGGTAAGGATTCTCATGATATAACAGCGCTAAAAACGCTTTAAGCCGTACCGCAGAGCGTAGCCATTTCTTCGATCATTGCCGGCCATTCTGGAGCACGGTAACCCGTTGCCTCTGCAAAGCGGGCGCCTACAAGGCTGCGATCGCAAAAAAACTCATCCTGCGGCACAATCTCCACCGAAATTTTAAATCTATCCCGGAGCAGCAGCAATAGATCGTATTTGTTGATCGGTTCACTGGCTACGTGCCAAAGCCCGTATAATCCACGTTGTTCCGTGAGAACACATTCGACGATACGCGACATTTCCAATGTAGTGAAGCCGCTGTAAATAGCCCGCCGAAATCCGTGCACCTTGCCGCCATCCTGCGAGAGAAACCAATCGACCAAGCTATGGGAGCTCCCCAGCTCACGTCCAACGATCGAACTGCGCAATGTGATGGCATGGGTGCTGCCAATCACTTCGCCAAGATACTTCGTCCGACCATAGAGATCTTCGGCATCGGCGAGATCATTCTCGCAATAGTGCCCTCGTTTCCCCGAGAACACGCAATCGGTGCTAAACAATACAAGGCGCGCCCCAAATTCGCCACAGACTTCGGCGAGACGGTGTGGCAAGAGCGAGTTAATCGTAATACATTGAATTGGATTTTTCGCCTCAGCGAGGTGCTTGATAATCCCTACGCAGTTTAAGACGGCATCAGGGCGGTAGTTTCGGATGATCCGAGCGACCTGCGCAAAATCCTCGGCATCCACGCCAGCAAATACGCGCCCATCCTTGAACAATCCATAACGTTCGAACTCCTGCCCTGTCCGTCGTAACGTGACAAATGTTTCATACCGACTGTGAAAATGTTTCCACAGCTGATGCCCCAACATGCCGGAGCCGCCCAAAATTAGGATTTTCATCGCCGCGAGCTCACTCCGGGCTGCGTTTTGGGTCGCCTCGCCCATTGCGGCTCTCGATGGCTTCTCGCATCTCAGGCAAGGTGAGCAGAAGCTTCATCATCTCCTCCACATTTAATCGCTTGGTATTGTGCGAATGATAGTCCTCGGTTTCCGCCGCACCGGGTTTCCCTTCGGAAAAATACAAGCTATAATTCAAATCACGGTTATCCGCCGAAATCCGGAAATATTCGCCCAAGTTCTCCGATTGCGCCATCTCTTCGCGCGTAAGTAGCGTTTCGTAGAGTTTCTCGCCATGGCGTGTGCCTATAACTTTTATCGGGTTTTGCGCGCGCAGTAGTCGTTTCATCGCCTCAGCCAGGGTGGCGATCGTTGCGGCTGGCGCCTTTTGCACGAACCGATCGCCTGGTTTGCCGTGCTCGAAGGCGAACAATACGAGGTCGACAGCTCCGTCTAAATTCATCATAAATCTCGTCATGTTCGGCTCTGTGAGGGTGAGCGGAAGGCCGGCCTCGATCTGTTGCAAGAACAACGGGATGACCGAGCCTCGGGAGGCCATAACATTGCCGTACCGAGTTCCGCAGAAAATAAGCCCCTTTTCGGCCGCGACTCGCGAGCGCGCGATCATGATTTTTTCCATCAGCGCCTTTGACATACCCATAGCGTTGATCGGGTATGCTGCTTTGTCAGTAGAAAGCACGACAACGCGCGTTACTGCAGCATCGGTTGCGGCAAGCAGCAAATTGTCAGTGCCGAGGACGTTGGTGCGAACCGCCTCCATTGGATAAAACTCACATGAGGGCACTTGCTTCAACGCGGCCGCATGAAACACAAAATCCACACCCACGAGCGCCTCCTGCAAGCTTTCGAGGTTCCGAACATCCCCGACATAGAACCTCAATTTTCTGTCGGGGAACTGGTGTCTCATATCATCCTGCTTTTTCTCATCGCGAGAAAACACTCGGATCTCCTTAATTTCGGATCTCAAGAAACGACGAAGTACCGCATTACCAAAGCTGCCCGTACCGCCCGTAATCAGTAGTGTTTTGTTTTTAAACATGATTCCTTAATTAAACGTAGTTAAGTTGAGATGGGTCGTCGAACTTTGCCAGGCATCACAGACATAGACCCGCTATCCGAATGAGACTTGCTTGCGAGCAACAGGCTCATCATCGGCAACGCCACTCCTTGCAGCGAAGGTGCGACAGCTTCGCCCCGTCGCTTCTTTGAGGGAAGAGTGACTGGAAGCGTTTGACTTGAGTTTCTCGCCGGGCATACGGCGTGGATTTACTCTCTACGTTTTGGGTCCAAGCAGCGTGCCCAGCACCGGCACGACGGCCCTCAGCCGCCGGCGCCAGGTTTCGAGCTGCTGCACCCGACCCAATCGAAATTTCCGTTCGCTACCTCCCGCCCCATCCGCCAACTCCCGAAGGCGTGCCAAACGCCCGGCCGATTTGCTGGCTAACGGACTCACCCGTTCGTCTAGCACGCTACGCAGCAGTTTGCGCAGGCTAAGTTCGGGCGAAAAATACTCGCGGCGGCCGATCGCGTCGACCGGCGCCACCGTATGCACAGCGCCGAGCGAACGGAGGAGGTTGAGTCCCTGGCTGGCGGAGCCTTTGCTGATCTCGAGGTGGGCGAAAATGTCGGAGAAACTGAGTGGCTCCTGAGAGGCATAAAGGAGTCCGTATATCTCGCCAACAGAGGGCGAAATTCCAAACAGCTGTACCACCTCGCCGAAAAACTCCACGCACTCGCGAGAGAATTCGTCGGCGACCTGGGAGCGGGGGACCGCCGGCTGGACGGCTTTGATCGCGGTGCTCAAGGGATGTGACAGGAACGGGGATTCCCGAGAAGTTCAAGAACAAATGAACAAATGGGCCCGGAGGGAGCATCGTGTCCTTGAGTTGGGACTTGATTCAGTCCAGGGATGTACGAGTAAATCGATCTTCTGCCTCGCGGAAACTGTTCCCTCCCTTTTCCTCAATGCAGCATTCATTTCGCATGGTGACGATCCGGATTGGGGTAACTTCCTGCCGTTCCTAGGCAAGCGACGGCGCACGAACAGCCGGAGCGCACATTCCATTCCATCCTGAGGAAGGCCGGCGATGGCGTTCGTTAGCTGGCTTGCAACCGGTCCACGAAGCAGCCTGGAAAGAGATGCCAGGATCAAACGCGGTTGCCTTGGGACCGAAGAACTTCCGAGGCCCCTTCTTCGTGGACTTGCGGTGGAAATCGGAGCGGACGAATTGTTGTTTGGTTCCCGCCCCCTCCGAGCCGCGGCTGTAACTCCCGTCGGACAGCTCGAGTCGGTGGGAGAGGTAGGAGCGATGAGCCCTTGATTACTCTTTTCGTCCCTCGTCTGTCGCGGGCGGTTTTCCTTGACGGATACCGTCCTGGTACTCCGGCGCGCCAGGACGGCATTTCTCGTAACGTGGAACTTCACATAGACGTTGGGTGGGAGAAAGGTAGGGACATGGGTCTTCCTCTAGCCGCGCCGGGCAGAGAGGAAGGGCAGGACTGTTATAATCCTAAATTCCGCAGTTGGCCGGACGGTTTCCAAGGAGTTACGTCGGTGCGGCGGCCACGTTGGCGAGATCCTGGTCGCTGGCGGACATTTGATATTTGAACTGCGGCGCAGTTGTGCGGATCCATTCGGTAATGCTGGTGCATCCGTCCCGCAATTGGTCGGCCCAGCCGCCCTTTATAGAGACTTGTAGTTCTTTCTGACGCCCTGATTCGACGAGCCTTGGGCGATGAGAAGGAACCATCGTTGGCCTCTCTTGGCCTCGGTGTGTTTTTGTGGGACGATGAAGCGGACAAAGAGCGTCCAGAGGTTGTAGACCAAGAGAAGGAGCCGGGCGGCGAGCTCGGTCGTCGCCCTCGACTTGGCGCAGAATCCACTAAACCCCCACTGGTTCTTCAGTTCGTCGAAAACGTTCTCGGTGTCCGCCCGCTTGCGATACAGCTCCTGGATCTGCCAGGGGTTGACACTCTCTGGCAGGTTGGTCACGTAGACCGCGAACTCGTGCTTGTTGCGGTCCCAGAACTCCGTGTTGCTGGCGGCCCGGATGACCCCGAGGAGCGTTCGGGCGAAGATCACCCGCCGGGGCCTTTCCCATCCCGTCAATTGGATCGTACCCTCGGCCATCTGGCAGGCCCCGGTGCTGGCAGAGCCCTGCCATTCGTCCTCCCTGACCCGGCACAGGGCGGAGCGCACCAGGTTCGTCAGCTTCAGCTTGAAGAGGTACTTCGGACGATCGGGCGCCTGCTCGTGCCAGGCCATGACCGCGTCGTGGCCCAGGCCGATGTCGCCGCGGTTGAGCCAGACCTTACGCGAGCCCAGCCAGCGCTCGGCGTCCGTCATGGCCTCGTGCCACTGGGTGGCCGTGACCGTATCGCCCGGGCGAAACCGATAGGCCGGACAAAGGCGCGTGCCGGCAATTACTCCCAGGAGAGGATGGAAGCTCGGCCGGCCCGGCTTGCCCGGGTTGTAGGCGATCTCGGCTCCCTCCTGGCACCCGTACTTCGGCTGCACCGTGGAGTCCCAATCCAAAATGATAGGATCCGGCAGAGCGCGCCACATCGGCTGCACGTTGCGGGCGATCCACTCGGCCCCGAGGGCGGGATCCACCGACTTGAAGAACCGCCGCACCGTGTCGTCTCCGACCACCGACTCCATCCCAAATATCTCAGGAATCGTCGGATCCTCCCGCAAACGCTCGATATAGGGAGAACCTGCGCCCGTCCGTAAGAGCGGTCAGCGTGAACGACTGGATCACGTCGTAGACCGGAGCGGCGTTCGGGCTCGTCCTCTCAACCGGGCAATCCGCAGCAAGCTGATCTAAAATCCCTATATCCTTCGTATAGGCTGCCCACGGGACCAGCCCTCCGAACGGCGTCAGGCTGTCGTTGGTCACCGAAAGTCGCACTCGCCCACCCGGTGTCGGAAATGCGAACTCTCGTTCACCCAGCGGGTGAATCACCTCAGTGTGGTTTTGGGTCTCCATGGCGATCCTTTGCAGCATCTTCCGTACTCAGGCCACCGCCTCAACTGCGGATTTTAGGATAATGCGGTGGTCGGCAGCCGAAGGCTCGTTCAAGAGGTCGATTACGTCGCACTTGGGTTCAATGACCCGTGAAGGGGCAGGGTGTCTTTGGAGCATATCGAGTTCACGTTTCCGAAGTCCGGCGATTAACGAAAGAGCCCAGAAGCCCGCCTGCTCCGTATGCTTCGTATTCTTCGTCAGGCGCAGGAAGTGCGCCGCATCGTCGGGAACGTAGATCGAGCCAGCCGCTATTCGGATCTGTGCTAGGGCATTGCCGAAGACAACGGATTTTCCAGGACATACCGCACTCGCATCATCTATTTGAAGAACACCGAGAGGGTTTCCCAATACGCCTGCTGCGTGCCAAGTTCGGCCAGTGGGCGAGGAAGTTCGCGAGGTCCTTTGCGCGTCGGTGATCTTTTCGATTCCGTGGAGCTTCGCGAACCAAAGTGAGCTCTCCACCTCGCGGCGTTGCTCGGTCGTCAAGCAAACGCCCTCGATCGAACTGTCCGAGGTCGGGTTCACGACCGGCGGCACTGTTGGCCCGGCAAGGCTTCGCTCTCAACTAGTCGCAGATTGCGAAGATCCAATGCGATCAACGCCCATGCACAACTACAAGCTTGCGGCAATCACTCGGGCGCTGAAAGTGCCAGCCCAGGAACTGTTTGAATAGGCGGTACCGTTGGCGTGTTGATTTGTCTCGCTCTGGGCCTGGGTCTATGCCGGCTGGGATGCTACGTTGGCGGAAGAAAGCAATGATGGATTATGGAAGCGAATTGAGGTAATGTATTGTGCCATACAGAAACTTGTTTTGACAGCTTGAAGGCTTCATCTTCGCCTACGGAGTGGATTTAATCCTGACAAGCCCGCTGCGAGTATTTGCGATTCGTGCCTGGCACGCAATTACATGGCGAGCTGTGTTGCACATCGGCTTTTCCCTTTTGTGTCTGCGTTTTCAAATCGCGGCAGTTCGCTCAGCAGGGACCGATTTTGGTCCGGTGTTAATATTGATTGCAGGAAGTTTCAGTTTGGGCGTTTGGAATCCGTGGGCGACATTGTTTGCCTTCACTGCGGGGGTGCCCCTGCTCAACGGTCTCGGCCAATCCGGTTTGTTGAATTGCGCTTCCCCGCTCAGCCTTGTTCTTTCGGCATTATGGATGGGCGTTGCGGCGAAAAATCTCTTGGGGAAGAGCATGATATATTATTCGGCGCCAACATCATTAACGATGCGCCAACCATCTTCCTTCAGCAATGCCATGGACCACTGGCGTAGCCGAGAGGGATCACAAACTCCGCGTAGTCTTGAAGCGACGAAACCGGGTCAATTTCCGTTTGGCTCTTACTTTCCTTCCCTTGTAATCGACATCTTGATTGCTGCGGTATTGCTATCACTCGCTTGGCAATTCTGGAGACATAGGGCCTCGGCTGAGCTATGGCCAGTTCTCTTTAACCGAGCAGTCCTGGGGTACGGAGATCCATGGTACTTCCTCACCTCGGCCTTCGTCTGGCTGCAAGGGTTATTCTACTTTGAAATGCTTTATGGAAAATGCGTTGGGCTTAAGGCCGCGAACGTGGACTCAATGGTCAACCGTTTGCGGGTCGCAACGTGGGTGTCCCCGGTATTCACGGTTTATATCGTGACCATAGCTGTCTTTTTTGTTATACAATTAATTTTTCATGTGCCGGAAGGATGGAACTGGGTCAATACTCCAGAAGGCTTGATCGGCGCCGGCTTTCAGGCTCCCTACGAAGATATCAGTTCGTTTGGCAGTGTAATCGTAAGCTTATTTATCTTCTTCGCTACAACGCTGGGCGTAGCTCCGACGCGGAAGTTCGCCATCAATTTGCTCGGCTGCGTTTGCCTCCTCGTCATGGTGGTGGCATCCTGGTCGCGGGCCACTTGGCTGGCTGGGTCGGTGTTCCTTCTGGTGATCGCCGTGCTTCGGCTTCCACGGTTGTGGACAGCCGCTCTGATTCTAATCTTTATTGCCGCAGTCGTCGTCATCAATGCCAATGCCAACCGCCCTTCCTGGATAAACCAACCTTATCTCTCCCGGTTGGTCGCATTGGCACGTTTGGAGAACCCAACGAACAAGGACGCCGGACGGCTCAATCTCTACAAAAAAGCGGCACGGATGATCCACCACCGTCCTTGTGTCGGCCACGGCATCGGATCCTTCTATCTTACATCTGTGGTTTATGCGCAGCCTAATGATCCTAACGGAGCTACGCCTGACTTCGCGCATAATGTTTTCCTCCAAATTGCGGCTGAAGAGGGTGTATCGATTGCCGCCCTGTTTGGTGGCCTGACAGCATGGACTATTGGATGCGGCTTTCGCACGTGGCTTAGACAAAGAACCTCCACGGCTAAATGCTCAGCCGACGCATTGCTCATCTTGGGTGTTACAATGGCGCTAGGCGTCTACCTGCAGACTCAGATGACAGCGAATTCCTTAAACGTCTACGTCAGCAACCAGTTCTTTTTTTGGTTCCAGATGTCTGCGATTCTTGCGATAAGCGAAAATGAACCGGAACCATGGCGCGAAAAAGCCGATGCCTTGAGTCAGAAGAGTGGTCGGCATTAATCAGCTTACTCGGTTCACCTGTCCAACCAACGGGGACCACTTCCCTTCTGGTTGCGCCGCAGGGAGAGAGATAAGAGCCATCGTAGTACCAGTGTGGTGCAATGTGTAAACGGGCTCAAACATCCCTTTAGCTAAGGTGATCGGATAGGGAGGAGAATTTTGTTGGCCTCGGCTGTTTCTATGAATTTGGTGGCTGATTTAATAGCAAAAAGATGTAGATAGCCTAATGTAGGTGACAAACGGCTCTCGCCCCATAAGCATGAATATCTAAGTCCGCTATTCACAAGGAATCGGATTGGGTCGGCTCCTCGTGGATTTTAGTGGACTCTCAATCCAACGTTGTTTTTTAAATCCACACCGTTTCCATTGGTACGTCTATGACTCCTACTCCCCTCTCATCTGATACGCCAAGCCCGATAAAATCGCATCATTCCGTCGATACAGACTATGATTCATACGAGGGTATTGATTTTCGCGAAGTATTTACGCGGCTTTGCCGCGGGCTAGCACCGACTCTCGGTTTTGCTGCATTGGGTTTTGCTATCGCTACAGTCATTTATTTCGTAGCCAGTCCTTTCACGTCAACCACAACGTCGATGCGGATAACCTTTGCTTTTAATGCCTACGGGAAGGGAGAGTATCCGGACCACTCCAAGTTTCAGCCAGATGACATCCGGGCACCGGATGTAATAGTCGATGCCCTGAGGCAACTGGGGCTGGAAGCAACCGAGGACCTTCAGAGCAAGGTGCGGGCAGCGTTGACCATTGAGGGCGTAATCGCGCCCAATGTCGTCAAAGAGCGCGACCGGCTGCGAGCCGCTGGGCAGATACCCGTTCCATACATCCCCGACGAATACCTCGTCACACTGACGCTGCCGCGCAAATTCCCGCTCAGCGACCGGCAGCGCGAGTTATTGCTGAATAAGATTATCAGCGCATACCAGGAGAAATTCCAGCGTACCTATTCCGCAGTTCCCCTAGCCTTCGGCAATGCGTTCGAGTCCCTTCGTGAGGCCGACTTTTACGAGTATGAGCTTATTCTCAACAGTGAGGTCCAGAACATCGTTGCCTACCTCAATCAACAGCTCGATCAGGCAAAAACTTTCCGCTCCTCTACGACCAATCTTTCCTTCAGCGATTTGCTCAAGCAGACGGAAATCTTTGCACAAATTCGCCTATACGAGACTTTAGGATTGATTCGCGAGAACGGTTTGTCCCGCAACCGCGTCATTGCCCTAATGAAAATGGATTACTATCTGCGCTCTCTCGAGGATCAGGAGAAGAAAGCCATAGAAGAGGAAAAAGTTGTCGATGACCTGCTGGCCAAATCGCAAGATCGATCCCAGAATTACGTGCTGGGAATTAAATCCCAGGCAACCCAGCAGCGCGCCGAGTCCCCGATACTCGATCAAGGATTGATTGACTCTCTGCTCGCAAATGATGCCTCTAACTTCCTCGTTCGCCAGGCACTTTCAGCCGGATTAAACGTCAAAAGAATCCAGGCCGAGAAGGCGCAACTGCTCGAGCGGCGCAAGGACATGGAAATTTTTCTCAAGAGCAGCAACGAAAATCAGACAGTCATTATTGCACAGGTGCAAAATTCGCTCAACGACTTGGAGGCGGCCTACAAGCTATTGATATCGAACATACGAAAAACCCATGAGGATTTCGCGCGCCAGCAATTTGCCGACGTGATCGGGATCAGCATGCAGCCCGTGACGGGCAGCAAGTACCGGCCCGTCGCAATAGCTGGTGCCATTGGCGGGTTCATCGGCCTTGCGCTCGGAATGGGGCTAAGCCTGCTAGGAATCTATTTCGGCGAAAGAAAGTAATGAAGTGAAATTCGGTAGAGAATCGTGCCGGACGAGAGGTTTTCACGCCTCGAGTCCATCGGTTTGACCGCTGATATGAAGTCAATAGCGGTTGAAGCGTTATAGGGCAAATGCGATCACTGCCCATTCGTAAACGTGATAATCCGATTAGTAATGAGATACTGCTTACGAATAAAGCGTGTGATCTCCTTCTCAAACGAAACCGAACAAACAAGAATGGGCGCGTTTCTATCCGTAATCTGTCTTGGGCTCAGAATAGGTCTGCCTGCCAGAATCCGCCCTTGATAGCTGGTATTTGAGTCAACAAACGCTACAATGTTCGCCATGGGAAACCGCGTCGTTGCAAGCAGTCGCCGCGTTAGGGTCCCAGCTCCCCAGACGAGTATCGGTTCTTGGTTGCTCACCAACGAATCGATCATCGCTAGTATACTTCTATCACCTGCCACGGAAGAAGCCAGATAGCGATCCAATGCCGGACCAGTTAATTTATCGAATGCACGCTGAGCCGGAATTCCACCGATTACGAATAAGGCACTTATAATAGCTTCATTGACACCCTCCCTCCATTCCACGGTCCATCTCCACGCTCGGATCTCGGTCATACCACAGTCCATCATTATGCGCCGAAGGGAGCTGCTGGAAAAGAAATTTACATGTTCGATACTGAATTGTTGATAAGGTGCATTTGAGCAAGTAGCCAATCCTTCGACGTCGGGTACTGCGCAATAGATGACGCCTCCAGGGCTCAAAAGGCGCGACACAGTTCCAACCGCCTCCTTCACATCACGAAGATGCTCAAGAACTCCGGTCATCATGATCAGGTCGAATCGTTCTTTCCAATTGGATAATTGAGCAAATGTCGCGACCCTAACTTCCACGTCGTGCAATCGGCCTGCTAACGCCGAACAAACCGGCGAAGGATCAATTCCTGTTAGATTGACAAATCCCCTTTTCTTAAAAACAGAAAGGAGACCTCCAGTTGCGCACCCAATATCGAGTATTCGCGTGTCGTGTGTTTTGAGGTGAGGTATGATCTGGTCAGCGGTTGCCTCGAAACGTTTTAGATCCCAAGGCGACTCGGTCCCATCGGTTTGATCATTGGTGTATTTAGACTGGTCGGCATAATACCGGTCCATCTCGGCCTGCGACGGGATCTTGTCAGCATATCCCGCTCCACAATCGGTACAAACGACCACGTCATAGCCGTTTCCCATCGGGCCATCCAAAAAGCGTTGGCAATAAATGAGCCGTCGTTTCTGGCTGCCGCAAACAGGACATGGCCGTGACGTCGATTCACTCATTAGGTAAGCATGCATCGTTCTTGAGGAACGGCGTAAACGACGAGTTCGAATCCATCCCATGCGTGTGCCCGCAGGAACATCTTGTGCTGCGGCAGTGCCTCGTGGAGGAATTGCGGTATCGTCCACAAATCCTCCGGCCGATGATAAAGGCAAACGGCAACCACCGGCTGGCAGCGCTGCAGTGTATTCAAGCCGCCCCGTAGCGCGGCGATTTCATCGCCTTCAATATCGAGCTTAATAAATGTGGGATTCTCGCCTGCCGCCAGATTGTCAAGCGTCTCTACAGCTATCTGCAATGAGCCACCTTCGGACCGGGAGGATGCCATGGTCCCCTTTCCGTCAAATTGGGCAATGCCCACCTCCCCGCCCAGCAATACTTCGCGCACTTGGGCCTTTCCACGGTAGCATGAACGCAAATTGAAAGCGTTCTTCGGATCTGGCTCAATTGCCAGGGCCTTCGAAAATGCCCATGGCGCCGCCCGAAGCGTGTCGCCATCGAAAGCACCGCCATCGAAAAATACCTCAGCAGGATTCGGTCGTAAGATATCCTTAGGAAAGTACTGGTCAGGAACAGGGGCCGTAACTTCCCCAAAATTGCCATGCAGACGCCAGGAAAGCGCCTGCCTGTACGTCTCGCCGGATAAGCTATCGCACCATAATCTTTCGACCTGCTTCAATTCTTCAGCATGTTCGAGCAATCGGGATGGTCGGTCCGAACCAAAATGGGGTAATACGCCCTCGCACTTCCATCCAACGAGAATGAAATTAGTCGTTTCGATGCAGCCTAATGATGCAAGCTCTTGTAGGCGAGACCTCACGCCTCCTCCAAAAGGAAGAAATGTCGAGACAACGAACAGCGCGCTATTGCGCCATCGTTCGGCAGCTGTCTGGGGCGAATAGACTGGGACCCCATCTATTTCCGATCCCTGGAGACGCATATCGTTATCGATAAACGCCAATGGTACAATCCCCTGGTTTCGAAGGGCCTTGGCTGTCTTTCGCCCTAAACTGCCCGCTCCAAAAAGAACTATTTTCCCGCCTACTTTAACCTTCGATCTCTCGAATGCCGATTCTTCGCGGATACGTGCTGAATCGATTGTCTCTGTAAGAAGATCGCGCGTCGTCATTTCAATTTCACATCAACTCATCATGATCGCATCGAATTCTTTTCTATCGAGGAATGGCCATAGATCCTCCATCGGCATAGTGACCATACGTCCGTCTGGTTGTTGCTTCGACGAAACTTTCGGCTGTGTGAACTGGTCCGGTGCCATCGCAACATCGCAAACTGTCGGGCCCGCCTTTGAAAGGATCGATGCGACCTCCTCATCGAGGTTTTCGTGCGAATCGATCCCGCAAAAAGCGACCCCACATGACTCCGCGGTCTTAGCGAGGTCGGGGAAGGTCAACCCGGAGGCGGCATCGCACGCCACAAATCTACGACTAAAATAGTTGACCTGCGTCGCGCGAATCGAGTTGTACCCGCCGTTGTTGAGGATGAAGAATTTGATCGGTAGGTTGAGCCGAGAGATGACCGCGAGTTCCTGGGCGTTCATCGGGAATCCACCGTCGCCATCAATGCAGACGGTCCGCTTGCCGCCCGATGCCAAACATGCGCCCAATGCCGCAGGAACGCCAAATCCCATGGAGCCCAGACCGTGTGTGTTGATGAATCGGATGCCCGTGGCGGCCGGCACCGCCTGAGAGGTTACCTCGCTACACGCTCCAGAGCTGCCTGGAATAAGTATGTCGCCGGAACGAAGCAGACGGCCTATGGTTTCGACGAGAACGTAATTGTGGACGCCTTCGGACACCGATCGATAGGAATCTAGGACGATGGGATATTTTTTTTTCCACGAGTCACACCGTCGTCGCCACTCGCTCCAATCCGGAAAGAGGTGCCCTTTGGAACATGCAATCAGTTCGGCAAGGAACGCACCGGCGTCGGCCGCCAGGGAAGCCGCTATGGGCATTTGGAGTTTTGCGATCTCAGCTGGATCTATGTCGACGATGACTTTGGCGGCCCGAGGCGCGAAATTCCTGTGGTTATAAGCGGTCTGACCATTGTCGAGTCGCGCCCCTATGCTTAGAAAGAAATCGCTTTTCTGCTGCGCAAAGTTGGCCGCACGCTGGCCGACGGCGCCGGGTCTTCCCACATAAAGCGGATGGTCATCCGGCAGGAAATCGAGGGCCTTCCAAGTCGTGAGGATGGGAATTCCGATCGACTCCGCCCATTTCAGGAAAAGCTCGATGGCCCCGGCATGCCTGATTCCATTTCCCGCTAAGACTACGGGGCGTTGGGCGCTCAAGAGTAGGTCACGGGCTCTCAAAGCGGCGGCCTTGATCTTGGAATCGATGTCCTTATCCGGCTTCGGCGGCCGGAATCCGTCCAGACCCATTGGATTGATATCGGCGGCCTGCACATCCAGGGGTATGTCCACCCAGACGGGACCCTTCCTGCCGTGAGTTGCCTTCCATGCCGCCTCTTCGAGACATTGGCGGATTCGCGCCGGGTCCGTCACGGTGACCGCAAATTTCGTTATCGGCTTCGCCATAGCCACGATGTCGATCTCCTGAAATCCAATCTGCCGGACTCCCCTGTCCCCCACCAAATCCGAAGTCTTAACTTGTCCCGAGATGACCAACATTGGAGTCGATTCAAGCCAGGCGCCCGCAACTCCAGTTAAAGCATTGGTTCCCCCGGGTCCGCTTGTGACCATTACGACCCCAAGCCCGGAGTATTGTCCGTAGGCCTCCGCGGCAATGGCGCTTCCCTGTTCATGCAAGTTGCAGACGTAGGTCAGTCGCCGGCATTTTCCCAGCGAGTCATTGAGGTGCATCGCGCCACCGCCCGGGATCATGAACACATGTCGCACCCCCAGCTGGGCGATGAATTCGACGACGTAGTCGGACAGTTTCATGCTGTTCAGGGATGCGCCGCCCGTCGGAGCAATCCGATTGAGGCCTGGTCCTGGGCAAGTTCCGCGGTATTGCGCTGCAATACCTGCTGCAATTGGGCCAGCACAGCCTTATGGGCTGCTATTGCCTCGCGCGCCTTTAGGGTCTCCGTTTCCGGAGCAAGAGCCGAGAATACCATTGCGAGAGCGATAAAGAATGAAAGAGCGGCACAGGCAATCGCCTGGTCGCGCTGCGCCCGGGCTAGGTCCAATTCCTGATCAGTGCTGGTCATGAAGAAGAGATCGTATCTCCGACTGCGCTTGAATGATCTGTGCCTGGACTCCCTTAATTTGTGCCTGCGTCGCCTCGATCTGTGATTGTATGGACAGCAGCTCATCGTGCGCCGCGTGCAGCCGCTTCCGCCGCGCAAGGGCGCTGGGAAATATAGAAGCCATGCTGATGACAATGATGGCGACAGCAGCGCAGGCAGCCCGATTGCGCTGGCTTCTTAATTGCAGAAGTTCGTTCTCAAGGTCCATGCAAATCAGTCCATCCAGTTGGTAACGTAGGTTTTGCGTTCGATATTTCGCCCAATTGCAGGATCCGTGTAGCCTGAGTCATCCTTTGAATGGGTTGAAGAGACTTCCTCAATCACGGCCCCAACGGAGCTGCGAAACTCGTGCTTCACGCCCCTCTGGATAACAATGATGTCGTTTTGCACGCATCGGCGCCGCTCACCTGCCAAGAACGAGATCAATCTCTCCGTAAAGGATATGAAACGTCTCGTCCTTAAGTGTATGCCAATGCTCGGGATGCCATTGTCCTGGAAGCATGATCAGGAGCCTCTTGCAATATTCGCGATTTATGACCGTGATCATCGCCGATCCCGCCTCCCGGAACCGCTCGATGCCATAGTGATGGGAAATCTCGAGCTCGAGCTGGGTAGGAACAATGGCCGCTGAAGTCTTGAGGAGCGCTTTGACGTCGCGAATGATCCCGTGGACGAGGCTTCGGGTATCTGTGGAGGCAACCTCCTTGGAAAGCAGGGGATCATTTGGCGCAAAGCTGCGTAATGCCCTGTATTCCGTATACTTGGAGAGGTCATTGGCCGTCAGTTGTCCGGATCCAGCCGGAATTGCATAAAAAAGATCCTCGTTGCCGACGACAGCCCCGGAGGCGATAGAGCGCCGGGCATAGACACCCCGCCTGAGCTCCGAAAGCGTTCCCAGCTCGCCCTTTGAGGATTCATGCCTCCGGTCTTCGACTCCGGCCATCACAACCGCCCGCCGTGCCGCCTCAAGCCACAGCCGCACCTGCGCCGTCGAAGCGGAGTAGGCATTCAATTTATACCGTTCCGTAGGTACGCCGACATGCTTCTCAAAGAGTGTGGCGCCTTTGGCAATCGCCATCATGACCGCATTGAGCTCCTCAGGCGCCTCGTGCGTGGAAAAGCCTACCTCGACATTGGAATAACGCCGTTTCAGGAGATCGATCTGATTTAGCTGAAGGTTCGCATCGGCCGTAGGGTACTCCCCTACGCAGTGCATGACGGCCACCTTCCTGTCGCGGTGCTGGTAGAAGCTTACGACGCGGTCGATGTTCTCAAAGGACTCCCCGGCCGTGGAAACGATGAGCGGTAAACGCGTCGTTGCCACTTTTTCGGCGAGGGGCCAATCGGTCAGACTGCAACTGGCAATCTTAAGGTAGTCGAATCCATGCTCGACGACCTTGTCCACGGAAGCCTCATCAAAGGGAGTGCATACCGCCAGGAATCCGTGTTCAACGATGGCCTCCTTTAGCCGGCGGTAATCGTCCCACCCCAGCGCCGTTTCGGAGAATCGTTTTACGAACTTCAGGTCATTTCGGCTCCGAAAATCTGGGTGAATCAACCCCGGCAGGTCCCGGTACTGGAGCTTGACGGCAAACCGAAAGTCGAAGCCTTTGCACGCCTCCTTGAGTTCACGAATAATCCGCACGCCATGGGAGACGTCTCCCATGTGGTTATTCGCCATCTCGAAAATGAACAAGTACTTCGAGGACATGCGGTACTAGACTCTCAGCGAACTGAAATCCGTCAATGCTTCACGTGAGGACGGTACCATGAGGCTGTGCGCCGAATAATCTCCGGTAAGCTGAAGTTTTCCTCGAGACCTAACTCCTGCCGAATTCGCAGGGTCGAAGGCACGTAGCGGTCCAGAGACCTTCCCGTAACGGGCTTTCCCATAACCGATACCCCGGAGGCACCAAGCTCATGGGACACCGTCTTGGCCAGCTCCTGAAGGGTTACCGAATGTTCGGAGCCCACATTGTAGGCGCGGCCAGGGACGCCCTTGAGGAGGAGGGTCCAAAGCCAGACGGCGAGATCGGCCGCGTAAAGGTAGGAGCGCATTGGAGTTCCGTCACCCGTGACGACGACAGGCCCTCCGGCAAGGCCGTCCCTAATGAAGTTCCCAATGGCAAATTTTGAGTCCAAGGGCATTGCGGGACCCGCAAATGAAAAGCACTCGGGCGACCACGGCGCCCAATCCCTCGCGGTGCGCCGCCTCCATGCAGAGGATTTCCGCCTGGCGTTTTGCATACCCTGGGATCGCATAGATTGCCCCGACGTCGCCCGGATCGGCCAGGGCGGGATAATCCTCCGAAAGCCGTTCCATATTTTCGGGTTGGCGCCCATAAACCGCACCCGAACTTGTGAACAAGAACCTCTTTGCGCCCGATTGTGCTGCGACTGCCAAAGTCCGCCGGGTTCCTTCTGAAATGACTTGGACCGCGGCACTCGGATCCGCCCGGGTCGCCTCCATGTCGGCCTCGGTCGCCAGGTGGATGACGGCGTCAAACGGTTCGCGGGAAAAAAGGTCCGGGGAAAGCGTTGTTACGGAGCCCTTGACCCACCTCAGGCGCTCGATCGCAAGATGGGGGACCTTTTTAAGGAATGCGTCCGGATCGCGCGAAAGGGCGGTCACGCGGACTCCCAGGCCTTCTAGTTGGTCTGCAAAGAAGAGGCTCTCCAGAAGCCAGCGACCGAAAGAATCCCGTCCCTCCGGTAATTAGGAGTCGGGCTCCCTTTAACTTCGGCCAGAGCCCTGCAGCCTCCCGATGGACAAATTGCAGGTCGTGGCGCGGAAGCGGGTCTTCAACGCTCATTTTGCCCAGGGGGCATCGCCGGAATTCCACAGGCGGTTCAGGAGGGTGAACTCCTGGTAGGTATCCATGGGTTGCCAGAATCCCTCGTGCCGGTAGGCGGCAAGTTTGCCCTTGGCCGCAAGCTGGCGAAGGGGGGCTTCCTCCAGCATGGAAAGAGGATCGTCCGGAAGGTGGTCGAAGAGCTCCTGCTCGCAGACCATGAAGCCCCCGTTGATGTAGCCGGTCTCGGTCTGGGGCTTTTCGTTGAAGGATTCCACGCGTCCGCGGTTGTCCATTTGAATCTCCCCAAACCGGCCCGGAGGATGGACGGCGGTCAAGGTGCAGATGGCTCCCGATTTGCGGTGGAACGAAAGAAGCGCCTTTAGGTCGATGTCCCCCACGCCGTCGCCGTAGGTCAGGAAGAAGGGACCTCGGCCGACCTGGGCGCGGACGGCCCGGACCCGCCACGCGGTGAGCGATTCTGCGCCCGTGTCACAGAGCGTGACCTTCCAGTCCTCCTCGCGGTCCAGATCGTGGAATTTGGGCTCATCCGGGGCCGCGAGCGATACCGTCACGTCGTGCGAATTCCAGCGGTAATTGCGGAAGTATTCCTTGATGACGTCGCCCTTGTAGCCCAGGCAGAGCACGAATTCCTTGTGCCCATAGCGCGCATAGCGGCGCATGATGTGCCAGAGGATGGGGCGGCTCCCGATGGGAACCATCGGCTTCGGGCGGTACTCCGTCTCTTCCCGAAGGCGGGTGCCCTTTCCGCCGCATAGGATGACCGTCTTCATTTGGATCGGGTGCGCTTTAGGGTAGTTGACCGGCAGTAACTGCCGATCGTTTCGATCACATAATCAAGCATGGCGGGCGTCAAACCGGGATAAACGCCGACAAAGAGTGCGGAATTCATGAGCCGGTCCGCCCCTTTGAGGTCCCCTATGACGCGAAACGCCGCAGCGTGGTCGTGGCGAAGCTGCACGAAGGCCGGCTGGCGCGCGAGATTGCCTCCAAACAGACGCCGGTTGCCGATCTTCTTCCCATCGAGGTGCCGGGAAAGGTGAACGGCGGTGAACGGGGCCGAGTCCTTGACGAGGAGCATGAATCCGAACCAGGAGGGTTCGCTCCCGGGGGTGGGTTCCATAAAGTCAAAACAGTCTGAGAATTCGCTCAAGCCCGACCGAAGGCGCTGCCAGTTCTGGCGGCGGAGCGCAACAAACTGCGGCAGACGCTTCAGCTGCTCCCGTCCGATCGCCGCCTGAATGTCGAGGGGCTTAAGGTTATAGCCCAGATGGCTGTAGATATATTTGTGGTCGTAACCCTTAGGCAGCTCCCCCTGCTTCCATTCGAAGCGCCTGCCGCAGGTGTTGTCCTTTCCGCTCTCGCACCAGCAGTCGCGGCCCCAGTCCCGGAAACTCTCTACGAGCGTTTTTAGAGGGGGGTGCGAGACAATGTTCACGGCCCCTCCCTCCCCCATCGTGATGTGATGCGGCGGGTAAAAGGACTGCGTGGAAAGGTCTCCAAAGGATCCCGTGAGCCGCGAGGGTTTTCCCGGAAGGCTGTAGCGGCTTCCAAGCGCGTCGCAGTTGTCCTCGATCAGCCAGAGATCGTGCCTCCCGCAGAAGGCGAGCACCGCCTCCAGGTCAAAGGGATTTCCCAGGGTGTGCGCCATCATGACGGCCTTCGTTTTCCCGGCGGAGAAGGCCTCTTCCAGCATTTCAACGCGCGCGTTGCCGGTGGCGGGGTCGCTGTCGATGAAAACGGGGACGGCTCCATTCTGGACGATGGGCGCCACGGTGGTCGGAAAACCCGCCGCGCAGGTGATGACTTCGTCCCCGGGGCGGATGCGCCTCGTTTTGGGGAGTTTCGGGCTCGTCAGCGCGGAAAATGCGACGCAGGTTCGCGGACGAGCCGGAATTAACGAGGACCGTGTGCTTGACCCCCAAGGTGGAGGCAAGCTCCTGCTGGAAGGCCGCTCCTTCCGGGCCTAGCGTCAGCCAGAAATCGAGCGATGCGCGCACGGCGGCCGCAACCTCGTTCTCGTCAAAGACCCGCCCTGCGTAGGGAACGACGGTTTCGCCGGGGATGAACGCCGCCGGCTCCTTCCCGGGAGGACGGTTGCCCGCGTGGGCCAGGGCCGAATACTGCCGGACCAGCTTTTCGATTTCGACGGCCAGATTTGCGAGTTTGTCCTCTTCGCTCATGGGAGGTCCTTCGAAAACTCGGCAATCTGATTCCGGGTCAATTCCTGGGCTGCTTCCGGAGATCTGGCCCCTTGGTACCAGGCCACGGTCCTAGCCACCGCCTTCGGAAAGCTCCACTTGGGGCTCCAGCCGAGGACCCGCGACGCTTTGCGGGCGTCGAGGCGCAGGACGGGCGCCTCCTTGGGCGCACCCTTCCGTGCGACCGGAGTCCATTTGCCGGGCCAATGGCCAAGGACTTCCGAAACGAGTTCTACGACTCGGCGATGATCGCCGGGACGGGGCCCGAAGTTGAACGCTCCCTCCAATTCGCAGCGGGCCTTGGACCGGGGGCCAAGACTCGCCTTTAGGCGCGCTCCCAGGATCAGGTAACCATGAAGGGGGTCGAGCACATGCTGCCACGGGCGGATCGAAGACGGATTGCGCACCTTGATGGCGCTTCCCGTTCTAAGAGCGCGAATGCAATCCGGGACCAGCCGGTCGGATGCCCAGTCCCCCCCGCCGATCACATTGCCCGCCCGTGCGGTCGCCATCGCCCTGAGTGCCAAAGGCCTCGCGCCATGCCTGCACAGCGAGCTCCGTTGCCGCTTTGCTTGCGCCGTAGGGCTCATGGCCGCCCAGGGGATGAATCTCCCTGTGCGCCTCGGGTCCGCTCCCATAAACCTTGTCGGTAGTGACGATGACGGCCGCGCACGGTCTCCCGAGGCCTCGGAGCGCCTCGAGGAGGTTCACGGTTCCCATGACATTGGTTGACCAGGTCTCCGTCGGATTCCCATGGGCCGCACGCACGATTGGCTGGGCCGCAAGATGGAAAACGAAATCCGCCTTTGAAGCCCTAAGGGCTCGATGGCAGAGTCTTCGGGTTTCTCACGTCGCCCACGATGTGGTGAATCCTTTTGGATAGGCCAAGCTGATCAAAGAGCGCGGGGCGAGTCGGCGGCGGCAGGCTGTAGCCCCAGATCTCGGCGCCCAGTCCGAGCAGCCATTCACAGAGCCAGGATCCTTTGAATCCGGTGTGCCCGGTCACGAATACCCGCCTACCCGAATAGGCCCGGGCCAGAGAAATGTGGGTTTGATCGCCGATAACGCTGCGGGTCCTAGATAATATTGGTCGCCCCGTCAAAAGATTCGTCGATCACCCGCCCCGAGTGCCCTCAAGCGGAAAGGCTTTCACGGAGAAGGACCGGCCAGCGCGCGGGGGACCGGCTGGCCGCGCGATTCCAGGAGGGCCCGGAGCTTCGAAGCCAGGTAGGCCGTCCTGCCGCGGTCGTCCGCATGGGATTCGCTCCGGAATATGAGCCAGTCGTGCACCGCCTCGGTACGCCCGAGATTTGCAAGGACGAGCCCGCGGGTGAACCGGGCATCGGAGTAATCGGGGCTTAGCGCGAGGGCACTATTCAGATGAGCCAACCCATCTTCCAGGCGGCCGTCCTTCACTTTATTAAGTGCAATTTCAAGATGCAGGACAGCCCACGGCGCAGCTACCCATTCCTGGAGCGGCCGCACGGCGACATCGGCTGGAAGGGGCTTCGCCGGCGCCATCTGCTTCCAGGTCAATATCACTCCGCCGATTGTGGGCGCGCGCTTAAGTTCATCCCAGGCGCCCGCCCGCCCATCCCTGACATCGCCGCGAAAGAAACGAAGGAGCGCCATCCGGGACACGGTGATCTGGCGGATGTCGTCCGATTGGCTTCCCGCGAGAACAGCCGAGAAATAGGCCTCGGCATTGCGCCAGACCCGGGCCTGGCGAAAGGCGAGGACGGAAAGGGCGGCAGCGGCAGCAAGACATGCCGCCCAGGCAAAGGGCCTTATCCTAGGCGTAAGACGCAAGAGCGCAAAGGCGAGGATGACGGAGAAGGCGCAGCCTGGGAGGTAGCTGTAGCGGTCGGAAGCCGTATGCGGGTGTTCGAGGAAGCCCAGGTTTGGAAAGAGAAGCACCAGATAGGCGAGCCAGCCAAGCCCGACAAAGGGCGCCTTCCGCCTAAGGGCCCAAGCGGCGAGGCTGAGCGCAAGAACCACGGCCGCGCAGAGCCACCAGAAGGCGCCGGAGGGATCCAGGTCGAAGATCGTGCTGCCGGCCATCCTGAGGATCGACGGCGGCCAGAGGGTTTTCCCGACATAAAGGGCGCACACGTAGAAGGCCTGAAGGGTCCGTGGAAGAATCCCAAAGTCCTTGAGGGACGATGGGAGAAGGTAGTCCCGAACGGTATAGCGCGCCACGACGTTCATGGCGATCGAGGCCCCGGCAACCGCGCTCCAGGCGAGGAAGCCCGGAAGGAGGCTCTTCCAGCGGACATGTCCCAACCAGGCCACGTCGACAATCAGGAGGGCCGGGGGAAGGAAAAGCGCGACCGGGTACGTGAGGACAGAGGCGCCGTAGGCAAGAAAACCCAAGAATAGCCAACCCCATGGGGACGATCCACGGACGCGGGCCTCGAGTTCCGAAAGGCGCGCGTGGACGGCCAGGAGGGCAAAGAAAAGCGCCTGCGAATAAAGGAGGCCGGAACACCAGGCGACGGTCTCGGCCCGGAGCGGATGCACGGCCCAGAGGAGCGCGGCGGCCGCAGCCGCAAGAAGCCGGTCGGCTTCCGGATCGTCCGGCCGGAACCGCTTCAGGAGCCGATGGATTAAGAGGAAAAGGAGCCATGCATTCAGCGCGTGGAGCAGGATGTCGGCCGCGTGGTAGCCCGAGGGATCGAGCCCGGAGAAGCCGTAAACGACCGAGAACCCAAGCCAGCCCATCGGCATGTAGCGATGAACGTAGTCCAGGTTCGTGAACATCCACCTTAGCGTGGGGCCATCGGGCTTCGACAGGTGCGGATTAAAGAAGAGGTTCGTATCGTCATCGGCCAGGGGAACGGAGCCGAAGCCGGCGACCTCCCGGAATGTCCACACCGAGGCGGAGAGGATGAGGAGGACGAGGAGCGTTCGGAGTCGACCGGTCATGGGATTACTTGAGGGGGGCCCGGTCGCCCAGGCTCACAAACGATTCCACCCAGGCGGAAGTCCCCTGCCCTTTGGCGAGGATGAACGGGGCGAAGGCAATCGAGTCGAATGCGAGCAGGGTATGGGCGGAGGCGGCATGACCGCCTGCGTGGAGCGAGAAAAGCGTTTGCCGCTCGAGGCGGTCGCGCGGATCAGGGAAGGAGTCCCAATAGGGGTGCTCGGAGGGCGGATAAAGCCAGGGGGCGTCGACCCGGAGAACAAACGAATTTGCCGGCACCTCCAGGCTGTGGATCTGGGCGACAATCGCCCCATTCTGAAGCAGCGCGATCTGCACATGGCGCGGGTCGATCCGGTGAATCAAAAGCCGATTCATCATGCCGGTGCGACCGTTTGCAAGCAGCACGCAGTCCTCGGGTCCCCTGAAGGGTCCAAGCCCCACCGTCACCTCGGCCGGTCCGAACGCCGCCCCCTCCCTCCGGGCTTCCCAGAGGCTGGGATAGTCGAGCGTTTTCGCGAGCGCCGCATAGGAGGCGGGATCGGTGTGCCGGAACAGGCTTCCGTGCTCAAAGGACGCGAGCCAGACATACCCAACGGTCCATGCGCAGGCAAGCGCTGCAAAAATCCTGGCCGGTCCGCGCCACGGAGCGCGGGGTTCGGTGCCCATCGGAGCAAAAATGACCATGAGTCCGATTGAGGTCGCCACGGTCCAGCCTCCCGTAAGTTCCGTCAGGTAGCGCGAGCAGGCCCACCCCCAGCTGAAGAGGACGCCCGACGCCAGGAGGCTCGTCACCATGCCGGCCGCCACGGCAAGGATCACGGGCTCGCTCGCCGCGTCCCTCCGCCGACTCCAAGCCCAGAGAACCGCCGCCCACCCCATGAAGTGGACCGGCATCGCAAAGAAGGCGCCGTGCATTTCCTCGGCGGCCACATAGCTTGGCGGCATGGCCCCCGGCCAGACGGTCTTCACAAAGGGAAAATACGGGCTCAGATCGGGGAGCGAGGCCAGGTAGAGCCAGGCGTTGTAGAGAACATTGGCCACCTGAAAGCGCTGGAGGTGCATCTCCATCACATTCGTAAGCTGGTAGGCGGTTCCGAATTCGAGCGGGTTCCCAAAACGGGCATAATTGTAGAGGAGAAGGAGTCCGCCCCCGAAACCCACGATACCCCCTGCGATGATTCCGGGAATCCACGGCGCCCACGGTCGCCCCTGTTTCGCAGGGTTCCTTTTGACGGGAACCTCGTTGGGCGGAACGGCATCCGTGGACGGGGAATCTTCTTTGGACGCGCCCAGCACCTTTGCCAGGCAACCCGCTGGGACCGCCGCAAGGAGCAGGATCGCTCCCGCCGCAAAAACAAACGTCGGGCGCGAACCAAGGAGGAGGGAGAGGCCTATTCCGAGGGCCAGCGCCCAGCGGAGCCTCCCCGGTTCCGAACGCAGGCGCCAAAGGAAATAGAGGGACCACCAGAGGCAGGCGAGCGCGGCCACATGGGGCAATTCCCAGAAGCCGGGACGCCTGAGCGTCACGGGGAGCCAGGCCGCATGCAGGGCCACGAGAAGGATGAGCGCAAGGACCCCGTTTGAGAGGCCCGGGAAATGCCGGTCCCGGACGGCCCAGAGAAGCTGGCCGAGCCCCAAGAGGGCGAGCGCCGCAAAAACGACGGCCGCAAGCCGCTCTGGAATGGGGCGGCCCGTCAGGACGCGCCAGGGAAGCATGAGCGCGATGGCGGGCGTGGGGCCAAAATAGAGGTAGTACTTCCCCCGGTAGAGGCTCGCATCGGTAAGGCGGTAGGGCGCGTTCTGGCCGGCATCGTAGGGATCCTTGAGGTGAAGAAGTTCCGGCGACGGCTCGACCGTCATGTTGAGCTGCCCCCTGCGAAACCCATCGACCAGCGACTGATAGTAATGCCCGCCATACCCCGGGGCGTCCTCCAGGGGCGCCACGCCGTTCACCACCCAGAAGAGCGCCGCTGCACTCGCGAGGATTGCTGCCCATAACCAGGGGTTAATCTTCATCGGAGCCGGGGTCCGAAGGGCCCATTGGGGTTTGGTGCGCCGTTCATCGCCGGAAGACTGGTCGCTCATCCCGGAGCGGGCAATCCTCCAAGGCGTTCGTGCGCCCGGTTTCCACGACGCTCATGGCCGGACCGATACCGTCCGGATCTCGTCCTCAAAGGAATAAGGATCCTTTGAGCGCGCATCGTAGCACACGAAATCGCGCCAGCAGCTGATGCTCCCCGGGTGCGGAAAAGGTCACCGGGAAATTCCCCTGCCAGCCGAAGTGGCTGTCGTCCGGCACGGGCAGCCGGGCGACGAACGCTTTCATGGTGAGGTCCGTGATGTCGATAAAATCGAGCGTCCCCGCGGATCTGAAGCACGCAAAGGAGCATTCGAGCGGGATCCCCACCCTCCCGGTGGGCGGCACGGCTAACGACCGGAGGAACGGGCCCTTTTCGAACGTGAAACGAATCCCGTCCGAGGTGCTCCCCAGGGCATTGGTGGCTGTGATCCGGACGACGAGGCTACCCGCATCGGGGACAACGCCCCGGATTTCCCCGGTCCGAACATTGATCGTTAGTCCGGGCGGCAGGCCGCTGGCGCTAAACCGAACCGGGCTAAAGGCAGCCCTGACCCAGATATGGACGTCCTCTCCCGCCGACCAAAGGATGTTTCGGGACGACGTCAGGATCGGCGCGGCTGGGGGCGCCGGGGGCCGAGGCCCCCCGGATCCCTCGGTTTCGGCGAGCGTCCGATTAAGGTCGACGGCGCTCGCCCTTCCAGGGGCTGTTAGGCCCGAGCGTTCATACACCGATACCGCGCGTCCCTGAACGACCAAATCGACGAGGTGCACCCGGTGGGTGTCGCACCAGGACCTGGTAGCTGGAAGGAGCGCCTGCATCTGCCGGTCGAACGGCCAAAGGGATTCTCCTCCCGAGACAAGAAAGATGAAGTCGCTTTCGCCGAGGCGCTCGAGCGCGACCGATTCCTTGGTTTCGACGAGACCCGTGGGAAGCGTCTGAAAAAACTCGGTCCAATGGTGGTGGCGTTCGTAGCCCAGCACCGAAAACGTCTTGGCGCTCAGCACGTCCATGATGTGGGTTGAGGCGATCCTTGGATTCAGGAGCCCGGCCTCCTCCGACCGGAAATAGACGTAGTCAAGGAGGGCGTTCACCTGGGTCGCATCCTTGGCCACGCCTTCGGGATAAGGCTTACGGAGGACAAGCGCCGCAAAGATGCCGAGGCCCGCAGCGCAGACGACCCGCCCCTTCCATGCGAGGCCCCTCGGCTTCCCGCGGCGCGCGAGGCCCGCAGAACCAAGAACGGCCAACCACACAAGGGGGGCGATCAGGATGCCGAGGGTCTGCGGCGTTTTGACCGGATGAAGGCAGAGCACCGCGGCCGGAGCCGCGAGAAACAGGAGCGCAGGAATCCAGAAACGACGAAGCGGAAGCTGGAGGGGCGCCTCCCGAATCAACCGGCGCTTCCGCGCGTTTGCCGGAGACCCAGAGGACGGCAAGCGTCGCGGCGACCAGGATCAAGGCAGGGATCCCCACTTTGGAGATGACGACCTCGGAAACAATCCATTGGACGGAAGCCAGGATTCCCATATGGGAATCCCGCAGGGCCCGTTCCGGGCCGACCACGTGGCCGATCCAATAGTAGTTCGCGATCGCATGGCGGTTGATCCAAAAGATGGGCGCCGCCATGCCGAAGGCCGTCCCAGCTGAAAGCGCGAGCCGTCGAAGCCTGGGCCAGCGATCGGGGCCGGACAGGACCCAGATGAGGAGCGCGGCAAAGATGAGCCCAAAATAGACGGCCGTCAGAAACCGCGTAAGGAGCGAAATCCCCACGGCGAATCCAAAAATCAGCGCTCCTTTGCTTGACCGGAATCCATCGGTCAAAGCCGCCGCCCCGAGTGCAATTCCGTACGTGCAGGCGGCCAGCCAATCGAGGCGGAAGTCCGTTGCCGAGCCCGGCTCACCCGACCAGGGACAGAGGATTGCCGCCAGAAATCCGACCGAAATCCACGCGGCAAAGTCCGATCGGGTGGCCCGCCGGACGGAAACAAAGGTGGCGGCCTGAAGCGCCAAAAATGCGAGCATGTTCACGTCGAGCGCAGCCGCCCGTGAAGGCCCGACCACCGTGAACACAAGAAGCGCAAAGAAATCGTGAAGGGTGCCCTGCGCCGAGAGGTGGACCCAGGTCTGCCAGATTCCCGCCCAAAACCCGTGGTCCAGGCGGTACTCGTAGCCCCGATAGCATTCGGTAAGATACTGAACCTGATCATCCCAACGCGGATAGATCCAAGCCGACTCCGCGTTCAGCCGCTGGAAAAGAAGAAACTCGGCAATTAAAAGGAGCCCAAGCGCCGCTCCCTGGGCCTTAAGCGTCCATTCGCCAAGAGGACGCCCGGGATCGGATGGGGTCAATTCGGAGGCGGCGGGTTTCACGAGGTGGGAACGCTTTCAAACCCACTCTGTTTCCCCAATGGCCGCCCTGGCAACAGAGCTGATGGCACCCGGGGGGAGTAACCGGTTCAGATTGACTTTAACCTGTTCTTTGTGTGTAGGTTGAATCACCTTTTATGTGCCTATTCGGAGTTTCAACCCCGCACGCTGTGACCTTTCCACCGCAGGATTTCGCATCGCATTTGGGTTTACGGAAGCTCCACTCCGGGCACCCGGGGCCAGCCCGAAGCGTCCCTAAGGACCCCTTCGGCGAAAGATGCGACCCAGCACCCTTTTTCAATAGTGGAATGTGGGAGGTCGGCTGTCGTTGACCCGGACGGCGTCCCTTCCGTCGGAGGTGTCTTTTTTTCAAAAAATGCGTACAAGGTTTCTGTGATTTTGCTCCCTTCGGCTCCCTACCCCCACTTGGTCGGCCTCGACGCGCCATGAGCGACGGTGCCGAGCGGAGCTGCTGGTGCGGCCATCCTACGCTGGAGCCGTATTCGAACGATTACCGGGTGTGCCGCGCCTGCGGAACCCTCGTGAGTCGGGCGCCCGATTCACCGGCACTCTACGACAAGACCTATTGGTCCGAGCGCCAAACCCGCCACCACGGGCTCCCGGACATAACGCGGCGGGCGCGGCTCGACCTTCCGGAACGCTGTGCACATTGGCTGGCTCGCCTCCTTCCGCTCCGGCTTCCGCCGGCCCGCGTCCTCGAGGTCGGGTGCGCCCACGGGGGATACCTCGCGCTGCTTGGCTGGGCCGGCTACGAGGCCATCGGAACCGAGATGAGCCCGGAGATCGCCCGTTTTGCGACCGAGGCCTTCGGGGTCACGGTGTTCCCGGGCACGGCGGAGGCTCAACCGTTCAAGCCCGGGAGCTTTGATATCATCGTCCTAAATGACGTGATGGAACACTTGCCCGACCCGGTCGCGACCCTCTCGCACTGCGCAATGCTCCTCTCGAAGGACGGCTTCTTTGTCATCCAGACCCCGGAATACAAGGAGCACCTGGGCTACGAGGACCTAAAGGCATCGAACGATCTGTTCCTGAAGCATATGGACCACAATAACGACGAGCACCTTTTCCTCTACAGCCGGCGGTCGGCCGGCGGGCTGTTCGGGCGCCTGGGATTCCCCATCCTCGATTTTTCAAACCCGGTCTATTCCTATGACATGTCCTTTGTCGCGAGCCGTACGAAGCTCCCACTCCAGGACCCCGCAGCGGTCGAGGCGGCGCTCTCCCGAAGGCCCCTCGGTCGGCTTGTCCAGGCTCTCTTGGACAAGGCCTATGAATCCCAAGACCGCTGGTGGGCCATCCGGCGCCTTGAGGCCGGGCGCAATCCGGGTCCTGCGTCACGCCCCTAAAACAGGCTCGCGTCACCCGGCGCACATCGTGTGAAGTGACCCCTTTTACGTGCCCCAGAAGCCCAAGACCCTCGTTTATCTTCGACCCGACACGATCGGGGACCTGATCCTGTTTACGCCCGCACTCGGTCTCTTCATGGCCGAATGGCCCGATGCGAGGCATGTCATTGTCGTTAGGGAGGGTTACGAGAACCTGGCGTCCCTATTCCCGACGACGCTTGAGTGGAAGGTCGCACGGCTAAACCCATTCAGACAGAGGCCTTCCGAATGCAGAAGGGAATTGTCGGCGCTTCTGGCGGACCTGGCCTGCTGGGCCCGAGCCTTATCCTTGCCCCAACGCTCAACCGCACGTGGCTTGAGATCGCGGTCGCCTCGCATTTTAAGGGGGTCCGAAGCGTCGTCCTCGGTGGCGCGGATGTGGACCCCATCTTCGCGGCATCCCTTCGGCTCGATCTCGGCGTCGACCCAGCCAAATCGTTTAGCGAGACCGTGGCCGCGGAGCCGTCCTTGGGCGATGTCGAAAGCCAGCACCGATTTGCGGAAAGCGTCATCGGGAAGGCGCTTCCGCGGCAGATGCCGTCGGTCGAGGTTCCAAAGGAAGCAGCCTCTAAGGCCAGCTCCTCCGCCGCTCAATTGGGACTAAAGGCCGGAGAATGGGCTGCCGTCTTTGCCGGCGGACTTGCCAACGTGGCGGTCAAATCCTGGCCGGAGGAGCGTTTTGCCGACCTTGTGGTTTGGCTCGAGACCAAGAAGGGAATTCCGGCGCTTCTCATGGCCCACACAAGCGAGGCGGCCGCGGTCGAAAGGATCGCCGCCCTCGTCGCCGCCCGGTCAGGGAAACCCCCGCAAATCTGGCTCGGCAGGGACGGCGAGCTTCCCCTCCTCGCGGCCCTTCTCGGCCAGGCTCAGTTCTATGTCGGACACGACACCGGCGCCATGCACCTCGCGGGAGCCGTCGGACGCCCGGTGGTCGGCATCTTTGGCGGGGGCCACTGGCCCCGCTTTAGACCCTCGGCCCGGCAGGCCGTCTCCATCGTCCAGCCGCTCCCCTGCTTTGGCTGCAACTGGGACTGCCATTTCGGCGACGGACCCTGTGTGAAGACCGTTCCGCGGACGATGTGACGAAGGGCATCGATCGCCTCCTTGCTGCGGGTGCCGAACCCCTGGACCTCGTAGTCGAGAGCCATGCGCTCCCCCCCGAGGCCACGAGGCTCATCGCCGCCTCGACCCCGGGGATCCTGGACCTGAAACGCGACCGGGTGGAACGCCAGCACAAGATCGAGGAGCTCAAGTCCGAAACCGACCTGAAGGATGTCGAAATCGCGGAGCTAAAGCAGGCCGCCGACGAGCGAAAGAAGGAGATGGAGTCCATCAAGGCCGAGCTCGAGGCCGAATGCGCCGACAAGGATAGGGAGATCTCAGAATTAAAGGAGGAGACCAATTCCAAGGACACCGAGATTGCCGAGCTCAAAGAGGCCGCCGACGAGCGAAAGAAGGAGATGGAGTCCATCAAGGCCGAGCTCGAGGCCGAGTGCGCCGATAAAGATAGGGAGATCGCGGAACTGAAGGACGAGACCAACACCAAGGACACCGAGATCGCGGCGCTGAAAGTCACGTGCAACGAGCGCGAGGAGATTGTCATTCGGCTCGATGGGGGCCTTAAGGCGCACATCGCCGCCGCCGCCGCCCGCGAACAGACGATCGCAGGGCTCGAAAAGGACCGCGCCGCGCTGTCGGCCAGGCTCGAGCTCCTGAGTTCATTGCCGGCGGATGCCGCCAGCTGGGCCCAGAACCTCCACGACAAGGACGTCCACATCGGGAACATCGAGGCGATCGTCAAGAACCGCGAGGAGCTGATCGCGCAGCTTCGCCAGGTGATTGAAAACTACGAGAAGGGCTACGGAGGCACCGAGCAGGCGAAGCATTACGGCCGGCTTCTGGCCGAGAAGGAGGCGGTGATCCAGGAGCTGAACCGGGCCTGCGTCGAGCGGGGCGCGGTGATCGCCCAATTGGCCGCCTCGACGACCGGCCCCACGGCCTTCCTCCACAAGCTTTGGACGGCCTTCTCGGCGCTCATTCGCGACAAGGTTACGCGCCCCGCCGGCAAATGGCTTTTCCACCGATTGGTCGAGACCTACTGGATGAAGATCGGGATTCTCCGGCAGTACGAACCGAGGCCGATCGCCTGGGACACGCGGCTAGCGAGGCGGGCGCGGGCCAGGGCCGGCACCCCGCTAAAGATCGGCATCGTGACACCCAGCTACGGCCAGCCGGCCTTCTTGGAGAGCACGATGCTCAGCATCCTGAACCAGGGATACGATTCCCTCCTTTACGTGGTGCAGGACGGGGGCTCCCCCGACGCCTGCCCCGAAATCATCGCCCGCTATTCGGCAAAACTCGCCCACGGGGCGTCCGAGCCCGACAAGGGACAGGCCGACGCCGTCCGGAAGGGCTTCTCCCACATCGAGGCGGAGCTCGGGCCGGACGACGTGATGGCCTACCTGAATTCCGATGACCTCCTGGCCCCGAGGGCGCTTGACTTTGTCGCCGGTTATTTCGCCGCACACCCCGAGGTCGACGTCCTCTACGGCCACCGGATCATCATCGATGAACTCGACCGCGAGATCGGCCGCTGGGTCCTGCCCCGGCACGAGCCCGATTCGATCGAATGGATCGACTACGTGCCGCAGGAAACCCTTTTCTGGAGGAAGCGCGCCTGGGACCTGGCGGGCGGGATCGATCCCTCGTTCCAATTCGCGCTCGACTGGGACCTTTTGGCCCGTTTCCACATCGCGGGATGCAAGGTCGTCCGGGTCCCCTACTTCCTCGGCTGCTTCCGCGTGCACGCCGAGCAGAAGACGAGCCAGGACATCCATACGGTGGGGGCCAACGAGATGTCCCGGGTCCGCCTGCGCTTCCACGGACCCGACAAGGACCATGCCTCCATGATCGAGCGCCACGCGCGCCGGATACGCCTGAGGGGCGCCCTCTCGGCCCGGCTCATGGCGGCCGGCATTCGCTGGTAGGAGCTTGTTTTTTGACGTGAATTCCGAAGCCTCACCCTTTCCGAAAGAATGATACCGCTCTTTCTCGTCGCAGGACTCTTCATCTACCTCTCCATCCTGGGCCAGGCCGTCGTGAGCCTGTTTAAGCCGAGGATAGGCGTCCTCTGGAGCTGGTTTGTGGCCCCTGCGGTCGGCCTATCGCTGCTTCTGGTGGTCGTCACGCGGCTGAGCGTCTGGGGGATCCCGATCAAGACGGCGGGACCCTGGGCGACGCTTGCCCTCCTTTTCGTCTCCGCCGCGATCCTCGCCTGGCGGCGGCCCGTCCTTCCGCTCAGGAAGATGGCGCCCTTTCTCTACATCGCCCTCGGCGCCCTCATCTACATGGGCTGGCCGTCCCTCAGGTTCGGCTTCAACTGGATCTCCTACGGCAACGACGACATGGCGAACTACTGCCTGGCGGCGGAGCGGTTCCTCGCGCACGGCTACTACGACATCCCGCTTCAGACCGACCTGGAGGGCCGCGACTACGCCCAGCACTACTGGTTCATGCATGCGCTTCAGCAGATCCGGCCGGGCTCCGAGATGACGGTCGCCTGGATCTCGTCCCTCACGGGCCGGCGCGCCCACGAAGTCTTCATGCCGGCGATCCTGATGCTGAGCCTGATGCAGCTCTTCGCCATGGGCTCGGTCGCCGTCTGGCGGGGCCGCAACCGGAAAGTGGCGCTGGTCGCCTTCCTTCTCCTCGCCACAAGCCCGCTCTTTAGCCTCGGGACCCTCTACCAGCTGATCGCCCAGGTCGGGGGCCTCGCGCTCCTGGTCGCGATTGCCTCGATCCTGTTCATGGTGCGAAGGCTGACGCTGCGGACCATGGCCGTCGCGGGGCTCATGACCGCGGGCCTCGCGATCTTTTACCCCGAGGTGTCGCCCTTTGTCGCGATGGGCATCATCATGGTCGCCCTCCGCCTGCGCTACACGGCGAGCGCGAAGTTCGGGCCCTACTCCCTCTTCATTCTGGGCGTCGCGGTCCTCACCTTTGTCCTCATCGCAAGCAGCACGTACGAGTTCATCAATACGCTCGTCATGCAGTCGGTGGGGTCGGCGGGACTGGGCGCCATGGCCGAGATCAACGACCAGAGCGGAGGCCTTGTCCTCTTCCCGTGGACGCTCGTTCCGTCCTTCATCCCGATGCTCTTCGGGCTCCATCCCTTCGGCCAGGTGGGCGTCGACCCCCTGATCTCGATCCAGATCGTCGTGGGGTTCCTTTTCCTCGGGTATTTCGTGTGGCGGGTCTGGCGCAACCTGAAGGACGGGGCGCCCGTCGGCTACCTGGGCGCGATCATGCTCGTCCTCGGGGTGTACCTCTTCCAGAAGGGCCAGGATTTCGGGCTCTTCAAGCTGGCGATGTGGGCCCAGCCGGTGATCGCGCTCTGCCTCGCCCAGGGCTTCGCAGGCGTCCTCTTTTCGGAGCGGCCCGTGGTCCGCCTGCGGGCCCGGATTGCCCTCCTAGTCTTCTTCCTCTGCACCTCGGTTTCGCAGGTCTACTACGCCTATTCGTCGCTCGGCACCTACGGCGGAGGGCTGACCGAGGTCGTCAAGGGCTCCGCCCTCGGCGTCGGCTTCACGCCGCCGAAGAACCTCAAGTACCAGGGGATCGAGAGCGACATCTCGAACGTCGTCAGCGCGAAGATGCTCGCCATGTATACCCGCGGGATCGACACGCGGTTTCTTTCCCGGAGCTACATGGACAATATCGCGAACGTCGCCGTCCTCAAGTTCCTGCGGACGCCCGATCCGGACCTGGGCCCCCAGGCCCGGATTGTCGAGAAGCTCTCCCTCCTGCGGTTCATGCTCCCGCCCGAGATCATGGTGGGCGACATCCCCGACTACAAGGTCGTGACGATCCACAAGGAGGCCAACAGCGTCGTCTACGCGAACAACTGGACCGAGACGAGCTCCCGGCACCTGAACTACAACGACCGGCTGTTCATTTCGATCCGGAAGGACCTCGACCATTTCAACAAGCTGAACGACGGCACGGGATGGACCGTCCAGAACATGTACCAGTACAAGCTGGAGAGCCAGGTGAAGGATCACCTGGTCTTCGTCCACTCGGAGCTGAGCCCCCACTATTACTCCTCCGCCCGCTTCAAGGCGGCGTTCTTCCAGCGCGAGACCGAGCCCATCTCGGACGGCACCTCCTATTTCCACGGCACGGGCCGCTTCAACGTGTTCCACATCGTGAACCCGTCGCCGAACCTGCGCGTCATTGTCGACTTCTCTCGGACGTCCCTTGGGGAAGGCCGCACGCTCCTTCCCGAGAAGGCGATCGTGGTCGGCGACGACGACTACAAGCTGCCGTTCGTGGGCGCGGGATCGGCCAGGGTCGTGAGCTCCGTGATCAAGCCCGAGTACTACGAGGGCCAGGCCTACATCATGGTCGATTTCGGGGACACGGCCCGCGTGATCGACAAGCCGAAGACCGGACTCATGAGGCTGTACGGGCTCAAGTTTGCCTTGGACGACCGCCGGCTGGTCGGCTTCACCCGCGACATCTCGGTCCTGACGGACGACGAATACCGGGCGCTCGCGCGCCCGACAAAGATCAGCAGGTTCCCGGACGACCTCCTCAACTTCAAGGGCCTCGAATACTCGGGCATCTATGAGGACGGCTGGACCGGCCGCGACGCCTACTTTAAGCTCGGCCCGTCCCACACGGGCCAGGTGCTCTATTTCAAGGGCTACATCCCCGACATCCCGCGCTTCCAGAAGTACGGGATCGACGCGACGATCTCGATCAACGGAAAGCCGACGGAGGTCGTGAACCTGAAGGCCGGCAAGTTCACGCTCACGCGCCTCATCAAGGAAGCCGCCGACATCACGTCGATCTCGCTCCATTTCTCGGACGCGCAGATCTACGACACCGACAAGGACAAGCGCGAGGTCTCGGCCTTCGTGAACGAGATCTCGATCGGGGACGTCCCCGACTTTGCGAGCTTCCGGAGCGTGGCCAATGACGCGGGGGAAAAGTTCGTGGTCACGGGGATCGACAGCGACGGCTGGATCGGAAAGTCGGCGGAGTTCAAGGCGCCCGCATTCGACTCCTTCAAGGTGCTGAAGCTCGACCTCGAGATGCCGGGCTGGGCCCCGATCTCGGCAAACGGCCTCAAGGCCTCGGTCGACGGGCGCACGATCAAACTGGTCGCCGTGCCGCGCCAGACCTTTGAGAGCGTCTATGTCCCCCTCCCTCCGGGCGCGCAGCGGCTCGTCCACCTGGACGCCTCGACCGTCTTCCCGATCCCCGGGGACGGCCGCCAGCGTTCGTTCGCGATCAAGAACATCTCCTTCGAAAACCTGACCCAGACCGACCTCCTTGCCCGCGGATGGCACAAGTCGGGCTACCTCTTCGACATCTCCGGCGCGGATACGGACGGCTGGGTGGACCGGAATCTCTCGCTCCATTTCCCGACGACGGGCCGGTTCCACGAGGCCATTGTCGACGTCGTCCGGTTCCCCTCGCGGCGCGATTACCCGCTCACCGTCACGGTCAACGGCAACGCGACGAGCCACACCCTGGGCCTTGAGCGCACCGAACGGCTTCGGATCCCGCTGTCCGTCCTCCGGGACACGTCCGTCGAGCTTCACGCCGACCCGACCTTCCCGCTCGGGGCCCCGGACACGCGCTCGCGCTCCTTCCTCGTGCTGAACATCGACTTCGACTGATTTTCCTGCCAAGATCCGCCCTTCCAATGCTCCTAAGCCTCGTCGTTCCCGTCTACAGGGAGGAGAAAAACATTCCGGAGTTCCTCCGGAGGATTGGCCCCATCCTGGGCGCGATCACCGAGGACTACGAAATCATCTTTGCCATGGATCCCTCGCCCGACAGGACCGAGGACGTGATCCTGGAGCTTCGTGCGGCCGACAGCCGGATCAAGCTCCTCAAGTTCTCGCGGAGGTTCGGGCAGCCGATGGCGAGCCTGGCCGGGATGCAGTATTCGGCGGGAGAGGCCGTGATCGTGATGGACGTCGACATGCAGGACCCGCCCGAACTGGTGGGGCAGATGGTCGCAAAGTGGAGGGAGGGCTATGACGTCGTCCTTCCGCAGCGGACCCGGCGGACGGGCGAGCCCTGGGTGAAGCGCCTCGTGGCGGAGACCGGCTACAAGGTCATCAACAAGATCGCCGATGTCCGGATCCCGCAGAATACGGGCGATTTCCGGCTCATGTCCCGGAGGGTCGTGAACGAGGTCGTGAGGCTTAAGGAGAGCCACGGATTCCTGCGGGGCATGGTGGCGGTCGTCGGGTTCAAGCAGTACCTCCTGCCGTTTGAAAGGCCCGCCCGGTTTTCCGGCGAGACGAACTACAACCGCTTCTTCGGTTCGCTCAGGATCGGCTTCAACGGGATCTTCTGCTTCTCGACCTACGCCCTCACGCTCAGCACCCAGCTCGGCTTCCTGATCGCCGGGGCCTCCTTCGTGATCGCGCTCGCCTACCTCGTGATGAAGCTCTGCGGGTTTCCCTTCCCCGTGGGCAATCCGACCCTCGTCATCCTCGTCCTCTTCATGGGCGGCATCCAGCTCATCAGCGTCGGGATCCTCGGCGAATACATCGGGAGGATCTACGAGGAGGTGCGGGCGAGACCCCGGTTCATCGTCGACCGCGCCGAGGGCTTCGGCGGAAAGAGCTAAACCCTATGCAAACCGCCAAGTGGCCGAAAATCCTGCCTCCGATAACTCCGGAACAGCAACAGATAAGCGACCAGTTCATGAAGGTGTGGCACCAGGAGCTGCCGAACCGCTTTGGGATCGTCGAGAAGTTCAACCACACGTTCCCGGTCAAGCACTCGCACCCCGGATTCCGGACGACGGTCGAGATCGGCGCCGGTCTCGGCGAACACCTTCACTACGAAAGAGCTGACGCAGGAGCAGGAGAGCAAACTACTACGCGGTCGAGCTCCGCGAGAACATGGCGGCGGAAATCCGCAGGCGGTTCCCGAAGGTAAAGGCCATCACCGGCGACTGCCAGGCGCGCCTGGATTTTCCGGACGGCTATTTTGACCGCTACATCGCCGTCCACGTGCTGGAGCACCTTCCCGACCTTCCCTCCTGCCTCCGGGAGGCGTACCGGCTCCTCAACAAGGAACGCGGGCAGCTTCTGGTCGTCATCCCGTGCGAAGGAAGCCCCGCCTACTCCCTGGCGAGGAAGCTCTCGGCCGAGCGGGTCTACCACCGCCATTTCAAGGGCAGCTACCGCTGGCTCATCTCGCGCGAGCACATCAATCTCCCCCACGAGATCCTGGCGGAACTGGACCCCTATTTCACGGTCGAGGAGAAGGCCCTCTTTCCGCTCCCCTTTCTCCCCTTCATTTTCAACAATCTCTGCATAGGACTTTCGCTCAGGCCGAGGCCGACCCCGGTCGCCCGGTGAACCGGCCGGCACCCGTTTCATGAAAAAAGCCTTCGTCACCGGCTGCGCCGGATTCATCGGTTCAAACCTGGTCGACCGCCTCTTGGCGGACGGGGTCAGCGTGGTCGGTTGGGACAACCTTTCGACCGGCCAGGAGCGCTTCCTCGAAAACGCCCGCAAGTCGAAGGCCTTCACCTTCGTCCTCGGCGACAACCTGGAGCTGACCGCCCTCGCGAAGGCCATGGAGGGCTGCGAATTCGTGTTCCACCTGGCCGCCAACGCCGACGTGCGCTTCGGCACCGAGCACACCCGGCGGGACCTGGAGCAGAATACGATCGCAACCTACAATGTCCTCGAGGCCATGAGGCTTAAGGGCATCAAGCGGATCGCGTTTTCCTCGACGGGCTCGACCTACGGGGAGGCGGAGGTGATCCCGACGCCCGAGACGGCCCCCTTCCCGGTTCAGACGTCCCTTTACGGGGCGTCCAAGGTCGCGGGCGAGGGCCTCATCTCCTCCTATTGCGAGGGATTCGGGTTCGAGGGCTACATCTTCCGCTTCGTCTCGATCCTCGGCGAGCGCTACACCCACGGCCACGTCTTCGATTTCTACAAGCAGCTGGTCGAGCACCCGGATTCCCTGCGGATCCTGGGGGACGGGCTCCAGAGAAAGAGCTACCTCTACGTGCAGGACTGCGTCGACGCGATCCTCCACGTCGTTCGGAAATCGACCGCCCTCGAGGCAAAGCACCGCACGCAGATCTACAACCTCGGGACCTCGGAGTACGTGCAGGTGAACGACAGCGTGGGGTACATCTGCAAGGCCCTGGGCCTTAAGCCCAGGCTCGACTACACCGGCGGGGACCGTGGCTGGATTGGCGACAATCCCTTCATCTTCCTGGACACGGCGAAGATCCGCGCGACCGGGTGGGCTCCCAAGCTGACGATTGAGCAGGGCATTGTCCGCACCCTCAGGTGGCTGGAGTCCAATACATGGGTCTACGAAGCGCGTCATTAGCCGCCCTGGCCGCGCTTGTTGCCGTCGGCCTTTTCGCGGCCTCGCCCTTTTTCAACCGGGGGCTTGTGGGGACCGGCGAGGCCTTTAACTACAGCCTGTCCGTTGCCGATGCGGTCACCCAGATGCGTCACGGGATCCTGCCCCCCCTGGCGGGGCAGACCGAGTATGCGTTCAACGGGCGGATGCACCCGCTGAGAAACGCCCCCTATCTCCATTATCTTTGCGGCGCGATCGACCTGGTGACGTTCCACCAGCTCGCATTCTGGCAGCTCCAGAATGTCTCCCTGATCCTGAGTCTCTTTGGCGCCCTGGCCGCCTGCTACGGGGGGCTCCGCTGGTCCACCGAGTGCCCGCGGCCCCTGGCGCTCTTTCTCGCTTCCGTTTACGCGCTGGCGCCGCCCCTCCTGGGCGCAGCTTACAGCTACGATCTGTACATGACCGTCCACGCGGCGGTCTTTGTGCCGCTTGCCCTGGCCGCCTGCGTCCGGGGCTGCCGGAGCCCCTCGTTTTCCAACGACGCCTGGCTTGCGGCGGCGCTGGCGGCGGCGTGGCTCACCCACCCTCCCGTCGCGTTCTGGCTCACGGCGAGCTGCGTCGTCGTGAAGATCGTGGCTTTTCTTGGATGCCCGCGCCTCGGAATCCTCGCAAGCGGGCTCCTGTCGGCGGTCCTGGGGTTCGTCCTTGCTTCGTTTGTGTTTATCTCGGCCGCGACGCTCAGCACCGATCTGGGCTATTTTGCCGGGAAGCAGGAGATGTGGAAGAGCTTCGCCGATGTTATCCTCCACGAACTGCGCTCGAATTTTCCCGAATGCCTCCTGCCCGTGAGCGCCGGCGCGGGAAAGCTGTCAGACCTTCAGCTCGGCTACGCTTCCTGGATTCTTCTCGGGCTAGCGACGGTCCTGGTCCTGCGGAGGAAACCCCGGGAGGAAAACGGGAAGCCCGTGCGGCTCGCGGCGGCCGGCTGCGCCCTGGCGGCCGTCCTCCTCCTTGTCCTCGACCTGCCGGTACCCTTCCTGACGCACTGGCTCTGGCAGCACGCTCCGTCGGGCGTCCTGGAGCTTACGACCGAGTGGCCGATGCAGCGGCTTTATCTGGTCGCGGTGGGGCTCTGCGTCTTCGGAGCCGGGGTCATCCTTCCCGCGGCGCTGGTCCTCCTTAGGGGCTCCGCGCTGGGTGGGACCTGCTGCGGTTGCCTTGGGTTTCGCATGGATCCTTTATGAGGCCAGGCCCTTCATTAAAAGAGGCATAGGGGACCGGTCCGCTTTGACGACGACCCAGTCGTCCTACCTCCCGTCGAATCTCAACCTGACCATCACGTCCTACGCGTTCGTGGGACCGCCGCCCACCTACGTGCACGGCGTGATGGATCCGAATTTCGAGTTCAGGATCTTGAGGAATGGAAAGGAGGAGATCGCTTCGCCCTACGCCACGGGCCTCGCCCAGGCACCGGTGGTGCAGACGGGCGCCGTCGCCCTAAAAGGGGGCCTCGCCCCCGACAAGACGGCTGTCTCTCCAACCTTCACCCTACTCCCCGGGCACCGGTACCTCCTGAGCTTCGCGTTCCGGACCCCGCCCGTGAAGGCGCTCCTGAGCCTGAGAGGTCCCGTGCTCAACCGAACGTACATCCTGCCGGAGGCCGGCGAGGTCAAAGGATTTGGCATGATGGACGGCCAGCGGAGGGCCATCCCGCTCTGGACGGATTCGGACAAGCCCGAACCCATCGAGATCCGGGTCTGGATCACGCCGGACGCCGTCCTTTCCGGTAAGCCGACCGTGTTCGCCGACTACACGCTCCAGGACGTGGACATGAAGACGCTGCCGGTCCGCCTTGAGGGTCTCCTGCCGCTCCGCTTCACGGTCGATGCGCCCCAGGCGGGCTGCACGGTCGAAACCTTCCGCCGCTACCTGCCAGGATACGTGGCCACGGTGAACGGAAAGCCCGCAACTCCGCTCATGTCGCCCTACCGGCAGGTCATGATCCCGCTTCCGGCAGGCAGGAGCGTCGTGGAACTCAGCTACCCCGGGCCCCTCGAAGCGCGGAGGGCGTTCTGGATCTGCGTTTCCTCGTGGCTTCTTTTCTTTTTATGGCGGGCCTGCGGGTCGTGGGTCCCCGCCCGGCCCTGGGCCCTTGTCGCCGTACCGGGAATCTGGGTATGGAGGCACCGGTGGATCAGTCTCGCGACGGCGGTCCTCGTTGGCGTAATGGGGGTTCAGGCCCACAAACGCGCCGTGGAGGACGCCGTCCTGCGCGCCGTGGGGCCCGTCCGAATCGATTTCCAGCTTCCCTATGGCCAAAAGAATGTGAGTGAACCGCTCTTCGCAACGGGCCATGCAGGGGCGGGCGTCGTCATCTTCGTCCATTTCATCGACGAGAGCCACATCCGTCTCGGCGCAGATGTCTGGGGCTCCCTCTATGAGAGCGGGCCAATCGAGGTGGACTACTCCAAGGACCAGATGCTCGTTGTCTCGGAGGGAGCCCTCTATCCCGAGGACAATCCGAGAATCAAGGCGCTTGCGCCCGATGAGGCCAACCGGCTGCGAAGCGAACTCCGGGTCGAACTAAACGGAAGCACGGAGATTCACGCCGTGGCCGATTGCTTCAAGACGAAGCTCTCCGAGATTCTTGTGGGCCACACGGTATTCGGCTCCCTGACCGGTCCTGACTTCCTGGGGAAGGTCCTGAAGGTCGAGCGCCTCCCCATCCCCCGAATCATGATGTTGCCCGCAAGCCGGCATGCCCGCCTTGAAGCCCGTTTCCCCTTTGGCCGCGACGGACACACCGAGCCGCTCCTTGGGGTGGCCGCCGGGATGGAACGGTGCCTATGCGCCGTCACGTACTTGGCAGAGGGAAGGCTCCGCCTTTCGCTGGCCGGCAACGATGGCCGTCCTTTTGAATCGGCCGACATTGCCTATGACCCGACAGAAGCCCATCGGGTCGATTTCTGGCCATCGGCAGGAGGAGGTGACGCGCGTCCCCTGGCCCTCTCGGGTTCATTTGATGGGAGGCAGATCCTCGGAACCGCAAACTCCGGTTATGTCGGGAGTGTCCCGATCCTGCATTCGGGCGTCAATTCCGCCTCGACCCCGGGAGCTGAGGCGCGTTTTACGGGTCAGGAGTTGACGCTTTCGTCCGTGCCTAATTCCGACGTTCCCATGCTCCCAAGCGATTGGGGAATGGGAGAACTGGTGGTCACTTTCCCACTCAACCGCTCGGGACGCCACGAGCCCCTCCTCACGACCGGAGTCACCGGGGCCGGGGATTTTGTCTACATCATCTACGAGGATGCGCACCACGTGCGCCTCGGGCTCGACCACTGGAACGGTATGGCCTTTGTCAGCGATCCCATCGCCGTCGACTACCAGGCGCCCCATGAGATCTGGATCAGCACCGGAGCCCTTTATCCCTCGAAGGCCGGCGACCCCGCATGGGACGGGATCCCGCTGGCCGAGCAAACCGCCTCCGCACGCAGGTCCGCGTCTTTTTGGATGGAAAGGCCGTGATCTCATCGGCCACGACCACCTACCCGACAGGCCGGGGCCAGGTGACCTTTTTCGAGAATCGGATCGGCGGCTCAACGGCCGATGCGAATTTCACCGGGATCGTGCATTTCCTGCAGAGGATGGGCCCAAGGCCTGCGTTCCCTTAAACGCGGAGTTGTCCGGCCGGGAACAATTCCGGCCGAGTGCAGTTAAACGTCCTTCTGAAAAGCCTAGAGCATGGGAGACGCCGGTCCTTGGTCCCGAACGCTGAACAATCCCATTAGATTTCTGAATTTATTGTGAAAGTGAGCTGCTCCTATTGCGATCCGAGCCGATACTTGGATAGTGCGCGTGTTGCCTCCCGAGAGATCGGACGGTTGATGGATTCGGGCCATTCCAGGTCCGACTTTTTCTCTTCGGCGCGGACGCCGACATATCCTTTTGTTCATGAGTCTTGCCACCGTTTCCCCATCCACCTCCGCAAATCCAGACGAATCGAGCTCTCCATCAACCGAAGAAATTGATTCTTACGAGGGAATTGACCTGCACGAGGTGGCCGCGCGTCTCTGCCGCGGCCTCGCACCCACCCTTGGGCTCGCCGCGCTGGGCCTGGCGGTCGCCTCTCTCATCTTTCTTTTGGTCAGTCCCGTTACGACCGCCACGACCTCGATGAGGGTGATGTTCTCCTTTAACGGCTACGCAAAGGGCGAATATCCAGATAACTCAACGTTTCAGCCGGATGATTTGCTAGCCCCCGATATTATCACTGAGGCGCTCAAACGACTGGGCCTCGATGCTAATGAAGACCTCCAAACCACCGTGCGCGCGGCTTTGAGTGTCGAGGGGATCATGCCGGCAAGCGTCACCAAAGAGCAGGACCGCATTCGCGCCACCGGCCGAACGCCCGGCCCGTACATTCCCGACGAATACTTGGTCACCTTAACGCTCCCGCGCAAAATCCCGTTGGGCGCTCGGATACGCGAGCGCCTGTTGATTGCGATTGTTAACGCCTATCAGGAGAAATTCCAACGCACCTATTCCTCGATTCCCACGGGATTTCGGCAACGCCTTCGAATCGCTGCATCAGAGCCGACTATTACCAGTATGGGATCGTTCTAGATGCCGAAATTCAAAATATCACGGCCTATCTCAACCTTGAGCTCGAGCAGGCCAAGACGTTTCGCTCCCAAACGACCAATCTTACATTCAGCGACCTGCTCTCGCAGACGAAGCTTTTCTCGGATACCCGGATGGACGAGACCCTGGGACTTATCCAGCAGAACGGCTTGTCACGGAATCGCGCAAACGCCCTTGTTGAGATCGATTACTCCCTGCGGACGCTTGAGGACAGGGAACAAAAGGCCATTGAGGACGAAAAGGTTATCAATGACCTGCTGGCCAAATCCCAGGCCCGGGCGCAGGACTACGTGCTGGGAATCAAATCCGAGGCGAATCAACAGCGCTCCGACGCACCGGTCATCGATCAGAGCCTGATCGATTCTCTTCTCAAGAATGATTCCACAAATTTCCTCATTCGCCAGGCACTCGACGCCGGGTTGAAGGTCAAAGGCATCCAGGCGGAGAAAGCACAGCTTCAAGAGAGGCGTAAGGACATTGAAGATTTTATGGATCGAAAAGGCGAGGATCCCTCGGCCCTCGTCGCGCAGGTGCAAGATTCGCTTAGAAATCTCGAGCCCGCCTATGATCAACTGATCAAGAATATTCGTGAGACTCAGGCTGATTTCGCGAAACAACAATATGCGGATGCGATCCAGATCAGCATGGAACCCGTAACCGGAAGCTTCTATAAGTCTTTGGCCGTATCGGCCGCCGTCGGCGCATTCGTAGGGCTGGCCCTGGGAATGGGACTCAGCCTCCTAGGGGTTTATATTGGAGAAAAGAACGGGTGAGTTCGCTGGCCAAGGATCCGGCCGAACCGTGACGCCTTCGCTCAATGGTGCGTGTCTTTCCGGACGGAAAGGCCGTGATCTCTTCGGCTACGACCGCCTACCCGGCAGGCCCAGGCCAGGTGACCTTTTTCGAGAATCGGATCGGCAGCTCGACGGCAGATACGAATTTCACGTGGATCGTGCATTTCCTGCAGCGGATGGGGCCAAGGCCTGCCTTCCCGTGGAACGCCAAGCGCGCTCAATCCGCATTTTCATTGAGCCGTATTGTGCGAATCGCCTCCTAAGCCTTGGCTGGTAATAGGACTTTCGGGCACCGCGGAATGGGATGGAATTCGATAGCGAATTGAACTTCGCGCCTGCTCGCCAATCGCTCGTCGATAGGCCTTAGTCATGCGCCGCGCCGAGCAAGTCATGCTCCTTTGCCCGCTATCCCATTCGCCAGCGTAAGATTTCTCTTCTCTATTTCCTCTCGAATGCGACGACCCTTCGCCCCAGCGTAGCCTTCATTATCCGAAATGTCCCCTACGCCGCCTGATAGGTTGAACCCTGCTTTGGCTAGACGCGACGTGGCGCTCTGGTTTGCCGCCGTTATCCTCTTTGCGTTTCTCGAGTTTCTTGTAGCGCGCGAAGCGGCAGGCGGCCTGGTATTCACAACCACCCCTACCAACTACTACCATTATGCGACCGATGCTGCCTTATCGGGCCAGCTATCCCTGAAGATTTCTCCACGGCCCGAGTTGTTCTCACTCCCTGATCCCTACGATTCCGCCCTCAATCAGCCCTACCGGCTGCAGGACATCAGCCTTTATCGGGGAAAATATTATTTTTACTGGGGAATGTCGCCGGTCGTTCTCTTTTTTGCGCCGATTAAATTGGCAACGGGTTGGTGGCCGAGCGAATCCCTCGCGATCGCATTCTTTGGGGTCGTATGCATTGCAGCCTTCAGCTGGATCCTTCTCGCGACCCGCCGTGTGTTTTTTCCAATGGCAGGTTGTTCCACAGCGATCCTTGCGGTTCTGTGCCTTGAGGCCTGTACATTACTCTTGGGTTTATCCGCAAATAACCACGTTTACGGAGTCCCAATATCCTGCGCTGCTGCCTGTTACAGCATCGCGTGGTGGGCCGCACTGAGAGCCGTAATTACTCCAAAACGAACCGTTCAATGGAGCCTCGTGTGCGGATTGGCGCTGGCATTGGCCGTCGGCGCACGCCCGAATTACATCCTTTGGGCCCCGGCCTTCGTATTCGTGCTGTTGGCGGCAATCCGATCGTGGCCAGGCAAGAAGTATAAGATCATTATAGCCGCAATCGCACCCATATTTTTGGTGGTCGGCTGCCTTCTGTGGATGAATGTGAAGCGTTTCGATCACGCGCTCGAGTTTGGGCAGAAATATCAGCTCAGTGGTTCGAGGCAGTTAGACATCGCCTTTTGGGGCCCTAAGTATCTCGCAGGCGCTTGGAAAGCATACGGGTGGAATCCGCTTCAGCTGAATAGATATTTCCCGTTTGTGCTGCGGGGCCCGGAAGAGCCGTTCGGAATTTTTTGTGCGCTCCCTATTGCGTGGCTCGCAGTCGGGCTCATTTGCGTACCCGCATGCCGTGAGTTGCAGGGCTGGCTCCGTGCGCTTGCGCTCAGCTGTGGGCTCAGTTTCGTCGCCGGGTGCTTCTTCTCTGGGTCTGTTCTCCGTTACATGGTCGATTTTTTGCCGGGGATCGTGCTCGCGGGAGGGGTCTGCGCCCTTGCGCTTGATCACCATTATGGCAGGCGCCTGGCTTGCCGATCGATTCTCGCGACTCTGCTTGGAGTAAGCGTTCTTGCGGGCAGCCTGATTCAAATTGAATCCTGGAGCGTGAGTCGACCCATGCGCAGCCGACTGCTCAGGCCACTCGCTCGCGTCATGAATATCCCCGCATTTGCCTGGGATGCCACCCACGCACCGCCGGCGGGTGGACTGCGACTCGTCCTGGACTTTCCCAAGGACCGCCTCGGCGCCTATGAACCCATTCTGTCCGTGCCGGATAAACCTTCCGATGGGGCGTTGATTTTTGTGCATTACACGGATCCTAAACATATTCGCTTAGGATTCTTCCAGACAGGATCCACGCATTGGCTGTCTGAACCAATTCCCACGGACTATTCAGCTAACCACACGATTGATATCCGGCTTGGGCCTCTGGTGCCGCCGGAATCGCACCCGGCCTATGGGCAATGGCCTGAAGCTGCTGTGCAGGAAACGCTGGGACAGGTCGACATCCACTTCGATGACAGCCCTGTCTATCACACGACGCTTGATTTCGATTCCTCCCATGGGGACCCGGCACTGCCGGGAAAAAACTGCGTTTCACCGGGTGTCAGTGCCCCAGCTTTTACGGGAAAGATCCTCTCATCGCGGAGGCTCGCTCTCTCGCCGCCGGCGCCCCCTTTGAACGGCAGCTGGATGACCAATCCCATCGACTTCGCTTTTTATGCCATGCCCAACCTCCGTCCCGGGGACGAAGAGGTTTTCTTATCGGCGTCAGACTCGCGGGGACGAAGCACCCAATTGGTGATCAATCATCTTCCCAATTCAAGGATCGCCTTCGTCCTCAGGACAACCGGTCAGCCCGACAGAGAAGGCCCGGCATTACCTTCGCTATCCATCGGCCCGCATCGACTCCTATGGAGCATTGGCTCCTGGCGGGTAAGCCCCACCTCCAAACAACGGTCCCGTTTCGAAGTCTATCTGGACGATGCCTTGGTCCTCTCCGGATCAACCGACGGCCTCATAGGGGCTCCTTCCCTTGCCATCGCAGGCAGCCCGCCCGCCAACGCTGATCCCGGGCTGAAACCTTTCAGCGGCTTCATCACCGAGGCGATTCCGGTACCTGCTTCAGCTTCCGAGCTGACTTCGAGCGCACGCAATCGCCTCCATTATGGTCCATGGCGCCTGAGAGTCCGCTTCCCTGCAGGTCCTCCCCACGGATACCACGATCCGATACTGGTGAGCGGGACACCTGGAAAAGGGGATTTTATTTACGCGTTTTATCCCAAGCCAGGCACGGTGGCCTTTAGTCACGATTGCTGGGGCTACGGCGGCGAAACTTCGCGCACGGTGGCCATTGATCTCAACCTCGAGCATCAGATCGAGATCGAACACGGGGGTCTTTATCCTCCGCTGAACGATCCTCTTTGGGCACACGTCCCTCCAAACAATCGTGCAGATTATAAGTCAAAACTGCGCATCACATTGGACGGCATTGTCGTCCTGGAAGGAAACGCATACGCCACCGATGCTTCCCCAACCTCAATCACTCCTGGCATCAACTCAATCGGAGGCTCTAGCACGGCGCCCCAGTTTCTTGGGCAGCTTATCTCGGCCGAACGTCTCGATTGGTGATGGCCGCCAGCAAAAGTCACCAATCTCCTTCCCAAGGGAGATGACTCCCAACCATCAGGAATGGATATGCGGGGCCAGGTCTAAGCTAAACCCATGAAATCTGGCCTTGGCGCTGAATTCCTAAGACCTTCGGGTTAGAATCTCCTTGGCGTAAGGCGCCCGGATCGATCCTCGCTCTGCGGCCGACCCCGGCATGCTCTCCTCCTCGTGATATTCCGCGTCGGTATTGACGTTCCAGAGATTGAAATTTCCCCCCTCGAGGTTTCGCACGGCCAGCATCGCCGTCATCATCGAGTGATCCTGGTTATTGTACTTATGCATGCCATTGCGGCCCACGACGTGAAGGTTTCCAAACCGGGCAAGCTCCGCGCGGACAATGTCGATATTAGCTTGGTAGCCGGGATCGTATACCGGGTAGGCCTTCTCGACGCGGACAACGGCGCCGTCAACGACCCGACCTGATTTGAGGAGCCCAAGTTCGATGAGTTCCCGCTTTCCCATCTCGATCAAGTGCCTCGTCCTCCGAGGTCCAGAGACCGTCGCCCTCGAAACAGAAATATTCGAGGCCGAGGCAGGTCGTGCCTTCGCGCCCGATCATCGCTTCGCTCCAGTTCTTGAAGTTCTGGATCCTGCCCAGCTTCACCCCGGGCTCGTGGATGTAGATCCAGTTGTCGGGAAAGGGATTCTCGCCCTCCACCACAAGCGCCACCGTGATGAAGTCGCGGTAGCGAAGCCTCTTGGCGGCGGCGCGCGACGCTTCCGGGAGCGGGGGATCAAAGGCGAGCACGGTCTCCTGGAGCGGCATGGAAAGGATGAACTGATCCGCTTGGAATGATTGGAGGGCACCGTCCGTCCCGCGCGAATCGATCGACGTCACAAGGCCGCCTTCGTGATGGATCGCGACAGCCCTCGCTCCCATCACGACCCTACCTCCGCGTTGCCCGATCTCCGAAGCGGTCCGCTCCCACATCTGGCCGGGTCCCAGACGCGGATAGGAAAAGGTGTCGATCAGGGTCTTGATGACCGCACCGTCCGAATCGGCCTTTCCCTTGAATGCATTCAGGACTGCTTTTGATAGGGAAAGACCCTTGATCCGCTGTGCGGCCCAGTCGGCGCTCAATTCGCTCGTCGGAATGCCCCACACCTTTTCGGTGTAGGTCTTGAAAAAGATGGCGAAAAGCCTCCGTCCGAACCGGTTTGAGACCCAGTCCTCAAACGAGCGCTCGGGACGCTTTGGGAATAGGCGCGCCCAGCCGTAGCTCAGGACGCAGCGGATGCTCGTCAAGAGCCCTAGATTGCTGAGCGCGTTCCAGGGCTTCAGCGGATAGTCGAAAAACTTCCGACGGTAATAGATGCGCGACATGCGGCGCACCTGAATAAAGTCATCGGGGAGACGCTCCTTCCACCACCGGGTGACCTCGGCGCTTTTGCTGAAAAACCTATGTCCCCCAATGTCAAAACGATAGCCCTTGTGCCGGACGGTCCGCGAGATGCCGCCCACGTATTCGGGATCCCTTTCAAGCACGGTCACGTTCCAGCCCGCGTTCGCGGCGTCAAATCCGGCGGTGAGTCCCGCGGGGCCCGCACCGACAATCAGGACACTGCGCGGGGAGGACTGCTTGGCGGGGTTCGTCACGGTTGCGGGAGGCAACGATTATCGCGGGGCGGATCGTCGAAATACGAGGTTTTTTCGGGCTCGGCGAAGTCACCGTGCTTTGGATCGATTCCGCCGACCGACCGGCATAGCGGCCAAGGCGGAAAAGGCCGTCTTCTATCCCCTCAGGCGCGACGAAAACCGTCGCCAAGCAAAAGCGAATTGGACTAGGCTCCTCCGATGAAATGGATCCTGGCCGTCCTTGCTGCGATGGGGATAGCGGCCCTCGTATTTCTGCAGATGCATTCCGTCAAGACCACGTATGTCAACGGATTAGCCCCCTACACGTCCCTGCCGGGCCTCGAATTCATTGTCGAGCGCGACTGCTACATCTTTAAGTTCAAGGATCACGACACGGACTGGCCGCTCCTCGGCGCGGTCGACACCGTTCCGGATCTGCCGGCGGAGGTCAAAACTGCGAACGTCGGGGCGGAATTCCCCAAGGTTCGCATCCTTGACGTGGTGCGTGTGGGCGAACGCTTCCGGATTGTGTCGGTGCGCCGGGATGTGAGCCGCTCCGAAACCCGGATCACCTTTGAGGTCCTTCTCCAGGACGAATCCACCCGGAAATACCCCAGGGTGGACGCCTACTGGATCCTGGACCACTCCCCGGAGAAGACCGGAGGCGCGCCCAAAGTCTTGGCCGCCTATGCCGTGCCGCTTAGAAGGGACTAAAATGCACATCCTTGTCACAGGCTCCAGCACGGGAATAGGGCGCGCCCTGGTCCAGCGGCTCGTCAGCGAGGACCACAACGTGTGGGGACTGGCCCGCTCGGACCAGTCCGGGTTCGCCGCCGGCAGGAACGGCACCTTCAACTCGTCCCGGTGCGACGTGGCCAATTGGGCGGAGATTGAGCTCGCGGTCCAGCAGGTTGCGGCAAAGTGGGAGCATATCGACGGCCTCGTGTGCTGCGCGGGGTCGCACGGTGAGGTCGGGCCCGCGGTCGAGGCGGATCCCGCCCGCTGGAGTGCGACGATCCGCGCGAACCTCGACGGAACCTTCAACTCGATCCGGGCCTCGTACAGCCTCCTTTCCCGGGCTCCGCGGAGGGCCAAGATCGTGTGCTTCGCCGGGGGCGGCGCCACCAAGGCGCGACCCAATTTCTCGGGCTATGGCGTCGCGAAGACGGGCATCGTCCGACTGGTGGAGACGATCGCAGCCGAGGAGATCCAGGCGCCTCTCGATATCAATGCCGTGGCCCCGGGCGCCATTGCGACCCGGCTGACGGACGAGATCATTGCGCCTAGGGCCCGACATTGCCGGCCAGGCGGAATTCGACTCGGCGCTAAAGCAGAAGGCCGGAGGCGGGGCCTCGCTCGAGCATGCCCTGGACCTCGTCGAGTGGCTCCTGTCGCCAAAGAGCGATGGGATCACGGGAAAGCTTCTCAGCGCTCCCTGGGATCCCTGGAAGGGGCTTGCGGAGCAGACCGCCAACCTGACCCGAAGCGACGTCTACACCCTCCGGCGGATCCTGCCGGAAGACCGGGGCATGAGCTTCTAGGGACGCAAGGACGCAGCCTACTTTGCAGGATAGTCCTGGCGGATGTCGCCCAAGCGGCATCCAAGGGACGGCGTGGTCATCGAGGAACCGACCGAATTCCGGCCGTAGGTCAGGGTTGCGGAGGCGGCCCCGTAGAAAAGAACCGGCTCCTCCCAGATCAAGGTCCCGTCCAATTCCACGCGGAGGAGGCCCGTTCCCTTCGTAACCCCCGGGTTGTCGAGCGCCGCAAACGAGGGAAGCGTCAGCTTCAGGTGGTGCATGAGCTCGGGTTTCCAGTCAAAGACGGGGCTCGAGTAGGCCCCGTGGCTCCAGTGGTCCAGAAGGAGCCGGGCGCGGTTTCCCGGCAGCCATTCTATCCCGAGGACGTCCGCCTTGCCCGCCACACCCGTCGCCACGATGGGCTCGGTACCCGAGCCGCGGCCCGTGAGGTCAAGCTCCAGGGATTCAAATGGGCCCGGCTTCCAATTGGGAATCGGCTCGCGGCTCCACGACAGGAGCGTCCCCTCATAGGAGCTCCTCATGGCCGAGGAACCGATCATGTTGGTAAGGACCTCGACCGGCGGCTTGGGCCCAATGTCGCCGGCCCGGTTCCTCCACCAGACCGGCTGGCCATTCATCCAGACGATGAGGAGATCGTTGAAGAGCCCCTGGGGATAGGGGCCCGACACCGGGAGGATGGAGCCAAGCCGGATCCGGAAGACCGCCTCGCGCCGGGCGGGAACGGCAATGGGTTCGCTCTCCCAGTACCCGCCGCCCCACTTTTCGTAGGTGAGGACAAAATGGGTTGCGTCCGTCAGCCGGAGCCCCACGAGCTCCGCCGAGCCCGCCTTTCCGGCGACGACAAGCGGCTGGCTCATCGGGACAATCTCCTCCGGAATCGATAGGTTCAGGATGATGTCCCCCGCCGACCAGGGTATCTCCGGAGCCGGGATCAATGCCTCGCGGTGGACGTGGGCGATCGTTCCCGTGAATTTCCGCCCGAGCGCAGCGCTTCGGATGTCGCTTCCCACCTGCAGGAATTCCGGGACGCCGTCGTGGTGCTGCCTCTGCTGGGTCACCACGGGCCGGCCGTCGACTGAGATCTTGAGCCAGCTCTTGGCCGCATGGACCTGGCCCGCCGTCCAGCCCGAATAGACCGGATGTCCGTCCGGAGGATACAGGGCCCCTCCTTCGAATTTCAGCCGGTACGACCGCCCTGGTTCCACCACGATGTCCGGGCTGTAGACGGGCGCATCGCCCGCGCTCTCATAGCCGAGGCGGATGACCCCCTTCTGCTTGTAATAGACGAAGAAATAATCGGCCTCGTATTCAACGCCCGACACGAGGAGGGGCTCGAGGACCCCGACCTTGTCGACCGGAAACGTGACATCCATCACCACCGGCCCGGGAAGCTCGTGGTGGAGGCGTTCCCAGGCGCCGGCCGGGGCGTCAAAGACCCGCGCCAGGGAGTGGTAGGCTGCAGGGTTTCGATTCTCGAGGAGCCCGTGAAGCGCAACGCTCTGAAGGAAGGCGAGGAAGAACGTGGCCGCCGCAGAGAAGCCGAAGACCGAGCGGAGAAGAACCAGTCCCCTCCCCAACCCACTCCGACGGTCGGCGGCCCACCGCTCCACCCACGCCCAGCCGAGGAGCGCAAGCCAAAGCCACCACGGCAGAAAATCGACCACGTAGCGGGCCGCCGCCGTATTGAAGCAGCCAAGGAGAAGGGAGGTCCCGAGCGCCATGGCCGAGGAGGATCGCCGCAAAGGCCGTCTCCCCATTCGGCCGTTTCCTTCCGAAGAATCCAAGCGCCAGCGCCGACCACCAGATGACCGGGCACACGACCAAGGCACCATAGACAAACTCCATCCCGTAATAGCCCTCGGGGATCTTCGACCAGGAGATCGGATGCAGGAACGGGAAATAGCGACCCCATTGGGGAGCCTGCAGAAAATAGGCCTGCAGGTTGTAGGGCAGGAAACTCAGCAGGAAATGGTGGGCTTTCGCCTCGTAGGAAGCCGTCAGCTGATAGTTGAGGCCGAATTCAAGCGGGTTCCCAAATCGGCCCCAGTTGTAGGCCATGAGCCCGGAGAAGACGGCCGCAAACGGGAGCCCGGCCGCGAGGAGCGCGAGGAGGAGCGGCCGAATTCGGCCTGTCACCCCCGGTCCGTCCGAAGCCCGCCATCCGACCGCGAGAACGAGGATCGCAAGGGCCGGGCCCGCGGCCACAAGCGTGGGCCGGCAGCCAATGGCGAGGCCGAGCGAAAGCCCGGCGGCTGCGAGCGCCCACGAGGGCCGCCTCCTCTGCAGGGCGAGGTAGGCCGAGGCGACAAGGCAGAGCATGAACAGATGGCCCGCCGCTATCGGCATCTCCCAGATCGAGCCCCGGCGAGCGAGGCACAGCTGCCCCGCGGAGAGCCCCAGCACGACCGGGCCCGCGAGCTTTGTCAGGAGGCTCGATCGCGGGAACCGGTCCTTTAGAATCCGGAGCCAAAGCCAGCTCGAGAGGAGGAAGCCGCCCGCCACAAAAAAAAGCGTCGCGGCAATGAAGGGGAGGTCGGATCCGAAGAGCACCCTAAAGGGCCAGAAGAGGAGGACGGCCGGAACGACGCCAAAGTAGAGGTAGTAGTGCCCCCGGAAGTAACTCACATCGTGAAGCGCGATCCCCAGGGGGCGCTTGGCCGGATCCCAGGGATTCTCGGCATGCTTGAGCGCCTCCGGCACCGGGACGTCCATCGCGAGCGAGCCCTTTCTGAAGCCGCCCACGAGCATGTTGTAGTAGTCGTGCTCGGTCTTTCCGAATTCGACCGGGCCCCAGCCTGCCATCGCGGTCCAGTAAATGAGGGCGACGCCCCCAAGAAGGACGAACAGGATCGCAAGCCGGTGCCAGGGGCTGCCCGGAGCACCGCTCCCGACCTCCACCCCTGAGGCGTGGAAGACCTTCCAGCGCAGGAGCGCATAGCTGGCGGACATCTGAAGGAGATTGGCGCCTCCCGCCGCGATCCAGCCCGGCAGTCCCATGGCCTTGTGAAACAGGAGGAAGGACGGCCATTGAATCAGGAACGTCACGACGACCGAAAAGAGGTATTCCCCAAGCTGGTGGTGGGTCGTCGACCTGCGGTCTCCGAAGGTCCAGAGCTTGTTCAGCGTGAAGTGAAGGACGAGCGCCGGGGGATAGGAGACGATGAACGCAAGTTCCGGGCCGAGCCCGACCAGGCGGCCGAAGAGCGCGTTTAGCGCCATGAAGAACACGGTCACGACGGCGCCCACGGCGGCAAAACGCAGGATCCGCCCGGAGAAGACCTTTCGGTAGCCTTCGAGAAGGGCGGGATTTCGCGGCAGATCGGACATCAAGGTCCCCAGTCTATGATAACTTCGGCCTTCGGTGCGCGCCTAAAGCGCCCGCCTCGCCATGGAGGCGATGGCTAAGGAAACGGAAAAAACGCCGTCGACATGGGGGAATTCAGGCGGCGGACGCCTTCCTTCGGAGAACCCGAACGAGAGGCCAGAGGAGGAAGGATACCCAGCCTAGCCCGCTCACGAGGGCCGTCATCCAGAGCCTCGCGGTCCCAACGAAGCGAAGTTCGACCGTGTGGACGCCCGGGGGTACGGGCACGGTGACCAGGTGATCGCGCGATACCCCCACCGGCACCTCCCGGCCGTCGAGCGTCGCCCGGTATCCCGGCATAAAGACACGGAAGGTCTCCAGGAGGCCGCCCTGCTCGGTCGTGACCTGGGCGCGGTAGGGAAGAAATGAATCAAGCCGGATCGGCAGCTTCGATGGGTCCAATTTTGAGAGGTAAAGGTTCGCAAAGAAGCCTCCGTCGTGGAGCAGGCTGTTCCCCGGCTCACCGGCAATGGTCACTTTGTAATGCTCCGGTGTCGTTCCCGAATTCCATAAGGACAGGACGCTGGTCCGCTTCTCCCCCACCCCGAACGAATGCTCGAGGCCCGAGTCCGGCAGATGGTATTCGCGGTAAGAATGTTCGGCCTCAAAGATCATGTACCCGCTGTAATCCCTTGCCGGATCAAACTCGAAGCGCAGGAGCAGGTGCTCGCCCGGTTCGACCGTGATCCTGGGCTCGACCGCAAACCATGTCGTCGAATTCGGGAGCGGATGGCAGGTGAGCCGGATCTGGGTGACCCCGTGCGCCTCCATGACGGCCGCATCCTGCATGGGACCGATCCGAAGCTTCCCCGAGGCATCGAGGAAGCGGCTCTCCAGGACCGGGTCGGTCTTCCCATGCGAAAAATACGTCGGAATGGGAAGCAGAAGATAGGCGTAGGCGTCCAGCATCGCATTCTCGGTCCGGAGGCTCTTGTCCGTGGCCGAGGCGCTGGCTATGACCGTATAGTCATGGCGCACGAAGGGAACGCATTGGAGGCCGTTCCAGACGACAAAGGCGCCCAACAGGGCGCCCGTCGCGAGGCGCGCGCCCCGTCCGTGATCGGTCGCCGTCGCAAGCCACACCACCCCGCCCATGGCCGTCACGCTGGCGATCAGCGGCGCCGTGCGCAGGTCAAGCGGCAGCCCGCACATGGCAATGAAATCCACCGGGAACCGGCCCAGCAGAAAATTGCTGACCAAGGGAACCCTGAAGAAACAGATCACGAGGCCAACGGCCGCCGCGAAGAACAGCTTTGCCCCCGGCGGCCTCGACCCAAAAAGCGAGGCTACGCAGAGTAAAAAGACGGCGATAAGCCCAAAGCCCGGCTGAAATATCTGGAACCGGTCCATCGGCGTCTTGAGCGGCCGGATCCAGTCCATGAAATTGGCCGTGTTGGAGGCCAGGATATTGAGCGGCGGCGTGAACATCCCTGCGCGGCCGACCCATGCCTCGGCGATCGCGGCTCCGGCGAGCCCGGAAAGGAAAAGGAGCACAAAAGCGTGGCGCTCAAAGTCCTTCCTGCCGGTCACCCGGAATCCACCGATGCAGAGAACCCACACGGCCGCGCTTGCCCCGATCCAGCAGAGCCAGGGCCTGCTCGTGAGAGCGATGACGAGGGCGCCCAGGGCCGCGCACACGGCCCATCCCGGCGCCCGCGGGCGGAGCGCCAGGCGTCCGGCTCCCACAAAGAACAGGGAGAGACCCACGATCTGCACGAGTTCAGCCCGCATCGAATCGGCGTGGTCGATCCTCGGCAGCTCGCTCATCGATGCGAAATAGAAGGCCCCGAGGACGGCAAAGGCGGCCGCCCCTGCGAGGAGGTTTCTCCACGACACGACGCCCCGGACCATGATGAGCCCGGTCTGGAGGAAGAGCGTCACCATCGTGGAGAGGAACGCGATCGGCGGGTGGCACATCCAGACCAGCGCAAGGCCCGCCCCGAGCGGAATGTAGCCGCGCCCGTCCGGAAAAAGCGCCGTCCGGGCGTTCCCGTAGAGGACAAGCGGCAGGGCCGAAAAGGCCATGTAGGACATGTACGCCTCCGAGCGAAGGACCGTCGAAAGCCAGGCGGGGGTGCCGAGGTAAAGGAGCGAGAGGCCCAGGGCCGCCCAGCGCCGGTTCGGGATGAACCGAACCGCGGAGGCATAGAAGCCCACGCCGCCCACCGCGGCGCTCGTCACGACCGTCAGGTGCTGGAGGGCAAACGGGCCAAGCTGCCTGAAGGTGAGGAAATCCCAGACGCGGGCCACGAGCATGTAGATGGGGGCCGAGCGGAACAAATGGACCGAGCCGTTCCAGGCGTACTCGCCCTGGCCCACGGTCACCAGGAACCGGCCGTGGCGGACCTGCTGAATATAGTCGGCCAGCATGTAGCCGTACCAGCGCCCGTCGACGCCGCCAATCAGGTGACCCGTCAGATACGGGTACATGATCGCGACCGAGGCCGCGACCAGGATTGCCACACGACAGAGTTCAGGGATGGAGGCCCGCCGGGGGGTTAGCGCCTCGATAAATCGCATTCGTCCAAGGAAAGGGGTATCAGGGGAGCCGTGACAAGCCGCAAGCGGGGCCGGTGTCAGGGCCTGGGTTCCGGAAATCGCTCCACGCTCACGATCCATCCGGTAAAGTTGGGACCGCAGGTCGATCCCCCGATCGGGTTCTTGCCGATCTTGATCTCATCGCTTGTCGACGGGTGGCACGCGAAGACTCCGTCGAGCACCACCCGCCCGTCGAGCGTGACGCGCACCGCCTTCGATTTGTTGAGAGGCGAACCGGGCGGATACAGGGACGAAAATGAAATCGCGAGCCGGTGGGTCTGTCCGTAGTCGACCTCGACCGGCTTTCCGACGATGCCGCCAATCCCCCAGTGATCGAACCCGATCGAGAGGTGCCTCGGGTCGAGGTAGCGCACGTAGACAAAGTCCCCCGCGCCCGTGACGCCGGTCACGACGAGCGGCTCCTGGGTTCCCATGACGCCGATGGGAAAGTCGACGCTCATCTCGACGGCGCCGTAGCTTCCGCTTCTCGAGATGGAGGGCAATGTGCCGGCGTCCACCTGGCGTGCGCCGGCGATCCGGCCCGAGAATTCCCGGCCGGCCGCCGTGGACCCATAGGCGTTATAGCCAAGGATCACGGTTTCCGGGGTGCTTGGATAGAAGACCTGGTCGACATTGAGGAGCGCGCGGCCGTCAAAGATCACGACGAGCCTGTCGGGAGCGGCCAGGGCCGTCTCGGCCGATTCCGAGGAAGAAGCGCCGGCCATGGAGCCCATCCAGATCTTGACCTCGTGCGGCACCAAGGGGTTGTACGCGACCCATTCGCTCTCGGGGCCCCCCGGAGCCAAAGTGGTCGAGGGCAAACCGAAGGCGATTTGCCCCGTCATAGACGCAGTAGAGAAGGTCGCTCTCCTTGCCGCTTCCCGTGACGAGAAGCGGGTCGGCTCCGGCACCCTTTGCCGTCGGAAGGAAGAGCGTGAGCTCAATCGGCGCGGGCTTTGTGAATTGCGGCGCCACCTTTGGAGGTTTCTCAAGCGGCATCCGGGTGGCTTTCAGGATGACGCCGGAAAAGCCCTGCTGCATCCCGCCCGTGAACCAGGTGTGCCGCCCGAGGCTGAGCGTCAAGGGCGATGACGCGTAGCAGTCGAGGGCCGTCCGGAGCACCTCGACGCCGTCGACCTTCAGCTGTAGGTCGCGCTTGGCCGAATCGAACTCCGAGCGCGTCCAATCCGCAATAGAGGGGATGGCTGAAGGGCGGCAGGAGCGAGCCGCAGCGCACCTCGACGACGATCCTCCGGTCGGGGGGGACGGGGAAACTGCTGCTGGAAAAGAGCCCTGTCCCGGCATGAAAGAAGCCGAGGCGTGCCATGCCCTTCGGGCAGGTATTCGATCTGGAGCCAATCCCGGGCGTCCGGCTGGCGGCCGGTCTCAAAGAGAGGCTCGGGCAATTCGGGAGGATGATCGGGTAGCTTTAGTTCCATGCGGAGTCCGCCGAACGCTTCGCCGTGGGAGCGTTGCCAGGCGTAAACCGGCCCGTTCACGATGCGGGCGACCCGGGTGAAATAATCCGACGTCGGAAACCAATCCGTGTACACGGCCATGCCGAAGAAGAGGGAGACGGCCGCGAGCAGGACACTGGCGCACCCCGCGAGCCAGGATAGGCGGGCAAGCTTCGCCTGCTGGCCAAGCGCCAATGCCCCGATTCCCGCCAGGATGAGGCCCGCATTCGCGAAATCTCCCGGGTAACGGGCGGTCGTGCCAAAGAAGCAGGCGAGGAACGCGAGGTTCCCAATAAAGGCTCCCGCGACCGCCACCGAGATCAGGATTCCTCCCCTCCTCTCTCCCGGCTCGTCCGGCCGGAAGCGCAAGAAGGCAGCCAACCCGAGCCAGGCCCAGGGCAGATACCGAAGGAAACCGTAGGGCTGCCCCATCGGGGCCGCGAAAAAGGGAAAGTAGGACTGCCAGAGGCCGGCATTGAACAAATAATAGGCCGCGTGCGGCAGCAGGAAACCGGCCGACATCTGTTTCAGCGCAATGAATTTCTCGCCGGCCAGTTGGTAGTGCATGCCGAATTCCGCCACCGATCCAAATCGGGCCCAGTTGAAGGCGAGAAGCCCGATCCCGCAGGCCGCGGCCGGGACAAAGGCGGCGAGAAGCCGCCTCCGGAGGGTCCTCGACCGGTCCCGTCCCGCGCCCGTGTCCCCGGGGTGAAGGAAGACGGGGACGAGGAGAACAAAGGAGCACGCCAGGTAGTTGGGCCGTGCGCCGACCGCGAGGCCGAAAAGGAGACCGGCCAGGGCGAGCCAGGCCAAAAGGCGCTTCTCCGAGTGAAGGGCCCGGTAGACTGAAGCGAGCATCAGCGCCTGGAGGAAGATGGCACAGGAAATGGGGACCTGGTAGAACTGGGGCCCTTCGACGAGCAGCGTCAATGGCGTCGCCCATGCGAGGCACACCCAGCCCGCGACCAGGAAAAGGAAGGGCGCTGCAGGAAAATGACGCCGGCGGACGGCGTAAAGGAGGCCCATGCCGGCCCAGACAGCGGCCGAACAGAAAAGCGCGACCGCGACCGACTCGTAGAGGTACCGGCCGGTCAAGGCCGCAAACGGCCAAAAGAGGATCAGGACCGGGGTCACCCCGAAATAGAGGTAATAATGTCCCTTGTAGAGGGACATGTCGTGGACCCGGTACGGGGCGTTCGCGACCGGATCATAGGGGTCCTTGAGCGCAAGGAGCGCCGGATGGGGGTGATCGCGGCGTAGAGGTGCCCCGCGCGAAACCCCGCGGTTTCCAAGGGGTAATAGCCCTCCGGGTCCTTCGAGGTCATGAGCCAGGAATCTCCCGGCTTCTCCGCCGTCCAGAGATAGAACGCTCCCACAACGAGAGCCAACACGAGCCCCACCAGCACTTCCCGCAGCTTGGCCCTCGGCAGGGGCGCGGGCGGGGTTTCCAGGGACATCTTCCCAGATAATCGGGGCCCTCCAAGGCCTGACAAGCCTCGCGTACAAGGAATTAATCCCTTGCTAGGGGCCCCGGCCCCTGCAATGCCATCGAAGGGTGTCACCCTCCGCTGCTTCCATGACCCAACCTGTTGATCGGCCACTGGCTTTCGCCATTGTCGGCTGCGGCTTGATCGGAAAGAAACGCGCCTCGGCTTTGTCCCATATTTCGGGGGTCCGGCTCGCCTCGGCCTGCGACGTGGACCCTGCGCGCGCTTCGGAGGTCGCCAAGGCTCATCCGGGTTGCAGGGCCTTCACCGATTTTAGGGACGCGCTAGCGGATCAGGCGGTCGACGCTGTCATAGTGTCGACCTTGAATTCATCCCTGGCACCCATCGCCCTTCAGGCCGCAAAGGCCGGCAAACACGTCCTTGTCGAAAAGCCCGGTGCGCTCTTTGCCGGTCAACTGAGGGAACTTGCAGCCGCGGCGGCCGCCTCGGGCGTCCGCGTCCGGATCGGCTACAATCACCGCTACCACCCGGCGCTCCTCAAGGCCCGCGAGCTGGCCGACTCCGGCGTCCTCGGCCCCCTCATGTTCATCCGGGGCCGCTACGGCCACGGGGGCCGAAAGGGCTATGACCGCGAATGGCGCTCAGACCCCAAGCTTTCCGGCGGAGGCGAATTGATCGACCAGGGGGTCCACCTGATCGACCTGTCGCTTTCCTACCTCGGGGACTTCACGACCATCGAGGGGCACGCCTCCACCCTCTTCTGGGACATGAAGGTCGACGACAATGCTTTCCTGTCCCTGAGGACCCAGGCGGGCCAGACGGCGTGGCTTCAGGTCAGCTGCACCGAGTGGAAAAACCTCTTCTCCTTCGAAATCTACGGCCGCGTCGGGAAACTCGCGATCGACGGCCTCGGCGGAAGCTACGGAACGGAGCGCCTCACCTACTACCGGATGCTCCCGGAAATGGGCCCTCCGGAGACCACCTCCTGGGAATTCCCCAAGGGCGACGCGTCCTGGGCCCTGGAAACCACGGCCTTCTGCGAGGACATCCGCCTCGGCCGGACGCCCGTGCCGGGCCTTAGCGAAGGCATCCGGACCCTCGAGATCGTGGAGGCCATTTACCGGAAAAGCGGCTACCCCTCTTCCTCATGATCATCACACGCTCCCCCCTGCGCGTATCCCTTGGCGGCGGCGGCACGGACCTGCCGAGCTACTACAAAGAGCACGGAGGCTTCTTGATCGCTGCGGCGATCGACAAATACGTCTACATCACCAAGCACACGACGTTCCAGGAGGAGATCATCGTCAAGTACTCGAAATTGGAGCGCGTCGCCTCGGTCGACAAGATCGAGCACCCCATTGTCCGCGAGGCCCTGAAGCTTGTCGGGGTCACCGACCCCCATATCGAGCTCACGTCCATGGCCGACATTCCCGGCGGCACGGGACTCGGCTCCTCGGGCAGCTTCACGACGGCGCTCCTCAGGGCGCTCCACGCCTACAAGAAGAACCTCGTCTCCCCGGCGGAGCTGGCCGAGCAGGCCTGCGACATCGAGATCAACAAGCTGGGCGAGCCGATCGGCAAGCAGGACCAGTACATCGCCGCCATCGGGGGCATCACGGCCTTCACCTTCCACAAGGACGGCCGCGTCGAGTACCGCCCCTGCAAGATCTCGGAGGAGACCCTCTACAATCTCGAGGACAACCTGCTCCTTTTCTTCACGGGCTATTCCAGGAGCGCCTCGTCGATCCTGAAGGACCAGAATGACCGCTCGAAGAAGAACGATGCGTCCATGCTGGAGAACCTGCACTTCACGAAGGAGCTTGGCTACAAGTCGCTCGCCTGCCTCGAGAGCGGGAGCCTCGAGGAACTCGCCATGCTCATGGACGTGCACTGGCAGCGCAAGAAGGCGCGGAGTTCCGGCATGAGCAACCCCCGCATCAACGAGTGGTACGACTGCGCGATGGCCAACGGGGCCCTGGGCGGGAAGCTGATCGGGGCCGGCGGCGGGGGTTTCCTCATGTTCTACGCGGGCGACAAGACGAGGCTCCGGCATGCGATGCGCGAGAAGGGCCTCCAGGAGGTGCGCTTCCGCTTCGATTTCGAAGGGACGAAAGTGGTGGCGCAAAACTGACCAGGGAATGCCTCGCCAGCCATCGTCACCCAACCGGCAACAGGTCCCCGTCCAGGGGACGCCAGCGTCCGCCTCGACCGGGCCTCGGGCCGCCCGCCCTTCCGCATGAATCCGGAGGACCTTCCCGTGGCGATCCTCGCCGGGGGCCTCGCCACCCGGCTTAAGCCCATCACCGAGAAGGTGCCGAAGCTTCTGGTCGAGGTGGCCGGCGAACCCTTCTTCTCCCATCAGATCCGCCTCCTCAGGAATTCGGGGCTTCGGCACCTGGTGGTGTGCGTCGGCTACCTCGGGGACCGGATTGTCGAGGCCTACGGCGACGGCTCGAAATGGGGCGTCAAGATCGAGTACTCCTTCGACGGACCGAAACTCCTCGGCACCGGCGGGGCGCTGATCCGGGCGCTCCCCCTCCTGGGCGAAGCCTTTTACGTCCTCTACGGAGACAGCTACCTGCCGATCGACTACAGGGCGGTCGGCGACGCCTTCCTCAAATCCGGGAAGCTCGGCCTCATGACGGTCTTTGAGAACCGCGAGAAGTACGACTCGAGCAATGTGTGGTATGAGGGGGGGCAGATCCGGGCCTATGACAAGAAGACGAAGCTACCCGCCATGCGCCACATCGACTATGGGCTCGGGGTCTTTCGCCGACCGGCCTTCGATTCCTTTCCCCGCGGCGAGAGCGTCGACCTGGCCGATGTCCAGAAGTCGCTCCTTGCCCGCGGCGAACTCGCGGGTTTCGAGGTCACCCAGCGGTTCTACGAGATCGGCTCCCATGCGGGGCTCAGCGAACTCGATCACCTGCTAAAAAATCCGTCCTAGGACCCCCACTGGCGCCTCGCATTTACCCGACGCTTTTGCATCTTCCCCCCCATGTCCTACTCCGCACAACACCTTAAGGAAACGGCCGAGATCGTGGCCAAGATCAACCCGGCCGACTGCGAAAAATGCGTCGCCGAATTACGCGCCGTGAGGGAGCACGGGGGCCGCCTCTTCATGCTGGGCGTCGGCGGAAGCGCGGCCAATGCGTCCCACGCCGTGAACGATTTTCGAAAGATCGCCGGGATAGAGACTTATGCGCCGACCGACAATGTCTCCGAACTCACGGCCCGCACGAACGACGAGGGCTGGGCAAGCGTCTTCGTCGAATGGCTCCGGGTCAGCAAGCTGAACAGCAAGGACTGCCTCTTCATCCTCTCGGTCGGCGGCGGCAACGTCGAAAAGAACGTCTCCCCGAACCTGGTGGCGGCCCTCCAGCTCGCGAAGCAGGTCGGCGCGCGGATCATCGGGATTGTGGGCAAGGACGGCGGCTACACGGCCAGGGTCGCCGATGCGTGCGTCATCATTCCGACCGTGAACGCCAACAATGTCACCCCGCACAGCGAGGCCTTTCAGGCGGTCGTCTGGCACCTTTTCGTCTCCCACCCCGACCTCAAGGTGAACCAGACCAAATGGGAGTCCGTGGCGGCCAAGCCCTGATCGGATGGCGTCTCGCCCCGCAGTATTCCTCGACCGGGACGGCACGCTGAACGTGCAGCTCGTGCGCGACGGCAAGCCCTATGCGCCCGAAAGGCTGGACGAGTTCCGCCTCTACGAGGGGGCGCCCGAGGCCTGCCGGGCGCTCAAGGCCGCCGGATTCGTCCTCGTCGTTGCGACGAACCAGCCCGACGTCGGACGGGGCCTCGTCGCCCGGGAAACCATCGAGGCGATGCATGCTCTCCTTCTTAGGCAGATTCCAGAGATCGACCGGGTGGAGGTGTCCTATGATCCGGGAAGGGGCGAATTTGCGCCGCGGCGCAAGCCCGAGCCCGGCATGCTCCTCGATGCGGCGCGCGAGCTCAATCTGGACCTTTCCCGATCCTGGATGGTCGGGGACCGCTGGAAGGACATTGTGAGCGGGAAAAAGGCCGGGGTCAGGACCGTGTACATTGACTACGGCTATTCCGACGAATTCGACACCGAGCCCGACTACACCGTGAAGACGTTTCCCGAGGCGGCGGCGGCCATCCTGGCCGCGGACCGTACCGCTTGCCGGACCTAATCTCCTTGCCCGGTTTCCAACGGTCACCTCAATAAAAGCACAAAACAATGAAGACCCTCAATGACCTGAAGATTCAACTGTATGCGGACGGCGCCGACAAGGCGGGCATACTCGACCTCTACGCAAAGCCCTACATCAAGGGGCTCACGACGAACCCGAGCCTCATGAAGAAGGCCGGCATCAAGGATTACGAGGCGTTCGCGAAGGACATCCTGAAGACCGTGACGGCGAAGCCCATCTCGCTCGAGGTCTTCACCGACGACTTCACCGACATGAAGCGCCAGGCGCTCAAGATTTCGGCGCTCGCAAAGAACGTCTATACGAAGATCCCGATCACGAACTCGCGCGGGGAATCCTCGCTTCCGCTCATCCGGGAGCTCGCGAAGCAGGGCGTGAAGCTGAACATCACGGCGATCCTGACGCTTAAGCAGGTCGCCGGGGTCGCCGAGGCGCTCAATCCGGCGGTTCCCTCGGTCGTATCGGTCTTCGCGGGGCGGATCGCCGACACCGGCGTCGACCCGGTGCCCCTCATGCGGGCTTCGGGCGCCCTTCTGGCCGGGCACGACAAGGCGGAGCTCCTCTGGGCGAGCACCCGGGAAGTGCTCAACATCTTCCAGGCCGAGGAATGCGGCTGCGCCATCATCACGGTGCCCCACGACATCCTGGGAAAGGCCGCAAAGATGCTCGCCATGGACCTGACCGAGCTCTCCCTCGACACGGTAAAGATGTTCGCCAAGGACGCCGCGGACTGCGGCTACACGCTCTAAGGCGGCCCAATTGTCATTTACCTCCCCGGCGGGCTCCTGCAATGGTAGGGGTTCGCCTGTCTCCCTATGCCCACTCGGACGCGCCCCTTGAGTTACGTTTGCCTGGCCCTGGCCCTGGCGGCCCCGGCCATCGCGGCAAATCTTGACGGATCAACCCCGGAGGTTGGAAACGCCGAGGCCGCGCGCCTTTACGACGAGGCCAACGCCTACGTCAACAACATGGCCGAGGGGGACTACTCCTACGCCTATCTCCAGTTCTACTGGAAGCGCGCCCAGTCCAACATCGACCGGATACGCCGGGTCTATGCGGATTCCCCGACGGCGAAGGCGCTGGCGCAGGGGAACCCGAAGGTCGGCCCCTTCGCGCTCGACTACTTCAAGAACCGCGTCCTCTACAACCTTGAGCTGAAGCGGCTCGGGGCCTTCGACGACGTCAACTGCGCCATCTTTCTCTACGGGCGAAACGAGGACCGGAGCGATGCGAAGCGCAACGAGGCCCTCGCGAATATTCTGGAGGTCATGGCGCGGCGGCAGCGCTGGGGGGAAGCCCTGCGTTTCCCCGTCCTGGCCGCCCACCGGCCCATCCTGCTAAGAAGCATCTTCAGGGTCGCCGCCTTCTACGGAAGCGATCCGATCGTGAAGCAGTTGACGCTTTCGACGTCGCCCGCTGAACGGAAGGCGGCGGGATTCGACGCATTGCAGGCCGAGGCCCTCGCGCTTCAGGGAAAACCCCGGGGCGACCTCACCCGATTTGTCGACGGCCACCCCGATCCGGCCGTGCGCGCCGCGGCGCTCACGGGAGTAGTCGAGCGCGACATCCTGATCCGCCGGTATGAGCGTCTGCGGATCCCCTTCAGGGACGCGATCCAGACGGTCCACCTGGTCGTCCAGAATACGCCCCTTCGGGACAACGTCCCCTCGCTCGCAGCGAGGCTCTTCGCGGCCGATCCGGAAGCGGCGGCCCCGCTCCTCGCCGTCTACCGCGCCTCGCTCGGGAACGAACCCGACCGGTCCGCCCCGGTCGAAGCCCAGCTCGCCTACCTCCAGTACGGGGCGGATTCGGGCCGTTTGGAGGGCGTTACGTCGTATCTCGCGACGGCCCGGCTTACGGCGCCGGTGCGGCGGGCCTGCGAACTCAAGCTGATCGAGCTCTACGCCGAGGCCGGCCAGACGCAGGAGGCGGACAAGGCCCGCGAGGCGTTCGCCCCGGCCGGCACGCCGGACGCCGACGATGCGGCGCTCGCCGAATTCCGCGGGCGGATGGATTCGATCGATTCCCCCCTGGTTGTCCGCGAGAAGACGTTTGCCGAGCTGCCGATCTCGGATCCGTGCGTCATGGCCACCGCCATCATGGAATGGAGCCTCACGCCCAACCGCTCGCAGCGCGGCGCAACGCCCTGGGACGCGGTCGTCAAGCGGTACGCCGGCGGATTTGCAAACCTCCCCCTGCCCAAGTCCGCCGAGGTGGGCGACGCCGCGAGCACGCTGAAGCCTTACTAGAGGGTCCAACGTCGCCACCCGCCAGTGAACATCCTTTTCGTCAATTACGGCGACTTCACCACCAACAGCCTGAACCACATAGGCGGGTTTGCGAACGCCCTCTGCGCCCTGGGCCACGCCTGCATCGTGGCGGTCCCTTCCGGAAAGGACACCGTGTCCGCCCTGTCGGGCCCGGCCTTCATTCCGGCCCTCTACAACGACCTCCTGGAGCACCCCTCGCCCTTCCCCGACGGGCGGGGTGCGGACCTGATCCACGCGTGGACCCCCCGGGAGTTTGTCCGGAAGTTCGTCGTCTCGTACCAGAGGGTGGCCGGCCCCGGCGCCCACCTCCTGATCCACCTTGAGGACAACGAGGAGTTCCTGGTCTCCGGATTCGCCCAGAGGCCGATCGGCGAGCTTCGCTCCCTCGGATTCGCGGAGCTCGACTCGGTCCTCTCGGACAGGCTGCCCCACCCGGTCCGGCACAGGACGTTCCTGCGCCTCGCCGATTCGGTGACCGTCATCGTGGAGCGGCTGAAGGATTTTGTCCCCGCAGGCGTCCCCTGGTCGGTCCTGAAACCCGGGGTCGATCCGGTGTACCTGCTCCCCCGGAAGGCGGACCCGAAGATTCGAGGGGAATTTGGGCTCGCTCCGCACGAAAAGCTGATCGTCTTCACGGGAAGCAACACCTTCGCAAACGAGCCCGAGATGCTGGACCTCTACCGGGCGGTCCGGCTGCTCAACCAAAGGGAAATCCCGACGCGGCTCGTCCGCACCGGGTTCAACCGGCCGCAATTCCTCGAGAGCCTGACGGACGATGTGAAGACCCATGTGCTCGACCTGGGTTTCATTGAGAAAGCCCGGCTCCCGGGACTTCTCGCCGAGGCCGACGTCCTCGTGCAGCCGGGCCGGCCCGGGCCGTTCAACGATTACCGCCTGCCGTCGAAGCTTCCCGAATTCCTGGCGTCCGCTCGCCCCGTCGTCCTTCCGCCCACGAACATCGCGCTCGAGATGCGCGACGGCGTCGAGGCGCTCTTCCTCTCGAGCGGTACTCCCGAGGATATCGCCCAGGCCTGCACGCGCGTCTTCCGGGAGCCGGGCCTCGCCGAAAGGCTCGGGAAGAAGCGGCGCCGCATTCGCCAGGCGCCACTTTGACCTCGCCGCCAACACAGCGGGGCTCCTGAAGACCTACGAGCAGGTGCTCTCGCGGCCGATCCGGACTCGGTGGTCGCAGATCCCGGGCGGCGCGGGGAGCGATCTCACAATCGCCGCGCGCGACCTGGCCGACGCCCTGCATCCGGCGAAGGCCGGTGGCGCCCGGCGGGAGGACCTTTCGGCGCTGGCGGAGGACCTGGCCGACCTCGTGCAGAGCGAGGACGGGCGCGCGTCCGCGGCCGTCGCCGCCCGGGACGCCGTCAGGTTGGGCCTCGAGGAGAAGGCGAACCATCTCCTCCTGCAGCGGGACCTGACCAAGCAGCACGCCGAGAATCTCGAGAAGAGGCTGGAGGCGCAGGAGGAGCAGATGAGGCTCCACGAGACGCTGACGAAGCAGCACGTCCAGAATCTTGAGGACCGGGCCCACCAGCTTGAACTCCAGCGCGATCTCCTGAAGCAGCACGCGCAGAACCTGGAGGAGAAGGTCGATCTCCTGGACCGCCAGATGAAGCTTCAGAAGAAATTGACGGATAAACATATCCAGAATCTCGAGGCCCAGATCGCCGCGATGGAGAGGATCGCGCGGGCCGAGCGGGACGAAGCCGCGCAGCGGGCGGCTGCGGCGGACGCCGCGGCGGCAGAGGCGTCCGCGGAGCACGCGAGGCTTGTGGCCCGCATTCTGGAGATGGATGCGGAGCTCAACGCGCGCGAAGCGAGGCTAAAATCCATCATCCAGTCCCGCTCCTACAAGCTTTCCGCGCCGCTCCGCGATATCGAGCGCTTCCTCGGGCGGAAGGGCCCAAAGGAGGCCCCCGGCCCGCCGCCCACGTCCGCGGCCCCGCCCAGGCCGACTCCGGTGGTTTCCCCAGCGCCAGCAGCCCCCGCGGCGCCCCCCGCTTCGGCCCTCGCCCCGGCGCCCCGCGCCTACACCTTCAACATCGACCACCCGAGGTCCTGGAACACGGCCTCGAACAAGCTCCTCATCCTCGGCTGGTGCTACGAGAATTCGGGCGCGCCGATCCGCGGGCTGCGCGCCGTCTTCGGGGACCGGACGATCGAGGGAATCTACGGCTCAAAGCGCCTCGATGTCCTCGCCTCGACCGGGATGAAGCAGTCGGAATACAGCGGCATCAAGGTCGATGTCCCGACGAGCCTCGGAGACCACACGCTTTCGATCGAGGTGCTCCATGACGACGGATGGAATCCCTTCTTCCAGACCCAGGTCCACGTCGGGAAAGCCGGCGACCCGACCGAGCAGAGCGAATATGAGAAGTGGTGCGAACACCAGGAGGCGCTGGGCGAGGCGGACCGGGCCGCGATCAGGGACCACATCGCGGCTTTCAAGGCGCGGCCCGTGATCTCGGTCGTGATGCCGGTCTACAACACGGAGGAGGCCCTCCTCTCAAAGTCGATACAATCGGTCATCGACCAGCTCTATCCCCACTGGCAGCTGTGCATCGCCGACGACGCGTCGACCGAGCCCCACGTTCGCGCCGTGCTTGACGGATTTGCGGCGAAGGACCCGCGCATCCAGGTGGTCTACCGCCCGCAGAACGGCCATATCTGCGAGGCGACCAACACCGCCCTGGGTCTCGCCACAGGGGAATTCGTGGCGCTCTTCGACCACGATGACGTCCTCGCTCCGACGGCGCTCTACGAGGTCGCCTCCGAGATCGACGCCCATCCCGACGTCCAGTTCATCTATTCGGACGAGGACAAGGTCGACATGGACGACCGCAGGTTCGACCCGTATTTCAAGCCGGACTGGAATCCGGACCTTTTCTACGGGCAGAACTACACCTCGCACCTCTCCGTCTACCGCACCGAGCTGATCCGCTCGATCGGCGGGTTCAGGAAGGGCTTCGAGGGAAGCCAGGACTGGGACCTGAACCTGCGGGCCATCGAGCGGATTCCCGCCTCCGCGATCCGGCACATCCCGAAGATCCTCTACCACTGGAGGGCGGCCCCGGGTTCGACCGCGCTCCAATTGGCCGAAAAGGCGTATCCGGTCGAGGCGGCGCGGCTCGCCCTCGAGGACCATTTCAAGCGCCGGGGCGAATCGGTCGAGATCCTGTCGGTGCCGGGCGACCATTGGCGGATCAAGTACCCGCTCCCCTCGCCCGCGCCGCTCGCGTCCCTCATCATCCCGACCCGCAACTCGCTCAATCTGGTCCGCAAGGCGGTGGAGAGCATCCTCTCCGTCACCAGGTACCCCAATTACGAGATCATCGTGGTGGACAACGACTCCGACGACCCGGACACGGTCGCCTGGCTGGACGAACTTTCAAAGGGCCAAAACCCGCGCGTTCGGGTGCTGCGCTACCATGCGCCGTTCAACTACTCCGCCATCAACAATTTTGCCGTGAAGGAGGCTCTGGGCGAGGTGGTCGGCCTCATCAACAGCGACATCGAGGCCATCAGCGGCGGCTGGCTCGAGGAGATGGTGAGCCAGGCGGTCCGCCCGGGGATCGGCGCCGTCGGCGCGATGCTCTACTACCCCCTGAACACCGTGCAGCACGCCGGGGTCGTGCTCGGCCTCGGCGGGGTCGCCGGCCATCCCTTCAAGGACTTTCCCCGGGGGGACAGCGGCCAGAAGAACCGGCTCCGTTTGGTCCAGAACTACAGCGCCGTGACCGCGGCCTGCCTCCTCATCCGGAAGGACCGCTTCCTCGAGGTCGGCGGACTGAACGAGCGGGACCTCGCGATCGCGTTCAACGACGTCGACTTCTGCTGCAAGCTCCTGGCCGCGGGCTACCGAAACCTCTGGACACCCTTCGCGGAATTCTATCATCACGAGTCGGCGACCCGCGGGGTCGAGGACACCCCTGAGAAAAAGGCACGCTTTCAGGCTGAAATCGACTATATGATGAACACCTGGGGGAGCCTCCTGATGTCCGACCCTTCCTATAATCCGAATCTCACCCTGGTCGGGGAGGACTTCTCGCCGGCCTACCTTTCGCGGACCCGCAAACCATGGATGAACCACCTGCCGTGAGCCCGAACGGGGATGCCGATCGGCGCGTGGCCGCCCTCCAGGCCGAACTCGACTCGGTCAGGCGCCGGGAGGCCGAGTACCGGGCGAAGATGATCCAGGAGTTCCTCGACCGCGGGGAGCGCAATACCTACCTGCATGTGCTCCGGGAGGAGCGCACGGCCCTCATCAAACGCGAGCAGGAGGCGTCGGCCGACCTGGAGATCCTGACCCGCAAGATCGAGTCCGCCGAGGCCCGGGTGCTTGCGCTCGAGGCCGAGCTCGCGCTGGCGAGGAGGCCCTGGTGGCGGAGATTCCTGCCGGGGGCCGGCGTCGACTCCCCCCCCCCAAGGCGGCCGGGAAGGACCCCGTGCCCGGGGCTCCGTTCACCTATTATCTCCACACCTCGCCCTTCAGGGTCTACCGCGATGCGGTATTCACGCTCCGCGGCTGGGCCTGGCCGGAGGACGGACGCGCGGTCACCGGCGTCCGGGTGGATCTCGACGGACGCCTTTTCGTGGGCCGGTGCGGAATCGAGGAGCCGGAAGTCGTCGCCCGGTATGCCCCCCAGCCGCAGAACCCGCGTCCGGGTTTCGAGATCACCTTCGAGACCCCGCCCGGGCGCCATTCCTTCAGCCTCGAGGCCCAGCTTGCGGGCTCCGAGTGGAGGTCGGTCATGCGGACGTCCATCTGGTGCGAGCCCCATTCGTGACATGAGTGACGGCGACGCCCAGCTCAGGTGGCGGACAAGCCGCTCGCCGCTCGGCGACCGCTCCGCGTACAAGAAGGTCTGGGAACTCCAGGCGCAGGACATGGACGTCGCGTCGCTCGCGGTGGCCGGCCACACGGACGAGGCCACGCTTGAACTCACCGCGCGGGGAACCATCGACATCCTGAGGTCCACCGTGGGCCTCTCCCCCGACGATGTGATCCTGGAAATAGGCTGCGGGATCGCGCGGGTGGGACTTCCGCTCAGCCGGGAATGCCTCCACTGGTTCGGCGCCGACATCGCTTCCGGCATGCTCCGCCACGCCGCCGCGCGGCTCAGGGAGCGGCCCAACACGACCCTCGTCGAACTCTCGACCGTGGGCCTCCAGGAATTCCCGGCGGATTCATTCGACTTGGTCTACTGCACGATCGTCTTCATGCATCTCCTCGAATGGGACCGCTACCGCTATGTCGAGGAGGCCTTCCGCGTGCTGCGCCCCGGCGGCCGCTGCTATTTTGACAACTTCCCCCTGGACACGGAAACCGGCTGGAAGATCTTCATGGAGAGCTACAGCTATCCGGTCGACCGGAGGCCCGCGCACATCAGCATGTCCTCCTCGCGCGAGGAGCTGGGCGCCTACCTATCGAGGGCGGGGTTCGCCGATATCCGCCTCCACAGCCTCCCGAACGAACTGATTGCGGTGAGCGGCCGGAAACCTGAATAGACCGACCCGCACTGGCCCTATGCCCCGTTTGGTTTTTTTGGCAGCATTTCCTGAGAGCTTGGCTCGTGTACCGATTTCGCCTCTGGATTGCGATTTGGATGCCTTTCGCGATTTGAGCCAAATCCGTCAAGTCCTGTGCTATACCTCACTGGAGTTTAATACTTTGTGAGGCGCCTCGAGGTGGATTTGAACCTCTCGGGACCGCAACCGAAGGGTTTTCTTCTCACCGAGTCCCTTGCGAATCCCCTAGTGGAGCCGGTATTTTCCGACGAGCTCCCGCGCGCGGTCCATGGTCATTCCCGGTATTCCCGGCACGGCCTGCGTGTTCGTTGAGAGGTCCTGGAGAATCGTGCGGCGCGAATCCGTCCCCCTCCACCGGGTGAAGGAATCGGCCTCGCCCGACCAGGCTTTCAGCATGGAGAGCCCCAGCGCCCCGAGGAGGCCGGCCACGAGGGCGCCGCTTACAATCCTCGCAAGCGGAAGGCGCTCCAGCAGCCGGGAGAAAAGGTAGCCCGCGAGCGGGACGATCCCGATCAGGGAGGAATATTGATACCGCGATGACATCGTCGCGGGAAAGCCCGTGTGGTAACGCCCGATCCCGAGAAGCACCGCGTTCCCGAGGTCGAAGGCGACGAGGAGGAGGAAGAGGAGGCGGGCGCGCCCCCGGCTTTGAGCGATCGCGCAAACGATCACCGCGAGTTTCAGCGCGCCCAGCGCCGTCACGGTGCGCCAGCCCACGGATTCCACCGAGAGAAGATAATGGGTCGGGTTGAGGGCCCAGTACCAGGTCCCGAACGCAGCCGCATCGCCGGCATGCCCGGCCATGTGCTGGTGATTCCCGGCCGCCAGGGTCGCGATCAGGATTGCCACAATGGCCGAGGGCGCGAGGTACACCCCGGCTGCGAGCACGCGGCGCGGGAAGCGGGAGGCCGTATCTCCCTCCCGCGGGAAGAGCGCGCCGGCCGCCAGGAGGAGGCCCGTCAGCACCCCCCGCGAAAAGGACAGCGCGCTCGCGGAGATCCAGGCGAGCGACGCCCCTTTGGCCTGGGAGGCGAAGAAGACGTCGAGCGCCAGGAGCATGAAGGTCATCGCCAGGACCGCCGACCACTGGACCGACCACGCCAGGGTCTCAATATTGCCGGGCGTAAGCCCGAAGACAACCTGGGCGAAAAACACGGCCGTCCAGGAAAGGCCGCAGGTGCGCATCACTTTCCCAAGGAGCGCCACATTGACGGCATGGGTTATCCACAGGGTCGCGATCATCACCGCATACGAGCCTCCAAAGAGAAGGACCTCCCCGCCCCACAGCCCCTTGAATAGCGGCACAAAATTCTCGGCGAACATGAGCCACATCCATTTCCAGAGGCCGAGGCGGTCGATCTGGTCTATCAGGTCAAATTCGTCGCCGAACCAGAAAAGCCGCGCGAAGAAGTCGTGGTAGACGAGATAGGGAAGCAGGGCGAGGCAGCCCGACGCGAAAAGGACGAGGGCGTCCGCCGATCGGGTTTGTCTTTGCTGGGGAACAGGTTGCATGCGGGTCAATGGCTTTCGGGCGCGAGGAAGTGGAGGTGCGAGAGGTACGACCAGTCCCAGCGGTTGTCGTCCTTTAGACCCGGCTCCGTGCGGAGGATGAGACGCGAAGGGCCGTCCTGGGGCAGGTCGAGATCGATGTGCTGCGCTCCCGCGGTCCTCGCTTCGCGCCACGGGATCCAACAAACGGCTCCAGAGATGCACCCGGTTGCCGGAGTCATAGGCGAGATCGACGCGGAAGGTGACGCCGGCCGTGTGCCCGCCCTGCGTGTAGGCTCCCTCCCGGAGTCCGTATCCGAAGCTTATGCGTTTCGCGCCTCTGGGAACGGCAAACATCATCTCGCCGGACGCGTGGAGAAGGAGCGCGCGGCCCTCGGGCGTCTCAATCACCTGCTGCGTGGCGACGGAGGTCACCGAAACCGCGGGCCTGTCGAGGATGCCGAGCTGGACGAGCCACGGGATGGGCGGCACGGGCCGAAGCGGAAGTCCGGGCAGGTCAAAGAGCCCGATATCGACGTGGCTCCAGAATTCCTCCTGGCCCGGTGGAGCCTCGAAATGGAACGACCTGACCCAGGAGCTCGCCTCGCCTCTTGCGAGGGAGGCGACGTCGCCGCTCTGAATCAGGTTCGGCACCAAGAGGAGGCCTGCCCTCGAAATCCGCGGCACCATCCTCCAGACGCTCCGCACCCCGAGGTCGTCCGTGACCGCGATATTGATGATCGCAGGCTTGTACACGGCGCTCCGAAATCGCCCGAGTCCCGTGGGGACCGGGTCGGCCTCAAGCCAGACGGCTTGGGTGCGCTCGGCCGGGAGGACGACCTCCTCCGAGAGGAGGACCTTCCTGCGGTAGAGGAAGCGGCGCTCGAGCGGCGCCTTCGAGAGCGGGCTTGTCCGCCTGAAGAGCCAATATCCCGCCTCCGGAAAGAGCGGCTCATAGTGCCCCGCAAGCCCCGCGATGATCGGGGCATCGTCCTGGCCGGGGTACCGGTTGTCGACCCGCTCGTCGCTCCACAGGAGGTAGTCGGGGGCCTTGTCCGACTGGTAGAAGCGCAGGTTCCATCCCTCGAGGCTCGGCGTGTAGGCCGAGTAGCTCTGGAAGATCGGCCGCGAGGAAAGCCTCATCTCGTTCAGGATCACGGCGCCCGTATTGAAATCATACGCATCGGCGGTGCCCCCGCCGACCGCTTCGCGAATCGCGGGCAGGGCCTCGGCCTTGCGGGCCTCCTCAAGCGAGGCCTGCCACTCCGACGGGAGGGAGCCCATCTTCGGCAGGGTGTGGAGGCTCCCGTAGATCCGCTCCCAAGCGACCCTGGGACCCTGCCGGTAGTAGTCCCTGTCGATGAAGGCGAGGGCGACCGCACAGAAGAGGACCGCGCCGTCAAACCAGTGCCACCGCCTCGCCGGGAACAGGAGCCCCGTGACCGCAGGCGCCATGATCGGGACAAACGTGAAGAGCCCCAGGATGTGGCCGCCCAGCGGCACCAGGTCCGCCCGGGTGAAGCTCTCCTTCCACATGACAAAAAGCGTGAAGCCGAGGGAAAGCGACACGGCGAGCGCATACGCCCGGTCGGGCACCGTGCGCCAGATCCGCCAGATAAAAAGCGCGCAAAGGAGCGCGAGGGCGGAGCCCCAGAGAAAGGCCCCCCAGGGTTCGTCAAGCTCCATGGCATCCGCGTAACCGGTCGCGATATCCATGCTCCGGCGCACGATAGGGATAGAGGTTGTCGAGGTTTTGACCCGCGGCGACCCAGGACGCGGCGACTCCAAACGTGTAGCCGAGCACGAGCGCCGCGGCGCGCCCCCACGAGAGCCGGCACCCCCCACAATGCCGTCGCCGCAAGGACGGCGACCGACGCGATCGCAAAGTACGTGAATTTGAGCTGCGACAGAAAGCCGAGGGCCAGGGTCCAGACGAGGATCCGGAACACGGGAACCTTCCGCTCCATGAGGCCTGCGATGGCGATCAGCGAAATGAGGACGAAGTAGATCACGTCCAGGAAGAGCCAGTGAAGGGTCATGACGAGCGCGACAAACACGAGCCGGCGCCACAGCGGGAGGGTGCGCGTCAGGTAAACGAGGGCGCAGGCAATCAGGAGTTGGCCCAGGGTCTGCCATAGAAGGATCGGCACCGCGGCCGTGCTCCCGAGATGGTAGCCGTTGCAGAGGAAACCCCAGGGGCCCCACGTGAAAATGAGGCCCCGGCCGAACGGGATGCCATGGGCGCGGGCATAGATCAGCATCTGCTGCCAGGAGGCGTCCAAATTCGAATCGGGCCGGCCCGGCACGCTGAAGAGGGACAGCGCCAGGGCGAGCGCAAGCACCCCCCGCCTCCAAGGCCCTCAACACCCGGTAACCCGCACCGTCCCCGCGGGTTGACGGAGAAGCAAAAGCATCCATTCATTGCACTTAGCATGAACGCCACCGACAGACCAGCCGAACGTGATCGTTCCCGGGACCTCCCGCCGAGATGGCCCTGACCCCACCCTTCGGGGTGACCGTCTCGGTCATCGTTCCCGTCTATAACGAGATCTCGACCGTTCGCCCGGCGCTGGACGCCCTGCTGGCAAAGCGGATCAAGCGGCTACGAGCTCGGGATCATCATCATCGAGAGCAATTCGACCGACGGTTCCAGGGAGGCCGTGCTCGAATACCGGGGCCGCGAGCGTGTTTCCGTGATCCTGGAGGAGGCCCCCCGGGGAAAGGGCCATGCCGTCCGCGCCGGCCTGGCCGCCGCCACCGGGGAGATCGTGATCATCCAGGACGCCGATCTGGAGTATGACCTGGACGACTACGAGAAGCTCCTGGCGCCGATCGCAGAGGGCACCCACGCCTTTGTCCTCGGCTCCCGCCACTCGAGGAATGGCTGGGCCATCCGGAAATTCACGGACCAGAAGCTGCATGCGCTGGCGCTCAACGCCGCCCACTGGACCTTCACCTTCATGATCAACGCGTCGCTCGGCCTCTGGCTCCGGGATCCCTTCACGATGTACAAGGTGTTCCGCCGGGACTGCATCGACGGGCTCAGGCTCGAATGCAACCGGTTCGACTTCGACTGGGAGCTCCTGATCAAGCTCGTGCGCCGCGGGTACCGTCCGATCGAGATTCCCGTATCCTACCGCTCGCGCTCGTTCAAGCAGGGCAAGAAGATCACGATGCTCCGGGACCCGCTCACCTGGATGGTCGCCCTCGCAAAGTATCGCTTCCAACGGCTCCCGAAAAACCCCAATATGGGCCCTCCATGACGAAGAAAATCCTCGTGACCGGCTCCTCGGGCCTGATCGGCTCCGAAGTGTGCGCGTATTTTTCGCGCGAATTGGGCTACGCCGTGCACGGCGTCGACAATAACCAGCGGGCCGTCTTCTTCGGCCCCCAGGGCGACACCCGCTGGAACCAGGAGCGCCTGAAGCGCGAACTCGGGGGGTTCGTCCACCACGAGATGGACATTCGCAACCGGGCCGGCGTCCTTTCCCTGATTGGGGACGTGAAGCCCTCGGTGATTGTCCACGCGGCGGCGCAGCCGAGCCACGACCGCGCGGCGGCCATCCCGTTTGACGATTTTGACACCAATGCCGTCGGGACCCTGAACCTCCTCGAGGCGGCGCGGCGGGCGTCTCCGGAGTCGCCCTTCATCTACCTCAGCACAAACAAGGTCTACGGCGACGCCCCAAATCGGATCGCGATGAAGGAGCTCGCGACCCGCTGGGATTACGCCGATCCGGCCTATTCAAACGGGATTCCGGAGTCCTTCACGGTGGACCAGTCGACGCATTCGCTCTTCGGCGCCTCGAAACTCGCCGCCGACGTGATGGTCCAGGAGTACGGGCGCTACTTCAAGATGCCCTCCTGCGTCCTGCGGGGCGGATGCCTCACGGGGCCCAACCACTCCGGCGTCGAGCTGCATGGCTTCCTCAGCTATCTCGTCAAATGCAACCTCGAGGGCCGCGAGTACAAGATCTTCGGCTACAAGGGCAAGCAGGTGCGCGACAACATCCATTCCCTCGATGTCGCCCGATTCATGGGCGCCTTTGTCGGGGCCCCGCGGATCGGAGAGGTCTACAACCTCGGGGGCGGCAAGGCCAACAGCACCTCGATCCTGGAAGCCTTCAAATTGGCCGAATCCTTCACCGGCAAGGCGCAGGTCCACACCTACGTGGAGCAGAACAGGATCGGGGACCATATCTGCTACTACTCCGACCTCCGGAAGCTTCGTCAGCATTACCCCGCTTGGGACATCACCCAGTCGCTTCCCGAAACCGTGCGCCAGATTGTGGAGGCCTGGAGGGCGAGACCGCAGGTTTGACGTATCCAAGCCAATCCCTTAGCGTCTCAAGGTCTTGATGCCTGAGGTCCTTAACCCTTTCCCCAGCCTCTGCCGGCGCCTGAACCTCGCTGCGCTTCTCGCGTGCGCAGGCCTCGGCACCGCGTTTGCCGAGACGACGCTGGTCCCGGATTCCCCGTTCGCACCCGCCGGCTCCCCCGCCGGCGCCGCCGCGGCGGCCGCGGAGTCCTACCAGCTCGCCGGATCCTCGAGCGAGGGGAACGATGTCAAGGTGTGCATTTTTGCCCAGCAGACAAAGCACAGCCAGTGGATCTCGGTCGGTGGCGAATCCGACGGGATCCACGTCGTGAGTTACGATCCGGTCCGCGACATGGCGGTCGTGGTCGTCGCCGGTTCGAAGAAGGAGCTCACGATGAGAAAGGCCGTCGTCGCATCGACGGGGCCGCTCCCGGCGGCAAGAACCTTCGCCGCCGCCGCCGCGTCCCCCCAGGCCCCCTCCCCCATTGCCGCGGCACCGAACGCAACCCCGGAAAAGCTGGCCCAGGACCAGCGGGAAGCGAGAATGCTCGTCAGCGATCTCCTCGAGATCGGGGTCCAGCAGCGCAAGGCCTACCAGGAGGCGAAGATGAAGGCCGCATCCGGAACCCCTCCCCCGCCGGAAAACTGAGGGCGATACCGGCGTGCGCATCCTGATATCCGGAATCTGCGGCTTTGTGGGAAACGCGGTGGCGCGGGCACTGGCCGCAGAGGACCCCTCCTGCCAGATCTCGGGATTCGACAATTTTATTCGCCCCGGAAGCGAGCGGAACCGCTCCGAACTGAAGAAGCTCGGGATCTGCGCTCGTCCACGCCGACCTCCGCTCGGCGAGCGACATCGACGCCCTGCCCCCCTGCGACTGGGTGATCGACGCCGCCGCGAACCCGAGCGTCCTCGCAGGCGTCGACGGCCTCTCGAGTACCCGCCAGCTGGTCGAGCACAACCTCCTCGGAACGGTCAATCTCCTCGAATTCGCCAAGCGCCACCACTCGGGGCTTATTCTTCTCAGCACGAGCCGGGTCTACAGCATCGCGCCCCTCGCCTCCCTTCCCATGCGTGTGGAGTCGGGCGCATTTCGGCCGGAAGGTCCCGCCTTTCCGGACGGGATGGGGCCCTCGGGCGTCACCGAGGCGTTTGCGACCTCGGCCCCGATCTCGCTTTACGGGGCGACGAAGCTCGCGAGCGAATCCCTCGCGCTCGAGTACGGCCATGCCTTCGGCCTTCCGGTCTTCATCAACCGCTGCGGCGTCCTCGCAGGCGCCGGGCAGTTCGGGCGCCCCGACCAGGGCATCTACAGCTTCTGGATCAACAGCCACCTGCGCCGCCGGCCCCTCAAGTACATCGGGTTCGGGGGAAAGGGACACCAGGTGCGCGACTGCCTCCATCCGAAGGATCTCCTCCCGCTTCTCCGGGCCCAATTGGCGGCCCCGGGCGTGGATCCGGGCGATCGGATCGTGAACGTGGGAGGCGGGGCGGCCTCGGCCATGTCCCTCTGTCAGCTCACGGCGTGGTGCGACGATCGGTTTGGCGCCCATCCGGTCGGATCCGAGCCCGCGGTCCGGGCCTATGACATCCCGTGGATCGTCCTCGATGCCTCGAAGGCCGGGCGCGTCTGGGGCTGGAAGCCGAAGGTGCCTCGTGGAGTCGATCCTGGAGGAGATCGCAGCGCACGCCGGGACGCATCCCGACTGGCTCGAGGTTTCGGCTCCCTTTTGATGAGCCTCTCCCTCTTCTCCGTCATCGTCCCGGCCCGCGACGAGGAGGCGTCGCTGCCGCCAACCCTGCGCGCGATCTACGCCGAATTCGCCAAGGAAAACGTACCCCATGAGATCGTCGCCGTTGACGACGGGAGCCGGGATTCGACCTGGCAGGTCCTCCAGTCGCTAAAAGCCGAGATCCCGACGCTCGTTCCGGTCCAGAACCTGGGGCTCAACGGATTCGGGAGAGCCGTCGTCCACGGGATCAACCATGTCCGGGGGGACGCCGTCGTCATCATGATGGCCGACGCCTCCGACCTGCCCTCGGACGCCGTCCGCTACTGGCGCCTCCTCTGCGAGGGCCACGAATGCGTCTTCGGGAGCCGCTTCCTGCGCAAGGGCGACGTGGTCGACTACCCCCGGCTCAAGCTCTTCGTCAACCGACTCGCGAACCTGTTCATCCGGGTCCTTTTCAACATCTCGCTCAACGACACGACGAACGCGTTCAAGGCCTACCGGCGGACCGTGATCGAGGGGTGCCGCCCCTTCCTCGCGCCCCATTTCAACCTGACCGTCGAGTTGCCGCTGAAGGCGATTGTCCGGGGCTACACGTGGACGGTCATCCCGATCTCCTGGTACAACCGCAAGCACGGCGTCGCGAAACTCAAGATCAAGGAGATGGGGAGCCGGTATTTCTTCATCTGCATGTACGTGTGGTTCGAGAAGTACTTCAGCCGGGGCGACTACCGCCGGCGGTGACGGTGCCTGATCTTCCCCCACACCCGTCGGAAGCTTAGGCCCCGTTCCCGTCCCTGGAGGTCCAGGCCTTCCGGCGCTTCGGCCGCTTAAGGCCTTTTTGCTTTCCCCTCCAGCCTGACATGGGCCTTGCCGGCAAAATGCCCGTCCTCCGGCCCTACGGTCGCCGCCTTTCTCTTCGTGACCCTTCCAGGCTGCTTCGATCGCCTCGGCAAAGAAATCCGCGTTCCTTTCCCCGGGGAAAAAGACAGCCCCGGGCTCGGTCCTTGCCTTTGGTCGCATGGGCCTCGATGAGAAGCCCTTCCAGGAACCCACGGGCTTTGGCCGGCCCATCATGCTCTTGATTACTCCCTTTTTTTGCCTTTTTTACGACCCGTGTTGGCCAAATCCGAAGCAAAGGACGCTGAAAAACCCTTGTTTCCTCCCAATCCTTCGATTGGCTTAACCCTTACCCATACGATGATTTATCTATTAGGCGGCTCGGGCTATGTTGGGCAGGCGTACCAGGCACTTTTTAAACGTCGGGCCATCCCCTTTCGCAGCCTGCGCCGTTCCGAGCTCGACTACACGAACCCCGTGCTCCTTCGCGCTGCGCTCGAGCGCGACCAGCCCGAATTCCTGATCAACGCGGCCGGCTATACGGGCAAGCCCAATGTCGATGCGTGCGAACTCCACAAGGCCGAGTGCCTTCTTGGAAACGCCGTATTGCCGGGACTTGTCGCAAAGGCCTGCGAGGAGGCGGGTATTCCGTGGGGCCACGTCTCCTCGGGCTGCATCTACAGCGGCGACGGCCCCGGGGGAAATGGGTTCACGGAGGAGGACACCCCTAACTTTACATTCCGGACGAATCACTGCTCCTTCTACAGCGGCACGAAGGGCCTCGGCGAAGAGGTGCTCTCCGGACACCCCAATCTTTACGTCTGGCGGCTGAGGATCCCCTTTGAGAATCTGGACAACCCCCGCAATTACCTGACGAAGCTCATGCGCTACTCGAAGCTCCTCGAGGCCACCAATTCGGTTTCCGAGCTCAACGAATTCGCGAGCGCCACGCTCGCCTGCTGGGAGAAGCGGGTTCCCTTCGGGACCTACAATGTGACGAACCCGGGCAAGGTCACGACGCACGAGGTCGTGGAGCTCATCCAGGGGTCCGGCGTCTGCAAGAAGGAATTCACGTTCTTCTCGGACGAGGATGAATTCATGCGGACGGCCGCCAAGACGCCGCGGTCCAACTGCGTCATGGATTCCTCCAAGCTGGCCGGAGTCGGGATCGCCATGACGCCGGTCCGCGAGGCCATCCTGCGCGACCTTAAGGCCTGGAAGAAGGCCGCCTAAGCCCGGGAGACCATGAATATCCTCGTCACAGGCGGATGCGGATTCATCGGGAGCAACTTCATCCGGCACCTGATCCTTGAAAACCCCGGCTACCCGAGGAAGATCGTCAACCTCGACAAGCTGACCTATGCCGGCAATCCGGCGAACCTTTCGGAGGTCGCCGGGGACAGCCGGTACGTATTTGTCCAGGGCGACATCGGCAACGAGACCCTGGTCGCCGGGCTCCTGTTCGAGCATGAGATCGATGCGGTCGTGAATTTCGCGGCCGAGAGCCACGTGGACCGCTCGATCGATTCGCCGGAGCCCTTCGTCCAGACGAATGTCGTCGGGACGCTGAGGCTCCTGAACGCCGCCAAGCGCCATTGGATGAGCCTCTCGGTCGCCGACCGGGACGACTTCAGGTTCCTGCATGTGTCGACGGACGAGGTCTACGGGAGCCTGGGTCCCTCCGATCCGGCGTTCACCGAGAAGACCCCCTTCTCGCCCAATTCCCCGTATGCGGCCTCCAAGGCCGCGAGCGACCACCTGGTCCGGGCCTATCACCACACCTTCGGGCTCCCCACGCTGACGACCAACTGCTCGAACAACTACGGGCCCTACCATTTCCCGGAGAAGCTGATCCCGCTCGTGATCCTGAATGCGCTCGAGGGTAAGCCCCTGCCGGTCTACGGCGACGGCAAGCAGGTGCGCGACTGGCTCTATGTCGAGGATCACTGCCGGGCCATCGCGCTCGTCCTCAAGCGCGGCAGGCCCGGTGAGACCTACAACGTGGGCGGCCTAAACGAGCAGACGAACCTGCATGTCGTGAAGCTGATCTGCTCCCTCCTCGACGCCCGCGCGCCGAGAAGCGACGGGAAACCCCACGCGGAGCTGATCAAGTACGTGACCGACCGGCCCGGCCACGACCGACGCTACGCCATCGACTGCGCCAAGATCCGCGGCGAATTCGGCTGGAAGCCGGCCGAGTCGTTCGAGAGCGGCCTCGGCAAGACGGTCGACTGGTACCTCGCGAACCGGGCCTGGTGCGACGACATCTCGGCAAAGAAATACGCCCGCGAGCGCCTCGGCAAGGGAGGCTGAACCGCCCGGCGCAAACCCCTATGAAGCGCAAAGGCATCATTCTCGCAGGCGGCTCCGGCACGCGGCTCTACCCGCTGACGATCGCGGTGAGCAAGCAGCTCATGCCGGTCTACGACAAGCCCATGGTGTATTACCCCCTCTCGGCGCTCATGCTTGCGGGGATCCGGGAGATCCTTGTCATTTCGACGCCCCAGGACCTGCCGCTATTCAAGGCGCTCCTCGGCGACGGCTCAAATCTGGGCATCCGCCTCGAGTACGCGGCCCAGCCCCGTCCCGAGGGACTCGCCCAGGCCTTCCACATCGGCGCCGACTTTGTCGGCTCGGAGCCAAGCGCCCTCATCCTGGGCGACAACCTCTTCTACGGGCACGATCTCGCGAAGGCGTTCGCTGCCGCGAACGCGCGGACGGCCGGCGCCACCATCTTCGGCTACCATGTGTCGAATCCCTCCGACTACGGCGTCGTCGAATTCGCGGGGGACGGGCGCGTCCTGTCGCTTGAGGAGAAGCCCCGGGAGCCCAAGTCGAATTTTGCGATCCCCGGCGTCTATTTCTACGACGGATCGGTGGTCGAGCGCGCAAGGCGGCTCAAGCCCTCGAAGCGCGGCGAACTCGAGATCACGGACCTGAACCGGGTTTATCTCGAGGCGGGCCTCCTCCATGTCGAGGTCCTCGGACGGGGCACCGCGTGGCTCGACACCGGCACCCACGATTCGCTCCTCGAGGCGGCCCAGTTTGTCCACGTGATCGAGAACCGGCAGGGCCTGAAGATCGCCTGCATCGAGGAGATCGCCTGGCGCCAGGGGTGGATCGACGATGCGAAGCTCGAGTCCAATATCGCGAGGCTCGGCAAGTCGGGATACGGCCAGTACCTGCGCACGCTCCTCTCCGGCCAGTAGGGAGACCGGCACCCGTGTCGACGAGGAGCCCAAGACCGCCGCGACTAAGCGTCATCACGCCCGTCTACAACTGCCTTCCCTACACGAAGGCGATGCTGGCGAGCCTCCAGGCGACGATCCCCTGGCACGTGAGCTACGAGGTCATCCTGGTCGACGACGGCAGCACGGACGGGACCCGCGAATGGCTTCTGGGGCTTGGCGAGCCGTTCCGGGTCGTCCTTAACGAGCGCAATGTCGGATTTGGGGCGTCGACCAACCGGGGCGCCGCCCTCGCCCGGGGCCGGACGCTCGCCCTCCTCAATAACGACCTCGTCCTAAGACGCGGATGGCTTGGGCCCATGATGCGCGCCTTGGGGTCGGTCGCGCGGCGGACGGGGGTTGTCGGCAACGTCCAGGTGGACGCCGCCACCGGGGAGGTGGACCACCGCGGGATCGTGGTCGACGTGAAGTGCAAGCCCGGGCACGACCGGAGGAAGCCGAGCCTCGCCTCGCTCCTCTTCCGCCCGACGCCAAGCGTCTTCGCGGTCACCGGCGCCTGCCTCCTCATCCGCACGTCCCTCTGGCGCCGGCTGGGCGGGTTCGACGAGCGCTACTACAACGGATGCGAGGACATCGACCTCTGCCTCAGGGCCCGGGAGGCCGGTTTCGGCGTCGTCGTGGCTCTCCGGAGCCGGGTCCTCCACCACGTGAGTTCGTCCCCCGGCCGGAAGCGGCGCGACGAGGAGAACTCCATGCGCCTCTTCACCCGCTGGAGGGACAAGCTCTCGGAGGAGGCAAGCCGCGAGTGGACGCGGGAGCGTTTTTGCGAGATCCTGCCGGAGCCCCGCGATTTCCCCGACAACACCGAGGCCTTGAAAACCGCCCTTTACCTGCTCCGCCTAAGGCGCCTGCCGCCGGCCGACGCCGTCGCCGCCAAGCATGTGGCCATCGAGCACGAGATGGAGCGCTGGCGGAAGATGTTCTCCCACTGACCATGGCCATCCTCCTTCACAACCGGCCCTTCGGCGGCGCCTTCGCCCGGCGCTTCACCCGCTATTCCGGCCTTTTTTTCGACCAGTTCGCCACCAACTCCGCGTGGATGCGGGAGACGGCCGTCATCCGGCTTCCACCGGTCGCCGATGTGGGCTCGCTCGTCCTCCGCGGGGAGTTCCGGGCCCATCCCGGCGCGCGCGGCGTCGAGGCGGGCTTCCCGGAACTCGACATCTTTGTCGACGGGCGGTCGGCCGGGTCGTATTCCGCCAAGCATCCGGGCCCCTGGGAGGCGACCTTCAAGCTCGATCCGGGCTGCGCCGAGCGGGGCAGCGTCATCTACCTGACGCTGCGCGGGACCGGACTCACGAACGCGCTCGCATGGCTTGGGCGCGTCACCAAGCTGCCCTTCTTCCAGCGCTACCGGGCCCAGAACAAGAACCGGCAGCTCAGGATCTTTTCGATCGCCTCCGACGCGGGGGAGCTGATCTACGATTTTTCGAAGCGGGAGAGTCCGTACTGCGCCTCCTTCGGGCGCGCCCACACCCGCACCGGCATGAACGTGGTCGGTTTCCTCACGGCGGACCTGGGCATCGGCGAATCCGCCCGCAGCATGGCGAGGGCGGCCGACGCGGCCTCGATCCCGCTCGCCCTCGTTCCCCTGAAGCTCAACTGCATTAACCGGATGGGCGACCTGACTTATGCGGACCGGCTCCAGGACTCGAACCCTCACGGAGTGAACGTCTTCCATATCGACCCCCCGGTGGCACGCGACATCGACCACCACCACGGCCCCGAATTCATGCGGGACAAGTTCAACATCGGCTACTTCGCCTGGGAATTGCCCGAATTTCCCGATGCATGGATGGCCGTCCTTCGACTATTTCGACGAGATCTGGTGCCCGAGCAACTTCGTGCGCGAGTCGATCGCGCTCAAGGCGCCCTACCCGGTTCTTTCGATGCCGCACGCGATCGGATTCGAGCGCCCGAAGGAGGACACGAGGCACCCTCGAGGTCGCGCTTCGGGCTTCCCCAGGACCGCTTCCTTTTCCTCTCCCTCTTCGACCTGAACTCCTACACCGCCCGCAAGAATCCGCGCGCCGTGATCGAGGCCTTCCGGAGGTCGGGCCTCGCCACGCGGGGCTCCGCGCTCGTCCTGAAGGTGCACAACGCCGAAGCCAACCCCTCCGATTTTGCGGCGCTAAACGAGTCCGTCCGCGACCTGCCGGGAACGGTGGTCCTGAGCGGGACCTTTCCGCGCGCCGATGTCTACGCGCTCGAGGCCGCCTGCGACTGCTTTGTCTCGCTCCACCGCTCCGAGGGCTTCGGGTTCGCGGTCGCGGAATCCATGTACCTCGGCAAACCCGTGATTTCGACCAACTGGTCGGCGACGGCCGAGTACCTCGACTCCGGCAACGGCTTCCCCGTCCACTATTCCCTGGTCACGCTCTCGGAGAACAATGGCCCCTATACCAAGGGCTCCACCTGGGCCGACCCCGACCCGGAGCACGCCTCGTGGCTCATGCAGAAGGTCTCTGGCGACCCGTCCGGGGCCGCGCAGCTTGGCGCCGCCGCGCGGCGCACGGTCGAGGAGCGATTCTCCCCCGCCGTCATCGGGGCCCGCTACCGAAAGCGCCTCGAGGCGATCGCCTATCTCTAGGCCGCGGCCCCTGCCTCCCGCCGGAGCCGGACCCAGGCCGCCAGGAGCGCAAGGCCGACGACCCCAAGCGCCGATCCGGCAAGGATGAGCGCCGTCGTCAGCCCGCGGGGCCAGTACGAGAACTGGACCCGGTAGGTCCCCGGGCCGTCGACATAGACCCCCTTGAACGCGTGGTTGATCCTAAGGTAGGGCACCCTCCTGCCGTTTACAAATGCCCGGAAGTTGCCGGGCTCGTAGGCCTCCGTCAGGACAATGAAGCCCGGCCCCGTGGCATTCACCGTGAAGGAGGTCGTGTTGCTCGTCAGGTCGTAATCCGCAGCCGGGACCACGCGCCGCGCCGCGAGATCGCCGGACACGCGCGGCGCGGGGCTAAGCCGCGCCCAGTCGCCGCGCTCAATCCCGGCGAACGGGCGTCCGTCGCCCGACTTGACCGACGACAGGTACTGGGCGACACCGCCATAGACCACGGCGCTGTCGGTAAAGAAGGCGCGGGGCCAGACGGTCGAGCTCTCGTAGACATCGAGGTCCGAGGAATGGATGAGCGCAATCTCGTCGCCCGGCCGCCTGTCCCCCAGGTGGTAGCCCGCGTAGAACCTCACGTTCAGGGCGTCGAACACCGTTTTCAGGTGGGCCACATCGGCTGGCTCGACGATATAGCGCCAGTCCCAGATCCGGTTCACGCCGCCGGCGTCGAGAAGCTCCCGGTAATACGGGTTCATGAGGGCATCCGGCCCCGAAATCCCCTCAAGGCCGTACACGATCGTCCAGCCCGGGAACACGTCGTTGCGGAATCCGATGACCCGGGACGGGGCGTCCCGGCGCTCGAGGACGGCGTCGACCGCGGGCGAATGGGCGCTGAAGTCCGCGCGGCCCGTGGGCCTTACGACGTAGTCCGCAAAGCCCGGCCCGAGGCGCATCGCCCCCCGCCAGTGGAAGGCTCCGAAACCCGCCAGGAGGCCGAGAACAACCGCGGGGGTCGCGAATCCCCTCATGCGCGCCCGGCGGAGCGCCCAGAGGAAGACGGCGGCCCCGAAGAGGAGGCTCGCCCCGTAGCCGTAGAAGAAGGGATCGAGATGGATCAGTTTCCCCCACGTGCTCGCGAAGTAGAGGCTTCTCACGACCGTGTGCGCGGTCCCGAGAAACGCGGCAAAGACGAGGACCAGGAGCAGAACCACGGCCGCGGACTCGCGCCCTCCCTCCTCCGAGCCGAGGCTCGCCCACGCCTCCGACCAGCCATAGACCGAGACCACCGACAGGACGACGATCAGGGGGCAGGAGAAGGTGTTGTCGACATGCAGGATGTTCCCGAGGAACGGTACGCGCGCGACGAGGTCCGGGGGCACCACGCCGTAGACGAGCGCCCACGCCGGAATGCACGAGAGGAGGAGGGACACCGCCGTGCGGTTTGACAGGAGCCTCCGCCACCGGACGACCGCCCAGACGAGTCCCGCCAGCACAAAGAAGGAGGACGACGGATTGATGACGCCCTTCTCAAACTGGAACGGCCGGTAGAAGGCCTCGTCAAAGAGGCCGATCAGCATCCCCGGCTGTATCTGGAAGGCCAGCGGGGCGTTGTAGCTCGTATAGGCCCCCTTTAGCGCCCGGAAGAACGTGTACCAGACGGGCGATCCGATCATCGCAAAGAGAACGCCGGCCGGAACGAGGCCGCAGAGGAGGCGCGCCTTCTCGCGCCACGGCCGGCCGCAGCCCGCGAGGACGCAGAGCCCGGAGAAATTCATCGAGAGCAGGAGGATGTACGCCTCCTTCGCCGTCCCGCTGTTCATCTCGGTCCAGTTGGCGCCGATCAGCGCGCAGAGCCAGAGGACGCCCCCGGGCCACGCCTTCACCTCCAGGAAGCGGAGCCAGCAGTAAAGGATCCAGGGCGCGTAGCAGATCCCGAAGATCGCGGGATGGTTGATCCGGTAGATGTAGAACCCCATGAAGGACGCCCCGAAGGAGAGGAGGAGCGCCGCGGGAAGGTGCCGGAAGGCCCGCCAGGCGCAGAGCCCGATCCCGAGGGCGAAGGCCCATTTCGCGAGGAGAAACTTCAGGTCCCAGGCCCAGGCCGCGCCGTCCGCAAGGATGGGGATCAGGTGCAGCGGATCCCCGAAGCATGACTGGCCCTGCCCAAGGAGCGGCAGGCCGCCCGAATCATATCGGTTCCAGAGCGGCAGTTCCCCGTCCACCAGCACCGCCCTCCGCTCGATCATGGAGAGCGGAACATGGTGCCAGAGGAGCGCGCCCACATCGGCCTTGTGCGGGTTGCCGACGTCGACGCTCTGGAATCCGGGAAGCCAGGGATTCTGCCCGTAGAGGAGGGCGATCCCCATGTTGGGAGAGACGAAGCTCTTGCCCCCGAAGACGATGGGATAATTGGCAGAAAGCATCCCGACAAACGCCACCGCGGCCAGGGTTTTCCCGGGCGAGCGCAGGGCCGATTGCCATAGGCCGTTCGCCCGCTCGCCGAGCCGCAAGCCTCTTGAGTTCCAGGCCCATCCGAGGAGGGCCGCAAGAGCGAGCGTCACCCCGAATAGGGTCCCGATCTGCGCCAGGAGGGACGGATAGGGGATCAGGATCTCCCCCTTAAGCCGGATGAAAAGCTGGGGGTCCACGGCCTTCGGCGTCGTCTCGACCCAGAGCCTGCCGTCCCGCGCCTCGAGCGCCTGGATCTCGTTTGAGCGCACGAATTGCTCCGGCGAGAAGGAGACCACGGTCTTCCCCGAGGCATCGACCACGCGGGCGCCGCTGAACGTCATGCGGGCGTCCCGGTCCAGGGGGTCAAACCTGAGCTGCCGGTAGCGCCCCGACGGCAGCGGAAAGCGCAGGAGGGTGTTCTCGTGGGCTATGATCGGCTGGATCGCCGAGTCGGGCTCGTTCATCCCGCCGCCGATGTCGTAATAAATCTGGACCAGGCCCGACTGGTCGCTCTCGGCCTGGATCAGGAAGGCGTAGCCCGAGGGCTGATCCTTCGACCAGGGTTCCCCGGGAAGGACGGCGAGGACCGCAAAGCCGAGGCTTGCCGCAATGCTCGACGCAATCAGGCCCGCGCGCATCTGGGGATTAAGGGCATACCCGCCGACCGTGCCGGTATTCGGGGAAAATCACAATACGGCAATCGCCTCGTGCCGTGACCTGGTTTAGTCGAGCTTGCGCCGGAAGCCGGGAGGGACCCGCCGACGCATCCTCCTGATTTTCCCGCGAATTCGAAGAAAGTCCTCTTGGGTCAGCAACCCGGAATTTAGGCGGCTCTTACGCAACTGCGGCCGGCTCCTCCGCCCTTTACCATGAATCCCGGCCCTTTAGCAGGGTCGGGAGGATTTCAAGGCGTTCCGAGCGGCTGCGGCCGGGCCTTTTCTTGCGATGTACACCAGATTGTCGACGGCGCCGTGCTCCATCTTTTCGACGGAGAGCACCTCCGCGCCCGAGCTCTCAAGGCACCTGACGACCTCGTCTCGGACTATCGCGTACATCTGCATCTTCGGTGTTCCCGGGAACCAACCGGGATGGTGGTAGCGGACATGGCGCTTCAAGCGCATCCAAAGCGTCGGAGGCCAGAACGAGAATAGGAACCGGTCCGGCGGGTCCCCGGCCGGAACCCGCTCGGGGATCTGGACCGACAGGACGCCGCCCGGGGAGAGGACCCGCACGAATTCCCTGAGGTAGCGGCGCGTGTAGCGGGGGGCGATGTGCTGGAGCGTGATGCGGCTGTAGACCAAATCGAAGCTGTGGTCCGGGAAGATCCTCAGGTCGGGCCTCGCGTTCTGGATGAAGGCCACCTTGCCCTCCCGGTTGTGCTCGCGCGCGAGCTCCACCATGAACCCCGAGATGTCGACGCCGGTCACGCGCTCAAAATGGCGCCCGAGCGCCTGGGTCAGGCGCCCCGCGCCGCAGCCGAAATCGAGGGCGGCCCGCGGGGTGAGCCCCGGGGCGCACGCGCGGATCCGGGCCAGGTCCTTCTCGACCTCCGCAACGCCCGTCGAAAAGAACTCCTCAAGGGCCCACTTGTTGCCCTGCTTGCCGGGATCGGTCAGGACGGCGAAGAGCGGATCGTCCTTTGCCAGGGCGTCCCAGTGGCGCCGCACCTGCCAGAGCCGCATGGGTCGGGAGCTTTCGGGCATGAGCGGGATGCGCATGGGCCGCGGCCTAACGGCGGCCCTTCAGGTCGATCTCGAAGCTCCGGATGCTGAAGGTCAGCCTGCGGCGGTCGTTGTTCCCCGGATAGGCGGGCGCCCGGTCGCTTCGGAATTCGAGCACGGTGTCGCCGGGCGGCAGGACCAGGTCGCGAAGGACCGCGCTCGTGGTGTCGGACGGGTCAACCTCCCCGCGCCAGATCTCCCGGCCGCCCTCACTCACGATCGCAGCCCGGTGGTCCGCCGACCGGAGCCTGAAGCGGATGTCCGCCACGACCGTGAACGGCTGCGGGTTTCGAAGCGCCACCGAGCAGTCTCCCATGCTCCATCTCCAAAATTCCCACCGCGAGCGCTCCGGCCCCCACCAATTGCGGGGCCCGTAGACCGCCTCGACGCCCTTCCCATCCACCGGGTTGATCCTGAGCTCCCTCGGGCCCCGCACCACGTAGCTTTCCCTGCCCGGGGGCTTCAGGAGGTTCGCCGAGCCGAAGATGCCGAGGTTGCCCACGATCAGAAGGAGCGCCCATCCCCGGCCCCTGCGCGGCACCAGGATGTTGAAGGCGAGCGTCATCGGCAGAAGCACGCGGGCGGCGGCCGAGGGATAGTGTTCCCAGACCGCGTCCCCGAGGAAAACCATGAGGACCGCGTAGCTCGCCCCCACGCGCCACCAGGGGTCCCTCCAGCGGATCCGGAAAGCGAAGAACATGAACTGGGCAACCAGCCCGAGGAGCACCAAGAGGTCGAGCTTTGCGACCGAGGGATACGGGTACTTCTCCGCCATCAGGCTCGAAAGCGTGTCCTGCGCCTTGTTCGCGAGCCCGAGGAAGGGACGCGCGAAGTTTCGGTCGCCGATGTCGTCGCCGTGTCCGAGCCAGAGCCGCAGGCAGAGCATCCAGGCCGCGAGCGGGAGAAGGAGCAGCGCTCCCCGCGCGAGCCACTGGGCCCAGCTCCTCGGGTTCCCCGCCTCGGGAAGGCGCTGGCCCGCGCCGCAGAGGACGCTCGTGTCCTTACCGAGGCCGGCAACCCCCATGACCAGCGCCGCGGACCAGGGCCTCTGGGACTCGATCAGCGCCATCCCGATCGTCGTCAGGAGGAGGCTCGGCCCGTCGAGAAGCGCCCCCCGGACGCTGAAAATGAGCCCAAAGGAGAAAAGGACGGCGGCCCAGCGGGCGCAGTTTCCCCAGCTGGTCGCGGGAAACCACCGCAGGAGGAGCGCCGCCAGGATGAACCAGGCGACCACGTTCTGGAGCGCGAAGACGTTCATCACGCGCCACGGGTCGCCGCCTCCGAGCGCCCAGGCGGTCCACTCAAAGAGAATCCGGCGCGCGCGGTACGGAAGGCTGTCGACCGCCTTCGCCAGCACGGGGTCGCGCAGGTGCGGATGCATCGCGATCTGGACGTACCACTGCGAGTCGTAGCCGGGCGAAATCGGCATCTCATAGTGGCTGACGCCCTTCACCTCGGGCAGGTAGCGCGCGTGCTGCATCGCCCCGAATTGGAGCATGTACGTGAATCCGAGCCCGGGCAGGTAGAAGAACGCCATGCTCCAGACGAAGACCGCGACAAGGAAACCGTAGGCGAGCCACAAGGCCGCGTGGGGTCGCGCTTTAAGAAATGATTTGAATCCGGCCACTAAAAGGGGACAAACCACTCGCCTCACCGTTGCAAAGCAAGTATGGATTTTCCTGAAGCCCCGGTTCCGCCCCCCCCTCCTCCGAGGAGCCTCGTGGCCGCGATGGTGGCGCTTCTGGCCCTCTATGCCCTCGTCCTCGGCAGAAACGTGGCGGCCGTCGCCGCGGGATCGGATTCCTCGGGCTACCTGAACCATGCGAGGCTCCTCGCCTCGGGCCACGTCCACGTGGAGCCGAGGACGATCCCGGGCCTTCCGGACTCGAGCGCGCCCAAGGGCCTCTACATGGCCCTCGGATTCAAGCCCGCCTGGGACGGGAAGGGCCTCGTCCCCACCTACCCGACCGGCCTTCCCCTTCTGATCCTCGCGGCGGAGCCGCTCGCCGGCTGGAAACACGCCGGCGACCTCGTCATCATCCTCCACGCGGTCGCCGGGCTCGCCCTGGTCTATTTCCTCGGGCGGCGCCTCGGACTCGGGGGGCCCTGGGCCATTCTTGGAAGCGTGCTGTTGGCGCTTAGCCCCCTGTACCTCTTCATGTCGATGGTGGCGATGAGCGACGTCCCGTCGCTCGTGTGGACGGTCGCCGGCATCCTCGCCGCGCTCAAGAGCCGCGAGCGGCCGGCGTGGGCCCTGGCCGCGGGAGCGGCCGTCGCCCTCGATGTCCTCCTAAGGCCGACCAACATCCTCGCGTTCATTCCGGCGGCCATCGCCCTCGGGGCCTCGCCGCGCCGGTGGATCCTGTTCGCTCTCGGGGGCCTCCCGGGGGCGGTGTTCTTCGGCGCCCACAGCCTGGCCGCCTATGGAAGCCTCGCCACCACGGGTTACGGCGACACGAGCACGGCCTTCACCCTGGCCTGCGTGCCGCAGACGCTCGCCCACTACGCCCGCTGGCTGCCCCGGCTCCTGACGCCGGTGGTGGCGCTCAACCTCCTCCTGCCCTTTCTCGGAGGGGAATCCGCCCGCCTTCGCTGGCTCCTGGCCTCATGGATCCTGGCCTACGCGTCCTTCTACAGCGCCTATACGATCACCCACGAAACCTGGTGGTACCTCCGGTTTCTGCTTCCGGCGGCCCCGGCTCTCGTGATCGGAGGCCTCCTTGTCCTCAGGGCATTGGCCCGGCGCCTTCCGCCATGGGCGAACCCGGGATATTCGCCGGCGGCCTTCGCCGTGGCCCTGGCCCTTATTGCCGCCGACATGGACCACGAGATTAGGGACCTCCATCCTCTCTCCGTCGGCAACGAGGAGCTGGTCTACGGGAAGGTCACCGACTGGATGAACCGGAACCTCCCGAAGGACGCCGTCTGCCTCTCGATGCAGATGAGCGGCGCCCTCGTGTACTACACGGACTTCACGTTCATCCGCTGGGACGCCCTGGAGCCGGACAACGTCGCCCGCGTGGAATCGGCCCTTCGCGCGTCCAAGCGGCCGCTCTACGCCGTCCTTTTCCCGTTTGAGATCACCGATTCCGGGGCGCTCGACAGGAGGATGCCCGGCCATTGGACTGAGGTCGGCAAGGTCGATGCCGTGACCATCTGGAGGCGCGACTTTGGCCCCCTGAAAAACTAAACCTCCGTGCCTGCACCGCTCCTCCTAGACCTTTCCCACACGAGCCACACCCGGGCGCGCACCGGCATCCAGCGCGTCGGCCGCTCCCTTCGCAGGGCGCTCGCCGCCCGCGCCCTGACGGTCTGCTTCGACCCGTATCTTGGGGCCTGGAGGCCGCTCGAAGCCTTCGAAGAGGAAAACCTCGCCTCCTCCCGTCCGGCGCCGGGGCGCCGAGCCCGCTGGCCGCTCTGGGTGCGCTTCAGGGGACGGCTGCGGCGCCTTCGCTCGGGGACCGGACCCCTGGCGGTCACTCCCGGCGCGTTCACGGGTGTCCTCGTCCCGGAGATCTTTTCGCCGGAGGTCTCCCGCGCGCTCCCGCAGCTCTTCCAGGCCTCGAAGGGGCCCCGCGTCGCCCTCTTTCATGACGCCATCGTCCTCCAGTACCCGGAGCTGAGCCCGCGCAGGTCCGTGGGGCGGTTCCCGGGTTACCTGCGGGAGCTCCTCCAGTTCGACGGCGTGGCTGCCATTTCCGAAGCCTCAAAGGCCTGCCTTCTCGAGTACTGGAGATGGCTCGGCGTCTCCCGGATCCCCAAGCTTACCGCGATCCCGCTCGGCATTGACCCTGCCGCAGATGTGACCCCCTCGGGAACGCCTTCGGGACCTCCCACGATTCTTTCCGTTGGAAGCATCGAGGCCCGGAAGAACCACATCGCCCTTCTCGATGCCTGCGAATCGCTCTGGGCCCGGGGCCTCGAGTTCAGGCTTCGCCTGATCGGGATGGCGAACGCGGAGACGGGTCGGCCCGCCCTTCGTCGGATCGAGGAACTCAAGTCCTCCGGGCGTCCCCTCCGGTACAGCGGTCCCGAGGACGAGGCGTGCCTCGCGGAGGCCTACCGGGAGTGCACCTTCACGGTCTATCCCTCCCTTGCCGAGGGATTCGGGTTTCCGGTTGCGGAGAGCCTTTCCCGGGGGAAGCCCTGCCTCTGCCGGATGGACGGAGCCCTGGGCGAGATTGCCCGGGACGGCGGCTGCCTCGGCCTCGGGAGCGCGGGTCCCCGGGAAATCGCCGCGGCCATCGCGGCGCTCTTGGATTCGCCGTCAAAGCTCGCCCGCATTGGAGGAAGCGGCGCGGGCAAGGCGGTTCAAGGGATGGACCGACTACGCCGGCGAGCTCCTCGATTGGATGCAGTCGCTGGGACGGCAGCCCTGACATATCGGAATGCGTTGATGTTCGCGGGGCTACGGCGCCTTCGTTTGCGTTTGCAAACGCCTCTCACGCCCGTAGCGTCGGCCGGGCATGGCTATCACCTTATTCCTGAAGAACAAAAAGCCCATCCTGGGCCGCTGCGGCGAGGACTACTCGACCAAGATGCGCCTCCGGTACGCGCCGTTCTACCATGCGATGGAGGCCCAGAAAGGCACGACCATCCAGCTCGACGGCCGGGAAATGATCATGCTCTCGAGCAATGACTACCTGGGGCTGTCCTTTCATCCGAAGGTGATCGAGGCCGGGCGGGCGGCGCTCCTGAAATGGGGCACGAGCACGACGGGGGCGCGTCCCTCGAACGGGTCCCGGACGTACCATCTGGAACTTGAGCAGAAGATCGCCGCCTTCATGGGGCGCGAGGCGTGCCACATCCACTCGGCCGGATACCTCTCCTGCATCTCGAGCGTCGCGGCCTTCGCCCAGAAGGGCGACGTCATCTTCGCCGACAAGAACGTCCATTCCTGCCTCTGGGACGGGATCCGGCTCTCGAACGCCACGGTCGAGCGGTTCTCGCACAACAATCCCGACGATCTGCGCGAGGTGATTGCGACCGCGAACGGCTCCTCGCCGAAGATGCTCGTGATCGAGGGCGTCTACTCGATGGAGGGGCACATCGCCCGGCTGCCGGAACTCTCCGAGATCGCCGAGGAGCACGGCTGCTTCACGGTCCTTGACGACGCGCACGGATTCGGCGTCCTCGGGCGCCAGGGCCGCGGGACGGTCGACCACTTTGGCCTGAACGACAGCGTCGACGTCATCTGCGGGAGCCTCTCGAAATCGCTCGCGAGCACCGGCGGATTCGTGGCGGCCTCGCGAGAGGTGATCGAATTCCTGCGCACCCATTCGAAGCAGACGATCTTCAGCGCCGCGATCAGCCCGAGCCAGGCGGCATGCGCCCAGGCGTCCCTCGAGATCATGCAGACGGAGCCGCAGCACCTCGAGAGGCTCTGGTCCAACACGAAGAAATACCGCGCGCTCCTGAAGGGGCTAGGCTTCGACCTCTGGGACAGCGAGACGCCCGCCGTGCCGATCGTCCTCGGCTCGAAGGAGCGCGTCTACCCGTTCTGGAAGGCCCTCCTTGAAAAGGGAATCTTCACCGTCATGGCGACCTCCCCCGCGGTGCCGGCCGGCAAGGACCTGATCCGCACGGCCGTCTCGGCCATGCATACGGACGAGCAGCTGGAAAAGATTGCGGCCGCGATGGCCTACGCGGCCAAGAAGCTCTGAGCCGGGCGTCCGCCCGTTCAGGCGAGCGCCGTGCGAATCTGAGCCGCGGCCCCGGCCCAGGTCGGCAACGGACGGCTAAGCGCCTCGGAGGCGAGCCGGGATCGGTAGGCATCATCGGTGAGCACCCGGCGGAGCGCGTTTATCCATCCCTCAAGCGAATTGCCGGCGACGACGGCGCAGCCGCCCGCCGCTGCGTTCTCCAGAAGCGGGGCGATGTCGCTGCAGATGCAGGGAGTCCCCATCCAGAGCGACTCGAGGAGCGGGAGCCCGCAGCCCTCGGCAATCGACGGCATGGCCGTCGCGCGCGCGGAGCGCACGAGCTCCGCCAGTTCCGCGTCCTTCATCGCCGGATGGTGCCTGAGCCCGGGCCACTTTGCTCCGAGCAAGGCGACGCGCCTTTCGAGGGGCCGCCCGAAAAAAGGGTTAACGCGGCCGACCAGGTGGAGCTCGAACTCGAGCCCTTCGCGGCGCAGGGCCTCGCACGCATCGAGGAGAACCGCCTGGTTTTTTCGCGGCTCGAGGATCCCGGTTGCGACAATCCGCGGGGTCTTCTCTAGGGAGCCTTCGCCCGGACGCGCGCGGGCAATCCCCGGCCAGTCCGCGCCGAGGGCAAGCACGTCCACCGGCGGGGGATTGGAAACACCCTGCCACCTCCAGAAGCCGAGGAGCTCGTCCCGGCTTGCGCCCGAAACCGCCCACACCCGGTCGAACCGGGAGAGAAGCTTCATGTAGGAAGGGTGGCGCTCCACGCTCCGGGGCCACGTGATCTCGGGATGCTTGAGCGGGATCGCATCGTGGAAGAGGGCGGCAAGCCGGCAGGGCCGCTTCTCGATGAACGCGGTGAACCCGGGTCTTTCCGGCTCCGAGAAAAGTTCGGGCGTCAGGAAGGAGTCCGCCCGGCCGGGCATTGCGCCTATCCCCGGCCACTGCGCCCCCTTCGCCGAACCGCCGAGCTCCTCCAGGAGCCGGCGGCTCACCCTGGCAAGCCCCGAGGAGTGGCGCCAGGAGGACGCGCTCGTCGTGTCAAAGAAGATCATGGAACAGCGGCCGCCTCGAGCCGCGTGAGGAGCCTGTCCGTATTGACCCTCACGTCAAAGTTCGCCTCGATCCATGCCCTCGCAGCCTTCCTCAGGGCCTCGCAGAGATCGTCGTCGGTCGAGATCCGCCGCAGCGCCGAAACCCACGCCTCGGGCCGGTCGACCGGCAGCACGACCCCGGTGACCCCGTCGGTGACCGCCTCCGTCGTCCCGGCCGTCGGGGACGTGACGACGGGGACGCCCGCCGCCATCGCCTCGCCGATCACGTTCGGCAGTCCGTCCTGGTCGCCGCTCGGCGCCACGACGCCGGTGTGGAGGAGGACGTCGGCCCAGTCCATGTGGTCCCAGACCTCGTGGTGCGGCACGTGCCCGACGAAGGTCACGCGGTCGGCGAGCCCCAGGTGCCCCGCCAGCTTCTCCAGCTTCGGCCGGAGCGGGCCGTCGCCGACGATCCGCGCGCTGAATTCCACCCCGGACGCCTTCAGGGCGGCGTACACCTTCAGCTGGCGGTCGAGGCCCTTCTTCTCCACGAGCCTTGCGACCGAGAGGACGTGGAGCGGGGCCCGGGAGGCGCGGAGCGCCTTCAGCGCCGGCAGCCGGTCGATCCCGCTCCGGATGCAGATCACCTTGTCCGGGGGGAGCCCCCGGGCGATGAGCGCGTCCCGGGCGACCTCGGTCGAGGTGTGCACGAACACGGCCCATTTCAGCTTGTCCAAGAGCCACCAGTCGCCCCCGTGCTCAAAGATGTCATAGGCGTGCGCGCCGGCCGAGAACCTGTGGCCGTCCATGCGCCAGAGGAGCCAGGACGCCGTCGCGGGGGCGCCGCTCCACGCCGCATGGATGAGGGACGGGGGATTCCTGCGGAAGGCGCGCGCGTAGACGCAGGCGAAACCGGCGCCCAGCATGTTCTCCCAGAAGTTGAGCCAGCTCGGCGGGCGCCGGGTCGCGAGCCCGCGGAGAAGCTGCTTCATGATGTCCGGCCGGCGCCAGGTCTCGTAGGGGATCAGCCAGAAGAGCTCGAGGAGCCTCCACTTGCTGAAGCTCTCGACCTCAATCCCGCGGAACGTGCCCCCGCCCCCCCACATCGAGTGGATCCGCAGCCGCACACCCCGCGCCTTGAGGGCCGAGATCTCGCGCTGGAGGAACATCTCCGTCGTCTTCGGGAAAGTCGTGAAGAGATAGGTGATTACGGGTCCGTCGGTGTTCAATTCCGAGCGATTGTAGACTGGCTGATGGCATTCCGGAAAGATTCTTCCGCTTGTTCTCGGCGGCCTTTTTTCTCTCGCGCGGGCACGGGCCCTCTGATGCCTTTCAGGGCTTTACTCGATGAATTACTACCGCCGGACCGACCTCACCTCGGACGTTGCCGGCCTCCTCAATCGCTACGACGAAACCGTGCGCCGGTACGTCGGCCCCGGCTACAGGCATCCCATAAGGATGAGGGATTGGGAGCTTGCGAGGATTCTCGAGGCGGTCCGCGCGGTGCCCATGGGTTCGAGCGTCCTCGACACGGGTTCCTTCAACACCTACCTGTCGCTCGCCCTCGCCTCCGCCGGCTACCGGCTGACCGCCTCCGACCTCATCTGGAGGCGTATGGTCAAGAGCTGCGAGCGCCGCCTGGGCCTCGCGCCCGCGAAGGCGACCGAGGCGCCGTTCTTCACCTGGCTCGGCGTCCACCGGAAGGCGGGCGTCCCCGTCCGCAACCTCAACCTCACGCGCCTCGCCTGCCCTGCGGCCTCCTTTGACTGCGTCATCTCGCTTTCGGTCGTCGAGCATGTCCCGAACGTCGAGCGCTGCCTCTCGGAGCTTTACCGCGTGCTGGCCCCCGGCGGCCGGATGCTCGTCACGACGGACTGCACGCCGGAGCCCGTCCCGTATTCGGGGGGCGTCCGGTATTTCTCCAGGGGCGAGCTCGAGGCGCTGTTCCGGCCGTACCCCGTCACCTCGGAGCGCAACGAGCCGGACTTCTCCCGCGAGAACTGGTGCTACAACGCCGGCCGGCCGGTGGTGACGGCCTTCATCGAGGTCACAAAACCCCGGTGAAGGGCGGCATCGAGTGGTGCTTGAAGGGGAGCCTCACGGGCTTTTCCTCGGAGACCGCAGCCGCGAGGTCGACCAGCTCGTCGATCAGGTTCGTCGGGTCCTCCTCGGAGCGCAGCCGCAGGAAGTTGTCCCGCATCCGGATGTAGTCCTCGGGGCGGCTGAGCCACGAGCCGATGATGCGGTTGAAGTCGAGGCCGTTCTCGATCTTGTCCGAAGCGGCGCCGTTGCGGAGGTATTTCCAGGTGAGCTCCTCCTGCGGCATGATCCCCCCCGAGGCGTTGAAGATGATCGGGCACCTGAAGTGGAGCGCCTTGGCGCAGGTCGTCGTCCCGCCCCGGGTCACGATCACGTCGCTCACCTGCATCAGCAGGTGCACGATCTCGGAGTAGCCCTCGATGTAGCAGTTGAATTCGGGATGGTTCGCCCGCCAGTGGACAAGGTCGTTGTAGGCCTGCTTGTTCCTCCCGCAGATCACGATGGCCTGGCAGCGGTCGGCCCGCTTGACGAGGGAGGGAAGGAGGTCGAAGTGGTTGTTGGCCCCGTTGCCCCCCGTCGCGAGAAAGACCGTGAACAGGTCCGGGCGCAGCCCGAGCCGCTCCTCGCGGAAAATCCCCCGGTCCTCCTGGGCCACGACCTCGTAGTGGGCGTGGGGGTGCATGAGGTAGCCCCGGACCCGCGCCTTCTCCGGGGCGATCCCCTTCTTGACGGCGTAGTCCTGCGCGGTCTGGGTCCTCGAGAAATACATGTCGACCGTCGGCTCGATCCAGTTGCGCGAGTACCCCCACCCTCCCGAGAATTCGCCGCAGTAGGTGGCGCATTTGACGTTCTCCTTCCCAAGGACCTCGCGGGCCAGCTGGAAGTAGCCCCGGTTCAGGCAGTCGTGGACGCTCAGGACGAGGTGGGGCCGGTATTCCTTCAACACCCGGACGTAATAGCCCCTGCCGAGCGTCACCGTCTCCTTGTTCAGGATGCTCTGAAGCTCGACGAACGCGTAGAACGCCTTGTGGACCCAGGGCGCGCTCGCCTGGATCTTGTTGTAGAAATTGACCCCCGCCCGGTTGAAGACCGAGGAATTTTCCAGCATCTGCTCGATCCGGACGTCGACGTCGTGCCTGTAGAGCTGGAAGCACCAGTCCGCAAACGCCTCCGCCCGGGCATCGTGGCCGCCGCCGGTGCTCGAGGTCAGGACGAGGATTCGGACTTTGGACATCGGCCCGGTGCGCGCGTCAGTTTCGCCTCAGGAGAAGCGCGACATTCGCGCCCCCGAACCCGCTGCTGTTCTTCATCACGACCCTGGGCGCCTCCTCCCGCGTCGCGCGGAGGATGTTCAGGCCCTCGCAGGCCTGATCGAGCTTCGAAATGTGCGCCGAGCCCGAGGTGAAGCCGCCTCTCATCATGAGCGCGCAGAACCCCACCTCCATCGCCCCGGCAAGCGAGAGGCCGTGGCCGGTCAGGGCCTTCGTGCTGCTGATCGCGGGCCGGACCCCCATCTCGCCAAAGACCGCCTTCAGCGCCCGCGCCTCGGAGACGTCGCCGATCAGGGTCGAGGTCGCATGCGCGTTCACATAGTCGACCTGCGCGGCGGAAATCCGGCTCGCCGCAAGCGCATTCTCCATCGCGCTGCGCGATCCCGTCCCCTCGGGGTGCGAGATCGCGACGTTGTAGCCGTCCGAGGCCTGGCCCCAGCCGAGGATCTCGCAGTACGGGGTGACGCCCCGCCGCGCGACCTCGTCCTCGCTCTCGAGAACAAGGACCGTCGCCCCCGCCGGTTCCGACGAAGCCGTCCCGCGCCGCGTCAAACGGGCGGGAGGCGAGGTTCGGGTCGGACTGGAGCGAGAGGGTCCGCATCCCCACAAAGGGGAGAATGGCGGAAAAGTTGCCGTCCTCGCCCGCGGCGACGAACATCCGCTTCTGCCGGCCGAGCGAGATGTCGTCAAAGGCGTAGGCCATCGCGTGGGCCGAGGACGCGCAGGCCGACGAGAACCCGCAGGAGGCGCCCTGGATCTTGAAGGCCGCCACGAGGTTGAAATTGAGCGTGCCCACGATCGAGGCGACGATCCCGAGCGGAGAGCAGCGGGCGGGCCCGAGCCTCAGCATCCGCTCATGGTGGTAGTACGTGAGCATGGGCGAGCCGCCCGAGGCCGCGTAGAGGCCGGTGTGCCGGTTGGAGACCTCCGCCTCCTGGAGGCGGGCGTCGGCCAGGGCCTGGATGAAGGCGCAGTGGACGTAGAGCCCGTGCGGGGCCATGGACCGGATGGTCTCGCGCTTGATCGAATAGGCCCCCGGCCAGGTCCAGTCCTCCGGGTCCGCCGAATCGGTCGAGAACCCCTTGATGGTTCCCACCACCTTGCAGGCGATGTCCGGCTTCTGGAACGGAGGGTAGAGCTCGAAGCCGTGCCGGAGTTCGCGCAGGCTGGATGCGACCGAAGCCGCATCATTGCCGATGCTTGTGATGAATCCTAGGCCGGTGATGAAGACTCTGGGCATGCTCTTCTAAGGGCAGGCTGCCCGGCCCATCGTGATTAAGGTCACGAACCGGTCAATCTCAGGCGTTGATCGCGACCCGCAGAGGCGGATTCGCGGAATTATCACCCTCTGGAGCTGGCTGTGCGGCGCCGTTAATGGCGGCCGGCGCAACTGCTGATTCAACATAGGCGAATGTGAGCGTGATATCCTCCGCGATGACTGCTTTTTCCTGGCCGACCCGGATCGCGCCCTCGAAGGTCGCGAGCGGCATTTTCATGCGCTTGGGCTTGATGGAAAGGGTGAGGATGTCCCCGGGCTTGCACATGCGGTGGGCGCGGACGCCCTCGCATCCCGTGAAGAAGATCGTGTTGGACCCGATCGCCTTGCCCGGCTCGGTCGACGCGCCCTCAAGCAGGAAAAGCACCGCAAGCTGGCCCAGGGCCTCGAGCATGATCGAGGCCGGCATCACGGGGTTGTCCTTGAAGTGGCCCTGCAGGAAGAATTCCTGGCCCGTGATCTTGTATTTCCCGTTGGCGCCCGTGGAGCTCACGGAGGCCTCGTTCAGGAAGAGGAAGGGGGGCTGGACCGGCATCACCGCGCCGATCAGCTCGATCGGCAGGAATTTCGTCGGCCTCGGAAGCGGCAGGCCGCGAATCTTGCAGTCGATGAACGTCTTCACGTCGCCCACGGTCCTCAGGTTGCGCAGCTCGTCGTTGTTGATCGACAGCTGCAGCACATCCTCCACGAGGATCACGATCTCCATCATCGTGAGCGAATCGATGCCAAGATCCTCAATCAGCCGCAGGTCGTCGTCGGCGTCCTTTAGCTTGGAGCGCAGGTCGGGTTCGACGAAGCGCTCGATGACGCCAATGACCACCGCGGGCATGTGATCGGCGTTGCCGGTCTTCCTAAACTGCACCGCCGCTTCAAAGGTCGACGGGGAGCACCGTTTTAGGGCCTCCCGCAAAGCCGCCTCGTCGTCCGGGGCAAACGGCTTCGTGGCAAGCGTTAAGGCCTTGTTTGCGCTTGGGTTAGATTGGGCTGAATCTGACATCTGACGTTCCTTTGTATGTTACGGTCGCCAATAAAGTAAACCCATTTCTTGGGCGCTGTGACGACTGGCGGGTTCGCCGGACTCGGGTGTCTTGTTTGCTGGGAACGGTTTGCCCCCATTCGTTACGATATACTTTATTAATTTTGTATCGGCATCCCGCCCAGGGGCGTCTATTACCCAACCTGCTCAATGAGCGCACCTTCAATCGCAAAGCCATTGTCCCCCCTCTTCCTCATCACCCATGAGTTCTATCCGGTGAGCGGGGGCATAGCCACGTTTGCCGAGGAGATCGCCAAGGCCTCGGTGAATCTCGGCTACGACGTGGAGGTCTGGGCCCAGTCGGCCCCGCCCCAGATCGAGAAGAAATGGCCCTTCAGGGTCCGAAGGATGCCGCTCAAGGGGACCCACGACCTGATCTGCCAGTTCCGCCTGGCCTGCCAGCTGGTCGCCAAACGGCGGGAACTGCGCCATGCGACGGTCTACCTTCCGGAGCCCGGTCCGATGCTGACCATGATGCTGCTGCAGTTCTTCAAGGCATTCCGCCCGAAGCGGCTCGTCCTGACGTTCCACGGGACCGAGATCCTCGATTTTGCCAAGGGGCCGCTCCGGCGCTGGCTCGCGGGCCGCCTGATCCGGCATGCGACGAGGGTGAGCACGCTCACGATCTACACGCGCGAGCTCCTTCTCGAGCACTTTCCCCATGCGGCGGACAAGATCTTCCTGACGCCGGGCGCCCTGCGGTCCGACTTCGCCGTTGTTCCTGAGCGCTCCGCGCGCTCCAATGACAAGATCGTCATCCTTACGGTCGGCAGGCTCCACCCGCGCAAGGGCCAATTGGTCACGCTGAAGGCCCTCCAGATGCTTTCCCCGGAGGTCCGCGCCCGGATCGAATACTGGATCGCCGGCGGCGGCAACAAGGCGGGCTACGAGGAGCGCCTGCGCGCCCAGGCCGCGTTGGACCCCGCCCTGAAGGTCCGTTTTTTCGGCAACATCCCCGACGAGGAGCTGGCCAACCTCTACCAGCGCTCCGACATCTTCGCGCTGACCAGCACGAAATACGGGAACAGCATCGAGGGCTTCGGCCTCGTCTACCTCGAGGCCGCGGCCCAGGGGCTCCCGATTGTCGCGCACCGGGTCGGCGGTGTCTCCGAAGCCGTCCGGGACGGCGTCACGGGGCTCCTCGTGACCCCGGACCGCCCCGCGGAGCTCGCGGCCGCCTTCGAGCGGCTGATCCACGACGAGCCCCTCAGGAAGCGGTTCGGCAATGCCGGCCGGATCTGGTCGGCGCGCAACCGCTGGGAGGAGACCGCGTCGACCCTCTTCGCCAAGGCGGAGGAGGCGGGATGATCCAGTCCAGGGTCCAGGTGACGGTCCGGTACGCCGAGACCGACATGATGGGCATTGTCTACCACGCCAATTACCTGCCGTGGTTCGAGATCGGGCGCACCACCCTGATGAAGGAGATCGGCGTCCCGTACCGGAGGCTCGAGGAGGAGGGTTTCCGGCTCCCGGTGCTCGAGGTTTCCGCGAAATACCTCCGGCCCGCCGTGTACGACGACACCGTCGAGGTCCTGACGACGCTGCGCGAGCGCCCGCTTCTGCGGATCCGGCTCGACTACGAGGTCCGCCGCGGAGACGAGCTCCTTGCGACCGGCAGCTCCGTCCACGCCTTTGTCGACGTCCACGGCAGGCCCGTGCGCCCCCCGGCCTGGGCCGCCGAAAAGATCCAGAAGGCCTTCGATTAGGACTCGGGTCAGCCGAAGACGGGGTCGAGCTCGAGGCCGAAGAAGTCCTTGGCGTTTCCGAAGGCGATCCGCCGGACCATGGCGCCGACAAGCGCCGCGTCCCCGGGGAGCTCGCCCCGCTCCATCTGGGAGCCGAGGAGATTGCAGAGCACCCGCCGGAAATACTCGTGGCGCGTGTAGCAGAGGAAATTGCGCGAGTCGGTCAGCATCCCGACAAAGCGGCTCAGGAGCCCCAGGTTCGCCAGGGCGTTCAATTGCCACTGCATCGCCTCCTTCTGGTCGAGGAACCACCAGCCGCTTCCGAACTGGATCTTTCCGGCGACCGAGCCGTCCTGGAAATTCCCGGCCATGGTCGCGAAGGCGTAGTTGTCGGCCGGATTGAGGTTGTAGAGGACCATCCGCGGGAGCTCGCCCGTCGAGTCGAGCAGGTCGAGGTAGCGCCCGAGCTGGCGCACCTGCGGGAAGTCGCCGATCGAGTCGAATCCCGTGTCGGGCCCGAGCTTCGCCAGGCGGCGCGAATTGACGTTGCGAAGCGCGCCCAGATGGAGCTGCTTCGTCCAGCCGCGGTGGGCGTCCCACCGGCCGAAGAGGAGCATCATGAACGAGCCGAACCGCGCCGCATCCTCCGGGCCCGCCGACCGCCCCGCGCGCGCGGCCTTGAAGATCGAGGCCGCCTGCGCCGGCGTGCACTCCTCGGAAAGCGCCGTCTCCATCCCGTGGTCGGAGACGCGGGCCCCGAACGCGTGGAAGGCGTCGTGGCGCGCCTTGAGGGCCCCCACAAAGTCGTCGAATGAGCGCACCTTGACCCGCGCCGTCCCGGCCAGGCGCTCCACCCAGGGGTTGAAGGCCTCGGGACGGGCCACGCCCAAGGCCTTGTCGGGCCGGAATGCGGGATACACCCGGGTCCTCAGGCCCTTCTCCCGGATCCTTTCGTGGACATCGAGGGGATCGGCCGGGTCGTCGGTCGTGCAGATGAGCGCCACCCGGTTTGACTCCAGGATGTCATGGACGCGGAGCGCGGGGAGCTTGGCATTGGCCCTCTCCCAGATCGCTTCGCCGGTCGCCGGGCTTATGAGCTCCCCGATCCCGAAATAGCGCGCAAGCTCAAGGTGCGACCAGTGGTAGAGCGGGTTCCCGAGGAGGTGCGGGAGCGTGGCCACCCATGCCGAGAACTTCTCCTTGGCGGTGGCGTCGCCCGTGCAGAAGCGCTCATCGACGCCGTTCGCCCGCATCGCCCGCCATTTGTAGTGGTCGCCGCCGACCCACATCTCCGCCAGGTCGCCGAACTGGTGGTTGTCGGCAATCTGCTGCGGCGGGAGATGGCAGTGGTAGTCGTAGATCGGCTCCGTCTTCGCGTGCCGGTGGTAGAGCTCGCGCGCGGTGTCCGAGTGGAGCAGGAAATCGTCGTGGATAAAGGGCTTCATCGGGAGATCTCGTTGAGGAATGCTTCGTAGCTTCGGATGCGTCCAAGGAGGGACCGGGCGGCCGCGCACCGCTCCGGGGACGCGAGGCCTGTCTCCTCCGCCAGGAACACGATGTAGGAGGCGACCCCCTTTGAATAAAGAAGGCGGGCCTCGGGGCTGATGGCATAGAACCGCGCGCGCTGGGCGTAGCCCGCCGGTGAGTGGTTCCCGAGGGCGGCCTTCTCTGGCCGCCCTCCCGCCGCAAGGACGAAGAGGAAGTTGTACTCGAAAAAGAACATGTGCTCGGGGCTCGGCCGGAGCGCGCCGAGCGCCGCGCGGCAGGCGGCCTCGGAGGAGAAGGGATCGCCCGGGGCCCCCTGGGATAGCGACGCCCTGATGAAGGTGCGCGCCATCCGGCTCTCGGTCTCGTCCCCGCTAAAGGCCCCCGCAAGCGCAAGCTCGAGGGTGAATTGGTACCAGTCGCGCCAGAGCGCCTGGTCGGCCGCATTGCCCGACCTGAAGAGCGCGACGCCCATCTCGTAGGTGTAGCGTCCGCTCGTCTTTATTTCGAGGCACCCGCCGGTGACCTGGCCCATGACGCGGTAATTTTCGGCGGACTTTCCCGAACCCGAGTGGAAGCCGATGCTGGCCCCGAACCGCCGGGCCACCGCCCACTGGCGCTCGATCAGCGCGCGCAGCTCCTCATTGTCGCGGTAGGGGGCGTTCTTCTGGAACCCGAAAGCGGGCGCGATGAAATTGACCGGCATCCCCAGGATCTCGCAGAGCGCCAGCATGACGGCCGTCGTCTCGGGCGACGTGAGCCCCGGCAGCTCGTCTATCGAGAGTTCGCGCAGGTACTTCCTTCCGGCCTCGGTCGTAAAGGCCCTCTCGCGGGCCGCCCGGTACTTGTCGTCCCGCCGCTTCATCTTCTGGAGGGCGGGCCAGACGGCGCAGAGGAGCGGAAGGAACGCCTCGGGCTCCAGCCTGATCCCCGCGGCTGAAACCCGTTTCCGCACCTTCTCGATCAGCCCCGGGTCGATGTCCCCGGGCATGGCGGGGCTCTTCCGCGCCAATTCCGGGGAAAGGTCGAAGGTGATGTAGCTTGCGAGGAGGCAACCCGAAACGAGCGCGTCCTCGCGCGCGTCGAACGCCCCCCCGATCGGCTGGTGGTCGGCATTGAAGCTCCAGGCGATCCGCCTGCGGTGAAACCCGGTCCGCAGCTTCGAGATCACGCAGCCGTGGCTCATCCCCTCGACGCTCTGGCCCTGGTGCCCCTCGGGCACGTTCGTCCCGATGAAGGGAAACGGAACCGTGTCCAGGCGGCCTCGCGAGCATGGCGTCCACATCGTAGACGAGCTCCCGGGGAATGCTGTTCTGGTTCGCCGTCACGCCGAGATCGAGGGCGCTCATCGCCCACTCGACCGCGGGCCAGTGGAGCGTCGTGAAGCGGGCGCCTATCCCGAGGGTACTCGTCCCGAGCCTTGCCCGCGGCCGTGGGGAAGAGGGTCGACTCCGGATCGTGCTCCTGGACCCGGTTCTTGAGCCTGAGGAGGTTCTCCCAGGTCGCGGGAAAAAACACGCTTTGCTTGCCCGTGACCCCGTCCGAGAGGGGCCCCGCCCCATCCCCCTTTCCGGTGCGCACGAGCTCCCACGCGCAGTCCCCGCTCACCGTGTCCTCAAGGAGGGCCCAGGAGCCGTCCGCCGTCGAAAAGGCCGACTTCGCGTGCCGGACCAGGCCCGCCGGGGCCCCGGCCGAGAGCTTCGCGGAAAGCGCCCCCCAATCGAGGCAGTAGTCCGGGCTGATGCAGGGGTTGTTCGCGATCAGCTGGCCGTTGCCGACGAGAATGCGGTTGATCAGCTTCACGGCTAGATGCTGATCGAATTAAACCCGCCGTCCACCACGAGCTCGGAGCCCGTGATGAAGGACCCGGCCGTCTCGCTTGCCAGGAGGAGCGTGGCGCCCACGAGTTCGCGGGCCTCGCCAAAGCGGCCCATGGGGGTATGGCCCATGATGCTCGCGACCCGGTCCGGTATCAGCACCTTCTTGTTCTGCTCCGCGGGGAAGAATCCCGGGACAAGCGTGTTGACGCGGACCCGCTTCGGCGCCCATTCCCGGGCGAGGTTCTTCGAAAGGTTGTGCACCGCGGCCTTTGTCGCCGAGTACATGAAGACCCGGGAGAGGGGGACGATGCCTGACATCGAGCCCAGGTTGATGATGGAGCCCCCCTGCCCCCGCTCGACCATGTGGCGGCCGAACACCTGGCAGCCGAGGAAGACCGATTTCAGGTTCACCTGCACGATCCGGTCGAACTCCTCCTCCTTGATGTCGAAGTAGGGTGTCGGGGAGTTCATTCCGGCCCCGTTGACGAGGATGTCCACCCTCCCCGACCTGGCGAGCACCGCCGCAAGGAGCCCCTCGAGCTCCGCCTTGTTCGAGGCCTCGGCCGCGTGGAACCATGCGCGCCCGCCCGCCTCCGAAATCTTCGCGAGGCGGCCCTTGGCCTTCTCGGGGTTGCGCCCGACCAGCACCACCTCGGCCCCCACCGAGGCGAGGCCCTGGGCCATCGCCCCGCAGAGCTCCCCCGTGCCCCCGATGACGACGGCCACCCGGCCGGCCAATCCAAACAGGCTTCCAAGGTAGGTATCCGTCGTCATGGTGAATCAGAGGGGGTTTCCAAAACGTTCACTAATGAACTTGCAATTCATAGGTGAACCATATTGTCAGCAACAAGAAAATCGCAGGCCCCCACGATTCGCCCCGCCGCCCCGAAAAGTCCAATCCCCGGATTTCCCGCCCCGATGCCGCCGACCCTGACCGAGCAAGCACCCCACGCGCAATTGGAGCGGTACGTGATCCCGAACCTGCGCAACGCCTGCCGGGTGCTGAAGCTCCTGAGGGGCCACCCCGGGGGGCTCAAGGCCTCCGACCTCGCCCGCATGCTCGGCATCCCCGTCACGACGACGATGAGGATCACGGCGACGCTTCAGATCGAGGGGCTTGTGCGCAAGAACGAAGGGCGCTTCGGGCTCGGCCCCGCGCTCATCCACCTGGGCAACGCCGCGCTCGCGGGCACCGATATCCGCAAGGTCGCCCTGCCCCTCCTTCAGAAGCTGACGCTCGAGACGGGCGAGACCTCCCACCTGGCGGTCCCCTGCAACGAGCGCTCCCTCGTCATCGCCGTCCAGGACAGCCCCCACCCGCTGCGCGCCGTGTCGCCGGCCGGCTTCCTGACGGACCTGCACAGCTCCTCGACCGGCAAGATCTTCCTCGCCCACGTGTTCCGGGGGCAGTTCCCGCAGTTCCATGCGAACGAGGCCCCCTACAGGCACACGGTCCACACCCTGACCAAGCGCAGCGACCTCGAGCGCGAGATCGAGGCGATCCTCAAGCGGGGCTACAGCGTCGACAACGAGGAATGCCACATCGGGGTGCGCTGCGTGGCGGCCCCCATTTTCTCCTCGGACGGCCACGTGGTGGCCGCCCTCGGGATCACCGCGGCCGCCGTGCGCCTGGCCGAGAAGCGCATTCCCGAGGTCGCGGCGAAGGTCCGCGCCGTTGCGGACGAAGCGTCCCAGATCCTGGGCTATTGCGGAGCGCAATAGGAACGCCGGCATCCCACCCTCCCTTTTCCCATGTCTAAAACCGAGGTTCTAAACCGCATCAAGGCCGAGAAGGTCGTCGCCCTCATCAGGGCCGACGGACCGGAGTCCCTCCTCGACTGCGCCCGGGCGCTGTCGGCGGGCGGACTCAATGCGATCGAGCTCACCATGACGACCCCGGGGGCCGTCGAGATGGTCGCCGAGGTCTCGCAGAAGCTTCCCGGGGTCCTGCTTGGGCTCGGCACCGTCCTCGACGCCGTGACGGCGCGCGCCGGAATCGACTCGGGTGCCCGGTTCATCGTCACGCCCGGACTCCGCCCGGAGGTCATCAGGGCCTGCCAGGAGTTCGGGGTCCCCGTCTTTTCGGGCGCGCTCACGCCGACGGAGATCGCCGCGGCCGCCGACCTGGAGGCCGACATCATCAAGATTTTCCCCGCCGAATTCTTCGGCCCCGCCTACATCAAGTCCCTGAGGGCCGTCTTCCCGGGGCTCAACTTCCTGCCGACGGGCGGCGTGACCCCGAAGACGCTCGGCGATTTTCTGAAGGCCGGCGCCTTCGCCGCGGCCGCCGGAAGCGCGCTCGTCGATCCGGCTGCGCTCAAGGCCCGCGACTGGGCCGCCCTCACGGCCCGCGCCCGGGAATTCGTGGTCGCGGCGGGCCGGGCCTGAACCCCCTTTCCCCCATGGCTGAAACCTATTTCATCATCCCGGAGGCCAAGCACAACGCGCTGACCGAGGCCGTCTACCGCCGCCGCGGCTACCTTCCCGACGAGGCCGCCGACGGCGCCCGGCTCTGCGCCGAGGCCTCCCGACACGGGATACGCACCCATAATGCCATCAAGGCGCTCCACCTCGACCATCTGTTTGGCTCCGGATCCAAGGGCTGCGTGCCCGGGGCGCAGATCCAGGAGGTCCCGTCGCGCTTTGAGGCCGCGCGGTGCTGGAATGCCAATAGGAAGCTCGGCCAGTCCACCGCCTACAGGGCCATGGACACGGCGATCGCGCTCGCCGACAAGTACGGAATCGGGTTCGGTCTCCGTGGACAACGCCTTCCATTATCTGTGGGGCGGCGGATACGTGCTCGACGCCGCCCGGCGGGGCTACATCGCGTACACCAATTGCACGGCCGCGCTCGCGGAGGTGGTTCCCTTCGGCGGAAAATTCCCGACGCTCGGCACGAACCCCCATTCCTGGGGCTTCCCGACGACCCAGGCGATCGGGTTCCCGATCGTGATCGACTGGGCGACCTCCGTGATCGCCATGGGTCGCGTCCAGCAGCTGAAGCGGGAGGGCCTCCCCCTTCCTCCCGCTGGCGGCCCTGGACCGGAACGGGCTCCCCACGACCGACCCCCACCAGGCCGCCTCCCTCCTCCCCTTTGGCGCCCACAAGGGCTACGGGCTTTCGCTGATCGACGAGCTGGTCGGCGCCTTCATCGGAGGATCGCTCCCGACGCTCCGCAGCCGCTGGGACCAGGATCCCGGCGAAAAGCACACGTGCAGCTTCTTCTTCCAGGCGATCCATCCCGACGCGGTGAGCGCGGGGGCCTTTGCCAAGGGCCGCAGCCAGGCCGAGAACGTGAAGGCCGTGATTGGCGACATCCTCGGTCACGGGAACGAAAAGTGCGTGCTGCCGGGCCAGCCCGAGGCCACCTGGGCGAAACGCTCCGCGGAGGCGGGCGGCCTCCTGTTCACCGAGGCCGAGATCGAGGCCTTCAACGAGCTTGCCGCCGAGATCGGCGCGCCGCGCTGGATCCGATCCAGCGCGCACTCCACCGTCATCTAGTGGGCCCTGCCACCGTGCATCATGCCTTGCGCTATCCCCTGCGGACCTCGTTTGAGATCGCCTGGCATATCTGCGAGCAGAGAAACGGCATCCGCGGACCAGGTTTGAGGCGGGCCATGGAGTTCGTTCCAATCGCCACCCCTCCCGCAAACGCGGTCTTCTTTTTCAAAGCCGACTGACTCGGGCCGCACACCCGCCACGATCCTGAACTTCACGATGAACAAGGGCGCGCACACCAGCATGTCGGGCAAGGCGAACGTGTCGGGGTCTGTTTCCTATGGCCCGCTGTTGGCGGATCTGAAGTCGCGCGTGCGCGCGGCGCAGGCGAAGGCGGCGCTGGCCGTAAATTCGGAGCTGGTGCTGCTCTACTGGCAGATGGGCCACTGCATTGCGCGGCAGCAGGCCAAAGAGGGATGGGGCACCGGCGTTATTCCGAGACTTGCCGCCGACCTCCACGCCGAATGGAAAACGCGCATGGTGGAATCACTGCCCAAGCAGTTGCGTGGATCGCTGCCGAACATTGAAGATTTAGAGGCAGGTTTGGCCGGTGACAGATCAACGACACCCACCACACAGTTTTAGCCAACGCACCCCTCTATTCCGTTTATCCTACTCCCCATGAGCCTCAACCTGCGACCCGCCTCCGAATGCGCCCTGGACCAGCTTTCACTCGGTGAAGTGATGCTCCGCCTCGATCCGGGCGAGGGGCGCATCCGCACCGCCCGCCGCTTCACGGCCTGGGAGGGCGGCGGCGAATACAATACCTCCCGGGGCCTGCGCAAGTGCTTCGGCCTGCGGACGGCCGTGTGCACCGCCTTCGTCGACAACGAGGTCGGCCACCTGATCGAGGACTTCATCATGCAGGGCGGGGTGTCGACCGACTTCATCCGCTGGAGCGCGGACGACGGGATCGGCCGGACCGTCCGAAACGGGCTCAATTTCACCGAGCGCGGGTTCGGGATCCGCGGAGCCGTGGGCGTCCCGGACCGCGGGAACACGGCGGCGTCACAAGCTCAAGCCCGGGGACTTCGACTGGGAGCTGATCTTCGGAAGGAAGGGGGTCCGCTGGTTCCACACGGGCGGCATCTTCGCCGCCCTTTCCGAATCGACGGCGGCGCTCACGATCGAGGCGGTCAGGGCCGCGAGAAAGCACGGGACAATCGTCTCCTACGACCTCAACTACCGGCCGTCCCTCTGGAAGTCGATCGGCGGGCTCGCCAAGGCCCAGGAGGTGAATCGGGAGATCGCGAGGCATGTCGACGTCATGATCGGCAACGAGGAGGACTTCACGGCCTCGCTCGGGTTCGAGGTGAAGGGCGCCGACGAGAAGCTGAGCCACATCGAGGCCGAGGCCTTCAAGGCCATGATCGAGACCGCGGTCGGCGCCTACCCGAACTTCAAGGTGGCCGCCACGACCCTCCGGCGGGTGATCACCGCCACGAGGAACGACTGGGGCGCCGTCCTCTGGCACGGGGGCCGGTTCCACGAGAGCCGCAAGTACCCGGACCTCGAGATCCTGGACCGGGTCGGCGGAGGCGACAGCTTTGCGAGCGGCCTCATGTTCGGGTTTCTTTCGAAGAACGACCCCCAGGCGGCCGTGGACTACGGCGCGGCGCACGGCGCCCTGGCTTCGACCACCCCCGGGGACACCTCGATGGCCACCCAGAAGGAGGTCGAGAAACTGATCAAGGGCGGTGGCGCCCGCGTCGTTCGATAGCCCTTTTCACAGCCCGTACGACCCCAATGGACGGCGCCGAGTCCAGGGAAGAGGCGCGCGCTCCCGAGGGGCCGGCGTCCGGTGACTGACGCACAATACCCCAAAAAGATGAAAACCCCACGCCCCGTCCTATCGCTAGCCGTCCTCCTCTCCCTTGCCTCCCCGTCCCATGCGTCCGAGAGGGTCACCATCACGGTCACCCAGCCTCTCGACATCGCGCGCCCCGGAGAGGTCGTCTCCGTACCGTGGAAAGAGATTGCCCTACGACTGCCCGGTGCACGGCCCGAGAAACTCCTCATCCGAGACGGATCGGGCGCATCGCAGCCCTACCAGTTCACGAATTTCCATCCCGACAATCGGAAGGGCCTCTACGACGACGTGCTCTTCCAGCATGATTTCGCGCCGGGCGAAAAACGGGCCGTGTTCACGATCGAGAGCCTGCCGCTGCCCGCCCTCCCCTTCCCCGCGAGGGTGTTCGCGCGCTACGTGCCCGAGCGCTATGACGACTTCGCCTGGGAGAACGACCACATCGCCCACCGGATCTACGGGCAGGCGCTCGACTCGCCGGCGGCCGGCGGCAGCCGCCTCAAGAGCAGCGGCATCGATGTCTGGGCCAAGCGGGTGCGCTACCCCATCGTGGACCGCTGGTACATCCGCGGGCACGACAACTATCACAAGGACAATGGCGAGGGATTCGACTTCTATTCGGTGGGCACCGGCCGGGGCTGTGGCGGCTCCGGGATCTGGGACGGCAGGGCCCTCCATACGTCGCACAACTGGAGCACCTGGCGGGTCTACGCGAACGGGCCCCTTCGGGCCATTTTTGAGCTGACCTACGCCCCCTGGGACGCCGGCAACGGAGTCAGCGTGTCCGAGGTGAAACGCTTCACGGTCGACGCGGGCCGAAACCTGGACGAGATGGAAAGCACCTTCACGTTCTCCGGACCCGCCGAGCTGACCGTCGCATTCGGCCTTGGAAAACACCCCCGCGCCAGGATGAGTTTCACCTCGGAGCCGGGCGCAGGCTGGGCCAGCGAATGGGAGGAGTACCCCGAGCCTGCGGCCTCGGGGCTCGGGACGGGCATTGTTTTCCCCGCCGGAACCCTCTCGGGCATGGCGGAGGACGACTTAAACCACCTAGCCCTTGTCAAAGTCAGGTCGGGACAGACGGTCCGCTATTACACGGGCGCAGGCTGGGTCCACAGCGGCGACTTCGCAGGCGAGGCGGACTGGCGCGCCTATCTGGCCGCGTTTTCCGCAAGGCTGTCGGCGCCGCTTTCCGTTGCCGTAAACTAGGCCGCCGTGAGGACGTCCGGGATCGCCCTCATGCTGGCCGCGTCGGTGATGATGGCCGAGACGGGCCGGGCCGCGGAGGCCGGCGGGTTTCCGAAGACGCCCCCCCTCGTGTCGGCGGAGGCGCTTGCCCAGTCTGAATTGGCGCGCCAGGGCTCCGGACTCGATTTCGACCCGGGAGGCAAGGGTTCGTGGAATTACGCCACCGGATTCTTCGCCTACGCGCTCCTGAAGCTAAGCGACGCAAGCGGCGACCCAGGCTACGGCCGCGAAGCATCCAGGGTGATCCGCTCGTACCTCACGCCGGACGGCTCGATCCGGAAATTCGATCCCAGCGAGCACAATCTCGACCTGGTGCTGCCCGGCCGTGCCGTCCTTCACCTCTACGAGCGGACAGGAGACCCCCGGCTCGCGCGGGCCGCCAAGGCCCTTCGGATGCAGCTAAGGGACCAGCCCCGCACCCCCGACGGCGGCTTTTGGCACAAGGGCATCTATCCCCATCAGCTATGGCTGGACGGGATCTACATGTCCGGGCCCTTTTACGCCCATTACGGCGCGCTCTTCGGAGACAAAGGCGCGCTGGAGGACGCCGCGGCGCAGATCCGGGTCGCCGACCGGCATCTCTACGATCCAAAGAGCGGACTCTACTATCATGCGTGGGATGCCAGCCAGCTGCTGCCCTGGGCCGATCCTAAGACCGGGCATTCTCCCAGTTTCTGGGCGCGATCGATTGGGTGGTTCGCGATGGCGATCACCGACGAGTTGGACGACCTTCCCCCCGACGAGCCGAGCACGGCTTCCGTGCGCGCCGTGCTCCGCCGCGTCCTCGACGGGATCGTGCGATGGCAGGACCCGGCGACAGGGGTCTGGTGGCAGGTCGTGGACCAAGGCCCCCGATCCGGCAATTACCGCGAGGCCTCCGCCTCCAGCATGTACGTCTACGCTCTCGCGAAGGCGGTGAACCGGGGCCGGTGGCCCCCCGCGGCCCCTACGAGGCCGCCGCCCGAAAGGGCTTCGCCGGGCTTGTCCACGAATTCGTGCGCCGGGACGCCGACGGCCGGGTCAATCTCACCCACTGCTGCTCCGTGGCCGGCCTCAACAACAGGAACGCGGCCGGGCGCGCGCGCGACGGATCGTTCGATTATTATGTCAGCGAACCCGTGGTCGACAACGACCTGAAGGCGGTCGCGGCCTTCATCCTTGCCGGAATCGAAGCGCAGAGGCTCCCCGAGCCTTCCCCGTAGACTCCCGAACGACGAGCAGGGGCTGAATCGTGCGAACGACGGTGCGCCGGTGGCTGGGTTCGTGATCTTGCCGACCAGGATCTCGGCGGCGGCCTCAACCGTGGCCTCAATCTGCTGGTCCACGCTGGTGAGCCTGGGCCTTGTCATCATGCAGATGTCCTGGTTGTTGAAGCCGGACACTGAGACATCCTCCGGCACCCTTAGGCCCGCCTCCTGAAACCCGTGGATCGCGCCGACGGCAATCTCGTCGTTGAGCGCCACAAACGCCGTGGGGACGCGCTCGACTCCCAGAAAACTCCTCGCAAGCGAGCGGCCGAACTCGAAGTCGCTCGTGCGGGGATGAAGGTGGTCGAGCGAAAGCGTGTTCCTTTCGAGGGATAGCCCATCCGGCGCCAGGGCGTCCGCCATCCCGATCAGCCGGTCCTGGATCGACCTCGGCGTCCCGGAAAGCCCGAGAAGCCCGAACGACGTGTGCCCGAGCCCCATCAGGTGCCGTGTCATGTCGGCCATGGCCTTGCGCCTGTCGAGGGCCACCGTGTTGGCGTCCGGGATTCCGACCTGGTCGACGACGAGGTGCGGGATGCCGTGCTGCTTAAGCTCATCGATGCGCAGGGTCAGCTCCGCCTCGTTGAAATGCCCGATGAACACGACGGCGCTGACGCGCATCGAAAGGAAGTGCCGGATGACGACCCGGGTGCTCTCCGGATCCACCACCTCGATCATCGAGGAAATGTCGCGCCCGCGCATCCTGCGCTGCAGGATCGCCAGTTTCGCGACCGCCGGCGGGGTGAACAGGCTCTCCATGCAGATCCCGATCGACGCCGTCCGCTTGCCCTTGAGGTGGAGGGCGTACGCGTTCAGGGTGAAGCCCGTCTCCTCCATCGCGCGCCGCACCCGGTCTATCGTCTTCTGCTTCAGGCCCGGCTGGCCGTTCAGCACGCGGGACACCGTCGTGCGGGCCAGCCCCACGTATTTGGCAAAGTCGGCCGTCGACCGGATGACCCGGGTGTTTCGGGCTGGCGGATGGTTTCGGCACGGAAGCAGAATGGAATAGGCGCCGGACCATTGTAAAGGAACGTAACATCGGTTCGTCAACATTGCATCGACAAAATGGGACACGTATCCTTTTTTGGGCCCGTGAAAGCCGCCCCGCTCTTTCTTCTGACCGCCGCACTGGCCCCCTTGTTTGCCCCAGCGGCCCAGGTCTCCCCCGCGCAGCCCGCAATTCCAGACCGCAGCTTCAACCTGATGGATTTCGGCGCACGTCGCCGACGCGCGCACCCTGAACACCGATGCGTTCCGCAGGGCGATCGCGAGCGTCGAAAAGTCAGGGGGCGGCACACTCAGTCGTCCCCGCGGGCAGCTACCTCACGGGCCCGATAGAACTGTGCAGCAGCCTGAACCTCCATCTGGAACACCGGGGCCAAGCTGCTCTTCTCCCAGAATTTCGACGACTACCGCCTCGAGGGCGGAAAGTACCGGCCGCTCGTCGGCGCCAGCGGGTGCCACGACCTTCTGGTCTCCGGCGCCGGGATGTTCGACGGGCAGGGGCAGCCGTGGTGGGTGATCGAGCGCCGGGTCAAGGCCGAGGCGCGAGCAAGGGGGCTTCCCGATGCGGAGATCGGACGGCCCCGGATGATCGTCTTCGAGAACTGCCAGCGCGTCCGCCTCGAGGGGGTCACCCTGGCAAATTCGCCGATGTACCACTTTGTCCCGTTTCGCTGCGAGGACGTGACCGTGGACGGGATCACGATCCAAAAAAAAAAAAAAAAAAAAAAAAAAAAAAAAAAAAAAAAAAAAAAAAAAAAAAAAAAAAAAAAAAAAAAAAAAAAAAAAAAAAAAAAAAAAAAAAAAAAAAAAAAAAAAAAAAAAAAAAAAAAAAAAAAAAAAAAAAAAAAAAAAAAAAAAAAAAAAAAAAAAAAAAAAAAAAAAAAAAAAAAAAAAAAAAAAAAAAAAAAAAAAAAAAAAAAAAAAAAAAAAAAAAAAAAAAAAAAAAAAAAAAAAAAAAAAAAAAAAAAAAAAAAAAAAAAAAAAAAAAAAAAAAAAAAAAAAAAAAAAAAAAAAAAAAAAAAAAAAAAAAAAAAAAAAAAAAAAAAAAAAAAAAAAAAAAAAAAAAAAAAAAAAAAAAAAAAAAAAAAAAAAAAAAAAAAAAAAAAAAAAAAAAAAAAAAAAAAAAAAAAAAAAAAAAAAAAAAAAAAAAAAAAAAAAAAAAAAAAAAAAAAAAAAAAAAAAAAAAAAAAAAAAAAAAAAAAAAAAAAAAAAAAAAAAAAAAAAAAAAAAAAAAAAAAAAAAAAAAAAAAAAAAAAAAAAAAAAAAAAAAAAAAAAAAAAAAAAAAAAAAAAAAAAAAAAAAAAAAAAAAAAAAAAAAAAAAAAAAAAAAAAAAAAAAAAAAAAAAAAAAAAAAAAAAAAAAAAAAAAAAAAAAAAAAAAAAAAAAAAAAAAAAAAAAAAAAAAAAAAAAAAAAAAAAAAAAAAAAAAAAAAAAAAAAAAAAAAAAAAAAAAAAAAAAAAAAAAAAAAAAAAAAAAAAAAAAAAAAAAAAAAAAAAAAAAAAAAAAAAAAAAAAAAAAAAAAAAAAAAAAAAAAAAAAAAAAAAAAAAAAAAAAAAAAAAAAAAAAAAAAAAAAAAAAAAAAAAAAAAAAAAAAAAAAAAAAAAAAAAAAAAAAAAAAAAAAAAAAAAAAAAAAAAAAAAAAAAAAAAAAAAAAAAAAAAAAAAAAAAAAAAAAAAAAAAAAAAAAAAAAAAAAAAAAAAAAAAAAAAAAAAAAAAAAAAAAAAAAAAAAAAAAAAAAAAAAAAAAAAAAAAAAAAAAAAAAAAAAAAAAAAAAAAAAAAAAAAAAAAAAAAAAAAAAAAAAAAAAAAAAAAAAAAAAAAAAAAAAAAAAAAAAAAAAAAAAAAAAAAAAAAAAAAAAAAAAAAAAAAAAAAAAAAAAAAAAAAAAAAAAAAAAAAAAAAAAAAAAAAAAAAAAAAAAAAAAAAAAAAAAAAAAAAAAAAAAAAAAAAAAAAAAAAAAAAAAAAAAAAAAAAAAAAAAAAAAAAAAAAAAAAAAAAAAAAAAAAAAAAAAAAAAAAAAAAAAAAAAAAAAAAAAAAAAAAAAAAAAAAAAAAAAAAAAAAAAAAAAAAAAAAAAAAAAAAAAAAAAAAAAAAAAAAAAAAAAAAAAAAAAAAAAAAAAAAAAAAAAAAAAAAAAAAAAAAAAAAAAAAAAAAAAAAAAAAAAAAAAAAAAAAAAAAAAAAAAAAAAAAAAAAAAAAAAAAAAAAAAAAAAAAAAAAAAAAAAAAAAAAAAAAAAAAAAAAAAAAAAAAAAAAAAAAAAAAAAAAAAAAAAAAAAAAAAAAAAAAAAAAAAAAAAAAAAAAAAAAAAAAAAAAAAAAAAAAAAAAAAAAAAAAAAAAAAAAAAAAAAAAAAAAAAAAAAAAAAAAAAAAAAAAAAAAAAAAAAAAAAAAAAAAAAAAAAAAAAAAAAAAAAAAAAAAAAAAAAAAAAAAAAAAAAAAAAAAAAAAAAAAAAAAAAAAAAAAAAAAAAAAAAAAAAAAAAAAAAAAAAAAAAAAAAAAAAAAAAAAAAAAAAAAAAAAAAAAAAAAAAAAAAAAAAAAAAAAAAAAAAAAAAAAAAAAAAAAAAAAAAAAAAAAAAAAAAAAAAAAAAAAAAAAAAAAAAAAAAAAAAAAAAAAAAAAAAAAAAAAAAAAAAAAAAAAAAAAAAAAAAAAAAAAAAAAAAAAAAAAAAAAAAAAAAAAAAAAAAAAAAAAAAAAAAAAAAAAAAAAAAAAAAAAAAAAAAAAAAAAAAAAAAAAAAAAAAAAAAAAAAAAAAAAAAAAAAAAAAAAAAAAAAAAAAAAAAAAAAAAAAAAAAAAAAAAAAAAAAAAAAAAAAAAAAAAAAAAAAAAAAAAAAAAAAAAAAAAAAAAAAAAAAAAAAAAAAAAAAAAAAAAAAAAAAAAAAAAAAAAAAAAAAAAAAAAAAAAAAAAAAAAAAAAAAAAAAAAAAAAAAAAAAAAAAAAAAAAAAAAAAAAAAAAAAAAAAAAAAAAAAAAAAAAAAAAAAAAAAAAAAAAAAAAAAAAAAAAAAAAAAAAAAAAAAAAAAAAAAAAAAAAAAAAAAAAAAAAAAAAAAAAAAAAAAAAAAAAAAAAAAAAAAAAAAAAAAAAAAAAAAAAAAAAAAAAAAAAAAAAAAAAAAAAAAAAAAAAAAAAAAAAAAAAAAAAAAAAAAAAAAAAAAAAAAAAAAAAAAAAAAAAAAAAAAAAAAAAAAAAAAAAAAAAAAAAAAAAAAAAAAAAAAAAAAAAAAAAAATTTTTTTTTTTTTTTTTTTTTTTTTTTTTTTTTTTTTTTTTTTTTTTTTTTTTTTTTTTTTTTTTTTTTTTTTTTTTTTTTTTTTTTTTTTTTTTTTTTTTTTTTTTTTTTTTTTTTTTTTTTTTTTTTTTTTTTTTTTTTTTTTTTTTTTTTTTTTTTTTTTTTTTTTTTTTTTTTTTTTTTTTTTTTTTTTTTTTTTTTTTTTTTTTTTTTTTTTTTTTTTTTTTTTTTTTTTTTTTTTTTTTTTTTTTTTTTTTTTTTTTTTTTTTTTTTTTTTTTTTTTTTTTTTTTTTTTTTTTTTTTTTTTTTTTTTTTTTTTTTTTTTTTTTTTTTTTTTTTTTTTTTTTTTTTTTTTTTTTTTTTTTTTTTTTTTTTTTTTTTTTTTTTTTTTTTTTTTTTTTTTTTTTTTTTTTTTTTTTTTTTTTTTTTTTTTTTTTTTTTTTTTTTTTTTTTTTTTTTTTTTTTTTTTTTTTTTTTTTTTTTTTTTTTTTTTTTTTTTTTTTTTTTTTTTTTTTTTTTTTTTTTTTTTTTTTTTTTTTTTTTTTTTTTTTTTTTTTTTTTTTTTTTTTTTTTTTTTTTTTTTTTTTTTTTTTTTTTTTTTTTTTTTTTTTTTTTTTTTTTTTTTTTTTTTTTTTTTTTTTTTTTTTTTTTTTTTTTTTTTTTTTTTTTTTTTTTTTTTTTTTTTTTTTTTTTTTTTTTTTTTTTTTTTTTTTTTTTTTTTTTTTTTTTTTTTTTTTTTTTTTTTTTTTTTTTTTTTTTTTTTTTTTTTTTTTTTTTTTTTTTTTTTTTTTTTTTTTTTTTTTTTTTTTTTTTTTTTTTTTTTTTTTTTTTTTTTTTTTTTTTTTTTTTTTTTTTTTTTTTTTTTTTTTTTTTTTTTTTTTTTTTTTTTTTTTTTTTTTTTTTTTTTTTTTTTTTTTTTTTTTTTTTTTTTTTTTTTTTTTTTTTTTTTTTTTTTTTTTTTTTTTTTTTTTTTTTTTTTTTTTTTTTTTTTTTTTTTTTTTTTTTTTTTTTTTTTTTTTTTTTTTTTTTTTTTTTTTTTTTTTTTTTTTTTTTTTTTTTTTTTTTTTTTTTTTTTTTTTTTTTTTTTTTTTTTTTTTTTTTTTTTTTTTTTTTTTTTTTTTTTTTTTTTTTTTTTTTTTTTTTTTTTTTTTTTTTTTTTTTTTTTTTTTTTTTTTTTTTTTTTTTTTTTTTTTTTTTTTTTTTTTTTTTTTTTTTTTTTTTTTTTTTTTTTTTTTTTTTTTTTTTTTTTTTTTTTTTTTTTTTTTTTTTTTTTTTTTTTTTTTTTTTTTTTTTTTTTTTTTTTTTTTTTTTTTTTTTTTTTTTTTTTTTTTTTTTTTTTTTTTTTTTTTTTTTTTTTTTTTTTTTTTTTTTTTTTTTTTTTTTTTTTTTTTTTTTTTTTTTTTTTTTTTTTTTTTTTTTTTTTTTTTTTTTTTTTTTTTTTTTTTTTTTTTTTTTTTTTTTTTTTTTTTTTTTTTTTTTTTTTTTTTTTTTTTTTTTTTTTTTTTTTTTTTTTTTTTTTTTTTTTTTTTTTTTTTTTTTTTTTTTTTTTTTTTTTTTTTTTTTTTTTTTTTTTTTTTTTTTTTTTTTTTTTTTTTTTTTTTTTTTTTTTTTTTTTTTTTTTTTTTTTTTTTTTTTTTTTTTCACCTTTGCGTCGACGGGACCCAATGGCGACGGCATCGACGTCGATTCCTGCCAGAATGTCAGGATATCGGACTGCTTCTTTAGCACGGGCGATGACTGCATCGTCATAAAATCAGGGAGGGATGCCGACGGCAGGCGGACGGCGAGGCCCACCGAGCATGTCGCCATCACCAACTGCGTCATGTACAAGGGCCATGGGCCCGTTGTCATGGCAGCGAGACCTCGGGCGGGATACGGGATGTCATTGCCAGCAACATCGTCTCCCATGGGACGCAGCGCGGAATCCGGATAAAAAGCATGCGCGGGCGCGGAAATACCGTGGAAAACCTGCGCTTCGACAATTTCGTGATCGATGACGCCACCGAGGAGGCGATCGAGATCACCACCCTCTACCGCGACCAGCCGGCCGAGCCGCTGTCCTATCGCACTCCCGTCTTCAAGAATTTCGCCTTCAACAACATGACGATCGTGCGCGCGGCACAGGTCGCCAACATCCATGGGCTTCCGGAGAAGGCCGTCGAACAGCTGCGCTTCTCCGACATCACGGCCACCGGGACGACCGGCTTCATCTGCGACCAGTCCGCGGACGTTGAGCTTCATGATGTCCGTGTCGACACGGTGTCGGGAAACGCATTCGTCTTTGACAAGGTTCTTGGCCTTGAGCTCCACGGGGTGACCTCGATGTCCCCCCATACTGAACAGGTAGCCCGGTTCTTGACCTTACGGACTGCAGCCGTGTCTCGGTCAGCTCATTGCCGGCCGCCGCCGGTACGAACGTGTTCCTTGAGCACCATGGAGACGCGGCGGGGGGCCTTCGGCTGATAAACAACGACTTCTCCGGCGCGAAGGTCGGGGTGTATCCGGCGATTCCCCAGTCGAACTAAGGCCGGACCCAGGGCCCCGTCATCTAAGAATTTAGGATGGCGCCTTGGCTGGCGCGCCTTTGCGCCCGCCTACTTAGCGGGTTCGGGCAGTAGGGCAAGCGCCCTGGGCCTCCGAATGTCCGAACTTCTGGCCCGGCAGGCCGGAAGAGGCACCGCCTTTGCCCAAGGCCGCCCCCTTTCGCACGGGGGCAAGCCAATGGCCCGCGGCGCCGGCCTTTTCCCAAATCAAACGCATGGAGAAGGCATCCTTGCCCTAAGCCCAGGGGCAGGCCCAAGCACGGCCTCCCGCGTCAGCAGGTCGGGTGCTTGCCTGCGGCGCGTCACCCACCCGGCATCGGTCGGCGGACAACCGCAAGCATGGGCGGGCAAACGGGGCGCCCGAAAGATCGGCGCCCCGAACCCGCCCCTCCCACCGCTCCAGAACGCGAGATCGTACGAGTAGATGACCTGAAACGGCAGTCCGGGGACGCCGGAACCCCACGTGTACTTGGTATCGGTGACGTTCTTCAGGTTGATCTGAAGCGTGCTCACAAAACGCCTGCCGGTCTTCCAGAAATATCCTGCGCCCGCGTCAAAGACCGTGTACGCCGTATTGTAGTTGTTCTCGCGGCCATCGTCGACGAAGACACCCTCCGCCTCGCCGGAGTAGACCCCCGGGGTCGAAGCGTTGGCCAAGGGCAGCGGCGTTCCATTGATGCTCATGGGGAAGTTTATGAGCGCGCCGGACGCCTCGGAGGGATAGGGGAAGCTCGCCGTTGCCGGGGAAAGGCACGTTATTGACCGGTGTCGCCGTGATCTTGACCTCGCCGGCAACCTTGGGGTCCTTCCCGGTCGCATAGGTCAGGTTCAAGGAGGGGACATAGTACATGGTGGACGTCGAGCCCGACGTGGCCCCGGCCGGACCGGGAATAAGGCTCTTGCCGGAGCCCAGGTTCACGAGCGATTTGCTGTCGTAATGGATATCGGCGACGAAGAATACCCCCTTCGCAAAGCCATGGCTGATCTGGTAGCGCAGACCCATGCCTATGTTGTCGCGCGGCACGCGCCGGGCGGGGAGATTGTTGAGGAAGGTGATGACGTAGGAATCGAGCACCTTCGAGTCGGTGTAGCCCCAGTCGCCGAACAGCAGGAGGTCGTCTGTGGCCTGGTAGTTGAAATCCATCTCATAGCCCTTGGCCTGCTGCTCGCCGCTCAGGATCGTATCTTTTTGGCTTGTAACCGGATCCGTCTCCGTTTGAGCCAGATTGTATTCGTCGATCAGGAACCGGTCTATGGTCACATTCAGCCGGTTCTGAAGGAAGGTTGCCTTGAAGCCGAACTCGTAGCCCGAGCTCGTGTTGTTGGGCAGCGCGAGGCCCGTCGAGGAGTCGATTTGGGGCTGCGGATTGAACGCCGTGCTCTTGTTCGCGTAAAGGCTGACTGAATCGATCACCTTATACGACGCCCCCAGCTGGTAGGTCCACGCCGAGGCATTGTAATCAAAGGCCTGGTAGTCCGTCGGCTCCACCGTTGTCAGCGCCGTGGGCGCACCCACCGCGGGAATATTGTAATTCTTGACCTGGTTCCGCACGTAATCCCAGCGCCCTCCCAACAGCACATTCAGGCGGTCGCCGAACATCGTCGCCCGCTCGCTCGCAAAAAGGCCGTAATCCCCCGACGCCGTCCAGTTGTCGGCGGTCACGGCGTTGTAGAGCGAAGGGTCGGCCGAGTAGAGCGTGGTGTTCCAGCCATAGCCCAGGGCCGGCGACCACGTGCTCTGCGGCGTGTAGTACGACGCCCCGGACGGATTGTAGGCGCTATTCAGCGCGTAGTAGTCGGTAGCCTGGCTTCCGTTCACGGTTGGAACCATCGTCAGCGTCCGCTGCGAGACCTCATAGTAATCCGCCGTGACCAGCAGCTTGTTTGCGATCGGCCCGGTCTTGAAACTGAAGAGATTGTCCAGCTGCGCGCCGCCGCCGCGCTGGGGCTTGAAATCCACCTGGGGCTGGTCCTTCACCTCGGGCGTGTACGGATTGGTGACGACGCCGTTCGACGTCGTGATGCTTCCCGTGCCATAGGGATAAAAGGCTCCGCTGCCGACCAACTGGTCGAAATAGGGGTTCGTGAAGGCATTCACGCCGAGCTTCAGCGACCAGAAATCGCCGAAGCTGTGCTGGAAGGTCAGCGATGCGCTCGTGACGCGGTAGATGTTGACGCTTTCCGGACCGGCAAAGTCGTAATTCAACAGATCGCTGGTCGCCATGCCGTAGTACTGGCTCTCGGTGATGTTGTTGGCCGCCCACGGCATCGTCTGCTTCTCCGTGATCGTAAGGACCTGGTTGAACGGGTGCTCGTAGCGCTCCGTGTGCTCCAGATCGAGCGACAGGCTCGTGTTGTCGTTCGGCTTGTAGAGGAGCTTCCCGGAAAGGAACGTCTGGCTGTGGCTCGCAAAGTCCTCGGCAAAATCGGTGAACTCGTGGGCGGCAGACACCCGGTAAAAGAGCGTGCCGCCGCTGTCGATCGGGCCCGACGCCTCCAAGGACGTGCGAATAAGATTGTCCGTTCCCGCCGACACGCAGAAGTCGTCCGTTTGGATCTTCGTCGGCTGGGGCGTCTCGATATTGACCACGCCCCCCGGCTGGATGGCCCCATAGATCGACGCAGCCGGGCCCTTGATGACCTCGATGCGCTCGATGTCGACGACGTCGACGAGGCCGATCCTGCGAAAGCCGTCCACCAGGACGACCGGGGAGGTGAACCCCCGGAGCTGGAACTGGCCCGTGACCTCGGACGGGGAGAAGCCGCTCACAAACGCCAACTGGTCGTTCAGGTTGAACTCCGCGAAATCGCGCATGAACGGCGAGGTCACGACGTCGACATTGAAGGGCAGGTCGGCGATCTTGCTGGCTATCCGGGTGCCCGTGGTCGACTCCGAGGCAACATAGCCGTGCGCCGAGTCGGCCGTGATGTCGAAGCTCGGCAGGGTGACCACCTCGTCGGCCGCGGCAGGCGCCTGCGCTGGGGTGGAGGTGACCAAACCTGTCTGACCGGCCGTTTGAGACAGGGCGAACGGGGCAAACGCGCCAAGTGCCAGGCCGAGGGCAACCGAGGCGGGCAGGATACGGGGTGGTTTCATAGGGGTATCTTGGTGTTATTAGGACACGTGTCCGTGTCAAACAATTATTCTCCCTAATGCCAAGGGACACTTGTCCTCATTTTCATGGTCTTTTTGCCGATCCTCCCACGGGCCCTTGCCGGAGGGTTTTCCGCCCCGATTGCGCGCCGCCCGTTCCGATTCAGCCGGTCCAAACCCTTCAGTTTTAGCTTTCCGCTCCCTCCTTTTCTCTTTCTTCTCGCCACGCACGTTCCCCGCGGGCCCCCACCCCATGATTCAACGCCCGTCCCCTGGCAGGCCGCTCGACAGCAACTACCGCTGGATCATCTGCGGGCTCCTGTTCTTTTCGACGACCTTCAACTACCTGGACCGCCAGGTGATCAGCTACCTGAAGGAGTACTACTGCACCCCGGTCGCCCTCGGGGGATTCGGATGGTCCAACACCGACTTCGCAAACCTCACCTCGTTCTTCACGGCGTTCTACGCGGGGATGACGATCCTGGCCGGCTGGGTGATCGACAAGATCGGCACAAAGCTCGGGCTGGCGCTTTCGCTCATCACCTGGTCGGTCTTCGGGATCGCAAACGCCTTCGTCGGGCGGCTCGTGGCGATGCACATCCTGGTCAGGAGCGCCTTTGGCATCGGCGAGGGAGGCAACTTCCCGGCGTCGATCAAGACCGTCGCCGAGTGGTTCCCGAAGCGCGAGCGGGCGCTTGCGACCGGCATTTTCAACAGCGGCGCCAATGTCGGCGCCATGATTGCCGCCCTCTTCGTCCCCTGGTGCCTGTTTCATTACGGCAACGAGCGGGGCTGGAAGATGGCCTTCATCCTGACGGGCGCCGCGGGCTTCGTTTGGCTCATCTTCTGGTTCTGGCTCTACGAAACCCCCGCGAACCAGCGCCGGCTCTCCGAGGCCGAATTCGGCCACATCCACAGCGACGCCGAGGACGAGGGGCTGAAGGACCCCTCCGGCGACCGGGCGAAGATCCCGTGGACCCAGCTCCTCGGCTACCGCCAGACGTGGGCCTTCTTCTGGGGCAAGTTTCTGACCGACGGCATCTGGTGGTTCTACCTCTTCTGGCTGCCCGACTATTTCCGGAAGCAGTTTGCGATGACGACCGAGGGCGTGCGCCTGCCGACCTTCATGGTCTACGGCGTGTCCATCGTCGGCAGCATCTACGGAGGCAGCATTCCGATGACCTTCATCCGGAAGGGTCTTCCGGTCTACCAGGCGCGCATGCGCTCGATGCTCATCATCGCGATGTTCCCGCTTATCGTGCTCAGCACCCAGTATTTCGGCGACACGGCCCAGTTCGGAAGGATGGCGGCCGTCCTGGCGTGCGGGACAATCTGCATCGCCGCCGCCGCCCACCAGGCCTGGTCGGCCAATCTCTTCACGACGGTGTCGGACATGTTCCCCAAGAAGGCCGTCGGAACCGTGACCGGGATCGGCGCCATGGCCGGCGGGCTCGGCGGCGTCGTGATCCAGAAACTGACCGGCGCCTTGACCGACGCCTTCGCCAGGACCCCGCAGACGGCCTACGTCCTGATGTTCGTCGTCTGCTCGATGAGCTACCTCGTGGCCTGGGGCGTCATCAAGCTCCTGGTCCCCCGTCACACGAAGATCACGGACCTTTGAGCGGGCCTTCGGGTAAGGGACCCGAAGGCGGCTACACCACGTTCGCCTGGGCGATCGGCGCCTTTCCGGCGAGGAAGAGGGTGAGGTTCTCGACGGCGCAGGTCGCCTGCCGCTGGACGCTCTCGAAAGTGCGCGAGCCGATGTGGGGCGTGAGGACCACGTTTGGGAGCCCGAGAAGCGGGTAGTCCCTGCCCGGCGGCTCCTGGTCAAGCACGTCGGCCGCGTAGGCAAGGAGATGGTTCGACTTGAGCGCCGCAACCAGCCCCTGGAGCTCCACCAGCTCCCCGCGGGCGCAGTTCACGATGACGGCGCCCTTCCTGAGGAGGGCGATGTTCCCCGCGTTGATCAGATGGCGGGTCTGCGGCGTCAGCGACGTGTGAAGCGTCACGATGTCGGCTCGGCGCAGCAGATCCTCGATCGTCGCAGCCCGCTCGATCGCGTGAGCCGCCGCGAACGCGGGATCCCAGCGGACGTCGAGCCCCACGAGCTTCATCCCGAAGGCCTTCGCACGGACCGCGACCTCGACCCCGATCCGCCCGAGGCCCACGATCCCCAGGGTCTTTCCGCAGAGCTCGGTTCCGGTGATCCGGGTCCAGCGGCCCTGCGAGACCTCGTTTGCCTCGGTGACCATGTTGCGCACCGCGGCGAGAAGGAGCCCGAACGTGTGCTCGGCCACCGTCGTGTGGTTGACCCCCGGGGTGTAGAGCACCGGCACCCTCATTTCGGTGGCCGCGGGGACGTCTATCTTGTCGAGGCCGATCCCGTACTTGCTGATGACCTTGAGCCTCGGCAGCGACTTGCGGATCACGGCGCGCGTCAGGGCGTCGTCCCCGCACAAATAGGCGTCGAACCCGCCCGCCAGCTCCAGCATGCGGGCCTCCGAAAGCGGCCCGCGCTCGCGCACGATCTCGAAGCCCGTGCGGGCCAGGAGTTCATGGTGAACCCCCGGTGTGTCTTGGAACGACGTCGTGGAGAGGAGGACGCGGGTCATGGAAGATCCATCATGGAAACCCGGGCGCGCAGTCGAGCTTTTTGAATCGCCACCCCCTGCGCCTCACTCGAGGGGAGCCGTGTATTCGGAGAGGACCTTCGGATCGATTTCCGCCGCCGCGGCCGCATCCAGGCGCTCCCTGCCCCGAGGCGCCGAACGGCCCAGACGGCGTGCGCGCGCACGATCGGGGAAGCGTGCGAGGCGAGGCGCACGAGGGGTTCGACGAGGCCCGGGTCGCCCGAATTCCCGGCGGCCACGCAGGCGTTCCTGAGGAGCCCGACGAGCTTCAGGCGCTTGATGGCGGTGCCCTTGAAAACCCGCGCGAAGCTCTCGGGCGTAAGCCCTAGGAGCTCGCCAAGCCTGAGGTCGCCGATCTCGCGCCGCGACGAAAGGATCAGGCTCCTCCCCTCCCTGGCGAACCGGTTCCAGGGGCACACCTCGAGGCAGGTGTCGCAGCCGTAGACCCTGTTTCCGATGGGCCGGCGGAAGGCCGCGGGAATAACTCCCTTGTTCTCGATCGTCTGGTAGGAGATGCACCGCCGGGCGTCCACGACCCCGGGCGACGGAAAGGCCTGGGTCGGGCAGGCGTCCATGCAGCGCGTGCATTTGCCGCAGAGGAGCCCGACCGCATCCGGGACCCCGCGCTTGCGGACGGGCGGGTCCGGCTCGAAGTCGAGCCGGGTGAGAATCGTGGACAGGAAGAGCCAGTTGCCGTGCCGCCTGGAGATGAGCATCGCGTTCTTCCCGATGAACCCAATCCCCGACAGGGCGGCCCAGGCGCGCTCGAGGACGGGGCCGGTGTCGACGTAGTAGCGGTAGTCGGCGGGAGCGGCGCCGCAGACCTCCTCGATGACGCGCCCCGCGCCCTTCAGGGCCGGCCCAATCGTGTCGTGGTAGTCCCCGAAGAGGGCGTACTTGGCCCAGGAGGGCCTGCCGGGAGCGGCCTTTCCCGCCGTGAAATAATCGACGCCGAGGAGAATCGCCGAACGGGCGCCCTCCAGCACGAGCGAGGGATCCATGCGCTTCTCGGCGGTCCGTTCCATCCACCCCATGTCCGCGTGATGGCCCGCGTCGAGCCAGCGCCGCAGCCCGTCGCCCCACGGCCCCTGCGAGAGCCTGGCAAAGCGCACCTCGTCAAACCCGAGCTCGTGGAGCCGCCTCCTCAGGTCCTCCTGGCGCAGGCCCATGGGCTTAGTCCCCGCCCTGGGCGCGCCTGCGGACGAATTCCGCGGCCTCGCGGCGCCAGACGCGGACCGCGTGCGCCGCCACCTCGCTCAGGGGCCGCGAATCCGTCAGGATGACGGTGCCCGCCGACCGGTAGATCGCCTCGCGCTCGGCATACAGCGCCCGCGCCCTTCCCTCGGGATCCTCGACGTCGAGGAGCGGCCGGGTCGGCCCGTGACGCTTGGCCCTCTCGAGGATGGTCTCGATCGAGGCGTGGAGGCAGATCACGACCCCCCTCTCTAGGAGCCGTTCGAGCATCCCCGGCTGGACGACGAGCCCTCCCCCGCAGGCGACCACAAGGCGCTCCGGCCCGTGCCCCCCCTCGATGAATTCGCGCTCGAGCTCCCGGAAACGGGCCTCCCCCTCCCCGGCGAAGATTTCCGGAATCGACTTGCCGACCCTCCGCTCGATCTCGTGGTCGCTGTCGATGCACTTGAAGCCCAGCCGGTGGGCGACCGTGCGCCCGACGGTGGTCTTGCCGGTTCCCATGAAGCCGACAAGGTACAGGTTAACGTCCTCGGGGTTCACGAGGAGGCTCGCCGCGGATGGCCGGGCCCGGAGGGGCCCTTACTTCGACGCAGCCGGAGCTGCGGCAGCCGGGACGGGGTTGATGTCGAGAAGCTCGACCTGGAAGACGAGCACGGAACCCGGAGGAATGCCGGGGCGTCCGTCGTCGCCGTAGCCGAGCTGCGGCGGGACGAAGAGGCGCATCTTGCCGCCCTTGCCGATCTTCTGGAGGCCCTCGGTCCAGCCCGCGATCACGCTATTAAGCACGAATTCGCCGGGCTTTCCCTGGCGCTCCGAGCTGTCGAAAACCGTGCCGTCGATCAGGGCCCCGGTGTAGTTGACCTTGACGGTGTCGGTCGGCTTCGGGGGCGCGCCGGTGCCGGGATTCTCGATCTCGTAGCGGAGCCCGTCCGGCAGCTCCACGACGTCCTTGATCTCCTTCAGCTTCGCGAAATAGGCGGCGGCCTGGGCGAGGTTCTTGTTCTTGATCGTCTCCAGAACGACCGACTGCTTCTTCTGGATGAATTCGGTCATCGCGGGGCCCACCTTCTGGATCTCGAAGGGCGAATCCTTGCCGTTCATGGCCTCAAGCATGCCCTTCGACAGCTGGTCGGCCTCCGCGGGAGCGAGTCCGAGCTCCGAGAGGCCCGTGCGCTTGCCGATGTACCATCCGAATTCCTCCAGAAGCTGCGCATCCGTGTAGGTCGGGGCGGCCGCCGCAGCGGCGGGCTGGGCCGCGGCCGGCTGGGCTGCAGCCTGCGCGGGAGCGGCCACCTTGGTGTCCTGGGCAATGGCGGTTGACGCGGCGACAAGGCAAAGGACCAAGGCCCTCGGGGTGTGATTTATTTTCATGCGGGGAAACGATAAGTCATGCCGAGGCCGCGTCTGTTGGCAATCAGATTGCACCGGCGTTCGCCGCTTGAATCCGGCAGGGTCACCCGCCAGCCTCGTCGGTCCCACCCATGAGCCCTGAACAATTCTGGACCAGCCAGGACGGCCAGATCCTGACCGTCAGGAACAAGGACGAGCAGACCGTGGCCCTCACGCTCGCCTTCTGGCCGCGCAATCCCGCCGAATTCGAGTCCATGAAGTCCCTGATCGGCGAGCTCAAGTTCACGGAGCGCAGCTCCCTGGCGAGGATCGGGATCGAGATGCAGGCGCAGGGCGGCCTCGAGGTCGACGGCAACCGGCTCATTCTCCCGGTCGACGCGTTCGCCTTCGACATGAGCTTCCCCAACTCCGGCTACTGGAAGAAGCTCATGCGCTCGGGGATCCAGGTCGGCCGCCTCTTCCATGCGCCGGCAAGCGCAAAGCTCTCCTCCGACGAGATCTGGACCGCCATCAAGGAGAACCGGCTGAAGCTCCCGAACACGATCAGCATCGACCGCCAGGGCTCGGTGTTCCTGACGCCCCACCAGGTGAGCTACACCCTCAACCCGAGGCTCCAGCGCGTGAATTTTGAGCTCATCGTGAGCGGCGCGGCGGGGCGCAACTTCCTCGACAAGGTCCAGGTCCGGCACGACGCCTCCCCGCTCACGATCCCGCCCCGCTCGGGCCTCCTCACGAGCTGCTCCATGTACCTGAAGGAGCACTACGTGGTGCTGAACCAGGGCGCGGGCAATTTCGGGATCCACACGAGCGCGGTGCTCCTCGACCCCGTGAAGACGTTCGGCACGAACATCATGCTCGAGATCTACAACACGGGCGACCACCCGGTTGTGAACCCCATGGTCTCGGTCGAGATCTTCCGCGCGCCGGAGGCCACCGACCCCGAATTCGGCACGCTCTCCCGCCGGCGCCTGCGTCTTCTCGGCGTCGCGGCGGAGCTCTACGCAAACCTCGACACGCGCCCGCCCCGGGAATCCGCCGAGGCCCGGCCGAAAACCGGCATTTCCGTCAAGGGCCAGAGCGCGACGATGGAGAACCTCTCGATCTGCCTCAGGGCGGGCTCCGCCGAGGACGTGAAGAAGCTCTATGCCGAAAACAGCGGGGCCTGCGGGCACAGGACCCTGATCCAGGCGCTCGACGCCGCCCCGAAGGACGCGGACACGCTGGTCGTCGACTTCTTCCCCGATCTTCTCGAGCACATCGAGCTCCTCACGCGGATCTCGGACATGAAACTGAAGAGGCTCATCTTCCGGCGGGCCTCGCGCACCCACGGCTACTTCCTGTCGAGCAACGCCCATGCGCGCCTCGACACGTTTGAAGCCATCAACATCCAGGTCTACTGGTACGACGAGCTCACGAAGGACCTCTACTTCCACCTCTACAAGAAGGAGCACGGGTTCTTCGTCCGCGAGGAGATGGGCCGGAAGTTCCAGGAGGCCACGATCCTGGCGTTCTACGGCTCCGCGGTCGGGCTCGAAAAGGCGGACACCGACCGGATCTCCGGGCTCGTGAAGCAGCTTTCCGCCTTCATCGGCCCGAACCTGGGGGTCCTGACCGGCGGCGGAGGCGGCGTCATGCGCCTGGCGACGGACCAGGCCCGCAGCAGCGGGGCCCTCACCGGGGCGTGCTTCCTCGAACTCGAGGCCCAGCCTCCCGAACTCGGGGTCGACTTCTTCAACACGTTCCAGGAATCCTCGAGGCATTTCCGCCAGAAGTGGTTCGAAGCCGCCGACTTCTGCATTTTCAATGTGGGCGGCGTCGGCACGCTAGAGGAGATAGGCATCGAGCTCTGCAACCTGAAGCTCGGGATACGCCCCCGCGTGCCCTACGTGTTCTTCAACGCGAAATACTGGGGCGACCTGCGCAAGCAGGTTCGCGAGATGATCCGCACGGGCCGGGCCCCGGCCTGGATGGCGGACTACATTCTCTTCTCAGACGATCCGTCGGAGGTCGTCGAGTTCTACCGCAAGAAGCTCCAGGTCCTTTGAGCCCGGCCACCCTTCCACGCTCCCTGCTAGTCGTAGGCGCCGGCGGACGGGAACACGCGCTGGTCCAGGCCCTCGCGGCGTCGCCTGCAAGGCCGCGGATCCTCTGCGCGCCGGGAAACGCCGGGATCGCGGCCGACGCCGAATGCCATCCCGTCAGGGCGGACGATGTCCCGGGCCTGGTGGAACTGGCCAAGCGCGAGAACGTCGAGTTTGTGGTCGTCGGCCCCGAGGTCCCGCTCTCCCTGGGTCTGGCCGACCGCCTGATCGGGGCCGCGATCCCGGTCTACGGGCCCACGGCCGACGGCGCGCGCCTCGAGGCCTCGAAGACCTTCACGAAAGAGATCCTCCTTAAGCACCATATCCCGACCGCCGGCGCGGGGCTCTTCAGCCAGGTCGCCCCCGCCCTGGACTATCTGAACACACGCAAGATACCGATCGTCGTAAAGGCCGACGGCCTCGCGGCCGGAAAGGGGGTCGTCGTCGCGGCGACCCGGTCCGAGGCCGAGGCGGCCGTCCGCGAGATGCTGGAACTCGGAAAATTCGGCTCGGGAGGCCGCCAGATCCTGATCGAGGACTGCCTCGAGGGGGAGGAGACCTCGATCCTGGTCGTCGTGTCGGGACGCGATTACGTCATCCTGCCCACCTCGCAGGACCACAAGAGGATCGGCGACGGCGACACCGGACCCAACACCGGCGGCATGGGCGCCTACTCCCCCGCCGAGGTGGTCACGCCGCCCCTCATGGAGGAAATCGAGCGGCGGATCGTGCGCCCGTCCGTGGACGCCATCGCCGCCGAGGGGATCTTTTTCTGCGGGACGCTGTTCATAGGTATCATGCTGACGGCCGACGGCCCCAAGGTCCTCGAATTCAACACGCGGTTTGGCGACCCCGAGACGCAGGCCGTCCTTCCCCGGCTTGAAACCGACACCCTTTCGCTTCTTTGGGCCGCCGCCACCCGAACCCTGGGCGGCTTTCCCCTTGTGGTCCGGCCGATCCACTCGATCTGCGTCGTCGTGAGCGCCCGGGGATACCCCGAGAAGTACCCGACGGGCGATGGGATCGAGATCCCCTCGCCCCTGCCCCCCGGGGTCCGCGTCCTCCATGCGGGAACCGCGAGGGACGCGGAAGGCCGCCTCGTCACCGCGGGAGGCCGCGTTCTCGGGGTGACCGCGACGGGACCCACCCTCCGGGAGGCCGCCGCGAGCGCCTATGCCGCCTGCGAATCGATCGGGTGCAGGTCCAAATATTATCGCCGCGACATCGGCGCCCGGCAATTAAGACGCCTGTGAACCTGAAGACCCGATTCTCCGCGGCGGCCCTATTCCGTGCTTTTCCTTGCCCAGGAGGCGCCCGCGGCGGAGGGCGTGCGCGACCTCGGCCAGGGCCTCTCCTACTACCGGGTCCACTCGCTCCCTGAGGACCTGCCGACGCCCCCGTCGGGTCGGCCGGGTTCCTGCGTCCTCGACCTGCGTTTCGCCAAGGCGGACCTGGAGACCGCCGCCGCACTCAAGGCCTGGGTCCGGTTTAACGCCACGGCGCGTTCGCCCATCTTTGTGCTCGAAAATGCGGCGACCGCGCTCCCGCTCAAGATGGTCCTCCGCGGAAATCGCTCCGGCGGCATCATCGTGCTGGCGCCCGCCGACTCCGATCTGACGCCTGACATCACCGTCACCGTGGCGCCCGATGAAGATCGGAGCGCCTACGAGGCCGTCGAAAAGGGAGCCCCCGTTGAAACGCTCCTGCAGGACTATCCCGACAAGCCCCGGATCGACGAGGCCTACCTGGAGAAGGAGCACATCCCGGACAGCGACGCACCGGATCTGCCCGATGAAAAGGACCTCCCGGCGCGCCCCAAGGTCGACCGGCTCCTCCAGCGCGCGGTCCAGCTGCACCGGGGTCTTCTCGCCCTGAAAAGGATCCCGGGTTAGGGGCGGAATCCGGACCGATCGGGCTTTGCCTTTTTGCCGGTTCCATGCCCTTTATGCCGGGCGATGCCCGATCCGGGACACATCTTAGTCGTTTGCACGGGGAATATTTGCCGAAGCCCCATGGGGGCCGCGCTTCTCCAGCACGCGCTGGCCGCTCAGCCGGAGCCCCTGCGCTCGCTCAAGGTCCGCTCGGCCGGGGTCGCAAGCCGCGAGGGTGAGCCCGCGAGCGCAAACGCGGTCACGGCGTTAAGGAAGGTCGGGATCGACCTCAAGGGGCACTCGAGCAAGCTCCTGACGCAGGAGATGCTCGACAAGGCGCTCCTCGTCCTCTGCATGACCGAATCCCACCGGGACATGATTGAGCTCTCTGCGGATCCCGTGCCCAAGCGGCTGCACCTTTTCCGGGAGTTCATGGGGCCCAAGGGGATCCTTGAGATCCCGGACCCCTACGGCATGCACCTGTCGGCCTATGAGGCCTGCCGCGATGAGATGGTGGCGGCGATCCCTTCCATTATCTCGTTCCTGTCCTCGCTTCCCGCAGCCTCGGTAAGCGCCTCCTGAGATAAAGAGGAGGGGAATCGGGCGGGGGAAATCTCTAGGGGCCCTGCCCCGCTGATCGCAGGCGATCGTCCCTGCGGTCGAACGAGACGCATCCGCCATCCTTGATGGCCGAACGCGCGGCTTGTCACAAAATTGAGAATCTGTCACCCAATTGTAACGATTTGTCGCTTCTATCGTCTAAGCTACCAAGATCTTCTAAAAGCAGATCCGATCCACCGATTATTCCTGCAATGCCTTGCCGACGCATGGGTCACGAAGACCGCAAATCCCGTTGTCTGCTTCGAACGACGGATTTCCGTATGTATTTTTTAAACGGTCGTCTAGATAATCCTGTCGGCATCTAGGCCGTGCGGAAGCCCCCCATCTTCATCTTTGGGCTGCCCCGGTCGGGGACGACGCTGCTTCGGACCGTGCTCAATTGCCACCCGCATATCGCGTGCGGACCCGAAGCCCCCTGGCTTGCGGATCATGAAACCGGAAGCGTGATGAGCCTGTATCAGCGGCTCACCACCGGGGATTTCAATTTTAGCGAAAACTTCTGCGTGCCGGACTCGGTCGCGCTCCGGCGGGTCCGGGAGCTGGTCGACGGGCTCTTTGGCGACTTTGCCGCGCAGCAGGGGAAAATCCGCTGGGCCCACAAGACCCCGGACGACTGCATTTACATCAAGTTTTTCACGCATCTCTTTCCCGACGCCAAATACCTCTACATTGTCAGGCACCCCCTGGACGTGGCGCTGTCGACCACGCGGATCCCCGAGGATATTCGCGGGGTGAGCCCCTGGCATGAGAAGAACCTCGTCCTTGAGCACCACTGCGCCGTTCAGAACACGCTTTTCAACAGCGCGCTCCGCTGGCAAAGGTGGAACGACAAGGTCCGGCAGGGATTGAAGGAGGTCGAGTGCCTGCCGCTCAACTACGAGGATCTCGTGAATGAGCCCCTGAGCGGCTTCGCCGAGATTTTCGATTTTCTCGGTGAACCCTTTTCCCCGGAGCTCCTCGACTATGCGAAATTTGAGCCCGTCTCGTCCGGGTGGGAGCGCGGGGCGATCGATGTCAGGAAGGCCGGGCACATCGTCACCTCCCGGATCGGCCGCTGGAAGGAGGAGCTCTCCCCCGATGAAACCCGGGCGCTTCTCTCCGTCGCGGGCCTGGGTTCCAAATCATTGGCGGCCGTCCATCCCGACGCGGCCGGCCGCCTCGCCTGCGTCCGCGAGACGGAGTCGGACCTGTACCGCTTTCTGGTCGACGGGATAGACTCCTTCGGTGGGCCGCTCGGACTCAGGCCCGTGGCGAAGACGTCGAAAGCCTGGGAATTCCCGTGGCTCTGGAACAACGGCCTGGCCCGGATTGATTGGCGGGAACTCAGCGTGGTCGACATCGGAGGCGGCATGTCCCCGGTCCCCTGGTTCCTGGCCATGAAGGGGGCCCGCGTGACCCTCGTCGACACCGACCCGCAGGGGACGGCCTTCTGGGAAACCCTCCGGAAACAGCTGAAGGTCGATGTCCGGTGGAAAATTTCGACCTCGCAGGCGCTTCCCCTCGAGGACGGGAGCGCCGACATCGTCATCGGCTGTCCGACGGCCGGCCTGCACATCGGCCGAAGGGAATACGCCGACGAAATCGCGCGGATCCTGAAGCCGCAGGGACTCCTCGCGCTTTCCTTTGAGTTTTCCGAGCCCGGAACCGAGGAGGCCCACTCCGGACCCAACGGCTTCGCCTGCACCCCGCGCGAATTCGAGGAAAGCCTCTGGTTCCACCCGGCGTTCGGGAACACGGTTTCGCCCGCGTGGAACGTGGACGAGGTCGCGTCCTTCAGGCAATGGAACCTCGGGAATGCGGCCGGCCGCGGCCATGCCGCGGGCGCCGCCGTCCTCACCAAACGCGCCCATTGATCGGAATTGACTCCGGGGGCCTGCGCGTGCGGTCGTTCTATCCCCCGAGATGACTCCCCCGAAGAATTCCTCGCCTTTCGCGGACCTGGCCCGGAAGCACGACTTGTGGCGGCAGTTTACGGTGCGCGCGGTCGAGGCCCGGTACCGGGGAAGCTACATGGGGATCCTCTGGACGGTCATCAACCCGCTCCTCCTCCTCGCCCTCTATTACACGGTCTTCGGCGTGATCTTCAAGGGCCGGTTCGGGGTGTTTCCCGAGGAGACCCCGGTGGACTATGCGCTGGCGATGTTTCTCGGCCTGACGCTCTTTCAGATGATCGCCGAGACGATCGGGACGGCTCCGCTGGCCGTGCTCTCGACGCCCAACCTCGTCAAGAAGGTCGTGTTTCCGCTCGACATCCTCCCGCTCGCGCAGGTGGGCGCGTCCTGGGTCAACCTGGCGATCGGACTCGTGCTCGCGGTGGGCGCGGTGGCGGTCTTCGGCAGGGGCGTGACCCTCGTCGGCCTGGCCTGGCTTCCCGTCATCGTGTTTCCGATGCTCCTGCTGTCGGCGGGCCTCGCCTGGCTCCTCGCCGCGCTCGGCATCTTTTTCCGGGACATCGCCCAGATCATGCCGTTTCTCTCGCAGGTGGTCCTCTACGCGAGCGCGGTCATGTACACCCCCGTGCCGCCGCGGGTGCCCACCGCGGTCTGGCAGATCCTCAAGTGGAATCCCGTCCTCCACACGATCGTCCTCGCCCGGGAGGTCGTCCTCTGGAACCTCCCGATCCACGCGACCCGGCTCGGCTACACCTACGTCTGCGGGATCGCCATGTTCGGCTTCGGGCGATGGGTGTTCCATAAGCTGCAGCCCGCTTTTGCCGACGTGATTTGAGACTTCAAAGGATCCGCTCACCATGCCGAACACCGTCCTCATCGAGGCAAAGGGACTCTCCAAGGCCTACCGGCTCTGGAAAAATCCGTCGCGAAGGCTGGCGACCCTCCTCTTTGAAGTGGCGGCGGAGGTGTTCAGGGAGGGATCGGCGCCGCACCGCTTCCTGTCCGGGCGCGCGGCGCGCGGCTGCCGCGACTTTTTCGCCCTCCAGGACATCTCCTTCACGATCCGCCGGGGCGAGGCCACCGGCATCATCGGCCGGAACGGCTCGGGGAAAAGCACCCTCCTTCAACTGATCGCGGGGACCCTGAAGCCGTCCTCCGGCTCCGTGAGGGTCAACGGCCGCGTCTCCGCGCTTCTCGAACTGGGTTCCGGCTTCAACCCCGACTTCTCCGGCCGCGAGAATGTCTACATCAACGGGGCCATCTACGGCCTCACCCGCGCCGAGGTGGAGGCCAAGATGGGGGAGATCATCGCCTTTGCGGACATCGGCGACTTCCTCGACCAGCCGGTGAAGACCTACTCCTCCGGCATGATGATGCGGCTCGCCTTCGCGGTCGCGGTCAACGTCCAGCCGGACGTCCTCATCATCGACGAGGCGCTGAGCGTCGGGGACGTGTTCTTCTCGCAGAAATGCTTCCAGCGGATCCGCGAGATCGTGAACCGCGGCGCCACGCTGATCTTCGTCTCCCACGACGCCGCGGCCATCCAGAGCCTGTGCAGCCGGGCCCTCCTCCTGAACCAGGGGAGGATGGCCTACGACGGGACCCCCGAGGAATGCGTGAGCCGGTACTTCAACCTCCATGACCCGAAGCCGAGCGCCGCGGCGCCGGTCGCGGGCGCCCATCCGCCGGTCAATGCGGACCTGCGGTCGGCGGTCCTGGCCGCCAACCTCCTGCCGGCGGCCAAGTCGAGGCACGGCGACCGGACGATCGAGGTGCTGGCCGCGGCCGTCTTCGACGGGCAGGGCGCCCCCACCCTGGATTTTGAGATGATGCACCACGCGGTGATCCGGATGCTCCTAAGGGCCAACGGCCCGGTCGGGCGACCCTCGGCGGGGATCCAGGTCCATGACCGCATGGGAAACCTCGTCTTTGCCGCGGGGACGAAGCAGCTCCACTTTTCGCTCTCCGCGCTTTCGAAGGGCGACGAGATCCTGCTCGAGTTCCGGCTCGGCCTCACGCTCTACCCCGGCACCTACACGCTCTCGCTCGACACGGCCGAGCCGAATCCCGAGGACCCGAACATCGGGACCTTCTTCGACCGGATCGGCGGCCTGGGCCCCCTGACCGTGAGCCGCCATTCGGGCGGCGTTTTCCCGTTCTACGGGACGGCGCAGCTCCCGCTCGAGGTGTCCTACGGTTAGCTTCCAGGCGGGCGGGATTCGCCGGCCCCCCTACGGGCGCGACCCGATGACGTGAAAAAGTTTTGCCTCCGGCCTAGATTGCGCGAGCGTTGCCTTTTTCCCAATGCTCAACACCGCGCCCCTCAGGAGCCTCGATCCAGAAATCCACTCCGCCATCTCGGCCGAACTCGGCCGCCAGCAGAGCCACATCGAGCTCATCGCCTCCGAAAACTTCACCTACCCTGCCGTCCTTGAGGCCCAGGGAAGCGTCCTCACGAACAAGTACGCCGAGGGCTACCCCGGAAGGCGCTGGTACGGCGGCTGCGAATTCGTCGACAAGGTCGAACTGCTCGCGATCGAGCGCGCCAAGCGCCTCTTCGGCGCCGAGCACGCGAACGTCCAGCCCCATTCCGGGTCCCAGGCGAACTTCGCCGTCTACACCTCCGTCCTCCAGCCCGGCGACAAGATCCTCGCCATGAACCTGAGCCACGGCGGCCACCTGACCCACGGCAATCCGGCAAATTTCTCGGGCAAGCTCTACCAGGTCGTCGCCTACGGCGTCCGCGAGGACAACCAGCTGATCGACTACGACCAGCTGGCCGAGGTGGCGCTGCGCGAGAAGCCGAAGATGATCACGGTGGGGGCGAGCGCCTACTCGAGGGCGATCGACTTCGCGCGGATGGGGGAGATCGCGCGCGCCGCGGGCGCCCTCCTCTTCGCCGACATCGCGCACATCGCGGGCCTCGTCGTGACGGGCCACCACCCCTCCCCGGTTCCGCACGCCGACTTCGTGACGACGACGACGCACAAGACCCTGCGGGGACCGCGCGGGGGCCTCATCCTCTGCAGGGCCGCCCATGCGAAGGCGATCGACTCCGCCGTCTTCCCCGGGGCCCAGGGGGGGCCCCTCATGCACGTCATCGCGGCGAAGGCGGTCTGCTTTAACGAATGCATGAAGCCCGAGTTCAAGACCTATTCGGAGCAGATCGTCCGGAACGCCCGGGCCCTCGCCGCGGCGATGGCGTCGTGCGGCTACCGCATCGTCGCCGGCGGGACCGACAACCACCTGCTTCTCGCGGACCTAAGAAGCAACCTGCCCGATCTCACGGCGAAGAAGGCCCAGGAGACCCTCGACCTGGCGAACATCACCTGCAACAAGAACACCGTGCCCTTCGAGACGCGCTCGCCCTTCCAGGCGTCGGGCATCCGCCTCGGGACCCCGGCCGTCACGACCCGCGGATTCCTCGAGGCCGACATGGAGCAGGTGGCCGACATGATCCACACGGTCCTGCGCTCCATAGGAAAGCCCGAGGAGGCGGACGCGATCGCCGCGGTCAAGGCGCGCGCCGTGGCGCTGACCTCGCGCTTCCCCCTCCCCTACCGGATGTGACGGTGAGCGCCGCAAGCCCAACGCCTCCCGAAGGAGGCCCCCCGAAGCGCGCGCTCTCGCTCGGGGTCATCTTTCTCACGCTCCTGATCGACCTGATCGGCTTTTCGATCATCTTCCCGCTCGGCCCCGACCTGGTCGCCTACTACCTGAAGATCGACGCCCAGTCGGGCATCCTCGGCTGGCTGCTGCGGGAGAGCGAGTCGGTCGCCCACGCGCTGGGCCAGAGCCACGCCTTTGCCGACGTCCTCTTCGGCGGGGTCCTCACCTCCTTCTACGCCATCCTCCAGTTCATCTTCTCGCCCTTCTGGGGCGCGCTCTCGGACAGGCGGGGCCGCCGCGGGGTGCTGCGCCTGACGGTCGCCGGGACGGCGGTCGGATGCCTCCTCTGGGTCGTCAGCGGATCGTTCTGGCTCTTCCTCTTCTCGCGCATCGTGAGCGGGGCGTTCAGCGGGAACCTGTCGGTGGCGACGGCGGCCGTCGCCGACGTGACGACCCGCCAGGAGCGCTCGCGCGCCATGGGGATTGTCGGCGCGGCCTTCGGCCTCGGGCTCGTCACGGGCCCCGTCCTCGGCGCCGTGTGCGCCCAGTGGAACCTCCTCGCGGCCCACCCGGGGCTTTCGCGCCTCGGCATCAACCCCTATTCGGTGCCGGCCCTCGTGTCCTTCGCCCTCTGCCTCGCGAACCTCGCCTGGGTGAACCGCAGCTTCAAGGAGACGCTTCCCGAGAGCGCGCGCTCCGCCCCGCGCGAGACGCGCCTTCGCAACCCGATCAAGGCGATCCTCGGCCTCACCAACCGCGATGTCCGCCAGGTGAACATCGTCGCCTTTGTCTACGCGATCGCCTTCGTCGCCATGGAGGCCTCGGTCACCTTCCTCGCGGCGCAGCGCTTTCATTACACCGCGGGCCAGAACGGCATCATGCTCGGCTTCCTCGGGGTCTGCTCGATCATCACCCAGGGATTCATCGTGCGGATCCTCCTTAAGCGGGTGACGGAGATCCCCGTCCTCACGGGGGGGCTCGTCTCGACCGCGATCGGGCTCCTGGCCGTCGGCCTCTCGTCCCAAACCTGGATGCTCTACGGGGGCCTCGCCTTCATCGCGACCGGCTCCGGCCTCGTCAATCCCTCGACGACGGGGCTCATCTCGCTCTACTCGAGCCAGGACGAGCAGGGCCGCGTCCTCGGCATCTTCCGTTCCCTCGGCTCCCTCGCCCGCGCGTTCACCCCCATGCTGGCCGGCGCGGTCTTCTTCATCTCGGGGGCGACCAGCGTCTTCGTCGCGTCCGCCGTCCTGACGGTGCTCACCCTCGCCCTGAGCGCCCGTCTGACAAGGCCCGTCCGGTAATGAAGCGCCTGCTTTTCGCTCTCGCAGCGGTTGCAGGCCTCTTCCTCTCGGGTTGCCTCAGCACGCAGCGCTCGGCCCCCAAGCCCGGCCTCACCCACATCGGCTCGAAGCCGGTGGTCCTGCCGGGCCACCTGATCGGCAACGTCCTCGTGATCGAGGACAAATGGGACAAGTTCGGCCCCTATCATTTCATCGTGGACACCGGGAGCTCCGTGACGCTCGTCTCCCCGGATATCGCCGCGCGCTACAGGTCGGGCCAGCCGCCACCCCTGGACGAACCCAAGGTGCGGGTGCGCTCGTCGGAGGGGGGCACGGCGAGCCTGGCCGCGGTGACGCTCGGCCGCTTCCAGCTCGGAGGCGCCCGCTTTGACTACGTCCCCGCGCTCGTCTACGACTGCACCGACCTCTCGTCGCAGTTCGGGGTCCGGATCGACGGGATCCTCGGGTTCCCGCTCTTCCGGAAGGCCCTCCTGACGCTCGACTACCCGAACGAGCGCATCATCCTGCGCTCCGGGATCCCCGACGACGGGATCCCGGGGGAGATCATCCTCTTCAATAACGCCGACAAGATCCCGCTCATTCCGGTGAGGCTTGGCGACCGGGAATTCGCGGCGCTGATCGACTCGGGGAGCGCGGAGGCGATCGACATCAATCCGGCCGGCCTGTCGCCCGAATTCTCGTTCGGCCCGGTCCCGGGCCCGACCGTCAGCACGCTCGCGGGCGACCGGCCGTCCAGGGTCGGCAGGCTCTCCGGCGTCCTTCGGATCGGGTCCTTTGACGTTCCCAACCCGGTCGCGGAGGTGACCGACGAGCTTTCGTCCCTCGGGGGGGGCCTCCTCAGCCGTTTCACGATCACCTTCGACCAGCAGCATGACGAGGCCTTCTTCCAGTGCGATTCGGCCGACTCGCTGCGGATCCCCCCGATCCGGGGGACCGGGATGAGCTTCAGGAAGACGCCCGCCTACTGGAGGGTGATTGGCGTCGTCCCGGGCTCGCCCGCCGCCAGGGCCGGCGTCAAGCCGGGCGACCTGGTGTCGCGGATCAGCGGCGAACCGGCCTCGGCCTGGGACCCCGCCCGCTACGAGAAGCTGATGGCCGCGTCCGGCCCGGTCGACTACACCTTCATCGACGGCGCCCTTGAGCACACGCTCCCGATCGGAGTGTCGACGCTGGTCCCCTAAGGTTCAAGGCCCCCCCCCGGGGCGGCGGGCCTCAGGGCAGCGCGAACGCCACGTAGCTGTCGCCCGGGGCGGTGCCGAGCTTCGTGCCGCCGCAGGCCACCACGACATACTGCCTGCCGTTCACCTGGTAGGTCGAGGGCGTCGCGAAGGCCGCCGCCGGCAGCTGGTACTCCCAGAGCACCCGGCCCGTGCGCTTGTCGAACGCACGCATCATCCCGTCCTTCGTCGCCGCGATGAAGAGCAGGTTCCCGGCGGTCGCGACGGGCCCCCCGTAGTTCTCGGTGCCCGTCGGAGCGATGCCCTTCGCCGTGAGCTCCTTGAATTCGCCGAGCGTCACCCTCCACACGTACTGGCCGGTGTTCAGGTCGATCGCCGAAAGCGTGCCCCAGGGGGGCGAGAGGGCCGGATAGCCCTTGCTGTCCACCCAGCGGTCGTAGCCGTTGAACTGGTAGGGAATCCGGGGCGGCGCATCGGACGGCGCCGATCCGGCGGCGGCCTTCGGCTCCTCGTCCCCGAAGAGGTAGCCCACGATCGCGTCCTTGTCGCCCTTCGAGAGCGTCGTGAATCCGGGCATCATCTTGCGGCCGGTCGTGATCTGGTTAAAGACCTCGGTCCGGCTCATGCGCCTTCCCACGTCCTCGAGGGACGGGATCCCGCCGGCCGGCAGGCCCTTGCGCTCGATGCCGTGGCAGGCGACGCAGTACTCCGTGTAGCGCCGGCGCCCGAGGCTCATTCCCGCCAGGTCCGCCTCCTTCGGCGTGTCGCTCAGCGACGCCCTCCAGGCCATCTCCGAGGCGTTCACGTAGAGGATGCCGTCCGGATCCACGGCCGGGCCGCCCCACTCGCCCCCGCCGTCAAAGCCGGGGATCAGGAGGGTCGGCGTCTTCCCGAAGGGCTGAAAGATGCCGGTTCGGGCGGCCCGGAACTGGGCGAGGAGCTCCGCCCGGTTCTCGGCGTAGGGGCTCACGTCCGCCTCGGTCAGGTTCTGCCTCACATAGGGCTTCGGCAGCGTCGGGAACGGCTGCGTCGGCCACGACGCCTCCCCGTCGAGGGTCGACTTCGGCACCGGCCTCTCCTCGATCGGGAAGAGGGATTCGCCGCTCACCCGGTCGAAGACATACACGAACCCGGTCTTCGTCGTCTGCGCCACGGCGTCCACCAGCTTCCCCCCGTGGCGGAGCGTCACGAGGACGGGCGGCGAGGGAAGGTCGCGGTCCCAGAGGTCGTGGTGGACGGTCTGCCGGTACCAGATCAACTTCCCCGTCGCGGCGTCGAGGGCGAGGAGGCAGTCCGCGTAGAGGTTCATGCCGATCCGGTGGCCGCCCCAGAAATCCGGCGCCGCCGATCCCGTCGGGACATAAAGGATCCCGCGCCTGCGGTCGATCGCCATGCCGGCCCAGCAGTTCGCCGACCCGACGGTGATATTCTTGTAGGTGTCCTTCGACCAGGTCTCGTAGCCGGGCTGGCCCGGGTACGGGATGGTCTGGAAGGTCCAGGCAAGCGTGCCGGTCCTCACGTTGAAGGCCTGGATGGTGCCGGGGGCGGCGTCCTGGTCCTCGCTGACCCGGGTCGGCATGATGAGGAGGTCGCCGAAAAGCGTCCCGGGGGTCGTCGACATCACCCATTTCTCCTGGGCCTGCGGTCCCAGTCCCGCCTTGAGGCTCGCCTTTCCGCCGTTGCCGAAATCCTTGATCAGGGTCCCCGTCCGGGCGTCGAGGGCGTAGAGGGTGTCGCCCACCGTGCACAGGATCCGCCCATTCCGGCCGTCGGTCCAGTAGGTGACGCCGCGGTCGTTCGCGAGGACCGCGTCCAGCTTGCCGGCGACCGTGAACCGCCAGACCTGGCGGCCGGTCGCCGCGTCGAGCGCGAAGATTTCGCTCGTTCCGGTGGCCCCGTAGAGGATCCCCCGCACGATGATCGGGTTGCACTGCATCTGGCCGAAGTCGCCGGAATGGTATTCCCAGGCGACCTTCAGGTCCCGCACGTTCGAGGTATTGATCTGGTCCAGCTTCGAGTAATGGTTCCGCTCGGGGCCGCCCAGGTACTCGGACCAGTCGCGGCCCGAGCCCTCGGCGCCGCACGCGCCGGCCGCGGCGCAGAGGATCAGGGCGAGCAAGGGGGTTTTGGAGCGCATGGGGGCTTGGGGTGAGCTACTCCCGCTGGAGGAGGAAGGCCGCGGCGCCGTCATGTTCGTCCGACCACGGCACCGCCGCCGCGCTTTTCTTCAGACTGAGTCCGCGGTTTCGGTCAAGAAAAGCCTTCACGACGCCCTCATTTTCCACGGCGTCGATGCTGCAGGTCGAGTACACCAGCCGCCCGCCGGGGGCGAGGAGCCGGGCGGCGGCCCCGAGGAGCGCCGTCTGCTGGCGCGCGTGCTTCGAAAAGTCGGCTTCCTGGAGCCTCCACTTGACATCGACCCGGTGCCGCATGACCCCGGTGTTGGAGCAGGGCACGTCGATCAGGATCGCGCCGTACTCGGTCGGAAGGCCGTGCTCCTTCAGGACACTGGGGAGGCCCTCCAGGAGGTCGGCCTGGACGAGCGCCGCGCCGACGCCCGACGTCCGCGAGAGGTTCTCCTTCAATCGGTCGATCCTTGCACTCGGCAGGTCGACGGCGACGATCCGGCCCGCGGTCAGCGCATCGACAATGAGGAGGCTCTTGCCCCCGGGTGCGGCGCAGAGATCGAGCACGGTCTCCCCATCCTTCGGCCCCAGGAGTTCGACCGACAGGCGGGTTCCCGGATCCTGCAGGTAGAGCGATCCCGACCTGAGGAGGGGCCCCACCTCCGTCCAGTGGCCCGAGGGGACGCAGAGGAAGCCCTTCCAGCGGGTCGGCTGGAGCCAGTCGGGCGCGGGCTTCGACGGATCCCGCCAGCGGGCGTAGAGGGGCGCCGGGGACTGGTTCCATTCGAGGAGGCGCCGGGTCGGACCCGCGCCGAAGGCCGCAAGCCAGCGCCGGATGAGCCATTCGGGGTGCGAGAAATAATCGGCGAGCTGGTCGGCGGGCGCGATGGGACCGGGCGCCTTCTGGGCCGCCAGGATCCCGGCCATCTTGCGGACGACCGCGTTCACGAGCCGGGCCTCGGCCGGGCTCGCCAGCTCCTTCGTGCGCTCGACGGCGTGGTGGACGATCTTTGCGGCAAGGCCCGGCTCCGCCTCGCCCTCCCCGGCCTCGATCAGCTCAAAGGCGGCCACGAAAAGGACCGCGCGGGTCACGAACCGCGGCGGATGGGCCACCAGCCTATTGAGGACGGACTCAATCCGGCCATAATGGCGCACGACGCCGAACACCAGGTGCTGGCAGCGCCCCCTTTCCGCACCCTCCATCCCGGGCGGAAGCGCCTCAAGGAGCACGTCAATCCGCTCCCTCAGGTCCAGCCAGCGGGCCACCAGCCGCACAGCGGGCGACCAAGTGTTTTGGAGACTCGGTTTGACAAGATTGCTCATAATCCATTTTACTCTCCGGTTCACGCGTTCAATTGCGCAACTATGAATTCCGAAGCCGTTTCCGCGCTCCTAGCAAAAAACCCCGCCCTCAAGGCCTCCAAGGCCAAACTTGAGTCCATGAAGCCCGGCGCTTTCGTGGTCCACAGGAGCTGGGGATTCGGCCAGATCAAGTCCTACGACGACACGACCCAGAAGCTGGTCATCGACTTCAAGGGCAAGAAGTCCCATGCGATGGACCCGGCCTTCTGCGTCGGCACGATGGAGGTGCTTCCCGAGAACCACCTCCTGGTGCGCAAGGAGACGGAACCCAAGAAGATCCAGGAGCTTATCGCCGAAAACCCCGCCCAGCTTATTGTCGAGGCCCTCGAGTCCTACCCCAACAGGGCCACCACCGCGATCGACCTCGAAATCACGCTTTCGCAGGTCATCGGCGAGGAGAAGTTCAAGAAATGGTGGGCCGACGCCCGCAAGGCCGTGGCCAAGGACCCCCGCGTCTCGGTGCCCGAGAAGAAGACCGAGTGCTATATCCTTCGCGAGACGCCGGTCTCGGCCGAGGACGAGATCTTCGACCAGTTCAATTCCACCCGTTCGGCCCGGCGCCGCATCTCGCTGGCCGAGGATTTCGCGGCGGCGACGGCCCACAAGTCCGCCCACGCGAACATCCCCGAGCTCCTGAAGGGCGTCGCCGACGCCGTGAAGGACAGCAACCAGCTCGATGCCGCGGAGCGCCTGTACGGCGCCGCCGTCCGCGACCGGATCGCCAAGATTGCGGCCGTCGACTCGGCCACCTTCGAACCGTCCCAGTCCTCGCTCGTCGCCAACCTGAGGGACCTGCCCGCCATCGCCGAGAAGATCCCCGTCCAGTTCCAGGGCCATTTCCTCGACCTGATCAAGGAGACCCATCCGATCGAGTGCCGCGACATCGTCTTCAGCCTGCTCAAGGTCTCGCAGGGGAAGTTCACGACCGAATGCATCAATTTCCTCGTTGAGAACGGATACTCCGAGGACCTGGCCTCGACCCTCAAGCGCTGGCAGACCGAGCAGAACCTCCGGGCGCCGGTCCTCCTCTGGATCGTCAAGAACCGCCACTCCAAGAAGTTCGCGAAGCTCCTGAACGACCTGATCACCCCCCGCCTCCTGAGCGCGATCTTCTTCGCGATCGACTACGAGGCGCTCCAGGCCGCGAGCGCCCGGCGGATCCCCCTCGGCGACATCCTGAGCGACGACACCGAGCTGATTGCGGACCTCCTTTCGACGGCCGATCCCGAGACGGCGCGCGACCTCGCGAACACCCTCCTCCTGAACCAGGGCTTCGAGGAACTGACGAAGAAGTCGCTCCTCGCCCGCTTCATCAAGATCTTCCCGAACATCCAGTCGCTCGTCGCCGCGGACGCCGAGGGCAAGGAGGAGCAGCTCCTCGTCTCCAGGGAGAGCTTCGAGCGCAAGCGCGCCGAGTACGAGCTGATCGTCTCCAAGAAGATCCCCGAGAATTCGAAGGCGATCGCCACGGCCCGCGAGCACGGGGACCTGCGCGAGAACTCCGAGTACAAGATGGCCAAGCAGGACCAGACCGTCCTCATGTCGCACAAGAGGCAGCTCGAGCGGGAGCTCGCCCACGCCCGCATCACCGACTTCAAGGACGCCTCGGTCGACCAGGTGAGCGTCGGCAGCGTGGTCGAGGTCCGGGGGCCGGACGGCGCCACCGCGAGCTACACGATCCTCGGGGTCTGGGACGGCAATCCCGACCGCCACATCATCTCCTACAAGACCCCGCTCGGGGCCGCCCTCATTGGAAAGCGCGCCGGCGAGACGATCCGGGTCAAGATGGGCGCGACCGAGGACGCCTACTCGATCGTCTCGATCGCGCGCTACGCCTCCTGAAGGCCGGGCGCACGGTCGGGGGGCGATGGCGGGATACGGCGTTGCCTTGGCGCGCCAAACCCGCACCCTTCTCCCTGCCGTGAACACCTCCTGGGACACCCTCAAGATCCTTTCGGACCCCACCCGGCTCCGCCTGATCGCGCTTGTCATGCGCGAGGAGCTCTCGGTCGCCGAGCTCCAGGAGATCCTCGGGATGGGCCAGTCGCGGATCTCGTCGCAATTGGCGCTCCTGCGCCAGGCGAGCCTCGTCGTCGACCGCAGGGACGGGAAGAAGGCCTTTTACTCGCTCCGCCAGAACCTGCCGGACGGGCAGGCGACGCTTCTCCAGGCCGCCGTCGACAGCGTCGCGGGCCTCGATGTCTTCGCCGAGGACGGCCGCCACCTGGACCGCGTCCTCGACAAGCGCCGCAGGCTCTCCGAGCAGTACTTCAACACGATCGCCGGCCGCCTCGGGCGCAACCACTGCCCCGGCCGCTCGTGGGAGGCGATCGGGCGCCTGGCGCTGCGCCTCGTGCCCAATGTCGTCGTGGCGGACCTCGGCGCCGGCGAGGGGCTCATCTCGCAGCTCCTCGCCCGAAATGCGAAGCAGGTGTGGTGCATCGACAATTCGCCGCGGATGGTCGAGGTCGGCATGGACCTCGCAAAGAAGAACGACCTGTCGAACGTCTCCTACAAGCTGGGGGACATCGAGCAGGTCCCCCTCCCCGACGCATCGGTGGACATCGCGATCCTCAGCCAGGCCCTCCATCACGCGATCCATCCCCAGAAGGCGGTCGACGAGGCGGCCCGGATCCTGCGCCCCGGCGGCCAGCTCCTCATCCTCGAGCTTGCCGAGCACGACTTCGAGAAGGCCCGGGACCTCTACAAGGACCACTGGCTCGGGTTCAAGGAGAGCGCGCTTGAGCTCTTCATGAAGAAGGCTAAATTCATCAAGATCGAGGTGGCCCCGGTCTCGAAGGAGACGGTCGAGCCCTTCTTCGAGACGATCCTGGCGACCGGGACAAAGCCCTGAGGGGCGCTACTTGACCGCCATGCGCTGGCGGTTGAATTCCTTGCACCTGGCGTAGATCTCCTTCGCCGAGGTCAGCGCCAGCACCTCCTTGGCGAGCGCCTTTGCGTCCGACATCTTGAGCGCGCGCACAAGGAACTTGACGGCCGGTATCGACGGGGGGGCCATGCTGAGGGCGTCGACGCCCATCCCGAGGAGGAGCGGCGCATAGATCGGATCCGCGGCCATCTCGCCGCAGACGCTCACGGGGACGTCGAGGCGGTGGGCGTCGTCGACGATGCGCTTCAGGGTCCGCACGACCGCCGGGTGGGCGGGCTCGTAGAGGTGCGCGATGCGGTCGTTCCCGCGGTCGATCGCGAGCAGGTACTGGATCAGGTCGTTTGTCCCGACGCTGAAGAAATCGCACTGCTTCTCCAGGATGTCGATCGTCGCCGCGGCGCTCGGGATCTCGATCATCGCCCCGACCTCCATCTTCTCGTCAAAGGGCTGGCCGCGGGCGCGCAGCTCGCCCTTGCACTCCTCGAGGAGCGCGTTCGCGCGAGAGAGCTCGTCGGCGCCGCTGATCATCGGGTACATGAGCTTCACCGTCCCCAGGTGGCTCGCGAGGAGGACGGCGCGGAGCTGGTCCTTGAAGATGCCCTGGTTGTCGAGGCAGAACCGGATCGCCCGGTAGCCCATGAAGGGGTTGCTCTCCTTCGGGAAAAGGTCCGGGTCCGAGGTCATCGGCTTGTCCCCTCCCAGGTCGAGCGTGCGGATGATGACGGGATGGGGCGCCACGCCCTCGACGACCGCCTTGTACGCGAGGAACTGCTCCTGCTCCGTCGGGATCCGCGAGCTGTTGAGGAAGAGGTACTCCGTGCGGAAGAGGCCGACCCCCTGGGCGAAGAACTCCCTTACGAGCGGCACCTCGTCGACCTTCTCGATGTTGGCCATCAGGGTGACGTTGACCCCGTCGAGGGTCACCGCCTTCTGGCGGTTCGCCTCGAGGAGCAGCACCTCGAAGGACTTCTTCTGGGACTGGATCTTCCCGTAGCGGAAAAGCGTCTGCTCGGACGGGTTGAGGATCACGATCCCCTCGTAGCCGTCGACGAGCGCCCAGTCGCCCGTCCTGACCCGCTTCGTCAGGTCGCGGACGCCGACCACGGCCGGCACCTGCATGGAGCGCGCGACGATGACCGCGTGGCTCGTCTTGCTCCCGGAGTCGGTGACGATCGCCAGGCCCGAACCCTTGTCGATCCCCGCCGAATCCGACGGCGACAGGTCGTTCGCGACGACGATCCGCCGCTCGACCAGGCGGCTGAGGGAGCTCTTCGCCTCGCCGAGGAGGTTCTGGAGGACCCGCTGGGCCACGTCGCGGATGTCGGAGGCGCGCTCGCGCAGGTACTCGTCGTCGATCTCGGCGAAGGCCTGGATGTACTTCTTCGAGACCATGTCGAAGCAGGTCTCGATGTTCCTGCCGGTCGTCTCGAATTCGCGGATCGTCTCGGAGATGAGCGCCTGGTCCTCAAGGACGAGCAGGTGGGCGTCAAAGATCAGGGCCTCGTTTTTCCCCAGGCTCTTCTCGACCTCGTCCTGGATCTTCGAGATCTGCTGGCGGGTCACCAGGAGCGCCCGATCGAAACGCGCGATCTCGTCCAGGCGCTTGTCTGGATCCACCTGATACGCAGGAATTTCCACCTCGCTCTGGAGGTAGACAAAGATCTGGCCATAGGCGATGCCCGGCGAGGCGGCGATGCCCTGCACGATGATCTCTTCCTTGATGTTGGATTCCGACGCCATGGCGGTTTATTGGGCCCGGGAGCCGGGCCCCGGAGTCAAAGGGAGATCACGGCCCCCGGCGGGGTTTCGGTCAATGCGATTTACCGCGTAAAACCTACAGGAGCGCCGCAGGGTTCGCGCGATGCGGCTTTCGACGACAAAGACCAATGGCCCCCAGGCCTCCCCGGCCCCCGCTTCGAGCGGGGCAGGATCTGCGCCGATCCGATCCCGTTTCAGCCCTGGACCGGGCCCGATCGCATTCGGCGGCCGGCCGACGATGAGGAATTCGGGGCTATCCTGCCGATAGGGACTTTTTTGAGTCCAGGTCTGTGACCCGGGCGGATTCTTGGGGTCCCCGGGATTTCGAGGCGGGCGGGCTCCCGAAAGCCGAGCCGCCATTGCCGATCTTGGGAGGCTGATCGCGCCCGCCCGTGTTCAGTAGTGGTACCGGAGTTGCGCGATCAACAAGGCGCCGTTCTCGATCCTGTAGACCATGCGATGCTCTTCCGTTATCCGCCGCGACCAGAAGCCCGAAAGAGCGTACCGGAGAGGCTCCGGTTTACCGATGCCGGAAAAGGGGCTGCGCATCGTGTCCCTTATCAGCTCGTGGATCCGCCGGACGGTTTTCCTGTCGGTTTCCTGCCAGTGCAGGTAATCTTCCCATCCTTCCGGCGCAAAAATGAGCCTCATTTTGCTGCGAGATTGAGCTTCCGCTCCACGCCCTTGCCCCGCGACAGGTGCTCGATGGCCGACATGAGCCTTAGCGCGTTGGCGGGACTGCGAAGCAAATGGGCCGTCTCCTCTAGCTGCTCGTACTCCTCCAGCGAGAGCAGCACCACGGCCTGGCCCTTGCCGCTGCGGGTGATGGTCACGGGAGTCCGGTCTTCGCAGACCCGATCCATGGTCGATGCGAGGTTGGCCCGGGCCGAAGTGTAGGTGATCGCCTTCATGGGTACAGATAATGGTACATGTACAGGAATCTGTCAAGGTCCCCCGGCTGACGGCGCCTCTTCGGCTCGAATCCCCCTTCGGGTACGGATCTGCCTCTCAAAGGCACATTGAAGGCGACCCGCGAGCCGATTCACCGCAACGTAGCTCCTCTCTCGCCGCGGTTTCTCAGGCGATGCGGCTTTCGACGACAAAGGCCGACGGCCCCCAGGCCTCCCGGACCACCGCCTCGATGGGCGCCACATTCGTGTTCTCGTCAAGGAGGAGGAAGCATGCGCTCCCGCTTCCGCTCATCCTTCCCGAGATCCCGAACCGGGCCCGGATGAGGTCGAGAAGCGCGGGAAGCGCCGTGAACTTGGAAAACGCCGCCCGCTCCATCGAATTGAAGAGGAGGCTGGCGGCCGGCGCCGACGGGTCGCCAAGCCACGATGCCAGCATCGACTCGGCCCGCTCTGGGGCCACGTAGGCCCGGGGGGCCTCGGCCGCCAGCCTGGCGTAGGCCCAGGGGGTCGGGATCGGGAAGCCCGGCTTGAAAAGGAGAACCCGCATCCCGCGGATCCGCCGATAGGCCTCCTTCGGGAGCGGCTCCACCCGCTCGCCCCTGCCGCGCATGACGACGGGCACGCCCCCGAGGAAAAGGGCGCAGTCCGAGCCGACGGCCGAGGCCACGCCCAGGAGCCCGGCGTCGTCAAGGGGCCCTCCGGCGAGGGTGTTCAGCGCCAGGAGGGCGCTCGTCGCATCGCTGCTCGCCCCCCCGAGGCCGGCCCCCATAGGGATCTTCTTCCTGATTGAAAAATGGGCCCCGCCGGCCCAGCCGGTCGCCTTCGCGAAGGCAGCCGCCGCCTTCAGCACCAGGTTTGAGCCGTCGGTCGGGACCCGGGGATCGTCGACCTCGAGCGAGAACGCGCCCCCGCCCGCCTCGACCCGGACCGAGTCGCCCCAGGTGAGGGGCGCCGCGACGGACACGAGGTCGTGGTACCCGTCGGTCCTTCTGCCGGTCACGGCGAGGAAAAGGTTGATTTTGGCCGGGGCTTGAATGTCTTGGGCGCTCAATCTGACCGGAATCCTCGCCAAAAAAACGCCATGCGCCACGATTTTCCGTGTGGCACTTATGCCGACTTCCCTGTAGCCTGCCCTTCCCTCAGAAAGGTTTCCGACCCACCATGTCCCGTACCGCGGTCATTCTTCTAGCAGCCGGCGCAGGAAAGCGCATGGCGGGAGCCGTTCGCGACAAGGTGCTTGCAACCCTCGCGGGGCAGCCGGTCTTCGCGTATTCCGCGGCGGCGTTCGCGGCGAGCGGCGTGGCCGACTTTTACGCCGTCGTCTACCGGGACCGCTCCCAGATGACGGCCCTTTCCGCCTTTGCGCCGACCCCCTCGATCCTCGTGAAGGGGGGCCGCGACCGCCAGGATTCGGTCGCCGCCGCGCTCGCCGAGCTGCCGGGAAACATCGACTATGTCTTCATCCACGACTGCGCGCGGCCCCTCATCCGCCCCGAGCAGCTGATCGCCCTCCACAAGATCGTCCGGCGCGAAGAGGCCGTCGCCCTCGCCCACCGCGTCACGGACACGATCAAGGAGCACCGCGGCAAGGGCCGGCTGCGCGGGCTGGACCGTTCGCGGCTCTGGGCCATGGAGACGCCGCAGGTCTTCTCGAAGGCCCTGATCGACCGGGCCTACGCGCTCGTCGCGAGGAAGCGGATGCGCATCACCGACGATGTCGCCGCGGTCGAGCTTGTCGGCCACCCGGTGGCGCTTCTCGAGAACGTCCACCCCAATCCCAAGCTCACGCTTCCCTCCGACCTGGCCCTGATCGAGTTCCTGCTGGCGCCCGGCGCCTGAGGGCCGGCTTTCCCCCCTATGCCCCTGCGAATCGGCCACGGATATGACATCCACCGGACGGCCGCGGGCCGGCCCCTCGTCCTCGGCGGAGTCAGGTTCGAGGCGGACTTCGGCCTCCTGGGCCACAGCGACGCCGACTGCGTCACCCATGCGATCTGCGACGCCTTCCTCGGCGCGGCGGGCCTCCCCGACATCGGGAATTTCTTCCCGGACACGGACCCCACCTGGCGCGGCGTCGATTCCCAGATTCTCCTGCGGCGCGTGATCCAGGTCCTTCGCGAGAACGGATGGCAGCCGGTCAATCTCGATGCGACCCTGATCGCCGAGAAGCCCAGGATTTCCGGGCGGATCGACGAGATGAAGGCCGCCCTGGCGTTTTCGACGGGGCTGCCCTCGGGGGCGATTGGAATCAAGGCCACGACGAACGAGGGCGTGGGCGACCTGGGCCGCGGCGTCGCGATCGCCGCCCACGCCGTCGCATTGATAGAACGCACATGAGGCTGTCCGTCCGGGCGCTCGCCGCCCTCCTTGCGGCCTCTGTGGCGCTCGGGGGCTGCTCGCGCCGGGCCGATGTCCAGACGGGAGACGCCGCGCAGGTCCTCCACCGGGGAATCGGCCCGGACCTTCCCGACCTGGACCCCCACCTGTGGACCCAGACGAGCGACTACACGGTCCTCTCGTCCCTCCTTGAGGGCCTGGTCGGCGAGGATCCGAGGAGCCTCGCGCCGGTCCCGGGCGTCGCCGAGAGCTGGGAGGTCTCCCCCGACGGGCTCCGGTACACCTTCCACCTGCGGGCGGACGCGCGGTGGTCGGACGGCCGCCCCGTCACGGCGGGGGACTTCATCGCCTCCTGGCGGCGGATGCTGACCCCTTCCCTCGGCGCCACGAACGCGAGCCAGCTCTACCTGATCCAGGGCGCAGAGGCCTTCAACAAGGGCGACTCCGACTTCTCCCAGGTGGGCCTTGCTTCCGGGGATGCGCGCACGCTTTCCGTGACGCTCGAGCACCCGGCGCCCTGGTTCCTCTCGTTTCTCAGCAGCCCCTCGTGGCTTCCGGTCCCCGTGGCGACGATCGCCAAATTCGGAGGCGTGGCGCAGCGGGGAAACCCGTGGGCCGTCCCCGGAAGGTTCGTCGGGAACGGGCCCTTCAACCTCCGGTCCTGGCGCCGCGGCCAGGAGATCGTCGTCACGAAATCGCCGACCTACTGGGATGCGGCCCACGTTCGCCTCCAGGCGATCCACTTCCACGAGTTCGACTCGATCGACGCCGAGGAGCGCGCGTTTCGCGCGGGACAGCTCCACGTGACGGAAACGATCCCGCCCGACAGGATCGACGCCTACCGCAGGGACTCCCCCAAGCTCCTGCGGATCGACCCCCTCCTCGGGACCTATTATCCTGAGGGTCAATATCCGCCGGCCCGGGCTCAGCCAGTTCCGGATCCGGCGGGCGCTCTCGCTCGCCATCGACCGGCAGGCCATTGTCGAGAAGCTCCTGCGCGGGGGCGAGGAGCCCGCAGCCTCCTTCACCCCCCCGGGGCTCGGCGGCTACGCGCCCGATCCCGGCGCGGTGACGCAGACGGACCTCGCCCGCCGGCTCCTCGCCGAGGCGGGCTTCCCGGGCGGCGCCGGACTTCCCGCGTTCAACCTCCTCTACAACACCTCCGAAAGCCACGGGATGATTGCGGAGGCGATCCAGGAGATGTGGCGCCGAGAACTGGGGATCCAGGTCACCCTCGTCAACGCGGACATGAAGGTTGTCGAGGAGGCCCGGGCGGCGGGCGCGTACGACCTGCTCCAGTCCTCCTGGATCGCCGACTATGCGGACCCCTCCGCCTTCCTCGACGTCTGGCGCAGCGACAGCGGAAACAACTTCACGGGATGGTCGAACGCCGACTATGACGGGGACCTCTTTGCCGCGGCGAGGACCGCGGACCCCTCCGCGCGCAACGCCCTCTATTCAAAGGCCGAGCGGATCCTCATGGACGAGGCTCCCGTCATCCCGCTCTACCACTACACCCACGTCTTCCTGATCCGGCCGTCGGTGCGCGGATGGAGCCCGACGCTTCTCGATCACCATCCCTACAAGGACGTCTGGCTCGGGGACGATTGAGCCCCGATCGGCGCCAACCGCTGCGCGCGGCCCAAATGAGATCGCCCTAAGGGCTTCGCCCCGCAACCGTTTAAGGCAATGCGGGCCGACGCTTCTTGCTTTCGGCCGGGGATCGGCGACCCTGGAGTCTCGTAATAGCGTAGGATGACAGCGGTTGGTGGATCTTCTTGTGATGATTCGAAACCCGATTACCGGGAACACTCTGACAGCAGACGAAGTATACGAATACATCACAATGAACTCCAAACTCTATGTCGGAAACATGGCCTTCAGCACGACCGAAGACGAACTTCGCGCCGCCTTTGGCCAGCACGGAACCCTGACCGACGTCTACATCGCCAATGACCGCGAGACGGGCCGCCCCCGCGGCTTCGCCTTCGTCACCTTCTCCACGGAGGCGGAAAGCAAGGTCGCCATCGAGAAGATGAACGGCGTGGATCTCGGCGGCCGCCAGCTGACCGTCAACGAAGCCCGTCCGAAGGAAGCATCAGCCGGCGGAGCCGGTCGCAGCTTCGACAGCCCGAACCGTCGCCCGGGCGCCTTCCAGGCCCGCGGCAACAGCCGTTACTGATAACGGGACCGGTTCCGGTCGAAAGATTTCAGGCGGGACGCCCAGGCGTCCCGCCTTTTTTTCTGCCGAGCGCCGCCGTATCCGACGCCTGGCCCAAACACGCCTTGTGCTGGGCACAAGTCGCGCCGTCGTTGGCGCCGATAGCCTCAACGCGGCCAAGCACCTTGACCGTTAACCCCCGGGAAGGCTCAAAGCTTGGCGGAAGAGAGCAAAGCCCTTATAGTCAGGAAGTGGAATGAACTCCTTGATTGACACGGCTCGATCCGCTTCCTTTCGCGATGGGAAGATCGTGGTCGTTTTTGAAAGTGGCGTCGAAATTAGGTTTCCGGTGGCGACGAACCCGCGTTTGGCGAAGGCTAGTGCGAAGCAGCTGAACAATATCGAGATTTCGCCGTTTGGGCTGCATTGGCCGGAGTTGGACGAAGACCTGTCCTTTCGCGGTATCGTCGCAGGCAGCTTTGGCCGGGCAAAGAGCTTCGGGACGCAGTTTGGGTAACGCGGCTGTTTCGATTCCGCGCTTCTCTAGCCTAACGGATCCGACCTCTCCGTCTGTGGTGCCCCCCGCTGGTTCGGGCGGCGCGATCGGGCTCGGCCTCATCCGGAGGTGGCCCGGGAGGGCCTACCGCTTCTTCCAGCGCTTCAGGGCGGCCCCGGTCGCGGAGTCCGCGCACGCCTCGATCGCGCCCCGGGCTCCCGCAAATACGATGTCGCCTCCGCTCCGGCCTCCGCCGGGACCCATGTCGATCACCCAGTCCGCAAGGTTGATCACGTCCAGGTTGTGTTCGATCACGAGGATCGTGTTCCCGGCGTCGCGCAGCTTGAAAAGGAGATCCATGAGCCTCTGGATGTCGATCCAGTGAAGCCCCGTCGTCGGCTCGTCGAGGATGTAGAGGGTTGGCCCCTGCTGGCGTTTGCTCAGTTCGAGCGAGAGCTTCAGCCTCTGGGCCTCGCCCCCGGAGAGGGAAACGGCGGACTGGCCGAGCGCCAGGTAGCCGAGCCCCACCGCGTCGAGCGTCTGGAGCTTGTCGACGATGCGCGGGATGTTGCGGAAGAGCTGGATCGCCTCGCGGACGGTCATGTCGAGGACGTCCGCGATCGATTTTCCGTGAAAGAGGATTTCCAGGGTCTCGCGGTTGTACCGGCGGCCCCCGCAGCTCGTGCACGGCGCGTAGGCGTCCGCCATGAACTGCATGTCGAGCTTGATCGAGCCGTCGCCCTGGCACCGCTCGCACCGGCCGCCGCGCACGTTGAAGGAGAACCGGCTCGCCTTGTACCCGCGCACCCGCGCGAGCGGCACCTGGGCGAAGAGGTCCCTCAGGAGGTCGAGGAGACCGACGAACGTGGCCGGGTTCGACCTCGGGCTCCTGCCGATCGGGTCCTGGTCGACCAGGACCAGCTTGTCGAAGAAATCGAGGTTCTCGATCGCGCGGTGCCGGCCCGGGAGGATCTTGGCCCCGTTGAGCCTCCTGGCGGCCGCGGCGGCCAGGATGTCGTTAACGAGCGTGCTTTTCCCCGAGCCCGAAACCCCGGTGACGCAGGTGAGGAGCCCCACCGGAAACCGCGCGTCGATGCCGCGCAGGTTGTGCTCCCTCGCCTCGCGCACGGTCAGCCATTCGCCGCTCGGCGCCTTCGTCGCCGCCTCCTTGTGGACGGACATCTTCCGCGCGAGGTAGGGCCCGGTCTGGGAATCGCGGGCGGGCTGCGCCGCGCACGCCGCGGGCGTCCCCTGGAAGAGCACCCTGCCCCCCTCGACCCCCGCCTCGGGCCCGAGTTCGATCAGCTCGTCGGCCGCCCACATCGTCTCCTCGTCGTGCTCGACCACGAGGACCGTGTTTCCCCGGTCGCGCAGCCCCTTCAGCTGCGAGAGAAGCCGTTCGTTGTCCTTCGGGTGGAGGCCGATGCTCGGCTCGTCGAGCACGTAGATGACCCCGATCAGCCCCATCCCGAGCTGGGTGGCGAGGCGTACGCGCTGGGCCTCGCCGCCGGACAGCGTCGCATAGTCGCGGTCGAGGTTCAGGTAGCCGAGCCCCGTGTCGAGGAGGAACCTGAGCCGGCGCTCGATCCCCACGACGACCTCGCTGAGCGCCTCCTGGGAACCGAGCGTCGCGACGAGCCCCCCGGCGAAGGCGTGGGCCGCGGCGATGTCCATCGCCATGAACCCGGCAAAGCCCTTCTCCTCGCCCGGCGGCCCGATTCGGACGGCGGCGCTCCGCTTGTTGAGGCGCGAGCCCCCGCACTCGAGGCAGGGACCCGAGACCATGAAGGTCGACAGGCGCGCCTGGAATCCCTCGCTGTCGGTGTCGCGGAAGCTGTGCTCGATGTCGGAAAGGATGCCCGTAAAGGGCATCGCGCGGGCCTCGCGCATGCGCCGGAGCTTGAAGGCGAAGAGCCGGTCCCCGGTCCCCTCGAGGAGCGCCGCGCGGGTCTCCGCCGGAAGGTCCTTCCAGGGCTTCTCCGGGTCGAACGGGAGCTGCTCCGCCAGCTGCTTAAGGATGGCGTTGTGCTTGATGATCAGGTTTTTACCCCCAATCCTCCAAGGCTTTATTGCGCCGCCCCTGACGGATTTCTCGGGGTCGGGGATGACGAGCTCGGCCACGGGCCGGAGCTTGCGGCCAAGGCCCCCGCAGGCCGGGCAGGCCCCCTCGGGATGGTTGAACGAGAAATGCCGCGGCGTCAGCTTCTCGAACACGTCGCCGCAGACATCGCACGCGAGGTGCTGGCTTAGGCCGAGCTCCCTCCACGGATCCTGCGCGCTCCGCTGCGCCAGCACGAAGGCCCGGTCGCCGCCCTCGCGGAACGCGAGTTCGAGGGAATCGGCGATTCGGCTCCGGTGCTCGGCGCCGGCCACCAGCCGGTCCACCACCACGTCGACCGGCACCTCCGAAGCTCCCGCAGGGATCAGGTTCGGCTCATCGAGCTCCCGGATGACGCCCCCGATCCGCACCCGCTGGAACCCGCGCTGGCGCAGCCGCGGGAGCTCGTCGCGCAGGACGCTCGGCTTTGCGCGGAGGACCGGCGCGAGGACCATGATCCTCTCGCCCGGGCACTCGGCGAGGATCCGGTTCACGTTGTCGTCAAGCGAGCGGCGCACGACGCGCCCCCCGTCCTTCGGGCAGCGCTGCTCGCCCGCGATCGCCCAGAGGAGCCGCGAATAGTCGGAAACCTCGGATACGGTGGCGATCGTCGTGCGGGGCGAGACATTGCCCGTCCTCTGCTCGATCGCCAGGACGGGCGAGAGCCCGTGGATGAAGTCGACGTCCGGGCGCTTCAACTGGTCGAGCACCTGCCGCGCCTGGGTCGAGAGGCTCTCCATGTATTTCCGGTAGCCCTCGGCGTAGATCGTATCGAACGCGAGCGACGATTTCCCGGAGCCGCTCGGGCCCGTGATCACGACAAACTTCCCGCGGGGTATCCGCAGGTCCAAGTTCTTTAGGTTGTGCTCGCGCGCGCCTTTTACGTGGATGTGGGTCGCAGCCTCCATGATCGCAAACGTCAAACGTATCCAAAAGCGCCCCGGCGCAAACGCAATCGGCCGGTTTTCACGCGGCGCAGCCGCGTGCATCCTCCTCGCCGCGGCGTGCGCCGCCCGCGCCTTGGCCGGGATGCCGGACGCTTCGGCGGTCGCGCTCCGGGACGGGGAGACGCTGACCTACAGCGTCCGCTGGGGATTCATCCCCTCGGTGGGGCGCATCAAGATCACCGCCGACAGGATCGGCGAGGGCCGTTCGGCGGTCATCCGCGTGACGACGACCACGTGGACGTGGGGCCCCGCGCGCGGGCTCTTCCCCTTCGACGGGCGCGGGGAATCCGTCTATGATGCGAGGACCGGGCGCCTCCTCTCGTCGAGCGAATGGAGCGCCTACCGCAACAAGGTCGTGAAGAATTCGATGATCTTCGACTACGCGAAGATGACCGCCCAGTACACCGATGAGATCCATCCGGAGAAGTCGCGCGTGATCCCGATGCCGAAGGGAGAGCCCTCCGACCTCATCCTGGCCCTCATCCGGACCCGCTACTGGCACCTCGCTCCCGGGCAGTCGCGCGACGCCCTTGTCCTCTTCCAGGACCAGTTCTACCCCCTGACGATCCGCGCCGAGACCGAGCCGGACTACGTGCTCTCGAACCTGGGCTATTTCCAGAGCGTCGTCCTGGTCCCCCGGATGGAGAAGACCCCCCCGAAGGGCATGTTCAAGCACGGCTCGACCGTTCGGGTCTGGATCGAGACCGATGACGACCGCCGACTTCCCGTCCGTTTCGAGGTCGGATTCATGTTTGGGACCGGAACGGCGACGCTCATGGACTACGACCCGCCAAAATAGCCTTGCTTTGGCTCTCTCCGAAAGGCTTAGTCAGCGGTTTTATTTCATGAAAGCCACTATCAAAACCCAAGGGCAGCAGTTCACCATCACGGAGGGGGATATCCTCATCGTGAACCGCTTCCCGAACACCGAGGCCGGCGCCACCGTCGAGATCAAGGACGTGCTGACGGCCGGCGAGGGCGCCGAATTCAAGGTCGGCAAACCCACCCTTCCCGGGGCCTCGGTTTCTGCCAAGATCCTCGAGAACAAGCGCGGAGATAAGGTCATCGTATTCAAGAAGAAGAAGCGCAAGGGCTACGAGCGCAAGCAGGGCCACCGCCAGGAGCTTTCCGTCATCAAGATCCAATCCATCAACCTCTGAGGAGAACCACGTCATGGCGCACAAGAAGGGTCAGGGAACCTCTGTCAACGGCCGCGAAAGCCATTCCAAGCGTCTTGGCATCAAGATGTTCGGTGGAGAGAAGGTCATCGCAGGCAACATCATCGTCCGCCAGCGCGGCACGAAGCACCATCCGGGCAAGAATGTCGGCGTCGGACGCGACTGGACGCTCTTTGCGCTGAAGGACGGCGTCGTCAAGTTCGACAAGGTTCACCGCAAGGTCTCGGTCGTTCCGGCGGTCTGAGGAAGTCCGGCGGACCTAATGTGTCCGATCGCTCGAAAGAACTGCGGCGGCAAAAGGAGCTCCTCCTCGAGCAGCTCGCGTGGATCGATCGCGAGATAGCTGCGGAGGAGCGTAAGCCCGGGGCGGCTCCCGCGGCCGCGCCGCCGCCCCTCGTGTCCCCCGGCCCCCCGGCCGACGACCGGGACGCCGAGTCGATCCTCGCGGAATACCGCACGCCCGCCCCGTCGATCGCGCGGCAGACGAAGCTCGGCTGCATCCTTTACTTCGCCGCGGCCATGGGGCTTGTCGCCCTCGCCGTCCTCGCCCTCTACCTCCTCGTGAAGAATTCCCGGGCGCACTGAGGGCCCCGGCCCCTCAGGTGACGGAGGGATAGCTTCCGAGCCACTTCACCACCGGGCAGAACTTCGTCAGCTCGCCGAGCGCCGCCTTCATCGCCGGGTCCTCGTAGTGGCCCGTGACGTCGATGAAGAAGTAGTAGTCCCACGGGCGCTTCTTGCTCGGGCGCGACTCGATCTTCGAGAGGTTGATCCCCCGCTTGCCGAAGGGCATCAGCATCTTCAGGAGCGAGCCCGAGTGCGACGAGGCCTCGTCCCCGAGGGAGATCAGGAAGCTCGTGATGTCCTTGCCCCCGCCGACGGGGCCGGCCGGCGTGCGCCCGAGGACGAAGAACCGGGTCGTGTTGTCCGCCTTGTCCTGGATGTTGCGGACAAGGACCGGGACGCCGTGGTACGCCGCCGCGGTCTCGCTGGCGACCGCCGCCGCCTTCGGGTCCTCCTTGGCGATCTGGGCCGCGCGGGTCGTGCTCGAGGCCTCGACCTGCTGGGCGTGCGGCAGGTGGCGCTGGAGCCAGTGCCTGCACTGCGCCAGCGCCTGGTCCTTCGAGTAGACCCGCTCGATCTTGTCGAGCGGCGACCTCGAGACCAGCGCATGGGAAATCTCCAGATAGATCTGGCCGACGATCTTCAGGTCGCTCTCGACAAAGCTGTCGAGCGCCTCGCGCACGCTCCCCTCGGTCGAGTTCTCGATCGGGATGACGGCGTTGTCCGCCTCGCCCTTCACGACCGCGGTGAAGATGTCCTCGATCGTGCCCATCGAGTGGTAGTCGACGCTCGCGCCGAACTTCTTCATGGCCGCGGCGTGGGTGTTGCTCGCCTCGGGCCCGAGGTAGGCGACGAGGAGCGGCTTCTCGAGCGCGATCGCCGCCGACATGATCTCGCGGTAGATGGCGCGGAGCGCCTCGTCCTTGATCGGGCCCTTGTTCTGCCCGCACACCTTCCGGATGACGGCGTCCTCGCGCTCGGGCACGTAGATCTCGCCGCCGGTCTTGCGCTTGATCTTCCCGATCTCGGAGGCGAGCGCCAGGCGCTTGTTGACGAGCTCGACCAACTTCGCGTCGAGCGCGTCGATCTTCTTGCGGATGGGGCCGAGGTCCATCAGGGTGCGGCGGATTGCGCGGGGGCCGCCGGCGCCTCGGCGCTGGCGCCGAGGGCGAGCTCGTCGAGTCCCATGTCGGCGTCGTTCGGCGTGTGCCCGGCGGCGCTTCCCTTCAGCCACTCGTCTATCTGCCGCGACGACAGGACATCGGAGGCCGGGAGCTCGTCCAGGGACTTCACCCCGACAAATTCGAGAAAATGGTCGGTCGTGCCGTACTGGATCGGCCGGCCCGGGAGTTCCGCCCGGCCCACCACCGCGATCAGTTCGCGCTCGAGAAGCTTGGCGATGCCGGCGTCGGCGGACACGCCCCGGACCGATTCGATCTCCGCGCGCGTCACCGGCTGGCGGTAGGCCACGACGGCCAGCGTCTCGACCGAGGACTGGCTCAGCTTCACCGGGGGAGGCTCCTCGCGGAGGATGCGGATCCAGCGGGCGAACCGCGGGTGGGTCGCCAGGCGGTACCCGCTGGCCCCGTCCACGAGGACGAGACCGTCGTCGGCCGCCGCCAGCTCGGCCGCGATCTCGTCCATCACCTCGCGGATCTGGGTGGCGGTCACGAGCGTCGGGACCTCCTCGTAGAGGTCCGGCGAGTCCGGGGCTTCGGCCGGGGCCTCGGCGGCCTCCGGCGCAGGCGTTGCCGGGGTCTCGTGGGGCCGGCGCCGGGGCGGCCTGGCGGTGGAACCGCTCGAAGGCCGACTGGATGTCCCGGGTCGCAAGCGGCTGGCTTGAGGAATAGAGCAGTGCCTTGAGCACTTTTTTCAGGTTGAAAGCCATGCGTGGGATCGGCCACGAGTGAATGGCCTGCCCGACACCCCATGCAACCACGAAAACACCGCTTGCCCGCCAACCCCGGCTGTGGTGTCCTCGCGATTCGTCCATGAGCGCTCCAAAAGAACCGCTGCGGCGGCACTCCTCGATCGTTGTTGACGGACCTGACCGGTCCCCGAACCGCTCGATGCTGCGGGCCGTCGGCTTTGCCGACGCGGACTTCGGCAAGCCGATCGTCGGGGTCGCCTCGACCTGGAGCATGCTAACGCCGTGCAACATGCACATTGACCAGCTGGCCCGCGACGCGGCGGCCGGGGCGGACCAGGCCGGAGGAAAGGCCATCATCTTCGGCACGATCACGGTCTCCGACGGGATCAGCATGGGGACCCCGGGGATGCGCTACTCGATGGTGTCGCGCGAGGTGATCGCGGACTCGGTTGAGACGGTTGCGGGCGCGGAGGGCTTCGACGCCGTCGTCGCCATCGGCGGCTGCGACAAGAACATGCCCGGGTGCGTGATGGGGCTCGCCCGGCTCAACCGGCCCTCGGTCTTTGTCTACGGCGGCACGATCCTGCCCGGGATCCATCCCGGCACGAACAAGGAATGCGACATCGTCTCGGTCTTCGAGGCCGTGGGCCAGTACTCCGCGGGCAAGCTGGACGAGAAGGGGCTCCGCGAGGTCGAGGCCTGCTCGATCCCGGGACCGGGCTCCTGCGGCGGCATGTACACGGCGAACACCATGGCTTCGGCGATCGAGGCCATGGGGATGAGCCTTCCGAACAGCTCGACCCAGCTGGCGATCGGGGCCGAGAAGCGCGACGACTGCAGGCGGGCGGGCGAGGCGGCGCTGTCGCTCCTTAGGGCCGGCATCCGCCCAAGGGACATCATCACCCGGAAGTCGCTCGAGAATGCGATCGCGGTCGTGATCGCCCTCGGGGGCTCGACGAACGCCGTCCTCCACCTCCTTGCGGTCGCCCACTCGGCGAACGTGAAGCTCTCGATCGACGACTTCACCCGGATCGGCAGGCGGGTCCCCGTCCTCGCGGACCTGAAGCCCTCCGGCAAGTACGGCGTCTCCCACCTTGTGCGCATCGGCGGCCTCCCCCCGCTCATGAAGATGCTCCTCGACCGGGGGCTTCTCCACGGCGACTGCATGACCGTGACCGGCAAGACGGTCGCCGAGAACCTGCGCGGCGTGGGGCCCTACCCCGCCGACCAGGACGTCATCCGGCCCTTCTCGAACCCGATCAAGCCCGACAGCCACCTGCGCATCCTCTACGGCAACCTGGCCTCGGGCGGCGCCGTCGCCAAGATCACCGGCAAGGAGGGCCTCAGGTTTTCGGGCAAGGCCATCGTGTTCGAGTCCGAGGAGGCGGCGCTCGCCGCCATCCTCGGGGGCCGCGTCAAGGCCGGCCACGTGATCGTCATCCGCAACGAGGGCCCCGTCGGGGGCCCCGGCATGCGCGAGATGCTCGCCCCGACGAGCGCCGTCATGGGAAAGGGCCTCGGCAAGGAGGTCGGGCTCATCACGGACGGGAGGTTCTCTGGCGGCAGCCACGGGTTCGTCGTGGGCCACATCACCCCCGAGGCCGCCGTCGGCGGCCCGATCGCGATCGTCAGGAACGGGGACCCCATCACGATCGACGCGGTCGGCAACTCGATCTCGCTCGACCTGCCCGCGAAGGAGATCCGGGCGCGCCTCAAGGCGTGGCGGCCCAGACGGCCAAAGGAAACCCGCGGCGCGCTCGCAAAATACGCGCGGCTGGTGGCAAGCGCCTCGGAGGGGGCCGTGACCGACAAGCATTTAAACAAATGAGCTGGAACCGATTCAAGGAGCACCGCTACCCCAACCACGCCCTCGGCGTCGCCCTCGACATAAGCCGGATCCCCTTCCCCGACGCGTACCTCGAGTCGATGGAGCCCAGGATCCAGGAGGCGTTCTCCCGGATGGCCGAGCTCGAAGGGGGCGCGATCGCAAACCCGAGCGAGAAGCGCAGGGTCGGCCACTACTGGCTCCGCGCCCCCGAGCTCGCCCCGACCCAGGAGATCCGCGACGAGATCACCTCGACCGTCGCCGCGATCAAGGAATTCGCGGGAAGGGTCCATTCGGGGGCCATTGCGGGACCGAAGGGCAGGTTCAGGCACCTCCTCGTCATCGGGATCGGCGGCTCGGCCCTCGGGCCCCAGCTCGTCTCCCACGCCCTCGGCCGACCCGGCAGGGACCGGATGAAGGTCCACTTCTTCGACAACACCGATCCCGACGGCATGGACTACGTCCTCGCCGGACTCGGAAAGAACCTGGCCCGGACGCTGGTCGTCACGATCTCGAAGTCGGGCGGCACGGTCGAAACCCGAAACGGCCAGCTCGCGGCCGCGGCGGCGTTCACGGCGGCGGGCCTCTCCTACCCGAAGCATTTTGTCGCCGTCACCGGAAGGGGCTCGAAGCTCGACCAGCTCTCGCAGTCCGAGGGCTGGCTCGCCCGCTTCCCCATGTGGGACTGGGTCGGCGGCCGCACGAGCGAACTCTGCGCCGTGGGACTCCTGCCGGCGGCCCTCCAGGGCATAAAGATCGATTCCCTGCTCGCGGGAGCCGCGGCCATGGACAAGGTCACCCGCCGCGCGGTCACCCGCGAGAACCCGGCCGCGCTCCTCGCCCTCATGTGGTATTTCGCGACGGACGGGCGCGGTTCGAAGGATATGGTCGTCCTCCCCTACAAGGACCGGCTCCTCCTCTTCTCGCGCTACCTGCAGCAGCTCGTCATGGAGTCCCTCGGCAAGGAGTTCGACCTCTCGGGCAACGTCGTCAACCAGGGCATCGCGGTCTACGGCAACAAGGGCTCGACCGACCAGCACGCCTACGTCCAGCAGCTGCGCGAGGGGGTCAAGAACTTCTTCGTCACGTTCATCGACGTCCTGAAGGACCGGTCGGGAGGACGCGCCGAGGTCGAGCCCGGCATCACGGCCGGCGACTACCTCCACGGCTTCTACCTGGGCACCCGCGATGCGCTGAGCGAGAAGGACCGCGGGTCGATCACGCTCACCCTTTCCGACGTCTCGGCGCGCTCGCTCGGGAGCCTGATCGCCCTCTATGAGCGGGTCGTCGGGCTCTACGCCTCGCTTGTCTCGATCAACGCCTACGACCAGCCCGGCGTCGAAGCCGGAAAGAAGGCGGCGACCGGGGTCATCGCCCTCCAGCTGCGCCTCGTCGCCGCCCTCAAGGCCGCTCCCGGAGGCGCCTTCACCGCCGAGGCCTTGGCCGCGCAGGTCGGCGGCGACCCGAGACGGCGTTCAAGATCCTCGAGCACCTGGCGGCCAACGGCGCCGTCCGCCAGACTCTCGGAAACCCCTGGTTCGAATCGACCTACTCGGATATAGCACAGCCGACTTGCATCCCGGCCAAGGGGGCTTAATTTCCAACTGAATGAACACGCCCATGAAACGCGCGGCCGCCGTGCTCCTTGTCGCCCTCGGCGCCCTGCTCGCCGGGTGCTCATCGGACGCGCCCGTGGCTTCCTCGATACCCTGGAACCAGCCCGCGGACTGGGAGGGACAGATCCCGGGCATGACGGGCAGCGGCAGCCAAGTGCATTGAGTCCGGAGCCGGCGAATTCGTCGCTCACGGCCCAGCCGGGCCACCTCTACGTCGTCGCGACGCCCATCGGAAACCTTTCGGACCTTTCGGCCCGCGCCAGGGCGATCCTCGCCTCGGTCGACCTGATCGCCTGCGAGGACACCCGGACGACCGGCGCCCTCCTTGCGAGGATCGACGTGAAGCGCGAGCTCGTCGCCTACCACGAGCACAACGAGGTCGAGGCCGCCGAGTGCCTGGCGGACCTGATCGCCTCGGGAAAATCGGTCGCCGTCACCTCGGACGCGGGCACGCCGGGCCTGAGCGACCCGGGATTCAGGATCGTCCGGTCGTGCAGGCGGCGCGCGCTCCCGGTCGTCCCCGTCCCCGGGCCCGTGGCGTTCGCCGCCATCCTTTCCGCGAGCGGCCTGCCGACAAACGGCGTCCTCTTTGCCGGATTCCTTGCCCCAAAATCCTCGGCCCGGACCGCGTTCTACGCGAAATACCGGGACTTCGACTACACGATCGCCCTCTACGAGAGCTGCCACCGGATCCAGAAGGCGATGGACGACTTGGTCGCGACGCTGGGACCCGACCGCATGGTGTGCGTCGCCAAGGAGGTGACGAAGCTCCACGAGAGCTTCTGGGTCGGGGCGGCCTCCGACGTGCGGGAGCGCCTTTCGAAGGCGAGCCTGAAGGGCGAGTTCACGCTTCTGATCGCCCCCGGGGACTTCAGGCTCTAGAACCCCGGGCCATGCGAGCAGCCATCGTCGACGTCGGGAGCAATTCGATCAAGCTCTTGGTCGCCGACCGCGGGCAGACGGGCGTCATTGAGGAGGTGCTCTCACGGACGCTCGAGGTGCGGATCGGATCCGGGATAGGCTCCGAAAGCCCGAGCCTCGGCGAGGAGGCGATCGCGCGGGGGGTGGCCGCGGTCACGGAGCTCGTCACCGAGGCGAGGCTCCTCGGCGCCGACCGCCTTTCGGGGGTCGCTACGAGCGCCGTCCGGGACGCCTCGAACGGCGCGGTATTCATTGAGCGCGTGAAGTGCGCCGCCGGCCTCGATCTGCGCGTCCTTTCCGGGCTCGAGGAGGCGGACGGGATCGGCCGCGGGCTCACGACCGACCCGGCGCTCGCCGGACTCAGCGACTTTCACGTCTATGACCTCGGCGGCGGGAGCCTCGAATGCCTGTCCTTCAGGAGCCGGCGGGTCGAGCGGGCGGTCAGCCTGCCGCTTGGCTGCGTGCGCCTGACCGAGATGCTGGTCGCAGACCCCACCGATCCCCTCCCGGACGCCGATGCCGAGCGAATCCGCGCCCATGTAAAGGAGGTCGTAACCGCCTCGGGCTTCCCGCTTCCCGTGCCGCCCGGCTCCGGCGTCGTCGGCACGGGGGGCACGCTGACGACCGTCCGCTCGATCCAGGCGGCGCGCACCGGAACCGCATTTGCCCGGTCTGACTCGCTGATCCCGGTCTCGTGTCTGCGGGATGTCCTCCGCAGGGTCGGCTCCCTTCCCGTGGGAGCGCGCTGCAAGATTCCGGGGCTTCCGGCCTCGCGCGCCGACGTGTTCCCGACGGCGCTCGTGACGCTCTTGGCGCTCGCCGACCTGGGGGATATCCGGGCGTTCCGGCATTCGCTTCGGAACCTGCGCTGGGGCCTGGCCGCGGCACTTCTCGCCTAACGGGCACCTGAAGCATTACCGAGGTCGTACTTTGGGCAGGTTCGACATGGGATAGGGGTTGCGGGTGGGGTTAACAGATCGATGCTAACCACTTAGCGTCGCTTGATGCTTCACGCTACCTTCAGCCGTAGAGGAGGGAAAGCACGATCCGAGGCCAAAACCGTCGCCAACCGTGCGAAGGCGGCTGCGTATTGGGCGCGGGTTCGATCCGGTGAAATTCCTGCACCGAAGCGGCATAGAAAGCCCCCGTCCTTGGAGAAGATCGCCGAGGTGCTGGAGCCCTATTGCCGGGAGAGGGGGATCACCCGTGTCCAGGTCTTTGGCTCGGTTGCGCGCGGTCGGGCCCGCCAGGGAGGCGATGTGGATTTGATCGTGACGTTCGCCCCAGGCAGGGAGCCTCGCGGTCTCCATTTTTACGCGATCCCCAACCAGATGGAGGCGCTCCTGGGGGTGCCGGTCCAGTTGATGACGGAGGAAACCTTGGCTGAAATCACAAATCCCTTTCTCAAGAACTCCATTGTAAAGGACGCCCGTGAAATCCTCGCCCTCTGACGACGCGTTTACTCAAGATCAAAGTTCCCCCCTCACTTCCTTCCCAAGAATGAGTCGCGACTACCAGCCGGCCGCCCGCCTCGGGAGGCCCTTTTTCAGCGCCTTAATCTGCGCCTTGAAATCCGCCGGCAGCGGCGCCCTGAAGTCGAGCGCCTTGCCGGTCACGGGATGCAAAATCGCCAGGCGCGCGGCGTGGAGCATCACGCGCGCGGGCTCCGTCGTCATCCGCGTGTTGGCCTTCCATCCGTACGCCGAATCCCCGAGGAGGGGGTGCCCGATCGAGGAGAGGTGGACCCGTATCTGGTGCGTGCGGCCCGTGTGGAGCGTGCAGCTTAGGAGCGCAGCAAGGTCCCCGTAGCGCTCGACGAGCGCCCAGTCGGTCCAGGAGGAGCGCCCGCGACCCTCCTCGACGACCGCCATCTTGTGGCGGTGCCTCGGGTTCCGGCCGATCGCCTTCTGGATCGATCCGCTCATGAGCCGGGGCACGCCCGAGACGAGCGCCAGGTATTCCTTCGAAACCGTCCGCTCGGCGAACTGCCGGGCGAGCTCCCGGTGCGCCGCGTCCGTCTTGGCGACCACCATGACGCCCGAGGTCTCCCGGTCGAGGCGGTGGACGATCCCGGGCCGCTCGACGCCGCCGATCCCGCTCAGGCTCCCCGCGCAGTGGGCGAGGAGCGCGTGGACCAGCGTGTCCTCGCGGGTGCCGGCCCCCGGGTGGACGACCATCCCGGCAGGCTTGTCGACCGCGAGGAGCGCCTTGTCCTCATAGAGGATCTCGAGCGCAATATCGACCGCCCGGAGCTCGTTCGGGAGCACGTCCGCGAACGAGAATTCGAGCACGTCGCCGGCGTGCACGCGGGTCGAGCGCTCGATCGGCCTGCCTCGGAGCGCAACGAGGCCCGAGTCAAACGACCTCTGGAAGGCGACGCGGCTGTGCTCGGGAAAGGCGAGCGCGAGCGCCTTGTCGGCCCGCGCGGTCCTCGTCTCGGGCGGCACCGTGTGCCGTTGGATTTCGCTCATGCGGCAATCCGGTCTATCTCGGCAATCCGGCCGCGCCGGACGGTCTCGGGGACATCGGCGACCCTCCAGCCGCTGCGGGCGACCTCCGCAAGCTCGGCGCGCGTGAAGCCGCCCTCGCGGGCGAGCGCCAGGTATTCGTCGGTCAGCGTGTTTCCGAAGCTGAGCGGGTCGTCCGTGCTGACGGTGCAGTTGATTCCGGCCCGCATCAGGGCGCGGAGCGGGTGCGACGCGATGTCCCTTACGACCCGTAGTCCCACGTTGCTGAGCGGGCAGACGTCAAAGGTGACGCCCTTCTCGGCCGCGAGCTTCACGACCGAGGGGTCCTCGATGCTGCGCACGCCGTGCTGGACCCGGCGGACGCCGAGCTCCTCGATCGCCTCGCGCACCCTCGCCGGCCCGTCGAATTCGCCGGCGTGGCACTTGGTCACCTTGCCGGCCCTCCTCGCCCGCTCCCAGATCCGGGCCGACCAGGGCTCCGTCGGCATCTGCTCAAAGCCGTGGAGGTCGATCCCGTCGAGCTCATCCCAGTCCTCGAGGCTGTCGATCACCGGCCGAAGGGAGCCGTCGTAGGCGTTGCGCAGGAGCCCGGCAAAGACGCGGACCTCGATCCCCGGGGGGACCGCGGACTTGATCGCGCGGATGATCTCGGTCCCGGGCACCTTGATGAATTCGGTCACCGCCAGGTGGAAGCTCGTCTCGACGTAGCGCACGTTCTGGCGGACGTGCTCGGCGAAGATGACGCGGGCCGCCTCGTGGTAGCGCTCCGCGCTCGTGAACCAGGGAAGCGCGTGGTCGAGGAGGGTCTTCTCGAAATCCGGGAACGACGGGTAGCGGTAGGATTTCCGGCGGAACTGCGGGTCCGCCTTGTAGGCCACGGGGTCGAGGGGCCTCAGGAGGCTGTCGTAGGGAAGCGCCCCCTCGACATGGAGGTGGGTCTCGGTCTTCGGGAGCGCCTGGACAAAGGCGTCCAGGTTGGCGGGGTTGTTTTCCATACCCATCAACGAATCCGTATTCGTCGATATGTTCAAGTCTAACCCGCGAGCAGGTATTCCGGGTTAAGCTTGTGGAGGGACTTCGGAACGAAAAGGCCGTCCTTGCGGACCAGCTTCCCGTCGAAGTGGATCTCGCCGCCGCCGTATTCGGGGCGCTGGATGCAGACCATGTCCCAGTGGACCTGGGACCTGTTGCCGTTGCCGCATTCCTCGTAGGCCTGGCCCGGCGTGAAATGGAACGAGCCGGCGATCTTCTCGTCGAAGAGGATGTCCCTCATGGGCTCGAGGATGTGCGGGTTGAAGCCGAGCGCGAACTCGCCCACGTAGCGGGCGCCCTCGTCGCTGTCCAGGATCTGGTTCAGCTTGCGCGTGTTGTTGGACGTCGCCTCGACGATCCTGCCCTTCCTGAAGGTCAGGCGGATGTTGTCGAAGGAGGAGCCGAGGTACACGGTCGGGGCGTTGTACTGGACGACGCCCTCGACGGAATCCCTGACCGGGCAGGAGAACACCTCGCCGTCCGGGATGTTGTAGCGTCCGCCGCACTCCTTGGCGCCGATCCCCTTGATCGAGAAGCGCAGGTCGGTGCCCGGTCCCGTGAGGCGCACCTGGTCGGTCGCCGCCATGAGCTCCTGGAGCGCCTTCATGCCCGGCTTCATCCGCGCGTAGTCGAGCGTGCAGACCCGGAAATAGAAGTCCTCGAAGGCCTCGGTGCTCATGGAGGCCTGCTGGGCCATCGCCGGGGTCGGCCACCGAAGCACGACCCACTTCGTCTTGTTCACCCTCCGGTCGATGACGGGCTTCATGAGCCGGCTGACGAGCTGGACGGACGCCGACGGGATGTCCGACGCCTCGAAGATGTTGTCGGATCCGCGCAGCGCGATGTAGGCGTCCATCTGCTTCATGCGCAGAAGCTCGACCTCGGCGTGCGACGCGAACTGGGCCTCCTCGGCGCCGATCGAGAGCTCGCGGGTGATCCTCGCCCTGTGGATCTGGACGAAGGGATAGGCGCCCCGGCTCCGGGCCGCGCGGACGAGCGCGATCACCATGGCGTCAGGGACGTCGAACGCGTCGATGAGGACCCTTTCCCCCTTCTTCAGCGCGGTCGAGTATCCGATCAATCCTTCCGCAAGCTCGGTGAAACGGGTGTCGATGATCATGGCTTGGGGCTAGTAACGTCCGGGGAAAAGCTCCCCGCAAGAGCGTTTTGCGGAAAGCAGATGCGGCCGACGGCCTCGTCAAAGTCGGCGGCGCCGCGGATGATCTCGATCTCGAGGCGCAGGTAGTAGACCGGCAGCGGGCTGCCGCCCGGGTCCGCGATCCGGACGGCGTCCTTTTCGGTCGTCACGAGGCATTCGGCGCGCTCGCGCTCGGCGGCCTCGTAGAGATCCTCCAGGTCCTCGGGCGTGTAGCGGTAGTGGTCGAGGAAGCGCTCGCGCCCGACGAGGAGGGCTCCCAGGTCCCTCAGGAACTTCTCGAAGCTCTCCGGCGTCGCGATCCCGCTGAAGGCGAAGATGCGGCGGCCCTTGAGCCACTCGAGCGGCTCCCGGCCGGCGGCGGCCCCCGTCGCCGAATCCAGGCGCTGCAGGTATTTCGGCCGGTGCGCGCACTCGATGATGTCGGCGTCGGGCTTCTGCCGGGCGATCAGGGCCTCGAGCTCTGGGTCGCGCAGGCCGTTTGATTTCGTCAGGAAGATGTAATTGGCGCGCCGCACGTGCTTGATGGGCTCCCGCAGGATCCCCCTCGGGAGCAGGTGGCCGTTGCCGAAGGGGTTCGTCTTGTCGACCAGGAGGAGGTTGAGCCTCCCCTTGAGCGGCAGGTACTGGAACCCGTCGTCCAGGACCAGGGTGTCGCATCCGTATTTCTTGATCGCGAACGCCCCGGCCTTGACGCGGTTCTTGTCGACGAGGACGACGACGCCCGGGAGATTGCGGGCGAGCATGTACGGCTCGTCGCCGGCCTCCTCGCTGTCGAGGAGGACATTCCGGCCGTCGCTCACGATCCGCGGGGGCGGCTCGTCGGTGTGCGTCAGGGCGTACCAGGCCTTCTTCCAGAAGGGGGGCGCCTTGCTCTTGTAGCCCCGGCTCAGGATCGCGACCTTCCGCCCCCTGTCCCGGAGCGCCTTGGCGAACTTCTCGACGACCGGGGTCTTCCCGGTGCCCCCGACCGTCAGGTTGCCGACCACGACGACCAGGCAGCCGAGGGGATGGTCCCGCAGGATCCGGTTGCGGTAGAGCCAGAGGCGCAGCTGGACGATCCCGCTGAAGAGCCACGAGAGCGCGTGGAGGAGCGATCCGTAGACGACGGCCCCGGTGTCCGCCCGCCGCCCGAGGACCACGTCGACCGTGTAGAGCTCGAACGCTTGGAATTTTCTTTTGAGCCAGGACGGCGACATGGAAGGGAGGGCCGGGGCGGGCCCCCCAAGAGGGAATGAAGGTTGACGCCGCGGCCCACGTAAACTGTTTTCAACGCTCCACGCGGATCAACCATGGCCTACAAACTCTTCATCCCCGGCCCGATCGCAGTATCGGAAAAGACGCTTCGCGCAATGGCGCAGCCCATGATCGGTCATCGCAGCACGGATTTCGTGGCCCTCTACCAGGCCATCCAGCCCGGGCTGCAGACCCTGTTCGGCACCAGCGACCCGGTCTACCTCTCGACCAGCAGCGCCTGGGGCGCGATGGAGGGATCGATCCGCAATGTCGTCGGGAGGAAGGTGCTCAACTGCATGAACGGGGCCTTCTCGGACAAGTGGAACGACGTCTCGCTGCGCTGCGGCAGGCAGGCGACGGCGCTCAAGTTCGAGTGGGGCCAGCCCGTCGACCCCGCGGCCGTGCGCGCCGAGCTCTCGAAGGGCGGCTATGACGCGGTCACGCTCATCCACAACGAGACCTCGACCGGGTGCATGAGCGACCTGGGGGCCGTGATGTCCGTCCTTCGCGAATTCCCGGAGGTCATCTCCATCGTCGACGTCGTGAGCAGCTTCAGCGCGCTCCCGATACCGAAGGACAAGCTCGGGATCGACGTCATGATCACCGGCTCGCAGAAGGCGCTCGCCCTGCCGCCCGGCATGGCGCTCTTCTCCGTCTCAAAGCGCGCCCAGGAGCGCGCGGCCTCTACGGCCGGCCGCGGCTACTATTTCGACTTCGTGGAATTCCAGAAGAACCACGAGAACGGGATGACGCCGAGCACCCCGGTCATCCCGCTCATCTACGCCCTGCGCTCGAAGTTGGAGGACATCGAGGCCGAGGGCCTCGAGGTGCGCTACGCCCGCCACGCCCGGCTGAACGCGGCCGTCCGGGCCTGGGCCGGCGCAAAGGGCTTCAGGCTCTTCCCGAAGGAGGGCTACGGCTCGGTGACCCTCAACTGCTTCGCGAACAACCTGGGTTACGACCTGCCCGCGCTCAACAAGCTCCTCAAGTCGAAGCACGGCCTCGTGATCGACGGCGGCTACGGCAAGCTGAAGGGCAAGACCTTCCGGATCTCGAACATGGGAGACGAGACCGATGCGACGATCGCCGCCCTCATCGCGTCGCTCGACAGCGCCCTCTCGGAAACCCCTAAAGCCGCGGTTTAGCCCCCTGTTCATAAAACTAATACTTGAAATATCGGCCCGCGGAGCCTATCGGCTCGCGCCTTCATGAAGTCACTCATCATCGCGGAGAAACCGTCGGTCGCGGCGGATCTCGCGCGCGCCCTCGGCAAGGTCCCAAAGAAAGGCGACCATTTTGAAAACGACGACTACGTCATCTCGTCGGCCGTGGGCCATCTGGTCGAGCTCCAGATGCCCGAGGACATCGACAAGAAGAAATACGGGTTCTGGCGGCTGGACGCGCTCCCGATCATCCCCGAGAAATTCCAGCTGAAGCCGATCGCCGATTCGAAGGAGCGCTTCGACCACCTGAAGAAGCTTCTCGGGAGAAAGGACATCGAGCTGGTCGTCAACGCCTGCGACGCGGGCCGGGAGGGCGAGCTCATCTTCACGTACCTCTACCAGCTGACGAAGAGCAAGCTGCCGGTGAAGCGGGCCTGGATGCAGACGATGACGCAGGAGGGGATCCGCGAGGCGTTCCGCAACCTGAGGGACGGCGAAAAGATGCGCGGGCTCGCGGACGCGGCGCGCTGCCGCAGCGAGAGCGACTGGCTGATCGGCATCAACGGGACCCGGGCGCTTACGAAGCGCATGTTCGGCTCGAGGGCCGGCAACGTGGCCTCGGTCGGGCGGGTGCAGACCCCCACCCTCGCGATCGTGTACGCCCGCGAGCTCGAGATCCGGAACTTCAAGCCCCGCGCCTACTGGCAGATCACGGCCGAGTTCCAGGTGTCCAAGGGGACGTACGAGGGGATCTACCAGAGGCCGGACTTCAAGAGGTCCGAGTCGGACGAGCACGACCGGATCGACCGGGTCTGGGACAAGGCGGCGGCCGAGGCGATCTTCGAGGCCTGCAAGAGGGACGCGGACGCGCTTGTCCGCGAGGAGAAGAAGGCCAGCACCCAGGCGTCGCCCCGCCTCTACGACCTGACGACCCTCCAGCGGGAGGCCAACAACCGCTTCGGCCTCTCCGCCAGGAGGACCTCCCAGATCGCGCAGGCGCTCTACGAGCGCCACAAGATGATCACGTACCCCCGGACGGACTCCCGCGCGCTCCCGGAGGACTACATCCCGACCTGCCGCCAGGCGCTCCTGAACCTCCAGGGGGACCTTGCGGCCCACGCGCACACGGTGCTCGAGAACCAGTGGCTCGGGCCCAACAAGCGCATCTTCAACAACGCCCAGATTTCCGACCACTTCGCGATCATCCCGACTGTCGAGACCCCGAAGCCCCTCGAGGACATGGAGGCGAAGATCTACGACATGATCGCCCGCCGGTTCGTGGCCGTGTTCCACCCCTCCGCCGAGTTCGACATCACCACCCGGATCAGCACGGTGGCGGGCCACGACTTCAAGACCGAGGGCAAGGTCCTCACGTTCCCCGGATGGCTCGCGGTCTACGGGAAGACGAGCTTCGACGAGGCGGCGCCGGCCTCGCCGGACGCGAAGACGCTCCCCGCGCTGGACGCGGCGGACGGCGCCCCGCCGCACGCCAAGGCCTTTGACGCCCAGCTCCACGAGGAGTCGACCCGGCCGCCGCCCCGCTACACCGAGGCCACGCTCCTGTCGGCCATGGAGGGCGCCGGGAAGCTGGTCGAGGACGACGAGCTTGCGGAGGCCATGAAGGAGCGCGGCCTCGGGACGCCGGCGACGCGCGCCGAGACGATCGACGGGCTCATCAACACCCGCTACATCGAGCGGCACCAGCGCGAGCTCGTGCCGACCCCGAAGGCCGAGCAGATCCTCCAGTTCCTGACCGCGGTCAAGGCCGAGGCCATCACGAGCCCGGCGATGACGGGCGAATGGGAGTTCAAGCTCCGCCAGATGGAGCACGGCCACTTCCCCCGCGAGAAATTCATGGCGGAGGTGGTCGAGACGACCGAGGGGATCGTCGAGCGCGTCAAGTCCTTCGAGGAGGACGACTCCGCGGCGCGGGAGACGGACATCCTCTCGCCGACCGACGGCAAGCCGCTGATCGAGACCCTGCGCGGCTACAAGTCGAAGGACGGCGAGCTCATGATCTACAAGGTCATCGGCAACCGGAAGATGGCCGAGTCGGAGGTGAAGGACCTTCTCGTGAACGGCCAGATCGGGCCCCTGGACGGATTCCGCAGCAAGGCGGGCAAGCCCTTCAGCGCGGTCCTCCGCTACAACAAGGAGGAGAAGAAGGCCGAGTTCGTGTTCGACGGGCAGCGCGACGCGAACGGCGCCGTGAAGATCGATTTCACGGGGCTCGTGCCCGTGGCCGAGGCGCCGTCCCCGCGCTTCCCGCCGGGCAGCCAGGTCTACGAGACCCCCCAGAGCTACGTCGTCCGGAGCGTGGCGAACGGCGAGGACAAGGTCCTCGTCCGGTGCTCGCGCAGGATCCTCTCCCGGGACATCCCGCTTGAGCAGTTCATGAAGATGCTCGCGACCGGCAAGACCGACCTCCTCGAGAAATTCTGGAGCCAGCGGACGCGCCGGCCCTTCAGCGCGTTTCTCGCCCTGAAGGAGGACGGGAGCACGGGCTTTGAGTTTGCGCCCCGCGCCCCCAAGGACCCGAACGCCCCAGCCCGGGGGCGCCGGGGGAGGAAAAAGCCCGCCGAGGCCAAGGCCGAGCCCCCGGCCTAAGCCGATTGACTCGTAGGCCGGGGAAACCTTCACTCTCCAGGCGCGTCATTACAGCAGCATCCCCGACGTGAAATCTCCCGCCACCCTCCTTGATTGCCGTCCTGGCCGCCGCCGTCGTCGCCGTGGGCGCGCTGGCATTTCTTGAGTACCGCGAGGTGGTCCTGCTTCGCGCGCAACTCGCTGATAATAATTCGGATACGCTAGGAAAGAAGCTGGCTGCAGCCCAGAAGACGATCCGGGACCTCGAGAACCGCCTCGCCGCCCTGAGGGGCCGCGGGATGCGCGCCGAGGATGTGGCGGGCGAAGGCGCCGACAATGCCGGCGCCAATGGCAGGGGCCGCCCCGGCGGCCGTTGGGGGGCGTTTGCCGCCATGGCCTCGGATCCGCAGTTCCAGAAGCTGATGGCGATCCAGATGAAGGGCCGCATCAGCCAGACCTACGGCGCCCTTTTCAAGTCGCTCAACCTTTCGCCGGACCAGCTTGCGCAGTTCCAGGGGCTCCTGGCCGACAAGCAGCAGGCGCTCATGGACGTCATGCAGGCGGCCAGGGAGCAGGGGATCAACCCGAGGACGGACCCGGACGGCTTCAAGACCCTCGCCAACCAGGCCATCGCGCAGACCGACCAGCAGATCCAGCAGGTGCTTGGCGACGCCGGCTTCCAGCAGTACCAGCAGTACCAGCAGACCCTTCCCGAGCGCAATGTCGTCAATAGCCTCCAGCAGCAGCTGAGCTATTCGCAGACCCCCCTCACCGACGACGAGGCCAACCAGATGATTTCGCTCCTCGCCCAGACCCAGCCCCAGCGGGCGGGAAACGGGACCGGCGGCACCACGAACGGCGGCGACGGGGGACCCGGCATCATGAGCCTGATCAACGGAGGCGGAAACGCACGCGTGACCGACGACGCCATCGCGCAGGCCCAGGGCGTCCTTTCGGCGCCCCAGGTCAGCGCCCTCCAGCAGATCCAGCTTCAGCAGCAGGCCCAGCAACAAATCCAGCAGCTAATGCGTTCGGCAAATCAGGGTAATGGTGGGGGATCGCCTTCGCAGGGAACGCCTTCCGCTCCCGCCTCCGGCGCCACGACGGGCGGCGGACGGGGCTGAGTTCGGTTCCGCTTGATTAATACTCTTGAGAGGGCGCCTCGGCGGGCCGTAGGCTGAATATCCTCTTATGATCGTCACCACCGCGCAGCTCTTCAAGCACGCCTACGGCAAATACGCCGTCGGAGCTTACAACATCAACAATGCGGAGCAGGCCATGGGCCTGTTTCGCGGCTGTATCCAGTCGCAGGCGCCCTTCATCATCCAGATTTCCAAAGGGGCCCGCAAATACACCGACAAGCGGATGCTCGAGGCGATCATCCGCGCGGCGGCCGAGATCTTCCCCGAGGCGATCTTTGCCGTCCATCTGGACCACGGCGACGAGGAGACCTGCTACGACTGCATCAAGTCGGGCTTCTACAGCTCGGTGATGATCGATGCCTCCCACGAGCCCTACGAGAAGAACGTCGCGATCACGAAGCGCGTCGTCGACGCCGCGCACGCCAAGGGGCTTTCCGTCGAGGCCGAGCTCGGCATGCTGGGCGGCGTCGAGGAGGACATCAAGGTCGAGGACGGCCACGCCACCCTCACGAACCCGGTCGAGGCCCAGGATTTCGTCAAGAAGACCGGCTGCGATTCCCTCGCCTGCGCGATCGGCACAAGCCACGGAGCCTACAAGTTCAAGGGCCGCCAGTCCCTCCATTTTGACGTCCTTAAGAAGATCCAGGCGCTCCTTCCCGGCTACCCGCTCGTCATGCACGGCTCCTCGTCGGTGCCGAAGTCCGAGGTCGACCGGATCAACGCCGCGGGCGGCAACATGCCGAACGCCGTGGGCGTCGACCCGAACGAATACCTCCCGGCCGCGAAGCTCGGCGTCACGAAGGTGAACATCGACACCGACGGGCGCCTCGTCTGGTGCCGCGTCCACCGCGAGTTCTTCCGCGACAAGCCGAACGAGTTCGATTTCCGCCCGCCGGGCAAGATCTTCATGGACGAGTACGCGAAGTTCATCGCGAGCCGCAACGACTACCTCGGTTCGTCCGGGAAGCTCGCGGACCTGCGCGCGTCGCTCGGCAAGTAAGCCCCGGGGTCGGCAATCTTTCGAGGGCCGGCGGGCGCAAGCGCCCGCCGGCCTTTCCATTTCGCCCGTCGGACCCGGGCCGCCCTATTGGGCAGCGGTCGGCGAGGAGACCGGCCGCGCCGCGGGCCGGGCCCCCGAAGGGTTCGCCGGATCGGCCGTTTACACGTATCCGATTTGTTATTACTCGATCTAATCGATGCCCTCAACATGACTTAACAGGGCCGCCCCGCCGTCCGTCCCCCGGGGGTTTCCCCGTCCGCGCCCGCACTCACCCGTCCCGTCCCCGCGCGGCGCCCAGCCCTGCGGCGTCTGGCGCAAGCCGATCGGAGCCTGCGTGCTTGCAACCCTCCGCCCTGCGCCGCGAGAATCCGCGGCCCGTAGCGTGGGAGCCTGCCGATAGGGGTATTGGGTGGAATCGGTTCGATTCAGCGTCCGGTTTTCGAAACGGACCCATATGCCTGTCATGGCGGAAGGACGCCGGGCCCAACCCCTATGAGTTTTCGCATGCCCTTCCGGCTGTTTCGCCGCGCCCAGATTGGGTGCTGCGCCCTGCTCTGCCTGGCGGCGCCGTACGGCGCCCTCTGCGCCTCGGCGTCGGGCCGGAGCCAGGCTGGCACCGTCACCCGGGTGGTGCTGACCGGCGCCGAACTGGCGGCACCCCAGCGGGCGAACTTCACCCTGAAGCTACGCAACTACGGGGAGCTTCGCGCGCGGGTCGGGCGGGGCGAGGTCATTTCGCTCGCCGAACTGACCGACCGGTACTTTCCGACGCACGAGGCCTGGGCGAGGGTCGCGGCCTGGGCCACCGAACACGGCTTCACGGTGCAGCCCGAGGACCCGACCCACATGACGGTATTCGCGCGGGCCCCCGTGGGGAGGGTGCAGCGAGGTCCTCCGACTCGATTATGTCCGCATGATCGGCACCGACGGGAGAGAGGTCACCTCGACGGCCGGCCGGCCGGTGATCCCCCCGGAACTGGCCGACTGCGTCTCGGGCATCTGCGACCTGCGGCCGCACCTCAAGGCCCGTCCCCGGCAGTCCGCGCCGCTCACCGTGACGTCGGCAGGCGGCACCTACCTCGCGCCTCAGGCCCTTCGGCAGGCCTACGGCATCACCGGCACCGGGATGGACGGGTCCGGCCAGACGATCGTCATCCTGGAGGACGACGCCGTGAATCCGGCGGACTTGACCGCATTCTGGACCCAGAGCGGCCTGCCCACGACCCTGGCGCAGTTCACCGAGCTCGACCCCGAGGGCCCGTCGGCAAACGATGGAATCGCGGAGGCCACGATGGACATCGAGGCCGCAAGCTCCATGGCGCCGAAGGCGAACATCCTGTATGTCACGGGCGGCTTCGGGTCGTCCGTGGTGACGCTTCTTCTGAACCGCCTGGCCACCGATCCCACGATCCACCAGATCAGCATGAGCGCCGGCCTCTCGGAGTCCTTCTACACGAGTTCCGAGCCAGGGGAGTCCCAATACTACGCCGTGTTGGCCGCCGCCGGAATCACGTTCTTCGCCTCGAGCGGGGACGACGGCTCCGGACCCAGCACCGTGGCCATCGGGGGAAGCTACGACCCGACGGCGACGCCGAGCGTGGACTATCCGGCCAGCGATCCGTATGTCACGGGCGTGGGCGGGACCGCCGTGGAACTGGCGCAGGAGGGAAGCGCCTACGCGCTGCCCTTTACGGAAGGCGGCTGGACCCTGCCCGATCCCCCCATCACCCAGCCCGGGGGACCCAACGCGGGATTCGCCGCCAGCGGCGGCGGAACGAGCGCCCTCTATCCGCGCCCGTCCTGGCAGCAGGGTCCGAACCTCCCTGAGGGATCGATGCGCTGTGTCCCCGATGTCGCAGCCATGGCGGCCGGAGACCCCGCATTTTTCATCTACTACAATGGGCGGCCCGGCGGCGGTGGCGGGACCAGCCTGTCCTCGCCGCTTTGGGCCGGGCTCTGCGCGCTGATAAACCAGGGAAGATCCACTGCCGGCCTGACCCCTCTCGGTCTTCTCGGGCCCCATATCTACCCCCTCATGGGAACCGCCGCCTTCAATCAGATCACGACCGGGTCAACCGGCTCGGGCGCCTTTACCCCCACGGCCAACAACGGCGCGTACGGCGTGGGGAAAGACTACAACCTGGTCACCGGCCTCGGTTCGCCCAATATGGGCCAGCTGATCGCGGCCCTGACCTCAGGGGCGAGCGCGGGGCAGCCGCCTTCCATAACCGCGCAGCCGGCCAGCCTGACGGTCGACGCCGGCGGCGGGGCTACGTTTACGGTCGCCGCGACGGGCAGCTCCCCTCTCAGCTACCAGTGGTATTTCAACAGCATCCGGAGCCTGTCGCCGGGCGACACCAGCTCAAATGATGACCTCGGCGCCCCATTGGCCGGCGCCACCTCGGCCAGCTACACGCTCCCGTCGGCCGCACGCGCCAATGCCGGCTGGTACACGGTCACCGTCACCAATGGCGCGGGCATCGTCTTCAGTTCCGCCGCAACGCTGACGGTGAACTACGCGCCCATCATCACCGGGCAGCCGGCCGACGTCACGGTTTCGCAGGGACTTCCCGCGGTCCTCACGGTCACCGCCGAGGCCGTGCCGGCGCCAAGCTACCAGTGGAGTTTGAACGGCGCGGCGATCGCCGGCGCCAACTCAGCCACCTACCTGGTCAACACGGCCACGCCCTCCGCCGCGGGGACCTATACGGTGACCGTCACCAACAGCCAGGGATCGTCCACAAGCCAGCCGGCGGTCCTGACCGTTCAGACCTCCCTGTCGACGCAAGCCTACCAGTTTTCGACGCTCGCCGGGAAAGCCACCTCATTCAGCGCCTTCTCCGGCAACGAGGACGGCACGGGCGGCGCGGCGTTGTTCGAATCGCCCCGCGGCATCGCCGCCGATTCCGCCGGAAACGTCTACGTCTCGGACTCGGGACAGATGAACCATCCGATCATCGCAGCCGAGGCGGTCCGCCTGGTCACTCCCGCCGGGGTCGTCACCACGATCGCGGGGACCTCGGGCCAGGCCGGTGCCGAGGACGGCCCGGGAACGACGGCGACCTTTGACGAGCCGCTGGGCCTGGCCGTTGACACGGCAGGCAATGTCTACGTCGCCGACTCAAACAATGACACGGTTCGGATAATCTCGGCTTCCGGGGTCGTGAGCACCCTGGCTGGCTCGCCCGGGATTGCGGGGCGCGCCGACGGCACGGGCAGCGCCGCACGATTCAGCGGGCCGACCGGCGTCGCCGTGGATGCCGGCGGAAATGTGTATGTGGCGGACAACCAATCCGAGACCATCCGCCGGATCACGCCCGAAGGGGTGGTCTCCACCGTCGCCGGCGGCGGCTACGTCAGCATCGAGCAGGATGGCACCGGAACGGCTGCGCGATTTGAAACGCCCTACGGCATCGCCGTGGATCCGGCCGGCAATGTCTATGTCTCCGACATGCAGGCCTGCACGATCCGCAAGATCGATCCGACCGGCCTGGTGACCACCCTCGCGGGAACCGCCGGGAACGTGGGAAGCGCGGACGGCACGGGCCCGGCTGCGAGTTTCAGCTACCCTGCCGGCATCGCCGCCGATGCCGCGGGCAACGTGTACGTGGCGGACGAGGGCAACTCAACGATCCGGAAGGTCACCCCGGCCGGGGTGGTGACCACGATCGGGGGCCTGGCGGGAAGGGAAGGCAGCGCCGACGGAACCGGCAGCGCCGCCAGCTTCTACATTCCCTACGATGTCGCGGTGGACGGCGCCGGAAACCTTTATGTGGCCGACTCCTTCACCGGCATCGTCCGCAAGGGCACATTCGTCGCGACGGTCGCGATCACCTCCCAGCCGTCCCCAAGCACCGAGACCGCCGCCGGGACCTCGTTCACCGTCGCAGCCGCCGGGACTCCGGCCCCGACCTACCAATGGGAGGCTTCGACCGATGGAGGCTCGACCTGGACCAAGCTCAGCGACGGCGGCGGGATCACGGGAACAACGACCGCAACCCTGAGCATTGGCGCGGCCGCCATGGTCAGCACCGGAGAGCAGTTCGAGGTCAGCGTGACGAACGTCACGGGGACGGTCACAAGCACCCCCGCCGTCCTCACGGTGGCCCCGTCCCCCTCGCTTCGCCTGGTCAATATATCCACCCGAGCGCAGGTTGGAACCGGCGCCGACCTCTTGATTCCCGGCTTTGTGATCGCGGGCAGCGGCGCGGAGACGCTCCTGATCAGGGCCGACGGTCCGAGTCTCCAGCAATTTGGCGTCCCGGGGGTGCTGGCTCAGCCGAGCCTGAGCGTCTTTAACAGCGCAGGAACCGTGATTGCCGCGAACACGGGATGGAGCACGAACTCCAACCCGGCCTTTATCGCAAGCACGGCCGCGTCGGTGGGCGCTTTCCAGGTTGCCTCTGGCAGCGCCGACTGCGCCCTCATCGTGACGCTTCCCGCAGGCGCGTATACCGTCCAGGTCTCGGGCGTGGGCAATACCACCGGGGTCGCCCTGGCCGAGATCTACGAGGTTTCCTCCACGGGAACCCAGCTCATCAATGTGTCGACCCGGACCCAGGTGGGAACGGGAGGAAACATCCTGATCCCGGGTTTCGTCATCGGAGGCAGTGGCACCGAACAACTGCTCGTCCGCGCCGATGGGCCGAGTCTCGCCCAATTCGGCGTCACCGGGGTGTTGGCCCGGCCAAGTTTGAGCGTTTTTAATGGCGCAGGCACGAGCCTCGCGACCAACACGGGATGGGGAGCCAGTTCGAATCCCTCGCTTATCGAAAGCACGGCGTCAGCCGTCGGCGCCTTTCCCTTTGCGAGCGGCAGCGCCGACAGTGCGCAACTTGTCAATCTGGCCCCGGGCGCCTATACGATGCAGGTGAGCGGCGCGGGCGGCACAACGGGAGTCTCGCTGGCTGAAGTCTATGTCGTCCCGGCCAACTGAGACTCCGGTTCACTCGCTGGGTCGATTCAGGGCTCAGCGGATCGATGAACGAGATCTCCGACCACTGTCCGCTGAATGCCCCCTAACCATCTTAGCTCATCGTTTCTTAGGAGCTAGATGTCCCATCTGCCGTGGAATTCGGTTGAGCAATCTGAATATCTGATTATTCGTATTATCTGATATGGAGATCAAACAAATCACCGTCACCGAAGCCGCCCGGAATTTTTCCGAGCTGGTCAGTCGCGTCCATTACCAAGGGGGCACCACGATCCTCGTCAAAGGGGGAAAACCGATGGTTAAGCTCAGCCCCGCCCATCGACCGAAGACCGGGCGCGAACTGGCCGCTTTGTGGCCGAAACGTCCGGCCTTGAGCCCCGATGAGGCCAATAGCTTCGAGCGCGACCTGAACGAATCCCGCAGCCGTCTTGGCCCCCTTTCGTCACAATGGGAGTGATCCTCGACACGTCCGTTCTGATCGCTGCCGAAAAACGGCGGTTGAATCTCACCGCCCTGTTCGCCGCGCATGAAGAGGAGACCTTCTGCATCGCGGCTATTACCGCAGCCGAACTACTGCACGGCGTTGAACGGGCTGAACCGCCGGTCCGGAAACAAACCCGATCCCGGTTCGTCGAGTGGATTTTGGCCCAGGTGGAGACCATCGACTTTGACCTCGCGCTGGCCCGCCATCACGCGGGGATCTGGGCGGCGTTGGAGGCTGCGGGAAAGGTGATCGGCCCCTACGACCTCCTCATCGCCGCAACCGCGGTCCATTACGGTCATCCGTTGGCCACGCTCAACATCAGTGAATTCCGGCAGGTCCCCGGCCTTCAATTGATGGACGTAGCTCCTTATCTTCGCCCTGAAGGCGCCTGAGCCGCCCTCCGCCGCTCCATTCGGAAACCGTGCCTGGAGAATATAAGCCGGGAGTGTCTCAGGGCAGCCACGGAAACTTGCGCGCGTTCGGGATGCGCTTCTGCCGCTGGGCCGAGTGGAACTCCTTCGCCTCCTCGCTCATGTAGTACAGGAGCGTCGCGTTCCCCGCCAGTTCCTGGATGCCGGCCTGTCCGTCCAGTTCCGCATTGAATCCGCTCTTCAGGAGCCGGATGGCGAGCGGGCTCTTCTGGAGGATCTCGTTCGCCCAGCGGATCCCCTCGGTCTCAAGGTCCTCGACCGGAACGACCGTGTTTACGAGGCCCATCTCGCTCGCCTCGGCCGCGGTGTACTGCCTGCAGAGAAACCAGATCTCGCGGGCCTTTTTCTGCCCGACGACGCGCGCCAGGTAGCTCGAGCCGAAGCCCCCGTCAAAGCTCCCCATCCTGGGGCCCACCTGCCCGAAGACGGCGTTGTCCGCGGCGATGGTCAGGTCGCACACGACGTGGAGCACGTGGCCCCCGCCGATCGCGTAGCCCGCGACGAGCGCGATCACGACCTTCGGCATGGACCGGATGAGCTTCTGGAGGTCGAGGACGTTCAGCCTCGGGACCCCGTCCCCCCCGATGTAGCCCGCGCCGCCCCGGACGCTCTGGTCCCCTCCGGCGCAGAAGGCGTACTTGCCGTCCTTGTGCGGGCCTGCGCCCGTCAGGAGCACGACGCCGACCGAGGGATCGTCCCGCGCGTCGGTGAACGCCGCGATCATCTGCGAAATCGTCTCGGGCCTGAAGGCGTTGCGCTTCTCGGGCCGGTTGATCGTGACCCGGGCGATCCCGTCGGCCTTGTGGTAGAGGATGTCGGAGTAGGTTCCTGAGGGTTTCCAATCGATGGGCATGGGAATGCAGCAGGTTGGGGCTACCGGGCCGCGGAGGCAAACGCCTGCTTGCGCCATTCGGCGTCCCGTTTCCGGTCGGTCCTCAGCTCGAGGACGCGGATGCCGCGCTCCGGGAGCGCCGAGACGAGCGACTCGAAATGGGGCCAGTCGCGGATGAGGACGTGCTCGACCGCGTGCGCGGCGCACAGCTTCGCGAAGTCGGCCTCCTGCGGCGTGGCGAAGAACTCCTCGAAGATCGGGTCGAACTGGGCGACCGGCAGGTGCTCAAAGATCCCCCCTCCCCGGTTGTTGACGAGGACGACCGTCAGGCTCCCCTTGAACCGCGGCGCCGCCAGGAGCCCGTTCGCGTCGTGCAGGAACGCGAGGTCGCCCGTCAAAAGGACCGCCGGCGGCCCCCCGTGGGCGACGCCGAGCGCCGTCGAAAGCGTGCCGTCGATTCCGTTGGCCCCCCGGTTGAAAAAGATCCGGATCCCCCGCTCGCTGGCCGGCCAGACGAACTCAAGGTCGCGGACGGGCATGCTGTTTGAGACCGACAGGAGCGTTCCCGCGGGGAGCGTCCTCCCGAGGATCCATGCGGCCTTCGGCTCCACGAGCGCCTGCTCGCCGGTAAGCCGGCTGTCGAGGGCGGCCTTGGTGCGGACTTCGTAGGTCGCCCAGAGCCTCTGGTAGGCGTTCGGGGCGCCCGAGTCGCCGATCGCCGAGGCGACCGCGGAAAGCGGGGCCACGAGGCGGCGCGTGGGCCCGTGCAGCGCGTCGCGGTTGTCGGGCCGGTCGGTCACAAGGGTCACGGGCGCCCCGCTGGCGGCGATCCAGCCCCGCAGCACCTTGCTGGTCGGCCACTCCCCGAGGCAGAGGACGAAGTCCGGCCGCAGGGCCTCGGCGGCCGCGGGCGTCCGCAGGATCGCGTCGTAGCGGGTCACGAGGTGCGGCGTCGACGGGTGGTGGCGGGCGGGCGAGAGCGCGTCGGCCAGCACCGGCCAGCCGAGGCGCCGCGAGATCTCGCCGATCGCGGCGGCGTCGGCGGCCGGGTCCGCCGTGAGCCTCGGCCCCGCGACGATCACCCCGTGCACCGAATGCGGGAAGGAGGGGACCGGGGAGCCGTGCGACACGGGCTCGGGGGGCTCCAGGTGGCCGAAAAAGACCTCCCAGTCGACGCCCGCCCCGAAGGCGTCGGTCGCCCCGCCGTCGTCCGACGGCACGAGCGGGTCGCGGAAGGGCGCGTTCAGGTGCACGGGTCCGGGATAGGGCGAGAGCGAGCGCTCGACCGCGTGGGCGACCGTCTGGCGCAGGTAGCCGAGGAGGGCCGCGCTCGCCTCGGGGACGGCGAGCTCGTGGTAGAGGTTCACGTGGGAGCCGTAGAGCCGGTGCTGGTCGATCGTCTGGCCGGAGGCGCAGGCCCGCATCTCCGGGGGCCGGTCGGCCGTGATGACGACGAGCGGCACGCCCGCCTCCTGGGCCTCGATGACGGCCGGATAATAGTTGGCCCCCGCGGTCCCGCTCGTGCAGAGAAGCGCAACCGGCCGCAGGTCCCGCTTGGCGATCCCGAGCGCGTAGAAGGCCGCCGAGCGCTCGTCGAGGATCGGGAGCGCCTCGATCCCGGGATGCCTGGCGAAGGCGAAGGCGAGCGGCGTCGAGCGGGAGCCGGGCGAGATGACGGCCGTCTTCAGGCCCATCCGCACGAGCGTCTCCACGGCGACGCTTCCCCAGAGGGCGTTCACATTGCGGAAATCGAGCGACGGCGGGTTCACGGGGCGGCCTCCCTTTCCCGGTTGCCGAGGAGCGCGTCCTGCATCGCCCGGAACTTGAGCTCGGTCTCCGCGAATTCGGTCTCGATCGACGAGCCCTCGATGATGCCGCCCCCGGCGTACATCCTCGCCGTCGAGCCGTCGACCAGCGCGGACCTGAGCCCCACGATGAATTCGCCGCCGCCGCGGGAGTCGACCCAGCCGAGGAGGCCCCCGTAGAGGCCCCGCGGGAACGCCTCAAGCCGCGTGATCAGGGGCACGGCCCTTTCGCGGGGCGTCCCCCCGACGGCCGGCGTCGGATGGAGCCTGCCCAGCATGTCGAGGAGCCTGACGCCGCGGGGCAGGCGCGCCTCGACCGGGGTGTGCAGGTGCTGGATGTTGGAGAGCCGCTTGAGCGCCGGGCGCGCCGAATACCGGAGGTCGAGCCCGAGCGGCGAGAGCCTGCGGACGATCGAATCGAGGACGATCCTCTGCTCGCGCAGGTCCTTCTCGCTGCGAAGGAGCCGGTTTCCGAGCGCGGCGTCCTCGCTCGCCGTCGCGCCGCGCTCGGCCGACCCGGCGAGCGCCTCGGTCAGGACGACGCCGTCCTCGACCCGCAGGAGCCGCTCGGGGCTTGCGCCGATGAAGCTCTTGCCCTGCCCGTTCGCGACCGAGAACGAGTAGCAGTCGGGAAAGCGCTGGCGGAGGCCGTTCAATACCTGGAGCGGATGGAGCGCCTCGGGGGTCCGCACGTCCTTGGCCCTCGCCAGGACGATCTTCTCGATCGCCCCCTTGGCGATCTGCTCGGCCGCCTCGCTGACCGAGGTCGCGTAGTTGTTTCGCCCGCCGACCTCCGCGATCGAGGCGGCGGCGCCCGGGTGGGGTTCGGGCAGGCCCGGGCTTCCGAACTCGAACGAGCGGAACTTCGAATGGGCCCTCCAGACCCGCGCGGCGAGGGCCTCGACCGGGGAGTCGGGCTGGACCAGGATGTTGGCGACCGCGGTCGTGTACGCGTCCCGGCGGGCCACCTGCCAGCGCGGCACGAACACCCGCGCCGCCTCGAACGGCTCGGACTCGTCGACCGTGTCGAGAAACGTGAATGCGGCGAAGAAGAGCGGGCCTCCGAACGCGATGTCGCGGTCCCCCACGACGATCGTGTCCTCGAGGACCCGGTCGATGTAGCCCTGGCAGTCGTCGAAGCGGCCCGGACCCGAGGCCTCGAACGAAAGGACCGACTCGGCCCCGGCGACGGCCCAGCCCTCGGAGGGGCGCTCCGCATAGAAATGCCGTTCGCCCGGCTCGAAGATCGACTCGAGGACGGCGAGCGGATCCAGGCTCTCCACCTGGATCGTGATGCTGACCAGCATCGGCCGTCCCGCCTCGGCGGCCGAGTCCCGGCACTCGGACAGGAACGCGCAGAGCGCCTCGGGCGACGAATGGGAGACGAGATCTATCGGCAGGATCGTCACGGGGCCTTGCCCGCGGGCGCCGGCCTCGGGAAAAGGACGAGGGCCCCCGCGACCCTCCCGCCCTCGAGGCGCGAGCCCCAGGCCAGCTGGTCCTCCCAGCCGCCCTCCGGCTGGCAGCCGAGGACGGAGCCGATCTTCTCGGAACTTCCGGGCATCACGGGCTTCAGCGCGACCGAGGCCAGGCGGAGCGCCTCGGCCATGGTCGCCAGCGAGGTCGCCAGGAGGGCCTTGTCCGCGGGTTCGCCCGACTTTGCGAGCTTCCACGGCGCGCGCTTCTCGATGTAGCCGTTGATGGACCGGATGAAGGCAAAGAGGCGCTCAAGCGCGGTGTGGAACTGAAACTGCTCGAAAAGCGGGAGGTAGTCCCTCCGGGTCGCCTCCCAGAGGGCCCGGAGCTCCTGCTCGGCCTCGGACCCGCCGGCCGCCGCCGGGATCACGCCTCCTGCAAACCGGCCCGTCATGTTGAGCACCCGGTTCACCAGGTTGCCGAGGTCGTTCGCGAGGTCGCTGTTGTAGCGCGTCAGGAAGAGTTCGCGCGAAAAATCGCCGTCCTGGCCCACGTTCATCTCGCGGATGAGGAAGAAGCGGAGCGCGTCGGCCCCGAACTCGTCGACCAGGGCGAGCGGATTCTGGACGTTTCCCGTGCTCTTCGACATCTTCGCGCCGGCCGTCAGCCACCAGCCGTGCGCGAGGATCCCCTTCGGGAGCTCGATTCCCGCCGCGTGGAGCATGATGGGCCAGTAGACGGCGTGCGGCTGCAGGATGTCCTTGCCGATCACATGCCAGGACGCGGGCCATACGCCGGGCTTGTCGGCCACGGCCGAGTAGTAGTTCACGAGGGCGTCAAACCACACGTAGGTCACGTAGGCCGGGTCGAACGGAAGCGGGATCCCCCACTCCAGGCGCTCGCGGGGCCTGGTGATGCACAGGTCGTTGAGCGGCTCCTTCAGGAACTCCACCACCTGCTTCTGGCGGAAGCGCGGAAACACAAACCCCTCGTTCTTCGCCAGAAACTCGACCAGCCAGGGCTGGTACGCCCTCATCTTGAAGAAATAGTTCGGTTCGACGATCTCGGACACCTCCCCGTAGATCTCGGGCCAGGAGCCATCGGGATTCCTGTCCTTCTCCTGGAGGAACTGCTCCTGGCGGGTGCTGTAGAAACCCCTGGTACTGTCCGAGGTAGATGTCCCCCTTGTCGTGGAGGCGCTGGAGCATCTCCCCGACGACCCGCTTGTGCCGCTCCTCGGTCGTCCGGATGAAGTCGTCGTTGGAGATCAGGAGCCGCGGGAGCATCGCCCTGAATTCCGCGCTCACCTGGTCCGCAAACTCGAGCGGGGGCACGCCCTTGGCCCGCGCGCTCTGCTGGACCTTCTGGCCGTGCTCGTCGGTCCCCGTCAGGAAGTGGACCGAATCCCCCCTCAGGCGCCGGTACCGGGCGATGACGTCGGTCAGGATCTTCTCGTAGGCGTGCCCGAGGTGGGGCGAGCCGTTAACATAGTCGATCGCTGTCGTGATGTAGAACTGCGCCATGGAAGGTTGAATCAAGCACGGTTTAGCCCCGCGCCGCAAGCCAGCCGACGCATTGCGACCAGGCCCGCCCGCGGTGCCCGATCCGGTTCTTCACCTGCGCCGGCACCTCGGCCATCGTCTGCTCGAAGCCCTCGGGGATGAAGAGGGGGTCGTATCCGAACCCGCCCCCGCCCCGCGGCTCGAACGCCAGCCGTCCCGGGCACCTGCCCTCGAAAGGGCGCTCAAACGCCGCCGGGGCCGGCGAGGAAGAGGACGCACACGAATTCGGCGGCGCGCCGGCCCGGCGGCACGTCGCGCATCACCCGGGCGAGCTTCGCCAGGTTTGCGCCCGGGTCGCCCTGCGCTCCCGCGTAATAGGCCGAATCGACGCCCGGGGCCCCGAGGAGCTCCTCGACGCAGAGGCCGCTGTCGTCGGCCAGCGCCCAGCCGTCCGCGGGCAGGCGCTCCCGGAGCGCGAGCGCCTTCTTTCGCGCGTTGCCGACGAAGGTTCCGGTGTCCTCCCGGACCGGCGGCATTCCGCCCACCGCGGCCGCGGACACGATTTCGACCGGAGGGCCCGCGGACCCCTCGGTGCGCAGCGCGTCCGCCATCGCCTGGAGCTCGCGGGCCTTGTGGGCGTTACTCGACGCTAAATAGAGTCTCATCGACCTGGATCCGATCCGGATAGGCGACCCGTCCCCTGACCAGCGCGTCGTCGCCCAGGGTTGCGCGCCGCAGGTCGGAGAGCCGGATCGCCTGGGCAAGCCTCTCCATCCGCAGTCCGGAGAGGACCGGCTTTGCGCGCTCATCCGCCAGGAGGATCGGGGCCTGGTAGGAAAAAAGGTAGTCGATCTGGCGCTCGAGGAGGGCGCGGCTCATGAGCCTCGAGCCGCCCTCGAAGAGGACGCCGCAGATGCCCTCCGACGCGCACCGCGCGCGGAACTGGGCCAGGGTCACCGAGCCGCTCGGCGACTCGAAGACCCAGACGCCGACGCCCATCTCGCGCAGCTTGCGCACGTAGCCGAGGCCCCCGTGCTGGGTCGTGACCACGACCGTTTTCGACGCAAATTCGTCGGTGTAGACCCTGGGCAGCTTGTGGTCCAGGACCGACCGCAGGCGCCCGTCGAAGACGAAGCGCACCGGGCAGAATTCCGGCTCGCCCTCCACCCGGGCGGTGAGCCTCGGATTGTCCTTCATCACGGTGCCCCCGCCGACGGCGATGGCCGGGAAGAGCCGGCGCCAGCGGTGGACGTCGGCGCGCGCCGCCTCGCCCGTGATCCACTGGGACTCGCCGCTTCGGGTCGCAATCCGCCCGTCGAGGGTCGTGGCGAACTTGCCCGCAAGGAGCGGGCCCGCGCTCGTGATCCAGTGGTTGAAGATCAGGTTCAGGTCCGCGCACTCGGCCTCGAGGACGCCGGTGACGACCTCGATCCCCGCGCGCCGCAGGACGGCGTAGCCCCTGCCCGCATGGGCCGGATTCGGGTCGGAGGCGCCCACGACGACCTTTCGGATCCCCGCCGCGATGATCGCATCCGTGCAGGCGCCGGTCCGGCCCGCGGTCGAGCACGGCTCCATCGTCACATAGAGCGCGGCCCCGGGGATGGGATTCCTCATCAGCGAGGCGAGCGCGACCCGCTCGGCGTGGGCCGCTCCGTCCCTCTCGTGGTAGCCCTCCGAGGTCACCCGCCCGTCCTCCACGAGGACGCAGCCCACCATCGGATTGGGGTGGGTGTTGCCCCAGCCGCGAAGGGCGAGGGCGATCGCCCTCCTCATGGGCGCCTCGTGATCAACCGCGGACATAGGGATTGGTCGATTTCTCCACGCCGACCGTCGTGGGATCGCCGTGGCCCGGATACACCCGGGTCTCGTCGGGGAGCGTGTAGAGGCGCGTGCGGATGGAGTGCTCGAGCTGCGCCCGGTCCCCGCCCGGCAGGTCCGTCCTCCCGACGCTCCCCTGGAAAAGGGCGTCGCCCGAAAACGCCGCGGACGCGGAGGGGAAATAGAACATGAGGCTCCCGGGGCAGTGTCCGGGAACGTGCCCCACCCTGACCTCCTGGCCGAGCGCCTCCAGGACGGCGCCGTCGTCGAGCCAGTGGTCGACCTTGACCGCCTCGACCGTGAGGCTCGGCGGAAGCAGCGGCCTCATCACCTCCGGGGTCTCGTAGAGCGGCTGGTCCGCCCGGTGGGCGCTGACCGGGACCCGGGCCTTCCGGACGACCTCCGCCGCCCCCTGCGTGTGGTCCCAGTGCCCGTGGGTGAGCCAGAGCGCCGCCAGCCTGCACCCCTCGCCTCTTCAGGACCGGCTCCGCCTCGGCCCACACCCCGAGGGGGGCGTCGATCAGCACCGCCTGGCCCGTCCCGGGCTCGGTGATGAGGTAGGCGTTTGTCTGGATGGGACCCGCCGGAAGGCAGTGGACGTTCACGTCGCAAAGAGAGAACTTTCCACGAGTTCCGCAACGGCGAAAATTCCCCTTCACCTTTGGCCCCCCAGCGGATACCGATACACCCTTTTCATGCCGACCCTCAAGTTTGCCGTACTCGCAGGAGATTACATAGGACCCGAAGTGATGGCCGAGGCCCTCCGGGTGCTTGGGCACGTCGCCCGCCAGGAGGGGCTCACGCTCGCCCCGACGGCCGCGGACGTGGGGGGCGCCGGGATCGACAATCATGGCAAGGCGTTGCCTGACTCGACGTTGCAGATTTGCGAGTCGAGCGATGCCATCCTCTTCGGCTCGGTCGGCGGCCCGAAATGGGAGAAGCTTCCCCCAAGGAGCAGCCGGAGCGGGCGGCGCTCCTGCCGCTGCGCAAGCATTTCACGCTTTTTGCCAACATTAGGCCCGGGCTTCTCTACAAGGAGCTGACGGCCGCCTCCCCGATCAAGAGCGAGCGCATCCCCGACGGGATCGACATCGTGTGCATCCGCGAGCTCACGGGGGGCCTCTACTTCGGCAAGCCGAAGGAGACAACGGCCCTCGCCGACGGGGACCTCCAGGCCGTCGACACGATGGTCTACCGCAGGAGCGAGATCGAGCGGATCACCGAAACGGCCATCGCCACGGCGAGGACGCGCAAGAAGCGGCTCTGCTCGATCGACAAGGCCAACGTCCTCGAGACCTCCGTCCTCTGGCGGCGGACGGTGACCGATTTCGTCGCGAAGCACGCGCCCGATATTGAGCTCAGCCACATGTACGTGGATAATGCCGCCATGCAGCTCGTCCGCGGACCCAACCAGTTCGACGTCTTCGTCACCGAGAACATGTTCGGCGACATCCTCTCCGACGAGATGGCCGTCATCTGCGGCTCGCTCGGGATGCTCTCGTCGGCGTCGCTCGGAGCGGGCCGCAACTCGCTGGGCCTTCCCTTCGGGCTCTACGAGCCCGCCGGCGGGACCGCCCCCGACATCGCCGGCAAGGGGCTCGCCAATCCCTGCGCCCAGATCCTCTCCTCGGCCCTCATGCTCCGCCACAGCTTCGGCCTCGAGAAGGCCGCCGCCCGGATCGAGGCCGCGGTAAGGAAGGCCGTCACCTCGGGCACCCGCACCTCCGACATCGCGTTCGGAGGCGCGAGCGTCGGCACCCGCGCCATGACGGACGCCATCATCGCCGCCCTATGAGATCCCCGGAGATCCGCCAGTCCTTCCTCGATTTCTTCGCCAAGCGCGGGCACACGATCGTGCCGTCGTCGTCGCTGCTTCCCGATTCCCCCGGGCTCCTCTTCACGAACGCCGGGATGAACCAGTTCGTCCCCATTTTCCTCGGCGAGCGCGCCCCCGATGTCTCCACGTGGGCCGGGGCGAGGCCCGCGAAGGACACCCGGGCCGCCGACACCCAGAAATGCATCCGGGCCGGCGGAAAGCACAACGACCTGGAGGACGTGGGCTTCGACACCTACCACCACACCCTCTTCGAGATGCTCGGCAACTGGTCCTTCGGGGACTACTTCAAGAAGGAGTCGCTCGAATGGGGCTGGGAGCTCGTCACCCGGGTCTGGGGGATCCCCGCGAAGCGGATCTTCGCGACCGTCTACAGCCCGGACCCGTCGAAGGGCGACCCGTCGAGCTTCGACCAGGAGGCCTTTGACACCTGGGCCGGCCTTTTCCGGAAGGCGGGCCTGGACCCCGACGTCCACATCGTGCGCGGCGGCAGGAAGGACAATTTCTGGATGATGGGCGAGACGGGCCCCTGCGGGCCCTGCTCGGAGGTGAACGTGAACCTGCTGCCCGACGACGACGAGGCCCAGGGGCGCAAGCTCGTGAACGCCGGATCCCCGCGCTGCATCGAGATCTGGAACCACGTCTTCATCCAGTTCAATGCGAACGCCGACGGCACCTTCTCGCCCCTTGCCGCGAAGCATGTCGACACCGGGATGGGCTTCGAGCGCGTCGCGGGGATCTGCGCCACGACGAAGGGCTTCACCGATTTCTCCAGGGAGCCGTCCAACTACGACGCCGACATCTTCACGCCCATCTTCGAGCGGATATCGGCGTTGTCCGGCCGGGCCTATGCGGCCACGGTGCCGGGCCGGCGGAGCGGCCTCTCGGCCCAGGAGCGCACCGATGTCGCGTTCCGGGTGCTTGCGGACCACGCGCGCTGCGTCTCGTGCGCGATCTCCGACGGGATCCTTCCCGGAAACGAGGGGCGCAACTATGTCATCCGGCGGATCCTCCGCCGCGCCGCCCTCTACGGCCGCGACCTGGGGCTGTCGACCGGCTTCTTCGAGAAGCTGGTGGAGCCCGTCGTGGCGACCCTCGGGGACGTCTTCCCGGAGCTCAGGCGCCAGGAGACGACGATCCGCCGCGTCGTCAAGTCGGAGGAGGAGAGCTTCGGAAGGACGCTCGAGCGGGGGCTCAAGCGCTTCGATGAGGCCGCCGCCTCCGGGACCGTCTCGAGCGAGGCCGCCTTCGAGCTCTACGACACCTACGGCTTCCCGCTCGACCTGACCCAGGTGATCGCCGCCGAGCGCTCCGTGGCCGTCGACGCGGGCGGGTTCGAGGCGCTGATGGAGGCGCAGCGCGAGCGCGGGCGCTCCGCCCAGAAGCGCGAGGTGATCGTCGCGGCGACCGAGAGCGGGGGCGGCCCCTCGGCGCACGCGCCGACCGTCTTCACCGGCTATTCGCTCGATCCCCTTAAGGGCACCCACGGGACGCTCCAGGACGTCGTCAGGACCGACCAGGGGACCTTCCTCGTCTTCGACCGGAGCCCCTTCTACGCCGAGATGGGCGGCCAGGTCGGCGACACCGGCCACGCCCTGGTCGGGGGCAGGCCGCTTCCGATCGGGGACACGGTGAAGGACAAGTCCGGGCGCCACCTCCACCGCCTCGGGGCCGATGCGTCGGTCCCAGAGATTGGGGCGCAGGCCGAGCTTCAGGTCGACCGGGTCCGCAGGTCGCGCGATCCAGCGCAACCACACGGCCACCCACCTGCTCCACTGGGCCCTGCGGAAGGTGCTCGGGACCCACGTGCGCCAGGCGGGCTCCCTGAATGCGGACGACCGCCTTCGCTTCGACTTCTCGCACTTCGAGGCCGTCACCCACGCCCAGGTCCGCGAGATCGAGGAGCTCGTGAACCAGCGGGTCCTTGAGAACGCGCCGGTCGTGGCCTATGAGGTTGATTTCGACAAGAAGCCGGAGGGGACCCTCGCCTTTTTCGGCGAGAAATACGGCAAGGTGGTCCGCGTCGTCGACATCGGGGGGTACAGCCGGGAGCTCTGCGCGGGAACCCACGTGGCGACGACCGGAGAGATCGGATTCATCAAGGTCGTCCACGAGAGCGCGATCGCGGCCGGGACCCGCCGCATCGAGGCCGTGGCCGGGGAGGGCGCGCACCGGCACGCGCTGAGGGCCTTCGACACCGTCGACTTTGTCGCCCAGAGGCTCGGGTCCTCCAAGGAGGACCTCCCGTCGAGGGTCGAGACCCTCCTCTCCGAGAAGCATGAGGCCGAGAGGAAGCTGAAGGCCTTCGAGCAGAAGGCCTCCGCAAGCCTTGCGGGCGACCTCGCGGCCAGGGCCGTGGACGTGGACGGCCTCAGGTTTGTCTCGGCCGTCGTCGACGCGGAGTCGCCCGACGCCCTTCGCGCCCTCGGATCCCAGGTGCTTTCGCAGATCGGCGAGGGCGTCGTCAGGCTCGGCGCCGCCTTCGGCGGAAAGGCCACGGTGGTCGCATTCTCGTCCCCGGCCGCCATCAAGGCGGGACACCCCGCCGGGAGAATGGTCAACGAGCTGAGCGCGCTCCTCGGGGGCAAGGGCGGCGGCAAGCCCGACTTCGCGATGGGCGGCGGCCGCGACGTCGAGAAGCTAGCGGCAAATCATGGCCTCGGCCTTGCCGAAGGGCGGGACCGGCGCCAGATTGGCGTGATGACCACGACCACAGGGGTCGCCGCCGCGCAGCTCGACTGCATCCTGGCCTTCGACGCCAACAACCGGCTGGCCGTCCGCCGCCTCGGCTCGAAGGCGGGCCTGCCCTTCACGGGCTCCGGACTGGCGATGGCGGTCGGCCGCCTCGAGTCGTCCTTCAGGCAAGCACTCCGAGCCCCTCGACCGGATGAGCGTCGAGGCCGGGGAGCGCTCCTACCGGATCCATTTCAGCCGCGTCGAGGGCCCGTCCGGGGATTCCGAGGTGTCGTTCCAGTCCGTCGGGGAGCTCCAGGAAAACCCGGGGGGCCTCGCCCCGTCGCTGGCGGGCGTCCTCGAGGCCATCGATCCCCTCCTGATGGAGATCCCCTACCTCAGCCTCGGGGAGAACGAGTTCATCTACAAGTTCCGGCCCGAGCGGGAGCGCAACACGGCCGTGTACGCCCAGGACGCCGAGGCGGGGGCCATCTACCAGTCGCGCTTGTGCGCGGCCATCAAGGCCCTCGCCCGGCGCCACGAGCGGACGGCGGCCGCCCCCGTCGTGCTCAATTTCGGGGCGGTGCGCTACCTTGTCCCCAGCCACTTCGGCTTCTGCCTCGGGGTGAAGAACGCGATCGAAAGGGCCTACGAAACCCTCGCCGAGAACCCGGGCAGGCGCGTGTTCATGCTTTCGGAGCTGATCCACAATCCGTTCGTGAACGAGGACCTGGTCCGCCGCGGCCTCCGCTTCCTGCAGTCCGACAAGGGAGTCGCCCACACGAACGGGGAGCGAGGCCCGGACCTCTGGGACACGCTGACCCCCGATGACATCGTCATCATCCCGGCTTTCGGGGCGACCGACGAGGACAAGCGGCGGCTTGTCAGGAAGGGCATCGCCGTCATGGAGCACGATGCGACCTGCATGCTGGTCGAGCGGGTGTGGAAGGCGGCCCGGGCCTACGGGCGCGAGGGCTACACCGTGGTGATCCACGGCAAGCACGAGCACGAGGAGACAAAGGCGACCTTCTCGAACACCCGCCGCCATGCGCACGCCGTCATCGTCCGCAACCTGGACGAGACCCGCCAGCTTGGCGAGATCATCCTCGAAGGCGGCGCGGCCGCGAGGGCCCGCTTTGACTCGATCTTCGCCGGGAAGTACACCGAGGGCTTCAGCCTTGAGCGCGATCTCGCCCGGGTGGCCGTCGTCAATCAGACGACCCTCCTGATGAACGAGACCCGCGAGATCATCACCCACCTCAGGGACGTCTTTGCGACGAAGTACGGGCCCGACCAGCCGGGCGAGCAGCCCCGCGTGGGCGGCCAGGGGCGCAACGACACCCTGTGCTATGCGACGCAGGTGAACCAGGACGCCCTTGCCCGCGCGCTCGAGGAGCCGCTCGACGCCGCCTTCGTCATCGGCGGCAGGAATTCGTCAAACACCTACCAGCTCTACCGGCTGTGCGAGCAGCGGCTGGGCCCGCGGGCGTTCTTCATCCAGAGCGAGTCCAACATCCTGTCGCCGGGGGTCGTCGAGCACTACGTCTTCCCCTCGAAGGGGCTGTTGGGCCACGGCGGCGTCGTCGAACGCCGGACCCTGTGGGGGGCGGATTCGGCGGACCCGGGCGGCGGCCCGAAGCGCATCCTCGTCACCGGGGGGGCGTCCTGCCCCGACGGCATCATCCAGCAGGTGATTGCGCGGATCAACGGCTTCTATCCGCAAAGCGAGCTGCGGAGCATTGACGCGGTCCTTGCGGACCTTTCCGAGAGCTGAGCCCCGGGGCTCAGAACCGGACGGTCAGGCCGCCCTTCAGGCCCTCCTGGCCCCCAAAGTCGATGCGCGTCGTGTATTCGGTTCCGATGCCGCTTGCGATTGTCTGCCCGTAGCCGCCCGCAACCTGGTAGACGCCGCCGAGGTAGAAACCCGCGGTATCGGTGAGGTGGTACTGGAGGTCCACGTCCACATAGGCGCCGGGCAGAATCTTGCTGTTTTCCTTCGTGTAAAGAGCCGGAAAGTCCTCGTTGGTCGCCAGATTCAGGTCCTCAAGGACGTTCGCGACGGAGCCGGCATAGATGAGCGTGGGACCGGCGCTGACGTTGAACGTAAAATGGCTGCCGATCGGCATCTCGAGCGTCGGCCCGACCCGGAGCGTGTAGTAGGCCCCGTCCACGAAGTACCGGTTCGTCGTCAGGGTGTACGAGTTGACCTGGGTCCGGTTGAGCGGGACGTTGCCGAGAAGGATCACCTCGTTTGCGCTCTGCGTCTGGGTTGTCGAGTTCGATCCCGAGACGGGAAGGCCGAGGGAGTTGTAGACCGTCTGGGTCGCGAAGTTCGGCGAGGAATAGGGCGCCGCGGGCGGGACCTGGCCGAACAGGTCGTACGTGTCCGTCACGGTCGTGATCGTCGTGGGAACCTGGGTGTAGACGCTTGAGCGGATGTCCGAAATCGAGAAGCCCGCGGTCAGGCTCCACTTGAAGTGCTTGCCGACCTTTCCCATGTCCCGGTCGAGGATGAGTTCGACGCCGGCATTCGAGTCGCCGCTCACCTCATGGGAGCTCGTGTCCGTGATCTCGGCCGAGTACGCGTGAAACGCGATGTCCCCGTTCGGCTGAATCTGGGTGCCGTTTAAGCCGTAATTCAGGGTCACCGTGCCCGAATTCTCGTAACTCCAAGTATTGGTCCTCCCGTCCGAGGCGATCGGGACACTGATCGTTCCGCCGAGGCCGGAGGTGACCGGAACCGAACGGGTGTCGGGGGAGACCGTTCCGTCGATGTAGGTTCGGGAAATATTGGGGGTGGTGGCGTCGGGCCCGGGGTTCACGGTCGAGGGGTTGAACCCCTGCCCGGCAAACCCCACCTTCGGGCCCCGAAGGAGGAACCGCTCCCCCAGGCTCAGCGTCGACTTCGGCACGTAGACGTACTCGTCAAGCTGGTTGAAGTTCGGGATCTCCTCGGGTTGCTGCTTCTGGTCGCTGCTATCGTCGTCCGCAGCACGGAGCCCTGCAAGGGGCAGACATGCAACGCATAGCGCGAGTCGGAGGTATCTCATACTAGAGTGTAAAGGGGTGTTGGACGCCCGGTCCGGCGAAAAGTTTCATCAAAATAGGGCGTCCGCGCGGAGTTGCGTCAAGAATCATGCCCGCATTTCGTCCGAATCGGCCGCGGCCTGGTCCTCGGCCTTGAGCGCGGCGGCGGCATCGGGGTTGGCCGCGGCCTCCGCCTCCCTGAACTTGCGCATGCGCACCTTCATCTCCTCCTCGCGCTGGTCGAGCTCGATTTCGCGCTCCTGCTGGCTCTGCACCTTCTCAAAGAGGCGGGTCTCGCTCTCGTCCATGAACTGCTCGCGCTCGCGCAGCGCGTTCTGGGCCTCCTTGAGGACGGCCTCCTGGCGCTCGAGCTCCGCCCGAAGGGCCTCGAGGGCGGTCTTCTCCTCGGGCGAGACGTGGGCGGAGGTGGATTTCCTGGAGGCGGCGACCAGCTGCTCCCGCGCCGCCAAAAGGGCCTCGGCCTCGGCGAGTTCGCGCTCGAACTCCTTCAGGCGCGCCTCCCTGTCCTGGACGACCCGCTCGCGCTCGGCGAGCTTGAGCTCGAGCTGCCGGAGGGAGCGCTCCAGTTCCGCTATCCGGGCGTCCTCCGCCGCGTTGCGTCCCCCCGCCGGCCGGGTTGCGGATACGATTGCGCGGATGGACTCCCTCGCCGCGGCCGAGGTCTCGGAGACCGAGAACGGCAGCTTCGTATCCGTCCTCGGGCGGCGAAGGGACAGGTTGCCCAGGGATTCCGTCCTCTTCAGGGGAAACCGCAGATTCGAGGTGTCAGCCATTCGCGTGCAGGCCCGTGCCGGCTCCTATCGCTTGAAGAAGCGCTTGAAGAAGCCGCGTTTCTCGGACTCGACGTGGACGTCCCCAGAGCCGGGCTTGATCATCTGGCGCACGAGTTCCGCCACCCTCTTCTCAAGCTCGACGTTGCCTAGGACGCCGAGCTGGCGGGCGACACCGGTTCCGTCGATGAAGTCCTTCTTCAGCTGGCCGAAGTCCTCCGCAAACCAGACCGACGCCTCCTTGGCCTTCGGCATCGGATTGGGCAGGCGCACGGCCTGGCCCAAGGCCTCCACCAGATGGAGCCCCTTTGATCCCTTCCTGAAGGGAAGGATGTCGCTCAAGGTCTGCTCGTCCAAGTTCGAGATCGCGTTCAGGAGCTTCCTGAAGTCGCCGCCGATGATGACATTCTGGGACATTCCCTGCGCAAAGACCGCAAATTCCCCGAGCGTCTTCAGGTTCTCGAGCTTGCAGAATTCGACCGTATCCGCCCCGAGCGCGGTCAGCGAGATCGGGAAATTCTCCGGGATCCCGATCCTCGCCATGTTCTTCAGGAGCGGGTTGTCGCGCATCGAGGCCGCCTCGGTCTGCTCGACCATGTCGCCGAACGGACTGTCAAACGCGAGCGTCTCCTTCAGTATCGAGATCAGCAGGTCCAACTTGTCGGCGGTCTGCCCCTTCAGGGCCAGGAGCTCCAGGGACTCCTCGTAGCTCAGGTCGATGTACTTCGCGGGGGTCTCATCCTTCGACTTCACCGGCCACACCGGTCCGTCGAGGTTCTGCGCAAGACTCGATATCTGGGTATCGACCATGATGGAGCTGGCGAAGGCCGTTCTCACTTCGTCCCAGTCCTTTTCAGTGTATTTCGGTTCAGGCATCGTGATTCCCGTTCAATGGGTCGCTAGGAAGGCTGGTGCTCGAGGAGCTCCGTCGCGAGCTTCCTGTAGTCGTTTGTCACAGAATCGGGCGTGTCGGAACCCTCGGATCCGACGAGGATGACCGGCAGGCCGAGCGCCACCGACCGGCGCACCACCATCGCATCGCGGATCTGCGTCGTGAAAATCTTTGAGCTCGATGCGGCCCGTTTCGCCGCTCGGAACTGGTTCAGGCGCAGCTGCATGCGCATTTTAGGCACCTCGATGTCCACCCCCACCCGGATCGAGTTGAAAATCAGCCCCTGCACCTGCGCCGGGGCCCCCATCGACGCCTTCCGAAAGCTTCCCGAAAGCGCATGGAACTTATGGAGCTTGTCGACCAGGAGCGTGAAGCCGATCAGGCTGAGCGCGTCGGGATTCGATGGGACGTAGATCTCGTTCGACGTGAACACGCCGCACTGGGAGGCGCGGAGGATGTTGGGCGGGCAGTCGAAGAGGATGAAGTCGTAGCTCGGCTCGAGCATCGCGACCTGCTCGCAGAACACGACATAGGCGGGCCTCTTCGGGTCGCCAAGGTATTCCGCCTCGAGGTCGACCAGGTTGAAGGTGGTCGGCACCAGGTCGAGTCCCGGCAGGAGCTTCTCGCCCGACTTCCCCTCAACGACATCCTTGATGATAAGGTCCTTGATGTGGGTCTTTCCCGGATCAAAAATCGAATAGATCGATCCCACTCCCGTGGAATTAATCTTGTTCCAGCGGTCGAGCTTCAAAAGCCAGATGCTCGCGTTCGACTGCGTGTCGAGGTCGAACAGGAGCACGCGCTTGCCCATTTTGGCCAATGCAGCCGCCGTATTTACAATAAGGGACGTCTTCCCGACGCCACCCTTGTAGTTGATGAAGCTTATTTTGCGCGCCATGCTTTTGGGCCGAAGTTTTCGGATACCAAGCGCCAATGTGCGGGCTGAAAGCGCGATCCGCCAGTCAAAAACGCCCCCGCGGATTTACGTAGTTCTGACACGCTCGCCTAGGCCGGAGCCGTCCACTTGAAAACCAATGTCGTCAAGGGGGGAAGCGTCAGTTCGATCGACTGAGTATAATCGTCCCGCGGGACATCCGAGCTTGAGCGGCCCCCGTCATTGCCGAGGCCGGAGCCCCCGTAGTACTCGCTATTGGAATTGATGACTTCCTTCCACCATCCCCGGCGCGGGACGCCCACCCGCAGCGACCTTGTGGCCCCGCCGAAATGGCCCACGACGACGAAGAGCGTCTGGTCCGTCGGGTCCGACCGGAGATAGGCGATCAGGTTGGCGTCGGCGTCGAGGCAGCTTATCCACCGAAACCCGTGAGGGTTGAAGTCGTTCGCCCCGAGGACGGGCTCGGAGGCGTAGAGCCGGTTCAGGTCGGCGACGAGCCTGCGGATCCCCTCGTGGTCCATGTACTGGCAGAGGTGCCAGTCGAGGCTCGCGTTGTAGTTCCATTCCTGCGCCTGGCCGAACTCGCTTCCCATGAAGAGCAGCTTCTTTCCCGGGTAGGCCCACATGTGGGTGTAAAGCGCGCGCAGATTCGCGGCCTTTTCCGGGATGTGCCACGCCCCCATCTTGTAGAGCATCGACGCCTTCCCGTGGACCACCTCGTCGTGCGAGAAGACCGAGACGAAGCGCTCGGCGTACTGGTAGAGCATTCCGAAGGTGAGGTCGTTCTGGTGGAAGCGCCTGTAGATCGGCTCCTTCGAGAAATACTGGAGCGTGTCGTGCATCCAGCCCATGTTCCACTTGAGGTCGAACCCAAGTCCGCTCTCCGACGTCGCGCCCGTGACGCCGGGGAAGGACGTGCTCTCCTCGGCGACCATGAGCCCGCCGGGGTAGTAGCGGTGCACGAGGTCGTTCACGCGCCGCAGGAAATCGATCGCCTCCAGGTTCTCGCGCCCGCCGTAGCGGTTGGGGATCCACTCCCCCGCCCCGCGGGAATAGTCGAGGTAGAGCATGGACGCCACCGCGTCGACCCGCAGGCCGTCGAGGTGGTAGCGGTCGAACCAGGCGAGCGCATTCGCGACCAGGAAGCAGCGCACCTCGTTGCGTCCGTAGTTGAAGATGAGGGTCCCCCAGTCCATGTGGGAGCCCTGCCGCGGGTCGGCGTGCTCGTAGAGGTGGGTGCCGTCGAACTCGGCCAGCGCGAAGGCGTCCCTCGGAAAATGCGCCGGCACCCAGTCAAGGATGACGCCGATCCCGCGCTGGTGGAGGTGGTCCACGAACCAGGCGAAATCCTCCGGGGTGCCGAACCTGTGGGTCGGGGCGTAGAAGCCCGTCACCTGGTATCCCCACGAACCTTCGAAGGGGTGCTCGGCAAGGGGCATCACCTCGATGTGCGTGAACCCCATCTCGTTGGCGTAGTCGGCGAGCTGGACGGCCGATTCGCGGTACGTGAGCGGCCGGTTTCCCTCCTCGGGCTTCCTGCGCCAACTCCCGAGGTGCACCTCGTAGATCGACATCGGCCGGTCGGGCCGCCCGGCCTGGCTGCGCCGCCTCTCCATCCACCCGTTGTCTCCCCACGAAAAATTGGAAACATCGCAGACGATCGCAGCGTTTCCGGGCGGCGCCTCGAACCGCGTTCCATAGGGGTCGGTCTTCACCCGGATTCCGCCCCGGCTGTCGCGAACCTCGAACTTGTAGAGCGCGTTCGAGCCGAGGCCGGGGATGAAGATCTCCCAGACCCCCGAGGCGCCCAGGCCCCGCATCGGGTGGTAGCGCCCGTCCCAGCCGTTGAAGTCCCCTACGACCGACACGCGGGTGGCCGCGGGCGCCCAAACCGCGAACGCCGTCCCTGTCACGCCTCCCAGGTCCCTCAGGTGGGCGCCCAGCTTGTCATAGATCTTGTGCTCGTTTCCCTCGTTGAAGAGGTAGAGGTCCTGGTCTCCGAGGGTCGGCAGGAAGCAGTACGGGTCGCGGAACTGCCGCACCCGCCCGTCGGCGGAGGTCGCCCGGAGCTCATAGGCGCAGACCTCGGCGTGCCTCGGTATGAAGACCTCGAAAAGCCCCTCGGGCGCGAGGAGCTTCATGGGGAAGACGCCCGCCGGATCCTCCCCCGTCAGGACCACCTCGCAGGCCGCCGCGTCGCGCAGGCACGCGCGCACGACCAGGCCGTGGCTGCGTCTGTAGGTGAGCGGGTGCATCCCGAGCACGGAGTGTGGGGATCCGTGGCTGGCATGCAGGATGGCCTCGAATTCGGGCTTTGTGAGGATCACTGCTGGGGTTTGGGGATTAAGAGGATCGTGTGCCGGGGTTCTGGTTCGCGCCACTCAAAACCGCTGGGGCGCCTAGCCCGTGTTCTTCAGGCCGCCGCTGATGCCGTTGATCGTGAGCTCGATCACCGCGCGGATCGCCTCCGCCTCGCGGGGCTCGAGGGGCGTCTCGCCGCGCAGCCGGCGCATCATTTCCACCTGAATGAAATTGAGCGGGTCGATGTAGGGATTGCGCAGCTCGACCGAGCGCAGGAGCACCGGCTCGCGCCCGAGGAGCCGCTTCTGGCCGGTCACCCTGAGAATCGCCTTCTCCGTAAGCTCGAACTCCGCGTTCAGGATCCCGAGCATCCGGCGCCGGATCTTTGCATCCTTCACGAGCCCGGCGTAGAGCGAGGCGATCCCCATGTCCGCCTTGCGCATCGTCAGCTGGGCGTTGTCGATCAGCGTCTGGAAGAACGGCCAGCCCGCGTGCATCGCGCGCAGAAGCTCACGCTCCTTCGGTCCGCGCCGCAGCAACGAGGTGAGCGCGCTCCCGAGGCCGAACCATCCGGGAAAATTGAACCGGCTCTGCATCCACGAGAACACCCAGGGAATGGCGCGCAGGTCGGAGACGCTCTGGGTCGCCCTCCTGTAGCTCGGGCGCGAGCCGAGCTTCAGGTTGCTGATCTCGTCGATCGGCGTCGCCTCCCTCCAGAAAACGAGGAACTCGGGATCGTCGTGGACGAGCGCCCGGTAGGCCTCGAAGCCGGCGCGGCTCATGTCCTCCATGGCGTCGCGCCACTCCTGGGGCGCGGCAGACGCGGCGCCCGCAGCGTGAATCCCCAGCATCACCCCGTACGCCATCTGCTCGAGAATCCTGTGGGCGAGGTCGGGATCGTGGTAGCGGGTGGAGAGCACCTCGCCCTGCTCGGTCACGCGGATCTTTCCGTCGCCAAGGCCCGCGGGCTGGGCCAGGATCGCCTTCGCGGCGGGGCCCCCGCCGCGCGCGATGCTGCCGCCGCGGCCGTGGAAGAGCGTGAGCTCGACACCCGCGTCCCGGCAGACCCTGGAGATCGTCTCCTGCGCCTTGAAGAGGGCCCAGTTGGCCGTGATGTACCCGCAGTCCTTGTTGCTGTCGGAGTATCCGAGCATCACGTTCTGGTGCTTCGGCCGGCGCCCGGGGATCGCGAAGAGCTCGGTGAGGATCTCGGGCGCCCGCTCGAGGTCGTCCAGGGTCTCGAAGAGCGGGGCGATCGGGAGCGAGGAGCCCGCAAGCTTCTGGAGCAGCTCGACCTCGAGGACGTCGGACACCCCGTCGGTCATGCTGATGATGTAGATGCCGAGGGCCTCGCGGCCGATGATCGCGCCCGCCTTGCCCGCCAGGACGAGCGGGTCGATGACGTTTCGCGTCGCGCTCGAGAGGCCCTCGGTGGATTCAAGCCTGCCGGCCACCGTGATCGCCTCGATCAGCGCGTACTGCTTCTCCTCCTCGCCGAGGCCGGGGTAGTCCGGCCGTCCCAGGAGCTCCGCCACGGCCGCCTCGTGGAGCGACGAATGCTGGCGCAGGTCCAGGCAGGCGGTGTGGAGGCCGAAGACCTCGAACTGGTTCATGACCGCGGCCAGGTCCCCGCCCTCCGCTAGCATCGCCCCCCTGCCGGCCTCGAGGCCCGCCTTGATCGTCTCGAAGGTGTCGAAGACCGTCGCCCGGGAGAGGCAGGAGCCGACGACGCTCCCCGCGAGGAGCATGCCGTCCTCCCGCACCTCGGCCCTCGCCTGCCCCAGCCGCTCGTAGAGGACGCCGAGCAACAGGCGGTAGGGCTCGTGCGGATACCGCTTCTCGAGCTCCTCCATGTGCTTGGACAGGTGCAGGTCCTCGCGCAGGCCCCGCTTCAGCGCCGGGACGACCGTGTCGCGCCGGTCGCTGACCGTGAGGGTCTTGCTGAGTTCGCCGGCCGCGAAGCGGAGCTTCTCTATCGCAAGCGTCCGGTGGAGAAGGAGGACATCGGCCGTGGTCCTCGCCGTCACCTCGGGGTTGCCGTCGCGGTCGCCGCCGATCCACGACCCGAATGTGAGCCAGCGCCTGGGCGGGAGCACCCCCGGGTAATGCCGCGCCAGGGCGGCCTCCATGTCGTGCTGGAGTCGCGGGAGGACGTCGATCAGCGTCGTGTCGAAGTACCAGAGGCCCGTCCGCGCCTCGTCCCTCACCTCGGGACGGACGGTGCGGCTGCGGTCCGTCAGCCAGAGGGACGCGATCTCGCGCTCGATCGTGTCCGTCTCAAGCACCGCGAAGTCCGGCGTCGACTCCGGCTGGGCCCGGGCGCGCAGGGTCGCGGCGAGCCTCTTCAGCTTTGCCAGAAGCGTCCGGCGCTTGGTCTCCGTCGGATGGGCCGTGAAGACGAGCTCGATGCCCAGGCGGTCCACGAGCCGCTGCATCTCGACCGGGCCGACGCCCGCCGCCTTGAGCTCCATCACGGCGGCCTCGATCGACTCGCGGATGGGGCGGCCCTCCTCGGTCGCGAGGGTGCGCGCCACCCGCCGGCGCCGAAGAAGGATGATCCGGAAATTCTCCTCGGCCAGGTTGACGAGCTCGAAGTAGAGCGTGAAGGCCATCGCCTGGTTGAACGCGGCGATGGGGTCCATGTCCGCAATCGCCTTGCTGAGAAGGCGCTCGGCGTCGGCGTCGTTCGCCCGCCGCGCCTTCGCCAGCTTCCTGAGGAGCTCCACCATCTCGAGGGTCTCGCGCCCCTCGATCTTGGTGATCACGCGGCCAAGCGCCGCGCCCAGGCTCCGGACCTCCGACCTCAACGGCGCCATGTCCCTTACGGTTTTAGACATGCGTATGGTCCTTTTCCTCGGCATTGCGGAGCGACACGATGGAGCCCATGGAGGCCACTAAAAAGCTAAAAGTGGGCCGGAATCGCGATTCAGCGCAGATTTTTGCGCGCCCGGGAGGCTTGCTTGCGGGAGTTCCGGCGCCTTTGCTCTCGCCGAGTGATGCGCCGCCTTGCCCTTCTCCTAGCCCTTGCCGCCATTCCGGCTCTGGCCGGCCCCGCCGTCGCGCCCGCCCCGGCTCCCAGCCTGGCGGACCTGACCGCGGACCATGTGGAGACCCTCTACACCACGGGCGAGACGATCCTGACGGGCAGCGCGCGGCTGACGGACGAGGGCCTCCTCCTCACGGCCGACACGATCCGCTTCAACCAGAAGACCCAGACGGCGACGGCCGAGGGGCACGTCGTCCTCACCCGGATCGGGGACCGGCTTCTCGCCGACCAGGTGGTTTACCACCGCGCCGATGGGAGCTTCACGGCGAAGAACCTGAGGATCGGCCGCTTTCCCTACTATCTGGAGGGCCCGGTGGCCGAGGGAAACCGGACCGAGGTGGTGATCCATGACGCCACCGTGACCTACCGCGAGCCGAGCGCCTGGCAGCCGACGATCAAGGCGAAGACGCTCACGTATTCCCCGGGCCACTATCTGCGAATGGCGAGCGCCGACCTCGGCCTCGGCAGCTACCGGCCCCTGCCCGTGTCCCGCCTGGGCCAGGACCTCGGCCACGAGCCGAGCCTCGCCAACACCACCTTTGACGGCGGCTACCGCAAGGTGCTCGGCGCCTACGTCGACGCGGCGACCCGAATTCCCGTGGCGCCAGGGATTGAGCGTCGGCCCCGACATTGGGATCTACACCGCCCAGGGGGTCATGATCGGGCCCCTGGCGGCCTACGACGTCACGAGCGGCAACGATACGGCCGTCGGATCGGTGAGGACGGGGTATATCTATGACTACGGGGTCAAGTTCCCCGACATCCTCGACAACCCCGTGCCGAACGACCGCGCCTACGCCGAATGGCGCCACGCCCAGCAGATCGGGCCCGACCTCACCATCACGGGCGACGTCAACTGGTCCTCCGATTCCGAGGTCATCCGCGACTTCCACTCGAACGAGTTCATCCCCGTCCAGGAGCCCGACAATTTCATCGAGGCCGACTATATCCAGTCGGACTACATCGCCTCGCTTTTCACCCGGTTCCAGCCCGATACCTTCTATCCCGTCCAGGAAAGGCTTCCCGAGCTTCGGTTCGACCTCCTGCCGACCCCCATCGGGGGCGGGATCTACCTGAGGTTCAATTCCGGCCTCGTGCACCTCGAGGAGGACCCTCCCGCCGGCGGAATCTTCTTGGAGAGCGACCGGTTCGACACGTTCGCCGGGCTCAGCCGGCCCTTCTCCTACAAGGGCATTGTCGATTTCACGCCCGTCGTCGGCGGCCGGTTCACCGAGTATTGGGACACCGTGGGGGCCGCCGAGCCCGGCGGCACCGGACGCGGGCTCGGCGAGCTCGGATTTGATGCCGACCTGAAGGCCAGCGCGGTCTTCGACTACAACAACCCCCTCTGGAACATCAACGGGATCCGCCACCTGATCACGCCGACGCTGAGCTACCGCTTCATTCCCGACGGCGACAAGGCCGCGGCATGGATCCCTCCCATTGACCGGAGCACCTTCACCAACTACCTGCCGATCATGGAGCTTGGCGACATGCGCGCCATCGACCAGCTGCAGGCGTCGAATGTCCTCAGGTTCGGGATCAACAACACGCTTGAGACCCGGGACGAAACCTATGGATCCCGGGAGCTGATGACCTTCAACGTGGACGAGGACTTCATGTTTCAGCGCGCCCCGGGGCAGACCGATTTCTCGGACATCCACGCGGATGTGACGGCGACGCCGGCCCGGTGGCTGGCCATCAGCTTCGAGGACGCCGTTTCGACGCGGCGCGCCGCGCAGCGCGCCCTCGATACCGACATCACCGTCCACGAGGGCGACGTGTGGATGGCCCGCTTCGGAGTCGGGTACCTTTCCGACAAGTACGGGGATTTCACGGTGCCGGGCATCGGGCCCAACCCCATCGTGGGCGTGGACACCTACCACGTGGAGCTTCGGACCCGCCTCAACGAGGTGTACGACGCGTTTGTCCGCGGCGACTACGACGCGCGCGACCACCTGATCATCGACCAGTACTACGGCATCGTGCAGCGGATCTCGAACACCTGGACGCTCGAGTACGCGATCGTCTTTTCCTCCGGGCCCAACAACGGACAGGGGCACTTCGGCATGGAGGCCCACCTGAACATGATCCGGTTTTGACCGAGGGCCCGGGTACCCGCGACAGATCCATGCCGTGAGCCGCGCCGGAAGCCAGCAGCGAACCCTCCTGGAGATGCTGGGAAGGCTGCGCCCGCACTGGCGCAGCGACCCGGCGCTGCCCTCCAGGATCGACTCCCTCCTCAGCGGCGACCGGCGCCTCGGATCGCGCGACCGCAGGCTCTACCGGGAGATGATCTACACCGCCCTCAGGTACCTGCCCTGGATAGAGCCGCTCCTCGAATCCGACGCCCCCGGGGCCGCCAGGCGCATCGCCTGGCTCGCCGCGGATTCGCCGGCCGCGCACGCCTTCCGGGCCGCGCTGGCGGGGGACCTGCCGGACTGCCCGGCCGATCCTGCGGAAAAGGCCCGCATCCTCGGGACCGATGTCGGGGCCCTGAGTCCGGAATGGCTGCTCAGGGAATGCCCGGAGGCGCTCGAGGCCCCGCTGCGCGACGTCCTCCTTACCCGGGCGCCCCTCTGGCTTCGTCTCCAGGCCGCCGACGCGGATCCGGTGCTGGCCGAATTTGAATCCCTCGGATGGGCCTGCCGGCGCAGCCCCCTCCTCGGCGGCGCCCTCCAGCTCCCGGCGGGCGCGGACGTCTCGAGAACCCGCTCCTACCTTTCGGGGCGGGTTGAGATCCAGGACATCGGTTCGCAGCTGATCCTCGGTTCGGTCGGCATCGCTCCGGGGGGCCACTGGCTGGACGCGTGCGCCGGCTCCGGAGGCAAGACCCTTCAGCTTGCCGCGCTCCTCGGTCCCGAGGGGCGCGTCACGGCCCGCGACACAAGGCGGACGGCGCTTGAACAGCTTGCGATTCGCACCGCGCGCGCGGGGCTCACCGGCCGAATTCGGATAGGCGCCGCCGCGGACCCCGAAGGCGGCTTTGACGGCGTCCTTGTGGACGCCCCGTGCACGGGCTCCGGCACCTGGCGGCGCGCCCCCCACCTGAGGTGGGTCACGTCGCCCCGGTCCCTTTCAGAGGCGGCAACCCTCCAGATTCGCCTCCTCCGGGAAAATGCGGCCAGGGTGCGCCCGGGGGGCCTCCTCGTGTACGCGACCTGCTCCCTCTGCGGGACCGAGAATGAATCGGTGGTCCGCGAATTCCTGAGCGGAGCGAAGGGATTCCTGCCCATCCTCGAAGGCAAAAGGCTCCTTCCGCAGGCGCACGACGGCGACTATTTCTTTGCCGCCTCGTTCAGGAGGTCGTAGGCCGGCCCGAGTCGAACCCTAGTGCTTGGCTCCCTCGCGCTGGACCCGGAGGACCACCCGGAACATCTGAAGCGTGAGCCAGAAAACCAGCGTCAGGCAGAGCGAGCCCGCCGAACCCCACAGGAGAATCATGCGGTGGTCCTTGGACGGAACGTGGGTCGACACGACGCCGTACATGTACACGAAAAAGGCAATGACAAGCACGGCATCCACCGCCAAGCTCGCGGGAGTGACCAATTTAATTTCCGGCTTTTGCATTTCCCGCCCATGAAAGCGCAGGCATCTCGGGGATGTCCATGCAAAAGGTCACCCGTCCGACCAGGTGGGCTGCCGGTTTGCGCAAGTGCCTTAGCCTTTGTCAGATGCCTGATGCTGCTGCTTGCGGTGGCAATCGGGTGCGGTTCCGCCCGCGCCGACGTCCTGATCGGCAGGATCTTGGTGAGGAATGGCATCCTCTTCACGCTCGAGCCGGGCGAATCCTCCCCTCGGCGGGGCTACCTGCTTGCCGGCGACGACGGCAAGATCCTGCGCATCGGCTACGGGGATCCCCCGCCGGGGATCCGCGCCAGCCAGATCGTCGACGCCACGGGGAAATTTGTGATGCCGGGCTTTGTCTCGGCGCACAGCCATCCCTACCAGGCCGTCACCCGGGGCATCGCCACGGACCAGGCCCTGAAGTCGTGGTTCGACGCCATAAGGCCCTATTCGGTCGGCAATCCGCCGGCCGACCACTATTACGATACGCTCTTCGGATGCATCGACCTCCTGCGCCACGGCATCACGTCCTCCTTCGATTTCGACGACGCGAACGGCCAGCCGGAGGTCGACATCGAGTCGTTCAAGGCCGAGCTGGCATCGGGGATTCGGTTTGTCCACGGCTACTGCCTGCCCCTCGCGGGCAACCGTGAAAGCCGCCTAAAGGACTTCAACGCATTCTATGCCTACACGAGGCCTTACGCCGGCCGGACGGCGTTCCTGGCGTTAGGCCTAGGGGGGTACTCGTGCGTCGCCCCCGACAAGGACTACACGGCCCTCGAAGGGGCCATCATGGGGGAATATGGGCTCTACAACCAGGCGCATTACCTCGAGGCGGCCGATCCCGCGCAGGTCGAGTCCCAGCGCGCGAGGTTTGGCTGGTTTGTCGACAGCGGCGAACTCGGCCCGAGGCTCATCTTCGGCCATCTGGTGCATCCCAACGACGCGATCCTTCAGCGGATCGCGGCTGCGGGAGCCTCGATGGTCTGGAATCCCCTCTCAAACGGGCGCCTCGGCTCGGGAACCGCCGACATTCCGACGATGCGTCGCCTCGGAATCCGGATCGGCATGGGCGTCGACGGACAGGCGAGCGCGGACTTGGCGGATCCGTTCGAGAACATGCGTTCGGGCCTCTATGCGGTGCGTGCGCGTTATGAGGACCCTGCGGTGCTTCGGCCGCGGGATGTCCTCATGTTTCACACCCTCGGGAGCGCGGACGTGATAGGCGTTTCCGACCGCGTGGGCAGCCTCGAGAAGGGGAAATTTGCCGATTTTCTGATTGTCGATCCCCGCAAGATGGACACGGGGCCCGTGTTTGACCCGTACGGAACGCTCGTACTGGCCTGCGGAGTCGAAAACATTGAGCGGGTCTACGTGGGCGCCCGGCTCGTCGTCGAGAATGGCGGGATACTGAATCCCGACTACGCCCGCATTTGCGCCGAGGTCGCCGCCCGGATGGCGAGGTTGAGGGCCGCCGAGACGGCCCCCGCGCGATCTGGCGAGGAGCCGGCCGCCAGGAACCCGGCGGCCGCCAAGAAGCCCTAGCCGCCTCGGGGGTCAGACGCCGCTGGAAAGGGCCCTTCGGCCGCGGACCCTCGCGCGAGCGCCCCCTTGCCCCTCGGAGGACCCGGGTCCCTTGGGTACGGACCGAACCGTTGCGCCGTCGACCCAGGTCGCTCCGATCATGGTGGAGCGTGGAAACTCCTGCGCCCCGGGCTCATTGTTGTGGATCTGGCTAACGACCATGTCCACGGCCGCCTCGCCGGTCACCAGATTGTGCTGGTTCATCCCCGCTATGTCGGGGCGCGACGCCCGCCATTCCAGCTGGATGACGCCGACATCCTCCGGCACCCGCCGGCCGGTCGCCTTCAGCCAGCCGAGAACGCTGTTGTAGAGGGTGAACACCACGTCGGGGCGGTGACGATCCATCCAGGCGCGGAACGCCTCGATGCGCCCGGGACCGTTCACGTCGCCGAACACCGGAATCTGCCGCGATCGCGGAAGCATGCGCTGTGCGGTGAGATAGCCCGCCGAGAACCGCCGTTCGACGAGCGCGTCGATCACGTCGTCGAGCACGAGTCCCGGCCGCTGATAGCCGAGCGCCGCGGCGCGCTCGAACGCAATCAAGGCGAGGTTGTAATGGTCGACGCAGCAGAACGAAAGGGCGGGATCGCGCGTGCGCACGCCCGTCACGACGCACGGGAACCTGCGCCAAATCGGCTCCAGGCGCGCCGGCAAATGGTTCGTGTCCATCAAGCCGACCAGCACAAGGCCCTTGATCGCCCTCGCAGTCAGGATCCTCAGCCAGCGTTCGGCGGTGAGATCCGGGCTGTGGAGCCAGAACCGGTCGAAATCATAGCCGAGACCCGCTGCGCGTTTCTCGCACCCCTCGACGTAGATGGGCACCGTCGGATGGCTGTGAAAGGCGTCCGGATCCAGGTTGGCGTTCACGAGCGCCAATTTCGCCTGGAGCCTGCTCGTGCGGGCCGACCGAAGCTGCGCCATGAGATGCGAGACGACGGCGTTCGGCCTGTAGCCCATGTGGTCGGCCGCCGCCTTGACCTTCTCCCGGGTGGTGGCCGGGATCTGCGGGTTCCCCCGAAGGGCGAGCGAGATCGTGTTCTTCGAATAGCCCAGCGCTCGCGCGATGTCATTGAGCGTTGTACCGGACATGGGATGGGGTGCTCGGACGAGAATCCCCATTCGAGCCTAACGGTCAAGTGCGCCGCACCGACGGCCCCAGGGTGTCAGGGTTCGACTCCTGAAACCCTGACTCCGAAAAAGGGCCGCCCCCGGGTACTACCCGGCGGCTAGGGAACCTCGTACACCTCGATCAGCGCGACCCCGGTGTCCCCGCTCGCCCCCGAAACCTGCGCCGTGTAGGCCCCGGGGGGAAGGGTGACAAGGATCGCCGAGTCGTGGCTTGCGGGATTGCTCCAGGAGAACGCGCCCACCTCGGAGGCCGCGTTCGAAATCGCGAGATTTCCGAACCAGCCGTTGCTCGTGCCGAGGAGGGTCGAGCCCGAGTAGAGCTGGAGCTGCGGGTCGGGCAGCGTCCCTGTGACACCGAAGGGGACGAGGGCCGGGCCCGAGGCGCGGATCAGGAGCGTCTCGGAGGTGGAGCCCCCGATCACGAACCCGGCGATCAGGATGTTGCCGCCGGTGCCGACCTGCACCCGCGTCGAGATGTTGATGAGGTGGGGGGATGTCTGGGTGAAGGTGCCCGCGGGCGTTGCATCGTACACTTCCACCAGGGCGACGCCCGTGTCGCCGCTCTGCCCGGACACCTGGGCCGTGTAGGCGCCGGACTGAAGCGTTTCGACCAGCGCCGCGTCGTGGCTCGAGGTGTTCGTCAAAGCAAACGCCCCGACCGCAGAATCCTCATTGGTGATCGCGGAGCTGCCCCCCCACCCGTCGTTGGTGCCGACCACCGTCGAACCGGAATAGATCTGAAGCTGCGGGTCGGGAAGCGTACCGGTGACGCCGAAGGGGACAAGCGCCGGTCCGGTTCCGCGGATCAGGACGGGCTCGGAGCCCGAGGTCCCGGCTCCTCCGATCACAAACCCCGCGATCAGGATGTTCCCGCCGGTCCCAACCTGCGCCCGGCACGAAATGTTGATCAGCCGTCCGACATCGGGGGTCGAGGTCAACGAAAGCCCAGCCGAGTTGCTCTGGAGCGATCCGGCCGAGTTGGTGGCGACACAGTAATAGCTCCCCGCGTTGGCGGTCGTCGCTCCGCTAATGACGAGCGATGAGGTGGCGCTCCCCGAGATTCCATTGCCGTCGGCCAGGGGGCCGTTGTTGAAATACCACTGGTAGGTCGGGGTCGGTGTCCCGCTCGCGGCCGCATTGAAGACCACGCTGCTTCCGCTGGAAATCACCTGCGAGGCGGGCTGGGTCGTGAACGCGGGCGGCGTCGCCGCGCTGCCCGTGCCAATCGAAAGCGTGGCCCCGGTGCTGGTCGCCTGGCCGCCCCCGGTCAGGACAATCACCGAATAGGTGCCCAAATCGGTGGTGGCGACGCCCAGGCCGACCGCTACGCTTGCATCGGCTACACCAGCCGTTGCCGCGCGGCCCACGCCGAGCCCTCAGCGGCCCGCGCCGCTCTCCGAACCGCTTCCGTCTTCCGCCCATAGCCGGTTGCGCCGGCGCGAAACCGTGGTGACAAAGGTGCGGGCCGCGGCCTCCGCAGCGCTGCTGTGGACGCTTGCGGCGTGCGGCGGCGGCGGCGCGTCGAGCTCGCCCGGAGGACTCCCCGGCGCCGGCGTCACCGGCAGCGTCACCTTCGGATTTGCCGCGCGCGCGCAAGCGAAAGGCGTGCGCCCGCAGTTTCTCTCACCTTCCACGTCGTCGGTTTCGATCACCATCAGCGGCAGCGCGAACAACGTCGTCGCCGACGTGAGCACCTCGTCGGCGTTGTCCACGACCTCTGGCCCCACGCGCACCTGCGTCATCCCCGTCACCGCAACGCCCGGCAACACGACCTTCACGGCGACGCTGTACGACGCTCCCGACGCAACCGGGAACGTGCTCGGCAGCGGGAGCGCAACAGAAACGAATCGTGTTCGCCGGCACGCCCTTCGCCGTTACGATCCAGGTCAGCGGTGTGCCGGGCGGCATCACCGTCACGACCGCGACCTCGACGTTTCTCGCGGGGACTTCCGGTTCGACGCCGGTGACGGTCAGCGTCGCCGACGCCGACGGAAACGTCATCACCGGGACATATGCCAACCCCGTGACGCTCGCCAGCAGCGACACGACGGGGGCCTTGGCTTTGTCGGCGACGACCGTCACCTTGAGCGCGCGAACTGGTGACGCTCTCCTACGAGACGGGTCGAGCGCCGTCTCGCGGGGTGCCGTTTCGGCCTCGGCGAGCGGCGTCGCGCCCGCCAACGTGCAAAGCCGAATAGTTCAGCGTGACGGGTTCCTCAGCCCTCAACCTGTACGTTGACGAGCTCAACACCCCCGCGTTGACCGTGACTGCAGCGAACGCCAACGGTAACGTGGCCCAGCCGTACGGTAGCGGGGAGCAACACGCTCGTCAGCCAGCCCTACGGGGTCGCCATCGACAGTAGCGACGGATCGGTTCGTGTCGGGCCTGCGCGATGCCACGATCACCGCCGGTACGCGGCGGGCGCCAGCCGGAAACGCCTGCCGCCCGTTCGCACGATCACGGGAAGCAACACCGGGCTGAACGGACCGCTTGGGTGACCTTCGACAGCACCGGAGACCTGATCGTCGCCAACTTCTTCGCC
>CAWHOL010000013.1:0-373452 GCA_963830965.1 uncultured Verrucomicrobiae bacterium | reverse complement strand
TGACGGACATTCCGTGGGACAGCTTCAACGTGGGACGCGTCGACCTGCAGCGCGGACCGAATTCGATTCTGTTCGGCACGGGCAGCCCGGCCGGTATCATCAATGTGAGCACGAACGGCGCGGCCTTCGCGAATTCGTACAACGTCACGAACCGGTTTGACGAGTACGGCTCGCTGCGCGACAGCGCGACGATCAACCAGGAGATCATCCCTGGCGTCCTGGCGATCCGCCTGTCGGTGTTGCAAGACGACGAGAAGTACGAGCAGAGCCCGGCCTTCGAGAACACGAACCGCTACTACGGCGCGTTCCGCTTCGACCCGAAGCTCTTCGGCAAGGACAGCCATACGTCGATCCGCGGCAACTTCGAGCGCGGCACCTACTCGGCCGACGCCCCCCGCGATCTGCCCCCGACGGATGAAATCACGCCCTTCTTCTCGAACACGATCACGGTCGGCGGGGTGACAAATCCCGGCTACCAGAAGATCACCGAGAACCAGTTCAGCCTGACGAACCAGAACCCGGTTGCGGGCGGCCCGCTCCTTCCTGGCGGCTCCGGCGGCCCGCTCTCATCGGCCATGTATCAGCTCGGCGGCTGGGCTGAGGGCCGCTCCTACTGGGCGGACATCATCAATTACTTCGAGGCCACCCCGCTCTCCGTGAACACGACCCCGAACGCCGTCGCCCCGAGCGGCACGCCGTTCAAGGTCATCACCGCGGAAGCCAACCAGGGCCTCGTGCCGGCGCTCACCTACAACGGCACCACCTACAGCGGCAGTTCGATTGGCGGCATCCCGAGCTTCAGGCCGGACGCTATCCCGCCGTTCAGCCTGTACGCGGGCAATGTCGGAACGCAGGGCGCCAACGCCTCGAACGGCGTCCCCGCCAACTACCGCATCCCGACGAACCCGATCCCCGGCGGCGTGTACTACACCGACAAGGTGATCACCGACCCGACGATCTTCAACTTCTACAAGAACCTCCTCGACGGCCCGAACAAGCACGAGTGGAAGAACTGGCAGGCGTTCAACATCGCCCTCGACCAGACCTTCTTCGACGACCGCCTGGGCTTTGAGGTCGCCTACGACCAGCAGCAGTACACGGAGGGTGCGGAACCCTGGCTGGAAGGTGAGAACTATGCGATCGGCATCGACGTGAACCAGACCTATGCGGACGGCACGCCGAACCCGAATGTCGGCCGCCCGTATGTCGCGCAGGCCGCGTCCGGTGGTGAGGACAACAACTACCAGACGACCACGACCCGCCAGGTCTGGCGCTTCACCCCGACGGCCGAGCTCCGCGCCTCGGACTTCTTCGGCAATTCGACGCTCGCGAAGATCCTCGGAAAGAGCGACTTCACGGGGCTCTACGAGAAGAACACGGTCGTCCAGAGCACGTTCCAGTTCGCCGAATACGCGACGACCCCGTCCTTCATCGCCGACAACAACCAGCCCTCGAACGGCATCACGAACGCGATCGGTTCGAACGGCAGCTTCGAGTGGACCGCCTACATCGGGCCGTCCCTCCTCAATGCCTCGTCGGCCTCGGGTGCGAACCTGAACAACCTGAACTACGTGATCGCGCCTCCGACCAACGAGACGATCATCAACTTCAACTCGACCTGGAACAAGCCGACGGACCCGAACACGCCGGGCTATGTCAATCCGACCGCCCCCTACACGTACACGGGCAACAGCAACGGCGTCGTCAACACGAGCATCCAGTACGAGAACCCGGCCAACTATGTCGGCTGGCAGAACGAGAACGTCGGCTACCAGAGCTGGAGCAACCCGGCTGACCAGTCGAACCTGGTCACCTCGGCGAGCCGCACCCGCTACATCGACGAATCGAAGGGCATCACCTGGCAGGGCTACCTGCTCGATGGCGACCTCGTCCCGTCGCTCGGCTGGCGCAAGGACACCGTCACCAACTACCAGAGCCAGGGTGTGACGAATTCGAACACGGGCATCACGAGCCTGAGCTACCCGGACAACCTTGCCTCGCGCACGGACGTCACGGGCACCAGCAAGACCTGGGGTGGTGTGTACCACTTCCCGAAGGCCCTCATGTCGAAGCTTCCCTACGACATGACCTTCAGCGTGTTCCTGAATCGTTCCGAGAACTTCAAGCCTGACGCCGCGCGCATCAGCCTTGCGGGTCTCCCGATCCCGAACGCCTCCGGCACCACGACGGAGTACGGCTTCACGGCCACGGCCCTGAACGACAAGATCTCGCTCAAGGTCGACTGGTTCAAGACGATCGTCAAGAACGCCAGCCTCGGTGAGACGGACGGCAACTCGATCGCCGGCCTCGGCAGCAATGCCTACTTCATCGCGGACGGCACGATCTGGGGCTACGGCTGGGCGGCAGCGCTCCAGGACGGCCTCGAGGGCAAGACCCCGAACACGAACTACTGGGACTACGGCGCGGGCAGCGGCTATGCGACCGGCAGCGCCCAGTACATCGCGACGAACGCGTACTCGCAGCAGATCGTCAACGCCTGGCTTAACCTCCCGGTTCCTGACTCGTTCTTCGCGAGCTACAACGTGACGCCGACCATCATCCCGTCGCTTGCCAAGGCCAGCGGCCAGCTCGATTCCGCCTTCACGGCGGGCTACAACGACCTGACCGCCCCGAACGAAGGCGGCGGCTCGAACTTCGGCGACCACCAGACCACGGTCGACAACCTCTCGAAGGGCGTCGAGGTCGAGCTCACCACGCAGCTCATGAGGAACTGGAACGTGACCTTGAACTACTCGCATGTGGATGCGACGCACGAGGACATCGATCCGGCGGCCCAGGCCTTCATCAGCAAGATCACGGGCTTCATGAACGGCCCCGGCGGCCAGATCCGCATGTGGTGCAATACGTGCACAGGAAACCTCCTGGGCGCGGACTGGAACTCGAGCATCGTCGCTCCGTTCACGGTCCAGTTGAACGACCAGGGCCATGCGGCTCCTGAAGTCGCCCCCTGGAGGCTCAACCTCATCACGACCTACACGTTTGATCGCGGCCCGATCAAGGGTGTGTTCGTCGGTGGCGCGCTCCGCGTCGAGGCGGCCCGTATCCTCGGATACCGGTACGACCCGAACTTCAAGAACGTCAACTCCACGGACCCGAACTACGCCAACGTGCTCGCGGTCACGGAGGGCGGTCTGAACGTCAACGAGCCCTTCTACGGCTCCGAGGACACCCACGTTGACGGATGGATCGGCTACACCCGCAAGGTGTACCGCAACGTCAACTGGCGCATCCAGCTCAACCTGCACAGCATCGGCGAGAAGGACCATCTCTTCGCCTCTGCGGTCGAGCCCGATGGCAGCTACGCCCTCGCCCGCATCCAGCAGGGCATGGGTTGGACCCTCGAGAACTCGTTCGACTTCTAAGAAGCTCCAAACCTTTGAGGCGGGGTAAACGCCTCAGACCTTGGTTCAAAGACCAAAGGGCCTGTGTAGACAAAGGTCCGGCGACGAAAGTCGCCGGACTTTTTCGTTGATGCGGGCCGGTCTGCACCCGCGACCGGCCGGTTGGGACTTCAGGCAATGGAGAAAAGGCGCATCAGTCCCCGCGGCCCAAGGTCGGCCTTCAGAAAGGCCTGCGGATCGCCGATTTCGCGGCAGATGGCCTCAGCCGCCAGGTGGCCCGAGCGCGCAGCGCCCTCCATCGTCGAAGGCCAGCCTGTCGCCGTCCAGTCGCCCGCCAGAAAGCAGTTTTTCCACGGCGAAATCGAACCCGGCCTAAGGGCGTCGATCCCCGGGGGCACGCCAAATGTGGCATGCACCTCCTTCACCATCGCCGACTTCTCGAGGCGCGCGGTGCGGGCCGCGGGGAAGAATTCGGCGAGCTCCCGGACAGCCTGCGCGACGGCCTGCTCCTGGGTAAGCGCGGAAAAAGTGCGCGAGGCGCTCACCACGAGCTCGACATAGCTTCCAGGGCCCTTTCGCGAGGGTTGAATCCGGCTCTTGTTATAGAGCCAGTGGATTTCCCGGTCCAGGAGCACGGCGTGGTCGAGATCCGTGATTTCGCGGTCGAACCAGAGGTGCACGCTGCAGATGGGCCAATGCTCATGGCGTTCAAGCTTTGCGGACAAGGATGCTGCGCCCTCCGCCGGTGGCAGGTTGGGAAGCAGGCGGGCCGTCGCCTCGAAGGGGAGCGCGAGGACCAGGAAATCCGAATGGAGGGAGCCAGGACCGGCGCGGAGCGTCCATTTCGAGGCGGCGGCGTCCCAATCGGCCGACTCAACCCTTGCATTGAAGAGGATCGATGCGCCGCGCTTCCTGAGGAATTCCGCGGCGCCCGCATAGAGATCGCCGAGCGGCACCGTGCTCATGCCCATCCTTCCGGCCTCGGCGGAATTCATGAAGAGCTCCCGGATCACCTTGCCCGCATAGGCGAGCGAGATCGAGTCGATGTCCGCATTCAACGCGCTTGCGATCACCAGTCGCCAGAAGCGGTCGAGCGCCCCCTTTGTCTGCTTCTTTCGCGCGAGCCAGGCGCCCAGGCTTTCGGCGGAGTCGGCGGGGACGGCGCGCATGAGGCCCAAAAAGGCGCGACCCAGGGCCATCTTGTCGGCCCACGTGAAGGCCCGTGCCGCTGCAAAGCGCGGAACGCCGTGGAGCGGCGCCGGCAGCCAAGAGGGACCGAGCGGCGAGGCGCGCCCGCCCGGCTCGACCAGCGTCATCGTGCTTGTCCAGTGGATGCGGTCGTCGGCGCCTATTCTCCGGTAAAAGCCGGCAAGGTTGGTGCAGCACCCAAAGAGGACGTGCTGGCAGTTGTCGATGACCTCTCCGACACCCGGGTGGAGAAACGACGCGGCCCGGCCGCCCAGGTAGCTGCGGCGTTCGACGAGCTGGACCCTGAATCCTGCCTCGGCGAGGGCGCATGCGGCGCTCAGGCCGGCGACTCCGCCGCCCACCACGGTGACGGTCCTTTGGGTTTCGTCCCCGCGCGGCCGCCGGCTCCTGCAAAGGGGGGGTATCCGGTGCCCTCCCTGTTCCGGTTGCCGCTCCCTCGCGCATCCGCCTATTGCCTGGCAAACTGCCGCGCCAGGACCATTTGCGCCTGGCCGAGCGCCAGGATGCCGAGCTTCTGGACCCGCGGCACGCTGGCCCGACGGGAGAAAACGTCATAGTCCGCGCGCCGGATGCGCCCGAGCAGGCGATGATAGATCGAAGCCAGCACCCACATCGCCGGGCGGCTCTCGGGGTCGATCAGCGGAAGCAGCAGCCTGGCCGATTGGTAATAGCATTCCGCGCGACGGGCGATGTCCGCAAAGAGCGCCCGCTCATTGGCCGTCGGCGGCGCGCCTGGCGCGCGGTGCAGAAGGGAATCCAGGCTGACGCCATGGGCCTTCAGGTCCTCGAGCGGCAGGTAGACGCGATTGCGCCCCGCATCCTCGGCCACATCGCGGAGGATGTTTGTGAGCTGGAGCGCAACCCCCGTCTCCTCGGCCAGCTTTTCCGCTCGGGGGTCCTTGTAGCCAAAAATCCGGATGCAGACGAGTCCCACGACGGAGGCGACCATGTAGCAGTAGCGGTACAGGTCCTCGAAGGTCGCATAGGTGTCCGGCGCATCCCCGGCGGCGGGCTTGAGGTCCATCGAGACGCCGGCCACCAGCTCGTCGAGGAGGCTGAGCGGGATCGAGAACCGCTTCGTCGCGTCGAGCGCGGCAATGAAGACCGGATCGGCGGTGGCCCCGCCCTGGCAGAAGCCGCGCCATTCGGCCAGCCATTCGTCCAGGCGGCGGCGGCGTTCCTCGCGGGGAAGGCTTTCGTCGTCGCCCAGGTCGTCGGCCTGGCGCATGAACGCATAGATTGCGCAGATGGCGTTTCGCCTGGGGGGGGGCAGGGCGGCGAAGGCGTAATAGAAGTTCTTCGCCTTCTCCTTGGCGATCGCCCTGCAGGCCGCATAGGCGGCCTCCGACTCTGACCCGTCCGGTGTGGGGTTGTTTTTCAAGCCGCCTTTCCCGCGGGCCGCCCCCGCAGGCGCAGAATCGGCAGCGCTTTGCCGCAGAGGGCGCGCAGCGCCAGCCTGATCTTTGCTCCCTTTGAAATGAAGGGCCGCGACGCGAGGACGTCGTAGTCCCTCCTCTCGATGGCGCGCAGGATCTCGAGTCCGCCCCGGCTGAACAGGTCCAGGTCGAGAGCAAGCTCCCGGCTCACCATCCCGATCAGCGCGAGTCCATCCTCGAAGAGGCCCCGGGTGAAGGCGACCTCGTGGCGGAGAAGCGCGCGGAACTCCGGCGTGGCGGCTCCGCCCGCGATCGTCTCCTCGCCGACTCCGAATCGGAGCATGTCGTCCTGGGGAAGGTAGATGCGCCCCTTCGCGTAGTCGCGGCGCACATCCTGCCAGAAATTGGCGAGCTGGAGCGCGGTGCAGGTTGCGTCAGAATGGCGGAAACGCCCCTCATCGGCCTCGCCGCAGGCGTAAAGCACCAGCCGGCCGACCGGGTTCGCGGAATAACGGCAGTAGCCCAGCACCTCCTTCATCGAGGCGAAGCGGGTGACGGTCTGGTCCTGGCGGAACGCGGTCAGGAGGTCGGCAAACGGCTGCTTTGGAATGGAGCGGGTCCGGATCGTCTCGCCGAGGGCGACAAAGACCGGATGGCGCGCACGGCCTTCGTAGCAGGCGTCCAGCTCGCGCCCCCATAGCTCCGAGGAGGGCCAGCGCCTGGCTCGTGTCGCCCACTTCGTCTCCCAGATCGTCTGAGATGCGGCAGTAGGCATAGATCGCATGGAAGTGGGGGCGCAGCGCCCTGGGCAGGAACCACGAGGCGACATGGAAATTCTCATAGTGCGACTCGGCCAGGCGCCTGCAATAGGTGCGGGCCTCCTCGAGCGTGGGCGCCACGTCGGGGATCCGGTAGGAGGCCGGCAACGCTGACCAGCCTCGCTCTATCAGCTCGTCGTTGGCGTTTGAGATTTGGGTGACCATCTCGCTTCCTGATTAGTAATTCGTTTGTCCAGAATTTCGAGTAGAGACTCCCGCAGTCCAAGGGCAGCCCTTCTGCTGTTTCCGCCCATTCGCGCCAGTGCGGGCCAATGCCAAGGCCGAGGAACGGCAAATAGGACGAGCCGAATCCATCGAAGCTTTCCATTTGCCGATATAAAGCAATTGAAATCAGGCAGTTGTTCGTCTGGGCCGTCACTGACGCCCTTCACGCAAAAGAAGGCGGCTCCGCGCTTTGCGGCCAGACGCGCGACGGCTGAGGCCTCCATGTCAACGAGTCCCGGGCCGTGGACGGCGTAAAGGCGGCGCTTCGTGTCGCGATCCGCCACACGCTTGAGCGTCACGATGCGGCCCTTCCCCATGGGATCGGCGGTGCGGAACCGCTCCCCGGTTTCCCCGTCGACAACCTCGCCCATGCGGAACGCGCTGCCCGTCGAAAACTCGCCGCAGAGGGACCCCGCCCAGCCTGCGGAGATGACAAGGTCGAGGGCGCAGCCCTTCTCGGCCACTGCAAAGGCGCGGGCCGCCGCTTCGGAGCCCATGCCCGCGCAGGCGGCGATCCACTCGCCGCCGGTGTGGCGCCAGGTGTCGACCCCGCCGCGGGATTCGCGGGCCCATCCGCGCACAAGGGGCTCCAATTCGCCTGGCATGGCGGCAATGATGGCGGCCTTGGTCATGTCGGGGGCGCGTAGCCGTGGGAGCGGAACCAGTCGACCGCGGCGCGCATGGCCGCGTCGACACCCACGACACGGAATCCAAGCTCGCGTTCGGCCCGGGCGCTTGAGGCGTACATCTTCTTTCGGGCCATGCGGATCTCATCGAGCGAGGCGCGCGGCTCGCGCCCGAGGATGCGGCCCGTGATCGACTCCTCAAAGAAGGCGTACACGGCGGCCACGGCGAAGGGTATCTTGAGCCTTGGGGATGCGATTCCGGAGACGGACGACATTCGGTCGAGGATCTGCTTAAGGCTCAGATTCTCGCCGCCGAGGATGTAGCGGCGTCCGGGCGTCCCCCGGATGAGGGCGTCCGCATGGGTGCGGGCGACCTCGGCCACGTCCACCAGGTTGAGGCCGGTGTCCATGTAGGCGGGAAAACGGCGGTTCAGAAAGTCCACGAAGATCCGGCCCGTCGGGGTGGGTTTCGCGTCATTGGGCCCGATGGGGGTTGTGGGATTGAGGATGATGACCTCCTGGCCCCTTTGCGCGGCGGCGACGGCCTGTTCCTCGGCCATGAACTTTGAACGCTTGTAATGGCCCACCATGTCGCGGAGCGAGACCGGCGTCTCCTCGTCGATCACCTGGCCATCGGTGCGGAAATGCATGGTGGCCACGCTCGAGGTGTAGACAAACCGCGCGACTCCCGCCTCGCGGGCCAGACGCAGCAGCTCCCTTGTCCCGTCGACATTGGCGCGGTACATGGCCGCGGGGTCCCTTGTCCACAGCCGGTAGTCGGCGGCCACGTGGACCACGGCGTCGCAGCCGGACAGTGCCGACCTGAGCGACTCCGGCTGCGCCAGGTCGCCCACGTGGGTCTCACCGGCGATGCCCTCGAGATTCGACAGATTGCTGCTTTTACGGACAAGGAGGCGCAATTCGGCGCCGTTCGCCGCGAGCACGCGGGCCACGTGATGGCCGACGAAGCCGGTCGCGCCTGTCAGGAAGATCCTCACGGCTTCATGGAGCGTTCGCCCGGTGGCGTGGCCCGCCTTCGGGGCGCGAACGGGGGTTCGAGAATGGCCTTGGAACCGCTGTCATGATCCGCGGACACGTGCTGCCCGCCGATTCAGGCGGGGGCCTGCGAGCCCCTAGTCGAGCGCCTCCGGGCTGAGGGCAATGCCCTTCTCGCCCGCGGCCTTGCGCTCTTTGTATTTGCGCACCCAGTCCTCCCACTGCTTTCCGGCGGCACAGTCCTTGCCGCTGAATTCGAGGCGGGCGATCTCGGCATAGCTCACCTTGCGCTTCTCCGGGGCATTCGGCGTGTAGTACTGCAGCTGGGAATCGGCGAGCGTGGCCCCGGCCAGGCGGTTGAAGATGAAGGCGTCGATGCGCTCGCCGCTCTTGAGCGTGAGCGTCACGTCGCCCCGATAGTCGAAGGCCTTCTCCAGGGCGGAGCGAAGCTCGTCGTCGCTGGCGAGCGGGGGTATCCATCCCTCAAGCTTGTCATGGCCCGCGCCCGGGGCCAACTCCAGAGCCTCGACCTGGTCGAGCGTGTATTTCTGGGCTTCCGCGCTCACCGGAGAGTCTCCTCGAGGCTATGGGCGCTCTCGGCCATCGCCGGCGCGGCCGACCCGTGGGGCGAGGATGCCTTCAGGAGCTCGAGCGCCTGCGGGTCCCGGTAGCTCTTGAACGTTCCGCGCACCATCCCCCAAACGCCGCTGAGCGATCCGAAACCGTCCATGACCGCCGTGGGCTCGTAGCCGCAGCTGACCATGCAGTTGGCGCACTTCGGATTGCCGCTTGCGGCGCCATACTCCTCCCACTTCGTCGTTTCGAGCAGCTCCTTGAAACTGTCGGCGAACCCCTCCTGCATGAGGTAGCAGGGCCGCTGCCATCCGAAGATGTTGTACGCAGGAGAGCCCCACGGCGTGCATTCATACTTCCGGTCGCCCATCAGGAATTCGAGGAAGAGGGGCGACATGTTGAACTTCCAGGTGGGCTTCCGGTTGGAAAGGGCGGCGCGGAAGAGGCGGCGCGAGCGGGCCCGGCCCATGAAATGGTTCTGGTCGGGGGCCTTGTCGTAGCTGTACCCGGGGGAGAGAACGATCCCCTCGACGCCCATCTCCATCACCTCGTCGAAGAACCCGCGGATGGACTGGGGGTCGGCGCCGTCAAAGAAGGTCGCGTTGGTGGTCACCCGGAAGCCCCGCTTGACGGCCTCCTTGATGGCCTCGGTGGCGATGTCGTAGCCGCCTTCGCGGCAGACCGAAAGATCATGGTGCTCGCGCTGCCCGTCCAGATGCACCGAGAAAGTGAGGTATTTGGACGGCGTGAACTCGGGCAGGCGGCGCTTGAGGACGAGCGCATTGGTGCAGAGGTAGATGTACTTTTTCCGCGCCACCAGGCCGTTGACGATCTCGACGATCTCGGGGTGGAGCAGCGGCTCTCCGCCCGGAATCGAGACCATCGGCGCGCCGCACTCCTCAACCGCCGCGAAGCACTGCTCGGGGGTGAGGCGTCTCTTCAGGATATGGGGCGGGTATTGGACCTTGCCACAGCCGGCACAGGCCAGGTTGCAGCGGAAAAGGGGCTCAAGCATCAGCACCAGAGGATAGCGCTTCCTTCCGGCCAGCCGGTTCTTCAGCACGTAGGTGGCAACGGTCCACATCTGGGAGATTGGAATAGCCATGTTCGGAGTTATCTCAGGCGCTGTTTTGCGAGGAATGTTCCATGGCTCGGCTGTAATTTGCCAGAGCCAGCAACGGGAAGTATTGGCGGTACAAGTGATAGGCCAGATAAAAGACTCGGGGGAACCCGGTCGCCGTGTAAAGGGCCTGGTTCGACCGGCCCGTGCCGGTCGACTCATCCCAGCTTCCATCAGGCCTTTGCCGTTCCTGGAGCCACCGGACGCCCCTGGAGACGGATTCGGAGGTGCTGTCGCCTGCGGCCAGGAGCGCCAGGACGCCCCAGGCTGTCTGGGACGGAGTGCCCGGCCCCACGCCGCGCGTCCCCGGATCATCGTAGGTTCCGCAGGTCTCGCCCCATCCGCCGTCGGAGTGCTGCACGCTTCGGATCCATTTCGCCGCGCGCTGGATCTGGGGCTCGCCATGGTTCACGCCGATCGCGTCGAGGCCGCGCAACACGAGGAACGTGCCGTAGATGTAGTTCACGCCCCAGCGCCCGAACCAGCTCCCGTCGGGCTCCTGCAGCGAGAGGATGAACGCGACCGCCCTTTCGACCCGCTTGTCGGCGCGGGTGTATCCGTAGGCCGCGAGCGTCTCGAGGATGCGCCCGGTGATGTCGGCGGTCGGCGGGTCGAGCATGGCGTTGTGATCGGCGAACGGGATGTTCTCGAAGATCATCTTCGTGCAGTCCTTGTCGAAGCTGCCCCAGCCCCCGTTGCGGCACTGCATCGCGAACTCCCACTGGAGGGCGCGCTGCACCGCCTGACGCTGGCTTTCCTCGCTCGGGCTGTCGACCTTGCTGAGGGCGAGCAGCACCTGCGCGGTGTCGTCGGTGTCGGGGTAGAATTCGTTGGCGAACTCGAAGTACCAGCCGCCGGGCTCCGTGTTCGGGGCCTTCACGGCCCAGTCGCCGAGGTGGCGGACCTCCTTCGACAGAAGCCATTCCACGGCATTGATCATCCGGGGGTCTGTGCGCGGGACGCCCGCCTCGCCGAGGGCGTAGACAGCCTGCGCCGTGTCCCAGACGGGCGAGGTGCATGGCTGCATCCGGAAGAGCGCCTCGGGCGACTCCTCGGTGGCCGGCTGCTCGATGCCAAGCTTCTCAAATTCCTCGTGGGCGCGCTTCACCTGAGGGTGGTCCGCGGAATAGCCCAGGCATCGAAGCGCGATGATGGCATTGAGCATCGCCGGGTAGATGGCGCCGAGGCCGTCGGACATCTCGAGACGCTCCAGGAGCCATTCTTCAGCGCGCTTCAGCGCCAGGTCGCGGAAAGGCCGGATCTTGGCGGCCTCCAGGCGATGGAGGCCCCGGTCAAGGATGAGGAAGAAATTGCGCCAGGAGAACGGGGCCTTGCGGTTCAATCTGAGCCGCAGGTGGGCGTTGGCCCGGCCGCCAACGAAAAGCTCATCGATTCCCCGCTCGGGCTGAATCTTCCTGAAGGGCTTCTTTGCGTAGATGATCGCGAGCGGAACCAGGATCGCGCGCGACCAGGACGATATCTCGTAGATGTTGAAATAAAACCACCTCGGGAAAAGGACGATTTCGGGAGGGACGGCGGGCACCGCATCGTAATCGTACTGCCCGATTGAGCAGAGATAGATTTTCGTGAACGTGTTGCACTCGACGACGCCGCCGTGCTCAAGGATCCAAAGGCGGCACCGGGCCAGACGCGGGTCGTCCGCGTGGATTCCCATCAGCTTGCAGGCAAGATAGCATTTGACCGCGAGGGAGATGTTCCCGGGGCCTCCGGGATAGAGGCTCCAGCTTCCGTCCGCATTCTGGCAGCGGAGGATCTCCGCAAGCGCGCGCCCCATCCGCTTCGGGTCACCGCTGTCGAGCAGCGTGTGCATGTAGATGTAGTCCGCCTCGAGCATCGAGTCAGCCTCGAGCTCGCCGCTCCAGAATCCTTCCGGATCCTGTTGGGAGAGAAGATAGTCCCGCGAGCGGGCCATGGCCGATTTCACCCCGGCCAGTTCGGATTCCTCCCGGCCGATTCTAGGTTCTGCAGCCTGCGTTGCCCCTTGGGTGGTGGTCATGCAAATCGATCACATTCAGGCCCCGGCATTGCCTTTCCGTAGTCGTTGCGCCGTGAGGAATTCCATCAGCAATACTCGAATCGAAAGCGTTCAAACGGCAAGCGATATTGATCGATAATTGCCGGCTGTTTCGCGTCGGAAGGACCTTCGAAAGAGGACCTCAACGGGCGACGGGCTTGGGCCTGATGCCCCTCGAAATGAAGGGGCCGAATCAAGGGCCGGAAACCGGTCGGGATCCAAAGGGAAGAGGATCAGGAGCCAGACCCCGTCCGACCGCTTCAGCGGTCATCGGCATAAGGAAACCTGCGGCCCTTAAATGGGTAGACGGTCCGCATGCCGTGGCGCGGCGGTTGGGGACCCGCACACCCTGATTTGAGGTCATCCCGATGGGGGTTCGCCGGAAAACGGGATGCCCCGACGGCGCCGACTGGGTCATCAATGGGGGCCGGAACGGATGTTCAGAGGGATAAACGTTGCCTAAGATATCTGCGGTAAATCACTTACGATAGCCTTCCAGGTTTTGGCTTCATCCGCCCGCCTGCGTTCGGCCCAAACGGGCCGAACCCGGATGGATGGCCCGCATCCCGCTTAATTGGGGGAGGACATTAATCTTAGCGGGTAAAGCATTAATCACTTCATAATCAATGAGATATGATCATCTGGAAAGTCGGCATGCCGTGGGGCTTTCCGATTTCAACTGCCATCGGGGATTGCCGTGGTGGCAAACGCTCGGTCAGGATTTCTCGATGCCAGGCCCATTGGAACCCGAGTCCCCATGCTCCGATAAAGACTGCCAAAATTCATTTTGGGGACTTTACATCCGGGTAATCCCGATGAAGGGTGCCCGGACTTGCAAGGGAGGCGCGGGCGCCCCTGAGCGAGGGCAATCAGAAGTTGGGCTGGAATAATCCCGCCGGGTTCACTCAATTTTTCCGCAGCACCTATGAAAACACTTTTTCTGCAGGCCCCATCGTACGACGGTTTCGACGGAGGCGCAGGGTCGCGCTATCAGGCAAAGCGCGAGATTCGCTCGTTCTGGTACCCGACCTGGCTTGCGCAGCCCGCGGCCATCGTGCCCGGCAGCCGGCTTCTCGACGCGCCGGCCGACGGCCTTTCGGTGGGGGCGACCCTTGATATCGCCCAGGAGTACGACCTCGTCGTCATCCATACGAGCACGCCTTCGTTTCCGACGGACGCCCTGTTCGCCCAGGATCTCAAGAAGCGCAGGGCATCCGTGCTGATCGGGATGGTCGGCGCGAAGGTCGCGGTCGACCCCCAGAACTCGCTGGCGGCCACCGATGCGGTGGACTTCGTCTGTAGGGAGGAGTTCGATTTCACGTGCAAGGAGGTCGCCGAGGGGAAGCCGCTTGCGCAGATACTGGGGCTCAGTTTCCGCCTCCCGGACGGCTCGATCAAGCACAACGACCCGCGGCCGATCCTCGAGAACATGGACGAGCTCCCGTTCGTCGCGCCCGTCTACAAGAGGGACCTGAAGATCGAAAACTATTTCATCGGCTACCTGAAGCACCCGTATGTGTCGATCTACACCGGGCGCGGGTGCCGCTCCCACTGCACGTTCTGCCTTTGGCCCCAGACGGTGGGCGGCCATCGCTACCGCACGCGCTCGGTGGAGAACGTGCTCGAGGAAGTGAAATGGATCCGCGACAACATGCCGGAGGTGAAGGAGCTCATGTTCGATGACGACACCTTCACCGACTTCAAGCCTCGGGTCGAGGAGATCGCCCGCGGGCTTGGCAAGCTCGGCGTCACGTGGTCGTGCAACGCCAGGGCGAACGTGCCGTTATTCGACGCTGAAGATCATGAAGGAAAACGGCCTTCGCCTGCTGCTCGTCGGCTATGAATCAGGCGACGACCAGATCCTGCTCAACATCAAGAAGGGCCTGAAGACGGACATGGCCCGGCGTTTCAGCAAGGATTGCAGCGACCTCGGCATCAAGGTTCACGGGACATTCATCCTCGGCCTGCCCGGCGAGACGCGCGAGACGATCGAAAAGACGATCGAGTACGCGAAGGAGGTGAATCCGCACACGATCCAGGTGTCGCTCGCTGCCCCGTATCCGGGGACGGAGCTGTACAAGGAGGCCATCGAAAACGGGTGGCTTGAGGAGAACAAAGCCGTCAACCTTGTGAGCGCCTCGGGCGTTCAGCTCGCCGCCATCGGATACTCGCACCTTACGCGCGAGGAGATCTACCACCACCTCGAACGCTTCTACAAACGCTTCTATTTCCGCCCGTCGAAGATATGGGAAATCGTGCGCGAGATGCTGGTGAGCTGGGAAATGATGAGGCGCCGCCTGCGCGAGGGGGTCGAGTTCTTCCGATTCCTGCGCGCGCACGGAGCGTGAAGGGGCAGGCGTCGCTCGGGCCGCATGCCCGGGCCCACCCATGAATCCTCCGGGCTGGCTGGCCTCTTCGGCGTCGCCGCTGCTCCTTCTCGGATTTGGCCCCCTCGCCGGGGCCGGCCATGTCGCGCGACTCCTCGCGAACGCGCTCGGCGTGGCCTGCGGGGTGGGGGCGCTCTTGGGCGTGGCCTACACGCTCTTCGCCGCGGTGGCGATCGGCCGGTTCTTCGCCCGTCCGACCGCGGAGCCGGGGGAGTTCCCGGACTTAACGGTCGTCAAGCCTCTGCGCGGCCACGAGTGGGCGCTCCTTCGAAACCTGGCCAGCTTCTGCGAGCAGGACTACCCGGGCGCGGTTCAATATCTCTTCGGTGTGCAGGATGCCGGGGATCCCGCTCTCGGGGTCGTCGACGAGCTGCGGCGTCTCTATCCCAAAGCGCAGGTCACCGTGGTGGCCGATTCGCGCCTTTACGGGCCCAACCGGAAGGTCAGCAACCTGATCAACATGATGCCGCAGGCTCAGCACGGCGTGCTCGTCTTTGCGGACAGCGATGTCGGGGTGGCGCCGGGCTACCTGCGCCATGTGATCGGCGAACTGCAGAGACCCGGTGTCGAACTCGTGACCTGCGTCTATCGAGGCGAGCCGGATCCAGGCTTCTGGCCACGACTTTCGGCGATGGCCACCGACTACCAGTTTCTGCCGAGCGCGGTGGCGGGACTTGCGCTCGGCCTGGCGCGCCCGTGCTTCGGGCAGACGATCGCCATGCGCCGGGAAACCCTCGAGAGGATTGGCGGCCTCTCTGCGTTTGCGCACCATCTGGCCGAGGACCATGCGATCGGGGAGGCGGTGCGCGCCGGGGGCGGGACTGTGGCCATTCCCGCGTTCGCCATCTCCCACGCCTGCGCCGAGACGAGCTTCGCGCGGCTGGCGGCGCACGAATTGCGCTGGAGCCGCACCATCCGGGCGGTCGACCCTGCGGGGCACCTCGGCTCCGCGCTCATCCACCCGTTCGCGCTCGGAGTTCTTGCGGTCGTGTTCAGCGGGGGCGCCGCATGGTCGTGGCCGGTCGCCGCCGCCGCGCTGGCCGCGCGGCTTGCATTGAAGCTGCGCACGGATCGCGCGCTCCGGCGCCCCGTCCGCGACCTTTGGCTCCTGGCGCCCTGGGACCTGGTTTCGTTTGCCCTCTTTCTCGGGAGCTTCTGCTCGAGAAGGGTGGTTTGGCGCGGAACCGGCTTCAGGGTGGACCGCAGCGGGATGCTGTCCCCGGCACGCGGGGGTTGAGGGAGCATGTGGGTTCTTTACAAGGAGTGGGAGGGCGGATGTGATCTGACGATGCGCGAGCGCGAAGGGTCCGAAACGTGCGGGGCTTTGGAAGCTCTGCTTCCGCAGGGGCGCCCATGAAACGACTGGGCCGGATCGCGGCTTTCCTGGGGCTTCTGGCGTCGGCATGGCTCGTTTGGCGCGACAATCCCGCGGCCGTGCTCGCGTCGATGCGGGTCGCGGGGGCGGGCCTTGTCCTGGCGGGGCTCGTGCACGTGCTGGCGATGATGGCCAACGCGAAGGACTGGCAGACCCTGATCCGCGGTTCGCACAGGCCGAGCCTTGCGGGAATGCTTCACCTCGTCTGGATCCGCGAATCGGTGAACAGCATGCTGCCGGTCGCCCGAATCGGGGGTGAGATCGTGTCCTTCCGGCTGATGCGCAGCCGGGGACTGCGGGCATCGACGGCGGCCGCCAGCCTGGTTGCCGACATGCAGCTCACCCTCATCAGCCAGATGCTGTTCACCCTGTTCGGCGTCGGATTCCTTCTCACCCATGCGGCCTCAAACACCCTTCGCCTCGCCGGCGATCTCACCTGGGGCGTGGTGGCGCTTACGCCCATTCTGGTGCTCTTTGCGCTCGTCCAGCGTGCCAGGCCCTTTGAGAGGCTGACCCACTTTTTGAACCGGACGACCGGCGGCAAGTTGGCGTCGCTTGTCGGGCAGTCGGCGAAGATCGATCAGGGAATCATGGTGATCTGGCGCCGAAGAGCGGTTGTGCTCCGCTATCTCTTCCTCTGGCAGCCGCTCCAGTGCTTCGCGACCGCTCTTGAGATATGGCTGGCGCTCCTCTTCATGCATGCGCGGATCAGCCTGACCGGCGCAGTCGTGTTCGAATCGCTGATCCAGGCGGTCAGCAGCGCCGCCTTTTTTGTGCCGGGGGGCCTCGGCGTCCAGGAGGGCGGATTCGTCCTGATCGGCGGCGCCCTGGGCCTTGATCCGCCGACCTGCCTCGCCCTCGCCGGAGCCAGGCGGATCCGCGACCTTCTCATCTTCGTTCCGGGATTGATTGCGTGGCAATTCGCCGAGTCGTCCGCAAAGGCGCATGATCATGGAGGCGCGACACTGGCGCCGGAGACCCTGCAACCCGGCGGCGGAGCTGGGGAAGCCTGAGCTTGGGGCCCGGCCCTGCATCCTGAGCCGAACGGAGTACGAAAGTCGTAAAAGTGAACGGGCGGGCTAAAGCTTTTGGGATCCGTGCCGAACCCTATTGGAGGGGTTTTTCGCCCCGACCCGTTGTAATCCCTGTCCCTACGGCAGCCGACTCACCATGCCCCACGCCAATTTTCCCGCGCCATGTCGATAGCCACGACGCCATTGGATCCGGATCTGCGCACGGGCCATCTGCAGATCGATGCGGACCACGTTGAGTTGCTGGGCCAGCTCGCGAAGCTGAAGGAGGCCCTGGACGGTGGATCCGGTCGGGAAAAGACGGTGGACATGATCGTGACCCTCCAGAAGTACACGCTTGGGCATTTTGCACGCGAGGAGGAGCACATGGTCCGGGTGAATTGCCCCTCGCTGACGAGAAACATCGCGGCGCATCGGGAATTCTCGCGGCGGGTCGAGAACTGGCTCGACCTCCTCACCGTGAGCGGTGCGCCCGTTTCGATCCTCTTGGACGTGCACCGGGAGGCGACGGCCTGGATCCGGGCGCACATCATCGGCATCGATTGCGGGTTGAGGGGCTGCGTTCACCGGTAGGATGGCTGCGGGCCCCCGTCCGCCGGACACCGTGGCGTAAACGGTTGCGCTTCGTTTAAACGAAGCAGACATAGGGAGCGCATGAAAAAAACCCTATTGATCACGGGTTCCTCTTCGGGATTCGGAAAGGCCACCGCCCGCCTTTTTGCCGCGCGAGGCTGGAACGTGATCGCCACCATGCGCCGGCCGGAGGACGAGAGAGACCTCAATGGACTCTCGGACGTCCTTGTCACCCGACTTGATGTGCAGGATTGCGGGCCAATTGCGGCGGCCATTGGCGAGGGGATCGCTCGCTTCGGGCGCATCGACGCCCTCGTCAATAACGCCGGCTTCGGGCTTTTCGGCCTCTTTGAGGCGACTCCGCCGGAGAAAATCGCCGAGCAGTTCGGCGTGAACGTCTTCGGGGTGATGAATGTGACAAGGGCCATCTTGCCGCATTTTCGTCAGAACAGGGGCGGCCTCATCCTCAACATAGGCTCGGGCGCAGGTGTGTACGCGCTGCCGATGCTCTCCCTGTATTGCGCGAGCAAGTTTGCGCTGGAGGGTTTCACCGAGTCGGTCGCCTACGAACTGGCATCGCAAAACGTCATGGTGAAAATGATCGAGCCCGGCGGTGTCCTTGGCACGAATTTTGGGAGGCGAAGTGGCGCCGAATCGGCGAATAATGCCGTGTTGCCCGACTACGACGCCTTTGTTGCCCATGTCGAGCGCGGTCTTCGACAGCCTAGGCGCCGAGCGCCTGGCCACGGAGGACGATGTCGCCCAGGTCGTCTACGAGGCGGCCGCCGACGGTACGAGCCGATTGCGGTACGTGGCCACCGACGACATCAAGCCTTTGGTGAAATCCCGGCGCGAAACCTCCGAGGATGAATACATGGCCTTCATGCGCGCGCGTTTTGGGTTAAAACCCTGATAGGAAATGCCCGGCGACCCTGGAAGCCCGGTAACCCGATACTTTCAGGGCCGATGGGGAGAAGTTCCATGCAGATTTCTTCCGGGATGTCCCCTGCAATTCGACGCACGTCCTGGGCTTAGTCGCATGGCCCTTTCCACTTGGCTCTTGCCATTAGCCGCGCCAGCGGCTCGTTGCATACGAATGGCCGCAAGGTCCAGTCTTCCAGCCTTTTCTTGTCCTCGGCACGCCCGGAGTTTCACTATGGAGGGGTCCCCGCCCATCGCTGCCACGAACGTTTAGGCATCTATGAAGAAGCTGCTGGTCATTTCACCGCATTTTCCGCCCATAAACGCCCCGGACATGCAAAGGGTCCGAATGGCGCTGCCCTACCTGCGCAAGTGCGGTTGGGAGCCCACCGTGTTGGCCATCGCGCCCGAGTCGATCGAGGGCGGGGTCGTTGAACCGAAGCTCCTGGAAACGTTCCCTGAAGATGTCCGCGTAATCAGGGCGAGGGGACTGTCGGCGCGATATACCCGGTGGGCGGGGATCGGAAACCTGTGGCTGCGCTGCGGCTGGGCGCTCACGAGGGCGGGCGAGCGGCTCCTTCGGAAGGAGCCCTTCGACCTCGCTCTCATCAGCACGACCCAATTCAGCGCCTTCCAGCTCGGGCCTCGCTGGCGCAAGAAGTTCGGGCTGCCTTACGTCCTGGATTACCAGGACCCCTGGATAAACGACTATTATCAGATCACCGGCGTTTCGCCGCCGGGGGGACGCCTCAAGTTTGCGCTGAGCCAATGGCAGGCAGGATTCATCGAGCCCGTCGCACTCAGGGAATCCTCCGGGATCATCGCGGTCTCAGACTCCTACGGGAACATGCTGGCAAACCAGTATCCCTGGTTTCTCGCGAGCAGGGCGAGGCTCCTGCCCTTTGGGGCCGCGGCCATGGATTTCGACCGGCTGGGCGGCCATGTGCCCGCCAAGCCGATCATCGATTTTTCTGACGGCCTCTTCCATCAGGTCTACGTTGGGCGATGCGGACCGGATATGTCCGTGGCGCTAAAGATCCTGTTCCGTGCGTTCAAGCGCTTCATGGGTACGCATCCGGATCAGGCGGCGAGGATGCGATTCCATTTTATCGGAACGGACTATGCTCCGGAGCCCCTGGGCCGCGATTGGGCGCTTCCCATCGCCAGGGAGGAGGGGGTCCAGGATTCCGTCCGGGAACACCGTTATCGGGTGCCCTATTTCGATTCACTCTATTATCTGAGGAACGCGGATGCGCTGGTCGCCGTCGGCTCGAACGATCCGACCTACAGTGCGTCGAAGTTTTTCTCCTATGTCCTCGCGAAGCGGCCCTTGATGATGGTCTTCCACGGTCGGAGCCCCGTCCTCAGGTTTGCTGAAAAATTGAACGCGGCGCTTACCTGGGGCTTCACGGGTCCGGCTGAGATCCCGGAAATCGCCGATTCCATCTACCAGCAATGGTTTGTCGAAGGGAAATGCCGTGAGGTCCGGCCGTTCGACAGCGCGGCGTTTGCGCCCTATTCCGCCGAGCAGATGGTGGAGGGGCTGGTTAACGTCTTTGACGACGCGCTGAAAGACGGCAATAGAAGGATGGCTCCCCCCTGAACATTCGCGCATCCGGGCAACCGCTGGATTCAAGACCGAAATCCCGTACCATGAGAGTTTCAGATCCAACGCGACGTTACCTTAACGTGGCCATTCTGCTCGGTGCCGTTTTCGCCTTTGATTGGGTCACATCCTATGAAGTCAGCGTAGGCCCGCTTTACTTGCTTGTCGTGGCATATGCATGTTGGCGTCTGGGACTGGCGGGTGGACTCGTGACCGCTTTTGCCTGCCCGATCCTTTGGGCCTGGGCGGATTACGGCACAGGTCACCGGTTTTCGCATATCTGGATCCTCGTCGAAAACGTGGGGGTCAGGTTCTTCACCTACTTCCTGGTCGTGGCGGGCGTATTCCTCTACAAGAAGACCCTGGAAGCGCACCGGAGGCGTCTGGCAATGCTGGAGCGCCTCCTGTCCGTGTGCCCGGGATGTGGAGCCATTGGCGTTAGCGACGCGGGCTGGCGCCAAGCCTCCGAATTTCATCGGGCCCCGTCTCCCATGTACAACCTTTGCCCGACGTGCGCCGCCTCCCACCAGACGGATGTCCCTTCGAATCCTACACGTCCTACGGGCATCTGATTCGGACGCCGGCCGTTCGGTCAGGGCCGTCTGCGAGCTCTCCGCAGCCCAGATTCGCCTCGGCCATCATATCGAGTTGGTCGCTTTGGGCGGAACGCCCGAGCAATGGATGGAGGGCCTGGCAGTGCCCATCCATCGATTGCCCGACGGCCGCGGCACCCTCCGTATCAATTCTCCGCTCAATCGGTGGATAAAGGGGCGCGCCGGCGCCTATGACTGCATCATCGTTCACGGAATCTGGGATTTTTGCTCCGTTCGGGACCTGGAAGGCCCTTCGGGATTCGACCGTGCCGTTTTTCGTCGTTCCCCATGGGATGCTCGACCCCTGGTTTAAGCACCGCCGGCCCCTGAGACACCTCGTTAGGTGGTTTTATTGGCTCTCGGCGGGTTACCCGATCCTGCGGGACGCCCACGCGGTGTTTTTCCTCAGTGACGACGAGCGGTATCGGGCCCGGGACACGTTCTGGCTTTACGACTGCCATGAATTCGTGGTGCGCCAGGGCGTGATGGGCATCCCCCAGGGTCTTGCGGAGTCGTGCGCGGAGACCTTCCTCTCAGGCAGGCCGGAACTTCGCGGGAAAAGGCTTTTCACCGTTTTCGCGGATCCCAATTCGATCGAGGGATTGCGCGCCGTGATGGAGGCGATCGAATCCCTAACCCAGCGCGGCGCATGGGATGTTCGGCAGATGAGGCTTGTGATCGCGTGCTCCGACATTCGAGCCTTGAAGAATTGCGTTGAAAGCGATCCCTCTCACCGGGCCGTCGGAGCGAGCCTGCACTGGACGGGGCCCCTTACCGACGCCGAGACATGGGGTGCATTGAGGGCTTCGGAGGTTTTCCTGAGGCCCTCCTCGTACGAGATTTGCTGCGGCCGTGTGGCCGATGCCTTGTCGGCGGGTACGCCCGTGCTGGTGTCCACCGGACTGGCAATCTGGAAGGATATCGTCAACGACGGGGCCGGTCTTGCCGATGAATCGACGGCGGAGGGATGCATACGGGTGCTCGAAAAATGGATGGGGTTGCCTCATCCGGACAAAGTCGCGATGCGGGCCAGGGCCCGACAATGCTTCGAGGAGCGTTACACGCATGACGGCGCTGCCCGCACGCTGATCTCGGCGATCTATCTATTGATCGGCGTCCATAGGGACGGCCGTTGGGACCTAAGGCCGCTTAAGCCGGCGTCAGAGCTCCCGTAGCTAGGGGCTCTCCTGTCGCCACCCGGAACGAAAAGCAGGGGCCCTGTTGGACGCATTCTGGCGCCTTGTACCCTTCGGGCTGATGTGAGTTGATCGCGCATATCTGTTGCGGAGTCCGTCGACCGCACTAACCTTATCGCCTCGGATCATCGCGTACCCATTCCCCCGTCCCACTCCCCATGTCTAAGACGGTATCATTTCGGCTGAACGGGAACCCCGTGCAGATCGAGGCCGCTGCCGACCGGACGCTGCTCTGGGTCTTGCGCACCGATTTTGGCATGACCGGTCCGAAATACGGCTGCGGCATCTCCCAGTGCGGCGCATGCACGGTTCTGGTGGATCAGCGCGCCGTGCGTTCATGCTCGGTGGACCTCAAGTCATTGCAGGGGACGGAGGTGGTGACCATCGAAGGACTGGCGAGCGCAGGCCAGCTGCACCCGCTTCAGGAGGCCTTCATGGCCCATGATGCGTTGCAGTGCGGATTTTGCACGTCCGGCATGATTCTCACGGCGTATGGTTTCCTGCGCAAACATCCCGATCCGACCCGCGAAGAGGTGATTGCCGCCATGAATGACAATCTCTGCCGCTGTGGCGCCCATGTGCGCATCATTGACGCGGTCCTTGCCGCGGCCTCCGCAATGAGGGGAGCCGCCGTGTCATGAGCACCCAAACAAGACCCGCTCCACTGGGCATGCAGGGCGCGTCCCTGGAGCCGACGCTGCCGTCGAGACGGGAGTTCCTGAAGCGCTTTGGCACCGGCCTTATCGTGTGGGTTGTCCTGGGCAAGACGGCAAACGCAGAGGTGTCGGAGGCCGCGCATCCGGTCACCGTCCGGCCGAAGGAGCCGGATTCGTTCAATGCATTTCTGCGCATCGACGAGAATGGCCGTGTGACGTGTTTTACCGGGAAAATCGAGATGGGGCAGGGGCCGATCACCTCGCTTCCCCAGATGCTTGCGGAGGACCTCGATGTGGAGGTGGACGCCATCAGCATGGTCATGGGGGACACAGACCTGTGCCCCTTCGACCAGGGGACGTGGGGCTCCATGACGACGAGATACTTTGGCCCCGCTTTGCGAAAGGCGGCAGCCGAGGCCAGATCGGTGCTCATGGATCTGGCCTCCGAGCATCTGGGGGTGCCGGTAGCGCAGCTGACGGTGCAACGCGGAGTGGTCACCGATTCCAAGGATATCACGAGGAGCGTTACCTACGGCCAGCTGACCCACGGGCGGACCATCGAACGGAGCGTTACGGTGCCGCCGAGCCTCAAGACTCCGGATCAATACAAGGTCATCGGCAAACCCCTCCTGCGCAGGGACTCACGTGACAAGGTCACCGGGAAGGCGCTCTATGCGGGCGATTACCGGATGCCGGGGATGCTCTATGCGCGCGTCCTTAGGCCCCCAGCGCAGGGAGCGAAACTCAAGGCGGTCGATCCGAAGGCCGCCAAGGAAATTGCAGGCGTCGTGTTTGTCCAGCTGCCCGAACTGGTGGCGGTGCTGCACGAGCTTCCCGATGCCGCCGAGGACGCTCTCGGCAAGCTCGCCTGCGAATTTGAACCCTCGCCGTCAAAGCTCGATGACAAGACCATCTATGCCCACCTGCAGGAGGCCAAGGTGGAGGCCCGTGTCGTCACCCAGGGTGGCGATCTCGAGGTCGGCAGGGGGCTCGCCGTCCAGCATCTTGATCAGACCTATCTTGGCGGGTATGTGGCCCATGCCGCCATGGAGACCCACGCGGCGCTGGCGAGCGTGGAAGGGGGCAAGGCGACGGTCTGGGCCTCCACACAGAACCCGTTTGGCGCGCGAGAGGAGATCGCGCAGGCGCTGGGCATGCCCATTCCGAGCGTCCGCGTGATCACCCCCTTTGTCGGGGGGGGCTTCGGCGGGAAATCATTCAATCTGCAGGCGGTCGAGGCCGCCCTCCTGTCGAAGGCCACGGGGCGCCCCGTGCAAGTCATGTGGTCGCGGGAGGAGGAGTTCTTCAACGACACCTTCCGGCCCGCCTCGATCGTAAACATCCAATCGGGCCTCGACCGAGCCGGGAGGATAGCCTTCTGGGACTATGAAGTGCGATTCGCCGGCGACCGCGCCTCGGAGCAGCTTTACGATATCGCCCACCACCGCACGCGGGCGGTCGGCGGGTTCCAGGGCCCTCCGGGGATTCACCCGTTTGCGGTGGGCGCCTGGCGTGCGCCGGGATCAAGCAACAACGCCTTTGCCCGTGAATCCCACGTCGACCAACTCGCGTTCCTTGCGGGGGTTGACCCGATCGAGTTCAGGCTTCGCCAGCAGAAGGATCCCCGGCTTTCCAGGGTCATCCGGACCGCCGCCGACCATTGGGGTTGGAGCCCGGCCAAGGGGCCGACCGGCAAGGGCATCGGGTTTGCCTGCGGCATGGATGCCGGCAGCTATGTCGCTGCCATTGCCGAAGTGGGCGTCGTCGAGGGGAAATTTCGGTGAAGCGCGTGCTCTGGGTTCAGGAGATGGGTCAGGTGATCAATCCCGCCGGGGCCAAGATCCAAATGGAGGGCGGGATAACCATGGGGTTCGGCTACGCCCTTTCCGAGGAGATCCATTTCAAGGATGGCGTCATCCGCGACACCAATTTTGACAGCTATCTCCTGCCCACCTTTTCCATGGTCCCAAGGATCGAGACCGTGATCGTTGATGCAGGAGACATTCCTCCCCAGGGAGGCGGGGAGCCGGCCATCATTTTGACGGGTGCGGTTCTGGCCAACGCGTTCCATGATGCCACGGGCGTCCGCCTGCTGGAACTGCCGATGTCGCCCGACAGGGTCAAGGCAGCCCTCGCGAGAAACGAGAAGCCGGCCTGAGGCGCGGGTTGCCGCAGCCGGGAATCTCCCCGGGGCCGCGGCACCCCGCAGGCCGCCGGGCTGCCCTGCCGGAATTCGGGCCGGCGAATTAGAGCGGGTTCGGTGCGCCGGGATTCAATTCCCCGCGAAGCCCATGAAATTCCCTAAGCCGCTGGAATCGAGCAGGTCGCAATTGCGGTAATGCCGCAACAGGCGCCGCCGCAGCAGTACGAGGCCGGCGGCGGCGAGGATCAGGACGCCGGCGAGGCCAAGCGGTGAAAGCGCTAGGGGAATCCAATACACCGCGGAGATCGTAGAGGCATGTTGAAGAGTACGATGGAGATGATATACCCAATGAATCTCCAGTAGGAGCGGGCAAACGGCACGATGCTGAGAATCAACGGCAGCAACACGACCAGCGGAATCGCGAGGGCCGAGACTCCCGGGAGTCCATAGGCTGGAAGGAATCGGCTTGAACTGATCTGTCCGACCAAGGAAGCCAAGAAGAGCGCGCTGACCGGCACGAACACGGCGATCGCAAGCTGCAGGAGCATTCGACCATAGACCACGCGGGCCAGGCGATTGCGGGATATGGGATAGGTGAGCTTTGGAATCGGAAAGCTCAGGGCCACGATCAGCGCGAAAAGCGGTGGCATTCCCGAAGACATGCTCTTCATCAATCCCGCCATCCTGGATGCCGAGGGAACCTGCGATAGATCGACTCGATTCGCCGCCAATTGGGCAAGGCACGATCCATAATCCGCTGCAAAGGCCTTCCCGTCGAAAAGGAATCCCAGAAGCGGGAGCCCAAGATACACTGCCATGATCGCCGCCCAGAGCAGGAGCATCGGGCTGCGGCACCACCTCGGATACGCTCCCCGACTCCGCGTGGCGGTCGACGGCCATCCAGGCCAAGGTCCTAGGCGCGACCTTCTTGACGTTCCATTCGCGGCCGGGAACCGAATGGGAGCGTTGGCAGATGAATTCGCGTTCAAGCCGGTCTGCGTCGGTTTGGACGGGGATGAGCAGGCTTTGGAGAGGCCGGAATGGAAGCTCCGCACGGGCGCACAGATTTTGGCGTGAGAAACCGTAGAGGAGGCTTGCGGCGGCCAGAACGGCACCGCCGACGCAGAAAGCGGCGGGAGCGGCGATCATGGACGGGCGCAGCAGCGGGGCCGCCAGGGCGCAGAAGAGGCCCCAGGCGAGCGTGGCCGCCAGACAGCCAGGCAAAGCCCCTGGCGCGGTGGAGACGATCGGCGCAGGGAATGGCGATCAGGCCGGCGGCGAGGCCAAAGACGGCGGCGAGCGGGACCCGGAGCGCGGCCGACGCGGCGAGGCCCGTGACAACGGCTGCGAGGAAAAGCACGGCGAGGGCCGTGGCGTTGCGGAGCCTGCGAGGCCCGTCGGGCAGCAGAAGGATGAAGGGCCGGTGCATCGGCTCATGGGCGGCGCCGCCGAGATAGAAGCCGGTCACCAGGGGAAGCGTCACGGCGAACCCGAGCAGGCGCGACGTCGGCCAATCGAGGCGGAAGAGGGCATGGGAGGCGCCGAAGGCGACGCAGGCGATGGAGGCGATCCCGATCAACGAGCGGACCGGCCGCAGGAGGCGAAGGTGGACGCGCGGATTCATGATGGGCCCCTCCCGGGAATGGTCAGAAGGGGAAACATCTCGTCCAGGCTCAGCGGGCGAGCCTTGACTTCCGCCCGGTGCGCCCGCGCGAAATCCGCGATTGCAGCCGGGTCGCGCGTGCGGACGTAGAGGCGCGCCAGGCGGTCCTGTCCCTGGCTCGAGAGGACGTAGGGCTCGGCGAAGGCGGCGGGCAGGCGCCCCTTCCGGAGCGGTGACGGTCCATTCGGCGAAGCTCTCCTGCAGGACGTCGAACGAGGAATTTTCGACCAGCCGGCCGCCTTTAAGGAACACGACCCAATCGACAATCTTCTCCACGTCGGTGAGTAGGTGGGAGGAGATGAGGACCGTGCAGCCGTCGTCGCGCAGGCGCTCCAGCAGGAAATCGAGCATATCCGTGCGCGCGATCGGATCGAGGGAGCTCATCGGCTCGTCCAGGAGCAGGAAGGCGGGCCGGTGGCAGACGCCGAGCAGGATCCCGACCTTCTGGCGATCGCCCGCGCTCAGGACCGCGAGCTTTCGATCGACCGGCAGTTCGAGCGCTTCGGTCAGCCGGTGCTGAAGGTCGCGATCCCAGTTCGCGTAAAAGGACGCAGTGAAGTCAAGGTGCTGGCGCACCGTCATCCACTCGATGAATCGGCTCTCCTGTTGCACCAAACCGAGTCGGCTGAGTTCCGGGCTGTCCAATCGGTAGGTCGGCCGTCCGAACGTCCGGCAGGTTCCGCTGCTGGGCAACGTCAGTCCGGCGGCGAGGTGGATCAGCGTGGTTTTGCCGGCCCCGTTGCGGCCGAGGAGGCCGACCACATGGCCGGCGGGGATTTCGAGACTGAGGGCATCAAGGGCGAGGTGCCCGGGATAGGACTTGGTGGCATTCTCGGCTACGAATGGGGCCGAGTCGGGGGACAGGTTCATGGCGGGGGGGAATTGAGGGTTTCGCGGAAAAGTCTGAGCGCCTGCACGCGGGAAATCCCGAGCTGACGCGCCATCACGGCGGCGGAGGCGAGATGCTGGCGCAGGGGGTTGAGCTTGTTGGTCTCGCGATCGGCTGTGGCGGCCGCTCGGATCACGAGGGTCTGTCCGCGGCGGCGCTCCAGCACCCCCTCGCGCTCCAGAAGGCTGTAGGCCTTGCTGATCGTCATGGGGTTTAGGGAGAGCTCGGCTGACAGCGCGCGGGTCGACGCCATTTCCGTGCCGACGGAGAGCATGCCTGCGGCGACCTGGAACTTGATCTGGTCCATCAGCTGCCGGTAGGCGGGCACGCCGTTGTGGTAATCGATGACGAGGAGGGGAGGCATGCGGGAGGTCGCGGTGAATCGGTGTATTACGTGACAGATACAGTCGTCAAGCGGAAATTTTTTGTTGACCCTGCGTTGCTCGGTTCCGAGACCCGCTCGCTATGGCCCCGCTGCCGTCAAGCGCTGGTTGAGCGACCGGCGGAAGAGGATTGGGCGCCGCCTTCCACGCGGGGCGGTCTTTCGTCGGGCGTCACCCGTCGATGGCGCTTCGGGCGTTGGCGCCGTCCTCCACGCACCTTACCGCCAATGCTGTCCAGCCTGTCTGATGGCTGGCTCCTACCCCGCGACCATTGTCGCCGTGGAAATATTCATAGAAAAGCACCAGTTCCCTGAAATGGGGATCCGAGGAGTAAAGTTCGCAGTCGCCATGGACGGGTCTGTGTCCGTTGTTGTCGGCAAGAAATAGCGAACCGAGCCGCCTCTGCAGCTCCAGTGCCACCCCGCGGAGCGTCAGCATGCGGCCTGAACCTGTGGGGGCCTCGACCTCCAGGGAATCGCCATAGTAGCTGTGGTAGCGCTCAAGGGCCTCGACGAGAAGGTAATTCACGGGAAACCAGACCGGTCCCCGCCAGTTGGAGTTGCCCCCGAACAGGTAGCTGTTGCCTTCCGCCGGGGTGTAGTCGAGGCGCAGTTCGCGGCCCTCGGCTGCAAAGGTGAACGGGTGCCGCTCATGGTGCTTGGACACGCCGCGTATTCCGTGCGGCGAGAAAAACTCCGACTCGTCGAGCATGTACCGGAGCGCGCGGACAAGGCGCTCGCGCGAGGGAATCGCTAGGAGCGCCTTTCGGTGTCCCAGCTGGCAATCAGCCTCGGCGTTGGAGATATGGCGGGAAAGCTCCGGACGATGGCGCAGGAACCACTCATAGCGCTTCTTGAATCCGGGCAGCGAGTCGATTTGGTCCCTGTCCAAGACCTCGACGGCGATGAGTGGCAGAAGGCCCACGAGGGAGCGCGTCCTCAGCGGCATTGTGTGGCTGCCGAAGTCGATCTGGTCGTAGTAGAATCCATCCTGCTCGTCCCAGAGGCCCGTGCCTCCCGCCGTGTTCATGGCGTCGGTGATCTGGATGAAGTGCTCGAAGAACTTGGAGGCCATGTCCTCGTAGGCCGTGTTGACGGAGCCATCGGGGTTGTGCGCAAGCTCCAGCGCCATGGAAAGCATCGTGTTGGCGTAGAATGCCATCCATGCGGTGCCATCGGCCTGACGGAGGTGGCCGCCCCCGGGTATGGGCTGGCCCCGGTCGAAGACGCCTATGTTGTCGAGGCCAAGGAAACCCCCGGAGAAGAGATTTTTCCCCTCGGCGTCCTTGCGGTTCACCCACCACGTGAAGTTCAGGAGGAGTTTCTGGAAGACGCTCTCCAGAAAGGCCCGGTCGCGCTCCCCCCGGCGCCCCGTGATCTTGTAGACGCGCCACGCTGCCCAGGCATGCACCGGGGGGTTCACGTCGCCGAAGGCGAATTCGTAGGCGGGGATCTGTCCGTTGGGGTGCATGTACCATTCCCGCAGAAATAACAGCAGCTGCCCCTTGGCGAAGTCGGGATCTATCCGGGCAAACGGGATCATGTGGAACGCGAGGTCCCAGGCGGCGAACCATGGGTACTCCCACTTGTCAGGCATCGAAATGATGTCGCGGCTGTGGTGGTGGAGCCACTCGTGGTTGCGGCCCTGCTTTCGGGACGGCGGTGGGACGGGCGTGGACGGATCGCCCTCGAGCCAATGGTCGACCACGTAATAGTAGAACTGCTTTGACAATAGAAGGCCCGCGTAGCCCTGGCGTATGACGTTTCGCTCGTCGGGTGTGGTTCCGCCCGGGATGATCCGGGCGTAGAACTCGTCGGCCTCACGCTGGGCGCGCTTCACCTCCCTGTCAAAGGCGCGCCCAAATGCGATCGGTTTCCCCGATCGCTCGTGGAGCTGGAGTTCGATGGTCTGCTCGCCGCCGGCGGGAATCTCGAGCACATAGTGGAGCGCCGCCTTTGTGCCAACCTTCGCAGGGTTCACCGCTCCGAGTTCACCGTCCACGACATGGCGGTGGAACGCGTCCTTCACGTAGGGCGAGGCATTGGCCGAGCCCCACAGGCGCTCGCTGTTGGTCTCGTTTTCCGTGAACATCGGCAGGGGCTCCACGCCGCCGCTAGACGGCGCGTAGGCGAGGTTGAAGGATCCCAGGGTCTCGTGCTCGGCGGTGAGCGTGCGGTCGCCGGCCAGGGCAAGCACCGGCTTCGCAGTGACGCCCTCGAGCGTGCAGCCCCAGGTCCACATGTTTCGGAACCAGACCTGCGGAAGCACATGGACCGAGGCGGCCTCCGGCCCGCGGTTCGCGACCGTGATGCGGATAAGCACGTGGTCGGGTCCGACCTTGGCATAGTCGGCGAACACGTCGAAATACCGGCCGGCGTCGAACACGCCGCTGTCGGCGACTTCATACTCAAGGCCGCCAATTCCCCGGCGGCGGTTCTCCTCGAGAAGCTTGGCGTATGGGTATTCGGCCTGCGGGTACTTGTAGAGCGACCGCATCCAGGAATGGGTCGGGGTCGAGTCGAGGTAGTAATAGAGCTCCTTGGCATCCTCGCCGTGGTTTCCCTCGGGGCCGGTCAGCCCGAAAATGCGCTCCTTGAGGATCGGATCCCTGCCGTTCCAAAGCGCCAGGCCGAAGCACAGCCGGCATTCGCGGTCGGTGAAGCCGAGGAGGCCGTCCTCGCCCCAGCGGTAGGCCCGGCTCCTGGCGTGGTCGTGGGCGAAATAGTCCCAGCAGGTCCCGTCGGGCGAGTAGTCCTCGCGGACGGTCGCCCACTGGCGCTCGGAGAGGTAGGGCCCCCACCGTTTCCAATTCTTCGTCCGGGCCTTGTCCTCGGCGAGGCGCTGACCCTCCGCGGTGGTGGCGACTGGGGTGCTCGGAGGTTGTTGGGCCCGGGCGGGGTTTGCGGATGAAGGTGCTGTGGGCATGGGGATAATTTTGTCAGCGGCGCCGCGCGGCGTGCGCCGGGGCGACCCGTTTCGGTCGGTGCTCCCGAAGCACGGTGCATTCGAGCCGAAGGAGTTCCGCGATGGACCACGCCTGGAACGGGCAGCCACCGGGCGTATGAGGCGCATCGCCGTCGGCGACCTCGCTCACGTGACCCAGGCCCGCGGTGGTGAGGTGTGCGTGGAGTGGCGTCAGCAGCCGCTCGCGCACCTTCGCCCGGTTGGCCGGTGAGTTACCCTTCACGCGCAGCCAGGCCTCGGCGAAAGGCCCGATCAGCCAGGGCCACACCGTGCCCTGGTGGTAGGCGCCGTCGCGCTCCCGGACTCCCCCGGCGTAGCGGGCGCGGTAATCGGGATGCGAGGGGTCGAGCGAGCGCAGGCCAAGCGGAGTCAGCAGCCGATCCTCGACAATCCCGAGCACGCTCGCGGCCCGTTCGCCGGTGAGGACGGCGACCGGCAGTCCGCCGACGGCAAAGATCTGATTGGGCCTCACGCTCGGGTCGTTGCGGCCGCGCTGGTGGTCCACGTCGACGACGTCGTAAAGGCACCCGCCGGCCTCGTTCCAGAACTTCTGTAGAAATGAGTGGGTCGCCCGGTCGGCCGGCTCAAGCCAGTCCGGATTGAATTTCGCCGCGACGCGGAGCGCGTTGATCCAGAGTGCCTGGACCTCGACCGGCTTGCCGATGCGCGGCGTGACGACCCAGTCGCCCACCTTGGCGTCCATCCATGTGAGCTGGACGCCGGCCTGACCTGCCCATAGCAGGCCATCCAGGTCGGCTCCGATGCCGAACCGGGTGCCGCGGGCAAAGCCCCCTACGATTGCCTCAACGGCCCCAAGCAGGCTCTTGAGCTCACCATTGGTGACCGGCCGGCCCGCCTCGAGGCTCGCCTCAATGTAATCGTGAACGGCCACCACGTACCAGAGCGAGGCGTCGACCGAGTTGTACTCGGGCTTGCCGGCTCCGTCAGGGAAGAAGTTGGGCAGCATGCCCTCAGACACGGCGCCCGACCAAGCCAACAGGATGGAACGGGCCGCCTCAAGGCGACCCGCCGCCAGGCAGATGCCGCGCAAGCTGATAAACGTGTCGCGACCCCAGTCCGTGAACCAAGGGTAGCCGGCAATGAGGGTGTGTCCGGTTCCGCGGCGCACGATGTAGTCGTCCGCGGCTTTGTGGAGTGGGCTCGGAAAGGAGGCGCGACGGGCCAGCTCGCTCTTTCGCCACCGCGCCGCCACCTCGGAGGCCGTGCCTTGGTAGAGGTCGCGGTAATCCTCCCCTTGCATCGGCGCAGCCAGGATCATGACAGCCGGGCCGTCGCCCAAGTTCCAAGTGAAGACTCCCGGTGCGGCAAGATCCTCGCTGTCGTCGAGGCCCCGGGCCCGCTCCGCCTCGTAAAGAAACCGGCGGTACCACAGGGGCTCATGCGAGTAGGAACCGCTTGTCCTTACCGAGACTGAGGGCACCCCCGGATAGGGGCGCCAGCGCAGCAGGTCCCCGGCGCGTTCAGGTTCAAAGCTGAATCCGTCATTCTCATGGTGAGTCGAATGCAGGTCCCGTCCGGAGAAAAAGGGACGGACCTCGAGCGGGAGGTCGGCCCGGTCGCCGAGGAGCGTCCAGACGGCGACGGTCGAGGCGGGGTTGCGCACGACGAAGATTTCCTGCCGGACGGCGCGGCCGCCAGGCAGGGAGAAAACCCAGGTTGGCCAAGGTTCGTGCGTGAAGCTCGAGATTTTGCCCGCCCCGTCAGGGTCCGTGATCCCGGGAAGGTAGCGTTGGGCGCTGAGCGGCGTGCGGGAGGGGCCCGCCCCAGCGAAGGCGTCCAGGCCGTTCACTAGGACAAACCGGTTGGAAGGCGAGCCCGCGGCGCGCAGGAGCAGAGCGTGGTAGCGGCGGGTGCGCGCGAGGCCAACCGGGCCGGACGCGAATCCACCGAGACCATCGGACTCTAGCCACTCGTTGTCGGCGTCGCTTGGGTTCATGCACCGATTCTCCGAGAGAGTCCTAGCCGCCGGTCTCGAAACCCGGATAGAGCGTCATCCCGCCGTCGACAAAAAGGGTGGTGCCATTGACGTAATCAGAATCGTCCGATGCGAGCCACACGGCGACCCGCCCAATTTCCTCGGCCTCGCCGATGCGCTTGTAGGGGATCAGCTTGAGCAGCCCCTCATAGGCGGCGCGGGTTCCCCAGGCCTCGGTGTTGATGGGTGTGCGGATGGCTCCCGGTCCAATGCTGTTCACGCGGATTCGCCACGGGGCGACCTCCTGGGAGATGCTCTTCATCATGAGCATGACTCCACCCTTCGACGCGGCGTAATTCACATGTCCGGCCCAGGGGATCACCTCGTGGACGGACGAGACACATAGGATCTTCCCCGCAGCGCATGATATCTCCCTGCGCACACCGCGGCGCTTGAACTCGCGCACCGCCTCGCGGGCGCAGAGGAACTGCCCGGTCAGGTTCACGTCGATCACCTTCTGCCAATGCGCGAGGCTCATCTGGTCCAGGGGGGCGTCCTTCTGAATGCCGGCATTGTTGACCAAGATGTCGACGGTGCCGAACTCCTCGCGCGCCCGGGCGAACATGGAAAGCACGTCGCCCTCGTTGCTCACGTCCGCGCGATGGATCAACGCCCGAGCGCCACAGCGCCGGATCTCCTCGGCCACGGCTTCGGCGTCTTCGGGACCCGAGACGTAGTTGACCATCACATCGGCGCCCGCGTGGCCGAGCGCGATGGCGATCGCCTTGCCTATCCCGGAGCTGGCCCCGGTAACGATCGCCTTTTGGCCGCGAAGCACCTTGGAAATCGAGCAGGTGGGCATCACTGGCTCGGGAAAATTCTGGCGAACGAATTCGGGATCTACGGTCGGATTCATGATGGCGTCTGGGGATGGTTTTGAAGTGCTGTCGATTAGATGGTCCGTGCGGGTCTTTATTCCCCTCGGAATGACGTATTCGTGGAGAGGGTTGAAGGGTCCTGGCTCACGGCCCGGGGGATCTCCGGGATGAGCTTCCCAAGCGCGTGCTCGCAGAAGATGCACCGCACTCCTCTGGGGTGCTGGAGCTTGGCGCACTTGACGCCGGTCGCCCCGCTTCGCGCGCGATAGGCGGCCGCCGCGGCGAGCATCCCGAGGGGCGGAGCCGTGAAATAGACCCAGAGCGCGGAAGGATCGCGCGCGGCAAGCGCGCTCGCAAACGTGCGCGCGGGGTTGAGGCTCATGCCGGAAAAGGGAGCCTCGACCATGATGAAGAGCGCGACGCAGGTCCCTGCGGCCAGGCCCGTGTAGCGGGCAAGGCGGGGCGTGTTGGAGAACGCGAGCACGATGCCCATCAAGAGGAAGGCGATCGCGAACTCTGCGGCAAAGGCGCCCGCTGGGCCAGCCTGCCCGGGCCGGGTTGCAACATAGTGTATGGTGGGGTCGGCCAGCCGGGCCCCGATGGCAAACCCGGCTGCGGACATCCCTGCCACTGCGCCCAAGAACTGAGCGCAAACGTAGCCCGCGAGGTCCCTCGGCGCCACCTTTCCGAGCCGGTAAAAGGTCAGGGTGACCGCCGGGTTAAAATGGGCGCCGGAGCGCTGGCCCCAAGGCGAGTAGATCAGGGCCATGGCAGTGGACCCCATCGCGAGACCCATAAGGGTCCTGCGGGCAAGGGGGTCCGCAAGCGCGGCGCGGACAGGCGACGACGGGTGCTCAAGCAGCACCGCGAACGCGCTGGCCGAAATCATGAACAGCCCCAGTCCCGCCCCCTCGATCAGGTACTCGGTCCAGTTGGGACGGCCCGCCCAGTGACCGCTAACGCCGGAGGAGTTCGATGACATGGCCGTCGGGATCGCGAACAAGGACGTCGGTCGGCGCCTGGTTGGGCACCGGTGTGGAGACGAGTCGGCCGCCCGCGCGGATCAGCTTGTCCGCCGCGGCACGCGGATCGTCGGTTGCCACAATCGTGCGCCAGGCGATCAGGTCGTTCAGGTGTGCGGCCTCGGGCATCGGGCGGCCGTCGGCGGGGGATAGATACTCAAGGAGCTCGACCCCCGGGCTGCCAGGCACGCGAAGGGCGGTGATCTGCAGGTGCGCGCCGAAGACGTTGTTGAGCCTCTCCTGCTCGGGTCCGTAGTTTTCCGATCTTCCGGCCACCTCCAGGCCAAGCGCATCGCGGTAGAAGGCGAGGCTGCGCCCGGTGTCCGCGACGACGATGGCCGTGTGATCTATGCCCAGGAACAGCCGACCCGGCTCCGGATGTTGCCACTTCGGATCGCCTTTGCCCCCAGGGAAATGGATCACCTCGAGATGGTGTCCGTCGGGATCGCGGAAGTAGAACGCCTCGATGCCCCCGGCATTCGGGTTCCAGTCGGGCAGCCGCTGCGGGGCAGGGGAGCCGTGGCGCACATGGAGCGCATGCAGATGATCGTAGGCTCTGGCCATGTCGGCCGTGACAATGGCGATGTGCTGGAACCAACGGTCGTTGCTGCGCGTTCCCGGCGGGAAAAGGGCTCCCTCGGGAGCCATGAATTCGATCAGTTCTATTTCCTCGCCGCCGAGCCTCAGCCGCTCCGATCGGGCGCGGGCCCCGAAGACTCCCGTGTTGCGCTCGATGTCCTCGCCCCATTGTTCACTCGCGGATCCGGTGACGAGGCTGAAACCGAGCACATTCGTGTAGAAGGTCTCCGAGACCTCCAGGCTGGAGACCGTCATGGCTATGGGGCCTATTGAGCGCGTTTCAGCGGCCGCACCGGCGGCGAGGACAAGAAACGCGAGGAGGGCATGCAAAGCGGGTGCGGCGTGCGGGACGCCGGATCCGGGACGGGTGCGTGAGGGGTTCATGTGCGTAGGGCCCCGCGCTCAGCCCATCCGCGAAATAAGGTGGTCGCCGACCCTAAGGGCGTTTGCCATGATTGTAAGGCCCGGATTTACCGCCGAACTCGACGGGAAGAAGCTGCCGTCGACGACGTAGAGGTTGTCCACCTCGTGCGTGCGGCAATTGACATCGAGCGCCGAGGTCCGAGGGTCGCGCCCGAATCGGATGGTGCCGTTTTGGTGCGCGACACCCGCAAGCGGGATCCTTTGGCCGACCCAAAGCTGACGTGGAACGATGGCCGTGCAGTCAATCTCGCGCATCAAAGACTTGAGCTTGGCGGTCAAGCGCTTGTGGCCCTCCACATTGTTCGGCTTGTAGGCGAGGACGATCTGGCCGTCCCGGCTCAGCGTGACGCGGTTTTCCGGGTCGGGCAGGTCCTCCGATGTGAGCCAGAAGTCGAGCGAGTGCTTCGCCATGAGATCGAGCGTCATTCCGGGAACGATCGGAGGCGCTCCGGCGGAGAGTGTAACCCCGTCCATTTTCCCGACGAACGAGATGTGCCCCATGGGAAATTCCCATTCCGGGGTGGCAAAATAGTAGTCATTCAACGAAAGCGTCTTCTGGAACTGCGTGGGGTTGGGCTCCCGGGAGATCGCGAGCATCACGGAGTTGACGTGCCCCATGTAGTGCCGGCCGACCACGTCGGACCCGTTGGCCAGCCCGCGGGGGTGCTTGTCGCTGGCGGACCGCAACAGGAGCGCAGCCGAATTGATCGCGCCTGCCGACAGAACGACTAAGTCAGCGCTGATTGCGAATTCGCCGCCGTTGCCGGAACGCTTCACGTGGACCCGGTTCACGCGCCGACCCGATGCATCGGTTTCCAGGCGCGTCACGAACGTCTCAGGCATCAAGTTGACATTGGGAGACTCAAGGGCGGGATCGACGCAGCAGATCTGGGCGTCAGCCTTTGCGTTGACCAGGCACGGGAATCCGTCGCACGTGTTGCAACGGATGCACGGGCTGCGATGCGGATCGCGCTCGTTTAACTTCACCCCAAGCGGCGTATGAAACGGCTTGTGGCCGATCCTCGCAAGGTCGTCGTTCAGCTTCTGGATCCGGGGTTCGTGGCTGATCGGCTCATGAGGGAAAGCCGAGCTCCGCCACGGTTCGGTCGGATCCTCGCCCTGGGCGCCGTGGACGTGGAAGATCTTCTCGGCGGCGCCGTAATACGGCTCGATGTCCCGGTAGGAGATGGGCCAGGCGGGCGAGACGCCGCCGTGATGGCGCAGTTCGCCGAAATCCTGTTCGCGCATCCGGAACAGCGCGGCTCCGTAGAACTTCGTGTTGCCGCCGACATAGTAATTCGTGTGGGGGTGAAGTTTCGTTCCATCGCTCGCGAGCCACTCCTCCTTGGTGTTGTAGCGCGCCTCCACGTTTACAGAGCGTGTGCTCCAATTTTCCTTTTCGCGCGGCACGTAGGGGCCCCGCTCGATGATTAGGATGCGCTTTCCGGTGGGTGCGAGCTTGAGGGCAAGCGTCCCGCCGCCCGCACCGCTTCCGATGATGACGATGTCGAAGTGTTCCATAGGTAAAAAGATCGGCCGGCTTGCCGAATTGCTTGTGATGAGAAGAGTAGCGGTGTCGTTTATTCCGTTATCCAACGATTTCAGTGTCACGATTGCGTGCGGGAGATGCGCGGCCGTGTGCCCCGAATGTTTTTGGCCTAAGTTATTTATCATCAGACACCTAACATGAACTGTGGGGATCGGGTGCAATAGTCACTCGCCCCGGGACTCCTAAGTGCAGTGATTTTTCAACCCTGTTTCGAGTGAGCATGACACCCCTCGCCAAGCGCTTCCTTTGCGGGGGTATCTTCGGTGCACTGTCGGGCTATCCGCTTCTCGCGACGCATGCGTTTCCGAACGGAAGCCTAGTCGCAGGCTTTCTGCTCGGCGGATGTTTTGGCGCCGGCCTTGGGCTCGCCAAGCGAACGCGGGCGGAAGCGGTCCTGGCCGGGGGCGCGCTGGGAATTCCCGCTTGGGCGCTCATCACCTGCGCCGGGTCGTGGGCGCTTTCGGGCCCTACCGCGGAATTAAGTGCGGAGACCATGCGTCTGCAGTTTCCGGCCCTCGTGGGGTGGATCCTCTACGGATCGCTGCTGGGCCTCGTCACTCCGTGGTCGAACGGCCTGGCGGACTGGTTGACCCCAAAACGGCCGGATTCCGCTCCCGTTGCCGAGGGGGTCCCCAGGCGAGTCGTCATCGTGGGGGGCGGATTTGCCGGGATGACGACGGCCGCAAGCCTGGAGGACCTGCTTCCGCCGGGCGGTTCGGTGTCCATAACCCTTGTGAGCGACCAGAATGCCCTGCTGTTCACCCCGATGCTAGCCGAGGTCGCCGGGGGCAGCCTTGAGCCAGGCCACATCAGCGCGCCGCTGAGGACGGCCCTCCGCCGGACCGAGTTCGTGCGGGGGTGCGCCGAGGGTGTCGACTTTGGGCGAAGAATCCTGACGGTGGCCCCGGCAAAGGGCGGCCCAGGGTCGGCCCGAGAGATTCCTTATGACCACCTGGTTCTGGCAGTGGGGTCCGTTTCGAACTATTTCGGCGCGGCAAACATCCAGAGAAACGCCTTCGACTTCAAGACGCTCCTAGACGCAATCCGCATCCGCAACCACGTGATCGAGATGTTCGAGCGCGCCGACCGCGAAACGGACCCCGAGGTGCGCCGTTCCCTGGTCACGTTCGTGATCGCCGGCGGCGGGTTCGCAGGGGTCGAGCTTGCCGGCGCGCTGAACGATTTTTCCCGCGGAATACTGGCAGATTACCCAAGGGTGCCCGCGGGCGAGGTGAGGACCGTGCTGGTGCATTCGCGCGACCGCATCCTACCGGAGCTGAGCGAGTCGCTCGGCCGCTATGCTCTTGAGCGGATGAAGGCGCGCGGCGTGGAATTCCGCCTGAGCACCCGTGTCCTTGATGCCCAGGAGGGCAGGGTGATGCTGAGCGACGGCGAGATTCGGACCCGGACGCTTGCATGGACGGCCGGGTCGGCGCCCAGCCCGTGGCTCAAGTCCATCGGCCTCGACACGGACAAGCGGGGCGCCGTTGTGGTCGACAGCACGATGGCTGTGACGGGCCGCGACGGGATCTGGGCGCTGGGCGACTGCGCGGCGCTGAAGGACGGACGCAGCGGAGATCCCTGCCCCCCGACGGCGCAATTCGCGCTGAGGGAGGGGCGCTCTCTCGCGCGCAACATAAGCCGATCGCTCAGGGGCGAGCTTCCCGAGCCGTTCCATTTCGATTCGCTGGGCGCCCTGTGCGTGGTGGGCCACCAGACCGCGTGTGCCGAGCTTACGGTTCCCCTTACCCGGGGAAAGCAGGTCAGGTTTTCCGGCCTGCTCGCATGGATGATGTGGAGGGGCATCTACGTCTCGAAGCTGCCCGGTCTCGAGCGCAAGATCCGGGTCCTCGTAAACTGGACCTTCGAGTTGTTCTTCCCCCGCGACATCGTTCAAACCATCGATCTCAGATCGGACGGGTCCGCATGAGCTCAACCGGCACGGTGTCCTCCCTCGCAACCAAGGCCGGGCCTGCCGCAGCGGACTGGCTGGGCGTTTTGATGGCCGCGCTTGTCGGCAGCGCGGGAGGGACTCTCGGAGCTTCGCTGGCAGCGGGATCCCTGGGCGTCTATGCGATTGCCGGGGGGATTTTCGGGCTCTTGGGCGCCGCCGGTCTGCGCGGGGCGACGAAGGATGCTGGAACCGGACTCATTTGGGGCCTTGGGGGCGGTTTTCTCGTTTGGGTCGTGCTCGCCTCGGCGAGCGCGGCAGCCCATCTCGCGGGGAACGCCTCCCAAGCGATGATCGGGGACATCCAGGCCCGCATCCCCGAACTCATGGCCTGCGTTCTCTGCATGGGCGCCCCCGTGGGCATTGCCCTCGGAATCCGGGGAGGAATCGGCCCTAACGCCGCGCCCTTTCACTGGGGACGAGCCATTGCGGCCGGCGGGGCGGCCGGCCTCGCCTCCGCGTTGATTTTCAGCCGCTGGATGTACGAGGGCGATTTCTTTCCCCTGATCGCCGGGCTTGGAAGCCTGGGCTCCCATTTCACGTCCGTACTCCTTCACTTTGCGGCCGCCTGCGTGATTGGCTGCACGTTCGGCGCGCTGTTCCAGAACGACGTGCGCAACCTGGGTTCCTCCATGGGCTGGGGCATGGCCTACGCCATATTCTGGTGGATTCTGGGCCCGATGACCGTTTTCCCGGCCGCCTACGGGCAGAGACCCGACTGGTCCGCCTCGCATGCAAGCGAGCTTTTCGGCCCGTTGGTCGGGTACATCTTCTATGGCCTGATCCTTGGCGTGGTCTATTCCGGCGTGAATACCGTTTGGACCCGGCTCTTTGTCGACTCCGACCCCCTCAACCGCAAGCGCGAGGGGCCAGGAATTCACATCCTGCAGTCGGTTGGCTGGGGCTCAGCCGCGGGTTTTGTCGGGGGCTTGGCCGCACTTCCGCTCATGATCCAGACCGGCGCGATCACGAAGCTGGCCGGGCTGGAGGCAGGCACGCCCCTCGCCCTTGGAATTCTTCTGCATCTGGCCGTCAGTACGGCGGTAGGGGCAAGCTACGGAATCCTGTTCCGGGGCGAGGCCAAAGACGTCGTTTCATGCAGCCTCTGGGGGTGCATGCTGGGCCTGATCGCGTGGTATGCGGGCCCCCTCACCCTTCTTCCGCTCATCCGAACAGGGCAATGTGACTGGAGACCCGAGGCGGCTGGAGCGCTCCTTCCCCTGCTTGTGTCACACCTTCTCTTTGGCGTGATCACAGCCAATGTCTTCTCGGCGTTTGAACGCTCGAGACTCAATCGATTGCAGCAGATCCGAGATCCCTTCGAGGAGGGCCTCGGCGCAAAGCCCGGCACCCGTCCGATAGCGCCGCTTTGTCTGTTCGTATTGGGCTTGGGTGTCCTTCTTCCAATACTGCTTGGGTGACCTGTTGGGGACCGTTTAGAGAACGGTTGGATAAGGCCCCGTGAGCTGGAGTGTCTGAAAAAAGTGGGCCCACTCGGACTTGAACCGAGAACCAAAGGATTATGAGTCCTCTGCTCTAACCGATTGAGCTATAGGCCCCTTATGGACATTCATTACGTCCGCTTCATTTCTGGGGGTTGTGAATCCACAACGCAAGCCCTCCTTAAGATTCGGCCCGCGAGATGGGCGTCCTCCATGGGGTCGCGCGAAACCTCAATCCGATCGTTGGGGCGCCTTCAGTTTCTGGAAGCCGCCGTATCTTGTTGCGCGGAATCCATCGGGTCCTCGAGATCCGCCCCTAGCCCATTTCCAGGCGACCCCATGTCTGACGCAACTTTGAACTCCCCCTCGGATCGGCGGGACACTTGGCCGGTGGGCTCACCGGAGGAGCATCGGATGATCGCCGCGCCGCTGGCCTCGATGGACGAGCGCCTGGCCACGACGCCTGGCGCCAACGTGCACGCGATTGTGGTCGCTCGCGACGGGGTCCTGGTCCACGAGCGCTACTACACGGGCGAGGACCAGGTCGGCCGCGAGCCCCCCGCCCGCGTCACCTTCGACGCGACGACAAGGCACAATGTGAATTCGGCGACGAAGAGCGTGGTGTCGCTCCTGGTGGGCATTGCCTTGGATCGCGGCTGGATCACGGGATTGGACGTCCCGGTATTCTCCTACTTTCCCGAGTACGCGGACCTTCGCACGCCGGAAAAGGATCGGATCACCCTGCGCCACCTGTTGACGATGTCCGGCGGCCTCGAATGGCATGAATTCCTTCCGCCTTTCGATTCGGTGACCGAGATGCGGAGGGCCGTCGATCCCTACCGCTATGTCCTGGAAAGGCCGGTGGTGGCTCCGGCCGGACGGACCTTCAACTACAACAGCGGGTCCACGGCGCTCCTCGGCCTCATCCTGAAGAAAACTTCGGGCAGGCCTATCGACCTGCTGGCGGAGGCGGAGCTCTTCGGACGCCTGGCCATCGACGATGTGGAGTGGCAACGGATGCCCCAGGGGGACCCGTCGGCCGGCGGCGGCCTGCGGCTGCGGCCGCGCGACGCCGCCAAGATCGGCCAGCTTGTGCTGAACAAGGGCGCGTGGAATGGATCCCAGGTCGTCTCGGCCCCCTGGGTCAGCCAGTCCATCACGGCCCAGAATGAGGGCCCTGCATCGTACCTCTACGGCTACCAGTGGTGGATAGGGAGGTCCTTCGCCAACGGAAGGGTGGTCGGATGGGCGGGCGCGTTTGGGTGGGGCGGACAGCGCCTGATCGTGATCCCGGAGCTTGAGATGGTGGTGTTTTTCGCCGCGTGGATGCCGCAAAACATGGCCTTTCCCGAGACCGTGCTCCTGAAACAGCACATCCTCCCCGCCGTGACCGGGTAAGACGGATCATTCCCGACACCGCGGCGCCGCCGGGAACGATCCTCCCGGGGGAAATCACAGGCGAAACGGGGAGAAATCGGTCGTCCGGTCGAAAACCTCGACACCCTCGACCCGCTTCAGCCACCGCACGATCGTGTAGGTCAGCGGCGTTGCGGCGACCTCGTACGCGACCTTGAACAGGTAAAGGGTCGCGGCGATCTGGAGAAGCGCGCCCCAGGGAAGCCGTCCGGCGAAGGCGACCGTGATGAACACGGCCGAATCCACGGCCTGGCCGATGACCGTGGAACCCACGGTCCGCGTCCAGAGGTACCGGCCCTCCGTCAGGAGCTTCATCTTCGCCATGACATACGAGTTTGCGAATTCGCCGGCCCAGTAGGCCACGATGCTGCCGAGCACCATTCTCGGCACGACGCCGAGGATCGATTCGTAGGCTGCCTGATCGGGCCATCCGGGCGCCGGGGGGAGCTCCTGCACGATCCAGAGGACGAGCGCCAGCACGATGGCCGCGCCGAACCCGGCCCAGATGACCCGGCGCGTCCGGGCGTAGCCGTAAACCTCGGTCAGGATGTCCCCGAATATGTAGGAGAGCGGGAATACGACGGCGGCGCCCGGCAGCTGGAGCCCCCCGAGGACGAAGAGCTTCGCGCTCGATACCTGCGAGATGAGGTAGACCGAGACGAAGGCCATGGCGACCAGGTCGAAGTATCGGGCGCCCGCGACATTCGGCGAAGTCGGTTCGGCGGGTTCGTTTTCGGGGTGCGCGGGGTTCATGCCGGTGCGGGGTGGCTTCAAGGGAGGGGAGGCAGCGGCCAGGGAATGGCCGCCACCCCTAACGAAGTTCGATGGCGCGCGGAATGTCGAGGGCGTAGCGGGAGGCGGTCGCCCGGGTTCGTTGAAACCGGGCCAAGCTCCTCGGCTCCGTCAGGATATATCTGGATTTCCCCGGGAAAACCGATGAACTCACCCCCCATGCTTAGCCGTGATGTCGGACCCCTTTCCGCACCGACCCATGGATAAAACAAACCACCGAACGGCTCCGACCCGGACGGAGGGCATGCCGCCGGGCATCCCCTACATTGTCGGCAACGAGGCGGCGGAACGCTTCAGCTTCTACGGGATGCGCGCCATCCTGGTCGTGTTCATGACCCAGTACCTGCGCAGCCGCGGGGGGGAGCTGGCGCCGATGAGCGAGAACGACGCCAACAAATGGTACCACATTTTCGTGGCCTCGAACTACTTCTTCCCGATCTTCGGCGCCATCCTGGCGGACGCGATCTGGGGCAAGTACCGGACGATCTTCTGGCTGTCGATCGTGTACTGCTTCGGGCATTTCGCGCTGTCGATGGACGACACGCGCCTAGGGCTGACCCTGGGCCTGAGCCTGATCGCGATCGGCTCGGGCGGGATCAAGCCCTGCGTCTCGGCGAACGTGGGCGACCAGTTTGGGGCGTCGAACCAGCATCTGATCTCGCGCGCATTCGGCTGGTTCTATTTCTCCATCAATGCGGGATCGTTTGTCTCCATCCTGCTGATCCCCTGGCTCTTGGAGCATTTTGGCTCTCGGGTGGCCTTTGCCGTTCCCGGCATCCTCATGGCGGTGGCGACCCTCGTCTTCTGGATGGGGCGGCGGAAATTCGTCCATATCCCGCCGGGCGGACGCACGTTCCTGCGCGACACGTTCAACAAGCAGGGCTTTCTGACCCTGGGCAGGCTGGCGATCATCTATGCCTTCGTGGCGGTGTTCTGGTCCCTTTGGGACCAGAGCGGCGGCGAATGGGTGCTGCAGGCCGACAAGATGGACCTGCATTTCGCGGGGATCACCTGGCTTCCGTCGCAGATCCAGGCGGTGAATGCGATCATGATCCTGGCGTTCATCCCGCTCTTCCAGTACGTGATCTACCCGCTGATCGACCGGGTGTTTCCGCTCACGCCCCTGCGAAAGATGGGCCTCGGGCTCGTCGTGACGGGCGCCTCGTTCCTGGTCAGCGCCTGGATTGAGACGCAGCTGAAGGCGGGGCTGAAGCCGAACATCGGCTGGCAGTTGCCGGCCTACGCGCTCGTCACGGCGGGCGAAATCATGGTGTCCATCACCTCGCTCGAGTTCTCCTACACGCAGGCTCCCAAGACCATGAAGTCGATCGTCATGGCCGTTTACCTCTGGTCGATCACCGCGGGCAACGCCTTCACCGCGCTGGTCCACGTCTTCATCCAGAACCCCGACGGCACGCTGAAGCTGAGCGGAGCCTCCTACTACCTCTTCTTTGCCGGCCTTTCGGTGGCCTCCGCGGTCGTCTTCGCCTTTTTCGCGTCGAGGTACCGCGAGAAGACGCACCTCCAGGACGAATTCCCGGAGGACAGGCCGCCTTCGGAGGCGGCCCCGGTCGCCTGAGGCCCGCCCGCGGCGGGCGTCCTCAGACCGCCGGCGCCCAGCCGGGCTCGTACTCGCGCTGCCAGAGCTTCATCGCCCCGTCGTCGTTCGCGATGTGCCCGTCGGCCGGGTTGCACACGAGGGTCCGGCCCACGCGCTGCGAGATGTTCCCGAGGTGGAGCATCGTGACGCTCTTGTGGCCCTCCTCGATCGGCGAGTTCAGGGCTACGCCCGAAGCGATGGCGTCGACGAAATTCTTGACGTGGAGCCGGTCGAGCCGGATTCCGTTCGCGCTCTGGGTGTTGGTCGGGTCGCCCTCGGCCTTCTCGGCCGTCGCCTTGACCTTCCGGTTCTTCGTGTCGAAGACCGTGTAGTTGTCCCCCTCGAGGAGGGCGGTCCCGTCCGTCCCGTAGACGACGACGCCGCGCGAGAGCCCCTCGCTCGGGAAGCCGTTGCAGCTGCGCCCCTCCCAGGAGATCGACTTCTCGCCGCCGAAGTCCCAGGCGATCACCTGCGTGTCGGGCGTCTCCCAGTCGTCCTTGAAGCGGTAGCGGCCGCCGTTCGAGGTGACCCTTGTCGCAAAGTCGACGCCCAGCGCCCACCGGCAGACGTCCACCTCGTGGGTCCCGTTGTTGAGCGCCTCGCCGGTGCCCCAGTGCCAGAACCAGTGCCAGTTGTAGGGGATCACGTTGCTCTTGTAGGGCCTGCGCGGGGCGGGCCCCTGCCAGAGCTCATAGTCCAGGAAGGACGGGACGGGGGCGACCGTGCCGTAACCGATCGAGGCGCGGTGGTTGTCGTACCAGGCCCGCGCGTAGTAGGCCCGGCCGATCACGCCCGCGCGGATCTCCTTGATCGCGACCTGCATGTTCGGAAACGAGCGCCGCTGGTTGCCCATCTGGACCAGGCGCTTGTACCTCGCGATCGCCTTCAGAAGAAGCTCCCCCTCGTGCGGGTTCTGGCTGCACGGCTTCTCGACGTAGACGTGCTTGCCCGCGGCCATCGCCATGATCGCCATCGGCGTGTGCCAGTGGTCGGGGACCGCGATGGTCACGGCGTCGATCGACGCGTCGTCGAGGATGCGCCTGAAGTCCTTGACGGCCGCGGCCCGGACTGCGGGGAACATCGCGGCCTTCTTGACGCCCTTGGCGAGCGCGCGCTCGTCCACATCGCACACGTAGGCGATCTCGGCGTTGTCGATCCCCGAGAGCGCCTCGATGTGGTCGAGCCCGCGGTTGTTCGTCCCGATGACGGCAATGCGGACGCGGCCGTTGGCGCCGGGTGCGCCGGACCGGAGCCATGACGGCATGGCGGCGAGGGCTACGCCCGCGGCCGCAGTTGTCCTGATGAATTCGCGCCTGTCGGATAATGTGCTCATGGGGATTAAAATGGCTCCTAGCGTGCGGCGGCTGCGCCCGCCTCGGAGGGCAGCACCCGGATCTTGATGTTGCGGAAGGATACGGGGTCGCCGTGGTCCTGGAGAAGGATGTGCCCCTCGGCGAGCTCCCCGAATCGCGGCACGGTCCTGAACTTGCTTTCCTGGACCCGCTGGCGGAACTCGGGCGTGAACCGCGTGTAGTCGAGGATCTTCCGGCCGTTGAGCCAATGCTCCACGCGGGGGCCGCGAGAGACGATGAGCGCGGTGTTCCATTGGCCGACCGGGTTCGGTCTCTTGCCGGGGTCCGGGGGGTAGAGGTCGTAGAGGGACCCGAGGGTCCGGTTTCCATTTCTGCCCATCTTCGCATCCTCGTTGAGCTGGTCGTCCAGGATCTGGTACTCGAGGCCGATGGACACCCCGGACACCCGGTTGACCTCCGGGTCGACAAAGATCTTTATCCCGCTGTTGGCCCCCGGGGTGACCTTGAAGTCGGCCTGCAGTTCGAAGTCGGAATAGGTGCCGACGGTGATGATGTCTCCGCCGCTCGTCTTGTCCCCGACGGGGACCACCGACAGCACCCCGTCCCTGATCTGCCAACCCCTGGCGGGGAAGCCCGGGTGACGCACGCTCCGCCATCCCTCGGTCGTCCTGCCGTCCCAGAGGAGCCTCCAGCCGGCGCTCGTTTCGGCCGGAGTGAGCGACGTGATCCCGGAGTCATCCGCGCGGACCGCGTGCGCGGCGCCGGAGGCGAGGATGAGGCAGCCGAGCGCCAGGGGGACGGGGCTCATCAGGCGGGGCGAATCGGCGCAAGCGCGTCCAGCATCCCGCGCATGTACCCGAACGATTGGGCGATCCCGGGCAGGGGATCGTCGGAGGAAACCTCGTCCTCGAGGCCGACCTGGTAGGGATACCGGATCTCGAGGAGCGCGGCCATGACGGAGCGAAGATCCAGCCGGCCGTGACCGAGGACGACCGGGATGTCCTTCTTCTCTCCCGCGCCCGCGAGCGTGTCCTTCATGTGGACGTCATAGAGGCGGCTTCGGCACTTGAGGATCGCCTCGGTCGGATCCACTCCGGCCCGGGCCGCATGGCCGATGTCGATGCAGAGCCCGAGGCGCTCGTCGTAGGGCTCCACGGCCTTCCAGACGTCGTAGGGCGACGGGAATATCGCGTCCTCCGGGCCGTGGTTGTGGAAGGCGAGCCGGATGTCGTATTCCCGGACAAACCGCTCGGTCATGAGAAGCGTCTCCTTGTCCGGGGGCTTCGCATACGATGCGGTCATGGTCGCGAGCCCCGCGGCCCGGCCGCATTCAAAGGCCCTTCGCATGGCGCCCTCGTCCTTCGAGAGGTACACGACCCCCGTGCTCGTGATCGTCAGCCCCGCGTCCCTGAATTTCTTCGCCATGTCGCGGCAGACGTCGGGCGTGCTCAGGAGGATCGGCACATGGACCTTGAACACCGAAAGCGACGTGATCTGGAGCTCCTTCATCTTCGCGATCGCGTCGTCCACGGAGTATTTGCGCAGGGAATAGCCTGCGAGCCCCAAGTTAAGGCGCGCGGGGGCGGCCGCGGGCTCCCCGGCGCGGAGATCGGAAAGCGATCCCAGAAAGGGGGCGATCAGGCCGACCATTGCGGCCTTTCGGATGGCTTCGCGGCGCGTGACGTTGCTTGGGTCCATGGCGGGGGCTGGGGCCCGGCCGCACCGGCCTCGAACGGGCGGGACGGGAGGGCCCGGATTGGGGTGGAAACCGCTACGGTGGCGCGTCGGCGCCGCAATGTCCAGACCGCGGACGTTTTTTGGGCGTCCGCCGAAAAGCTTGCAAACCGCCGGGACCGCTTCGAGCTTTCCCGCGAATGTCGCGACGGATCGCATCGGTATCCCTCCTCTGCGCATGGCTCTGTGCGAGCGGCGCGATGCTGGACCTTGCCCAGGTTGTCGCCTGGACGCGGATGTTCACCGGCTATGCGAGGACCGAGTCGCTTGCCGCTGCGGCGAGGGAGACGTTCGACCCGGGCAAGTTGTGCCCCCTCTGCCGCGCGGTCAAAAGGGCCCGGGACCTCGCGAGCCAGCGCGGTCCGGCCGTGCCGTCGGCGGGGACCGAAAAGCTCGTGATGATCATCGAGCGGGCCGCCCCCTTCGTGAGCCTCTCCCCGGACCGCTCCTGGCCGGAGGCTGCAGTCGTCCGGGCGATCGAACGCAGCGACAAGGTTCCCGTTCCGCCGCCAAGGGCCAGCCTGGCCTAGGCAGTTCGGCCTTCCCTCGCACCGTCGCTCGCGCAGCGACGGAGGCGGGCCTGCTCGGACGTTGGGGTCTCCCCGTGACACCCTTCCCGGGTTCCGCGCCTGCAGGTCCTCCGACACGCCGCGAGGCAGTGTAAGCAATTAGATCTATAAAATTATAACCATCATGCTTTTATCATCACCTTTTGAATCGAGTTTTATCCCGCGTCGGCCTTTGACCGGCATCCGCCGGTTTCCATCGCGCATCGCGCTGCCATGGGTGCTCTGCACCCTTTTCCTCGCGGCGCCCCACGAGGGCCGCGCGTGCGCCTGCGGCTGCGGCATTTACGAAGTCGGAACCAGCTCCATGATCCCGACGGGAACGGGAATCGAAACCTTCTTCGATTACGACTACCAGGACCAAAACCAGAACTGGAGCGGAAGCTCGCAGGCCCCGGCCGCCGACAACGGCGATAAGAACATCCGCACGAGCTGGTACAACTTCGGCTACCAGCAGATGTTCAGTCGCGACTGGGGCCTGCGCCTCGAGGTCCCCTATGAGGACCGTCACTTCGTGACGACCGGCGGCGCCACCGGCAATGACATCGTCTCGCTCAACTTCAGCGGGATCGGCGACCTCCGGATCGAGGGGATCTACACCGGGTTCTCGCCCGACCTCTCAAGCGGCCTCCTGTTCGGGGTAAAGCTGCCCACGGGCAGCTACACGACCGAGGACGCCTACGACGATATCGACAGGGACTCGGAGATCGGCAGCGGAAGCACGGACGTTCTGCTCGGGGGATTCAAGCGCTTCGACCTGGGGAGCGGCACCGACTGGAGCGGATTCACCCAGGCCCTTCTGGACCTGCCGGCGCTTTCCCAGGTCCAGTACCGTCCCGGCACGGAATTCGACGTCGCGGTCGGAGCCTATTACAACGGCCTCAGGATCGGCCGCCTGAAGATCGCGCCGATCGGACAGATCAAGCTTTCCGTCCGCAGCCGGGACACCGGGGCCAACTCGGCCAGTCCCGTGGCCTCGGGCTTCGAGCGAATCCTGGCGGCGCCGGGCCTCGAGCTCGATCTGCACCCGTTCAAGGTGTACGCCGACGTGGAGCTTCCCCTGTACTACCACTTCACGGGGGACCAGCTCGTTGCGAAGTCCCTCTTTCGCTTAAATGTAAGCTATATGTTCTGAGCGCAGGGGCGCCCCTCCCTTTGAAAGGCGGGGCGCCGTCCTGAAGGGCTGCTCAATCTTCGCCGACGGAGAAGTGCAGGTCCCTCTTGTCGCCGTCGACCTTGAACTCGACCTGGACGTCGGTCGTGAGCGCGAAGAACTTGGTCTGCGACATCGCGTGGAGCACAAGGTCCTGGCCGGCGAGCGTGATCGAGAGCAGGCCGTCGGGCAGCCTGCGGACGTGCATGACCTCCTCCTTGCCCCTCGGGTAGTCGCCCGCATACGAGTCGAGCACCTTGTCCGCCAGCCGGTATTCATTGTGGCGGGGGTTGCCGAGCTCGCGCACCCAGATATTGCGGAATCGGACCGGATTGCCGTGGTCCTGGAGCGCGATGGGGGTGCGTTCGGGGTGGGCCGAGTAGGGCACGCGGCCGATCCAGCCCGTCGGGCCGGTCAATTCGACGTTGTTTTGCACGAGGACGCCGTTGTGGAACACGGTCTCGCGGGCCTTCCTGAGGAGCTTGCCCGCGGCATCGAAGCGGGGTGCGGTCCAGATGATGTCATAGGTCTGCCACACGCCGGGCGGGCGGGACACGTTGACCAGCGGCGGGTACTGCCCGTAGATCGCCGCGGCCGATCCGTCCGCGTAGGTTTTGTTCTGGTAGGAATCGAGGACCTGGCACTCGTAACGGTCGAAGCCGAAGAAGACGCCGCTGTTTCCGCGGCCCTGGCTCTTGCCGTGCGGCGGAGTGGGGGCGGCCCATTCGACGTGGAGCTGGCAGTCGCCGAAGCACTGGAGCGTGCGCGCATAGCCGCTTCCCGGGACGCATTCGAACGCGCCGTCATGGATGATCCACTTTGTCGGGCTTCCGTCCATGGCGACCCATTGGGAGATGTCCTTTCCGTCAAAAAGCACCGTGGCGTCGGAGGGCGGGCGCCCCGGCTGGTCCAGGGTGCTGGGAATGCCGGGGTCGACGACGGTCGGCTGGGGCCGGTCCCGGTCGTGGCCGAGCCAGTTCGGGTCGGGAGCCGCGCGGAGGCCGGCTGATGCGGCGAATGAACGCAAGGGTGGTGAGGACGTGGGTCTTCATTGGGGTGATGGGGTTCCACGTTGCTTCGGTTTGTCCGGAATGTCCAACGGGATTGCTTGTCCCCCGGGGGACGCGCGGCTCTTGCGGTCCGCTCCGGCCATCGTTAGGCTCGCGCCATGGTCAAAAAACTCCTCCACACCCGGATGCGGGTGAACGATTTGGAACGAAGTGTCCGGTTTTACGAAGACATCCTCGGCCTCAAGGTCGGCCGCAGGCACACCTCGCCCCGGGGCGCGCAGCTCGCCTTCATCCGGACGCCCAACAGCGACGAGGAAATCGAGCTCTGCCAGCTCGCCGACGCCCCGTCGGTCGTCGTCCAGCCCGACCTCATGCACATGGCGTTCGAGGTGGACGACATCCCCGCATTTGCGGCCTCGATAGCGAAGAAGGGCTACAAGCTGAGCGACGGGCCGACGCGCACGGGCTCGGGCTCCGTCATCGCGTTCATCGACGCCCCGGAGGGCTACGAGGTCGAGCTGATCCAGCGCGGCTAGGCGGGGCTCCCGCTGCCGCGGCGCTCCTTCCACAGATCGAGGTCGAACTTGGCCCAGTCGATCGGGCTCCTGCCGTGGTGGCGCGCCGCGGCCATCCCGAAATAGACGGTCTCCCAGAAACGGTAGGCGCGCGGGTCCTGGGGGGAGTGGCGCGGGACCGGAGGCTGCCGCAGGCCGGTTCCCTCCCAGTGCTCGCGCATCCACCCAAGCACATGGGTGTCGAGGACCCCGTGCATCTCGTTCGGGCGCGAGTGGAGGACGAAGAATTTCGCCGTCTTTATCCCGATCCCCGGGAAGCGGGCGAGGTCCTCCCAGGAGCACGAGGCAAGGTCGGGGCCGGAACGGGCGAGCTCGCGGAAACTCTTCCCGAGAAGGCCGTACTTGCCGAGCCGCACCCGCCTGAGCCTCCGGTCGAGCTGGCCCTTGCGGTCGCTTGCCCGGACATGGGCGAAGGGTTTGCGGCCCCCGAGGAAGCGCTCGAGCTTGGCCGCCTGCTGGTCCGCGTTCTTTCCCGCGACCACGACGCAGAAGAGAAGGAACTCCTCCAGCTCGGCCGGAGTGCGGGACGGGTTCGTTACGTTATTGGGGTCGATCATCGGGCCGCCTCGCCCGATCAGGGACCGGGTTTCTCCCAGAGAAAGCTGCTTTTCTTCGCAAGAAGCCCGCCGTCGGCGCCGTGGACCTCGATCTCCCACGCGACCGGCTGGATGTGGGGCCCGGCCCAGTCCTTGCCGGTCAGCCCGACCTGGAAAAGCCAGCTCCCCGAGGGGATGCTGGCCGGGAAGGTGAAGACCCGGGTGTCGGTCGATTCCGGCGAGATGACGCGCAGGACCAGGGTCGCGCCGGTCTGCGGCGCCCCCGGGTTCTCGATTCGGGTCATGAAATAGAGCCCCGCGCGCTTCCCCGGAATGCTGCGAAGCACCGTCATCCCCCTGCCGGTCAATTCGCGGCCCGTGTGGTACTCGTAGAAACTCTGGAACGAGTCCGCGGAATACCACTCGGGCCACACGCGCTTCAGCTTCAGGTCGGCTGCCCGGACCGACAGGGCGGCGGCGCAGAGGAGAGCGAGGGGAACGAGGGGGGAACGCATCTCGGACCAGGCTACGGGGAGAAGGCGCCCGGGACAATCCGATACGTCACTTCTCCAGCCTCACGAATGCGTACCTGTGGTAGCCGAGGAGCGCCGGGGCCCAGTTCCTGACGGAGGGCTGGATCAGGTAGGAGTGGGCGCCGAAGTAGAGCGGGACGACGGGAGCCTCCTGGAGAAGATGGGCCTCGGCCTTCTGGAAGATCCCGAAGCGCGCCCCCGGGTCCGCCGCGGCGGCCGCGGCGGCCGCGGCCTCGATCAGGCCGTCATAGGCCTTGTCGCTCCATCCCGTCCAATTGTTGCCGCCCCCGGTCACGAACAGGTCGAGGAACGTGACCGGATCGAGAAAATCCCCGGCCCAGCCGGACGTCGAGACCTGGTAGTTGAGCGTCTGCTGGTTCTGGATCCAGGTCTTCTGCTCGAGGGTCGCGAGCGTGGCCCGGACCCCGAGACCCTTCTCCCACATGGCCTGGATCGCCTCCATGACCTCGGGCTGCACCCCGTCATTCCTCACCTGGACCTCGAAGGGGGCGATGCCCTGGCCTCCCGGGTGGCCCGCGGCCGCGAGGAGCCTGCGGGCTTCCCGGACGTCGAGGTCCACCCTTGCCGTCGCCGTGTAGCCGCCGCAGTCCGGGGGCGTGAACGAATGGGCCGGGGTGAAGGCCCCCAGGAGGACGCGCTTGGCGATGATGTCCCGGTTGATCGCAAGCGAAAGCGCCCGGCGGACCCGCGGGTCGTCAAAGGGCGCCCGCTGCGTGTTGAACCGCAGGAAGAACGTCTGCAGGAAAGGGTCGACCCTGAGAAGCGCGGGCGAATCCCTTCGGTAGGCCTCGATCTTCGCCAGGGGCAGCGCGTAGGTCACGTGCAGCTGCCCTGCCCGGAAGTCCTTCTCCTCGGTGTCGGGGCTCTCGTTCGGAAAGAATACGATCTGGCGGAGCGTCACGGCGTCCGCGTTCCAATAGTCGGCGTTCTTGGCGACGACGATCCGGGCGTTGGGGATCCACTCGTCGAGGACGAACGGCCCGTTGCCCACGAGGTTGCCCGGCCGGGTCCACTCGGTCCCGCGTTTCGACAGGGCCCCGAAGCGCTCGAGGACGCGCGGGTTCACGGGGAACCAGGGCGGCTGGGCGGCGAGCACGGGAAGGTAGGGGATCGGGCGCTCGAGCGAGATCCGCACGGTCCTCGGGTCCGGGGCGGAGAGCCCGAGCGCACCGGGATCCGAGAGCCTGCCCTGGTTGAAGGCCTCGGCATTCCTGATGGGGTAGAGGAGGTTCGCGTATTCGGCGGCCAGTTCCGGCGAGAGCATCCGTTTCCAGGACTGCACGAAATCGTCGGCGGTGAGCGCCTCGCCGTTCGACCAGTGAAGCCCCTCCCTCAGATGGAAGGTCCACGAGAGGCCGTCGGCCGACGATTCCCATGAGGCCGCCGCGGCCGGCACCGGCTGCGAGGTCCTTTCGTCAATCGCCGTCAGGCCCTCGAAGAGGGCGAGCAGGATGTTCTGGTCCGAATAGGCCGTGACCACCTGGGGATCGAGATCCTCGGGCTCGGCACCGTTTCCGAGGAGGAGCGTCTGGGCCTTGGTCGCCGAAACGACGGGCGGCTCGCGGCGCGCGCAGCCCGGGAAACCCAGCAGGCAGAGGGCGGCGATGCAGGCGGCCCGGGCGATCAACGGCGGCGGCGGCGCACGGCGGCGACGAGGGCGCCGAGTCCGGTCGCCATGAGCGCCCACGTCGAGGGCTCCGGCACCGGCGTAAAGTTCAGCATCAGGTTCGGGCCGCTGCCCGGATCGGTCACGGAGAAGAATCCGCCCGCCAAGGAATTGGAGAAGTTGCTCGTATCGAACGTGAATGCCAGGGAATTGAATCCTCCGGTCATGGTGATCGATCCGGCCGAGAGCAGGGTCCACGAGTAGGATTGGCTGGGATTGAAGGAGCTGGCGGTTCCGGTAACAAGACCGGTGGAATCCACGCCGACAAGCTGGATCTCAAAGGGATTGGCGGTGGTTGCCGTGATGTCGAGGGCCCCGGCTGCGCTGATTTCGCTGTAGTCGGTCCCGGGCGTCCCCGTGGCGTTCATGATCGAAAACTGCATGACGCCGTTCCGGCGCGAACACGAGGGTTGCGTTCGCGCTGAACGTCAGGATCCCGATCACGGGCTTCGAGGCCGCCGTCGTTGCGAAGGTCCCGCGGCCGCCGACGACGGTCGATCCCCCGCAGATCGTGAAGTCCTGGGCCGTGCCGGGGGCGAAGGTTCCGTAACCGCCGATCGCGGCCCCCGGCGCAAGGTCGACGGCGTTTGACACCGTGACGCCGGTATCCATGCCGAACTTGGCGCCGGAGGCCACGCTGAGCGGTCCGGTCCCGAGGGCCGTCGAGGAGGTTGCCGCGAGGAGCCCGGCGTCCACGGTGGTTCCGCCGCCGTAGGTGTTGGAACCCTTCAGATCCAGGTTTCCGCCGCCGTCCACGACGACCGCGCCCGTCCCCGTGTCCCCGTCGGAAATCGTCCCGTAGTAGTCCGTCTCGTTCCCCGGGGTCACGGTGAACTTGAGCTGGGTGCCCGAAGCGAGATTGATGGCGTTGCCCGAGCCGCTTCCGTCGGTGGCCATGCTGGCGAGGGTCGCGCTGGCCCCGTTGAAATTGAGCGTCGACTGGGCGAGCGTGAGGTTGGTCAGGACGGGGCTACCCGAGAAGCTGGCGACGGTCCCGTTCGTGAACGAGGGGCTCGCGAGGGCGGGCGCCGAACCCGTGAAGTCGAGCGTGCTTGCCGATGCCTGCACGGAGCCGGTGCCAAGACCGGAGTTCGTCCCTATCGTGACCGAGGCGCTGTTGACGGTCGTGCCTCCCGAATAGGTGTTGGCGCCCTCCAGGTCGACCGGACCGTTGATGATGAGCGAATCGAAGCTGCCAAGCATCCTTGATCACCCCGTTCAGCGTGAGAAGCGGCGAACCCGGAAAATTGAGCGTCAACCCGGAGCCCGCGACAACGACCGTGTTTGAGAGCGCCACCGGACCGCCGGAGGCCGCGAGCACCGTCGGCGAACCGACGCCGCTGTGCGTCGTCAGGCGGCCGCTTCCCAGGGAGCTTGAGTTCGTGACATTGAGCGTGGTGCCGTTCGAAAGGACGGTTCCGCCGGAATAGCTGTTGGTCCCCGAGAGCGTCACCGTCCCGTCCTCCACGCTCACTCGCGCCGGGGCCGCTGACCGTCCCCGAAAACACCGTGCTCCCGGAGGTGTCAAAGGCCAGGGTGCCGTGGTTCGCCACGGCGCCTGCGATGGAGCCCGAAGTCCCCCCGTTGCCGAGCTGGAGAATGGCCGCATTGCCGATCGATGTTCCGCCCGTGTAGGAATTGGCCCCCAGGAGCGCCACGGTCCCGTCCGCTGACCGTGACCCCGCCCGTGCCGGAAATGATCCCCGGGAAAGAAAGGCTGTCGCTCCGGTCGAAGAGGAGCGTGCCCGAGTTCGCCACGTTTCCCGTGATCGAGCCCGTGGTGCCGCCCCCTCCCAGCTGCAGGGTGCCGGCGGCGCCGATCGTCGTTCCGCCGGAATAGGTGTCGCTGCCCGAGAGGACCTCGCTCGCGCCGGGGCCGACCGCAAATGCGCCCGCCCCCGACACGGTTCCAAGGATCGTGGCTCCGGTCCCGGTCGTGAGGAGCGTGGCCCCGTTGCCGATCGAAATCGTCGACGCGCTGTCGGCGTTTATGCCGTTCACCGATTCGTTGGCGGTGACGTCGAGGGTGGCGCCAATGAGGGAGAAGAGGCTGCTTGAGGAGAAGGCCCCCGCGGCGCCGTCCTCGAGCGTGGCGGAGTTCACCGTCGTCGCACCCGCATACGTGTTGGCCCCGGAAAGGGTCACGGTTCCGGCCGGGATGCTCAGGGAGCCCGTTCCGGAGATGGCCCCGGCAAAGGTGACGCTGTCGGTGCGGTCGAGGATCAGGGTCCCATTGTCTGTCACGTTGCCCGAGATCGATCCCAGGGTGCCGCCGTTGCCGACCTGGAGGGTGGACGAGGTGGCAACGGTGGTGCCGCCGGAATAGGTGTTGGCCCCCCCGAGGGTCACGGTGCCGTAAGCGACGCTCACGTCGCCCGTTCCGGAGATGGCTCCGGGAAACGAGACGCTGTCGGTGCGTGCGAAGGTCAGCGCCCCGTTGTCGGTCACGTTGCCTGTGATGGATCCGGAGGTTCCGGCGTTGCCGAGCTTGAGGACGGCTGAACTTCCGATCGTGGTCCCTCCCAGGTAGCTGTTCGATCCGGTCAGGGTTTCCGAGGCGCCCGAAGCGAGGGCCAATGAGCCGGCGCCTGAGATCGCTCCGGCGTAGGAGGATCCGACGCCCGTGGTAAGGAGCGTGGCCCCGCTTCCGATGCCGACCGTGGTGGTGCTGTCGCCGTTTAGCCCCTTGATCGTCTCGTTGGCGGTGACGCTCAGGGCCGCGTCGTCAAAGAGGGAGATGAGGCTGTTCACGGAAAACGCGCCGGCGGCGCTGTCCGCAAGCGCCGCGTCCGTGACCGTGGTCGCGCCCGAATAGGTGTTGGCTCCCGAGAGGGTCACCGTTCCGTCATCGATGTTCACGGCTCCGGAGCCGGAGATGGCCCCGGCGAAGGAGATGCTGTCGGAGCGGTCGAACGTCAGGACCCCGCCATTGGCCACGTTGCCCGCGATGGAGCCGGAGGTCCCGCCCATGCCGAGTTGAAGGGCGCCGGAACTCCCGATCGTGGTTCCGCCGGAATAGAGGCTGTTGCCGGTCAGGATTTCGCTGGCGCCCGGGGCGATTGCGAACGAACCCGCCCCCGAGATCGCTCCTGCGTAGGTGTAGCTGATCCCGGTCGTGGTGAGTGTGGCCAGGCTGGCGATGCCCACCGTGGACGTGCCGTCGTCGCTGAGCCCGTGGACCGTCTCATTGGCCGTGACGCCCAGGTGGGCGCCGCTCGAGAGGCTGACGGCGCTCATGGGCGAGAAGGAGCCCGCCGAAGAGTCGGCGAGCGTCGTCGAAGCGCCGGAAACCGACGTCGTGCCCGAGTAGGAGTTGGCCCCCGAAAGGGTCACCGTTCCGCTCATGACATCGATGCCGCCCGTGCCGGAAATGACGCCTGGGAACGTGATGCTGTCGGTGCGGTCGAAGGCGAGCGTCCCGTCATCGGCCACGTTGCCCGTGATCGATCCGGAGGCCGTGGCGTTTCCGAGCTGGAGGATGCCCGTGCCGGCGATCGTCGTCCCGCCGGTGTAGTTGTTCGTCCCCGTCAGGATCTCCGTCGCACCGGCTCCCACTTCAAATGAGCCGGCCCCGGTCATATCGCCCGAGAAGACCGTGGGATCGGCGGCCGTCACGAGCGAGGCGCCGCTCCCGAGGTCCACGGTCGTCGTGCTGTCGCCGATCAGCCCGTTGATCGTCTCATTGTGATTCACGTCGAGCTGGGCGCCGCTCGTGAGGGTGATGCTGCTGTTGGGGGAGAAGGACGCGCTGCTAACGGTGTCCGCAAGGGTGACCGAGTTGACGGTTGTTCCGCCCGAGTAGGTGTTGGTTCCGGAGAACGTCGTCGGCCCTCCATTGATGGTGATCGAGCCAGTGCCGCTGATGGCATTTGGGTAGGTTGCCGCGGCAGCGGGATTCAGGGCCAGGAAACCGTTGTTCGTGATGTTTCCCGGCCCGATGCCTCCGCTTGTCACCAGGTTTCCAACCTGCAGGGTTGCGCCCGAATCGATGGTGATGGGCCCCGAACCGACCGCCGAGCCGGAGGTGTTTTGCGCGACGAGGCGCCCGGAGGCGATGGTCGTTCCGCCGGAATAGGTGTTTGCGCCAGTGAAAGTCGCAGAGGACGATGACGAATTGACGCCGCCCGTGCCGGAAATTACGCCGGTGAAGTCCGTGCCGGCGCTTAAGAGGGTGAGTGTGGCGCTTCCAAGGTTCACCGAGCCCCCGCCCTGGAGTGAGCCTATCGAATTGCTGAACCCATTGAGGTTGAGCGTGCTGTCTACCGTGACTGTGCTCGCACTAGCCGAACGCGCTCGTCGAGCCCGCCTGGAGCACTCCGGCATAGACGGTCGTCGGTCCCGAGTAGCTGTTGGCCCCCGAAAGCGTCACCGTGCCGGTTGAGACGCTGACGCCGCCCGTTCCGGAAATGGGCGCGCCGAGGGACACCGGGCCCGACACGTCGAAGGCCAAGGTCCCGTTGTCGGTCACGGCGCTGGTGCCCGAAATGGAGCCCGTGCTTCCGCCGTTGCCCACCTGGAGGGTGGCCGCCGAATCGATCATCGTCGCGCCAGAATAGGTGTTGGTTGCCGTGAGCGTGACCGTCTGTCCCATCGACACCTCGACCGTGCCTCCGCCGCCAATGACACCGGCGAACGAGGTGCTGCCTGGGTTATCAAAAATCAGGCTGCCATTGTCGGTCACGTTGCCCGCGATCACCCCCGAATGACATTGTCGCCCAACCAGAGCGTGCCCGCATCATCGATCGTGGTCCCTCCCGTATAGGTGCTCGTGCCGTTCAGGACCTCGCTGGCTCCGGCGCCGATTTCGAGGGATCCGGAACCCATGATCGTTCCCGCCGTACGTGTAACCGATAGCCGTTTGTCGTGAGGGTGTAGCCATTGGCGATGCACACGGTGGAGCTTCCGCCGCCATCGTCGTATAGTCCGTTGATCGTCTCGTTGAAATTGGCGCCCAGGCGGGCGCTGCCCTCCAATTTGATGGCGCTGGTCGGGGAGAACGCACCGGAGGCGGCGTCCTTGAGCGTGGCTGACGATGTGATCGTCGTGTCGCCCGAATAAGTGTTGGTTCCAGCCGCCGAAAGCGTCACCGTGCCGTCCTCCACCTTAACGCCGCCTGTGCCGTTTATCGGCCCGACGAGCGTCGAACTTCCGGGGTTATCGAGAGCCAGGGTTCCGCTGTTTGATACGCCGCCCTGGTTTGAGATCGAGCCGGTGCTTTCGCCGTTGCCCAACTGCAGAGTGGTTCCGCTATTAATGGTGGTCAGCCCCGTGTACGTGTTGCGTCCCCAGGAGGATGGCCATGCCCCCCGACACGGTGACGGTGCCCGACCCCTGGATTGGACTGTCGAGCGTGACGCAGTTGGAGTGGTCAAAGACCAGGGCTCCGTTGTCCACCACGAATTCGCTGTTTGTGATCGAGCCGGATGTCCCGCCATTGCCGAGTTGGAGCGTCGCTCCGGCGCCGATCGTCGTCACGCCATAGTAGTCATTCGTGCCGGTGAGGGTCTCTGAGGCGTTTGGGCCGACTTCAAACGCGCCATCGCCCGTGATCGTCCCGCTGTAAGTGTAGCCGGCGCCGTTTGTGACCAGCGTCGCCGTGCTTCCGAGGCAAACGGTGGAGCCACCCGTGCCATCGTCCGTTAGCCCGTTGATCTGTTCGCCGTAATAGACCCCGAATTCAGCGCTGCCCAAGAGGCTCACGAGGCTGTTCGGGGAAAACGAGCCTCCCCTTCCGTCGTCGAGCTTTGCCGAGTCATTCACGGTCGTGGTGCCCGAATAAAGGTTGCCGCCGCTCGAGAAAATAACCGAACCGGATTCGATGGTGACGGCTCCCGTTCCCGTTATCTGTCCGGGGAACGTAATGGAGTCTGAACGCTCGAAAACAAGTGTGCCGTTGTTCGCGACATCGCCTGTAATCGAGCCCGTGCTCCCACCATTTCCGAGCTGGAGGGTCACCGTCGGATTTATGGTGGTTCCTCCTCCATAATTATTTGAGCCAAGAAGAATCAGACTGCTTCCTTCGTATCCATTTACCGTGAGGCCACCGGATCCTGAAATGGTGCCATTGAACGTGTCCGTGCCCGAACTTGTCACGGTTAGGATCGCCGACTCGTTTATGAGATTGATGGTCGAGCCACACGAGGCGTCGTCCAGATTCCCGATAGTCTCGGGGTATTTGACGTTGAGAGTCGCTCCCATGTCCAGGTACAGGTCGGAGGACGGCGAAAACGCATTCGTCACCGAGTCTGAGAGCGTGCCATACGATGTGATGGTGGTGGTTCCGCTATAGGAATTGTTGGCCGAGAACGTAACCGGCTCATCAATCTTCACGCTGCCCCAACCCATCATCGCCCCGGTATAGATGATACCTGGGCCTCCATTGCAGCCAAAGGTCACCGAGGCGTCGTTGGTTATCGGATTAGAAAGGACAGAAAAGCTGTCACCCGAAAAATCGAATTTCAGATTCGAGGTGTCATATACGAACAACGTCCCCGTGACCTCCTGCGTCCCCTTGATTTCGAGATTGAGTCCGCTTTGGACGGTGTACCCGTTGGATCCGGTCAGGTCGCCGCTGATGATGAGCCGGTTCCCCGAACCATTGCCGTTGAATGTGAACGACGAACCCAGTGCCAGGGGCGCACTGATCGTCACGGTGCTCGACGTATTATCTATGATCGAATCATTGACGGTTAGGGTGCCAGAGCCGCCAATATTTAGGTAGCTTGCTCCGCTATCGATCTGAATCCCGGCGACCGTGAAATTGGCGTCCACGGTGGGCGAAATATACTCGTAGTTAGAACTGGCGAACTCCGCGACGTCAGAGGACGTAGGGGTGCCCCCGCCTCTCCAGCCATTCTGGCTCCAGGTATAGAATTCCGTATCGGTACCCCAGACTACATTGGTTTGGGCAGCGACAAATTGAGGTGCCGCAAGGATGCATCCCAAAAGCAATTTCGTGAATGATGTTCGTGAGATCATCTGGATGCTGGCACGCAGGGGCAAATCGCTAGGGTAAATAATTGGCGTTATCAAGGACCGGAAAAACCACGGGCACTGAAATTGCCCATATTAATACGGTAAGATATTCATGGATAATATATTAATATACCCATTACATTTGCTAATTCCATCGCCTCGATTTTGTAACTCGATGAATTTTGGGGCAATTCGAGGTGGCGCTTGGCTTGTGCCGGACGACACGCGCTCAGTCGCCCAAGCTGCGATTGGGTTGCACCGATCAATTTCGGACGGACGCAAGGGAGGTGGCACCCAGGATGGCTTTGTCTGGCCTCGCACCCTCAAGGCCGCCGGCGGATCGAGGCTAAATTGCCCTATTCAAGCGGTGATTCGTTCGCGCATTACTTGTGCTTCATCTACAAGCAGGAGCGGCCGAATCACCTTCCAGACGTTGTCGGCGACAAGGGCTGCGCCCTCGGGATTTGGATGCATCCCGTCGCCCTGGTTGAGCTTCGGGTTTTCGGCGACGCCCTCCAATAAAAAGGGAACCAACGCGGCCCGGTTCCTCTTCGCGAGGGCGGGGAAGATGGCTCGGAACGATTCCGTGTACTCCTGGCCCATGTTTGGCGGCATCCGCATCCCGGCGATGACGATCCTTGCCGCCGGGTATTTCAAATGCACGTGGTCTAGGATCGCCTGTAGGTTCGCCCGGGTCACGTCGGTGGCCGTTCCCCGAAGCCCGTCGTTCGCCCCCAGTTCCAGGAAGAAGATATCGGTTTCCTGGTTCAGGACCCAGTCGATGCGCCGCAGGCCTCCCGCGCTCGTCTCTCCGCTCAGGCCTGCGTTGACGACGCGCCAGGGAAGGTGTTCGCCATCGATCTTCCTTTGGATCTGCGCCGGGTATGACTGCGTGCCGGGATCGGAGAGTCCGTATCCGGCCGTCAGGCTGTCGCCGAAGAAGACGATCGTGCGCGTCGCCGGGCTCTGAGCCGAGGCGTGGGGCAACGCCCCGAGCGCAAGCGCGAGCACCGCGGCGGCGCGACCGATCAGGGCCCACGGGGCCCGCTTCTTGAAGGCTTCTTCCATGAGTAACCCTTGGGGATGCCCGATCGTCGCCCTGCCATCGAGTGTTTTCGGGCATGGCCGGCGCCTCATGATCCCGTTTGCGCTCGGGGCTTTGGGCGTGTTTCGTGGGGGCCATGCCCTCAACTGTGATGCTTCGGGTGGACCGGCTGACGAAGACCTATCCTACCGCGGCCGGACCGCTCACCGTCCTTCACGAGGCGTCCTTCGAATTGGGGGCGGGAGCGAGCATCGCGATCGTGGGACCGAGCGGCAGCGGAAAGACGACCCTTCTCGGCCTCTGCGCGGGCCTCGACCGGGCGACCGGAGGCTCGATAGAGCTCGCCGGAGAGCGGCTCGACGCCCTCGACGAGGATGCGCGGGCGCGCGTCCGCAATGAAAGCGTCGGCTTCGTCTTCCAGAATTTCCAGCTGATCCCGACCCTGACGGCCTTGGAGAACGTCCTCGTCCCGCTGGAACTCCGGGGGGAGCGCGGATGCGAGCCGCAGGCCAGGGGGCTCCTGGAGCGCGTCGGATTGGCGGCCCGCTTCGAGCATTACCCGGTGCAGCTCTCCGGGGGCGAACAGCAGCGGGTCGCGCTCGCCCGCGCCTTCATCAACCGCCCCAAGATCCTTTTCTGCGACGAGCCGACCGGGAATCTGGACGGCGACACGGCGGAGGCCATGGTGGAACTGATCTTCGGCCTCAACCGCGAGCGGGGAACGACCCTCGTCCTCGTCACGCACAATTTCGAGCTCGCGGGGCGCTGCCAGCGCATCCTGCGGCTAAGAAACGGCACCGTGACCTCGGATGAGCGGACCCGGGCCGCCGGCTGACTCGCATGCGCTTCATCCTGAACATGGCCTGGCGCGATTCGCGCGCCTCCCGGAGGCGCCTGCTCCTCTATTCGCTCTCGGTCGTGCTCGGGATCGCGGCGCTGGTTTCGATCGGCTCCTTCAGCGCGAACGTCCGGCAGGCGATCGACCTCGAGGCGAAGGGCCTCCTCGGCGCGGACCTTTTTGTCACGGCCCCGGCGCCCCTGACGGCGCCCGTCCTCGGATACCTGGGCGCGCTCAAGGGGGAGCTGGCCCGCGAGGAGACGTTCTCGTCGATGATGACCTTCCCCGCCCTTAGGCGGCTCCGGCTCGTCCAGGTCCACGCCGTCGAGGGCGGCTTTCCCTTCTACGGGAGGTTTGAGACGGATCCGGCCGGGGCGGCCGCCCTGCTGCGCTCGGCCGGCGCGGTCGTCCGTCCTCGAGCCGACGCTCCTCGTCCAGTACGGGCTCAAGGTGGGCGACCCGGTGAAGCTCGGGAAGACGGTCTTCACCGTCATCGGGACGCTGAGGAAGGTCCCCGGCGAATCCCCGGGGGTCGCGATGATGGCGCCGCGCGCCTACATCCCGATGGCGGCGCTTGCCGGCACGGGGCTCTCGGGAGCCGAGGCCCTGGCGCGGTACCGTGCGATGGTCCGGCTTCCCGCGGGCGGCGACGCCGATCTCGTGGTGCGCGAGATGAAGGAGCGCTTCCCGACGCTGCGCCTCTCGTTCGAGACGGTCGGCGAGCGCAAGCGCAACCTCGGCCAGGCCGTGTCGCACCTCGACGGGTTCCTTAGCCTCGTGGGATTCGTGGCGCTCGTCCTCGGGGGGATCGGCGTGGCGAGCGCCCTGCACGCCTACATCCGGGAGAAGATATCCACGGTGGCCGTGCTCCGCTGCCTCGGGGCGAGCGCGAGGCAGAGTTTCGCGGTCTACCTGGTCCAGGGGCTCGCGCTCGGCCTTGCGGGCGCTTTTGCGGGCGGGGCGCTCGGCGTGGCCGTGCAGCGGGCGCTTCCCGCCGTCTTCAGGGGCCTTTTGCCGATCGACGTGGACTTCTTCATCTCGTGGCCGGCGCTCCTGCGCGGCACGGGCGCGGGAGTCGTCATCTGCTTTCTGTTTTCGCTCCTGCCGCTCCTCTCGGTGCGCAGGATCCCGCCGCTCGCCGCCCTGCGCTCGGCCATCGCCGAGCGCGCAGCGGTGGCTCCCGATCCCTGGAGGCTCGCGATAGGGGCCCTGATCGCCGCATCCGTCGCGGGTTTTGCGGTCTGGCAGACGGGCGCCGTGGTTGTCGGGCTCGGCTTCGCCGGGATGCTGGGGCTCGGCTTCCTTGTTCTCTCGGGGCTCGGGATCGCCGTTGCGTGGGCTGCCCGGCGCTTCGTCCCCAAGGCGCTCCCGTACGTCGTGCGCCAGGGTTTCGGCAACCTGCACCGGCCGAACAACAGGACCGTCCTCCTCCTTGTTTCCCTGGGCCTGGGGACCTTCCTCGTCCTCGCGCTCTTCCTGGTGCGGACCACGCTCCTGCGCGAGATCCAGGGTGCGGATTCCCTCGGACGGCCCAACCTCATTTTTTTCGATATCCAGGATGACCAGATCGGCCCGCTTGAGGCGGCCGCCGCGGCGGAGGGCTCACCGGTCGTCGAGCGGGCGCCGATTGTCACCATGAGAATCACCTCGGTCAGGGGAAGGCCGGTGGAAACGCTTCTCCATGCAAAGGATGCCCGGATCGCCGCCTGGGCGCTCCGGCGCGAATACCGGTCCACCTTCCGGGGAACGGTCGCCTCCTCCGAGAAGGTCGTGGAGGGCCGTTTCACGGGCCGAGCCGACCCGGGCGGCGGTCCCGCGCCGATCTCGGTCGAGGAGGGGCTTGCCCGCGACATGCAGCTGCACCTGGGCGACGAGATCGACTGGGACGTCCAGGGTCTCCCCGTTCGCACGCGCGTGGGGAGCATCCGGTCCGTCGAATGGCGACGCCTTGAGCCCAACTTCTTTGTCGTCTTCCCCGAGGGTGTCCTGGAGGGGGCGCCCAAGACCTACGTCGCGGCGCTCCATGCCAGCTCGGCGGAGCAATCGGGGAGGGTGCAAAGGGCGGTCGTCGACCAGTTTCCCAACGTGACCGCGATAGACCTGGCCCTCGTCGTCGAGACGCTCGACGGAATTTTCTCCAAGGTCGCCTTCGCGATCCAGTTCATGGCGCTTTTCACCGTCGCGACCGGACTCATCGTGCTCGCGGGCGCGGTCCTCATGGGCCGGCACCAGAGGATCCGCGAGACCGTGCTCCTGAGGACCCTGGGTGCGACGCGCCGCCAATTGGCGCTCATCCAGCTGGTCGAGTACGCCGTCCTCGGCGTGCAGGCGGCCGTTGTCGGCGCGATCCTCGCCGTCGCCGGCAACGAGCTGCTGGCCCGCTATGTGTTTCACGTGGCGGCCTCGGAGCCGTTTGTGCAGTTGGCCGCGGCGGTCGCAATCGTCTCGGCGCTCGCCGTTGCGACGGGGCTTGTCGCCGGGCGGGGCGTGCTTGAACATCCCCCGCTTGAAATCCTGAGGCAGGAAACCTAGTCCAACCCCGATCCCATCGACACGAAACCCCCCGGCCCGCGAAACAATGGCACCCCGTCAGGCGTCCCAGGTCCGTAGCCACAAGACCCCTGACACCGCACCCCTTTAATTCGATGTCTAAATCAATGTTTATAAGCGTCATGCATTGCATGATCGCCGCACTGGCATTGGCTGTGTTTTCCCACACGGCCGGCGCATCGCCCCTGTCCCAGGGCACGCTCCTCGGCGCAAATGGAAACGCGCAGGGCTACCGGGAGGGGGTGGTCATTGCCAAGCCGAAGGCGTCGATCCAAGCCTCGATTGACGCCACGGAGCGCACCGAGGGGCTAAGCCTCAGGGCGCAGTTCCCGCGGTTCGGCAACATCCGGGTGATCAAGCTCGCCGCGGGGGACACCGTGGCGGCGGCGGTCAAGAGGCTCATGGCCACGGGCCGCTACGAATACGTCGAGCCCGACCTCATACGCCGGGGCCTTGCGGTTCCGAACGACCCCGATTTCAGCAGCCAATGGGGGCTCAGCAACTCGGGCGCGAACGGCGGCGTCGCGGGCGCCGACATCCACGCGGAATCCGGCTGGAACGCCCTGACGGCGGCCCCGAATGTCATCGTGGGCATGGTGGATTCCGGGGCGCTGACGACGCACCAGGACCTTCTCGCCAACCTCTGGGTGAATCCCCATCCGGGAACCACGGCCTCGTACGCATCGATAAGCAATTCCGGCCAGCCGGACTCGATCAGCGTGGTGGACAGCCTGAACGGCCTGAATGCCGTTTCCTATTCCGGCCTGCCCACGGACGACGTCGGCCATGGCACGTTCACTTCGGGGGTCGTCGGCGCGGTGGGAAACAACAGCATCGGGGTGAGCGGGGTTGCGTGGACGGTGCAGCTGATGGTGCTCAAGTTCCTCGGCAGCGACGGCTCGGGCACGGTCTCCGACGAGCTCATCTGCTACGAATACGCGATTGCTCACGGCGTGAACGTCATCAACGGGAGCTTCGGGAGCTCGGGGGGCTCGCAGGCCGAGATGGACGCCATCCAGAAGTGCGGGAAGGCGGGGATCATCTGCGTCTTTGCGGCCGGCAACAGCGCCGAAAACATCGACATCTCCCCGGAGTTTCCGGCGGACTACCCGCTCGACAACATCATCGTGGTCGGCTCCACCGACAACCGCGACCTGCCCTCCTTTTTCTCGGACTACGGCTCGGGCTCGGTCGAGATCTTCGCGCCGGGTGAGAACATCCTTTCGACCTCGAACGCGGGGGCGACGAGCTACGGATACGAGAGCGGCACGTCGCTTGCGACCCCGTTCGTCACGGGCGCGGTGGCGCTCCTGAGGGCGGAGTACCCAAGCGACACGTACCGCGAAACCATCAACCGGATCCTCAACTGTGCGGACAGCATCCCCGCGCTCGCCGGCCTGGCCCAGACCGGGGGCCGGCTGGACCTCGCCAATGCTCTGGCGACGGCCGCAAGCACGCCGCCGAACGACACGTTCGCCAGCCGGACCCATCTCGTCGGCCTCGATCCCTATACGCGCTCGAACAACGCGGACTCGCCGCTTAGCCCCGAGTCGGGGACGCCGACCGTTGCGGGCACCGCGGGCGTGCATTCGCTCTGGTGGCAGTGGACCGCCCCCGAGGACGCGAGCGTCGAGATTGACACGAGCGGGACCGGCGGGGGCATGTTCCTGACCGGGGGTAGCACCTATGCGACGCTCCTCGGCGTCTACACCGGCTCGAGCCTCGGTTCCCTCACCTTGGTCAAGGACAACGCTCAGTTCGGGACCGAGCCTCTGGAGGGATCGTCCGGGACCGTCCCCTACAGCGAGGTCACGTTCCAGGCGGCCGCCGGGACCACGTACCAGATCCTGGTCCAGGGCCAGAGCGCCCAGTCCGTCCAGAGCGGGCAGACGATCCTCGCGATCAATACCGACCCCAATTACGATTCCATCTCCTCGCCGAGAATCCTCTCGGGACCGAGCGTGTCGGTGCTCGACGCCAATGCCAACGCGAGCCGCCAGGCCGGGGAGCCGCTGATCCTCGGCAATCGCGGGGGGCCATTCGCTCTGGTACTCCTGGACGGCGCCCTCCACGGGCCACGTGCAGGTGTCCGCCTACAGCTACGATTTCGACCCCGAGTTCGCCGTCTACACGGGCAGCTCATTCTCGACGCTGTCGCTCGTCACGGCGGTCGCCTCAACCGGCAGCGTCGGGACCACGGCCGATGTGAGCCAGTGCCTCGGCTCCTTCAACGCGACCGCGGGAACGACGTACCTGATCAGCGTGGACGGCAAGACGGACAACGACATCGGCGAATTCACGCTCTCCATCGCGGATTCGCGGTGGCAGGCGATGACCGGCGACTCGGTGACCTGCTCGCCGGCCGTGGGGCCGGACGGGACGGTGTACGTCGGCAGCAACGACAATTCCTTCTACGCCATCAGCCAGGCGGGCTCGATCCTCTGGAGCCACGCGGGCCAGAGCGTGTTTGACACGAGCTCCGCGGCCATCGGCTCGGACGGGACCGTCTATGCGGGCTGCACGGACGGCAACGTGTACGCGTTTGGCACCGGGGGCACCCTAAAGTGGGTCTACACGATGCCGGAGCCCACGTCGGGCTCGGGCCCTGACAACGGCGTGTCGTCCTCCCCGGCCGTGGGCTCCGACGGGACGATCTACGTCCACGACGACAACGGCAAACTCTATGCGCTCACCTCCGCCGGGGCGCTCAAGTGGTCGGCCCCCGTCTCCGGGGTGTCCTACGCGGCCCCGACGATCGCAGCCGACGGCACGATCTACATCGCGAACGACGCTGGCTCGGTCTACGCGTTCAATCCGGACGGGTCCCAGAAGTGGGTGTACGCGACCCCGGTCTCCGGGGAGCAGATCTACACGGCTCCGGCGATCGATTCGTCGGGGAACCTCTATTTCGGGACGCTCAGCGGAAACGTCTACTCGATAGATTCGAACAAGAATCTTCGCTGGACCTACGCGGTGGGCGACGCCATGACCTCGGCGCCCGCGCTCGCGAACGGCTCCGTGTACTTCGGCGGCTACGACGGCTACCTGTACTCTCTCGGAGCCTCGTCGGGGGCCCTCAACTGGAAGTACAACCTGGGCACCCAGGTTCGCGCGAGTGCGCCCGCGGTCGACTCGAACGGCGTCGTCTATGTCGGCAGCTACGACCACAACATCTATGCGGTGAGCGCCTCGGGGACGCTGGTGCGCATCTACGCCAGCGACGACTGGATCCGGTCCTCGCCGGTGATCGCGGGGACGACCCTCTATTTCGGAAGCAACGACCACAAGGTCTACGCGTTTGACATCGGCGCTGGCTCCGCGACGGCGGATTGGCCGATGTACCAGTACAACCCCAGCCGGCTGGGCAGGGCGGTGGTGGCGAGCCTTGCGATCACCACCCAGCCGGTGACGCAGTCGGTGTCGACGGGGGGAACGGTCACCCTCTACGTTGATGCCACCGGCCCCGGCGACCTCTCGTTCCAGTGGTACCTGAACGGCAGCCCGATCGCGGGCGCGGTCAATTCCGATTACACGATCCCCGCGGCCTCCTCGGCAAACGCGGGGGCGTACACGGTGGTCGTGACGAGCGGCTCGTCGACCGTGACGAGTTCCCCGGCGACGCTCACCGTCGGGACCGTGACCCCGACTCCGACCCCGACGCCCACACCGACCCCGACCCCCACGTCGGCCGGTTCGCCCACGCCGACTCCCACCCCGACACCCACGCCGACGCCGACCCCGACTCCGAGCCCGACGCCGACGCCCACCCCGGCGGGCAGAATCGTGAACCTTTCGGCGCGCGCCAATGTCGGCACGGGGGGCAACATCCTGATCGCCGGCTTTGTCGTCCAGGGCTCGGGGGAGAAGAACGTGCTTCTGCGGGGCGTCGGACCGACCCTCGGGGCGGCCCCCTTCAATGTGCCCGGGGTCCTCGCGCAGCCGCAGCTGACCCTCTTCTCAAGCGCCGGCTCCGCCCTCGAAACCGACGCGGCCTGGGGCGGGGGGCAGGCCCTCGCAAGCGCCTTCGCGCAGGTGGGGGCCTTTTCGCTTCCGGCCAATTCCGCGGATTCGGCGATCCTCACGAGCCTGTCGCCGGGTTCCTACACCTCGCAGCTTGCCGGCATAAGCTCGACGACCGGGGTCGGGCTCGCGGAAATCTACGACGCGGACACGGGGACGCCGACCGCAAGCCTCGTCAACATCTCCGCAAGGGCCGACGTGGGTTCGGGCGCAAATGTGCTGATCGCCGGGTTTGTGATCCAGGGAAGCCAGCCCGTGCAGCTTCTCCTGCGCGGAGTCGGGCCCGCGCTCGCCGGCTCTCCGTTCGACGTTTCGGGCGTCATCTCCCAGCCGACGATCGGGCTCTATGACTCCTCGAGCGCCCTGATCGCAAGCAACACGGGATGGGGCAACGCGCTCAACCCGGGCTCCTCGACGGTTGCCGCGACCGTGCGAAGGGCGACCGCCGCCGACATGAACGCGGTGGGGGCCTTCAGCCTTCCGAGCGGCTCCGCCGACTGCGCGATGGTCGCTGCGCTTCCGTCCGGCAGCTACACGCTCGAACTTGGCGGCATCAACAACTCGACGGGGGTCGGGTTGGTCGAGGTCTATCTCATGCCGTGAACCTTCAGGGGGATCCGGGGAGGAAATGGGTCTCGGTGGACACGATGAAGTCCTCGAGCTCCGCCGCCGTCATCGTCTCAGGGTTTCGCGCGGGCTCCTTCCCGAGGAGAACCCTGGAGATGATCCTGGCCCTCTCAGGGGCGTTCGCGGACCTGCCGAAGGCGAGGTAGTAGCGGCTTGGATCGGCGATGAACCGGGCCTCGCCGCCGGCCTTTACGTGCACGACCTTGTCAAAGGGAAGGCGGATCGTGAGGACGCCCCCCGCCTCCCTTGACGCCTTGACCGAAACGTTCACCCGGCCGCCGTCCCTCTCGAGGTCCACGTCGAGGCGCCAATCCCTGATCCTGAAGCCGCTGATCCGCGCGCGGCTCATCCCAGGCGGCAGGCTCGGTGCGAGGCCCAGATCGGCGCGGGGGGCCTCGAGGTTGAGCCCGAGAAGAAGAAGGAGCGTGGAGGTGACGAAATCACCGTGCGACCACACGATCATCGGCTTGTCCGGGATGCCCCTCTTGTCCCAGTACTCGGGAAGGTAGTCATTCATGGCGTCGGCGTCATAGCCCGCCTTGTTCACGATGCCCGAAAGCAGGTACCTCCATGCGAGGTCCGTCCTCCCGAGCAGCCATTCGTCCTGGGCCGCCCAGGACATGATGATGGGCCACGTGTCGAGCTCCCCGCCGGGCGCATGGGGGCTCCCGGGGTTGGGCCCGAAGCGATAGATGGAATGGTCGGGATTCTCGAGGTCGCGCACGATCTCGGCCTGGGTCGAGGCGAAGCGGGGGTCGTCGACGGGGAGGATTCCCTGGTTCGGCCCGAAGGCGCCGAGGCGGCCGATGATCAGCATTCCGGCGTCGACGCGGTCGTCGCGCAGGGGCCCGTTGCGGCTCTCGGCCTTCGGGTATTCCGGGTCGGTGAACACCTTGCCCGCGGGCCCCGCCATGGGGATGATCCGGCCCTTTGCCTTGTCGTAGGCCTGGGCGAGGAACCTGGCCTGGAGCTTGTCGGCGGCCGCGTTCCATTGGCGGGCCTCGCCGTCGTGGCCGAGCTTTGCGGCGATCTTCGCCGCCGTTCGGAGCCCGCTGTACACCTCGGCGTTGGGCCAGGTCGAGGGGGCGGGGATGAAGCATATCCACTCCTCGGCGAGGTTCAGCATGCCCTCCCTTTCGACGCGGCCCACATAGTAGTCCGCGTAGTATTTCACGTACGGCCACGCGGAGCCCAGGAATGCGCCGGCGTTCGGGTTGAGGAGCGAATAGTACCAGATTCCGGTGATGGCGATTGCGGGCTGCTGGGCCTCCCGCTCTCCGCCCACGGAGAAATCCCTCTGGGAGGTCCAGAACGCGAAGTACCGGTCCACCGAGTCAAAACCCCCGGCCAGCGAGAGCCCGATCATCGTGTAGGTGCCGTCCCTCAGCCAGGAGTCCCTGTAGAAAAAGACATCCGCCATCACGTCGCCGGAGGCAAACTGCGATGCGTTGATCGCGTCGAGCGAGTACGCGAACATGCGATCGAACTTGGGGTTGTCGGTCGTCAGCGTGACGAGGCCCGGCGGGGACACGGTGCCGGGCCCGCCCGTCCCGCCGAGGAGGCCGACCCACGAGGCGGCGTAGCCCTGTGCCTTGACCGCGGTCATGTCCTTCTCGGTCGCGTCGACGCAGAGAAGGACCTCCCGGGTCGAGTCGACCTCCTTCTCGAGGCCGGTCTTGTCGACCGCAAGCGTCCGGCCCAGGGGCTCCGTCGCGAGGACGAGCCTCGGACCCTCGGTCGTGGTCAGGACGGGGTTTTCGCCCCTCCAGAGCGTCGTGAAATCTGCGCTGCCGTTGCTGTCGTCGGCCTGGAAGGCCTGCGTGAATTCGGGGTACTTGAAATGCGCGGAAAGCCTGAAGTCGACCGGACGGGCGAAGGCGTACCTCACGAATACGGGGCTCTGCGGCGCGCCCTTCCTCGAGGTGACCTCGATCGAGACCTGGCCGTCGTCCGACAGGAGGTGGATGTAGCCCGGACGGGTCCCGGCGTGATGGTACCTGAGGCTCCTCAGGTCGAGCCAGCCGGCGCCCTCGGAGCGAACCCTCCCGAAGATCGAGGTCTCAAGGAAGAGTGGCACGTGCCGCTTCCTCGCCGCGTCCATCCCCGACCACACCTCCCGGATCTCCCCGTCCTTGCCGGCGCGCAGCAGCATCGTCGGACCGGTCACGAAGGTGTCGGTGATGTCGTACTCCGGAACCTTGTCCACCGCCTTAAGGGAGGTTGCCATCACAACGAGAGGAACCAGCGCGAGGAGCCGTTTCATGGGGGGTTGGGCCGCTTCCTAGACGAGGCCGGGACCGATTCCAACCGCAATTGGCGGATCGGAGCCCGGCGCCTCAGCGGGCCCCGTAAAATGCCGTGCCCCGGCCCTCGCCCCAGCGGATGCTGCGGCCGCGTGTGAGCGCGCGCTGCAGGAACGCCCTTGCGAATCTCACGGCCTCATGGAGCGTGGCGCCGCGGCCGAGCCAGGCCGCGATCGCGGCGGAGAGGACGCAGCCCGTTCCGTGGGTGTTCGAGGTGAGGATGCGCGGGCCCTCGAGCCAGACGGGCTCGCCGCCCGGAACAAGAAGACAGTCCCGGCAGAAGCTGCCCATGGCGTGGCCGCCCTTGACGAGGACCGGCCTCCCGCATTCGTCGGCGAGAGCCGCCGCAGCCTTCGCCGCCTGGGCGTGCGTCCTGACGCCCATTCCCGTGAGTTCGGCCGCCTCGGGCCAGTTCGGCGTGATGAGGGAGGCGGCGGGGAAGAGCAGGGTCCGCAGGGCGCGCACCCCGGCGTCCGAGAGGAACCGCGTTCCGCTCGACGAGGAAAGGACGGGGTCGATGACCAGCGGGATGGCCGGGACCCGCGCGAGCGCGGAGGCCACGGCCTTGATCGCCCGGGTTCCCGGCAGGAGCCCCGTCTTCACCGCGGCGACGTGAAACCCCGATAGCGCGGATTCGATCTGGGAGCGAATCAGCGAATCCCTGACCGGATCCCAGAGGTGAACCCGGCGGGTGTCTTGGGCGGTGACCGCCGTGACGGCCGTCAGCGCATGGCCGCCGATGGCGCGGATCGTTCGCTGGTCGACCTGGATGCCGGCGCCGCCGCCGCTGTCCGAGCCCGCGATCGTCAGGATGCAGAAGGGCGCGTTCACGGGGACCAGGCGTGCATCCCCCCCTGCAGGCTCAGCGCCTCCTTGAATCCGTGGCGCGTGCGCAGGATCTGCATCGCACGGAAGCTGCGGACGCCCGCCGCGCAGTAGACCACGGTGCGGACCGAGGGGTCGAGCGCGGCGAGGGCGCCGGGCGGGAGCGTCTCGAGCCGGCCCAGGGGCACATGGACGGAGGGGTCGATCACCGCGAGCTCCCGCTCCCAGCCCTCCCGTACATCCACGATCTGGAGGGGATTTCCGTCGCCAAGCATCTGCCCGGAGGCGGTCGCAATCGACCTCGTCGTCCTGGATCCCGGGCCTGCAGGTCTCGCCGTAGCCCTCCGGGGGCAGCTCGGTGATCCTCCGCCCGTTGGGATCGGGGCGAAGGCTGACGGTGAAGGAGGCCATGGTGAGCGCGTCCCAGACGAGGAGCCTTCCGGAAAGGGGCTCGCCGATGCCGGCCAGCACCTTGACCGCCTCGCAGGCCTGCGCGGTCCCGATAAGCCCCGTCACGGCGCCGAGGACCCCCGCCTCGGCGCAGTTGGGCACCGTGCCCGCCTCGGGCGGCTCGGGAAAGAGGCACCGATAGGTGGGGCCGCCCCCCAGGTTGAAGACGCTCACCTGTCCCTCGAACCCCTGGATCGCGCCGTAGATGAAGGGGCGCCCCGCGAGGACGCAGGCGTCGTTCACGAGGTAGCGGGTGGGGAAATTGTCCGAGCCGTCCACGACCAGGTCGCAGGAGCGCACGAGGTCGAGGGCGTTTGAACGGTCGAAGCGGACCGGGTGCGCCTCCACGCGGACGAGCGGGTTCAGCGCCCCCAGGCGGCGCGCGGCCGTCTGCGCCTTGTTGGCACCCGCGTCGGCGCTCACGTAAAGGACCTGGCGCTGGAGGTTCGAGATATCGACCGTGTCGGGATCGACGATCTCGATCCTTCCGACGCCGGCGGCCGCGAGGTAGAGGAGCGCGGGGCAGCCGAGGCCGCCGGCGCCTATCACGAGCACCGAGGACGTCTTCAGCTTCTCCTGGGCGGCCGGTCCGAACCCCCGGAGTGAAAGGTGGCGCTTGTAGCGCTCGATTTCTTCAGGATTGAGGGCCATCGGGCGGGGCGATCATGAGATCAGCGCCCCGGACTCGCTGCGAGCGAATCCGTCGTAGGCGCGGTCCCAGTCCTTCCATACGGGCTCGTAGCCCTGCGACCTGAGGAACGCGGCGACCTCGGCGGGGCTCCGGGCGTCGTCGATCTCGAACTGCTCCAGGGAGCCCGGATCGCTCGCGTACCCGCCCGGGTTCGTGCGCGAGCCGGCGCTCATCGCGGTGAAGCCGAGCTTGAACGCCCTGTTGCGGAACGCCTCGCTCTCGCGGGTCGAGAGCGAGAGCTCGGACTCGGGGCTTAGCAGGCGGAACGCGCACGCGGCCTGGACGAGGTCGCGCTCGCAGAAGGGCGTGACCTCGGTTGCGCCGCCCTCGTGCGGGCGCAGGCGCGGGAACGAAACCGACGTCCTCGTGCGCCAGTGGACCGTCTCGACGTGCCGGAGATGAAGCCCGGTGAACCAGGCGTCGGCGCGCCAGTCGCTCAGTCCGAAGAGGGCCCCGAGACCGACCTTCTTGATCCCGGCGCGGCCGAGGCGGTCCGGGGTCCCGAGCCTCCAGCCGATGTCCGCCTTCGGCCCGCTCAGGTGGTTCCTCGCGTAGGCCGCGGCGTCGTAGGTCTCCTGGTAGACCATCACCGCGCTCAGGCCGTCCGAAGCGAGCCGGCCGTAGTCCTCCTCGGAGAGCGGCTGCACCTCGATCCAGAGCCCGGAAAAATGCCGCCTGAGGACGCGAATCGCGTTCGCCAGGTAGTCGGTCCCGACCCGGCCCGCCTCGCCGGTCACCAGCAGCACGCTCTCGAACCCGTGGGCGCGCAGGACGTTCGCGTCGGCCAGGATCTCGTCGTCGGAGAGGACCTTTCGCCTGATCCGGTTGTGCGCGCTGAAGCCGCAGTACGTGCAGACGTTCGCGCAGGCGTTCGACAGGTAGAGCGGGGCGTAGAGGCGCATCGTCCTGCCGAAACGCTCGACCGTCTGCTGGTGGGCGGCCTGCGCCATGTCCTCCAGGCGGGCCGATGCGGCGGGTGAGAGGAGCGCAGCGAAATCCTCCAGGTCCACCGAGCCCCGCGGCCTGCCGAGGGCTCTCCCCACGTCGGCGGGCGTCTTCGAGGCGATGGAGCGGGCCACGGCTGCGAAGTCGTGGCGGCGCCAGAGGTCGACAAAGCTCATGGGCCGGATTCCTCCAGGAACGAGGTGAGGGGCGACGTTGCGGAGGCGCCGGCGGGCCCGCGGCCGGCGAGCCCCGCGTCGCGGGCCCTCGCCCCGGCCTCGACGCCCATCCTGAACGCCGCGGCCATGGCCACCGGGTCTTCCGCGGCCGCGATCGCGGTGTTGACGAGGACGGCGTCGGCGCCCATCTCGAGCGCCGCGGCCGCATGCGAGGGCGCCCCGAGACCCGCGTCGACCACGACGGCCACCCGGCTCTGGGCGATGATGATCTCCAGAAACGCGCGGGACTCGAGGCCCCGGTTGCTTCCGATAGGCGCGCCGAGCGGCATGACCGCGGCCGCCCCCGCCTCCTCGAGGCGCTTGCAGAGCACCGGGTCCGCGTGGACGTAGGGCAGCACGATGAAGCCGCGCTTCACGAGGAGCTCGGTCGCGAGGAGCGTCTCGACGGGATCGGGCATCAGGTACTTCGGGTCCGGGTGGATCTCGAGCTTGAGCCAGTGGGTCTCCAGGGCCTCGCGCGCGAGCTCGGCGGCAAGCACCGCCTCGCGGGCCGAGCGGGTGCCCGAGGTGTTCGGCAGGAGCCTGTAGCGCGCGGTGTCCACGTGGTCGAGGATGTCGTCGGGCTCGCCGCCCGTCCTCACGCGGCCGAGCGCCACCGTCACCAGCTCGGTGCCCGAGGCCTCGAGGCTCTTGCGCATGACCGATCCCGAGCTGAACTTGCCGGTCCCGACAAAGAGGCGGGAGGAGAACGTGACTCCGGCGATCGTGAGGGGGCCTCTGTTCATGAAGTGACCTCGCGGGGGGACGGGGATGCGGCCCATGCCTCGAGGAAGTCGCGGAGGTTCTCCTCGATCCGGCCCCCGCGGTAGAGGGACGAGGAGACGGCGACGCCCGCGGCGCCCGTCCGGCGAAGCTGCCCGGCGTCGGACGCCTCCACGCCCCCGATCACCCACGCGGGGACCCCGCGGAGCAGGGCGATGATTTCCCGGGTCCCCTCGAATCCGAGGAGCGGCGAAAGGTCGGTCTTCGTCGCGGTGAAGCGCAGAGGCCCGACCCCCACGTAGTCGAGGCAGCCCGCGGCGACGGCCCTGCGCGCGTCGTCGGGACGGTTCATGGAGCCCCCGACAATCCGGTCGGGGCCAAGCAGGCGCCGCGCGTCGCGCCAGCTGCCGTCCTGGCCGCCGAGGTGGACGCCGTCGGCGCCGCACCCGAGGGCGATCTCGACGCTGTCGTTCACGACCAGGATGGCGCCGTGGCGCCGGCAGGCCCTGGCGGTCGCCCTGGCCTCGGCGAGCCAGGTGGCGGGGTCGGCGCCCTTCATCCGCAGCTGGATCCAGCGGGCCCCGGCGGCGCACAGGCGCTCCGCCTGCTCCGAATGGCCGAGCGGGAGCCCGTCCTGGGTGAGGCACATGACCGGGGGCCATTTCTGGGGGTCAGGCGGCATGGCGCGGGGCCTCCAGTCTCGCCGCCTCGGCGCGCAGCGCGCGGTAGGCGCCGACCGGATCCGGCCCGTTCCAGACGGCTCCCATGACCGCGACCCCGTCGAATCCCAAGGCGGCGCACCGGGCGAGCCCCCCGGGCGTGATCCCCCCGATCGCGAAGACGCGCGTCTGCGCGGGAGCCCGGCTCCGCTTCAGGACCCTTGAGAGCCGTTCCCAGGGGAAATCGGCCGCCGGACCGTAGCCCCGCTTCGTGATCGAAGGGAACACGGGGCCAAAGAAGAGGTAGGGATAGAAACCGAGGCGGCGGCCGAGCGACAGGAGGTCGTGGCAGGACCTGCCTAGGCCGCGCGGTCCGGTTCCGCGGCCGCGGTCCCTCTCGTGCCAGCCGACCGCCAACCTCCGGGCGAGCCCCGCCTGGGCGTGGACCACGATGCGGGGCCTCCAGGCGGCGGGGAGCGAAAGAAGCCATGACTCGAGCCTCGCCGGGGTCCATGCGGGCTTGCGGACGTGGTAGCGCTCGAGGCCCGCCTCGAAGAGCCCCTGCATGGAGGCCGCCTCGCGGGCGTCGTTCGACTCGGGCGATATGACGACGATCTGCATCGGCCGTTCCCGGCGGCTCAGCCGCCCTGCGTCGCGCGGATCACGAGGACGCGGTCGTTGCGGGCAAGACTCCGGGTTGCCCATGCCGCCTTGGGAACCACCTCGCCGTTCACCGCCGCCGCGACGCCCCTGCGCTCGGCCAGCCCGAGTTCGCCGAGGAGCGCGAGGAGCGTGGCCCCGGCGGCCAGCGCATGGGGCCGGTCGTTCACGGTGATCCCGGCAATCGCCTCGGCTGCGTTCATTTCGAGGCGTCCACGTAGATCTCGCCGCCCTTTTCCAGGAATTCCCCGGACTTGGCGCGCATCCCCGCCTCGATCGCGGCCTCCGTCGTCAGCCCCTGCTCCTCGGCGTAGCGCCGGACGTCGTCGGTGATCTTCATCGAGCAGAACTGCGGGCCGCACATCGAGCAGAAGTGCGCGGTCTTCGCGCTGTCCTGGGGCAGCGTGGCGTCGTGGAACTCGCGGGCCTTCTCGGGATCGAGCGAGAGATTGAACTGGTCCTCCCACCGGAACTCGAAGCGCGCCTTGGAGAGGGCGTTGTCGCGGTACTGGGCCGCGGGATGGCCCTTCGCCAGGTCGGCGGCGTGGGCCGCGATCTTGTAGGCGATCACGCCCGCCCGGACGTCGTCGCGGTCGGGAAGCCCGAGGTGCTCCTTCGGGGTCACGTAGCAGAGCATCGCCGTGCCGTGCCAGCCGATCATCGCGGCGCCGATCGCGCTCGTGATGTGGTCGTAGCCGGGCGCGATGTCGGTCGTGAGCGGCCCGAGCGTGTAGAACGGCGCCTCGCGGCACCACTCGAGCTGCTTGTCCATGTTCTCGGCGATCATGTGCATCGGCACGTGCCCGGGGCCCTCGCACATCACCTGGACTCCGAGCTCCCAGGCCCGGACCGTGAGTTCGCCCTGGGTCTTCAGCTCGGCGAACTGCGCCTCGTCGTTCGCGTCGGCGATCGATCCGGGACGCAGCCCGTCGCCGATCGAGAACGAGACGTCGTAGGCCGCCATGATCTCGCAGATCTCGTCCCAGCGGGTGTAGAGGAAATTCTCCTGGTGGTGCGAGAGGCACCACTTGGCCATGATCGAGCCCCCGCGGCTGACGATCCCGGTCATGCGCCGCGCCGTGGACGGTATCGACCGGAGCCGCACCCCGGCGTGGATTGTGAAGTAGTCGACCCCCTGCTCGGCCTGCTCGACCAGCGTGTCGCGGAAGAGCTCCCAGGTCAGGTCCTCGGGCCGACCCCCGGCCTTCTCGAGCGCCTGGTAGATCGGCACGGTTCCCACGGGGACGGGGCAGTTGCGGACGATCCACTCGCGGGTCTGGTGGATGTTGCGGCCGGTCGAGAGGTCCATCAGCGTGTCGCCGCCCCACTTGACCGACCAGCGCATCTTCTCGACCTCCTCGTCGATCGATGAGGCGACCGCCGAATTGCCGATGTTCGTGTTGATCTTCACGAGGAAGTTCCTGCCGATCACCATCGGCTCGAGCTCGGGATGGTTGACGTTGGCCGGTATGATCGCGCGGCCCCGGGCCACCTCGTCGCGCACGAATTCCGGGGTGATCTCGCGCGGGATCGATGCGCCGAGGCCCTGGCCGGGGTGCTGGCGCCAAAGGGAATTCCTGGGGCCGTTGGCCGTGAGCTCGAGAAGGTCCGCCGCGCGCTGGAGTTTCGAGTTCTCGCGGATCGCGACGAACTCCATCTCCGGCGTGACAATCCCCCGGCGGGCGTAGGCAAGCTGGGAGACGCGGCATCCGGGCTTCGCCCTGAGCACCCGGCGGGCCCGGCTGTCGAAGAACTTGATCGGATTCCTGCGGCCCTCGCTCTCGGCCTGCTCGCGGTGCGCCGCGGAGAGGTAGCCGTCATCGATCGGGCGCACCGTGCGGCCCTCGATCTCCTCGACGTCCCCGCGCTCCCGGATCCAGCGCTCGCGGAGCGCGGGGAGCCCGAGGGCCGGGTCGGCGTGGAAGGCGGGGTCGCCCCAGGGCCCCGACGTGTCGTAGACGCGGACGGCCTCGTTCTGGACCCGGGTGTCGTCGGGCAGGCGGGTGGGGGACAGCTCGATCTCGCGCATGGGGACCCTCAGGTCGTCGCGCGACCCGGCCACGTAAACTCGCTTGGACGCGGGGAATAGCCGGTGCCCGGCGGGGGAGGCTTCGTTCGATGGGGACATAGGGGGATGTTTTTAGGCCGCGGCCCACAACACCGGCCGGGTCACAGATCCCCCCGCGTCTCGCGGGCGGCCCTGTTTTCCCTACGGCGCTGTGAGACGCATCAGGTTCGAAGGATTTGGCCGCGGATCCTGCAGCCATCTCAACCCGGGGACCCCGGGCTCTCCTAAACGAGGATTCGCTCAAGTAAGCCGGGTTTTCAGGCGTATCAACTGCATTCGTCGGTTTTAACGGAAACTCCCGGCCGCCGCGGGCGTCATTTGTTTGCAACAATGCCCCCGACCCATATCCCTCTCACGCCGATGCAGGGCGACACCCCATGCTGCGGAGTGTCCACGTCGATCGAGGACTACTTCCTGACCCGCAGGAAATTCCTGAACCGGGTGGGCATGGGCCTTGGCGCCCTCAGCCTGGCGACCCTGTTTGATCCCGCCGAGCTCTTTTCGGGGGCCGAGCCGGACGGCTTCTCGCCTTCCTCCAACCCCCTCGCCCCGAGGGCCCCGCCGCTGCCGGCCACGGCCAAGGCCGTGATCCATATCTTCGCGCAGGGGGCCCCCTCGCACATCGACACCTGGGACCCCAAGCCCGAGCTGGTGCGGATGGACGGGCGCCCGATCGGCGACAGCGGCGTCGCGATGGGCTCGCCCTTCAGGTTCACCCCCATGGGGCGGAGCGGCACCCAGGTGAGCGAGCTCTTCCCCGGGATCGGCCAGCACGTCGACGACATGGCGGTCATCCGCTCCATGTACACGGACATCCCCGCGCACGAGGTGGCGACCGTGTTCATGAACACGGGCTCGCTTCGGATCACGAAGCCGAGCATGGGCTCGTGGGTCGTCTACGGGCTCGGCACGCAGAACCAGAACCTCCCCGGATTCATTTCCCTTCGCAACGGGGGGCTGCCGTCGGGAGGCGCGGCGAACTACGGCTCGGCCTTCCTTCCTGGCGTCTTCCAGGGCTCGAGCGTCAACACCCAGGTGGCGACGGTGCAGCAGATGATCCAGAACATCCGCAACCCCTACATCGGCGCGGCCGAGCAGCGCCGCCAGATGGATCTGGTGAAGCAGCTCGACGAGATGCGCTCAAGGGACCTCCAGCACGAGCAGGTGCTCGAGGCCCGGCTCGAATCCTACGAGATCGCCTTCAAGATGCAGGCGGCCGCGACGGACGCCTTCGACCTGAAAAAGGAGACCGATGCGATGCGGGCGGCCTACGGAAACACGCCCCAGGGCAAGCAGCTCCTCCTCGCCCGCCGCCTGGTCGAGCGCGGTGTCCGGTTTGTGCAGGTCTGGCACGACGGATGGGACCATCACCAGGATCTCCAGGAACGGATCACGAAGAAGGCCAAGGAGATCGACCAGCCGGTGGCCGCGCTCCTGGCGGACCTGAAGCAGCGGGGACTCCTCGACTCGACGCTTGTCATCTGGGGGGGCGAATTCGGGCGCAAGCCGACGCGCGACCGGAACGGCTATGAGAACCCAGGAAGGGACCACAACGCGCGCGCCTTCTCTGTCTGGCTGGCAGGCGGCGGCGTGAAGGGGGGGCAGGTCTACGGGGCCACGGACGCGTTCGGCGCCGAGGCGGTGACCGACAAGGTGCACGTCCACGACCTCCATGCCACGATCCTGCGCGCCCTCGGCTTTGACCACACGAAGCTCACGTACCGCTTCAACGGGCGCGACTTCCGGCTGACCGACGTCGCCGGGAACGTGGTGGCGCCCCTCCTCGCGTGATCGGACTTGGCGGAAAGGCGGCGGGGTTTCTCTGGGCGGCTCTGGCGCTCGCGGCACCGATGGCGGCGGCGGCGACCCCGCCCGCGGCCTCGCCCGAGGACCTCCAGTTCTTCGAGGCGCGGGTGAGGCCCGTCCTCGTCGACCGCTGCTACAAGTGCCACAGCCACGACGCCGACAAGATCAAGGGCGGGTTCATGCTCGATACGCGCGAGGGGTTGCTCCACGGGGGCGACACGGGTCCGGCGATCGAACCCGGGAAGCCCGAGGACAGCCTTCTCGTCGACGCGATCAGCTACAGGGACCCCGACCTGCAGATGCCCCCAAACGGGGAGAGGCTTTCGGACCAGCAGGTGGCCGACGTCACCGAGTGGATCCGCCGCGGCGCGCCCGATCCGCGCTCGCTCGTCTCGCGCGGCAGCTCGCCCGCGTACGGCGGCGTCGGCCGCGACCACTGGTCCTTCCTGCCGGTCAGGAGGCCCGCGGTCCCGGCCGTGTCGGATGCGGCCTGGTGCAGGACCCCGGTCGACGCCTTCATCCTGGCTAGGCTGGAGGAAAGCTCGATGAAGCCCAATCCCCCGGCGGACAAGTATACGCTGATCCGCCGGGCGACCTTCGACCTGACGGGGCTGCCGCCGACCGAGGCCGAGGTGCAGCGGTTCCTGGTCGACGACTCCCCGGACGCGTGGGCCAAGGTCGTCGACCGGCTCCTCGCGTCCCCCCGCTACGGCGAGCGCTGGGGGAGGTACTGGCTCGATGTCGCCAGGTACGCCGACACGAAGGGGGACACCCCCCAGCGCGAGGACCCGCGGTACCCGTTCGCGTGGACCTACCGCGACTACGTGATCGACGCCTTCAACAGCGACAAGCCCTACAACGAGTTCATCGTGGAGCAGCTCGCGGCGGACCGGCTTCTCGCCGAGGACCTGAAGCGGCCGCGCAGGCCGGGCGAGCGGGTCGACCAGACGCGGCTCGCCGCGCTCGGCTTCCTGACGCTCGGGAACCGCTTCGAGAACAGCACGAACGACATCATCAACGACCGGATCGACGTGACGACGAAGGCGTTCCTCGGGCTGACTGTCTCCTGCGCGCGGTGCCACGACCACAAGTTCGATCCGATCCCCACGGCCGACTACTACTCCCTTTACTCCGTCTTCGCGAACACGGCGGAGCCGGCCGAAAAGCCGTGGCTGCACCCCGTGCCGAAAACCCCCGAGCTCGTGGACTATCTCACGAGGATGCAGGCCGCCGGGGCGGCCAAGGCCGCGGTGGAGGCCGAACTCGTCGCCCTTCGCAGGTCGGGCCTCCCGCAGGAGGAGCGGGCCCAGAAGCGGCGCGAGATCCAGAAGAGGCTCGCCCAGGCGAATACCGAGATCGGCAACCTGGAGGCGAGCGACGCGGCGCCGCCGAAGGCGAACGTCCTCGTGGACGTGGCGTCCCCGAGGGACTATCCGGTGCTCCTTCGGGGTGAGGCCCAGAACAAGGGTCCGGTCGTGGCGCGCCATTTCCTCAGCATCCTCTCCCCGGACCCGAAGCACCCCATCGCGTTCAGGAACGGCAGCGGCCGGCTCGAGCTCGCCCGGGCGATCGCGAGCCCCTCGGATCCGCTGACCGCCCGGGTCCTCGTCAACCGGGTCTGGCAGCAGCACTTCGGGACGGGCTTCGTCCCGACGCCGGACGACCTGGGAAACCAGTCGGCTCCGCCGACGAACCCGGAGCTCCTCGACTACCTGGCGTCGCGCTTCGTCGAGGAGGGCTGGTCGATCAAGAAGCTCCAGAGGCTCATCATGCTCAGCAGCGTCTACCAGGAGTCGAGCGCCGGAAACCCGAAATACGCGGACACGGACCCCGACAACAGGCTCCAGTGGCGCTGCAACGTGAGGCAGCTCGACTTCGAGCAGCTGCACGACTCGATCCTCGCGATCGCGGGGACGATCGACCTGACCATGGGCGGCAGGCCCGTGCCGATCGGCAGCGGCGGCTTCGCCTCCCGCAGGGCCGTCTACGCCTTCATCGACCGCAGGAACCCGGCGGAGGTGCTCACCCAGTTCAACTTCCCGAACCCGAGCGTGCCGACGGGCAAGCGCTTCCTCACCCAGGTGCCGCAGCAGCAGCTCTTCCTGATGAACAGCCCGCTCGTGATCGAGACGGCCCGGAAGCTCGTGCACACCCAGGAATTCATGGAGCAGACGACGGACGAGCTGCGGGTGGCGGTCCTCTACCTCGACGTGTTCCAGCGGCCCCCGAGCCCGGAGGAGACCCGGCTGTGCCTGAGCTACGTCGAGGCCAACCCGGGCGGCTCCTCCGTTGAGGGCCCGGCCCCGACGGCGCAGTCCGAGAGGGCGTCCCTTGCGGCCCAGGCCCAGGCAAGGCTTGCCGAGAACTCGATGCAGAACCTGAGAAGGAAGAACGCCCTGCAGGTGGAGCCCGGGGCCGAGGCCTTCAGGAGCCGAGCGCCGCTCGACGCCTGGACGAAGCTCGCCCACAGCCTTTTCCAGACCGACGAGGCCATGTTTCTGAATTAGGCCCGCACAAATTCGCTTGTCACGGGGTTCGCGAGCGGGACTCTCAGGAAAAATGGCAACCGGCTACACAGAGGCCAGCATCAAGACCCTCTCCTCGACCGAGCACATCCGCCTGAGGCCCGGCATGTACATCGGACGCCTCGGAAACGGCGCGCACGCCGAGGACGGGATCTACGTCCTGCTCAAGGAGACGATCGACAACTCGGTCGACGAGTTCACGATGGGCTCCGGCAAGAGGATCGAGATCGACCTGGAGGAGCGCCGCGCGGCGGTCCGCGACTTCGGCCGCGGCATTCCGCTCGGGAAGCTCCTCGAATGCGTGTCGGTCATCAATACCGGCGCCAAGTACGACAGCGAGACCTTCAAGAAGGCGGTCGGCCTTAACGGCGTCGGCCAGAAGGCCGTGAACGCCCTCTCCGCCGAATACAAGGCCCAGGCGTTCCGCGACGGCGAGACCAAGCTCGTGGAGTTCGCGAAGGGCAAGCTGAAGAAGGACCACCGGGTCGCGAAGAGCTCCGAGCGCAACGGGACCCTGATCGAGTTCGCGCCCGACTCCGAGCTCTTCGGCTCCGACCTGAGGTTCAGGACCGAGTTTGTCGAGGACATGCTCTGGAACTACGCGTTCCTGAACCGGGGGCTCACGCTCATGCTCAACGGGAAGCCCTTCAAGTCGGAGAACGGGCTCAAGGACCTGCTGCAGAAGAACCTGATCGGCGAGCCGCTCTACCCGATCATCCACCTGGAGGGCGACGACATCGAGATCGCGATCACCCACGGCTCGCACTACGGCGAGGAGTACTTCTCCTTCGTGAACGGCCAGCACACGACGATGGGCGGGACCCACCTGCAGGCCTTCCGCGAGGCGTTCGTCGACACGCTCAGGAATTTCTACAAGCGCGACCTGGACGCCGCCGACGTGAGGCAGTCCGTCGTCGCCGCGGTCTCCGTGCGGGTGATGGAACCCGTGTTCGAGTCCCAGACGAAGACGAAGCTCGGATCGAGCGTGATCGGCCCGGACGGGCCCACGATCAAGGAGTTCATCGGCAAGTTCGTCCAGCAGTCGCTCGACGTCTACCTCCACAAGAACCCGGAGACGGCCGACGCGCTGATTAGGCGGATCCAGGAGAGCGAGCACGAGCGCAAGGAGCTGGCCGGCATACGCAACCTGGCGCGAGAACGGGCCAAGAAGGCGTCGCTCCACAACCGGAAGCTGCGCGACTGCCGGCTGCACCTCGGCGACAAGGACGAGAGGAGCGAGGACAGCGTGATCTTCATCGTCGAGGGCGACTCGGCGGCGGGTTCGCTGACGGCGTGCCGCGACGTCCAGACGCAGGCGGTGTTCGCGCTGAAGGGCAAGCCGCTCAACACCTACGGGCTCTCGAAGAAGGTGATCTACGAGAACGAGGAGTTCCACCTCCTCCAGTCCGCGCTCAACATCGAGGACGGCCTCGACGGGCTCCGCTACGGCAAGGTCGTCATCGCGACCGACGCCGACGTGGACGGGATGCACATCCGCCTTCTCCTCATCTCGTTCTTCGTCCAGTTCTTCCCCGAGCTGATAGCGCACGGAAAGCTCTTCATCCTGGAGACGCCGCTGTTCCGCGTCCGAAACAAGAAGGAGACCCACTACTGCTACTCCGACGCGGAGAGGGCGGAGGCGGTCGCGAAGCTAGGGGCGTCCGCCGAGATCACCCGGTTCAAGGGCCTCGGCGAGATCTCGGCCGGGGAGTTCAAGGGCTTCATCGGCGAGGACATCCGCCTCGAGCCGCTTTCGCTCAACCACGTCCACAACAGCGAACTGCTGCTGGCCTTTTTCATGGGCAAGAACACGCCCGAGCGCCAGGACTTCATCATCGACAACCTGCGGGTCGAGAAGGACGTCGTCGAGGTCTGAGCCCCCAACTCCGAAGCATGCCCAAAGAACCCCTGTACCCTGGATCCGGCAAAGGCCCCGAGGCGCCCCTCGAGCGAAATTACCGGACCTGGTTCCTCGACTACGCGAGCTACGTCATCCTTGACCGGGCCGTCCCGCACATTGACGACGGACTCAAGCCCGTCCTGCGGCGCGTCCTCCACACCCTCTGGGAGATGGACGACGGGCGCTTTCACAAGGTCGCCAACGTGGTCGGCGCCACCATGCGCTACCACCCCCACGGGGACGCCTCGATCGGCGCGGCGCTGGTCGGGATGGGACAGAGGGGCTGGCTCGTCGAGCCCCAGGGGAACTTCGGCAATGTCCTGACGGGGGACGAGGCCGCGGCCCCCCGCTATATTGAGGCAAGGCTCACCCCCTTCGCGCGCGAGGTCCTTTTCAACCCGAAGACGACCCCCTGGCAGCTGAGCTACGACGGCCGGGCCCGGGAGCCCGTCACCCTTCCGGCGAAGTTCCCGATCGTGCTCCTTGAGGGGGCCGAGGGCATCGCGGTCGGCCTCTCGACCAAGATCCTGCCCCACAATTTCAACGACCTGTGCCGCGCCGCCATCAACCATCTGCAGGGCAAGACGTTCCGGATTTTCCCGGATTTTCCGACGGGCGGCATCGCCGACTTCTCCGAGTACAACGACGGGGAGCGCGGCGGCAAGGTTAAGATCCGCGCGCGGATCGAGCAGCGGAGCAAGGTCCTCCTGGCGATCACGGAACTGCCCTACGGGACGACGACGGAATCCGTCATCGAGGCGATCCTGGCGGCGAACGCCAAGGGCAAGATCAAGGTCAAGAGGGTCGACGACAACACCGCCGACAAGGTCGAGATCCTTGTCCACCTGCCCCAGGGCTCCGAGCCCGAGAAGGTGATCCAGCAGCTCTACGTCTTCACGGCCTGCCAGGTGGCGATATCGCCCTCGGCCTGCGTGATCGACCTGGACAAGCCCGTGTTCCTCGGGGTCAGGGAGATCCTCAAGCGCAGCGTCAACAAGACGGTCGACCTCCTGAGGAAGGAGCTGCAGATCCGCCAGGGGGAGCTCGAGCAGCAGTGGCACTGGGATTCGCTCGAGCGGATCTTCATCGAGGAGCGCATCTACCGGCGGATCGAGAAGTCGAAGACCTGGGAGAGCGTCCTCTCCGAGATCCGCGAGGGGCTCATGCCCTTCGTCAAACGCCTGCGCCGCGAGATCGTCGAGGACGACATCGTGCGCCTGACCGAGATCCGCATCAAGCGCATCTCGGCCTACAACCGTTTCGAGGCGGACGAGAAGCTGAAGAAGATCGAGGAGGAGATGAAGGCGGTGCGCCACGACCTGAAGAACCTGACGGCCTACGCGGTCAAGTGGTTCGAGATGCTCCAGGAGAAGTACGGCAAGGGAATCAAGCGGCGGACCGAATACGACGAGATCGAGCAGATCAGCGCCGCCGAGGTCGTGTCGGCCAACCAGAGGCTCTACGTGAACCGCGAGGAGGGTTTCATCGGGCTGAACTGGCGCCAGCACGAGTTCGTGCAGGAATGCACGATCCTCGACAGCGTGCTCTGCATCATGAGCGACGGCTCGATGAAGGTCTCCAAGGTGGCCGACAAGGTCTTCATGGGCCTCGGAATCCTCCACTGCACGGTCTTCCCGAAGGACGGGGACACCTCGTTCTACACCATGATCTACCAGGACGGCTCGAGCGGGAAGGCCTACGCCAAGCGGTTCCAGATCGGCGGCGTGACCCGCGACAAGCTCTACCCGCTCGTGAAGTCGGACGGCTCCCGGGTCGTCTACCTCGACGTGAGCCCGAGCGAGAAGGCGATGCCGAAGAAGCTCCACGTCTCGCTCGACGGGCGCAGCAAGGCCCGCATCCGGGAATTCGACTTCGACATGGGCGCCGTGGCCTTGAGCGGTCGCGCGGCGAGGGGGCTTACGGTCACGAAGTGGGCCATCAAGGACGTGAAGCGCCTCGACCCCGCGTAGGCCGCCCCGGGGCCTCCGCGGCCCGGTCCGCACGCGAGGCGCTAGAGGCCGCCGTGGAGGCGGCCAAAGGTGCGCGCGAGCATGATCGCAAAGAGGAGGACCCCCGCCCCGAGCACAAGGACGTGGCGGGTCCTGCGCAGCTCGAAATTTCCGACCCGGCACACGAGGAGATAGCCGACCGCGAGGTTGAAGAGCCCCCAGAGGACATTCACCGTGGACGATGACAGCCCCTCGCCGGGCGGGGAGGCGAAGGGGCTCTGGAACGCATGGCCAGAGAGGCCGTTCGCGAGGTGGGGCAGCGCGTTCACGAGGAAGGCGCCCCCGAAGAAATAGGACAGATAATGGTACCAGCGCATGATGTTTCCTTTGTTGTGTTCGAGGACCGTGGGGTCAGCCCGGGCTTCCGGTGACGTTGGGAGCCGTCAGTGCGCCATCAGCTGGTGCCATACGACCGGGATATTCTGGTAGAAGATGAGCGCGACGCCCACCAGCGAGCCGCCGGCGATGACGCCCGCCGCGACCGGGAAATTGTAGAGGTTGGCCTTCTCCGGGGACTTTTTCTCCATCAGCCAAGCCGCCAGGGCGCCCAGGAAGAAGAGGAGCCCGTAATACCAGTGGAACGTCCAGGAGAGCCCCACGCCCGAGGCCGAAGGCATCCACTTTGCCGCGCGCGGAAACCAGAGCGGCAGCAGAGTGAGCAGGGCGCCCACGATTGCGCCGATGATGATGGACCAAACATTGACCGCTCCGAGCGCGGCGAAGCCCTTGCTGAGCGCGATCGCCACGACCCGCCACGTCTGCGCGGCTGGAGCCGGGAATTGGTCGGAACCGAGCACCGATGCGGTGGGAACGAGGACCCGATAGGCCAGGACCGTCACGGCCGTGCCCGTGAAGATCCCGAAGAATTGCGCGAGGAACTGCTTCCGCGGATGGGCGCCCAGCAGGTATCCGCTCTTCAGGTCGGTCAGCAGGTCCGCCGATGCGATGGCTGCGCCCGAGGTGATGTTGGCGCTCATCAGGTTGATGTTCATGTTGCCTGGATTGAGGGCGCCGAAGAGCAGCTGGGTGACCTTTCCCAAGGGGCCGATCGGGGTCGTGTCCGTCTCGCCCGTCACGCGGCAGGCGACCAGGGCCAGGAAGAACGAGAGCACCACGGCCACAACCGTTTCCCAGACGGGAAGGTTGAGGCTCACCTTGGCGAGCCATGCGAGGCCCACCAGGGAAAAGACCTGTCCGATGAAGAACCACCACATCGGAGCCTCGATTGCATCCATCTGGTCGGCGGGCCTCTTGCCCTTGCCGAAAAGCCCGGTAATGCCGCTGAAGGCGCGCGCCATCACCTTCCAATTCAGGGCGAAGGCGAGGAGCCCGGACACGACCATGCAGGACACGCCCCCCCAGAGGGTCCACGGCACGATGGCGCGGTATCCGGTGCCCACGATGACGCCTTGCGCCTGCATGATGGGCACAAAGACAGCCCAGCAAAGAATACCTCCAAAGAAGATGCTGGATGCCGCCCGTATGCCCATCAGGGCCCCGGCTCCCAGGAAGACGGGGTCCCAGATGAAGGTCACGGTGCGGCCCATCCAGACCGGTCCAAAAACCACCTTGTCCACACGCTCGACCAGGTTCCCCAGTCCGTAGGGCTCCAGCTTGCTGCTGATGGTCCCAAGGCCGTCCGTCCAGAACTGGCTTATCCCGGCGGCCACCGCGGCCCAGGTGAGGCCGCGCGCCGATTGCGCCGCGCTCTTGCCCTTGGCGAAGAGAGCCCGGAGGGTCTCGGCCGTGGCGATCCCGGTCGGGAAGCGCAGCTGCTCCACGTTGATCATCTGGCGCTTCATGGGAATCGCCATGGTGACGCCCAGGACGGCGATGAAGAAAACCCAGGCCAGCGAGAGACCGAGCGGAAGCGGCTGCTGGTTGATCATGTAGTAGGCCGAGAAGGCCGAGACCATCGTGGCCCCCGTCGAATAACCGGCCGCGTCGGCCGTGGACTGCGTGCAGTTTGTCTCCAGGATCGTCATGGGCGCCTTTGAGATCCTGAAGCGCACGAGCGCCGACGACACGATGAACGAGACGATGCACGCGGTGATGGCGACGCCGATTCCCCATCCGGCCTTGAGCCCGATGTAGAGGTTCGTCAGCGCGAGAACCCCCCCGAGCACCGTTCCCATCAGGACGGCGCGGACGGTCAATTGGCGCATCGTGTCGCCCCGGCCGGTGTAGACCTCCCTGAACCATTGGCGCTCGATCTCCTCGGGCGTGCCCTTGAAACCGTCCACCCTTAGGGCGTCATCGGTGCTCGCAGTCTCATCCGGCTCGGGGGAAGGGGTAGGGGCCATGAACTTTCCGGAGCCGACATTGCCGCGCTGCGCGGGGAAGGCGAGAGCGTTTCGGGCGCCGGGACCGGGACAGGCGCGCTTCATTAGGAGGGCCCACGCCCTCCAAAAGGAACGCTTTGCGGTGCGCCCTCCCGCTAGGCGTAGCGGTCCTCGGTCCAGGGGTCCGCCGTGTTCGAGTAGCCCCGCACCTCCCAGAAGCCGAGCTTGTCCTCGGGAAGGAACGTGATCGCCTTGACGAACTTGGCCCCCTTCCACGCGTAGAGCTTCGGGATGATGACGCGCGCGGGCCCTCCGTGCTCCCGCGCCAGGGGTTCGCCGCCGAACGAGGTTGCGACGAGCGTGTCGTCATCGAGGCAGCGTTCGAGCGCCACGTTGGTCGAATAGCCGTCGTAGCTCGAGAAATAGACGAACCGGGCGTCGGGCCCCGGGCGCGCGAGCTCGTAGAGCGTCGTGAGCGCGACGCCTCCCCAGCGGCAGTCGAACTTGGACCAGGTCGTGACGCAGTGGAAGTCGCTCACGTCCTCCACCTGGGGGAGGGCGTTGAACGCCTCCCAGCCGAGCGTCACGGGGTTCTCGACCCGGCCGTCGATCGAAAGGGACCAGTCGGCATGGGCGATTTCGGGCTGCACGCCGAGGTCGAGGACGGGGAAGCCCTTCGTGAGGCTCTGGCCGGGCGGCAGGCGATCGGCCGAGCGCACGGGCCTGGCCGCGAAGCCGCGGGCCTTCTGTTTCTCGGCCCACCGCTGCTTCGCCTCTATATAGCGCTCCTTGGACATCGACCGATACTACGGCAGGATCGGCGCCCGGGCAAGCGCCGGCGCCCTCAGCGGGCGAAGAACCGGGCCGTCCGCTCGTTCCGGGGCCGGTCGATCACCTGGGCGGGCGTGCCGCGCTCGACCACCTGGCCCGCGTCCATGAAAACGACCTCGTGGGCGACCGCCCTCGCGAAGGCCACTTCGTGGGTGACGACGACCATCGTCATCCCGTCGGAGGCGAGGGTGCGCATCACGGCCAGCACCTCCCCGGTCAGCTCGGGGTCGAGCGCGGAGGTCGGCTCGTCGAAGAGGAGGGCCGCGGGCTCCATCGCGAGGGCCCGGGCGATTGCCGCCCGCTGCTGCTGTCCGCCCGAGAGCTGCGAGGGATGGGCTCCGGCCTTGTCCCCAAGGCCCACGCGGGCAAGGAGATCCCGGGCCCGGCTCCGGGCCGCCTCCCTCGGGAGCCTCCGGGTCACGCTCGGGGCGAGCGCGACGTTCTCCCAGACGAGCAGGTGGGGAAACAGATTGAACTGCTGGAAGACCATGCCGACCCGGGACCGGAGCAGGTCGAGTTCCCGGTCCCTCGCGCGGACGGGCGACCCCATGAACAGGACGTCGCCCGCGTCCGGAATTTCGAGAAAATTGAGGCAGCGCAGGAGCGTCGACTTTCCCGAGCCGCTCGGGCCGAGGATCGCCGTCACCCGCCCGGCGCGAACCTCGAGCGAGATTCCGCCGACCGCGGTGACGGGGCCGAAGCGCTTGACGACGCCCCGGGCCTCGAGGACCGGGGACCCCGCCGGCGGGCTTGCTGCGGGTTCAGGCGGCATGGCGGCGGTAGCGGTGCTCGAGCGCCTTGACTCCCAGGGCCAGAAGGAGCGTCAGGGCGAGGTAGAGCAGGGCGAGGAGGGTCAGGCTCTCCGTGTAGCGGAAGGTCGCGCTCGCATAGAGCCGGGCCTCCTGGGTGATGTCGCGCACCCCGAGGACCGAGACGAGCGACGAGTCCTTCAGGAGCGAGATCAGGTCGTTGCCGAGCGTGGGCAGGATCCGGCGGAAGGTCTGCGGCAGAAGGACATGGCGGAGCGCCTGCCTCTGCGAGAGGCCGAGCGCCCGCGCGGCCTCCGCCTGCCCGCGCGAGAGGGACGTGAGGCCGCCCCGCACGGTTTCGGCCTCGAACGCCCCGTAGGCGCAGACGAGCGCCGCGACGACCCGGACCCCCATCGGAACGTCGGAGGCCCTGAGCCCCGAGGCGAGGCCGCCCCCGGCCCAGCGAATGCCCTCCACCCCGAGGGGAACGAGCACGAATGCGACGATGAAGATCTGCACGAGGATCGGCACCCCGCGCGCGACCTGGACGTAGAGCATCGCGATGTTGCGGCGGACGGGGGAGGCCGAGACGAGCCCGAGCGCCGTGGCGAGGCCGAGCGCGATGGCGAGCGGGAATGCGATCGCCGTGACGGCGAGCGTGACACCGAGCCCCGAGAGGAGCCGTCCGAAGATTTCGGAGTAGACCTCGGAGGTCGCGGCCCTCCAGGCGAACAGTGTCCCGCCAAGCGCAAGCGCGAGGAGCCACCACGGCGCGCGCGAAAGCCTTCCGACGTTGCCTGGAGAGAGTCTGCCGTCTGGGCCGATCATGCCGGGGCGGCGATCACGGTTTTGCGGCCCCCTGCCTTGCGGGCGTGAACCAGCGGGTGTTCAGGAGGGCAAGCGAGCCGTCGGCCCGCATCGCGGCCAGCGCCGCGTCGACGGCCGGCCGGAGCGTCGGAGCCGCGGGTGAAGGCCATCGCGAGGTCCTGGCCGGCGAGGGCGCCGTCGAGGAGGCGCAGGCGCTCTGCGTTCGCTCCGACATACCCCTGGCCCCCGACGTCGTCGATGACGACGGCGTCCAGGTCGCCGTTAATGAGCGCCTGGACCAGGTCGCCGAAGCCGTCGTAGGCGAGGACCCGCGAATGCCCGACGAGATCCTCGGCCTTCGTGTAATTGGTGTTCCCTTTCTGGGCGCCGAGCTTGGCCCCTTCGGTGCGCGAAAATTCCTCGAGGGAGGCGAAGCGCCTCTCGTCGATGCGCACCATGAGGCGCTGGTGGACCCGGGCATAGCTCGAGGAGAAGTCGACCACGCGGGCCCGCTCCGGGGTGACGGTGATCCCGTTCGCCGCCATGTCGAACTGCCCGGTCGCGATCGCCTGGATCATGCTGTCCCACGCGATCTCCCGGAACTCGGGCGCGAAGTTGAGCCGCCGGCCTATCTCGCGGATGGCGTCGTAGTCCCATCCGACGGGTTTCCCGGTGCCCGGCTGGACGTAATTGAACGGGGGGTAGTCGTCCTCGACGGCGACCACGACCCTTCTGCCCCCGAGATCGGGCAGCCCGCCCGCCGGCTTCGCCTCCGCTGCGAAGCCTGGGCACCCGGCTGCGGCGAGGCCGAGGGCGAGCGTTAGGATCGCGGGTATCCGTGACGACACGCTGCGACCGTGGCGGACCCACGGAGTGCTGGCAAGAGCGCCCTCCGCCGGCTCCCCGAAAAGGGGGCCCCCGGGGGCCCGTCTATTCCGGGAGGTCCTCGAGGACGGCGGCCTCCACGGCTTGGCGGCGCCTCAGGTAGTAGACCGCCATCCCTCCCTGGTAGAGCACGGTCGCCGCCGCCACGCCTGCATAGGTGAACCGCACCATCAGCAAGAGGACTTCGTCCACGGTCTTGCCCATCTGGCGAATCGCATCGGCGGACTCCGGCGTGACCGCCTGGCGCCAGAGCGTGATGTCGTGCCTCACATAGCCGACCGTGGCATAGATGACGAGGATGAGCATCAGGTAGAGCTGGCTTGAAATGAGCCAGCTCATCCCGCGCGTTCGGCCGGCCCGAAGGAGCGTCACGCCGTGGAGCTCAAAGGCTCCGGCTGCCGCGACAAGGAGGCCGACGATGGCCCCGGGCACGTCGCGCCAGAGCGCCGAGATCAGGGCAAACGTGCCGGCCACCCCGAGGACGCTCAATCCATCGAACCGCGCGACCCGGATCACGCGGCGGAAGGTCTCCGATGGAAGTAAGGGGGGCTTCATGGGCGGTACTGGCCTTGATTCCCCTCCACTTTGACCGGCAATCACAAGCTTCTTCCTTCTTCGGGGCGGCGAATCGCCTTCGCCCCTCAAAAATCTTTCCTGCGGCCGTTTTGGAGGTTGCGAACGGGCGGATTAGGGGGGATGATGGGCCCTAGTAGAAATCCCCTATTACCCCATGGATACCCCTGTTTCCGCGCTCATTGAGCGCAAAGGGTCGGATGTGCACGCCGTTGCCTCGACGATCACGATCGCCGAAGCGGTGGCCGAAATGAACAAGCGACGCATCGGCTGCATTGTCGTCATCGACGCAGGCCGCATCGCGGGAATCTTCACCGAGCGCGACGTTCTGCTCCGCGTCGTCGGAGAGGACGTCAATCCGAAATCCACCCGCGTCTCGGAAGTGATGACGAAGAACGTCATCTCGATCACCTCGGACACGACCGTCGAGCAGACGATGGTGATCTTTGCCGAGAAGAAATGCCGCCACCTTCCCGTGATCGATGAAGGCCAGCTGAAGGGGCTTGTGTCGATCGGCGATATCTCCCGCTGGGTCGCCGACACCAGCCGTGCCGAGGCCGACCACCTGAAGAATTACATCGCGGGCGGATTTCACGCCTGAATAGGGACCCGGGCCGAACCCGGGCTGGCGGCCGGGCCTGCGCCGCGGGGGCGCCCGCTCCGATTTGACGCGCGGCCCCTGGTGGGCACCTTGGGGCAGAAATCCTCCCGACCCATGAAGACAACGATCCCTGCCCTCGCATTGGCCCTCGCGGCCGTGTCCACCCAAGCCTCCATCGTGACCCGAGACATCGACTACGACCACAACGGGGTCAAACTGCGCGGGTACCTGGCCTATGACGACCAGAGGGTGAAGGACGCCAAGCTTCCCGGCGTCCTGGTCGTCCACGAATGGTGGGGGCTCAATGACTACGTGAAGGGCCGCGCCGTCCAGCTCGCGAACCTGGGCTACGTCGCGTTCGCCCTGGACATGTACGGGGCGGGCGTCGTCGCCGACGATCCCACCAGGGCCGGTGAACTCGCCGGCCAGTTTTACGGCAAGCCCCTCATGGCCGAGCGCGCCCGGGCCGGCCTCGACCAGCTTCTGGCGACGGGCCTCGTCGACCCGGCGAGGGTTGCGGCCATCGGGTACTGCTTCGGGGGCTCGACCGTCCAGGCGCTCGCGTATTCGGGCGCGCCGCTCGCGGGAATCGTGAGCTTCCACGGGGGGCTGATTCCCGCCACTCCCGAGGCCGCAGCCAGGAACAGGGCTAAGATCCTCATCTGCCACGGCGCCCTCGATCCCGCGACGAAGCAGGAGCAGATCAACGCCTTCCTGAAATCGCTCAATGACGGCAAGGTCGACTACAAGTTTGTGGAATACGCCGGGGCGCTCCACGCGTTCACGAATCCCGGGGCGGACGCGAAGGCCGAGAAATTCCCGGGCATGAAGGGCTTCATCGGCTACAGCCCCTCGGCGGACCGCCGCTCGTGGGCGGACATGAACGCCTTCTTCTCGGAGATCTTCGCGCCCTCGAGGGGCTGAGGCGCGGATCGGGCCGCATGCCGGCGGCGCCCTGCCTAGGGCGCCCGCGCGGGGGGGCTCACCGCCCGCTCGTACCATCCCCGCGTCCCGTTGCAGGCCCTGCAGATCGAGAGCATGACGGGCACCTCGACCAGGACGCCGACGACGGTCGCCAGGGCCGCGGGCGAGCCCGGGCCGAAGAGCGTGATGGCGACGGCGACCGCGAGCTCGAAAAAGTTGCTTGCGCCGATCAGGGAACCCGGGGCCGCGACGCTGTGCTCGACCCTGAGGAGGCGCATGAGGAGGTAGGTCAGCCCCGAATTGAAGTAGACCTGGAGGACGATCGGCACGGCGATCAGGGCGACCATGAACCAGCGGCTCGTGAGGTTCCCCGCCTGGAAGGCGAAGATCAGGACCAGCGTGAGGAGGAGGGCGCCGATCATGACGGGGTGGAAGCGGGGAAGGAAGCGCTGCTCGAACCATTCGCGGCCGTGCGAGCGCAGCAGGGCCGCGCGGCTCGCCCATCCGGCCGCCAGCGGGACGACGATGAACACGACGACCGAGGTCACGAGGACCCGCGCAGGAACGACGACGTGGGCGACGCCGCAGAGGAGCATCACGATCGGCGCAAAGAGGACGAGCATGACCAGGTCGTTCACGGCGACCTGCACGAGCGTGTAGGCCGGATCCCCCTCGGTCAGGTACGACCAGACGAAAACCATGGCCGTGCAGGGGGCGGCGGCGAGGATGATGAGCCCGGCGGTGTAGCCCCTCGCGGTCTCGGGGTCGATCCAGCGCGCGAACACGTGGCCCATGAAGAGGGACGCGAGGAGCGCCATGCTGAAGGGCTTCACGAGCCAGTTGACGAAGAGCGTCACCATGAGGCCCCTCGGCCGCCGGGCGATGCCGCCGAGGGAGCTGAAATCCACCTTGAGCATCATCGGGTAGATCATGAGCCAGAGCAGGACGCTGATCGGCGCGTTTACGTGCGAGCCGCGGCCAAAGTCCATCCGGCTGAGCGCGGAGGTGGTTCCGGGGAAAAGGCTGCCGAACGCGACCCCCGCCACCATGCAGAGGAGGACCCACGCCGAGAGGTAGCGCTCGAAGAAGTCGAGGCGCCTTGGGGCGCGTGTCGCGACCGGCCCGCTCATCGGGGGAGCGGCGTGCGCTCAGCGATCCGCTCAATCTGCATCTTCTTGAGCTCGGAGTCGGGCAGGGCGCAGAGGAGCTCCACGCGGCGCGCGATCTGGGAGGCGACCTGGATGAAGAGCCGCCGTTTCTGCTCCTGCGTGCCCTCGAGCGCAGCCGGATCGGGCGAGCCCCAGTGGGCCACGACGGGCTGCCCGGGCCAGACCGGGCACGACTCCCGCGCATGATCGCAGACCGTGATGATGAAATCGAACCTCGTGTCCTTGAACTCATCCCAGGACTTGCTGCGTGCGCCGGTCGCGTCGAGGTTGTATTTTTCCTTGAGGACCCAGAGGGCGAGGGGATGGACGGCGCCTGTGGGCCTCGAGCCGGCGCTCTGGACCTCGAATCGACCGCGGCCCTTCTCGCTAAGGAGGTATTCGCCGATGATGCTCCTTGCGGAGTTGCCGGTGCAGAGGATCAGGACCCTGTAGGCGGGGGGCTCATGATTTCGGTGCGCAGCAGACCGGGCCGCCTCGACCCGCCCCGGCCTTCAGCTTCCGCAGCCGGGCCAGGTCGGAGCGAAGGGCGGGCTCCTCCCGGGCGCAGTCCTGCAGGCAGGCGAGGTTCGCACGCAGTTCCGGCGTCGGGCGCTCGGGAAGGCGATAGACCATCCAGTTGGCCCGCCTCCTTACGGCCACCATTCCCCGGGCCCTCAGGTAGGCGAGGTGCTTGGAGACCTTCACCTGCGGCTCGTCTAGGGCCTGCTGGAGGTGGCAGACGCACAGCTCGCCGTCCTGGAGGAGGCTCAGGATTCTCAGGCGCGTCTGGTCGCACAGGCACCGGTAGATCTGCACAAGCTTGGTCGCCGGTCGCCGGGTCCGCATGGGCTGGTTCATACCTATGAAGGTATATACCGATTAAGGAATATACAAGCCCAAACGGCGCCGGGTTTTCGGCCCGTGAGGCGGGTGCTAGAGTCGCGCGGCCGGGCCCTTGTGATGGCGCACGGCGGCCAGGTAGCGGCCGCGGCCGCGACGCACCGTGATCCTGGCGCCGAAGGCCCCGCTCAGCTTTCGCGTGGTGACGACGTTCCCCTTTGGACCCGCCGCGAACACGCGGCCCTCCCTCAGGATGAGGGCGTGCGTGAAGGCCGGCATGATCTCCTCCGCATGGTGGGTCACCAGCACCATCGAGGGGCCGGATCGGCGCCTTGCGAGCGCCTCCACAAACCACAGGAACTCCTCGCGCGAGACGGGATCCAGCCCGGCGCACGGCTCGTCCAGAATGAGGAGCTTCGGGCGGGCCATGAGCGAGCGGGCGATCAGGACCCGCTGTCGCTCGCCCTGCGAGAGGTGCGCCCACTCCCTTTGGGCCAGGCTCGCGCCCCCCACGAACCCCAGAAGCTTCCTGCCCTCGGAAACCACCCCGAGCGGCGGCCGGGCCCAGAGGTCCAGCTGGGCGTAGCGGCCGCTGACGACCGTATCGAGGGCGGACTCCGCGGGCGGTATCGAGGCCTGGAGGGACGAGGTCACGATGCCGATCTCGAGCCTGAGATCGCGCCAGTCGTCCTGTCCGTAGGCGCGCCCGAGGAGCGCGATCTCTCCCGAGGAGGGCGAGAGGTACCCCGTGATCGCCTTCAGGAGCGAGGTCTTCCCGCAGCCATTGGGCCCCAGGATGACCCAGTGCTCGCCCTTTTGGACGCGCCAGTGGACGCCGCGGAGGATCTCGGTCCGTCCGCGGGCGACATGAAGATTCGATACGCTGAGGATGTCGGCCACGCCGAGGAGGATGGGGGTCGGGTTTTCCAAACTCAACAGGGTCTTGTGCGCGGGCCCCGTATTTCCGATGCTCGGCCCGAGCACGCCCGAATGACCCTCGTCGACACCCACACCCACCTTGATGCCGTCGCCAGGTCCGGCGCCCTTCCGGACCTTCTTCGGCGCGCCCGCTCTGCGGGCGTCGACCGGATGGTGGCGATCGGAACGGCCCCCGACGACTGGGGTCTTTACCGGGACCTCTGCCGGGCGAACCCGGAGAATATCCGCTACTCGGTCGGCATCCATCCCTGCTCGGTCGACGGGGGCTGGGAGGCGGCCGCTCGCGGCGATCCGGGGCTTCTGGGAGGCGGGGGCGGACGAAAGGCCCGTGGCGCTCGGCGAATGCGGGCTCGACCGGTTTCACCTGCCGAAGGAGCCCGAGGCGGCGGAGAGGATCCTCGCCCTGCAGAAGGCGGCGTTTGCCGAGCAGCTCTCGATCGCCCGGCGGCTGGGCTGCGCGGTCGTGGTCCATTCGAGGGGCGCGTTCCGCGAGTGCGTCGACATGATCGAGGCGAGCGGGGTCGACTGGGGGCGCGTCGTCTTCCACTGCTTCTCCGAGGGCGAGGCCGAAATCCGCGAGCTTGTGCGAGCGTGGCGGCCGCGGGTCGTTCACGGGAATCCTCACCTACAAGAACGCGGACGGGGTCCGGGCGGCGGCGAAGGCGCAGGGCCTCGACAGGCTCATGATCGAGACGGACGCCCCGTTCCTTGCGCCGGTGCCCCACCGGGGAAAACCGAACGAGCCGGCCTACCTCAGGCACACGGCGGAGTACGCGGCGGGGCTGTTCGGGGTGACGCTGGACGCGCTGGCTGTCGGCCACAACGGCGACCGCGCGGGCGTTCTATGGTTTCTAGGCCGCCCCGGGGCGGGCCTTTTCAGGCCTCGTCGAACTTGCGCGCAAACAGCTGCTCCAATTCCGAGAGCATCTGCTGCGCATCCTCGCCCGTGGCGAGAAACTTGACCTTGGAGCCCTTGCCGGCGGCCAGCATCATGAGGCCCATGATGCTCTTGCCGTTCACCTGCTCCTCGTCCTTTTCGACAAACACCTCGGATTTGAACTTGTTGGTGATGCGCACGATCATCGCTGCTGGGCGCGCATGGATCCCCAGCTTGTTCTGAACAACAAGCTCCTTGACCACGGCCTGTCCGGAGGGGGTCGTATCGGTTGGATTCATTAGGGATGGATCAGGGGAAAGTGAAGGTAGAGTGGTTTACGCTTCGCAGCTATGCCCGGCTTGCAACTCAAAAACCAGATGGCAGCATGGCCCGGGATGCCAGGTATAGCAATTATTGTTCCGTGCCGTCTTGAATCCAAGAGGTTTCCCAGGAAGCTCTTGCACAAGATTAAAGGCAAGCCGCTCCTTTGCTGGGTGGCGGAGCGGATCGTCAAGGTTGCCCCCGGAATCGACCTGTGGTTCGCGGTCGACGACCCCCTGCTTGCGGATTGCCTCGCTCCCGGAGGCTTCAGGACCGTGATGACGCGCGTCGACCACGGGAGCGGCACCGACCGGATTGCGGAGGCCAACCGGACCGTGAGGGCCGAGCACGTGATCAATGTCCAGGCCGACGAGCCGCTCGTCTCCGCCAACCAGATCCGTCTTCTTTCCGAACTCATTGGCGGACCGGCGGACATGGCGACCCTTGCCACCCGCTTCACCTCGGCCGCCGACTTCCGCAACCCCAACCAGGTCAAGGTCGTGTTCGACGCCGGGGGGCGCGCCCTCTATTTTTCAAGGTCGCCGATCCCATACCCCCGCGATCTTGGCGGCGACCCGACCGAGGGCTGGGTTGCCTCCCACCCCTGCTACAAGCATCTGGGCTTGTACGCCTACAAGGCGCCCTTTCTGGAGGAGTTCGCCAAGCTTCCCGCTGGGACGCTCGAGGGTATCGAGCGCCTCGAGCAGCTTCGGGCGATCGAGAACGGCCGCAAGATCGCCGTGGGAATCACCGAGGACGCGACGATCGGGGTCGATGTCCCCGAGGATGCGGCAAGATTCGCGGCCTACCTGGGCGCGGGGCCGGCCTGAGAGGCCCCGGGACTCGCGGGTCCGGATCAGATCCTGCCCGCCTTGCGGGCCTCGACCATCCGGTAAAAGTCGACAAAGAGGGGATCCGCGTCGTTGGGTCCCGGCGCCGCCTCCGGGTGGTACTGGACGCAGAACACGGGGAGGTCCTTGTGCCTCAGACCCTCGACCGTGTTGTCATTCAGGTTGAACTCGGTGATGACCGCGCCCCGGTTCTCGACGCTCTTCGGGTCCGTCGCAAACCCGTGGTTCTGGGCGGTGATCGAGACTTTTCCCGTTTCGACGTTCTTGACCGGCTGGTTTCCGCCGCGGTGGCCGAACTTGAGCTTGAACGTCGATCCCCCGAGCGCGTGGGTGATCATCTGGTGGCCGAGGCAGATCCCGAAGATCGGGTAGCTCGGCAGGAGGTCGGTGACCGTCTTGTAGATGTAGGGGAGTGCGGCGGGGTCGCCCGGTCCGTTCGAGAGGAAGACGCAGTCGGGGCGGTGCTCGGCGATCTGGCCGGCCGTATAGGCGGCGGGGAACACCTGGACCTCGAACCCGTGGCGGACGAGCTTGCGGTAGATCGTGCGCTTGGCGCCGTAATCGAACGCGGCGACGCGAAACTTCCGGGACGGGGCCACGGACGCCCCAAAGGTGGTGCCGACGGGGATGTAGGGCGGATTAAAGTTTGCAGGATCGTCGTCCCGCCAGACGTACGGCTCCCGGCAGGTCACGTCCTTGACGTAATCCGAGCCGGCCATGTCCTTCCAGCCCCGGGCCAGGCCAACGGCCTCCTCCTCCGCGATCGGGAGCGTGCTCAGGCAGCATTTCATCGCCCCGTCGACCCGGAGCTTCTTCGTCAGGGCGCGCGTGTCGACCTCGCTGATTCCCGGAATCCCGTGGGTGCGGAGGTAGTCGCCGAGCGAGGTTTTTGAGCGCCAGTTGCTCACGACCGGCGAGAGCTCGCGCACGACGAAGCCGCTCGCCTTGGGGACGGCGGCCTCGGCGTCCTCGTCGTTGATGCCGTAATTGCCGATCTGGGAGGCGGTCATCGTGACGATCTGGCCGAAATAGGAGGGATCGGTGAGGATCTCCTGGTAGCCGGTCATCGACGTGTTGAATACGCATTCCCCGGCAATGGTGGCGTCGGCTCCGAATGCAACCCCCCGGAAGACGCTGCCATCCTCCAGGGCGAGAACTGCGGGCTTGTTCGTCGGCATCGGGGGTCGAACAAAGTCTTCCGGGTCCATGCTGCCAACCAAAAAGCCGGATTAACCCTCCAAAACCTCCGATTTGACAACCGGCGCCATGTATTCGACGGTGGCGGCCTCCCAGAATGCCCTACTCCGAAGACCGATCGTCATGGTTTGAAGGCCAGGGTCTTTGGCAGCATATACCCGAGTCGGAATGGCACGACTGGACGTGGCAGCTGAAGAACCGGATAACGTCCAAGGAGCAGTTGGAGAAGTACATGGCGCTCACGCCGGAGGAGGCCGCCGGATGCGAACACGCCAACAAGAAGCTCGCCCTTGCGATCACCCCGTATTTTTTCAACCTGATCGACCGGAACGACCCGGAGTGCCCGATCCGCAAGCAGGTGGTTCCGCGCGAGGCGGAGATGACGGTCAGCCCGGGGGAGATGCTCGATTCGCTGGGCGAGGACACCCATTCCCCGGTTCCGGGCCTTGTGCACCGTTATCCGGACCGGGTGCTCTTCCTGGTGACCGACCGGTGCGCGGCTTATTGCCGCTACTGCACCCGCAGCCGGCTCGTCTCGAACGCCCAGGACTACAATTTCCATCCGGAATATGAGCAGGGCCTCCGCTACATCGAGGCCCATCCGGAGATCCGGGACGTGCTCCTGTCGGGCGGCGATCCGCTCCTACTGTCCGACCGGAAGCTCGAGCACCTTGTCAGCCGCCTGCGTGCCATCAAACACGTGGAATTCATAAGGATAGGTTCGCGGATCCCGGTGTTTCTTCCCCAGCGGATCACGCCCGAGCTTTGCGAGGTGTTCAAGAAGTACGGTCCGATCTGGATGAGCATCCACGTGAACCATCCGAGGGAATGCACGGCGGAGCTGAAGGCCGCGTGCGAGCGGCTTTCCTTCGCGGGCGTGCCGCTCGGCAACCAGAGCGTGCTCCTGAAGGGCGTGAACGACGACGCCGACGTCATGAAGGCGCTCGTCCACCGCCTGCTGCGCATGCGCGTCCGACCCTACTACCTATACCAGATGGACCTCATCACCGGCGGCAGCCACTTCAAGGTGGATGTCCGCAAGGGGATCGACATCATCCGCGCCCTTCGGGGGCACACCACCGGTTACGCCGTGCCCCAGTTCACCATCGACGCACCCGGCGGCGGCGGCAAGGTCCCGGTCAATCCCGACTACGTCGAGAGCATCACGGACGACGAGGTCGTTTTCCGCAATTTCCAGGGGGAAAGGTACCGTTATCCGCTCAAGGCCCCGCTCGCCGCCGCGCCCAAGGGGGGCATCCCGGAGATCGAGGCCCCTCTGGTGGTATACTAACGCGTTGATCGTAAGCTAATTGCGTTTTAGCAAAATATCACTCAAATTTCTTTTTGAAATTTTGAATGTTTTTGCGCCAGCCACGTCTTACTCCGCGTAGTCAGCATCGTTCAAGAGAACGGTGAATGTTTGTAGTTCTTACGGTTTGCTTGGTGTTAGGTCACACGGGCCGCTTCGAAAGGAGCGGCTCTTGTGTTTAGGGCTGCGGCAGGTCCCGGTCGGGGCGCAGGTGGCGCTCCGCCCTCCGGCCCCGGTCCGCGGTCAAACCACGTGAGCAATCTTCCCATGGTGAGTCCCTGGACCAGCACGGAGAAGACGACGACGCCATAGGTGCATCCGAGAATGAGCTCATGCGACGGCGTCCGTTTCAATGAGAGCGCCATCGCGACCGACAGCCCTCCGCGGAGGCCTCCCCAGGTGAGAAGCGTCACGACCCCCCGGGGGTAACGGCCGGCTCGGCGCAGGACGAAAAGGGGGGCGGCGACGGAGATCCACCGGGCAATGAGGACGATCAAAACCATCCCCGCAGCCGCGGCGATCGTCGTGGCCCGGATCGTCGCGGAAAAAACCTCGAGGCCGATCAGCAGGAAGAGAACCGCGTTCAGGATATCGTCGATGACGCCCCAAAACGTATATACGTGCTCGACGGTTGAAGGGCTCATCGCGAAGCGCCTTCCCTGGTTGCCGATGAGGATTCCGGCCACGACGACCGCAATCGGGCCGGAGACACCGAGGTAGAACGACACCGAATAGGTCGCCAGCGCGAGCGCGAGCGTGATCAAAAGCTCCAATTCGCGGTTATCGATGCTCTTGAGCGCCCGGTAGGCCCCGTAACCCGCGGCCAGGCCGAGCAGGATTCCTCCTGCGACCTGGCGCGCGAACAGGAGGGCGACCGACGGGAGGGCCATCGGGACGGCGCCGGACTCGCCAGAACCCAAGAGGCCGGCCCAGGAGCCGAGCGCGACAAAAACGACAACGCCGACGCCGTCGTTGAACAGGGACTCCCCCGCGACCGTCGCGGCCAGGTGGGTCGAGGTCCGGACCCGCTTCATCAGCCCGAGGACCGCGACGGGATCCGTCGGCGAGATGAGCGCCCCGAACACGAGGCAAAGGGGGAAGGGCACCGCGAGCCCGAGGGCGTTGAAGAGCCCGTAGGCCGCGCCTCCCACGATGGCCGTCGACAGGATGACCCCCGCCGTGGCGAGCGTCCCGATCTCCCAGCGGTTGGCGTGAAGGTCCTCCAGGCTGACATGCAGGGAGCCGGCAAAGAGAAGGAGGCCGAGCATCCCCCGGATCAGCAGCGTGTTGAAGTCGATGCCCGCGCACCATCCGAAGAGGAGCGCCCTCAGGTGCAGGCCGGGCGCGAGGACATCGGTCGCCAGAATCGCGAGGGCGCTTGCGAGAGCGAGGCACATCACGCCGATGGTCGGCGGAAGCCGGAGCAGCCGGTAGTTCAGGTACCCGAATGCCGCCGCCAGGGTGACGAGCGCCGCAGCGATGTCGAAAGGGCTCACGTGGATGTGGCCCGATCCTCGCCGTGCAGTTCCCCGGAATGCAAGAGAGACCGGAGGCATCCCTTCGCTCCCTCGCCTGAATCGGCTTCCTTCGGCCGCGGGTGCGTGCTCTATTCGGAGCCCCGCCCAAAATGAATACCCCCCCGTTCAGGATCCTTCTTGCCGGAGTCGTTCTCGCCGCGCTCCCTTGCGCCCGCGCGAACGGCGAACTCGGACTCTTCACCGGTCAGTGCGACGTCGGTGCCGTGAGCCGCCCGGGCACGGCCGCCTTTGACGGCTACCAGGGCGCGTACACGGTCGCCTCGAGCGGCGCGAACATGTGGTTCAAGACCGACGCGATGCACTATGTCTGGAAGAAGGCGTCGGGGGACGTCTCGATCTCGGCGGACATCTCCTTTGTCGGCACGAGCGCGCAGGGCCACCGCAAGGCGTGCCTCGTCATCCGCCAGGACCTGACCCCCGGCTCGGCCTACGTGGACGTCGCGCGCCACGGCGACGGCCTCACCTCGCTCCAGTTTCGCGAGGAGAAGGACGGGACGACGAAGGAGATCCAGAGCAACGTGGCCGCGCCGAGGCGCGTGCGCCTCGATAAGATCGGCGACGTCGTCTATCTCTCGGTCGCGGGCGAGGACGGGGTCCTCCATCCCTCCGGCGCCTCGTTCAAGCTCGCCTTCGCCGACCCGTTCTACGTGGGGCTGGCGGTGTCCGCTCATGACGACGCAGCCTTTGAAACGGCGGTGTTCTCCCGGGTCGAGCTCGGCGACGCGTCGCCCGCCGCCGCGGCGGCGCAGCCGGGGCTGACGATCATCACGCTCCCCTCGGGGGATCGGCGCGTGGCGAACCGTTGAGCGAAGCCCTCACCTGCGGTTTCCCGGCCCGGGCGGCCAAACGCGGCCGATCGGACCGGCTGCGGCGCATTTGCCTTTGCGCGGCGCGGCGCGGCGCGTTCAAATCGGACACAATGATCTCGTTACAAGAGGGCAGGGGGCCCGGGGGCCGGAAACCCGCCGAGCGGATCCTCTGCCTGCGCATGGTCGTGGTCGGCACGCAGCCCAAGGTGTGGAGGCGGCTCCTCGTCCGCGAGAGGATGTGGCTGTCCCGCCTGCATGACTCGATCCAGATCGCCTTCGACTGGTTTGACTACCAGACGCACGCCTTCGTCCTGGACGAGCTCCGGTTCGGCAATCCCGTCAAGCGCGACGACCTGATCGTCGAGGACGACCGCGATGTCACCCTTGCGGACCTGAACCTGGCCCACCGCGACCGGATGACCTACGACTACCACTTCGGCGAGGGCTGGAGGGTCGATGTCCGCGTGGAGAAATCCGCGGCGCCGGCGAAGGGGGTCCACTATCCCCTCTGCGTGGCCGGCGAGCGCGCGGGCCCTCCCGAGGACTGCGGCGGACTCGAGGCGTTCCACGACATGCTCGCCTGCCTGAAGGAGCCCGGATCGGAGCTCGGCAAGGAATGGCAGGCGTGGGTCGGCCCCGAGTTCGATCCGGGAATCTGCGACCTGGACAAGGTGAACGCCGCCCTGAAGAAGCTCGGCAAGTAGGGGCGCGGAAGCCGAATCCGGAGAACCCTCCATGTCCAACCCCGACCCCAACTCCACGCAAAGGGCCGGGCATGCGGCTAAGGCGGTCTTTAGGCCCTTCGCTCTTCTCGCCGCGTTCGCCCTTGCCGCGATCCCTTGCCCCGGCGCCGAGGACGGGAGCCGGCAGTACGCCGCGGTCCAGGAGCGCCTCGCCCAGGGCTGGAACACCTGGAACATCAATTCCGTGTTCTCCCATGTCCTGCTTCCCGAGGGACTTTCCGTCACGGTCGGCCTCCACAGCATCGCCCTCTTCGAGGCGCATTACCTGAACCTGGCCCAGGCCGGAGGCAACCCGAAGGACCTGCTGGTCACGGTCGGCCTCCACTCCCTCGACGGAAGCTACAGCGACCTGACGGTCGACTGGAGGGGCATGCGGGTGCGCATCCAGAGCGCGACCGAGTCCGGCGACCTCCTGCTCCTCGTTACACCCGTCAAGAAGCCCGCGTTCACCCCTCTCGTCGACTTCGAGGTCGGGATGCTGTGGAACCGGCCGGGCAGCCTGGAGCTCGCCGGCGGCGGGGTCACCGCCCGGCTCCCGCATCGGAGCGTGACGGTCTTTGGCGCCGGGATGCCGGCCAGCGACCCGGTCATCCCAGCGTCGACCCCGTTCCTCTCCTTTTCGCTCGCAGGAGAGGCGGGCGTCTCCACGGGGCACCGCCGCTCCGTCGCCGAAATCGGGCTCGCAATCCGGGCGGCCCGGGAGCGTCACGAGGCCGGGCTTGCCCGACGCGGGGTGTCGCTCGACACGGTCGAGGCCGTCGAAAGCGCCCTCGGCTGGGACACGATCTACGACCCCATCCACGGCCGCGTCATCTCCCCGGTGAGCCGCGCCTGGAGCGTCGGCTGGGGCGGGTACGTCCTCTTTGACTGGGACTCGTTCTTCGCCGGCTACATGGCGGGCCTTTTCAACCGCGACCTCGCCTACGCCGACATCGTCGAGGTGCTCAATGAGGCGACCCCCGCCGGCTTCGTCCCGAATTATTCCGGGGGACGCGGCGTCAAGAGCCTCGACCGGTCGCAGCCGCCGGTGGGCTCCATCGTGGTCCTTGACGCCTACCGGCGCTTCCATGAGCGCTGGTTTCTCGCAGCCACGTTCGAGCGGCTCCTGCGCTGGAACCGCTGGTGGGCCGAGCACAGGGACGTGGACGGCTACCTGGTCTGGGGGAGCGACCCGTCCGACCCCGAGTATGAGCGCCAGGACGGCGCCGTGAACACCCTTCAGGGCGCCAAGTACGAGTCGGGCCTCGACAACTCCCCGATGTACGACGCCGCCACCTTCGACACGCGCTCCCACCGCATGCAGATGGCGGATGTGGGGCTCATGGGCCTCTACGTCGCCGATTGCGACGCCCTGGCGACGGTCGCGGGCGAGCTGGGCCGGGATTCCGAGGCGCGCGAGCTGAGGGCGAGGTCGGTTCGGTACGGCTCGAAGCTCGCCACCCTTTGGAGCCCCTCCGCGCACCTCTTCCTCAACAGGGACCTGCGGACCGGCGGCGCGAGCCCCAGGACCTCCCCGACGAACTTCTACCCGCTGCTTTCGCGGACGGCGACCCCCGAGGAGGCCCGGCAGATGGTCGGCGAGCACCTGCTCAACCCCGGGGAGTTCTGGGGCGAATGGGTCGTGCCCTCCACGCCGCGCAACGACCCCGCGTTCAAGGAGCAGAACTACTGGCGGGGCCGAATCTGGGGCCCGATGAACTTCCTCGTGTACCTCGGCCTGCGAAACTACGACCTGCCGCTCGCCCGGAGCGAGCTTGCGAGGTAAGTCCGAGGCGCTGCTCCTGAAGGAATGGAAGGCGCGCGGCCACGTCCACGAGAACTACAACGCAATCACCGGCGAGGGCGACGACGTGACGAGCAGCGACCCCCTCTATCATTGGGGCGCCCTCCTCGGCGCGATGGAGATGCTTGAGGCCGAGGCGGCGCCCCCCAGATAGGCCCCCGGGTCAGCGCGCCCCCGCCTCGGAAAGCTTCTCGCGCAGGTGGGTGACGCGCAGCTTTGACTCCCCGTTCCTGACGGCCATCGCGTACGCGGCCGGTTCGCCGACAATGAAGACCTTCCGGCGCCCGCGGGTGATGGCGGTGTACAGGAGGTTCCTCTGGAGCATCATGAAATGGGCCTTCAGGAGCGGAACGACCACGACGGGGTACTCGCTCCCCTGCGACTTGTGGATGCTGATGGCGTACGCGAGCGCGAGATCCCCCATCTCGCCCCGGGTGAAGGTGTGGCGCTCGCCATCGAAGTCCGCCTCGATCGTCCCCCCCTCGGGGTCGGCGGCCGCGATGGAGCCGATGTCCCCGTTGAACAGGTTCTTGTCGTAGTTGTTCCTGAGCTGGATCACCTTGTCGCCCCTGCGGAATTCGCCCGACTGCGTCCGGATCCCGCGGCCCGCCCCGTTTAGCGCGCCCTGCAGCTGAAGGTTCAGGTTGGCGACGCCGGCGACGCCCTTGTGCATGGGGGCCATGACCTGGACGTCCGCAACCGGGTCGCACCGTTCGTAGTTCCTGGGAATGAAGTCCGTGCAGAGCTCGATCACCTTGCGGAGGCAGTCCTCGGCGGAGTCGGCGACCAAGAACGTGAGGTCGCTTGAAGGGTGGATGTTCTCGATCGCGGTTGCGACGAGGGGCAGGGACGCGTCCCCGGAATTGATGCAATGGGCGGTCGTGACGATTCCGCTCTGGCCCTTCTGCCTGAAGATGACCGAGAGGCGCGTCACGGGCGCGCGCGAGGCGCCGATCAGGTCCTGGAGCACGTTGCCGGCCCCGACGCTCGGGAGCTGGTCGGTGTCGCCGACCAGAAGCAGGTGGGCGCGCGACGGGACGGCCTGGAAGAGGGCCGCCGCAAGGCGGGTGTCCAGCATCGAGACCTCGTCGACGATCAGAAAATCGGTGGCGAGCGGGTGCGACTCGTTGGCCGTGAAGCCCACGCCCGGGTCGTACTTGAGGAGCCTGTGAATCGTCGAGGCGTAGCCCCCGGTGGTCTCGGACAGGCGCTGCGCGGCCCTGCCGGTCGGAGCGGCGAGGTGGACCCGCACGCCCTTCGCCTTGAGGATGTTGACGAGCGATCTGAGGGTGGAGGTCTTTCCGGTGCCGGGCCCGCCGGTCAGGATCGACATCTTGTTGCCGAGCGCGCTGCGGACGGCGTTGCGCTGCAGTTCGTGGAACGCGAAGCCCGCCTTGGACTCGGCCCATTCGAGGGCGGCCTCGATCCGGATGGGGGGAAGGCCGCTCTGGACCCTGAGGAGCCTGGAAACCACCTCCGCGATCTTCCTCTCGGCGCGGTCGCTCTGGGGGAGCTGCACGAGGCCGGACCCGGGGAGGGGCGACTCGACCCCGGGCGGGAGGTGGCGCACGAGCTGCCGGGAGCCCACCAGGGCCTCGATCCTTGCGGACACGAGGGCCGCCGAGGAGCCCAGGAGTTCGGCCGCATAGTCCCTGAGCCGCTCCTCGCCATAGGCCGTGTGCCCCTCCTCCTCCAGGCCCTCCAGGGCGAAGAGGATGCCGGCCTCGAGCCTCGGCGGGGCGTCGTTGGCGAAGCCCAGGTTGATCGCGATCTTGTCGGCCGTCTTGAATCCGATTCCCTCTATCTCGCGCGCGACCCGGTAGGGCTCGTGCGTCAGGACCGCCTTCGCCTGGGCGCCGTACTGCTTGACCAGTTTCACGCACTGGCTCGGGCTGACCCCGTAGGTCTGGAGGAAGATGTAGAGCTCGCGCTCCGTGCGCTTGCCGTCCCAGGCCTGCTTTATCGCCGCAGCGCGCTTCCTGCCGATCCCCGGCACGTCGCGAAGGCGGCCGGACTCCTCGCTCAGGATCCGGAACGTGTCGGTGCCGAAGGCGTCGACGATCTTGTTCGCGTACACCCGGCCGATCCCGGGGACGAGGCCGCTGCCCAGGTATTTGCGGATGCCGTACACGCTTGCGGGAAGCTCGCTCTTGAACGAAGCGATCTTGAACTGGGCCCCGTGCTGGGAGTGGCGGGTCCATTCGCCGGAAAGGTGCAGGGTCTCCCCGCATTCGACGCCCGGGAGCGCACCGACGATCGTGATCGGCTCCGGCTTCGCGCCGTCGTCCCCGGGATCCGGCCGGAATTCGGCGATGGTGTAGTGGTTCTCCTCGTTCAGGAAGATGATGCGCTCGACCACTCCGGTGAGCGAGGAAGGTTCGGGGGAGGGGGGCACGTGCGTCGGGTTGTCTCCCGAGCGATGGTCGAGAACACCCCGGAAATCAACCGTGCATGTTCTCCGGCGTTGATACGGGAGGGGGATTGGGTCAATCCTGCGGGCCATGACCCGCCTGGTTTGCGCGTTCGCCCTCCTCCTTTGCTTCCTCTGCCGGCCCGGCCCGGGCGGCCGACGCCGCTGGCGCCGACCTGGCGGCCCTTCGCCAGCTGAACGACGACTACGTGAAGGCGTTCCTGGCCTGCGACGTCGCCCGGTTCCAGAAAATCCTGGCCGACGACTTTTCGGGGGTCCTCGCGGACGGGCGGCTGATCGACAAGGCCGAATTCCTTCGCCAGGCGAAGGAGCCCCCCGACGCCCGCGGCCTCCGGCTCCACGATGTTGCGATCCGGATCTACGGGGATGCGGCCATCATAGCGGCCTACGTCACCTACCGGAGGGCCGACGGCACCCCGGTCCGCACCCGGTACACCAGCCTCTGCGTCCGCCGCGGGGGTTCCTGGGCCGTCGCATGGGTGCAGTGGACACGCATTGCCGCCCCGTAAATTGAACTGGCGCGCGGGGCGCGGGTGAAAGAGATTCTCGGCGATGCTCGCGAGCCAAGAGACAAACGCAGCCCGCGCCACGGCCCGCACCGAGGGATCCGTGCTTGAGGTTTCGCTTGAGGGGACCTGGAGGCTTGATGCCCGGACGCCGCGCTGGGATTCATTGCTGGGGCAGGCCGGCCCCTCCGCGGTCAGGCTGCGCGCCGACGCCGTGTCGCATTGGGACACGTCGCTGGTCGTCTTTCTCGGAGAGGCCCGGCGCTGGTGCTCCGTGTCGGGCGCCGCCTGCGACGTGTCCGGGCTCGATGAGAAGATGCGCTCCCTCTCGGCCCAGTTCGAGGGGGCGATGCAGACCTGCGGCCACGACGACCACTCGAAGAGTTTCGTGGTCGAGGTGGGTCTCGCCACGCGCGACAGCATGGCCCACGTCAAGGGCCTCCTTCGCTTTGTCGGCGAATTCTGGATCGACTCGACCCGGATCGTCGCCGGAAGGACGGGGCTGCGTTGGAACGACTGCCTGAACGAGATGCAGCGGTGCGGCGCGATGGCCCTGCCGATCGTGAGCCTGATCAGCTTCCTCGTGGGCATCACGCTGGCGTACTCCGGCGCCATCGTCCTCAAGCGCTTTGGCGGCGAGATCTGGGTCGCGGACCTGATCGGGGTGGCGATGACCCGAGAGATGGGCGCCCTCATGGCCGCCATCACGCTCTCCGGAAGGACCGGGGCCGCTTTCGCGGCCGAGATAGGGAGCATGAAGGCGAACGAGGAGATCGACGCCCTTTCGACGCTCGGCATCTCCCCCGTGCGCTTTCTCGTCATTCCGAAGGTGCTGGCCCTCGGGGTCATGATGCCGCTTCTGGCGATGTACGCCAACTGCCTCGGCGTTCTGGGCGGGATGGCGGTCGCGTACGCGACGCTCGACATCCCCCCTGCGGCCTACTGGGTCGAGATGCTGACCATCGTCGACCTGCAGGACGTCCTCGTGGGCGTGATCAAGTCCGTGGCCTTCGGCCTCATCGTGGGCATCTCGGGCTGCCTCAGGGGACTGCAGGCCGACCGCAACGCGGCGGGAGTCGGAAAGGCGGCGACCTCCGCGGTCGTGACCGCGATCCTCCTTATCATCGTGGCGGACGCGATCTTCGCGGTCCTTTTCCACGCCCTGGGCATATGAGCATGGAGGCCACTCCCGCCATCGAGGTCGCCGACATCGCGAGCGGCTACGAGGACCAGCTGGTCCTCGACGGCGTCTCCTTCAAGGTGCGCCCCTCCGAGATCTTCTTCATCATCGGCGGCTCGGGCTGCGGCAAGACGACGCTTCTGCGAAACCTCGTGGGGCTCGTGAGGCCGCTGCGCGGCGAGGTCATGTTCAACGGGCGGCCCTTCACCCACGCGGATCCCGGGAGCCGCCGGGAGATGCTGAGGACCTTCGGGATGCTCTTCCAGAGCGGCGCCCTATGGACGTCCCTCACCCTGAGCGAGAACATCGCCCTCCCGCTTGAGGAATACACGAAGCTGCCGGGCGACGAGATCCGAAACATCGCCGCGTTCAAGCTCTCCCAGGTGGGGCTCGCGGGGTTCGAGGAGCATTACCCCTCGGAGATCAGCGGGGGGATGCGAAAGCGGGCCGGCCTTGCCAGGGCCCTGGCCCTCGACCCGAGCATTGTCTTCTTCGACGAGCCCTCGGCGGGGCTCGACCCGGTCACGGCCCGCAAGCTCGACGACCTGATCGTGCAGGTCCGGGACACGTTCGGCACCACGATTGTCGTCGTCTCGCACGACGTGGACTCGATCATGGGAATCGCGGACCGGATCGTCATGCTCGACAAGGACGCCCGGGGCATCATCGCCGAGGGGACGCCGGGCGAGCTGGCCCGGGAGGTCTCGGACCCGAGGGTCGCAGAATTTTTGACACGAAGGAAGGGGAGGGCAGGATAGGGGGGGCCCCCGGACCGCCCACGCCGCACATGAAAACCAAGCTCAGCCCCGCCGTTGTCGGTACCTTCGTCCTGGGCGCCTTCGCCATAGGCCTCATTGCGCTGCTCTCGATCGGCAGCCTGAGCCTGTTCTCCAAGCCCGAGCGCTTCCTTGTCTACTTTGACGAGGGGATCAGCGGCCTCGACCAGGGTTCGCCGGTCAAGCTGCGCGGCGTCAGGGTGGGCCACGTGGTCGATATCTCCATCCGCTATGACCGCGAGACGGGAAAGTCGCTTGCGGCCGTGCTCTGCGAGCTGAACCGCGGGGCCATCTCGGACGAGCACGGGGCCAACCTTGACGTGTCCGACCGCGCGGCGCTGCAGGCGCTCGTCGACCGCGGCCTAAGGGCGCAGCTTGAGATCAGCGGGCTGGCGACCGGGCTCCTCTTTGTGGAGCTCGATTTCATGGACCCGGCCAAATACCCGGACACGAGCAAGACAAGCGACGTGAAGTACGTGGTCATCCCCTCGGCCCCCTCGGAGATCTCGGAGTTCCGGGCGAGTGCGGCGACCCTCATGTCGAACGCGACGACGCTTCTTGCGAGGATGCAGGAGATCGATTTCAGGGGCCTCTCGGACGAGCTGAAAAAGCTCGTGGTGGAGGCCCGGCTAAGGGTGGACGGAGTGGACTTCAAGGGGCTGGCGGCCCAGTGGAGAAGGACGGGTGAATCGATCGACGCCCTGGCGCGCTCGCCGGACACGATCCATTCGCTTGAGAACCTCAACAAGACGCTCGAGGCCCTGCGCTCCTCGATCGGGCGGCTGGACACCCAGGTCGATTCCAACGGGAAGGAGCTTCAGGCGACGCTGGCCGAGGCCAAGACCGCCCTAGAATCCTTCAACCAGGCGGCGCAGTCCGCCAGGGGCTTCATCAACGCCCAGCAGAATTTCGGCACGGAGACGACCCGGGCGCTGGAGCGCGTGGCGGACGCGGCGGAGTCGGTCCAGCGCCTGGCAGACTTCATCGAGCGAAACCCCAACGCGCTCATCTCGGGGCGCAAGCCGCCAAAATAATATTCAGTCATGAACCTCCCGAATCCCTGCCGCCTGTGCCTGGCGCCCGCCGCGGCCCTTCTTGTCCTCGTCGGGCTGGCCGGCTGCAACGTCGCCCAGCCGGCCCAGGATGACCCGACCCGTTACTTTATCCTGTCGGGGCCGGCCGGCCAGCCCGGCCGGCCTTCGGCGGCTCCGGGCGGGGCGCGGGTCGGACTGGCGACGGTCAGGCTCGAGGGCTACCTGAAGCGGCGTGAGATGGTCGTGCGCATGGGGGAGAATGAGGTCCAGTTCAGGGACTTCCGCCTCTGGGCGGAGCCGCTGGATCGGGCGATCACGCGCGTGGTGAAGGCTAGCCTCCTCCAGTCGGCCGGGGTGGCCCAGGTCTACACCGACCCCTTCCCGGCCGATTCCGTCCGCGACTATGACGTTGCGATCGAGGTCAGCAGGTGCGAGGGCTCGGCGAGCCGCTCGGGGAGCTATGCCGCGAGGTTCACCGCCACGATTGAGGTGTCCACGGCGGGCCCAAATCCCCATGTCGTCGCCCGGAAGCTCTTCGTGGCCCCGGCCGCGGCCTGGGACGGCGAAAACTTCGGCCAGCTGGCCTCGCTCCTGTCATCCGACGCGGCCGCCCTCGGCCAGGAGGTCGCCTCGGAAATCTCCTCCCGAAACTAGGCCTGCCGGAGCGCGGCGGCGATCCGATCCAGGGCCCGCTCGACGTTCTCGCGGCTGTTGAAGGCGCTGATCCGGACGTGGCCTTCGCCGCACCTTCCGAAGCCCGCCCCCGGCGTGCAGACCACCTGGGCCCGCTCGAGCAGCAGGTCGAAGAACGTCCAGGAATCGCGGCCGACATTGACCCATATGTAGGGTGCGTTTTCGCCGCCGACGCACGGGAATCCGAGGCGGCCCATGGCGCTTCGGATCAGCTGGGCATTGGCCAGGTAGAAGTCCGTCAGGGCTCGGGTCTGCTTCCGGCCAAGCTCGGTGAAGACCGCGGCGGCCGCCCTCTGAACGGGGTAGGAGACGCCGTTGAACTTCGTCGTGTGCCTGCGGTTCCAGAGGCTGTGGAGCGCGTGCGGGCGGCCCGCGGCGTCGGGGGCCATGACGGTCTTTGGGACGACCGTGTAGGCGCAGCGTACGCCGGTGAACCCCGCCGTCTTCGAGAAGCTCCTGAACTCGATCGCGACCTCGCGGGCCCCCTCGATCTCATAGATCGAGTGAGGGATCTGCGGATCGCGGATATAGGCCTCATAGGCCGAGTCGAAGAGGATGACGGCCCTGTTCCTGCGCGCATAGTCGACCCAGGCGGCGAGCTGGGCCCTGGTGGCGACCGCCCCGGTGGGGTTGTTCGGGAAGCAGAGGTAGATCAAGTCCGCAGGGGCCGAGGGAACCGCGGGCACGTAGCCGTTTGAGGCCGTCGAATCGAGGTACTGTATCCCCTCGTAGCGCCCGTCCGCGCTCCCGCCGGTGCGCCCCGCCATCACATTCGTGTCGACGTAGACGGGATAGACCGGGTCGGGGATCGCCAGGCGGATGTCGGTTGCGAAGATCTCCTGGATGTTCCCGCAGTCGCACTTTGACCCATCCGAGACGAAGATCTCGTCGGGCTCGATGCGGCAGCCGCGGTCGCCGTAATCGTGCCGGGCGATGAGCTCGCGCAGGAAGGGATACCCCTGTTCGGGCCCGTAGCCCTTGAAGGTGGCGCGCTTCGAGAGCTCGTCGGCCGCCGCGTGGAACGCCTCGACGCACGCGGGCGGCAGAGGCTCGGTGACATCGCCGATCCCGAGCCGGATGACAGGCTTGTCGGGATTTGCGGCCGTGAAGGCGCCGACGCGGCGTGCGATGTCCGCGAACAGATACGAAGCCTTGAGCTTCGAGTAGTTCTCGTTGATTCGTATCATGAATTGGGTGTAAATAGAGCGGCTATAGGGCCGTTGCAGGCCGAAAACCTTGAACAAACGCAGAGGTGCGGCTTTGATCAAGCTCTCGTTACCCCCATGGAGACAATCGATTTGGTGGCGCAGATGCGGGCCACGGCCTCGCGGCTGAGGTCCGGCAAGGGCGGCTTGTCGCTGGTTCCCACGATGGGGGCGCTCCACGCCGGCCACGAGGCCCTCATCAGCGCGGCGAAGGCGGCCGGCGGCCCCGTCGTCGTCTCGATCTTCGTCAACCCGCTTTCATTCGGCTCGAACGAGAACTTCGCCGGGTACCCGAGGAGCCTCGAGGCGGATCTCGCCCTGTGCGAGAGGCTCGGGGTGGACGCCGTCTTTGCGCCCCCCACCTCGGAGATCTACCCCAGGGGCTTCTCGACCTATGTGTCCGAGGAGGCCGTGAGCAGGCCGCTTTGCGGGGTCTCCCGCCCCACGCACTTCCGCGGTGTCACGACCCTGGTCGCGAAGCTCCTCAACATCGTCGGCCCCGAACGCATCTTCCTAGGCCAGAAGGATGTCCAGCATGTGGCGGTGCTCCGCAAGATGGCGGCGGACCTGAATTTCGATGTCGAGCTTGTCGTGGTCCCGACCGTCCGCGAGGCCGACGGGCTGGCGGTTTCGGTGCGCAATCACATCCTGACGGCCGCACAGAGGAGGGAGGCCCTTGCGATCGACACGGCGCTCAGGCAGGCCAGGGAGATGGTCGATTCGGGCGTCCGAAGCACGGACCGCCTGGTGGCCGAGGTGACCCACATCCTCGGCAAGCACAACCGAATCCGCGTCATCTATGCATCGATCGTCGACCCGGTTTCCATGGAGGCCCTCCGCGAGGTGGAGCCGGGAAAGGCGCTTCTCTGCATCGCCGCCTGGGTGGACGAGATTCGCCTTACCGACAACGTGGTGCTTTAGTACCCTGCGTTGTGACTGAGTCGGCTCTTCCCACGATCGGCATCGTCGGTTCCGGCGCCGTGGGCGCCTATTACGGCGCGCGCATGGTGCTGGCCGGCGCGGATGTCCGCTTCCTGATGCGCGGCGACCTGGATGCGGTCAGGGCCCGCGGGTCAATCCTCATCCACGAGGGCTCGCGCACCTTGGAGGCGAGGCCCGTCTCCGTCTTCGGAAGGACGGAGGAGATGGGGCGGGTCGACCTTGTGCTGGTTGCGGTCAAGACCACCTCGAGCGGCGCGGTCCGGGACCTTGTCGAGCCCCTGATGGGTCCGCAGACGGCCGTGCTGACCGTGCAGAACGGCCTCGGCGCCGACGAGTTCCTTGCCGGCATCTTCGGAGCCGAGCGGATCATGGGGGGGCTGGTCTTCATGGCGGTTACGCGCACGGGCCCGGGGGAGCTCAGGTGCTTTCATCCTGGTTCGATCTCGGTCGGCGAATTCGGGCGCGCTTCCGCGGCGCGAACCCGGGCCGCCGCCGCGCTTTTCGAGGCGGCGGGGGTCAAATCCGTGGTCGTCGAAAACCTGCTCGAGGCCAGGTGGAGGAAACTTGTCTGGAACATCCCCTTCAACGGCCTGGCGATCGCCGAGGGCGGCATCGCAACCGACCGGATCTGCGCCGACAGGCGCCTCGCCGGGGAGGCGAGGGCGCTCATGGTGGAGGTCCAGAGGGCCGCGGCGGGATTCGGGTTCACGATCCCCGACCGATTCATCGACAAGCAGTTCGAGGTCACGCCCCCCATGGGCCCCTACCAACCCTCGAGCCTCGTCGATTTCCTGGCCGGGCGCGAGGTCGAGGTCGAGGCCATCTGGGGCGAACCGCTGCGGCGGGCGCGGTCGATCGGGGTGGAGATGCCCGGGCTCGAGCGCCTCTACGGGCGCCTCCTTGCCGCGTGTCGCCGCTAGGGGCGCCGTTCGACCCCGGATTCCGGCCGACCATCCGGTGCCGCGGGAGTTCGGCATCATCGCGCTTGCGGTCGTTGGCCGTGCGGGGATCATTTCGAGCCATGCTTAAATCGATATTCGCCGCGGGAGTGGCCGCGGCCTCCCTGGCGCTTTGCGCTCGAGCCTCGGTCGACCCCTCGACCTTCGACCTGTCGGTCAAGCCGCAGGATGATTTTTTCAGGTACGCCAACGGCACCTGGATCAAGAACAACACGATCCCCCCGGAGTATTCCCGGTGGGGCAGCTTCGACATCCTGCAGGTGCGCAACGTCGAGCAGCTGAACCTGCTGTGCGAGGCCGCAGCCGCAAAGGGCGCCTCCGCCAGCGCCGTTGAGAAGATGGTGGGGGACTTTTATGCGAGCGGGATGGACGAGGCGGCCGTCAACGCGGCGGGGGCCACGCCGATTCAGCCGGAGATCGACCGCATCGCGGCGATCAAGACCCCGGCCGACGTGGTCCTGGAGATCGCGCGGCTGCACTCCATGGGCTTCTCTCCCGGATTCAACTTCTACAGTCAGGCGGATGCCAAGAACAGCGACATGGAGATCGCGCAGCTGCGCCAGGGAGGCCTCGGGCTTCCGGACCGCGACTACTATCTGAACGACGACGACAAGTCGAAGGCCCTTCGGGCGCAGTACGTGGCGCACGTCGCGAACATGCTGAAGCTCGCGGGGGACGCGCCCGAGGCGGCCGCTTCGGGCTCCCAGGCCGTGCTCCGGATCGAGACCGAACTCGCGAAGGCCTCCCTTTCGCGTGAGGTGCTCCGCAACCCGTACGCGAGCTACCACAAGATGCCCGTCTCGCAGCTCGCCACGTACACGGGCGACGTCGACTGGCCCGGTTTCTTTGCCGGGGCCGGCGCCCCGGCGTTCACGGAGATAAATTTCCAGCAGCCCGACTTCTTCAAGGCGTTTGCAGCCCAGCTGTCGTCGGCCCCGGTGTCGGAATGGCAGACCTACCTGCGCTGGCACCTGGTGCATGAGACCGCGCCCTACCTGAGCGACGCGTTCGTCCAGGAGAATTTTCATTTCTACAGCGAGACACTGACCGGCACGACGAAGATGCTTCCCCGGTGGAAGCGGGTCGTCGCCGAGATTGACGGCGACGTCGGCGAGGCCCTCGGCCAGCTCTATGTCGCGCAGTATTTTCCCCCGCAGGCGAAGGCTCGCGTGCTGAAGCTTGTCGCCGACCTCCGGGCCGCGCTCAGGGAGGACCTGGCGACGCTCGCCTGGATGGACGACGCGACCCGGGCGAAGGCGATCGCGAAACTCGACGCTTTGACCGTGAAGATGGGCTATCCCGACACATGGAGGGACTACAGCTCGCTTGTCGTCGACCGCGGCCCCTATGTGCTCAATGTCATCCGGGCGGACACCTTTGAGACGCATCGGGACCTGAACAAGATCGGCAAGCCCGTCGACCGCGCGGAATGGCACATGACGCCCCCCACCGTGAACGCCTATTACAACCCGACCCGCAACGAGATCGTGTTCCCGGCCGGGATCCTCCAGCCGCCGTTCTTCGACGCAAAGGCGGACGATGCCGTAAACTACGGAGGGATCGGCGCCGTGATCGGACACGAGATGACCCACGGCTTCGATGACATGGGCCGCCAGTACGACCCGAGGGGAAACCTGGAGGATTGGTGGAGTGCGGACAGCGCCAACAAGTTCAAGGAGCGCGCCGCAGGGATCGTGAAGCAGTTCAGCGGCTACACGGTGCTCGACGGGGTTCATGTGATTGGCGAGCGCACGCAGGGCGAGAACATCGCCGACCTGGGCGGGTTGAAGATCGCGTTCGCGGCTCTCCAGAAGGACCTGGGGAATTCGCCGCGAGAGAAGATCGACGGGCTCACGCCGGACCAGCGCTTTTTCATCAGCTATGCCTCGGTCTGGCGCAGCCTGATCCGGCCCGAGGCCCTGCGCCTGCGCGTGAAGACCGACCCGCACTCCCCCGCGCAGTTCCGGTGCAACGGGCCGCTGTCCAACCTGGACGAGTTTGCGGCGGCATTCGACGTCCCCGAGGGCGCCCCCATGAGGCGCCCCGCGGCCGAACGGGTCACGATCTGGTGAGCCCATGGACCCGAGACCCCTCAGCCTTGCGGCGGCGCTCTTCCTGGCCTCGTCCTGCCTGGCCGTCGTCGACCCCGCCAACCTCGACACCTCGGCCAGTCCCCAGGTCGATTTTTACCAGTACGCCAACGGGGGCTGGCTGAAAAAGAACCCGATCCCTTCCGATCACAGCAGCTGGGGAGGGTTCGACGAGATCGAGGCTAACAATGAAAAGGTCCTCCACTCGATCCTCGAGAAGGCGGCTGCGGAAAAGAACCCCGGGTTCATCGAGAAACTGGTCGGTGATTTCTACTTCAGCGGAATGGACGTCGCGACGGTTGAGCGCCTGGGCGCCGGTCCCCTGAAGGGCGAGTTCGATGCCATTGCTTCGGTCAAGACGGCCTCGGATATCGCCGGCGCCGTGGCGCGCCTTCAGCTGCACGGTGCCGACGCCTGTTTCGCCTTTGCCTCCGAACAGGACCCGAAGAACAGCAGCTGGGTCATCGCCGGCCAGGGCCAGGGCGGCCTCGGGCTCCCGAACCGCGACTATTACCTGAAGGACGACGACGCCTCGAAAAAGCTCCGGGAGAAGTACGTGGCGCACGTGGCCAGGATGCTCGCCCTGGCGGGGGATTCCGCCGCGGACGCCCAGGCCGGGGCCCTGGCGGTCATGCGCCTCGAGACCTCGCTGGCCAAAGGTTCAAAATCCGACGTCGACCTGCGGGACCCGGTCGCCAACTACCACCTGATGGCGCTCGGCGACCTCGAGAGGCTTTCGCCCCACTTTGACTGGGCCGCGTATTTTGCAGGCATCGGCCTTGCCCCTCCCGCCTCGATAGACGTCAACCAGCCCGAATTCGTGCAGGCCCTCGACAAGGAGATCGTCGCCACGCCTATCGCGGACTGGAGGGCCTACTTCCGCTGGCACCTCGTCCATGACAACGCCCGCTACCTGAGCACGCCCTTCGTGAACGAGAACTTCGCCTTCTTCGGAAAGGAGCTCACGGGGACGCCGGAGATGCGGGAGCGCTGGAGGCGCGTCCTGACGGTGATCGACGAGAACGCGGGGGAGGCCCTGGGCCAGCTGTACGTCGCGGTCGCCTTTCCTCCCGATTCGAAGGCGCGCATGCTCAAGCTCGTCGGCAACATCCGCCGGGAGCTGCGCGATAGGATTGGGAGCCTCCCATGGATGGACGCGCCCACCCGGACCGCCGCGCTCGCCAAGCTCGATGCGCTTGGCGTCAAGATCGGCTATCCGGACAAGTGGATCGACTACAGCTCGCTCGTGATCGACCGGGGACCGTACGTCCTCAACGTGGTCCGTGCGAGCGAGTTTGCCATGAGGCTGGATCTTGCGAAGATCGGAAAGCCGGTGGACAGGACCCTGTGGGGCATGTCGCCGCCGACCGTCAACGCCTATTACAATCCGAGCATGAATGAGATCGTGTTCGCCGCGGGCATCCTTCAGCCCCCGTTCTTTGATCGCTCGGCCGACGACGCCGTCAATTACGGCGGCATCGGCGCCGTGATCGGCCACGAGATGACGCACGGGTTTGACGACGAGGGGCGCCAGTTCGACAAGCAGGGCAACCTATCGGACTGGTGGACCCCGGAGAGCGCCAAGCGCTTCAAGGAGCGGGCGAACGGCATTGTGAAGCAGTTCTCCGCCTACGTCGCGCTGGACGGCCTCCACGTCAACGGGGAGCTCACCCAGGGCGAGAATATCGCCGACCTGGGCGGGGTGAAGATTGCTTACGCGGCCTTCATGAAAACCCTCGCGGGCGGGCCCGGGGAGAAGGTGGACGGCTTCACGCCGCAGCAGCGCTTCTTCCTGAGCTTTGCGAGCATCTGGCGGGTCAACCAGCGGCCCGAGGCCCTCCGCCTGGAGGTCAACACGGATCCCCATTCTCCGGCCCGCCTGCGGGTGAACGGCCCCCTGTCCAACCTGGACGAGTTTGCGGCCGCCTTCGGCGTGCCCGAGGGGGCGCCCATGCGCCGGCCCGCGGCCGACCGGGTCGAAATCTGGTGATGCTTGCCGCCGATCGAAAGCCGGTCGCGGGCAAACGGGTCCAGCTGATGGCGACCTGCCTGTGCGACGCGTTCCATGACGACGTGGCGGCGGCCACGGTCGAGGTGCTCGAGCGGCTCGGGTGCGAGGTCGAATTCCCGGAGGCTCAGACCTGCTGCGGCCAGCCGGCGTTCAACGGCGGCGACTGGCACGCGTCGCGGAAGGTGGTCAGGCATGCGGTGCGCACGTTCTCGTCGGGCGATCCCGTCGTCGTCCCCTCCGGATCCTGCGCGGCGATGATGTTCCACGGTGCGGCGCTGGAATTCGAGCACGAGCCCGACCTCGGCGACATCGTGGCCCTGGGCCGGCGCACCTGGGAGCTCGGCGATTTTATCGTGAACGGACTTGGCGTGCGCACCTGGCCGGGCCGGTTTGACGCGACGATCGCGCTCCACCGCTCCTGCCACACGCGCGGAACCGGTACGGGCGATGCGATCGCGCTCCTGCTTGGCTCGATAGCGGGGGTCCGCCTCGTTGAATTCGGAGAGGGGGAGCAGTGCTGCGGTTTCGGGGGAACGTTCTCCGTCGCGTTCCCGCACATCTCCGGCGCGATGGGCGAACTCAAGCTCGAGCACGTGCGCGCGGCGCATCCGGATGTGCTCGTTTCGGGCGACATGAGCTGCCTCATGCACCTGGGTGGGATCGCCGCCAAGGACGGGACGGCGCTCCGGACCCTGCATTTTGCGCAGGTCCTCCGCGATGCGGCCGCGGGACTCCCATGAGGACGCAGCCGATCGACCGGGCCGCGGCCTGCCTGCCGAAGGAGACACGGGCCGCCGTCTACGACGGAGCCAAGGCCGGCCACGAAAAGCGGACAAAGCTCCTCTTTGACCACTATGCCGACCCCAACCGATTGAGGGCGCTGGCCGGCGAGGTGAAGCAGCACGTGGTCGAAAACCTCGACCGTTACCTTCCGGCGCTTGAGGCGAAGTTTCTGGAAAACGGGGTCAAGGTCCACTGGGCGTCAACGGCCGCCGAAGCCTGCGAGGCGGTCCACGCCATCATGAGGGCGAGGGGCGCCACGCGTCTCGTCAAGGCTAAGACGATGGTCAGCGAGGAGATCGGCCTTGAGGGCTACCTGAGGGAGCGGGGGATCGAGTCCCTCGAGACCGACCTCGGGGAATTCATCGTGCAGCTCGACCACGACCACCCCTCCCACATCATCAAGCCGATCATCCACAAGAACCGCAGGCAGATTGCGCAGACATTCGAGAAGAACGGCCTCGGAGCGTACGACGACGAGCCGGGCGTGATCACCCGGAGGGCCCGCCAGTACCTCCGGCACAAGTACCTTGAGGCCGATGTCGGGCTGACCGGGGCCAACTTCGCCGTGGCGGAGAGCGGCAGGATCGTCGTCGTCACGAACGAGGGGAACTCGAGGTTCTGCCTTGCCGCGACCCGGTGCCACATTGCGCTTGTCGGCATCGAGAAGATCCTCCCGAGGGACTGCGACCTTGCGCTCTTCCTCAACCTGATCGCGCGCTCCGGCACGGCCCAGCAGCTCACGGTCTACAACGAGTTCATCAGCGGCCCGCGAGCGCCCGGCCAGCAGGACGGGCCGGAGGAGATGCACGTCGTCCTGGTCGACAACGGCCGCACGGACGTCCTCGCGACGGAATGCCGCGACATTCTCCGGTGCATCCGCTGCGGGGCCTGCCTCAACGTGTGCCCCGTCTACAGGCAGGCGGGCGGCCACGCCTACAGGAGCGTCTACCCGGGCCCGGTGGGTGCCGTGCTTTCGCCGCTCCTTTTGGGGAAGCGCTTTCCCGAGAAGGCGGACCTCCCGAAGGCGTCGAGCCTCTGCGGGGCGTGCAACGAGGTCTGCCCCGTGAACATCCCGATTCCGGACCTGCTGCTTAGGCTCAGGGACCGGGCGCACACCGAGGGGCTGCCGTCCCCGGGCACTCCGCCCATGGGGGCATGGGCCCTCCTGGCGACCCAGCCCACGGCCTGGAAGGCCGCGCTCCTGGGGGGGCGGATGCTCAACCATCTGCCGACCGGTCTCATCCCCGTGCCGGCGCTCAGGGCCTGGGAATCGAAGCACGTGCTGCCCCGGTGGAGGGGAGGGGAGTTCAGAAAATGGCTCAAAATGCGTCGCCAGTAGCCGGCCAGGGGGCAGACTCGCCGGAAATTAACTGACCATGGACGACCCCAAAGCCGAGAGGCCGGAACACGAGCCCTTCATCCTGCCAGGCACCGTGATGAAGGAATTCACGGTTCGAGCGCTGGTCGTCGGGACGTTCCTCGGCATCCTCTTTGGCGCGTCATCGCTCTACCTGGTGCTGAAGGTGGGCCTCACCGTGAGCGCCTCGATCCCCGTGGCGGTCATTTCGCTCGCGCTTTTCCGGATGCTTTCAAAGGTCGGGCTCAGGGACGCGACGATTCTGGAGAACAACATCAGCCAGACGGCGGGCTCGGCCGGCGAGTCCCTCGCCTTTGGCGTCGGCGTCACGATGCCCGCCATCATGATCCTGGGGTTTGACCTCGAATTGACGCGCGTCCTCCTCGTGTCCGTCCTTGGGGGGCTCCTCGGGATTCTCATGATGATCCCGCTGCGCCGGGCGCTCATTGTAAAGGAGCACGGGACCCTCAAGTATCCGGAAGGCACCGCATGCGCGGCCGTCCTGACGGCCGGGGCGTCCGCGGAGGACCGCGCCAACGCCTCTCCGGGCGCCGTCGCCGAGATGAGGGCGGCGGAGGCGGCGGGCCTCGGCAAGGCGCCGGGCGCCAGGGCGATCTTCTCCGGCCTCGGGATCGGCATTGTCTACAACGTCCTCAACCGCGTCCCGCGCCTCTGGAAGGACACTCCGGAGAGGGTCTTTGACGCCCCCTTCAAGGGTGCGTCGGTGAGCGCGGAGATATCCCCGGAGCTCCTCGGCATCGGCTACATCATCGGCCCGAAGATCGCCGCGCTCATGTGCGGGGGAGGCGTGCTCTCCTACCTTGTCCTGATCCCGATGATCAAGTTCTTCGGCGATCACCTCCAGGGGCCCCTCGCGCCCGGCAAGATGCTGATTTCCGACATGCAGCCGGACGACGTCCGCACGGCCTACATCCTTTACATAGGCTCCGGAGCCGTCGCCGCGGGGGGAATCATCAGCCTTTTCCGCTCCATCCCGACCATATGGCACGGGCTAAGGGAGGGCCTTCGCGATGTCGGATTCCTCAACCTCAAGGCGGACGCCGGCGAGGCGGCCGGCCCCGTGCCGAGGACGGAGCGGGACCTCTCGATGAAATTTGTCGGCATCGGGATCGTGGTCCTGATCGCATCGATCATGTCGGCCCCGATGCTCCTGGATGCGGGCATCGGGACGAAGCTCTTGGGCGCGATCCTCATCGTGGTCTTCGGCTTCCTCTTCGTGACGGTCTCGTCCCGGCTGACGGGCGAGATCGGCTCCTCCTCGAATCCCATCTCCGGGATGACGATCGCGACGCTGCTTCTCACCTGCCTCATCTTCCTGTTGGTCGGTTGGACCGGCAACGCCTACTACGTGACCGCGCTGTCGATCGGCGCCATCGTCTGCATCGCCTCCTCGAACGGGGGCAGCACGTCCCAGGACCTGAAGACCGGGTACATCCTTGGCGCAACCCCCAAATACCTCCAGGTCGCCATTCTCTTCGGGTCGTTCGCCTCGGCGCTCGTCCTGGGGCCCATGCTCCTCTCGCTCAACAACGCCAAGGTCGTCTACGTGCCCGTCTCGGAGGTGGCCCCGGGCGGTCTGCACGTCGACGTGCGGGAGCTTAAGTCCTCCGAGAGGCTGTCGGGCCCGCAGGCCGAATCCGATCCAAAGACCTATCTCGTGTGGCACCGGAGCGACCCGTCCGGCGGCGCCTCCGAGAAATACCTTGTGGACGCCTCCGGCAATGCTGTCTGGCTCGTCGATCCCGGAATCAACGGGACCCACAGCCACCGTCCCGACGGATCCACGGTCGACAAGTTCAACGCGCCCAAGGCCGTGCTGATCTCCTACATCATCAAGGGGATCCTCGGCCACAAACTCCCCTGGACGCTCGTCCTCCTCGGGGTCATGATTTCGGTCACGCTCGAGATGTCGGGCGTCCCATCGCTGGCGTTCGCGGTCGGCGTCTACCTGCCGCTCTCCTCGTCGAGCCCCATATGGGCCGGAGGCATCGTTCGGTGGCTCATCGACGCCTACACCCGGCGCAAGCACGTGGGCAAGAGCCTGAGCGAGGACCAATTGACGGCTGAGGGCGACAAGAGCCCTGGGGTCCTGCTTGCGTCGGGCTACATCGCCGGCGGGGCCATCGCGGGCATCGTGATCGCCATCCTCCAGGGCACGCCGCAGCTTTCGCCGCTCGACCACCGGCTGGACGCGTGGGCCACGGCCCACAACCCGCTCTACAACGGGCCCTATTCGGACGGGCTTTCGATGCTCTTTTTCCTCGGACTCTGCGGTTTCCTTTACCTGGTCGGGCGGGAGCGCCTCCTGGCTCCAAGGAAGCACCCCTCCGGATAGCCATGCCCGGCGACCGCGAAGCAATACTGGAGAAGGTGCGGCGGGCCCTGGCGCCGCTTGCGCGCCGCGCCGCGCTGCCCGACTACGATTCGGGAGTTGAGCTGGCCCGCAACCGCCAGGGCGCCGGGGACCCCGTAGGGGAATTCACCGCGCGCCTTCGGGCCGTGAACGGCGAGGTGGTCGCCGACCCCGCCTCCCTTGCTGCGGCCCTGCGCGCCCGCGGATGGTTCCACGGCTACTGCGACCCGGTGCTCTGGCCCTCCCTTTCGCCCCATTTTGGCGCGGACTTCGTCGTCGAGACCCGGTTCGACCGCGCGCGCCTGGACGACTATGCCTTCGGGATTACCCGGGGGGTCGGGGCGATCGCCGAGACGGGCACGGTCATCCTGGACGATGCGGGCAGCCCCTCGCGCCTTGGAGCCCTCGCCCCTTGGGCCCATGCGGCCGTCATTCCCCGTGGGGCCCTTTATCCGGACCTGCCTGCGGCGGTCGCCGCGCTTGGATCCGATCCCAATGTCATCTGGTGCACCGGCCCCTCGAAGACGGCGGACGTCGAGGGGATCCTGATCGAGGGCGTGCACGGCCCGGGCGTCCAGATGGCGATGTTCGTCGACTGAGCGCTGGCCTCAGGCGGGCTCCTCGGCGACGGGATTGGTGAGGGCGCCGATTCGCTCGATCTCGATGGTGACCGAGTCGCCCGCCGCCAGGAAGACCGGCGGCTTGCGGGCGTAGCCGACCCCGTGCGGCGTGCCGGTAAGAATCACGGTGCCGGGAAGCAGGGTCTTGCTGCCGCTCAGAAACTCGATGAGGGCAGGCACATCGAAAACCATGTCGTCCGTGCTCCAGTCCTGCATCGTCCGGCCGTTCAGCAGCGTCCTGAGCCGCAGCGCATTGGGATTCGGAATCTCGTCGGCGGTCACGAGGAGGGGGCCCATGGGGCAGAAGGTGTCGAAGCTCTTCCCCTGGCAGAACTGGCCGCCGCCCCACTTGAACTGCCAGTCCCGCGAAGACACGTCGTTTGCGACCGTGTAGCCGAGAACGAAGTCGAGCGCGTTCGCGCGGGTCGCATTCTTGCAGGCCCTGCCGATCACGACGGCCAGCTCGCCCTCGTAGTCGACCTCGCGGCTCGCGAGCCTGCGCGGCAGCAGGATGGGGTCGCCCGGGTTCTGCAGGGAGTTCGTTCCCTTGAGGAAAAGCATGGGCTTTTCCGGGAGGCCCTTGCCGCCCTCCTCGGCGTGCCGCCTGTAGTTGAGCCCGATCCCGAGAATGTTCGGCGCCTCGACGGGGAAAAGGACCTTGCCCGGGGACACGACCCTGTCCGACACCCGGAGGGGGCCGTAGAGGCCCCCGGATATCTCCCGGGCCTTGCCGTCGGGCCCGAGCGCGGCGTAGGCGGGTCCGGACGGGGTGCTGTGGCGCAGGATCCTCATCGCGCTGGAATCACGTCCCGATTTCGGCAAAGGCCTCCATGCCGATGCAGGAGCAGATCAGGTGCCGGTCGCCGTAGACATTGTCGACCCGCCCGACCGCGGGCCAGAATTTCGAGGCCCGTGTCCATGGGGCGGGAAACGCGGCGATCTCCCTCGAGTAGGGGTGGTCCCACTCGTCCGCGCACACGACTTTGGCCGTGTGCGGGGCGTGCTTGAGCGGATTGTTTGTCCGGTCGGACTCCCCGTTTGCCACCGCCTGCATCTCGCCGTGGATCGCGATCATCGCCTCGCAGAACCGGTCGAGCTCGGCCTTGGACTCGCTTTCGGTCGGCTCGACCATGAACGTGCCCGGCACCGGGAACGAAAGCGTGGGCGCGTGGTAGCCGTAGTCCATCAGGCGCTTCGCCGCGTCCTCGGCCTCGACGCCGTGGCGCTTCCATCCCCTGAGGTCGACGATGCATTCGTGCGCCACGAGGCCGGACAGGCCGCGGTACAGGACGGGGAAGAACTTCTCGAGGCGCTTTGCCACGTAGTTGGCGTTCAGGATCGCGGCCTTCGTCGCCGCGGTCAGCCCGTCGGGTCCCATCATGCGGATGTACATCCACGAGATGACCAGGATGCTTGCGCTCCCCCATGGGGCCGAGCTCACGGCGCCCAGGTGCCCCCGGCCGGGGCCTTCCGCGTGCGGCGAGACGACCGCGTGTCCGGGCAGGTACGGCGCGAGGTGGGCCGCGACGCCGATCGGCCCGACGCCGGGGCCGCCGCCGCCGTGCGGGATGCAGAACGTCTTGTGGAGATTCAGGTGGCAGACGTCGGCCCCGATGGCCCCGGGCGAGGTGAGCCCCACCTGGGCGTTCATGTTGGCCCCGTCCATGTAGACCTGGCCCCCATGGGCATGGATAATTGCGCAGATGTCCTTGATCGCGCCTTCGAACACGCCGTGGGTTGAGGGGTAGGTGACCATGAGCGCGGCGAGGTCGTCCGAGTGCGCCTGCGCCTTGCTCTTCAGGTCGGCGACGTCGATGTTGCCCTGCGCGTCGCACTGGACGGCCACGACGTGGTAGCCGCACATGGTCGCGCTCGCGGGATTGGTCCCATGGGCGCTGGTCGGGATGAGGCACACGTTGCGCCGGCCCTCGCCGCGCGACTCGTGGTAGGCCCTCACGACAAGGAGCCCCGCATATTCCCCCTGCGAACCGGCGTTCGGCTGCAGGGAAACCGCGGCAAAGCCCGTGATTTCCGCCAGCCAGCGCTCAAGGTCGCGAAAGAGCCGCCGGTAGCCGCGCACCTGCTCGGCAGGGGCGAACGGGTGGAGCTTCGAAAACTCCGGCCACGATACCGGGAACATCTCGCTCGCGGCGTTGAGCTTCATGGTGCAGGAGCCCAGTGAAATCATCGACTGGCAGAGCGTCAGGTCCTTCGACTCCAGCCTCTTGATGTAGCGGAGCATCTCATGCTCGGTGTGGTACTTGTGGAAAACGGGCGCCGAGAGGAAGGGGCTTGTCCGCGAGTGGGGGCTGCCAAACACGGGGCTTGCCGAATCCGGATCGGGGAGCGGCACCTGCCCGAAAATCCCCAGGAGGGTAGCGACCTCCTCGTAGGTCGTAGCCTCGTCGAGCGTGATGCCCACGCGGCCTGCGTCGATCCTCCTCAGGTTGAATCCCTTCGCCTCGGCGGCGGCGTGCACGCGCTCCGGGGCGATGTTTCCCACGGTCAGCGTGTCAAAGAAGGGCCCGTCCGCCAGCTTCGCCCCGGCGGCCCTCAATCCCGCAGCAAGGAGTTCGGTGAGGAGCTTTGTCCTGCGCGCGATCCTCAGGAGGCCCTCGGGCCCGTGGTAGACCGCATACATCGACGCCATGACGGCGAGGAGCACCTGGGCCGTGCAGATGTTGGAGGTGGCCTTGTCCCGGCGGATGTGCTGCTCGCGGGTTCCGAGCGCAAGGCGCATCGCGGGGTCGCCCTGGGCGTCCCTGGACACACCCACCAGGCGCCCGGGCATCTGCCGCTTGAAGGCATCCCGGGTCGCGAGGAACCCCGCATGGGGCCCCCCGTAACCGAGGGGCACGCCGAAGCGCTGCGCCGAGCCCACGGCGACGTCCGCCCCGAATTCCCCGGGAGGGCGCAGGAGGGTCAGGCCCAGGAGGTCCGTGGCGGCGATGCAGAATGCGCCCGCGGCGTGCGCCTTCTGGAAAAACCCCGCGTAATCGTGGACCGATCCCCAGGTGTCCGGGTACTGCACGAGGACGCCGAAGCACCCCTCCGTCACCTCAAACGAACGGTGGTCGCCCGTGACGACCTCGATGCCCAGCGGCTTTGCGCGTGTCCGCACGATGTCGAGCGTCTGGGGGTGGCAGGCGTCCGAGGCGAAGAACCTCCTGTGCTCGTTCGCATCGCCCTCCCTGAGACGGTGGCACATCATCATGGCCTCGGCGGCGGCGGTACCCTCGTCGAGCATCGAGGCATTGGCGATCTCGAGGCCGGTCAAATCGCAAACCAGGGTCTGGAAGTTGAGGAGCGCCTCGAGACGGCCCTGGGATATCTCGGCCTGATAGGGGGTGTAGGCGGTGTACCAGGCGGGGTTTTCGAAGACCGTCCTCTGGATGACGCCGGGAACCAGGGTGTCGTGGTAGCCCATCCCGATGAAGCTCCGGAAGACGCGGTTGTCGGCGGCGATCAAGCGCAATTCGGCCAGGGCCGTGCTCTCGCTTGCCGCTGCAGGCAGATCGAGGGCGCTGCGGCGGATGTGCACGGGCACCGCGGCGTCGACAAGGGCGTCGACGCTCGGATACCCGAGTTCCGCCAGCATTGCGGCGGTGTCGGCCGGGTTGTCCCCGAGGTGTCGGCGGGCAAACGTGTCGTTGGGACTCACGAGATCGCTGGACAAAGACATGGGGTTAGAGGGTAGGGGAGCGCGCGGGGCGCGCAATCGAGATTTGGGAAATCGCCCGGCGTGTTTGAATCTTCCGCCGATATGGGATAGGAGTCGTTTCCAATGGCTCAGAAGTCTTTTCCCTCGAGGGAGGCGCGCGCCGCACATGTCGATTCCACGCTCGCCGCGCTCTATCCCGATCCGCCGATCCCCCTCCGGCACAAGGACGCCTACACGCTCCTCGTCTCCGTGGTGCTGTCCGCCCAATGCACCGACAAGCGGGTGAACGAGGTGACCCCGGAGCTCTTTGCCCTGGCCGACACCCCGGAGGGAATGGCGAAGGTCCCCGTGTCGGCGATTCAGGCGATCATCCGCCCTTGCGGGCTGTCGCCGCAGAAGGCCCGGGCGATTTCGGGCCTTTCCAAGATCCTTGTTGCGAAGCACGGCGGCCGCGTCCCGAAGTCGTTCGAGGCGCTGGAGGATTTGCCGGGCGTGGGCCACAAGACGGCCAGCGTCGTCATGTGCCAGGCCTTTGGAGTTCCCGCCTTCCCCGTGGACACCCATATTCACCGGCTGGCCAAGCGCTGGGGACTCTCGAAGGCCCGAAACGTGGTCGAGACCGAGCGCGACCTGAAGGGGCTATTCCCCGAGTCCCATTGGAACCGCCTTCACCTGAGGATGATCTATTACGGTCGGGAGCACTGCACGGCGCGGGGGTGCGACGGCCATACGTGCATGATTTGCTCTTGCTTCAATCCAAAGCGCGGGTCTTGCTGACGATTCTCTTGTTCGGGCCGTAGCGTAGCCTGGTAGCGCGCTTGCATGGGGTGCAAGAGGTCGAGAGTTCGAATCTCTCCGGCCCGACCATTTTCCCAAATTCGATTTGGAATAGGAGATCGTTTCCGTAACTCCATAGGGGATCCGCTGATTACAGAGCATCAAGATAAAGGATGCTACCCTCAAGAGCACCATTGGAAAATCAGTTAAGACGTGGCCTCTTCAACCCGCTCTCTTGGGGGATTTCTTGTGGAACTATTCCCACGTGTTCGTAGGCGGCCGCAATCGTTTCGATGGATGATGGGTTCTTGCAGGCCGGCGTTAGAAATCGACTGTGCCGAATCAATGACCGCCGGGATGTGTGTGTAGCCTAGGATAGGCTAGGGGTCTCAACCAAGCGCTTTGGAAATATTAGGATGTCAATCAACCCTGAGCCGATGGACCGGGATCTGATAGATCCCGATGCGGAACATGTTTGGCGCGTTTCAAGCCAGCTCGTTCCCAGATGGTCAAAGGGGAAGGAGGATTCGCGAAAACCTGGAGGGCAAAGGATCCTGCTCCCGAAGGAACAAACGAATGCGCCGAACCCACACGGCCTCCTCCGGAGGATTACGCGTCTCAAAGTCGGTGAAGTTTGGCTTACCTCTCGCGGCCCCAAATGGGCGTAACAGGAATCTGGGGCTGACGGGCGTGTAATTGCCTCAGAAGGGCGTAGGCCTCCGTCATGGCCAAACCCCGCGACTCGATTCCTTTTCCCCAATCGCTCGCCATTGATTTCCGCGACCGCGATTTTCACAACAAACGACCTCTCGCTTAGTCCAATTTGTTCGTCTTTAACATTGACTTTAACAGGGTACTAATTACCCATTAAATTTATAATATGCCATTAAGAGGCAATATGATACCCGTACTTAGTGCGTCCCCACGGGGGATTGGCTGGGCTATTGCCGCGCGCCTTAGGGCCCGCCGGCTCCAACTCGGTTGGTCCCGCGAAACCCTAGCGGCCAGGGCTGGCGTGAATCTTTGGTCGCTTAAGCGTTTTGAGAATTCCGGGCAGATCAACCTAGAGAGTCTCGTCAAGTTGGCCATCGTGCTTGGCAATCTCCGGGAATTTGAGGGCCTTTTTGCGACCCGACCAAAAGAGCCCGCCTCGATGGACGAGCTCGAGAAGCTAAACCCACCGCCACGAGTACGCGGCACGACCCTCCCGTGAGCACGCTGCGCAAGGTCCAGGTGCTCATGGGCGAGCAGACCGTCGGCACTATTGCGGAAACTCCGGGGCACGAGATTTACTTCGAGTATTCACGCGAGTGGCTGCTGGGCGGATTCTCGATTTCGCCGTACTTCCTGCCATTTGCTCCGGGATTGAAGCGCGAACCCGATCTAATCTTCGAAGGATTGTTTGGCGCATTCGACGATTCGATTCCCGACGGATGGGGCCGTCTCCTCATGGACCGCTTTTTCCGGGCACAAGGGACGCCGCCCGAGTTGCTTTCGCCGCTCGATCGCCTTTCCTATGTTGGTGACCACGGAATTGGTGCGCTCCGCTACAGTCCAGTCATCCCCGGTGTCATTGCGCCTGGCGGGGTCTTGAACCTGCCCCTAGTCGCCGAGCAGGCCGAGCGCATTGCCGCCGGCAGTCCTGAGGAGGCCCTACCGGCCTTGCAGGCTGCGGGCGGCTCGTCCGGGGGTTCGACGCCCAAAATCTTTGTCACATACAACCCCGCGACAGATCTCATATTTCCCGAAAGCGCCACGCCACGAGAAGGTTTCGAAAACTGGCTTGTAAAATTTCGCGCCCGTGAAGATCCCGCGGATGCAGGAAGTATTGAGGCCGCTTATGCGGACATGGCCCGGGCGGCGGGCGTGGACATGCCGGCAACTAAGCTCTTTGACACCACAGCAGGCCGCTTCTTCGGCATCCAGCGTTTTGATCGCAGCACTGACGGAACGCGGATTCACACCCACACATTCGGCGGAATGGTCCATTCCGACTTCCGTCATCCCAATCGCGACTACAACGAGTTTCTTTCCGTCGTCTTTGACGTCACCAAGGACTTTTCACAGGTCGAGCAGGCGTTCCTTAGGGCCACGTTCAATGTGCTCGCCCATAACCGCGACGACCACGTTAAGAATCACGCCTTCATTGCGGGGACAAGCGGCGGCTGGCGGCTTTCGCCGGCATATGACATCACCCAATCCGAGGGCGTTAACGGCGAGCATAACATGACGGTGGTAGGAAGTGGAAAACCCGGCGTCGATGACCTGCTCAAGTTGGCTGCCGAAGCCGGCCTTAAGCCCAGGAAGGCAAAAACATTTTTGTCGTCGGTAGCCGCTTCAATTAAGCGTTGGCCTGAATTTGCTGAGAAGTCCGGCGTGTCTGAGAATTCCAGCCGGAGGGTCGTTTCATCGTTCCTCACTGTGGATTGAGTCAGGCCGCGCGTGCGCCCGTGAACAGGTCAGTGACCTGGAGGCCTTCCGATTCGATCGATTCTTTCACGGGTGCAACGTAATACGCGTAACGTCGCACTGGTGGAGTCAGGTCGAAGACTGCCCGGGATTCACATTCTGAGGTTCCAGCCAAGGGGGCAGGTCAGCCGGAGCACCCAAGTCGCATGGATTTCCATGCCTGTTCGCGCGGTTCTGAAAAGGGGGTTGTAACTTGTGGGGGTTCTTTGGGGACTGTATCGAATTGTCCGCAATTGGCCGCGGTTGTTTGCCGTCCAGTACTCGAATACGGGTTATGTCTTATGTAGTTGAATACCAGCAGCTGATGATTCTGATCGGAAGCCCATTTTGATCTATCTCGCGGGCTTGCATTCTGCGTGACCCGCATGGGGTGCAAGAGGTCGAGAGTTCGAATCTCTCCGGCCCGACCATTTTATTTTTTATCAATAGGTTGCGATACTGTCCGGCTGTTATTATTGCTTCAGTGATAAGAGTTAACGCCTAGAGTCATAACAGGCTCGTTAGTATCCGCCAATTTTCAAAGGTTCGTGCGCGCGCGCAGCGCTTACCAATGCCGCGTTTTTTTTCGAGCGGCCTAGCCAGTCCGGCGTGTCTGATACCTGGCAATTCTCGGGTGCGGGCTGTACCCCGCCACGGAGCGGCGCTCGCCGGATACATGGGCGGCGCTTAATCTGCAGCTGGCGTGTGCCGATTGCCGCGCGATTACCGAGGATGGGCTCCATCTCACGCCCGTTGGCCACGCGAACCTGGCCGACGCCTTCCCGGGCTGAGGTTCATCCAGCGGAGCCGCCCCCTTAGGGAAGGTTGCGGATCACCACCTCAAGCCCGAATAGGGCAAAGCCCAGGGGCCTTGAGTCCTTGGGATTCGCGAGCTCCGCGGGAACCGAAGAGCGCAGCTCGAGTCGATTGTTGCCAGGCGCCAGCACAACCTCGGGGACCGTGAAGGAGCGGATGTCGGTTCCAATGGACATCGAGGCGATGGGCTCGTCGCCGAGCCGGAGGTCGAGATTCCTCAGATGAAGGCTGCGCAGATGGAATTCCAGCGCGGCCCGCAGCGGCCAGGGGTGTGGGTTGATGATGCGCACGGAGGCGTCGCCCCGGGACCAGATCCAGTGGATCGCCGTGCGCTGGAGATGCTCGGGCTCGTACCAGCCGTCCTCCAGCTCCACCCGCACAAAGCACCGGCTGTGGGTGTTGGCGAGCGAGTACGTAGCGTTGACCGGACGGCTTTCGGTTAGGGGCAATACCACCCGCACCAGACCGCCGTTCAGGTCCCACTCACCGCGAAGCAGCGTGTTGAGTCGGCCCTCGTACGTGTGTGTCGGGAAGAAATGCTCCTTGCGCAGCAGGAAGGAGTTTGCCCAGAGCCGGGACCACATGTCGGAAATCATGAGGTTCAGGGACTTCACCGCGGGGTCCGCCTCGATCGCGCGCGTCTCCAGAAGCTCACGGTCGACGATGTGGGGCGGGATGACCATTATCTGCACGAAGCGCAGGTCCACCCTCGCGATGCCCACCAGGAGGCAGCCTAGCAGCACCCAGAAGAAGAGCCGCTGCACGATGCCGCGGTAAGCCAGATGCACCCACAGGCAAAGGCTGGGGAAGATGCCCGGGTAAAAGACACAGAAGAGCTTGTAGGCAAGGTAGCTCCTGTTCTCGCCGTGGCCCCAGTGGATCCCGCGAAGCGCCAAGTAGAGGGATCCGATAAGGGCGGGCACGGCCAGGCACACCGCCCTGAAGAGCAGCGGCCGGGCCCTGCCCCACATGTCAAGGACGGTAACGACCAGCGCCGCAACGAGCAGGCTCATTGCAAGGGTGTGGTAGGGCTCGCCCAGCGGGTGCAGGAGCGGGCTCTTCACCACGCCGAGCCATCCTTCGGGCCAGAGGTAGGGGATCTGCCAGCCCTCGTCGTACCGCTTGAACAAAATGAAGCGCTCAGCGATGCTCCATATGCGCGTCAGGAAGACGAGTGAGGCCACCACGAGGGGCGCGAGGATCCACAGGAGCCACCGCGCGAAGCGACCGTATTGGTGCCTCCACAGGGTCCAGCTCCCGGCAAATGCAACCGCCGGCACGAGGCAGACCACCACGATGAAGCTGTAGCTTCCAATGATGAGGCAGTAGGCGACCAATAGGATCCCGAATAACGAGAGGCCGGTCTTCGCCCCGGTGTAGCGGCGCAAGAGGGTCCATGTCGCCCAGGTGAGCAGCCCGATGCCCTGGGCGGCCAGAAGCTGCGCCAACGCCGTCTGGTGGACCGCGTACCAGTTTACGGGGCTCAGGCCGAAGAGGAGCGCGATCACGAGGCTGGGTCGAGAACGCAGTCCCAGCAGGTCTCGCGAGATCCAGAAAACGATCGGCACTGCGGACGCGAGGAAGAGGGCCGAAAGGACGGCGATGATCTCGTGGGGAGCGCACCCGAAGACCGTGCCGTTCAGCGCGATGATCGCGCACGGCGAGAAATGCATAAGCTTCAGGTAGAAGTCGAAGAAGTTGTCAACCGAGGCGACCTTCGTCACCTCGGTTAGGCCTAGGAAGCCGATTCGATCGCTGCGGGCGAACTCCATAAAGCAGCGCGCGCCTGCCGCGTAGTCAGCGGCGTCGCAGCTTCCCAACGATCCGGTCGTCAGACCGTGGTATCCGTATGCGTACGGAAACATGAGGGCGGCCAAAGTGAAGGCCGAGACCGCGAACACCCCAGAAGTGCGCACCAGGTCGAGCGCCAGGCGTCTAGGTCCATCCCGGAGGAGGGCCAGTGCAAGGAGGGCCGTGGGAATGACCTCCGAGAGAATGGCGTAGCGGTTCGTGCCCGGCAGGTTGAGCAGGGCGCCGGCCCAGACGACCACCGACTGCAGCGTGAGTCCGACCGTGAGCGCCATGACCGGCCAGTACCGACGCCAGCGCCCCGGCATCACGAGCCAGGAAAGCCCGGCTCCCCAGAAGATCGCGTGGGCCAAGACGCCGAGGGAAAGGAGGTAAAACCGCATCGCCGGGGCTTAGCCGAAACTCAAGAATGACTTAGGGTCGATTCGATCCATGAAGTGTCAATGATGGTCCGCCAAACACACGTCGCCAACACCGCCATGGAGCAGTCCCGCCACATCCTTCAGCATTGATCTTGGCCGGTCACGACGGCGGTACGGATTCCGCGGCGAGAGGCAGGTGCATCAGAACGGTTAGCACCCTTGCCCTTGTCGTTGGGCTGCAAATCCAAACGACCACCCGATTTCCGGACAAACGCTGTCGCTAACATAAGCCCCATCCCAAGGCCGGGTTGTCTATTCCGGTCGTGTTCAAGATGTCCGGACCTTCTGATCCGGTCAAACTCGTCCCGGGTCATTCCCCGGCCGGAATCTGATACGCTCAATGTAAGCTCATCCGCGTCTGTCGTGACCGAGATCCGTACCGGAGTTCGAGGAAGGGAATACTTTAGGGCGTTTTCCACCAGGTGCTTTGTCACGAATTCAAAACCAGGGGTTATAACCTGGATCCTCGCCCGCCGGGGGCAATCAACCGAAACGTCGTACTGCCGTCCGAACTGCTTCGAAGCCTGTTCCGCGATGCTTCTCAATCCCTCGGCGGTCACGTCCTCCTGGGTTTCCATCAATTTCGCCGAGCCTTCGGCCGGACTCTGGGGCGCCTCAAGTTTTGCCCAGAATAGAAGATTCTCAACGATCTTTAAAATGCGTGCCCCCGAAAGCTGCAGCATTCGTCCATATTCCGAAAGTTCGGCCACCGAAAGCGTCTTGCCCTCGGCTGCCGCGTCCATCATCAGATCCGCGTAGCCGATGACACCCATCAGGGGGGTCCGCAGCTCATGGGGTAGAACCTGGGTGACGAATCGTTTGTGGTTGGAGATTGAATCGGAGACCTGCTTCGATCGCCTCACACGGACCTCGATGGTATTTCGCAAATCCTCGGGTCGATATGGCTTGGTGACATAATCGTCGGCACCGAGCGACATGCCCATTCGCTGGTCGGCGCTTTCGGCTTTCGCGGAAACAATGATGAAGGGGATCTGGCACAATAGCGGATCGGATCGGATCCTCTGGAGCAGCTGGAAGCCGTCGACGACGGGCATACGGATGTCGCTCAAAACGATGTCCGGCCGGCTGGCGCTCAGGAAGTCCATGGCCTCTTTGCCGTTGCCTACGGAGGAGACCGCGAAGCCGAACGAAGACAGAATGCTCTCGGCAACCGTGCGCACGTCCGGCTCGTCCTCGACGAGGAGGACGCGAATGGGAGGCTTGCTGTTGGTATCGCTCATTGCAGAGGTGGGTTATTCAATTATCTCCCGCACCGTTGTCGCGACGGACCGAGGCGGCAGGGAAATGGAGCCTGAAGATCGTGCCCGCGCCTTCGACACTCTCGAATTCGACACGGCCCGAGTGAAAGTTCACCGCCCGCTGGACGATAGTCAGCCCAAGGCCCGTGCCGGGCACCGTGCCGACGTTGCTGGCGCGAAAGAACGCCTGGAATAGCTTTGACTGGTCCTCCCGCGGTATGCCCATGCCTTGGTCAACCACCTCGACCGCCCAGCCCTCCGGCTCCGTGTACACGTGAACGTGAACGGACTTGTCCAGTCCGGAGTACTTGAGCCCGTTGGAGATCAGGTTCTCGGCGGCCGCCTTCACAAGCCTCGAGTCCATGGAGGCCGTGAAACCGGCCGGCACATCGTTATGCAGAACGACTCGCGGTCCGCCCATCGAGTCATTGAATTGGGCGACCGTCTCGGCGAGCACGACGGCCGGGGAAAGCGGCTCGAGCGAGGCCTCGCCCGTCATGTGATCGATACGGTTGAGCAAGAGGACCTGGTCGACCAGCTTATTGAGCGTATCGAGGCCCGAGGTCTGCAGTTTCAGCCACCTCTCTGCGTTCTCGGCATCGGGCTTGCTCAGGCTCGCCGATTCGGAAAGCAACTTCTCCAGGAGGTACTGGGCTCCCTGGATCGTCGTCAGCGGGGTGCGAAATTCATGGGACACAATCGAGATGAACTCGCGCTGGGTTTCCAGGAGCTCGCGGCGCCGCTCGGACTGCATGCGGACGTCATGCTCAAGCCGAACCAGCTCCTTGTTGACGCGGTCCGACTGGCGGAGGGTCTCCTGGATCTGCCTGGTCTGCTTGTTGACCTGCCGTTTTAGCGCAGCGACCCATGTAATGAACAGGATGATACCCAATCCGAATGCGCCGGTGAAGGCGAGGATCCGCTCGCGCGTGAGCCACGGAGGACGGCTCAACACGGAGATATCCTCCGGGCCGCGAAGGTTGATCCGGAAGGCGGAGGGCCGGCCGATCTCATCATAGATCGCCTCGTAGGCTCCCGTGAGGGAAAGCGTGGAGCCGGGGGCGTACGCGTCCAGGGCGCCCTTGGCTCCGGATAGGCTTAGGTAAGCTTCGAACACGGTTTTCTCCCTCTGGAGCGTGAAACGGAGTTGGTTCGCAGTGACTGAGTCGTCGATCACCAAGGCCTTAACTGTGACGAGATGACCGTCGTAGTTCGCGGAAAGCAGGGGTTTCCCGGCGAGTTCGATGGGCTTGGGCTGGCTCCCGTGGCCCGTCTTTCGATAGACGGCATCGTGCAGGCTGACTCGGCCCCCCTGCCACGCCAGGAGGCCGACGACGTCAACCTGATCGCCCGGTGCCAGGGGTTCCGTCAATGGCGAATAAACCCGCAGGCCCTGGCCTCCGTCCTCGATCTGGAGGGAATGTCCGATTGACTGCTGCAGGAGCACCCCGGAGAAATGCTTCAGCCGGTTGAAGGACTGCTCCGTGTTGTACTGGCCGAGGCGGGCGAGCGGACGAACCGGAAGATCAAACGGGGCCATTTGACGCGCCTCCTCGACGATGAGGTTCTCCCTGGACGGGACCCATAGCTTGATGCCGGTGAGCCTCCCCTTCCCATCGGTCACCGCCGTGCACACGCCATCCTCCCGCAGTGTCGCTCCCACGAGGGAGCCGACGTCCTGGTCCCGGGGTATGACTGCCGTGAACTCCCCGGCGGCCGTTACCATCTCCAGCAGATTCATGTCACCCTGCGGCCTTACCTGGCGCAGGAATCCGCTCATCTCCACCCAGGTACCCTCGGCGGTTCCCGTGTACGCACGTTCGAGGGTCACGGGTTCGGGCACCGGCAGCGCGATGTCTCCCAATACCCTGCATTTTGAAGCGACGACGACAGGGACGTAATCGCCAATTGCCGTGACTCCCGTCACCTCCAGGTTTGATCCGGGATGGTTGTCGGCCAGATCCGAGCTGCCCTTCTTCACAAGTACTCCGCCCGTCGAGTCCTGAAGGAAGAAAAAGGGCCCATTTCCATTGCTCCAGGTCACGACCCCGGAAAGCTGGACGGGCCGCCCCTTCGCGGCCTCCGCCATTTGCAAATCCAGCACGTGGGCACAGACGCGGACGGTGTTGTCGGGAAGATGGCCGGTCTCTGTCAGAGTCACGCTGCCGGCAGACTTGTAGATTCCGTCCGTAAGCTCCAACAAGGTGCCCGTCACCCGGGGATAGCCGACCGCATCGACCCATTCGTCGGCCTCAAATAGCCGCGTCTGCCCGGATAGGATGTCGATATCCCCGCTCTCGTCGCGGATTCTCAGAAGCCTTCCGGCCTCCTGAGTTTTCACCCGTCCCCTCACATGTACAAGACGTCCGGGCATTTGGCTTGGAAGCGAAGCAACGGGCACAATCGGAATTCGGAAACGGTCATCGTCTGCCAGGCGGTGAAGCATCGTGACGTGCTTGGGGCTTTGCACCAGGATCTGCAGGACCGTTATCCGACCGTCCGCGCTCGGCCTTGGGTTGTAGATACCCTCTATCCGCACCACCGAATCCGATAGGATGGGGACCGCTGTGTCGTCATTGACGAGAACGACAACCAAGAGGGTTGTTCCCGCGGTCGATAGGGTGATGCCAATGTGATTGGCATCCATTCGGCTATAATGGTCGACGACACCCTCAACGGATACGAATGTGTTTAGGTATCGGCGTGCGTCGGTTATCCCGTCGGTGATTGGAACGGGTTTCGGCACTGATTCTCCCGCCACCTCGATTTGGGGGCGATCGAACCGGAACTCGTCGCCCGGAGGCATGAACTGCCCAGTGAAGACGAGATGCTGGCCGAATTCAAAGGAATGGTTGAGAGTTTCCGACGAAGGGACGTATACCCCCTCACCAGAGCGAGTCCTTGATGAAGAGGATCCTCCAAAACGGATCGATAGTAGGTCACTTCGCATTCAATTCTGAACGGGCTTGGCCTTGCTTTCTCCTCGGTGTTCCGCGCCCAGAACTGGGCGATGCTGGTGATCGTGGGAGATACTGTTTGTGACCTTACCCGCGCCGTCGCCAATGTCATCGCCGCACACAGACCCAAACCCGCTCGCAGGACCCCGAAAGCGCAAATCCTGAAACTGGGGTTTATGAACGGCATGCTGTTCGCAACGTTGAAATAACACCCCGAGAGTAAGATGCCCCGGTTTCCAGTCAACGGCCCAGCGTGGCAGATTCGTCGTTCTCATATGTGCATTTCTACGTAGGCCGATACGGCCAACGCAGGCACGAGCCAAACCCAACTCAGCGGCCTCCGTCGGTCTTTGAGTCGTTGATGAAGACGTCCTGGCCCTTGAGCGAGGCCACAAGCGAGGCGAGTTCCGCCTCATCGGGGAAATAGCGCCGGCCCTCGTCGAGCGTGGCCAAGTCTCCGGGCGTGGGCGTCTCGGGGCTGTTGGCCAGCGTGAGCGCGTAGAGGAGATAGGCGTCACTTTGTGGCGGCGAGAGGCGCAGCGCCTCCCTTAGCGGGTTGAAGATCGAATCCCTCTGTCCCTTGCCGAGCTTGCCATTCGGGCCCTCCGGTTTCGCGAGGGCCTCCTTGATGCGGATCCGCGCAAGTTCCGTGTAAACCCGCGGATAGGCGACTCTCGCCGCCGCGGCGGATTCAAGAATCGGGCGCGCCTGTTCGGGCTTCTTCATGTCGACGTCATACAATCCCAGGATCGCGAGAAAACCGGGATCGCGCTCACCTTTTTTGTAGGCGCCTTTCAGGGTGTGCTCGGCTTGGTCGACATAGGGAAAGACAAGAAGCGGGTCCTGCGCGTTGACAAACCGGATCTCCATCAGCTCCCAGTTGCCCCAGATGCGTGCGTATTCCGCCGGGGTCGCATCCCGGAGGGTCACCTCGATGTCGCTCGGATCCGAATACCACGTTATGGACTCGCTGATGGCCTTTGGCAGAAATTCCCTCAATCGCACCTCAATCTGACCAAAGCCACATCCGAAGCATTCGCGGAACCTCTTCTCGCTTCGCTGTCCGTGGTCGCCGAAATCGAGGTACTTCTTCAGCGCCGCTATCCTTGCGCCGCTCCTGTCGTCCAGGACCCACTGCAGGAAGAGGCAGGACTGCGAATGCCAGAGCTTCACGCGGTTCCGTGTTTCCTCGTTAAATCCGCCGGAGCCGGGTCGGGTCTGGAGAATAACGCTCATCGGCAAGAATGCGCGCGAGCGGGTCGGATCCTTTCTAAGCGCATGGGTCTCCTCGTCGGAGATCCACGTGACCGGAGAAAACGTGATCGAGGTGGTTCCAAAAACAGTCCGGTTGTCCTGGCTTATGGTCACCGAGTTGGCTCCGAAGTCGGCGTTGCGATAAAGCTCGGTCATCGCCTCGACGTACCAGGCGGGAAGACGGGGCACCCGGGTCGACATCAGGTACTCAATATAGTCGGGCTCGATGATCAGCCCCTGTTCCGGCCGGTAGTTCATCAGCACAAGGTTGATCGCCGTCGACTCCGAGTCGTAAAGGCGCAGCTGAGGGAAGCTGTTGGAATCGGTCGAGAGGCCTGCGGACCCCCGGTGCGGATTTTCGGGGCGAGCCGCCATGGCCTGTCTCATGTCCTGGGAGATCGACAGTTGCTGGGTCTCGTCCATCAGGATGAGGGCGGTAGGTACGGAGGGAGGCGCCTCGAATGCCGCCGGAGCGATCTTGCGCAGGATGGAAAGCTGGGAGGCGATGTTTCCGACGAAGCTGTTGGTCGGATCGCGGTTGCAATAAGTGAGCACCTCGTAGCCCGGGAATGACATATAACCCCAATTCCAGACGGAGAACTTGGGTTCGGAGCTCTGGACAAAGAAGGGAGGGAGCTGGACGGGCTGGTCGCCTTTGGCGGGGACAACCCAAAAAAAGCCGGGCACAGGGCTGCGATCCTGACCGCGGAGAAAAACTTCACCCGAATCCCCGTCCGCCACGAAGTCGCCCAAGAGGCCCAGGATTCCCTCAACGCTTGGTCCCCCCGTTCAAGGCACGGTGCCCAGCGACTTCGGTTCTCCCGACTTCGACGTGGCCCACGCCAAGGTTGTGGTGGATGAGCCCGTGGCTGTCTTCTCCAAAAAAGGCAGCCGCATATGAGGTCATGAGAGGAAAGGCTTTCTGGAAATCGTTTCCAAGCTCCGGAATGCTGAAGCGGGTCTCCCAGAGCAACTTGCGCTGCATCGTCCTCCGTCCCAGTTGGTAGTCGTATGCCAGGAGGACAACGTAGTAGCGGTCGTTCTCAATCTCATATTTCAGATTCTTCAGATTTGGATCCTTAGGGCCGCCCGGCCTCTTCCTGAATATCTCGTCGGTGTAGCCCAGGATGTTCGCACTCGCTGCGTCGATCTGGGCATCCTGGATGGACTCCATCGAAGAAAATGCCCGCGCCTGCGCGATGAGCGACTGCGTATGCTGAACCTCCACGGCGGTTGCGGCCGATTTGCCGCTCCCCGGTGCGCTCGGACTGAGGGTCATCGCGGTCGATCCCGCCTGGGTCAAGAGCTCCGCGGATTCCCGGCCGTCCTTTGGGTCCACGTCGCTTGGCGTGACCGTTGTTCCCCAGTAGACCATGATGATGAGCTTCGTGGTCGACGGGTCGTCGCCGGGCACATAATTCTGGGTCGCCAGGGCGGGGGCTATCACTTTCGAAATGTCGTCAAAAGTGAGCGTATCGATCGTGATGTCGAACCTGGGTCCGCCGTAATTGCCGCCGCTCTTGAAGACGTAGGTCTCCGGCAGGGGATTTCCGTTGGCGTCGCGCGCTCGGACATAATCGGGGCTCACCCTTGAATAGATTGCCGTGACTTTTCCGCCACCGATCCCGCCGGTGCCCGTGCGGGTCGCTGTCGGCTCGTTGCACCCGGCGAGGATGAAGACAGCGGCCGAAAGCACGACCGCGGATGAAAGTAAATTCGGATGAAGATCCATGCGGAGTTTGGGCTGGTCTCAGTATTAACACCGGCCGGAGTGAATCCCCTTCAATGTTCGCAATGACCGACCGCGTCCAGTCCGTGAATCTCGGGCTGCGGGCTGGCGTTCCCCGGGGCGGTGCTTTGCCGAGGGGATGCTCCACGGCCTTTCATTGCCGCCGGGCCGGGTTTCTGGTTCAACGGCTCCCATGCGCAGAGCAATAGATCGCGCTTGTTTTTGGGGATGATCTTCACTGGACACAAGGCCCAGGCTGCACACCGGTATTGGGAGCCGTCATTATTGATTTTGGCGGCGTTATTGTTGGCGGTATTCATGGTGAGCCGCCTTCCGTTTTTCTGGTATTATCCAACGGTCAGTGTATCGCAGGACACCGGGGGATACTTGGAGCTGGTGAAGGCACTGAAGGAGGGGCACTGGCCTCATTTCACGTTCAGAACCCCGGGATATCCCCTTTTCCTGTGGTTCGTGACGCTCTTCACGGACCGCTGGATCGCGGTGCTCTATATCCAGAACCTGCTCTCCTACGCCTCCAGCCTTTTTCTCGTCTATTCCGTCTACCGGTTCCGGCGCTCCCTGGCGTTGCCTGCGGCGCTGGCAATGTGCGGCTTTCTCGGCAGCTCGCAGGTCGTCCTCTACGATATCGCCCTGCTGAGCGAGAGCCTCTACTCGAGCACCATCATCGTCGCGGTGGCTTTGTTGTTCTTGGCGCTTCGAGATTCTAGACCGATCCTCCTTTCGCTAGCCTCGGCCGCAATGGCCTTTTGCATCCTTGTAAGGCCGGCCGGCCTGTACTTCGGGATGATCTATGCCGTGGTCTTGGCGTATCTCATCTGGAATCGGGTGCCTGTCCGTTCAATCGTTGCCTTTCTGGCTCCGTTTCCCGCGCTTCTCCTTTGCCTGTGCGGTTACAACTATGCGACGATCTCCAGTTTCGTGATCTCCCCATTTGGCGAGGCAAACCTCGCGGGCGCGACGGCTCTCTTCTGGGAGCAGGATCAACGGCTGCCGGATTCGGTGAACCGAGAACTCGGTGATCTCCGCGGCTCCTACGCGAGGCAGGACATTACGCCTGAAGATTTTGAAGCACTGCGCAGCTCGTGGGATCCCGATCGATTGATTCCCGTATATTCAAAGGCGTTTGACCGGCTGGTGTACAGCGAGGGGTGGGGCATAGGAAGGCGGTTCGGCTCAGGCGACTATCTTCTGAGCAGGTCCGCAATAAGGCGGGTGGCATTCGTCGCAATTCGGCGGCATCCAGACCTGTACGCCAAGTTCGTCTGGGTCAGCATGGTCGAATTTTTCAGGGGAGTCGGCTACCCGTTCGACATCGAGACCTCGCTGGCGTACAGGAGAAGGGGCAATCCTTTGAGCGGAATGACGGGCACCCATCCGGACGAGGCGGCCGCGAGGCTTTCCGCGGCGCCAACGAGAGGCTCAACGGATGCCAGCTCAATGGCCGATCGGCGGAATATGGGCCTGGAGCGTGTGGTGAAGGGATTGCAGCGCTCATGGCAGCGCATTCATGGCGCGTTGTTCCAGACGACGGCCTGGGCTTGGGCCTATTTCATCGTGCTCTTCCTCAGTCTAATCCAATTGGTTCGCTTTCATGGGCGCCACGCGGGAGCGTTCCTGCTGCTTGCGCTCACGCTTATACCCCTCGGCGCCTGCATCGTGGTGTGCCTCGTGCAGAATGCGACGGATCGCTACAGCTACCCCACGCAGTTCATCTATTACCTTTCCGTGGCCCTCATGCCTCTTCTTTGGCTCCAACCCTCCGCCGGGGGTCCCAATCGCGCCGAATGATGACCGGCTGGGGGATCGCTGATCAGGCAAAGCTGCTGTGGCCTATGAATTCGCGAAGAATCGAGGTCGGTGGCACCATCTGCTCCGAAACACCCAGGAACGTGGAGAGGAATGCCTGGAGGCGCCGGGCTTCCGCATACTGCGGATCTTGGGGCTTTATCTCGTTTAGCACCGGTTCGGCGAAGGCCTTGAGGACGGCCAGCTCGTAATCCAGGGCGGAATTGAAGGCGATGTCGGCCTCCTGCTGGAATGGGAAGATCCAGGTCTTCTCGCCCCGGCGGACGCTCGGCCACATTTTCAAAGTCGTCAGGGCCGAATTGCCCCGGAAAGTGTTGTCCCGCACCATCCGCCGCAGCAGCCGGTTGTCCGTCGTCGAGATCCGGTTGTTCGAATCGATGTTCAAGTGGGTCAGCGCGCTGATATAGATGCGAAACTTTCTCCCCCTGCGGAACCGCCTGGGTCAGGCGCGGGTTTAGACCGTGTATGCCCTCCACGATGACGATCTGGTCCGGTTCGATCCTCAGTTTATTGCCACGGTATTCGCGGCGGCCCTTCTCGAAGTTAAAGCAGGGTATCTCGACCTCCTCGAGCCTGGCCAGGCGCGACAGGTGGTCGTTGAAAAGGGCAAGATCAACGGCCTCTAGGTCCTCCCAATCCGGATTCCCGTCGCTATCGACGGGTGTCCGGTCCCGATCAACGAAGTAGTTGTCCACCGAAATGGTGACCGGACGAAGCCCATTCACCTGAAGCTGGACGGCCAGCCTCTTTGCAAATGTCGTCTTTCCCGATGACGAGGGGCCCGCGATCACGGCCAGTTTGATGTGGCTTCGGTGGGAGTTTATGTGGTCGGCGATTTCGGCGATCTTCTTTTCGTGGAACGCCTCTGAAATCTTGATGTAGTCGCCGATCCTTCGGCCGGCGATGATCTCGTTTAGCCTCCCCACTGTGTTTACGCCGAGGGTCCGGCCCAATTTCTTGTGTTCCTTGAAGATCTGGAAGAGGTGGGTCTGCGGCTCAAACGGAGGGAGCACCTTCGGGTTTTCCGCCTCCGGGATCTGGAGCACGAATCCGCACGAATAAAGGAACAGCTTGAAGAGCGAGAGGCATCCCGTGCTCGGGGCCAGCTCGCCATGGTCCAGGTCTGAAAAATCTCCGCACCAGTAGGTTGCGACCTTGGGAGGATTCCTAAAGCGGAGCAGGTTGTACTTGTCCCATTGTTTCTCGCGCTCGAATCGCCTGACCGCCTCGGTGAAGGCAATCTTGCGCCGCTCAATCGGAACGTCGCTCTCGACAAGCGAGCGCATATGCAGGTCGATCCTTTGCAGATGCTCGTCGTTGATGCCGGCGTGGCCGTCCATCTCGAAACTGCAGTAGACTCCCGTGCCAAGCGAATGCTCGATCGCAAAACGCGCCTCTGGGAATACCTCCTTTACCGCTTTCGCTAGCAGAAAGCAGGTCGATCGTCCGTAGATCTGGTAACCCAAAGGGTCGCCCCGCGTCAGCAGCGCCACCTCGCTATCGACCTCGATCGGATAGGAGAGTGAGACAAGGTCGTTGTTCACGAGCGCGCCTATGTAGTCCAAGCCGTCCGGCGATCGGTGCCGGGGCAAAACGTCGCACACGCGAGTTCCGACCGCGCAATGAACTTGGGTTCCACCGCCCAGCGAGACCGTGATCGTGTTTAGATTTGTGTCCATGCGGACGGGTCGCGAAACCCGTGAAATATGCTCATTATCCGAAAAGGGGTGCCGTGTGGGCTGGAATTTCTCGAACCATCTTTTGGTCCGGGGCGTCCGCCGAACACATGCTTCGGCCCATATAACGGCACAGGGTTTCCGAGGTGAACCCTTTTGCGGGCGGCGGGCGAGAAGCCAGTCAGGGTTGGATTCGGGACCGGACTGTGGGAGCCAGGCGCGGGCGTTTGCCGACCTGCGGGATCCTTCTGCTTGCGGGTCTGATGCGCATGACCGGCCCCGGAAAGGGCGGCCCGCGAGATGCCGTGCTCCTTCCCTGGAGTCTGGATTTCGGGAGGGCGCGCAGACCTCGACCCCATTGCGTTCCTGCGTTACTTGGTGCTTCCAAGCCATTTGGATCTAGGCGCTTGCTCGAAGCACGAGCGTCATTCAGCAAAAGGAGAGGGTCTATCTGCGATGCCACATTAGCATCACTTATTGAAGCCTCCGGATGACGCTTCCGGGCCCAAAGGATATCAAGGTGGAGCAGGCTTCGATTGCATGTGCTCCTGCGCGGCGTATCTCACCCGAAAAACGCTGGGTATGCTCTGCGGTTCACCCCACGGAACCCGCACTTCACCATGCAAATGCGGCAGTTCCGCCCTATGCACTATACACGTGCATGAGAGGGGTATACGCAATTTCGACAGATCCAGGAATGGAATTTTTTTTGAGTCAGACCGCGCTTAACCCCACCCAAAGAAATTCCAGGAAGAAACCCTCCATTAGCATAAATACTGTGGTCCATTAGAAAACTTGATACACGCGCTCGCACGCCCCCGCCCATTCGAAATGGGACGCCGCAGGGTGCCCGCGCCGAACAGCAGCTTTCGATGCGCCAAGAATCTGAACTGACGAACGCCACATGAAAACCAACATCATCGAGACAGCGGGCTCGTGCCGCATTGAGGTCAGGGCGTCGGAACGCAAGACGTTCACGGATTATCACATCACGGCCTCCATCGAGGGTCCCATGCCGGCGGGTGCTGCGGCGGACGAACTCTTCGCCCAAGTCGCTTCGACGCTGGTGTCCAAGAAAATTCAGACGATCCGGGAAAAGCTGTACGGATTCTCCCGGGCCCGGGCAAATGTGCTTTCGCGCAGGGACACGATCTACCGGCAACGCGGCCTCGACCGGACCGTGCCGTTTACCTGGGTCGAGGGCACGCCGCTTCAGGGCTGCGATTTTGCCGGGCTGCAGATCTGGGGTATTGCCCCGAGCGACGAGGAACCGTGCGTCAAGACCGTGGATAATCCCGTCACGGGACGCGGCCGCGAGTGGACCGGCAACGGGTTCCGCATGCTTCACCTGCCGAGCGTCCGCGGCACCACGGAGTCCGGGGCTCTGGCCGCGGGCGCCGAGGGCCAGGCGACACAGATGTTCACCAACGTGGGCCTTGGGCTAAGCGCCCTTGGCATGAAATACACGGACGTCGTGCGGACGTGGATCTACTCGGCGCGCCTGCTCGAATGGTACAAGGAGCTAAACCAAATCCGCACGAATCTATACCGGCAGGCGGGCCTCGGTGTCGAAGGCGGCCCCGAATTTCCGGCCAGTACGGGGATCATGGGGCACTCCGAGGATGAGGAGTGCTTGATGGACGTCCTTGCCCTGTCGGCCGAGGCTCCAGAGTTCGCGAGGGTCCGTTCCCATTAAAAGGAGCCCACGCCAGGATTCGTCGTTCGCCTATGGCTCGTCGTTTTCGCGGGGCATGGTGATCGAGATCGAGGGCAGAAAGACCGTCCACATATCGGGCACCGCAAGCATCAACGCTGCCGGTGCGAGCACCTACCTTGGCGACGCCGAGCACCAGAGCCTCGATACGCTCATGAGCATCGCTGCGATCCTTGGGGAGCAGGGCGGAGGCCTCGAGGACATCACTTCGGCGACCCTCTTCTGCAAGAATCGCGAGGCCTGGGAGGCCTGGAAGCGGGCGACCAAGCTTCTGGGCATCCCTGATATTCCCAAGCTGTGCGTCATTGCGGATGTCTGCCGCCACGATCTCCTCGTCGAAATGGAAGCCGTCGCAGTCATCTGAGCAGCGCGGCGCCCCTGCGATGCAATCCGCGGTTCCAGTGCGAAAGGGAACGGGTCTGGCGGCCATCAGGTTTGCCGCCTCGGAGCTGCGGATCCAGGACGCGAAATCCCTCGGCACGCCCGAGGATCTCGAGATTCAGGTTCCGCTCGACGAAGGCGGGGCTGAGTTCGTCGCCGAAAAGCGGCGCGAGATCGCGGCCATACTTTCGGGCCGCGATGACCGGCTCCTGGTGGTCGTCGGGCCATGCTCCATCCACGACTCGAATGCGGCCCTTGACTATGCGGGGCGTCTGGCCGACGCGGCCTGGGCCCATTCGGATGACCTTCTGGTCGTGATGCGGGTCTACCTCGAGAAGCCGCGGACCGTGCTTGGATGGAGGGGCTTCATCAACGATCCAAGGCTCGACGGATCCTTCGAAATGGGCGAGGGCCTTCGCCTTGGCCGGGAACTCATGGTGCGGATCATGCGCCTCGGACTTCCCGTAGCGAGCGAGTTCCTGGACACGATGCTCGGCCAATTCTACGCGGACCTCGTCTCGTGGGGGGCGATCGGGGCGCGGACGGTCGAGAGCCAGGTGCACAGGGACCTCGCCTCCGGACTCCCGATGCCGATCGGATTCAAGAACCGCACGGACGGCAACGTGACGGTGGCCGTGGACGCGATTCGCGCTGCGCGCTCGGCCCACTGGCTGGCCTCGCTGTCCCGCGACGGGACGCCGACCGTCGTGGGGACGAGCGGCAATGACGAGGGCCACCTCGTCCTAAGGGGGGGAACGCGCGGCACCAATTACTCAGCGGCGGCGGTTCGCTCCGCAACGCGGCTCCTGCGCAAACACCGGCTTCCCCCGCACCTCATCGTGGATTGCAGTCACGGAAACAGCGGCAGGGACCCGGCGCGCCAGCCAGCGGTCGCCTCGTCCCTGGCGGCCCGGATCAGGGAAGGCGACCGCACGATCGCGGGGGTCATGATGGAGAGCAACCTCGTCGGCGGGGCACAGGATTCGTCGAGAAGACCCCTCGTCTACGGGCAGAGTGTCACGGACCCCTGCCTTGCATGGGAGGACACGGTCCCCGTTCTCGCCGACCTGGCCCTTGCGGTCCGGGCCCGCAGGCTAGCCCTCGAAGTGAGCGCCGCCGTCCGGCCGGCGCGCCGCCGCTAGCGATCCATCAAGAACTTTTCAAATCGACCCCTGAGGCTCCGGCTCAGCGAGATGCGGGTGCCGTTGCGCAGGAGGATGCTGTAGTCGCCCTGGGCGGTCGGCTGAAGCTCCTTCACCTGGTCAATGCGCACGAGGGCCGACCGGTTGACGCGGGTGAAGTGCTGGGGGCCAAGGCGCTCCTCGATGGATGAGAGGGTTTCGCGCGGCATCAGGCGTTCGCCGGCGGACGTGTGGATGACGACGTAGTTGTCGGCCGCCTCGACCCAAACGATCTCGTCGAATTTCAGGAACACGAAGCGGCCGTCCGCCTTCACGGCCAGCCGCTCGGGCTTGGGGGATGCTTGCGCGCCCGAGCCCGCCAGCGCGCCCTCGATCCGCGCGCCGAGGTCCCCCGCGCGTCGCGCGTTCACGAACTCGGCGGCCCTTTCGAGGGCCGTCTCCAGGCGCTCGCGGTCGAAGGGCTTGAGCACGTAGTCGACCGCGCGGACGCCGAAAGCGTCGACGGCAAACTTGTCGTAGGCCGTCACGAACACAACGGCAGGCCGCTCGTGGGGTTCGAGCCCTGCGACGACCTGGAGCCCGTCGCAGCCGGGCATCTGCATGTCGAGAAAGACGATGTCCGGCTTGTCGCGGCGGATTCCCTCGATCGCCTCGGTCCCGTTGGCGTATTCGCCGACAATCTCAAGGGACACGTCCTTCGGAAGGAGGGCCAGGAGGCGGGCGCGCGCGAGGGGCTCGTCGTCGGCCACGATGATTCGAAGCTTCGTCATGTCTTGAGGGTGGTGAAGGGGATTGTTATCCGCACACACATGCCGCCTTCCGGGCGGTTGACCAGTTCGAATTTCTGGCTGTCGCCGTAAAGCTCGGTCAGCCGGGCCCGCGTGTTCGCGACGCCGATGCCCTCCCTCTTGAGCCCTCCCTCGGGGATCCCCGCTCCGTTGTCGGAGACCGAAAGGACCAGGTTTGCGTCGCGGCGCACGCCCCGGAGCTCGATCAGGCCGGTTCGGGTGTTGGGCTCGACGCCGTGGCGCATCGCGTTCTCGACCATGGGCTGAAGGATGAGGCTGGGCACCTGGGCGTCGATCGCGTCGGCGTCGATCTCGATCACGACCTTCAGGCGGTTGCGGAAGCGGATCTTCTCGATCTCGAGGTAGCGCTCGAGGAAGGCGATCTCGTCGCGGAGGGTCGTCTTTGGCGAACCCGTCTGGGACATCGTGATGCGCAGGAGTTCGCTCAGGCGCACGAGCATGCGGTCGGCGGCGTCGACATCCGTGTGCATCAGGGACGCGATCCCGTTCAGCGTGTTGAAGAGAAAATGGGGCTTCAGCTGGTGGAGGAGCGCCTGAAGGCGCGCCTCCGTCAGGTGTTTCTCGAGCTCGAGCGTCTGGACGGTCTGCTCGTTGTACTTGCTGTAATAGTCGAGGGCGTGGCTCACGGAGATGATGACGCCGTAGACCAGGAGGTTGAAGGGGAACGTCCGAACGAGAAGCGGCTTGAAGACCTCGGCAAACGTGGCCGGGTCGCCCGCAATCAGGTTGTCGACCTTGCCGACGAGCGCGCGCACGAGGACGTAGACGAGCGAGAATGCAAGCGCCGCCCCCAGGTGGATGGAGGCCGTTATCCACCGCGTTCCGCGCTCCGGCGGGTAGCGGCGGGCCACCCAGACCACGGGAATGGAGAGGATGCCATAGGTGTACCAGTCCTCGAGCGAGTCACTGATCGCCTCGCCCCAGGTGATCGAGCGGCCGAGGAAATTGCTCGAGAGGTAGATCTCGCTGGCGATCGCCAGGCCCACGAGCGTCCAGAGCGCCACCCATCCCGATAGCCTGAGGAGGGTGGGGGCCATGGTCCGGGCGCTCATAGGCGGAAAGGTTTTTACTTCGGCGGACAGGAGGTCAATAGCAGTCCGTGCCTGTTTTCGCGGCACCTGCCGCGCGGGCGCACATGAATTCCCTCCCAAATGCCCGTAGAAGGACGCCCTAAACAAGACGGCAGTCCTCCGCGCGGCGCCATTTCTCCCCTGGTGCCGGTCCTTGTGCCGCTTGCGGTGGCCGCGATCCTGATAGGCTTCTGGTTCTCGCGGATGCTGCCGTTTCAACCGAAGGCGAGCGCCCCTCCGCCGGTGAGATTCACGGATGTCACGCGGGAGTCCGGCCTCGACTTCAACCACGACAACGGCTCGCAGGGCGATCAGGAGACCCCGACGACCCTTCCCGGAGCGGTGGCGTTCCTGGACTATGACAACGACGGGCACCCGGACCTTTTCTTTGTCAGCGGAACCGCCTGGCCGTGGAATCCCCCGAAGGAGGGGGCCAGGGCGACGTGCGCCCTCTACCACAACGACGGGAACGGGCATTTCACGGATGTGACGCGCACCGCCGGGCTCAATGCGAGGATGCTCGGGATGGGGGTGGCCGTCGGGGATTACGACGGGGACGGGTATCCGGACATCTTTGTCACAGGCATCGGGGGCAACCGGCTGTTCCACAACCAGGGAAACGGGACGTTTGTCGACGTGACCGCAAGCGCCGGCGTCGGGGGGGACGATCATCTCTGGAGCACCGGCGCCGTCTGGATCGACATCTTCGGTGAGGGGAGGCTCGACCTCGTTGTCTGCAACTACGCGAGGTGGGCGGGCGAGACGAGCCTCAGGGAGGCGTTTGTCGCGGAGGCCGCGGGCCCGTCTTACACGGCTCCTGCGGGATTTGTCAGCGTGTTTCCCACGGTCTACCGAAACCTTGGGAACGGGAAGTTTGTGGATGTCTCCTCGAAGGCGGGGCTGGACCTCATCGACCGCCAGACGGGCTATCCTAGGGCGTTTCCCCTTGCCGTGGCCGCCCTCGACGTGAACGCGGACGGGAAGCTCGACCTCCTGTTCAAGTACCAGTCGGGGGGCGACGTCCTCTTTCTCAACCAGGGCGACGGGACCTTCAGGCAGTGGACGCCGCCCGCCGAGGAGCGCCGTGAGGGGTCGTCGGCCGGCCTGGTCGGCGGCGGCGCGCTAGGCTTTTCGGGCCCGGGCCAGGCGGCGGGACGCTTCGGCATTTTGCGCGCCGCGGGGCTCGCCCTGGCCCCGGCCCAGGATGAGGGAGGGGGCGTCTGCCACCTGCAGGACAAGCTTGGGGTTGCGCTCCTCGACTATGACCTTGACGGCCGGATAGACATCTTCTCGGGCAACGGACTTGCGGAGTCGGGCCTCGAGCATTTCGAGCATGGCCGGGACTATATTTCGTCGCCTGCGCTCATATGGAACAACGGCAACAGCTGGGTGCGCAGCACGGTTCCCGTGCCTGGAGGCTCCCCGGCGGGGGGGCTCGTCGCCCGGGGCGTGGCCGTGGCCGACGTGTACGGCAATGGGAGCCTCGACGTCGTCATCGCCCAGAACGGGGGTCCGCCGCGGCTCCTCCGAAATGACCTGAATTCCCGCAACGCCTGGCTGAGGGTCGACTTGGTGGGAACCCGCTGCCAAAGGGACGCCGGGGGTGCCCGTGTGGAGGTGCACACGCCGCGCGGTGTCCTCGTCCAAACCATGGAGCCCGCGATGGGCTTCATGGCGCAATCCGAGAAGACCCTGACCTTTGGACTTGGAGGCGATGATCGTGTCCGCAGGATTGTCGTCCGCTGGCCGGACGGAATCCTCCAGGAGGTTCATCCGTCCGGTGTAAACCGCCGAATCGTCATCACCGAGCCCCATTAGCCGGGGCGTCGGCTGCAGCCACGGATCGCCCCTTTTTCCCGGCACCTCGCCCCGGATAGAGGGGCCTCGGCCACTAACGGCTTTCACTAGGGGGTATTAGCCACGCAAATGCATCCGCCCAAGGCACCCCAAAACCCGACCCAAGCGGTCCCGTATTCCTGTTTTCCAAGCCCATGACGATGAAATCCGTCCGATTCCTGGCCCTCGCCCTCCTGTTCATGTCGGTGTCGCTCGCCCGCGCCCTGGCGGGCAACCCCGTCCTTGAATGGAACGAGCTGGCCCTCGACGCCACGCGGCTCTCGCGCAACCCGCCGCCCTCCGCAGCGTTGTACCTGGCGACCTACCACGTAGCGATCTATGACGCGGTGAATGGCATCACGCGGACGAACCGGGGCTGGCTAATCAATGACCCGGCTCCAGCGGGCGCAAATGTCGACGCGGCGATTGCCAGCGCCGCCAATACGGTCCTGACCGAACTTTGGACGTGGACCAACCCCCGGGTGGTTCAGGCGGCCTACGACAAGGCCCTTGCCGCCATCCCGGACGGGCAGGGAAAGACCGATGGGATCGCCTGGGGCAGGAAGGTGGCGCTGGCGGTCCTGGCCAAGCGCGCCGACAGCGGCTACAACAAGCCGATCCCGGGCAAGTACACGAGCACCGAGCCTGGGAAATGGAGGGAGACGCCTCCCACCTTCCGTCCGCCTCTCTTGCCCTACTGGGGCAAGGTGACCCCCTTCGTGATGACATCCCCGTCGCAGTTCCGCGCTCCCCCGCCGGATGCGCTCGATTCGTCGCACTACGCCGAGGAGGTGGCCTATGTGAACAAGGTCGGCGCGCGGGACGGAGCGGACCGCACGGAATATCAGACTCTGTGCACGCCGTTTTGGTCCGACGACCTCGGGACGTCAACGCCGCCTGGGCATTGGAACATGATTGCGCAGGAAGTCGCCCGCCGCAGGAACATGTCCGTTCCCGAGGCGGCCCGGTTCTTTGCGCTCCTGAACCTTGCGGAGGCCGACGTCGGCATCGCCATCTGGGAGACGAAGTATTTCTACAGCACGTGGAGGCCGGAGACGGCGCTTCGGGAGATGGACTCGAAGATAAACCCGCACGCGACCCTGAACCCGGATTTCATACCGAACATGCAATCCCCATCGTTCCCCTCGTACGTGTCGGGTCACAGCGGTTTTTCCGCAGCCGCGGCGCGCATGATCGCCTTGTTCATCGGAACCGATGACTTTGAATTCTCGGTGACCTCCGACGGGCTGCCCGGCGTCGTCCACTCGTTCAAGAAGTTCTCGGACGCACAGCGGGAAGTGGGCATGAGCCGCGTCTGGGGCGGCATCCACGTCATGGCGGACAACCTCGAGGCTCAGACGATGGGCATGAAGGTTGCCGACTGGGTGTTTGCGAACGCGCTGGCACCCGTTTCAAAATAGATCCCGGTTTCCAACGAAAATGTCGAAGAAGATCCTGGCTGGTGCGGTGTTCCTAACCCTGGTCGTCCTGGCGCGGGCCGAGCCGGCCTACGTCGCCTCGCCGCTGCGGCCGCGGCTCCCCGCCCCTCCCGGGGAAAAGCTCTTCCAGATCCTGCCCCCCGAGGAGACCGGGGCGACCGTCAGCAACCTCTACAGCGACCCGCGCATGTGGGGCGACCGCTTCCGCGAGCTCACGCTCGGGGCCGTCGAGACCGGGATCGCCGTCGCCGACTTCGACAGGGCGGGGCTCCTCGACATTTTCGTCGTCTCGCGCAATGGACCGTGCGCGCTCTACCGGCAGACGTCGCCCTACAAGTTTGTCAACGTGGCCGTCGCCGCGGGCGTCGATTGCACGGAATACGGCCCGGGAAGCGTCGTGAGCGCCACGGTTGTCGACATCAACCAGGACGGCTGGCCGGACCTCTATGTCTGCCGTTTCGACGCCCCGAACCTCCTTTTCGTCAACAATGGCGACGGCACGTTCACGGAGCGGGCGAAGGAGTACGGGCTCGACGTGAAGGACGCCTGCGTCGAGGCGACGTTTGCCGATTATGACGGGGACGGATACCTCGACTGCTTCATCCTTACGAACGTCCTCGATTGGGAGAAGAGCCCGCAGGGCCGCCGCAATTACCTGTTTCACAACAACGGCAACGGCACGTTCACCGACGTGTCGAAAAAGGCCGGCATCTGGGGCCTCTCGCAGGGGCACACGGCGCTCTGGTTTGACGCGAACCAGGACGGCTGGCCCGACCTCTATATCGCCAATGACTTCGAGACGCCTGACCGTTTCTATTTCAACAACGGCGACGGAACCTTTACGGACGTGGTCGACGAGAAGCTGCCGCACGTGACGTACTTCTCGATGAGCGGCGACTCGGGGGACCTGAACAACGACGGGCTGATCGACTTTATGGTGACCGACATGCGCGACCGCACCCATGCGGGCTACATGACCGGTCTCGAGGAGCAGGGACGCGGGCTATGGGAAATGGAGCGCGTCCCCGAGCTGATCCCCCAGTACATGTGGAATTCCGTCTACCTGAACACCGGAACCGACAGGTACCAGGAGATCGCCCACCTGGTCGGAGTGGACGCCACGGGGTGGACCTGGGGGGCGCGCATGGCCGACCTCGACTGCTCGGGCCGCGAGGACCTCTTCTTTGTCGGAGGCATGATCCGCAACTTCACGAACCCGGACCTGGTCGACAAGCAGAACGTCGCCCCGAACGTGAACGCTCGCGGGGCCGTATGGAGGAACTCCCCGGTGCGCACCGAGCGCACGGCGGCCTACAAGAACCTCGGCGACTTGAAGTTCGAGGACGTGAGCGAGAAGTGGGGTCTTGACCATGTCGGCGTGTCCTTCGGGTGCGCCCTGGCCGACCTGGGCGGCCGCGGCGCCCTCGACATCATCTACAACAACTACGACGGCCCCCCGACGATCATCCGCAACAACACCACCGAGGGGCACCGTGTGATCATTAAGCTCGCCGGGCGCGCCCCGAATCTGGACGCAATCGGCGCCGAGCTGAGGATCGAGACGGCCTCGGGCATCCAGGTCCGACAGATCTACACGGAGCGGGGCGTGGTCGCGAGCGAGCCGGCCACCGTTCATTTCGGGCTCGGCAAGGACACGGTCATTTCGAGGCTCACGATTCACTGGCCCAACGGCCAGGTGCAGGTCCTTGAGGACCTGCCGGTCGACAAGCTGCTCACCATAAGGCAGCCGGACCTTGCCCCGGGCCAGATCGCCCACCGCCCTCCGGCGCGGGTCAACTATCCCCCCAATCCGGCGGCGCTTTTCAACGAGAGCGCGCATGCGCGCGGCGTCGACTTTGTCGATGCGCCGCAGCCGACGGACGAATTCAGCCGGCAACGCCTCCTGCCGAGGCGCCTCGGGATGAGCGGCCCCGCGATCGCCGTCGCGGATGTGAACGGAGACGGCATTGCCGACATGTTCGTCAGCGGCACGGGGGGCCAGCCCGGCGTGCTCTATCTCGGGCAGCGCGACGGATCGTATAAGCCCGCTCCGGACCAGCCTTGGGCCGAGGCAAAGGATTCCGACGACGTCGGAGCCGTGTTCTTTGACGCGACCGGCGCGGGCCACGCCGACCTGTTCATCACGAGCGGCGGCGTCCGGCATGACCGCGGCGACCCGGCGCTGACAAACCGCCTCTACCTGAACGATGGGACGGGCCGCTTCACGCTCGCCCCAGAGGGCACGCTTCCCCCGAGCGGCGAGTCAGCGGGCGTGGCCGCGGCCGCCGACTTCGACGGAAACGGCAGGGTGGGGCTGTTCGTCGGCGGGCGCTTGGTGCCGGGGCACTGGCCTGCGACGCCGCGCAGCTTCCTGCTGCGCAATGTCGGGGGGAAGTTTGTCGACGTCACCGACGAGCTCGCCCCGGGGCTGCGGAACATCGGCATGGTGACCGCCGCCGTGTGGGCGGACATCGATCACGACGGCCGGCCCGACCTCGTCCTCGCGACGGAATGGGGCCCGATCGTCTATTTCCACAACACCGGGCACGGCTTCGAGAACTGGACGGAAAGGGCGGGCCTGGCCCGGAGGACCGGCTGGTGGAGCGCGCTTGCGGTGGCCGACCTGAGGGGCGACGGGCGCCTGGACATCATCGCCGGCAACGTGGGCCTGAACACCAAATACCACGCAAGCGCCGCCGAACCGGCGGTTCTCTTTGCGGGCGATCTTGACGGGAGCGGACGCGAGCAGCTTGTCGAGGCTCAGTACGAGGACGGAAAGCTCTATCCCGTGCGCGGGCGAAGCAAGCTCGCCTATGTTTTTCCCTGGATTCCGAAAAAATTTCCTTCCTACGAGTCCTATGCGCACGCGACGGTGTCGGACATCTTCCCAGCCGAGCACCTGGCGAAGGCCCGGCGCCTCGAAGCCAATGAGCTCGCGAGCGGGGTCTACTTCCAAAGGGCGGACGGCACGTTCGAATTCAAGCCGCTCCCGAGCATGGCGCAGATCTCGCCTATAAACGGGATCGTCGTGCGCGACCTCGATGGTGACGGATTCCCCGATGTCTACTGCGTCGGCAACAATTTTGGCCCGGAGCCCTCGACGGGGCGGTTTGATGGCGGCGTCAGCATCCTGCTCAAAGGGGACGGTCGCGGTGGCTTGACGCCCCTTCCTCCGTGGAAGAGCGGCCTCGTCGCGGCGGGAGACACCCGGGCTGCGGTCGCTGTCGCCCTGCCCGATTCGAAGGGCCCATGCGCGCTCGCCGTCTCCCAGTGCAATGGTCCGGTGCTGCTCTTCACACCCAATGCGCATCCGGACCTGACGCTGAAGCCCCTGGCGTTGCGTTGACCTGGGGCCCTCGCGGGGGAAAATTCACCTAACGCATTTGGAGATAATTTCTTATGTTGTGGGTTATTCTTTGATTGAAAAGATATTAATATGATATCATATCAATATCTGTTTTTAACCCCTACCTCCATGAATGCTGATTCTTCCGCCGCGCTAACCGCTCATCGCGAGCAGCCGACCCAGGCCGCGAATGGCTGGGCGTTTCTATTCGGAGTCATTGTCGCCCTGATCCTCGGGCTCGCCCTTATCACCTTTGGCGGGCGATCGATGTTCCTGCCGACGGTTGGAGCCGGCGTCTTGGTTTTGGTCTGCTCGGCCATTTCGCTTGGCGGCTTCTTCACCCTTCAGCCGAACGAGGCTGCGGTCTTCACCCTGTTTGGAGCGTACAAGGGCACAACCCGGGAGAACGGCTTCCTCTGGGCGAATCCCTTCTACCGGAAGTTCAAGATTTCGCTTCGCGCCCGCAATCTGAACGGCGAGAAGCTCAAGGTGAATGACAAGCGGGGAAACCCGGTTGAGATCGCCGTGGTCATCGTCTGGCGCGTCCAGGACACGGCGCAGGCTGTCTTCGATGTCGACAGCTACGACAGCTTCATCCGGATTCAGAGCGAGTCCTGCGTCCGCCATGTCGCGAGCAGCTATGTCTACGACGACGGCGAGGCCAATGAGCTGACCCTGCGCGGAAGCGGCGTCGAGGTGGCGGCCGCCCTCGCCAAGGAGCTCCAGGAGCGCCTGGCCCGCGCCGGCATCGGCATCGAGGAGGCGCGCCTCACCCACCTTGCCTACGCCCCGGAGATCGCCCAGGCCATGCTCCGGCGCCAGCAGGCCGAGGCCGTCATTGCGGCCCGTCAGAAGATCGTCTTCGGAGCCGTTGGAATGGTGGATATGGCCCTGCGGGAGCTGTCGGAGAAGGGGGTCGTGAAGCTTGATGAGGAGCGCAAGGCGGCGATGGTCTCAAACCTTCTCGTCGTGCTCTGCGGCGAGACCCAGACACAGCCGGTGGTCAACACGGGCACCCTCTATAATTGACCTCGGCAGCCGCCAAATTCCGGCAATTCTGCCATGGCAACGGTAAACCAAGCATTCCCGTCCGCCCCGATGGGCCGGCGGATGATTTTCATGCTCGTCGGCCTTGGTGTCATGCTCCTCGGGGTCGCTGCGCTCAACCTTGGGATCGTGTTCAAGGTGCTTCCACCAAACACCCCACCGGCGGCGAGAATCATGGTGCCGCTGGCCCCGCTGGCGGCGCTAGTCGTCGTGCTTCCCGTTTTCTTCCTCGAACGCGCGAAGACGTCCCAGTTCCGAATCGAGGAGAACTGCCTCGTCCTCGCGAGGAAGCGTTTTCCCCTGCAGGGGCTGGTCTCGGTCGACCGGGATCCCGACATATTGAAGCGGGCCGTCAGGATCATGGGGAACGGGGGGCTTGGCTCGATCCGGGGCCGATTCTGGAGCAAACGGGTCGGCAAATTCTATGCATTCATGACCGACGCGGACCATGCCGTGGTCCTGCGGTGGCCGGACAAGGTCGTCGCGGTTTCGCCCGCCGACACGGAGTTCTTCATATACTCGGTCCGCGCGGCGGCAGGGCTCAAATGAGCCATCATGTTTCCACCCCCTAGGAATGGCTGACGAACGCAAGGCATTCCTCCTGCGCACGGATCCCCTCCTCTGGAGGGAGATCGAGAAATGGTCCGCCGACGAGCTGCGGAGCGTGAATGGGCAGATTGAATTCATCCTAAGGGAGGCCGTGCGCCATAGGCGGCAGTCCTTCCGCGGCGCCGAGACGCCCGGCGCCCGGCCGCCCGACCCGGGCGCACCCGCCTCCGAAGCCTGATGGGCGGCGGCCTACGAAGGTCATTGCCTCCGATTCAAGTTGGGGGAATTTTCTCCGGGACACGCCTGCGTGTCCATTCGCCGTCCCCATGACACCGTCTGAAGCACAGCAAAGGATTGCCGCCCTAAGGTCCGATGTCGCTTACCACGACGAACGCTACTACCGCCTGGCGCGCCCGGAGATCACCGATCACGAGTACGACAGGATGAAGCTTGAGCTGGGCGAGCTCGAGAAGCGCTTCCCGGATCTGGCCAGGGCGGCGGGCGAAGCGACCCCCACGCTCAATGTGGGCGACGATCGGTCCGAGGGCTTTCAGACCTACCGGCACCGCCAGCCGATGCAGAGCCTCGACAATACGTATTCCGAGGCGGAGCTGCGCGAGTTTCATGCGCGTCTTGTCCGGTTGCTGGGGCGCGAGGACCTTTCCTATGTCGTTGAGCCCAAGGTCGACGGCCTCGCCGTCAGCCTCACCTACGAGAAGGGAACCCTTGTGAGGGCGGTGACGCGGGGCAACGGGGTTGAGGGCGACGATGTCACCGCGAACACGCTCACGATCCGGTCGCTCCCAAGGAGGCTGAAGGCCGCGGCGCAGGCACCGGTGCCGCGGATGATCGAGATCCGCGGCGAGATCTACATGACCCTCACCGAGTTCGAGCGGATCAATGCGGCGAGGGACGAGGCCGGGGAGGAGCGCTACGCAAACCCGCGAAACCTGGCGGCAGGAACGATCAAACTCCTGGATCCGCGCGAGGTGGCGGAGCGCAGGCTCGAGATCGTCTTGTACGGAATAGGCGCGTGCGAGCCCGCAGAGGCCGGGGGGGACACGCAGTCGGGTTACCACGAAAGGGTCCGCGCCTGGGGATTGCCCTCGGTCGAGAAGTCCTGGAAAGCCCGGGGCATCGACGAGGTCTGGGCCGCGATTGGGGAGCTCGACAAGATAAGGCACGCGTTCGCGTACGGCACGGACGGCGCGGTTGTGAAGCTCGACCCGCTGGCGCTCCAGCGCGAGGCGGGGAGCACGAGCCGCGCCCCAAGGTGGGCGATGGCCTACAAGTTTGCCCCTGAGCGCGCCGAGACAAAGCTACTGTCGATCTCCGTGCAGGTTGGGCGCACGGGCGTCCTGACCCCGGTGGCCGAACTTGAGCCTGTTCTCCTTGCCGGCTCCACGGTAGCCCGCGCCACGCTCCATAACCGGGATGAGATCGCCCGAAAGGACATCAGGGTCGGGGACTTCGTTTACGTCGAAAAGGCGGGCGAGGTGATCCCGGCGGTGATCGGCGTCAACACGGCGCGACGGACGCCGGAATGCGTGGCGTTCAAGTTTCCAACACGTTGCCCATCATGCGGAAGCACTGTGGTTCAAGCCGAGGGTGAAGTGGCACTGCGATGCCCAAACTACGAATGCCCGGTCCAGGTCAGGCGCAGGGTCCTGCATTTCGCGTCCAAGGCGTGCGTGGATATCGACGGGATGGGCGAGGCGATGGTCGACACCGTCGTGGAGAAGGGCTGGGTCCGGGGCATTGCGGACCTCTACCGGCTAAAGCGCTCCGATCTTCTGGGCCTTGGAAAGAGCGTGGAGAAATCCTCCGACAACCTCCTTGCCGCGATTGAGAAGAGCAAGGGGGCCGACCTCTGGCGCTTCATCCACGGTCTCGGGATTCCCCATGTCGGCGCCGCCGCGGCAAAGGACCTCGCGCAGCGCTTTGGGAGCCTGGAGGCCCTTTCGGAGTCGAGGCTGGAGGACTACATCGGGAACTCGGAGGAGAGCCTCATAGCGGGAATCGGTCCGACGATGGCGGACGCCATCATTGGCCATTTCAACCAACCGGTGAATCGGACGCTGGTCCGCGACCTCGTCCGGGCGGGCGTGTCACCCAAGGCTCCGGGCCCCGTCGTTCCCGGGACGGGACCCTTCCTCGGCAAGACCTTCGTCCTTACCGGGACCCTTCCGTCCATGACGAGGGAGGAGGCGTCGGCGAAGATCGAAGCGGCGGGTGGCAAGATCGCCTCGAGCGTCAGCAAGAAGACAAGCTTTGTCGTCGCCGGGCTCCGATGCCGGCTCGAAGCTCGAGAAAGCCCGGGCGCTCGGCGTCACGGTGGTCGGCGAGGACGGACTCCTGGCCCTGCTGAGGGGGCCCTAGCGCCGGCTCGCCCCTAGAATCCCTGCAGCGCCTGCGAGAGCTCCTGCATGAATGCCTGCGCGTCCGCTGGGGAGGGACGGTAGCCCGGTTTGCTCACTTCGACGAGCCCCGGACGGCCCTGCAGATCCACGATCCATTTTCCGGTGACGCCGTCGGGGAACGTCACGGTGCCGCTGGCCATGGTGGCCGGATTGAGGTTTACCTTGTCGACCGTCACATGGACGCCCGTGGGAGGGACCGCCGCCTCGTCCATGGCGGCCTCCTCCTCGCCCGCCGAGGCTAGCCCGAGCTTCTCCTTGGCCTTGTCGAGGAAGCCCTTTTTCTCGCTGGCCGGCTTTGCGGCCTGTGCCTTGCTGACGTCGCTCGCGTCGACTTTCGGCACGGGGTCCTTGAGCTGCAGGTTGAGGTCGTCGACCAGGAACCTCACATCCATATAGGTCATCGAGACCTTCAGCTGCTCTGCCAGCTTCTTCTGGACGGCGTAGAGGTTGTCGCCCGCGGCGACCCATTCTGAAACGGCCTTCTTCTGTTCGGGAGTAAGCGTCATGGAATAAATCGATCAGCTAACCGCGATTGCGCAACAACTCAAGCCGGGCCCTGCGCCCGGGGCGGCGTCCCTAGCGCGACAGCTGCGCCTTCAGGAACTCAATGCTGCCGCGCATCGATGCATCCTGTTCCATCATGATGTCCACGGCCTTGCAGGCGTGGATGACGGTACCGTGATCGCGGCCGCCAAACGCGTCGCCAATCTCCTGGAGGGAGTGTTTGGTCAGCGTTCGGGCCAGGTACATGGCCGCCTGGCGGGGAATCGCTATGTTGTTCGGCCGGCGCTTGCTCGTCATGTCGCTGTGGCGAATCTGGAAATGGTCGGCGACGCGCTTCTGGATCGTCTCGATGGTCAGGATGCTCTGCGCCTGCTCGACCAGCATGTCGTGGAGGAGTCGCTCGGTGGTGGCGAGGTCCAGCGGCTTGTTGCTGAGCGCACTGTAGCTGGCCACCTTGATCATCGCCCCCTCGAGGCGGCGGATGTTCTTGGTGATGTTCTGCGCGATGAAGGTGATGATCGGCTCGGGCAGGCCGCATTTGAGCGTGGCAGCCTTGGTGCGGAGGATGGCGATGCGCGTCTCGAGGTCGGGCGCCTGGATGTCGGCCGGCAGGCCCCATTCGAACCGCGAGACGAGCCGCGCCTCGAGCTTCTGGATCTCGCTGGCCCGCCGATCGCTTGAGAGGACGATCTGCTTGCCCGACTCAAACAGCTCGTTGAACGTGTGGAAGAATTCCTCCTGGATGCGCTCCTTTCCTGCGAGAAACTGCACGTCGTCGAGCAGCATGACGTCCGCGTGGCGGTAGCGCTGGCGGAACTTGACCATCCCATTCTCCTGCAGGGCCTGGATGAAGTCGTTCGTGAATTTCTCGGTGGAAAGGTAGGCGACCCTCGCATCGGGGTTGTTTCGGAGGATGGCATGGCCGATCGCATGCATCAGGTGCGTCTTCCCGAGGCCGGTCTCACCGTAGATAAAGAGCGGGTTGTAGGCCTGGGCCGGCGCCTGCGCGACGGCCAGGGCCGCCGCGTGCGCCATCTGGTTGTTCGCGCCCACGACAAATGTCTCAAACGTGTTACGAAGGTTGAGCGCGCCGGCGGTGGGACCGCGGTCGTCGCCGCGTTGAGGACGGCGCGCGCCGGTGACGGCGCGGGGTTTCGCGGTCGGAGCCGGGGACTCCGAGGCTCGGTGTCCGCCCATCCCACGGGCCCCGCCTTCCGTCTTCTGGAGATTTACGTTTACAGCCCTGCCGGCCGTCAGGCGAAGGCGCTGCGTGATGAGGTCCAGGTAATTGTCATGGATCCAGATGGCTGCGAAATCATTGGGTACGCCGAGCGTGATGGAATCCTCGGAAGTTTCGACACACACCACGGGCTCGAACCACATCTGGAAGACGTCTTCCGGGAAGAGGGATTTGAAGTCACATTTAACCGTTTCCCACAGGTTATGTGGCAGGGACAAAGAGGGCATTGGAGGAGCGAAAATCAGGGCTTATTCACATCGGCCCGCGGGGGTGCTTTGGCACGTTAATTGGGCTGCCTCCGGGTCCGTCCGCTGCGACGAAAATCGAATCTTGGCCAAGGGTATGGTTGGGGAAAGCACAAAATTTCGTAAAAAATTGATGACCAAGGGAATATGTGGGGTGTCGCTGCGCGGCCCTCTGTGGGCGGCATTCGTAACGTGTCAAAGAACATCCGGGGGCTAATTAGCTTGGACAAGGGCGGAGTAACTTACATCGCCAATTCCATTACAAGGTCAACTTTCTGACAAGTTGTTCACAGTGGGGATGGGCATAACTTTTTTCTCTTTTTTCGTTGCGTTGAAGGCGCAAATTTAGGCGTCGGATTTGACCGCCTCTCTTCACGTAATCGCCACAATATTACATCGTCCGCAATCAGGCTTTGAAAGCCGCAATGCAGGTTACAGGTATGTTACACGAACGTGACGGTGCGTGAACTTTTTCGATACGCCCGAGCGGCCCTACAGAATGGCGGCCTCGGGTTCCGACCACTTATTGTGCGTCTTAATAAGTGCTATCAGACGGGCATCGGCTTCGGCCTGGGGAATGTTGTACTGAACGCACTGCTTGCCGACGTAGAGGTTGATCTTCCCGGGAGCGCCTCCGACGTAGCCGAAATCGGCGTCGGCCATTTCCCCGGGTCCGTTCACGATGCATCCCATGATCGCGATTTTCACCCCCTTCAGGTGGGCGGTCTGTTCGCGGATCCGCTGGGTCGTGGTCTGCAGGTCGAAGAGCGTGCGGCCGCAGCTCGGGCAGGCGACGAATTCCGCCTTTGAAATCCGGGCGCCCGCACCCTGCAGGACGTTGTACGTGAGCCGGGTCGCCCGCGGCGGGTCGGCCTCCGTCTCAATGCTCACCAGGTCGCCGAGGCCGTCGCAGAGGAGGCTCCCCGTGAGAAAGCTGGCCTCCATCAGGCGCGACAGGAACGTGTTGTCCCCCCGGACGGCCGTGGCGGCGGTGTTGCGGATCCAGACCGGCATGCGGCTCCCGGCCACCCTGAGGATCTGGGCAATCCTGCGGTAGGCGCCGACCGGATGGTCCGATCCGCGCGGCGATGCTCCGGAATAGGTGGCGACCAGCCGGCCGTCGCCTAGGCGGGCCAGCCTTCCACTGAGCGCCTCGAATGCGGACGGAGACGCGTCGACGGCCAGGAAATGCCCGGTCCGACTTGCCAGGGCCGCCCACGTTTCGAGCTCCGCTCCCTCTGAGGCGCCAAATTCCCTCACCAGAGAGGATCTTCGCCTTCGCGGAGGCCAGCAGGGCCTCCAGGTCGGAGGGAGCGAGCGGCCGGGCCAGCTCAAGGGCGAGAAAACCAGGCGAGGCGGGGGCATCGGCCAGCTCGCGCTCAAGCGTCTCCATGTCCCCGGCGTTGGCGACCGGTACCAGAAGACCCTCGGCCGGGATGTCCTTCATGCGGTGCGAGGACAGCTCCTTTACGGCCGCCGAAGCCTGGCTCGCCCCGGAAATCCGCACAATGACCCGCGGCGGGTGTTCCGGGCCCACGGGAACGGAACCGAGTTGCAGGGCCGCCGCCTGTCGACGTTCGAAATGGAAGGGATCGATCGAGTCCGGCCCGGCGGTCTCCGCGGAAACGTCGGAGCGCCAGAGGCTCATCGCCTTGTCGGCGATCGCCCGGGCGACCGGAATCTCGTAGACGCTGTCCTCGGTCAGCGACACCCGGATCGTGTCGCCGAGGCCGTCCAGGAGGAGCGAGCCGATGCCGATCGAGCCCTTGATGCGCCCATCCTCGCCGTCGCCGGCCTCGGTCACCCCGAGGTGGAGGGGATAATGCATGTCCTCGGCGTTCATACGCTCCACGAGCAGCCTGTAGGCCTCGATCATGACCTTCGGGTTCGAGGACTTCATCGAAAGGACGATATCCTTGTAGCTGTGGGACTCGGCGATGCGAAGGAACTCGAGCGCACTCTCCACCATACCCGCCGGGGTGTCGCCGTACCGGTTCATGATCCGGTCGCTCAGCGATCCATGGTTGGTTCCGATCCGCATCGCCCTGCCGAGCTCCTTGCTCCGCTTGACGAGGGGCGTGAAGGCCTCGTGGAGCCTCTCGAGCTCAAGCTCGTAGTCGGCGTCCGTATAGTCCCGCACGGCGAAGCGCTTCTTATCCGCGAAATTTCCCGGGTTGACCCGCACCTTCTCGACGTGCTCGACCGCCTCCATCGCGGCCTGGGGAAGAAAGTGGATGTCGGCCACGAGGGGCACCGATCCCCATCCGGCAGCGGTCAGACCGGTGCGGATATCCTTCAGGCAGCGCGCCGCCTGCACATTGGGCGCGGTCACCCGGACGATCTCGCACCCGGCCTCGGCGAGGGCGATCGACTGGCGCACGGTGGCGGCCACGTCCTGCGTGTCGCTCGTCGTCATCGACTGGACCCTTACCGGGTTCCTGCCGCCTACCGCGACGCCCCCCACGAGCACCTCGCGGGTGGGACGGCGGACGGTGTGGAATCGCGAGGCGCAATAGGCCATGGCGGTGGGCTCAGGGTTTCGCCGGCGCGGCCGCCGCGGGGGCCAGCGCGTGGCTTTCCCTTGCGTCCCTGCTCCAGCGGCGAACGTCAAAGAAGCTGATATAGACGACCATCGAGAGGAGAAGCACCATGAAGACGCTCTGGGCCGTCATGATGAAATTGGGGGGTAGGGCCCTTCCGCGGAGCTTCCCAATGGTCGCGAAAACGATCTGGCCGCCGTCGAGGACGGGGACCGGCAGCAGGTTCAGGATCGCGAGATTGACGTTGATCAGGATCGTGATCCTGAGAACGGCGCGGATTCCGGCTTCGGCGGCAGCGTGGAAGATATGGACGATGCCGACGGGTCCAGACACCTTGGACAATCCTATGTCGGAGCGCGGGTTGACGAGCCCCCAGACGGTGCGCAGCGTCATCACGAAAGGCTGGGCAATTTGCTCAAAGGGCGAGGGGTGCGTCATGTGGTAGCCGGCTGAGAACTCGATGTCACCCATTTGTAGGCTCGCGGTGCGCGGCGGTATAACGAGGTCGAGCGTGCGGCCGTTCCGAATGACGCCAAGGTGGGCCGGAGCCGACGGGTTTAGAGCCAGTTCGTCGCCGAGACCGTTGGCATTCATGATCGGCGAGCCGTCGATGTCGACGATGCGATCCCCGGGTTCGAGCCCCGCCCTGGCGGCAGCGGAGTTGGGTTCGACCGAGTGCACGTTCAGGTCGTAACCGGGCATGATTCCGACCCGGCGCCAGCGCTCATCGCCGGAAAGCCGGGGGTGGACGGTGATCTCCATGGGCACGCCATTGCGGACGATGCTGAAAACCGCATTGCGCGCGCCGCTGGCGTCGCGGCCCGAGCCCATCGAAAGCGTCTCATTGATGTCGTCCCAGTTGGCGACCGGGCTTCCATCGATCGCCTTGATCGTGTCGCCGACCTTCAGGCCGCCCTCGAGGGCGGGGCTCACCACCTTGGATCCGTCGGCAAGGTCGATCGTGCGGGTCACATATCCGATCTGGGTGCTCTCGGACTCGTTGTTCTCGGGCTGACCGACCTTCCAGACGATGCAGGCCAGCATGAAGGCAAAAAGGATGTTGAAAGCGGCGCCCGCCACGAACACGAGGACCTTTGTGCCGTAGGCCACCGGGGGAAGATCGGCGGCGTCGACCGTGCTCTCGCCCTCAACGGGCCCGAGATCGGCTATCTGCGGGAGCAGGACGTAGCCTCCCGAGCGGAAACCAAGCGATTTGGTAGCGCGTGCCGTCCGACGCCTTCCAGGAGAAAATGGGCGGGCCGAAGCCTATCGAAAATACCTCGACGTGGACGCCCCTCGAGCGGGCGGCGAGGTAGTGGCCGAGTTCATGGACGAAGATCGAGCCTCCGAAAAAGAGAACGATGAGGAAAATCGACCAGACATTCGACAGGAGGTAGGGGAGCAGGTCAGCAGCCACTTGTATCGTAATTTGTTATCCTAGAATTATTTAAAGATTTCAACATCCGCCTCCGCGCTCCGGCGCGCCTCCATTTCCACAGCGAGGACCTCGCCAAGGGTGCCGGGCTCGAAATTGGGTGTTCGCTCCAGAGCGTTACCGACGATTTTCGGAATCGCAAGAAATGGAATGCTCATGCCGAGAAAGGCGGCCACGGCCACCTCGTTGGCGGCGTTGAAAACGGCGGGGGCAACCCCTCCTGCGTGCATGCTCTGGGTGGCATACCGAATCATCGGGAAGCGGTTCTCGTCGACCGGCCTGAAGTCCAGGCGCAGAAGCTGGGCAAGATCGATGGGCGGCTCCACTCCGATAGCCCGTTCCGGGTAAAGGAGGGCGTGCTGGATCGGGAAGGTCATGGAGGTCGGCGCCAGTTGCGCAAGCATCGCGCCATCATTGAATTCGACCAGACAATGGACCAGGCTTTGCGGGTGGATCACCGCGGCGCACTGCTCAGGCCGAAGTCCAAAAAGCCATTGGGCCTCAATGAGTTCCAGCCCCTTGTTCGCAAGGGTTGCCGAGTCCACGGTGACTTTCTTCCCCATGTCCCAGTTGGGGTGTTTCAGCGCATCCGCAGGCGTGGCGTGCTCGAGGCTCTCAACCGGCCAGTCCCGGAAGGCCCCGCCGCTCGCGGTCAGCACGACGCGCTTGATTCCGGCGCCCGGATGTCCCTCCAGGCATTGGAATACGGCGTTGTGTTCGCTGTCCACGGGCAGGACCCGCGTTCCCTTGCGCTTGGCCGCCTCCATGACGAACTTCCCCGCGAGGACCAGGATCTCCTTGGACGCAAGGGCGAGATCCTTCCCGGCCTCGATTGCGGCCAGGGCGGGCTCGAGGCCGGCCGTTCCCACGACGGCGACCAGCACGATGTCCGCCGCAGGAAGGACCGCGAGTTCCGACAGTCCCTCGGAGCCTTTCAAGAGTCTTGTTCCCATCGGAAACGCTCCCGATTTCTTCGCCTCGATGAACGAAGCCTCGTCGTAGATCGCCGCGTCGCGGACGGAATATTCGCGCGCGATTTCGGCGAGCTTGCGCCAGTTCGAATGCGCCGCGATGCCCTCGAGGACGATGCGGTCCTTGTGCGAGGCGATGACGCGGAGCGCGCTCTGGCCTATGGAGCCTGTGGCGCCGAGCAGGACGACCCGCTTTCTGATGGGGAACCGTGAGGAGGATGAATTCGGGTCGGCCACGAGGGGGATATTGGGGGTGCAGCGCCTACGCGAGGCGCTGAAGAAGAAAGTATCCCACCGGGGCTGCGAGGATCAAGCTGTCGCTCAGGTCGAATATCCCTCCGATGCCGGGTACGCCCTCGCCGGAGTCCTTGAGCGCCGCCTTCCGCTTGATCACGGATTCGACAAGGTCGGAGAGAATCCCCACGGCCGCCACCGGGGCGGCAAGGATCGCCGCGCGAAGCGGGGTCACGGCGTTCGGCAGCACCCCGCGGCCGAGCCAAACCACGAGGGCGCCGACGCCCATCGCCACGAGCACGCCCCCGACCGCCCCCTCCCAAGTCTTCTTCGGGCTGGTGAGGGGCGCCATCGGGTGGCGCCCGATCGCGAGACCCGTCAGGAGGGCCCCCACATCGCAGAATTTTGCAACGGCCACGACCCACAGGCAGAGGATCAGGCGGCCTTCGGGAAGGATCGTGTCGCCGGCGACGGGGGTCACGATGCGCACCAGGTACTGGAGCAAGAGCGAAACGTAGACGAGGCCGAGGAGGGTGGACGAGAGCGCCTCGACTCGCTTTTCGGCCGCCCGCTCGGAGATCATGCGGATGCAGAACACGACCGCGGCCAGCGCAAGGAGCGGATGGGAGGGGATCCCGAAGCGGGCCTCGGTCCATGGAGCGAGGGTGATCAGCCCGCCGAAGACGAGGCCGAGCGTTCTCAAAGGGGGCGCTGCCCGCGGCGGCCATGAGCCGGTAGAATTCGCGAAGCGTGAGGACCGAGACCGTGACGATTGCGGCAACCGCCCCGTCCGTCCTGAAGAACCAGAGGACCGCGAACAGGATGAGCCAGAGGACGACGGTGCTCGCGATTCGTTTTGGCACGGGGTTGCTGTCGGGATTACTTTGCGGCGACGGCGGGCTTGAGCTGTTCGCTCGTCAGGCCGTAGCGCCTCTCCCTCCGCGCATAGTCCGCAATGGCGGCCGCGAGGTCCTCCTTCGAGAAATCGGGCCAGAGGACCGGGGTGAAGACAAACTCCGCGTAGGCGGCCTGCATGAGGAGGAAGTTGCTCACGCGGGTCTCCCCGGAGGTGCGAATCACGAGGTCGGGGTCGGGCATTCCGGAGGTGTACAGGTACTTCGAGAACGACTCCCACGAGGTGTCGTTCAGTTTCTCGCGGCCCGCGGCGACCGCAGCGGCGTAGGCATGGGCCGCATCCAGTATCTCCGTGCGTGCGCCGTAGTTGAGCGCGAGGACGAGCGTGTAGTCCGTGAACTCCTTCGTCTTTTCGACGGTCGTCGAAAGCTGCCGCTGTACCGCCAGCAGGCAGGCCCCCGATCCTTCCGATCGTCAGGAGGCGAACCTTGTCGCGGATGAAGGTTTCGAGCTCCTTCTTCAGGTAAAGCTCGAGCAGCCCCATCAGGGCGCCCACCTCGTCCTTCGGCCGGTTCCAGTTCTCCGCCGAGAACGCGTAAAGGGTCAGCATCCTCACACCCAGGTCTCGTGCCGCGTAGGTCGCGGTCCTGACGGCCTCGACGCCCCGCCTATGACCCTCGATGCGCGGCAGGCCGCGCTGCTTGGCCCACCTGCCGTTGCCATCCATGATGATGGCGACGTGGCGCGGAATATTCGCCGGATCTACGGGCGCTTGGCGGAGGGAGGACATGCTTGTCCGCTAGGTTAGGTCCCCGCGGCCGGATTTGACAAGGGGGAAGGGCGGGCGAGAATCCGGCCCATTCATGAGAGTCGCATTCATAAGCGGCACGAGCATCGTCAATTCCACGCTCTTTTCGTCCTGGGAAGCGAGTTCGGAGACGACATCCTACGGCTCGGTCACCTACAAGCGCCGCGGCGACCATGCCCTGATCAACCGGCACGGCTACGGGTTCCCCCTTCCGCCGCACTCGATCAATTACCGGGCGAACATCCGCGCCCTGGCCCAGATGGGCTTCAAGGACGTCATCTCGCTAAACTCGGTCGGCTCGCTAAAGCCCGAGATCCCGCCCGGCTCCATCGTCTCGTGCTCCGATTATGTGTGCCTCCAGCAGGGCCCGGCCACCTTCCATGACGAGGAGCTCAAGGGCGGCTCTCCGGGAATCGCGAACAACCTGATCCCTCTCCTTGTCTCCAAGCTATCCCCGGAATTCACGATTCCGACCGGCAAGGTGTACGTCCAGATGCGCGGCCCCCGCTTCGAGACCAAGGCCGAGATCCGCGTTGTCAGGGGCTGGGGCGACGTCATCGGAATGACGGCGGCGCACGAGGCCGACCTTTGCGCCGAGGCCGGCCTCAGTTACAACAGCCTCGCCGTGGTCGACAACTATGCGAATGGCCTCGAGGGAACCGAGATAGACTTCGCGCGGTTCAAGGACCTCGTGAAGGAGAACCAGGCGCGGGTGAACCGGCTTTTTGCCCGGATGCTGGAGATTCTGGGATAGAGCGGTAGCTTCAACCATGAGCGAATTCCTTCAGGCCGACAGAGTGGAGGCTGCCAAAGGCGACCCTGGACAGGCTCAGGGCGAACATGAGCCGGGCGATTCTCGGCAAGGATGACGTGATCGAGCAGCTGCTCGTCTGCCTCGCGGCCGGCGGCCACCTGCTGATAGAGGACCTTCCCGGCGTGGGAAAGACGACGCTAGCGTACGCCCTTGCCCGGTCGACCGACTGCGTCTTCTCGAGGATCCAGTTCACGAGCGACCTCCTTCCCTCGGATGTGACCGGGGTGGCGATCTATGACGAGACGACCCGGGAGTTCGTGTTCAAGCCCGGACCCGTGTTCGCGAACATCGTGCTCGCCGACGAGATCAACCGCGCCCCGCCGAAGACCCAGTCCGCGCTTCTCGAGGTGATGGACCGGGCCAAGGTCACCGTCGATGGCGTGGCGCATCCCGTGGGCTCCCCCTTCATGGTCTTTGCGACGCAGAATCCCGTCGATTATGAGGGAACCTTCCCGCTGCCCGAAAGCCAGATGGACCGGTTCCTGATGCGCCTAAGGATGGGCTACCCGCAGCACGGCGACGAGATCGAGATCCTTCGGACGGCGCGCAGCGGATACGACTCGATCACGCTGACGGCGGTCGCCTCGCGCGACGAGGTCGCGGGCATCCAGGCCCTGGTGCCCCAGGTGTTCGTCGAGGACAGCGTCCTCGACTTCATCCTCAGGATCGTCGCGGCGACGCGCACCGAAGTGGAGTTCAAGGCCGGGGCGAGCGTCCGCGGCGGCCTCGCCCTGCGCACCGCGGCGCAGGCGCGAGCCCTCGTCCACGGCCGCGACTTCGTCCTGCCGGACGATGTGAGCGAGCTTGTCCCCTTTGTCCTCGCCCACCGCCTCGCGCTCGCGCGCCAGACCGGCGATGCGCTCGAGGAAAGGCGGTCCGTGGGGGCGCACCTCAAGCGCATCCTTTCGGCGCTGCCCCCGCCCGTGTGAATCAGGCGGACGGGAGCAACCGGCGCCTCTTCTGGCGGCGCGTCCTCTGGGGCCTGGTCTGGCCCAGGCGGTTCGAACGGATCCAGCCGACGATTTCCGGCGTCGTCCTTATCGGGCTGTCGCTCGGGATAGGCACGGCGGCCTACAATTCGGCGAGCAACATCCTGTTCATCGCGCTCGCGCTCCTCCTTGCATGCCTGATCCTGAGCGGCGTCCTTGCCTGGCTGAACCTGCGCAGGGTCGAATGGAAGCTCGAGGTCGAGCCTCCCCTCCAGGCCGGCCAGGAGGCCGGGCTCAGCCTCTTGCTGCGAAACGGAAAGAAGTTCCTCCCGACCTATGCGCTTTGGTTTGAGTTCGCCGCCGGGCCCTTCGAGCGACGGGAGCCGCCGCGCCCGGAGTCGACGATCACGGCGAAGGGGATCGACGTGTGGGCGGCGCTCTCGAAGGTGAAGTCCGAGGAGCAGCGGGGAACGGTGCACCTGCGCACGCGCCTCGACCCGGGAGGGGAGGCAAGGCTCGATTGGATGTTCACCCCCCCGAGGAGGGGCCTCCTGAAGGTCGAGCTCCGGGGCGTGGGCTCCCTTTTCCCGTTCGGGTTTTTGCGCAAGCAGGCCGGCACGGATATCTTCAGGGTCATCCCCGTTTGGCCGGCGCCGGTAGAGTACCGGCGCCTTGCCGGTGGGTCCCCAAGAAGGCCGGAGGGGGATCACCGCCTCGCGCGCGTCGGCAATGAAGGCGAGATGATCGCGCTCCGCCATTACGAGGTGGGGGACTCGCACCGGCTGGTCCATTGGAAGGCGAGCGCTCGCAAGCGCCGCCTCTTGATCCGCCAGTTCTCGTCGCAGAACTCCGACGCGTGCTCGATATGGATGAGGACGGATGCGGCGGTGTGGACGAGGCCGGAGCAGTTCGAGCTCATGGTGAGCCTCGTCGCGACGATCTCGCAGGACCTCTTCCGTGCGGGCCGGCTCCATTCGACCGCGATAGACTCGGGCTCCCGGGTCGCCGCCAAGAGGCTTGCCGATCTCGAATCGTTCCTCGACAGGCTCGCCCAGGTGCGCACGGCCCCGGCGCCCACGGCGCCGTACGCCCCCCCGGCCTACCCGACCCGTACCCGGCTCAACGTCATGACCTTCGAGCCCGAAGGGACGCGCGGCGTCGCCGCCATCGTCAATGGAATCAAGACCGCAGCGACTTAACCTGGACGAGCTTCACCAGCTCAGGTGGCTTCTCGGCGGGCTGCTGATGCTCCTGTCGGTCGCGACGGTGTTCTATCTCGACATAGGCTCTGAGCTCATGGCGGCGGTGGCGCTCCTCGGGATACTGGTGGCCCTCGTGGCGCCGGCGCTGCCCGCGAGGGTGCCGATCTGGGCGCACAGGCTCGCCTTCCCGGCCATCGTGGCCTTCTTCGCCGTGGACATCCGGATCACGGGCCAGCTTCTGCCGGCGATCGTGAGGCTCGACCTGCTGCTCCTCCTCTACCGCGGCATCTGCTACCGGGCGCGCCGCGATGACCTCCAGATCGTCGTCCTCGGCCTCTTCCTGATCGTGGTCGCGGGCGTCCTCACCGTCTCGCTCCTCTTTGCCGCCCAGATCCTCGTCTTCACGGGCTGCGCGCTCAGCCTCCTGATGCTGGTGACCATCGCGGAGTCGAACGAGGGCGGGCAGGCTCCGAAGCTGGCGGTGAAGGGGGTGGTGCCGCCCTGGGCCTCCCATGTCGATTGGCGGAGGCTTTTCCGCAGGCTTTGGGACATCTCTGACTGGAGGCTTCTGGCTTCGGCGGCCGGCCTTTTTGTCGGCGTCGTGGTGGTGTCGGGGCTCCTCTTCATGGCGATTCCCCGATTCCAGCTGGAGAACAGCCTCTTCCTCGAGCGCTTCATCACGAAGAGGGCGATGACCGGATTCAACGACTCGATCAAGTTTGGGGACATCACCGAAATAACCCAGGACGACAGCATCGCGTTTGACGTGGACCTTTCCGACCCGGCCCAGGCCCCCGCGCTTCCCTACTGGAGGATGATCGTGCTCGATGAGTACAAGAACGGCGGGTTCAAGCTCTCCGCGGCGCTCAGGTCCGAATTGGGCCGCGAGCGCACGACGGCCAACATCCTCGGAATCGGGCCAGGCGCCGGCCGGACTCCGGCCACGTGGACCTTCTACCTGGAGTCGGGCGTCAGCCGCTACCTGCCGATCCTCGGCAATTTCTGGGCGCTGCGGTTTCGGGAGGCGCAGAATTTCCGCTACTCGCCTGACATGGCCATTGTCGCGCTGCGCGACGAGCCTGCAGCGATGACCGCCTACCGGGTCGAGGGGATGGCCTCCGACGGGATCGAGATCCGGGACCGGGCCTTCGCCGTGCGCTGGAGGAAGCGCGGCCTGGTGGGGCCGCCGCTCCAGATCGGCCTCGACCTCTCCGAAGGGGACAAGGCCGCAATTGCCCGTATCGACGCCGCGGTCGGGCCCCCGACGTCCAAGGGCCCCCAGGAATTCGCGGACCGCGTGATGACCTATCTCCGAAGGACCCACCCGTACTCGCTCTCGCCCCAAATACCCGAGGGCCCGGGGGATCCGCTGGTCCGCTGGATGGCGTCCGGCGATCCCGGCCACTGCGAGCTGTTTGCCGGGGCGTTCGTCCTGTTGGCCCGCTCGGCGGGAATCCCGGCGCATGTGGTCACCGGCTTCAAGGGCGGCACCTGGAACGCCTATTCGGGAAACTACACGATCCGCAATTCCGACGCCCACGCGTGGGCCGAGATTTGGGACGGCGCGCGCGAGACGTGGCTTAGGGAGGATCCCCTCGCGGTCGCCGCGGCCTCCGACCTGTCCCAGCAGAAGGGGGACGCCGCGATCGCCGGGCTCATGGACCGCAGCTGGTCGGCGCGCCTGAACAGCCTGAGGGTCTTCTGGTACCGGCGGATCGTGAACTTCGACCAGCAGTCCCAGGCCGACACGTTTAGGGCCGTCAAGGAGGCGACCGGCAACTCCGGGAAATGGCTGAGGACGGCGGTGTCGGAGGCGGCGCGCCGCGTGAAGGTCTGGTTCAAGGGTCCGTGGAACGGGCCCCGGATCGCGCGCGTTGTCCTCGCGTGCGCCGGAACCCTGGGTGCCCTCTGGCTGATCGCGACGGGTCGGCTGCGCATTTCCCCGGTCGCGGTGGGCCGGAGGACCGATCCCGTCCGCCGCGAGGCGGGCCGCTGGCTAAAGCGGATCGACGGGCCGGACGGCCTCGTGGCCGAGCTCCAGCGCCTGCGCTACGGCCCGGCCCCGACCTGGCCGCGGCCCTCGGACGTCTTCAGGAGGGCGAGGCGGGCCGCCTCTAGTTCGCGGCGACGCCGGCGTGCCTCTTCTCGAAATACTTCCTGAGGATCGCGGAGGCGATGGGCGCCGAATAGATCCCGCCGTTGAAGTCCTCGCCCGCCACGGTTCCGTCGACGGCGACGGCGATGGCGATCCTTGGGTCCTCTATCGGGGCGAAGCAGATGAACCAGGCCTCGTCGACTTTTCCCTGGGGGCGCACGATGGTCGCCGTGCCCGTCTTTCCGGCGATCCTTACTCCTGGAACACGGAGGTTCTTCACGGTTGTGAGCACGCTTGCCGTGCCGTCGATCGTGCATCCCTCCATTCCCGTCAGGATCGCGCTCCGCTGGTGCTCCGACAGTCCGATCGGTTCGGTGTGCTGTTCGGGACGGTTGGCCTCGTGGATCAGGGTCGGCCTTGTCCATGTCTCACCGCGAGCGAACGAGGCCGCAAAGCAGGCCATCTCAAGGGGCGTCACCTGGACGTCCCCCTGTCCGATGGACATGTTGGCGGTGTCGCCCGGATTCCAGCTCTCCTTTCGCCTCATCTGCTTCCATTCGGGATTGGGGATGAGCATCCGGTGGGTCTCGCCCGGCAGCTCGATTCCCGTCGGCCGGTCCAGGTGAAACCTTCGCGCCTGCGCGGCGATCACGTCGGCGCCGGTTCGCAGCCCCACGGTGTAGAAATAGATGTCGCAGCTATGGGTGATGGCCTCCGGCAGCGTGAGAAGCCCGTGGGCCCCGCGACCGTTGTCGCACCCGAATCGGCGGTTGCCGACCATCATGTAGCCCTCGCAGTCCGCGGGGGTCTCCTCCGGGGTGACGGCGCCGCTCAGGAGCGCCGCCGTCGACACGACGATCTTGAAGGTCGAGCCGGGAGGGTACACCCCGTTCAGCGCGGAGTTTGTCCACGCCTTGCGGGCCTCGATGTCGGCGGCGGCCGCGTTGGTCAACCTCGGCGAGAAGATGTTGAGGTCGTATCCGGGCCTGCTCGCCATCACGAGCACCTCGCCCGTGCGCACGTCCAGGGCGACCGCCGCGCCGGTCTGCTCGCCGATCGCTTCCTCGGCGGCCGCCTGGAGGTCGATGTCCAGGCTCGTCGTGATGCTGTGCCCCTGGACGGGGAGCCGGTGCTCGATCGGGGGGTTGACCTTGTAGCCCGACGGATCGACCCGGAGGATCGTGTAGCCGGCCTCCCCCTGGAGCGTGGAGTCGAACTCCTTCTCGAGGCCGTCCCGGCCCACCGTGCCCTTCATCTTCAGCGTCGTGAGGCCCTCGCCGGGAAATTCCTCATCGGAGGTGTCCTCGTTCACGCCGACGTACCCGAGGACGTGCGCCGCGGCATCGCCGAAGGGATAGAACCGGGTGTTGGACGTGTACACCTGGAGCGGCGAATTCACCGGAAGGTTCTCGATCAGGCGCGCGAACTCCTCGGGCTTCAGGTCGTCGACCAGGATGTAGGGGAGGAGGAGCTGGCGCTCCAGGTGGCGCTGAAGGGCCCCCGCGTCCACCTGGTCGGACCTGCCCAGGATCTGGTTCACCTGATCCAGGTAATGCTTGACGACGCTCACGTGGGCGATCCGCTCCATCTGCGAGCTGGTGGGGAGGTCCTTGTCGCCCGACTCCCGGTAGTTGTTGCGGATGCGGATGTACTCCTGGCGGAATTCGGGGCGCAGGTCGTCCAGGTACAGGACCACGGCGTCCCGCGGACGGTTCTCGACGAGCTTGCGGCCCTCGCGATCGAGGATGTCGCCCCGGGGGCCCGGGACGATGATCCGCCGCTCATTCTGCTGGCGCTCCTGCTCGTGGTGGATCGAGCCCTTGATGAGCTGCTGGTAGGCGAGGCCGGCGGTAAGGATCCCGAGGAGGAGGGCCACGATCCCGTGGAAGGCCACGAGCCTGGGGTCGAATCCTGTCTTGGATTCGACGAGGCTGCCTGAGCGTTCGGTTGGCGCGGCCACGGGGGATTTCGGGCCCAACCTATGCCAGACGCGTCGGGTTCGCACGCGCCAATTCGAGGGTGCGAAGCTGAAGCGCGAAAAACCACGGCGCCGCGACAAGGAGCGCCGTCTCCGACCACGCCAGATCCGAAAGCAGCCTCGGCCAGGCCGCCGCGCCCAGGCCGGCCGGACGGACCCGCATGAGCGAGAGGACAAAGAAGAGGGCGAGGTTGACGAGGAGCGCCACGGTCACCCGGACGACTGTCTCGTCGCGCTGGAGGCGCTCCCGCACGTTGAACACGACCGCGTGGGCCGAGGCGAAGAGGGCGGCGTGGGTCCCGAAGGGCAGGGGACTGACCGCGTCGCAGAGAAGGCCCCCGAGGATCGATGCCGCGAACCCCTGGCGGAAGGGCGCCGCGAGGGAGGCGTAGGCCACGAAGAGGCCCCCCGCAAACAGCCAAACGTGGAGGCCGGAGAGGGCGTTGTTCACCTCGGCCACGACGGCGTGGAGAAGGTATAGGGTGAGGAACAGGGCGAGGGTGCCGCGCATCGGTGGCCTCTCCTAATCGGCCCCGCTGCGGACGAGCACGGTCACCTCGGTCAGCTCCGAGAGGCGCGGGTCGAGCTGGACCTCGCCCGTCTTGAACAGGCCGTCGGCGCTCGGCTCTACGTGGATGATCGTGCCGATCGTCAGGCCCGGCGGGTAAACTCCGCCGAGTCCCGATGTAGCCAGGCGCTTCGGCACGCTGGCGCTCGCATAAACGTCCAAGGGGACGAATTCAATCACGCCCTTCGGGGCGCCGAACACCGGGTTGTCGCCTCCCTGGAAGCTGATCGGCCGGGTGTCGCCGTCGACCACGGCGGCGATCCTGAACCCGGGGTCGCTGGTCAGCTGCACGATGGAGGTGTAGGCGTGGACCTCGGCAATCCGGCCGACGATTCCGCCACTGTAGACCACCGGCGCCCCGACCGGAATCCCGTAGTCGGATCCCTTCCTTATCACCATCCGCTGCCACCAGCTCGAGAAGTCCCTCTGCGCGACGCGGGCATGCTCGAAGCGGTAGCCCTCCATCGCGGGCATCTTGAGGAGGGCCTGGAGCCGCTCCACCTCCGCCTGGAGCTCCCCGTTCTGCTGCACGGAGAGCGAATACCTGGAGTTGATCCGGGCCATGTCCCTGCCGGCCTCGATCAGCTCGTCCTTGGAATGGATCCTGAGGGCCCAGAAACGCTGCAGGTCGTTCACGTACGACGAGGCGGCCACTACCGGGGCCGTCATCTCGAAGAAACTCGCCCGTGCGAAGGTCTTGATCGCTGCAGGGGCGACGAGCCACGCCGCGATTGCCAAACCCAGCACTACGAAGGGTCGGGCTTGGTCAAATCGCTGGGATCGCCCAATCCTCACGCGTTCTGCATGAGCCAGGACAGGTCGTTCAGAACGGCGCCTGTGCCGTTGGCCACGGCAGAGAGGGGATCATCGGCCACCGTCACGGGCAGTCCGGTCTTGTCGCTGAGAAGCCGGTCGATCCCGCGAATGAGCGAGCCGCCGCCGGCCATCACGAATCCCCGGTCCACGAGGTCGGCCGACAGCTCCGGGGGGCAGCGCTCGAGGGTCGTGCGGACCGCGTCGACGATCGCCGCAATCGTGTCGGAGAGGGCCTCGCGGACCTCCTGGGAGGTGATGTGGATCGTCTTCGGCAGGCCGGCCACGGAGTCGCGGCCCTTCACCTCCATCGACAGCTCCTCGTCGAGGGGATAGGCGGATCCGATCCTCATCTTGATCTCCTCCGCCGTGCGTTCCCCGATCAGCAGATTGTACGCGCGCTTCATGTAGCCGATGATCGCGGCGTCCAGCTCGTCGCCCGCCACGCGAATCGACTTTGAGAACACGATGCCGTTCAGGGAGATGATTGCGATTTCGGTGGTGCCGCCGCCTATGTCGACGATCATGTTGGCCGCGGGCTCGTCGATCGGAAGGCCGACCCCGATCGCGGCCGCCATCGGCTCGGGTATCGTGATCACCTTCCGGGCCCCGGCGTGCGTGGCGCTGTCCATGACCGCGCGCTTCTCGACCGCCGTGATCCCCGAGGGGATCGCGATCACGACGCGCGGGGGCGCCCTGAAGCTCTGGCTGGCCTTCTGGATGAAGTAGCGGAGCATCGCCTCGGTCACATCGAAGTCGGCGATGACGCCGTCCTTCATCGGGCGTATCGCGGTGATGTTTCCTGGCGTGCGCCCGAGCATCCGCTTCGCCTCGTCACCCACCGCGCGAACCTTTCGCGTCACCGTGTCAAGCGCCACCACCGAGGGCTCGCGCAGGACGATGCCCTTGTCCTTGAGGTATACGAGCGTATTGGCCGTTCCGAGATCGATTCCGATGTCGTTGGAGAAATAACCGAAAAGGTTGGCCATGTTCGCGGGTTGCGGGGGGAGCTGGTGTCGCTGGCGTTGCCGCCGACGGAATCGAATGGGCTGCGCAGGAAGCTGTCAACGAGGGAAATACGCCGCTTAGGGTTGACGGCGCGGGCCATCCGAAGCGATTTTGCATCCGGGCGGCCATGCACGGAATCCTGTTCATACAAGACCTTGCAATAATCCTGGCGGTTGCCGGGGCCGTGAGCTGGCTCTGCCAGAGGATCGGACTTTCGACGGTGGTGGGATTCCTGGCCGCCGGAATTCTCGTGGGGCCGGGCATGCCTTACCTTTCCCTGGTCTCCGACATCGCCGGGATCCAGACGCTTGCCCAGCTGGGCCTCGTCTTCCTGATGTTCTCAATCGGGCTGCGCCTGAGCCTGCGCAGGCTCAGGCGCATGGGCCCGCCGCTTGCCGCAGCGGTGTTTCTGGGCGCGACGGCGATGTACTATCTCTCCCGGCTTCTCTCCGCGGCGCTCGGCTGGAGCTCGACCGAGGGCCTCTTCCTCGCCGGCATCCTGATGATCTCCTCCTCGTCGATCATCGGGAAGATCCTCCACGAGACCGGGCTCAACCACGAAAAGGCCGGCCAGCTGGCGATCGGGGTGTCCGTCCTCGAGGACGTGGTCGCGGTCGCGATGCTGGCGCTCCTCGAATCCGTGGTCCAGCTGGGCGGGGTCGGGGCCAGCTCCGCTTCCGCCATGGGGATAACCCTGCTTCACCTCGGCGCCTTCGTCGCGATGATCGGCGTGGCGGGGCTCATCCTCATACCGTGGCTGCTGAAGCGCATGAGCGTGTCGATGGACGAGGAGCTTCAGACCCTCGGGCTCGCCGCGCTTCTTTTCGGGCTCGCGATGCTCGCGCAGCGGGCGGGCTATTCCCTGGCGCTGGGCTCTTTCCTGCTGGGAATCATCGTGGCTGAGACGCCCCACCGCCACCAGGTGGAGCGGACGTTCGTGGGGATGCGCGATGTCTTCAGCGCCGTGTTCTTTGTCGCGATCGGCATGCAGATTGACGTGCATGAGCTCGTGGGGTCGGCCGGGCTCATCGCGGGGGTGGCCGCCTTCACGCTGCTTGCCCGGCCCATGGCCATAACGACGGGCCTTTGGATGGTGGGGACGCCGCCGAGGGACAGCATCCGCGCCGGGCTCATGGTGGCGCCCATCGGGGAATTCTCGTTCGTGATCGCGCAGCTCGGGGTGGGGGCTGCGGTCGTCCCCTCGCGATTCTACCCGCTCGCCGTGGGAGTTTCGCTCCTGACGACCCTGATCACGCCCGCCATCGCGAGGAGGTCGGATGCCATCGCCTTGGCGATCGTCTCGAGGCAGCCCGGCTGGCTCGGGGACCTGCTGCGCATTTACCAGGACTGGCTCGACCGCTTCATGAGGCAGCGAAAGCGGAGCACGCTGTGGCAGCTCAGCCGCAAACGCTTCGCGCAGATCGGCATCGAGATGCTCTTTGTCAGCGGAGTCATCGTGTTCTCGCGCGATCTCTACACGGCCGTCGAGGGCTGGCTTGGCCGCGACTGGATGTTCCCCAACGGGGCGCAGGTGGGGTTCTGGACGGTCCTTGCGTTCGCCGTCCTCGCGCCCCTTGTCGCCATCTGGCGAAACGCCTCGGCCCTTGCGCTGCTTTTCGCCCAGGTCTCGACCGCGAACCACCCGCGGGGAAAGCAGATCGCCCCGCTCGTGGAAGCCGGGCTCAAGGTGGGGATCGCCGGCGTTCTCACGGTCTGGCTGATCGCCGTGGTGCCCGCGGAAACCACGGCGCGCTGGCTGCTCTTGGCGAGCGCGCTCGCTGCCGCGCTTGGGGTGATCCTGCTCCGGCGAAGGCTGATCTACTGGCACTGCGTGCTCGAGGTGGAGCTCAAGAACACGATCGAGGTATCGGAGACAAAGATGACGTCCACCACGGCCCCCTGGCTCGGACGGCACCCGGACTGGGACCTCCATATGATCGACTGCACGCTTCCCGATCTGGCGGACTGCCAGGGCAGGACCATCGCGGATCTCGACCTGCGCGCCCGATTCGGCTGCTCCGTCGTGGGGATCGAGCGCCAGGGCTTCATGATCCCGCTTCCGCCGCCCGAATCCGTGCTTTATCCCCGCGACAAGGTGCTCCTGATGGGAACGATGGAGCAGGTTGAAAGGGGCCGATCCTTCCTCGGCGGCGTCTCGGGAAAGCTGGACACCGACTCGCTGATCGAGGAGGTGCGCATGGACACCGTCCGGGTCCCCGGTTGGAGCGCCGCCGGCGCCCGGACGCTCGGCGAGATCTCCCCGACGCGCAGCTACGGCGTTCAGATCGCCGGAATCCGCCGCGGGGAAATCCGCATACTCAATCCGGCGGCGCAGGAGGTGCTGAGTCCGGGCGACGAGCTGCTTGTGCTGGGTGCGCCCGAGCAGATCCGCGGATTCCGCGGATGGGTCCTCGAAAACCCGGACCAGGCGGGATAACGGGGCGCTAGTTCGCGCCGTGGGTGCCGCCGGAATCGGGCTTCTTCGGCTCCTCTTTCGCAGGGGCCGCCGGCTCCTCCTCCTTGGAGGCCTTCTTGAATTCCTTCACGGACTGCCCAAGGCCCTTTGCGAGCTGGGGCAGCTTCGTTCCCCCGAAAAGCAGCAGGACGATCAGGAGGATGAGGACCCACTCACCGCCACCCGTGGGGATCAATCCGGCCAATTGGACATTGAAGGGCGTCATCATCGTAATCTAGGCCCGTTTACCCCCTAAGCAAGAGCGTTCCGACGCCCGTCAGGACCGCGGCGGCCGCAGAGAGGCGGCGACCTTCAGGAGGTTCTGGGCGTTGTCGATCTGCTCGGCGTCGAAGAAGCCGTGCAGCTGGCGGATGCGCGTCGGGTGGCGCATCTTCCTGAGCGCCTTCGCCTCGATCTGGCGGATGCGCTCGCGGGTCACCTTGAACTGTTTGCCAACCTCCTCCAGGGTGCGGCTGTAGCCGTCGACCAATCCGAAGCGCAGCGACAGGACCCGGCGCTCCCGCTCGGTGAGCGTGTCGAGGACGTCGATGATCTTCTCGCGCAGGAGCGAGTAGGCGGTCATGTCGTACGGATTCTCCGCGGACTTGTCCTCGATGAAGTCGCCGAAGGAGGTGTCATCCCCGTCGCCCACGGGCGACTGGAGCGAGATCGGCTGCTGCGCCATCTTCATGATCTGCTGCACGCGGTCGACGGGCAGGTTCATCTCGTCGGCCACCTCGTCGGGCGTCGGCTCGTGCCCGTATTCCTGAAGCAGCTGCTTCTGCACCTGCATGACCTTGTTGAGGGTCTCGATCATGTGGACCGGGATGCGGATCGTCCGGGCCTGGTCGGCGATCGAGCGCGTGATGGCCTGGCGGATCCACCAGGTCGCGTAGGTGGAGAACTTGTAGCCGCGGCGGTACTCGAACTTCTCCACGGCCTTCATGAGGCCCATGTTCCCCTCCTGGATCAGGTCGAGGAAGGAGAGGCCGCGGTTGGTGTACTTCTTCGCGATGGAGATGACCAGGCGCAGGTTCGCCTCGACCATTTCGGTCTTGGCGCGGTGAGCCTCGCGCACGTGCGTCATCGTCTGGTGATAGACCTGGAGCAGCTGCTCGGGTGAGATTCTCTGCTCGAGCTCGATATGGCGGAGCCGGTTGTGGATCACACGGGTGTCGATGGCCGCGTCCTTCTTTGTCTTCGGATGCTTTGCCCGCTCGAGCTGGATCCCGGAGGCCTCGATCTCCTCAAGGGTGGGCCTGAGCTGCTCGAGGTATTCCTCATAAACCTTCAGCTTGAAAAAGAACTTGGAGAAGTTCGCCCGAAGGGCGGTCTCGCGCCTGCGAAACTTTGAGAGGGCCTTTTTTTTCTCGGGGTCCGTGCGCGCCTTCGAGTACTCCTGCCACGCCTCGTCCGTCGCGGCCTCGTTCTTCTGCGTGGTCTCGACGAGCTTTGGAAGGCCCCGGAAGTATGCGTCGCGGCTCTCGATCTTCTTGTCGATGACGATCCGGTCGAATCGCTCCTCGCGATTGAGGAGCTTCGCTCCGAGAACGGCGATGTAACCGCCGACGGCGGACGCCTGGAACAGGGCCTCCTGCGCCTTCAGCTCCGCGTTCTCGATCCGCTTCGAAATCTCGACTTCCTGCTCCCGGGTCAAGAGGGGCACCTGGCCCATCTGCTTGAGGTACATCCGCACCGGGTCGTCGAGGATGTCATTCTGAGAGGAGCGCGACTCCTCCTCCTCGGCCTCCTCCTGGCGCTGCTTGTAGTCCTCCACCTGGTCCGGCTCGAGGATCTCGATCTCGAGGTTTTGGAGGATGGAAAGGACATTATCGATCTCCTCCTGGTTCTCGATCGACTCCGGAAGGGCCTCATTGATGTCGTCGAACGTGAGGTATCCCTGCTCCTTGGACAGGCGGATCAGCTGGCGGATCTTTTCGTTGATGCCTCCTATCGGAGCGGCGGGATCGACGCCCTCGACCGGCACCTGAGGGGTGATGGCGAGAGCGTTCTCGACGGCTTCGGAGTTAGGGTTGTCTGCTGGTTTGGCTTTGCGAGGCATGAAATGAGTTGGAGGATTTGGGAAATGAACACCTCACCCGGCTTCGGTCAAAGTGACCGGTCGCCGGAGCTGGCGTTGCAAGTCGGACAATTCCCTTAGGAGCGACGATGAGTCATCGTTAAAGTCCGATGGGGCGCTAGCTAATGCAAGTTCTATTTGCCGTATGCGGGGCTCCAGCGTGCGATCCCGGAGCCTGCGGATTCCCTCCCGCGCCACCTTGAAGGGGTCGTCAACTTGGGGGGCGTCAAAGAGAAGGGAAGCCACAAGTGATTTTTCATCATCATTTTCCACAAGTGAGTCGAGGTGATCCCGCCCCGGCCAGTTGCCGCTTTCGACCTCCCCCAGAAAACGGTTTAGGAGGACCCCGGCAGGCTGCTGCTGGTCGATCCACTGGTGGGGTATCGCGGAACTCAAGGGGCGAGCCAGCTGCTCGAAATGAAGGAAAAGCCGAAGCAGGTCATGCTCGGGCTGCACCGCGCCGGAGCTGCGCAGGGGCGGCGCTGCGGGCGCCTGGGGCGCGGCTGCCCGGAGCCGGCCGAGCTGCCGGTTCAGGTCGCTCTGGAGCGCCGATGCCGGAAGCTGAAGCACGGCGGCCGCCTCGGAGATGAACGAAGCGCGCGAAACCTCGCTTTCCGCCGCCGAAATGATCGCGAGGACGGCCTGGGCCGCGCGCGAGCGCTGCTCCGAGGACGCGGTTGCAGGCGAGGGGAGGGAGGCGCGGCACGCGAACTCCATCGCGGAGAGCGCCGACCCGCGGATCTCCTCGTAGGCGGAGATCCCCTTTTCGAGGAAGAGCAGGTCGGGATCGATCTTCGCGTCGCCCGCCAGCGTGAGAAAGCGCACCTCGATGTTGGCCTTGAGCGCCATGGGGAGCATCCTGAGCGCGGCCTTCTGGCCGGCGGAATCGCTATCAAAGAAGCATTCCAGCTCCGTGTGGTAGCGCCTGAGCAGCGCAAGCTGGCCGTCGGTGATCGAGGTGCCCTGGGGGGCCACCGCGGTCTTCAGGCCGACGGACCAGCACCGAAGCGCGTCGAGCTGGCCCTCCACCATCACGAAGGGTCGGCCCTCGCCGACGGCCGTGCGGGCTCGGTCCAGGTTGAAGAGGAGGTGACCCTTCGTGAAGATGGGCGTCTCGGGTGAGTTGACGTATTTCGCCTCCTTGGCCGGGTCGTCGTCGGGAGTGAGCGAGGTCTGCCGCGCCGTGAACGCGACGACGCGGCCCTGATGGTCCCTGATGGGGATCATCAGGCGCCCCCTGAACCTCGGTCTGAGCGCTCCGGCCGTGATCATCGCGTCGTCGCGAATGAAGAATAGGCCGCACTGCCTCAGGGCGTCCTCGGAATAACGCTTCTTAAGGATCGCGGCGCCGAGGGCGGAGCCGTCCGATCCGGCGGCGCCGATCTTGAATTCGTCGGCCAAATCCGGGGTGAAGCGGCGCTCGTTGACCCAATAGGCGCGCATGAAGTCGCCGGCGGGGCCGGCGGCCTTGAACGCATCGTGAAAATGAACCGCCGCCTGTTCGTGCAGGTCAAAGAGCTCCTGGCGCAGCGACCGCTCCTCGCGGCTCGGGCCGGAACCCTCCTCGAACTCGATCGGGACCCCGTAACGCTGGCCCAGGGTCTCCACGGCCTCGGTGAACGAGAGCTGCTCGGTCTCGCGGACGAAGGTGATCGCATCGCCCGCCTTGCCGCAGCCAAAGCACTTGTAGAAGCCCTTGTCTGAGTCGACGTTGAACGAGGGGGTCTTTTCGTTGTGGAAGGGGCAGAGGCCCTTCAGCCGGCTGCCGCCGGCCTTGCGCAGGGTCACGACCCGCGAAATGACGTCGGCCAGGTTGACGCGGAGCTTCAGGTCGCGGACGCAGCTAGGTTTGATTACGGGCATGGGTCGCCTGCGGGCTTTGCGGCGGGCCGGAAGAATCCACTTTCAACCGCCGGGGTAGGCTGTCAAGTTCCCGGGCTGCTTCGGTCCTCACAAAGTCGGCCTTTTAGGAAACTTTGTCCCGCCGCGGGCGACATATACCCATATAACCATGCGAATTTTCACAATGCCGCCCTGGCGCTCGCGCTGGCCTCGGCGGGTGCGGTCACCTGCCGGGCGGAGTACACCCCCGAGATGAAGCGGCTGCCCAAGGAGCCAGTCTGGGAGGCCCACCTGAAGGGATTCACGGAAGCGGACTACGACACCGCGGTGGAGCGGCTGATCGCGGCCTATGAGAAGGCGTCCGGCCACGCCATCGCGCCGGGTGCGAAGAAGAAGGTCGGGCTTAAGATCTACTCGGACTCTGGCCCCGGAATGGCCACGCCGACGGCGCTCGTGAAGGCGGTCATCGCCTCCCTGGAGAGGCGCGGCTATCAGAACAGCAACATCTTCCTCGTGGGGCTCAACCAGCTGCGGCTTCGAATGACCGGCTACCTTCCCTCCCTTGTGACCGGCGAGACCCAGTTCAAGGGCAACCCGGTCTACGTGCTCGAGTCCAACCGGTACTACGATCCGGTTTGGTTCTACGACAGCCCGCTGCCGGAGCGTTTCGACCCCATCTTTGCCGCCCACCAGACCGAGGGAGTTCCGAACTCGTCGACGAAGGAGGAGGACCGCAAGAGCTTCCTGGCGACGCCCCTCTTCCTTGACACCGACTTCTGGATCAACCTGCCGGTCTACACGGACCACCAGGTCCTCGGGGTCAACGGGGCCCTCGTCAACGCCACCCTCTGGAACGCCTCGAACACCGCGCGGTTCTTCCGCTCTCCCGCGACCGCGCCTGCGGCCGTCGCCGAGATGAGCGCCATCCCGGAGCTGCGCCAGACATGGCTGTTCAGCATCGCGAGCCTCGAACACTACCAGTACATCGGCGGGCCCTTCTTCAATTCGCTCTACACCGAGTCCGAGCCCCTCGTCTGGCTCGGCACCGATCCGGTCATGATGGACGCGCTCATGCGGGCCAAGATCAACCTCTGGAGAAGGCGCGAGGGCTTCGAGCCGATATCGGAGGAGATCCGCACCCTCGAGTTTGCCGAGACCCTCGGCGTCGGCTCGACGCTCATCAAGGACGCCAAGATGATCGATGTGGACTGAGTCCGCACCAGCACAAACGGCTTGTCTCGCTGCGCGACCGCAAGCAGGCTGTGCGCTCCCCCGATGACTTCGGCCGCATATCTCCCCTTCGTTATCCAGGCCGTCCTCGCCGCGGGGATTACCGGCGTCGTGATCGGCTTGCCAGCCACCTCCTCGGACAGCGCGGCAAGCACACGCCGATCAAGGACTCGGCCTACGAGTGCGGGATTGCCGGCGAGGGCGTGGTTCACACGCGATTCTCGGTCAAGTTCTACGTCACGGCCCTCCTCTTCATGCTCTTCGACCTGGAGGTCGTGATCCTCGTGCCCTGGGTGTTCATCTACCGCGAATTCCTGCACGAGCACATCTCGATCCTTGGGCCGATCCTCTTCTTCATCCTGGTGCTTGCACTCGGCTTGGTCTACGAGGTCAAGAAGGGCGCGCTGGAGTGGGAGCGTTAGTCGACGGGTTCCGCCATGCGGCTCGACAAGATCATCGCCCGTAGCAGGATCATCGACCTGCGCAGTCTCACGCTCGAGGCCGCGCTCGGCGAACTCCTCGATGTCTGCATTGCGCGGTTCCCCGACATGAAGCGGGACGTCATCCTGAAGGGGCTTCTCGCCCGCGAGAGCGCGATGACGACCTACCTCGGGCTCGGCGTGGCGCTTCCCCACGTGCGGGTGAAGACCTCCCGCCGCTACATCCTCGCCATTGGGCGAAGCCGCGCCGGCATGCGCCACCAGGGCGCGATGTCGGGCGAGCGGGTGCACCTGATCGTGATGCTGATCGCGGGCGAGTCGGCCCGCGACACCCTCCAGGTTCTCGCGGCGATCGGAAGGCTCGTGCGCGAGCAGGAGCTGGTCGACAGCTTCGTGAACGCGCCGGACCTCGACACGCTCTATGAGCGGCTGCTCGGAGGGTTCGGCGGGATGAAGCCCATCCAGGCGCAGCAGAACCGCGTCAACAGGCTCATGTTCAGGCAGGCCGAGCACGTCGCCAAGGGCGCGGGCTGCAGTGCGCTGATGGTCTTTGGCGACACCTTCATCGGGGGCGCCGAGCCGGACATCAACCACCCGAAGATCAAGACGATCCTCGTCACCCGAAACCCGATCGAGGTCGAGGAGAGCGAGGGGAAGTTCGCCCACACGATCCAGGTGCGGTCCTTTTCGAGCCAGCGGCTGGCCCAGCTTCGGAGCGCGCTCATGGTCGCGCTCACCCGCGGCGTCATTTCGTTCAAGGACAGGATCTGCTGCATCGGCGGGATCTCCGGGAGCAACCAGTTCGACACGATCGTCGTCGCCGAGATAGAGCGCGAGTTCCAGACGCTGCTCTCCGGCTCCGCCACGGACCTGCTGCCCGAGGACGTGAAGCCCGAGGTGCTCGAGCGCGTGCTGGCCGTGGCGACGGAGCTCGCGGTCGAGGGCCGCGAGGGCCGTCCGGTGGGATGCCTTTTCGTCGTCGGCGACACCGCCAAGGTCGAGGAATTCACGAAGCCCCTCGTCCTTAATCCCTTTTACGGGTACAAGGAGGAGGACCGCAACATCCTGAACCCCTTCATGGACGAGACGGTCAAGGAGTTCTCCTCGATTGACGGGGCGTTCGTGATCCGGGGCGACGGCGTGGTCGAGGCGGCCGGCAGCCTGATCCAGGCGAGCGGCAACGGGATCACCCTCCCGAGCGGACTTGGGAGCCGCCACGTGGCGGCAGCGGGCATCAGCGTCGCCGCAAATTGCATCGCGATCGCGGTCTCATCGAGCACGGGCCAGGTTACGCTTTTCCGACGCGGGGTGATGCTCCCGTTGACGGAAAAACGGCGCTAATTCCCCCGGGGGAGCCGAAGTTTGGGGTTGCGCAGCGGGCCGGCCGGTTTCTTCTGACCGTTCAACCGCTTAAATCCCATGCAAGAAGTCGTAACCCTGGAGTGCACCGAGGCCCGTAAAGAGGGCAAACCCGTTTCCCGCTATCTGACGAGGCGCAACAAGAAGACGGTCACGGAGCGCATCGAGAAGAAGAAGTACAATCCCCATCTGAAGCGCCATACGCTTCACAAGGAGATCAAGTAACGCTACTTCCGCAGGGGCGGGATCAGCTTTGCTTGCCGCCGGTGCCTGAAAAGGGCGAGGCGGAGGAGCCTTGGCCGGGGGGCGTGAGCGTTTGCCGCCGCGCCGCGCGCCATCCCTCGCGGTGCTTTCGGATCCAGTCGAGGAGGGCTCGCTCGAACCCGATGTCGTAGCCCAAGCGTTCCGACTCCAGCCACTTGTGTTTGAGGATCTCCTCCCTCTCCGCAAGAAATTCCTGGTAGAGGCTCGACTGCTTGACAAATTCCCGCGACGACGCGGCGACGGGCTCTTTAGAAGGGGAAGTCATTCAGGTCGTCCTGTAATTCGAAGGATGTGATCAACGCCGCCTTGCCTGTCAATGCCGGCAATTTCTCCCAATTGTTACAATCCTCTTGACGCTGGTTTATCCGCAAGGCGAAGGAGCGCCTCCGCGATGGACCTGAACACGCCCCCGGCAAGACCCTCGGGCTCGCTCACGACGATCGGTTCGCCCCTGTCGCCGCCTTCCCGGATCGACGGGACAAGGGGCACCTGGCCGAGGAGCACCGTGCCCAGCCGCTCGGCCGTCGCGATGCCGCCGCCCGATCCGAAGATCTCGTGTCTCTTGCCGGCGGGGTCGACAAAATAACTCATATTCTCGGCAACGCCGATTATGGGCACGTTGACCTTCTGGAACATGAGCCCGCCCTTCAGGGCGACCTGGGTCGCCGCGGGTTGGGGCGTCGTGATGATCAGGGCGCCGTCCAGGGGGAGCGTTTGAACGAGCGACAGCTGCGCATCGCCCGTGCCGGGCGGCAGGTCGACCAAGAGGACGTCCAATTCGCCCCACTTCACGTTCTGGACGAACTGCTGCACGGTCTTCATCACCATCGGGCCCCGCCACACCACGGGCGTGTTCTCGTCCACCAGGAACCCCATGCTCATGACCTTGACCCCGTGCCTCTCCATGGGGAGCAGGCAGGATTCCTGGCCCTCGCCCTCGATCTCGGGCCGGCCCTTGAGGCCGATCATGAGGGGGACGCTCGGGCCGTAGATGTCGATGTCCATCAGGCCCACGCGGCCGGGCCGCCCCTTGGCGGAGAGCACCTGGGCGATCGAACAGGCGAGGTTGACGGCGAAGGTGCTCTTTCCGACCCCCCCCTTCCCGGAGGCGATCGCGAGCGCGTAGCGGATGCCCTTCGACGCGCCCGGCTTCGCCCCTGCGGGCCCCGGGGCGGACGCGGGAGCCCGGGCCGCCTGGACCGCAATCTCAACCCTCGTCTCCCTGACCCCCGCCAGCGCCAGCAGGCTCCGCTCCACGTCGTCCTTCAGCTGTTTCGGCACCTTTGGGTCCCCCGTGGTGATGGCGAGCGACACGTGGGCCACCCCGTCCCCGAAGCTCGCCGACTTGACCAGCCCGAATGAAACGATGTCCCGGCTGAACCCGGGATACTTCACATTCCTTAGCTGTCCCAAAATTTCTTCGGTCGTCACGTTGCAAATAAGAGTTGTTATGCGCGGCCGGCGCGCAAATAGAAATGGAGCGCAAGCGCTTCACATCATGCAGAGACTAATCAATGTTTTTCTGGTCGCACTCTCAATAGCCACGCCGGCCCTCGCCCAGCGGGACATCGGCACGGTCGAGGTGACCGCGGACAATCGGACGATCCCGGTCCGCGTCGCGGGGGCCACCCAGGAGCTCAACTCGCTGGCGCAGCAGGCCTTCGGCTCGAACGGCCGCTATCACGTGGTCGCCAGCGGGTTCATCTACGACATCAGGTTTGCGCCCGCCGGGCCGAACCAGGTGCGCGTCGATGTCGCCCGGGGCTTCGGGGGAGGGACGGTTGTCTCCGAGGTCGCCACGGGCTCGACCGAGCGCGAGGCGCTCCTGGCCGCAGCGGACATCGCGGTCGCCAAGACGAACGGGCTCGGGCTGCGCGGGTATTTCACCTCGAAGCTCGTCTTCGTCGGTGAGCGCACGGGCCACCAAGAGATCTACACCTCAGACCTCTTCTTTGGGGATGTGCGCCAAATCACGCACGACCGGGCCATCGCGATGACCCCGCGCTGGTCTCCCGATGGCGAGAAGATCATCTACACCAGCTTTTTCCGTTCCGGCTTTCCCGACATATTCGAGATCGACCTGGGCACCTACCAGAGGACGACCTTCGTCAGCTTCAAGGGGACGAACAGCGGCGCGCGCTTCAGCCCCGACGGCCGCCAGGTGGCGATGGTTCTTTCGGGCGAGGGCGATACCGAGATCTACGTGAGCAACGCCTACGGGCGGGGGGTGTCCCGCCGCACCCATTGGGATTACACGAAGGCTTCGCCCTGCTGGTCGCCCGACGGCTCGCGGATCATCTTTGCGGCGGGCAACCCGGCGCCCCAGCTCTATGTGATTTCGTCCTCCGGGGGCGCTCCCCAGCGGGTGACTTTCAACACGAGCAACTTCTGCGCCGAGCCCGACTGGAGCAGAACCTCGCCGAACAAGGTGGCGTTCACGATGAAGGTGGGGGGCAACTACCAGATCGGAGTCCTTGACCTTTCGTCGCGGCACGGCGAGCAGGTGTCGAAGGCTCCGTTCGACGGCGTCGAGCCTTCGTGGCTGCCGGACGGCAGGCACCTCGTGTACACGGCGCGCACGTCGAGGTCGAGCCGCGTCTGCATCCTCGACACGGAGACCGGGAAAGAGCACGCCCATCAGCCCCTTGAGCTTCGGGTCGACCCTTCAGGCGAACGTCTGGTACCGATAGGCTAGGACGTGGCGGCGGCGAAGTTCGCCTCTGCCGCATCCCAATTGGCCACGTTCCACCATGCCGTCACGTAGTCGGGCCGGCGGTTCTGGTAATTGAGGTAGTAGGCATGCTCCCAGACATCGAGGCCGATGACCGGCTTTCCCTCGATTCCCGCAACGGCCTTGCCCATGAGCGGGCTGTCCTGGTTCGCGGTGGATCCGATCGCCAGCTTCTTGTCCGAGGTGACATAGAGCCACGCCCATCCGGAACCGAAGCGCCCCGCCGCGGCTTTTGCGAACTCCTCCTTGAACTTGTCAAACGAGGTGAACGCCGAATTGATCGCGGCCGCGAGGTTGCCCTTGGGCGCGCCGCCCTTTCCGGGCCCGAGGACCGTCCAGAAGAAGGAGTGGTTGCTGTGGCCGCCTGCGTTGTTGCGCAGGCCGGCGCGGATCGCCTCCGGCACCTTCGAGAGGTCCGCGATCAGCGTGTTGACGTCGAGCGCGGCCAGCGTGGGATGGTCCGCAAGGAGCTTGTTGGCGTTCGTGATGTAAGCCTGATGGTGCTTCGTGTAGTGGATCTCCATCGTCTTCGCATCGATGTGGGGGACTAGGGCGTCGTAAGCGTAGGGCAGTTTTGGAAGTTCGTAGGCCATGATCGGCAATTTACATTAGAGTTTGTATGCGTCAACAGACTTGGAACTTATGACGCGGCGAGGCGGGCCGCCCGTCAGGGAAGGTCCGGATCCAAGCGCCTAGTCCGGAAGAACGACTGGATCAACTCCTTGCATTCGGCCTCCAGGACCCCGCCCGAAGTGAGGTCAAAATGGTGGTTGGACCGGGCCAGCAGGTTGAGGTTCGCGGCTCCGCCGAGGCACCCCATCTTGGGATCTGGCACGGCGAAGCATACCCGCTTCACCCGCGACATGACCAGGGCGCCCGAGCACATGGGGCAGGGTTCCTTGGTGACGTAGACGGTCGCGCCCTCGAGCCTCCAGCCCCCGAGCTTGGAGGCGGCCTGCGTGATGGCGAGCATCTCGGCGTGGGCGGTCGGGTCCTGCGAGGCCTCGACCCGGTTGTGGGCCGCTCCGACGACCTCGCCCCCGGAGACGATCACGGCGCCGATAGGCACCTCATCCTCGCGCCACGCGTCGACCGCCTGGTTGTAGGCGAGGCTCATGAAGAACGTGTCGTCGCGCACAAGCTGCGACGGGAATCGCTTCTGGAACGGGCAGGTCTGCGTCTCGGGCTCGGACACGGCAACCGGATCAACACGAAATCGGAGCGCTCGGCAAACTCTGCGTGCGGGGCCCGGGCGCCGGCGCCGAAGAAATTGGGCATTGAAACCGCGCCGATGGGGTGCATTCACAGGAATGGAATCCTCCTCGCCAAGAACGAGCTTCGCGCCCCCCTCCCATGAAATTCACCGACGGCAACTGGCTCCTGCAACCCGGCGTTGTCGCCCACTATCCGGCCGAGGCGCATGACGCCGCCGTCAAGGGCCGCGCGCTCGTATTCCATGCGCCCACGAGGCCGATCCGCCACCGGGGCGACACGCTTCAGGGTCCGCTCCTGACGATCCGCATCGATTCGCCGATGACCGACGTCATCCGGGTGCGGATCGAACACTTCATCGGCGCCGCGGACCCGGGGCCCCATATACCGATCTTCCCGGAGAAGAAGCCGAAGGTTTCGGCCAAGGTTTCCGAAACCGAGGCGATCCTGCGATCCGGGGGCCTCTCGGCTCACGTGGCCCGCGGCGGGCCTTGGGCCCTCTCGTTCCAATCGGGCGGCCGCACGCTCACGAGCAGCGGGTCCCGGGGGATGGGCTACGTTGAGTGGCCGGGCCACGGCAATTTCGTGCACGAGCAGCTTGCGCTCGGTGTCGGCGAATGCGTCTACGGGCTTGGCGAGCGGTTTACGGCGCTCGTCAAGAACGGCCAGGTGATCGAGAATTGGAACAAGGACGGGGGCACGAGCAGCGACCAGGCGTACAAGTCGGTACCCTTCTACCTGACCAACCGGGGGTACGGCGTCCTTGTCAACGAGACCGGCCCCGTCTCGTTCGAGGTGGCGACGGAGAAGCTTGCGCGCGTCCAGTTCAGCATCGAGGGCCAAAGCCTCGAATATTTTGTGATCAACGGTCCGGACCCGAAGGCGGTCCTCTCCAGGCTCACGGCCCTGACCGGGCGGCCGGCGCTCCCGCCGGCGTGGTCCTTCGGGCTCTGGCTCACCACCTCGTTCACGACCAGCTACGACGAGAAGACCGCGACCGGCTTCATCGAGGGCATGAAGTCCCGGGACCTGCCGCTGAGCGTCTTCCACTTCGACTGCTTCTGGATGCGCGAGTTCGACTGGTGCGACTTCCAGTGGGATTCTCGGGTGTTTCCCGACCCGGCGGGGATGCTGAAGCGCCTCCATGCCCGGGGGCTGAAGATCTGCCTCTGGATAAACCCGTACATCGCCCAGCGCTCGTCCCTTTTTACGGATGCGGCCCGCAAGGGATACCTGCTTCGGAGACAAGACGGGAGCGTCTGGCAGACCGACATGTGGCAGCCGGGGATGGGGATCGTCGACTTCACGAATCCGGCCGCGGTGTCCTGGTTCCAGAGCCAGCTCCGGCGCCTTTCCACGATGGGCGTCGACGCCTTCAAGTCGGACTTTGGCGAGCGGATCCCGACGGACGTGGTGTATTACGACGGGTCGGACCCGGTGAAGATGCACAATCACTACTCCATCCTCTACAACGAGGCCGTCTTCGAGCTCCTCGAATCGGAGAGGGGCAAGGGAGAGGCCCTCGTTTTTGCCCGGTCCTCCCACGCTTCGGGCCAGAGGCTTCCCGTGCACTGGGGCGGCGACTGCCATTCGACGTTCGAGTCCATGGCCGAGAGCCTGAGGGGCGGCCTCTCGCTCGGCATGTGCGGATTCGGGTTCTGGAGCCATGACATAGGCGGCTTCGAGGGGACTCCGCCCGTGGCCGTCTACAAGCGCTGGCTGGCCTTCGGCCTCATGTCGTCCCACAGCCGCCTGCACGGGAGCTCCTCTTACAGGGTCCCGTGGAATTACGACGAGGAGGCGTGCGATGTGCTGCGCCTGTTCACGAAGCTCAAATGCCGCCTGATGCCCTACCTCTTCTCGAAGGCGGTCGAGGCCCATGAGGAGGGCATCCCCGTCATGCGTTCCATGATCCTCGAATTCCCGGACGATCCGGCAAGCGACACGCTTGAGCGCCAGTACATGCTCGGAGACTCGCTGCTCGTGGCCCCGGTGCTCTCGGAGGCCGGCGTTGTCGATTTCTACCTGCCCGCGGGCCGCTGGACCCACCTGATTACCGGAGAGGTCCGCGAGGGGGGGCGCTGGCAGCGCGGCACGTTTGGATTCCTTGAGATGCCCCTCTACGTGCGCCCGGGGCGCATCGTTGCGATCGGCTCGGTCGACGACCGTCCCGACTACGCCTACGCGGACGGGGTGACCTTCCGCCTGTACGCGCTTGGCGATGGAGACGAGGCGTCGGCTTCGGTTCCGGACATGAAGGGGCAGCTTGCCGCGAGGGTCTCCGTTGGGCAGGAAGGGGCGATCGGTCGAGGCAACGCTCGAGGGGTCGGCGAAGGGATGGCGCCTGCAGCTCGCCGGCTGCAAGTCCGTGGAGGCGGTCGAAGGCGGCAGTGCGGAGGGGGACCCGCTGGGGGTCGTGATCACGGCAAACCCCGGTGTCCGCACGCTGCGCGCTAGGCTGCCGGGGGCCTGAGGGTCCGCTCTCGATCGCACCGCCCGGCATCGCGCGCATGGTTGTGGCTTGCCGTGGCGCGCTCGACGGGGGAACTTTCCGGATGGTCCGCTTTCTCTTATTGCCCATGACCCCTGATCACCCCCGCCTGATTCCCCCGCTCGCCCTTGCCCTTGTTCTGTTCGGCCTGTCGGCCTGCAACCTCCAGCCTAGCGTATCCCTGAAGGTCACCGATGCCGACGGCGAGGAGCTGGAGGTCCCGTTGAGTTCGGTGCCCCCGCCCGTGACCGATGGGGTGGTGACGGTGAAGAGCTTCACATTCGCGCCCTGGGACATGGGGCCCGACAAGCCGAAGGCGCTCACCTTCTCGTTCATCGTCGGGTTCGCGGACGGAGCGGTGCCGAAGAGCATCGTAATCGACGACTTCACCGAGCAGCCCGTGCTCCAGGTCTTCGCGGATATGAACGCCCATGTCGTCAAGGACCGCCTTTGGGGCGCCGTCTCGGTCCCCTATGCTCCCCAGGACGAGCACGTGAAGTGGGTGCTCAATCTCGACAACAACGTGAGGGTCTACCGCTTCACGGTCATCCTGAAGGACGGGTCGAAGCACGTGCTTCTGAAGCCCATCTTCATTCCGTCTCAGATGAAGGTGTTCATGAGGACCCAGCTCGGCATTAACAACTAGGCTTGGGGTTCGCAGGCGGCGCGGAGGTAATTCCTTGACTCCTCGGGGGGGATGACGCCTTTAGAATGTCCACTTGCGATCCCACGAGCCACGCCGATGCCTCTTCACTCCCCCCAAGCAGTAGCGAACCATGCCTGACAACGACGCGATAGAGGTTGAGGGCAAGGTGGTGGCCGTTCTTCCGGGCACGATGTTCAAGGTGGAATTGCTGAAAAGCCCGGGCCATGTGGTGCTCGCCCACATTTCGGGCAAGCTGAGGAAGAATTTCATCAAGATCGCCGCCGGCGACACCGTGAAAATGGAAATGAGCCCCTACGACCTCGAAAAGGCTCGGATCACCTTCCGGATGAAGGAGCAGGGCGGTTCGCCGGCCCCGCCGCCGCGCCGCCGATACTGAGGCGGGCCGGTCAGGCCCCATGCAGGCAAGCGCATTTGCGTCCGACATCGACGCCTACATCGCATACATAGACCTCGAGCGGGGCCTTTCGCGCAACACGCGCGAGAATTACCAGCGGGACCTCGAGCAGTGCGCCCGGTTCATGGCGCGAACGGGGGCGGCCGACTGGCGCAACGTGACGGCGGAGCAGGCGGGCGCCTGGGTCAGGTCGCTTAGCCGCAGCGCCGCCTCGAGTCAGGCGCGCAAGCTCACGGCCCTTAGGATGTTCGCCCGCTTTCTCGTCAGGGAGGCCCTCCGGCCGGACGATTTCACGGCGCTCCTTTCCGGGCCGAAGCTCGTGCGCCGCCTGCCCCAGACGCTTTCAACGGACGAGGTCAACAGGCTCCTCGCGTCCCCATCGGGGGGTGATCCGGCATCGCTGCGCGACCGGGCCATCCTTGAACTCTTCTACTCAAGCGGCCTGCGTGTCTCCGAACTGGCGGCCCTTGCGCTCCAGCAGGTGGACCTTGAGAACGGATTCACCCGGGTCTTCGGGAAGGGTTCCAAGGAGCGCGTGGTCCCCATGGGCAGCCGCGCCCGTGACGCCGTTTCAACCTGGATAACCTCGGGGCGCCCCCATTTCGTGAAAAGCCGCACCCGCAGCGAACTCTTCCTGAGCAGTCGCGGGACGTCGCTGTCCCGGGTGGGCCTCTGGGGCATCGTCAAGAAGCATGCGCGGAGGGCGGGGATCACCAAGTCCGTCAAACCCCACCTGCTTCGCCATTCCTTTGCAACGCACCTGCTCTCGGGGGGCGCCGACCTGAGGGCAATCCAGGAGATGCTTGGCCACGCGAGCATTTCAACGACGCAGATCTACACCTCGGTGGAGGGCAGGCGCCTCCTGGAGCAGCACAGCAGGTTTCATCCCAGAAACCGTGAAAAATGACGCGGATTGTGGGGCAAAAACCTTGACCGCTTGGGGATTCACGGCGTCATCGTTTGCCTTTAACGGTCCGTGAAGATCAAAGTATTCGTAACCCCTAAGAAGAACGTCCTGGACCCACAGGGAGTGGCCGTTGGCCACGCCCTCGAGAGCCTGGGGCTCCTGGGGCTGAGAAGCACCCGCGTGGGCAAGGTGATCGAGCTTGAGCTGGACGGGGGCGACTCCCCGCAATTCCGGGCCCAGCTCGACAAACTCTGCCGGGATCTCCTGAGCAACCCGGTCATCGAGGATTATCACTGCGAGATCACCGGAGGGTGAGCCGCGGCGCCATGAACATCTCAGTTCTGCAGTTCCCTGGCTCGAATTGCGACCAGGACGCCTTCCAGCTATTTGCGAGCGGGCTCGGGCTCCCCACGCGCTTTGTCTGGCACAAGGAGAAGCGGCTCGTGGACACCGACCTGGTGGTCGTGCCGGGCGGGTTCGCCTACGGTGACTACCTGCGCTGCGGTGCGATCGCCCGCTTTTCGCCGATCATGGGAGCCGTCCGAGAGCACGCCGAGCGGGGCGGCCTCGTCCTAGGCATCTGCAACGGGTTCCAGATACTCTGCGAGGCAGGGCTCTTGCCGGGGGCGCTCATCCGGAATAGTTCGCTCGAGTATCGCTGCATCACCTGCGACCTGGCGGTCGAGGACGCCGGCGTCGCCTTCAACACCCGGACGGTCGGCAGGAGGGTTCGGATGCCCATCGGCCACGGAGAGGGCAACTTCAGGATCGACGAGGCGGGGCTCGAGAGGCTTGAGACCAACCGGCAGATCCTCCTTCGCTATGTCGACAATCCGAACGGCTCCCTGCGATCGATCGCCGGCATCCGCAACGAGGAGGGCAATGTGTTCGGGATGATGCCCCATCCGGACCGCTGCTTCGAGAGGTTCCATCCGAGCCGTGACGGCATCAAGGTGGCGCGCGCCGTCCTTTCGAAGCGGTTCCCTGAGATTCTGAAGGAGAGCGCGGCATGAATAGCGCGGAACTGCCGCCCAATCCAGACCCGGTCCTCAACCAGCCGATCACCCCGGAGCTGATCAAGAAGCACGGGCTCCTCCCCCAGGAATACGACCAGATACGCCGGCACCTGGGCCGCGTGCCGACCCTCACCGAGCTTGGGATCTTCTCGGTTATGTGGTCGGAGCACTGCTCGTACAAGAACACGAGGCCCCTGCTCAAGGGCTTCCCGACCGAGAAGAAAGGCGCGACCGAGAATTTCGGCCGCGTCCTCGTGAAGGCGGGCGAGGAGAACGCGGGCATCATCGACGTCGGCGACGGATGGGCGATCGCGTTCAAGATCGAGTCGCACAACCACCCGAGCGCCATCGAGCCCTTTGAGGGGGCCGCGACCGGCGTCGGTGGGATCATCCGCGACATTTTCACGATGGGGGCGCGCCCGGTGCTCCTCACCAACTCGCTCCGATTCGGCGAGCTCGATTCGCCCGTCACCAAGCGGCTCCTCCGCGGCGTCGTGGCGGGCATAGCGCACTACGGCAACTGCGTCGGGGTTCCGACCGTGGCCGGGGACGTCTATTTTGACCGCTCCTATGAGGGCAACCCCCTGGTGAACGCGCTCTGCCTCGGCACCCTGCGCCACGATCAGATTCGGCTCGGAAAGGCGACGGGACTCGGCAACCCGGTCTACTATGTCGGCGCCGCGACGGGTCGGGACGGGCTTGGCGGCGCGGCGTTTGCCTCAAAGGAGCTGAGCGCCGAGAGTTCCTCGGACCGCCCGGCCGTGCAGAAGGGCGATCCGTTCATGGAGAAGCTCCTCATCGAGGCCTGCCTCGAGATGATGGCGGTCCCGGGTCTTGTGGTCGGAATCCAGGACATGGGCGCCGCCGGGCTCACCTGCTCAACCTGCGAGACCGCGAGCCGGGGCGGGGCGGGCATCGAGATCGAACTCGACCGGGTTCCCCAGCGCGAGGAGGGGATGAATTCCTACGAGATCATGCTTTCCGAGTCCCAGGAGAGGATGCTCGTCATCGTGCAGAAGGGGCGCGAGCGCGAGATCGAGAAGGTCTTCGCCAAATGGGACCTCCACGCCGCCCATGTCGGAACCGTCACGGACACGGGCCGCATGGTGGTGCGCCAGCACGGCGTCGTTGTCGCGGACATCCCTGCCTCGGTCCTCACCGACAGCGCGCCTATCTACCATCGCGAGTCCGCGAGGCCCGCCTACATGGATGAGACGTCGCGATGGACCCCCGAGGGGTCGGGCCTTCCCGACGTCGACCTGCCGGCGGCGCCTTGCCGCCCTCCCGAGGCTCCTTTCCCATCCCACCATCGCTTCCAAGCGCTGGCTCTACCGCCAGTACGACCACATGGTGCAGCACGGAACCGCGGTTCTCCCGGGCAGCGACGCGGGCGTGGTGCGGCTCCGCCTCGGCGCGAGCGAGAAGTTCATCGCGATAAAGAACGACTGCAACGGGCGGTACTGCTACCTGAACCCGCGGCGGGGCGCATTGATTGCGATGGTCGAGTGCCTGCGCAATCTCGTGTGCGCCGGGGCGACTCCGCTGGCGATGACGGACAACCTCAATTTCGGGAATCCCTACAAGCCCGAGAATTTCTACCAGCTGAAGGAATGCGTCGCGGGCCTCGCCGAGGCGTGCCGTTTCTTCGACGTTCCGGTCGTCGGGGGCAATGTCTCGCTTTACAACGAGTCGCCCGAGGGCTCGATCGACCCGACGCCCACGGTGGCCGTCGTTGGATTCATCGAAAAGGAATCCCACATCACCCGCCAGTTCGCCCGCTCCGCGGGCCACCGGCTCGTGCTGCTTGGCGGCGCTCCTTCGGAGCTCGGAGGGAGCCAGTTCCTGGGAATCATCCACGGACTGAAGACGGGAGACGCCCCGGCCGTGGACCTGGCCGCCGAGAAGCGGCTCCAGGACCTCCTCCTTTCGCAGATCAGGGCCGCACGCGTGGCGTCCGCCCACGACCTGAGCGAGGGGGGCCTCCTCGTCGCGATCAGCGAGATGCTCTTCGGCCCCGATTGCGTCGGGGCGGCCGTCGACCTTTCCAGGTTCGCCGCATCCCGCCAGGACGCCCTCCTGTTCGGCGAAAGCCAGGGACGCGTCGTCATTTCGGTGGCGCCGGCCGACCTGCCCGCGGTCCTTTCCGATGCCGGGGCGGCAGGGGTTCCCGCCGACGACATCGGCGCCGTGACGGCGGAGGCTGCGCTTTCGGTGGCGACCGGGCTTGGCCGCCTCGATTGGGCCGTGTCGCGGTTGCGGACGGGCTGGGAAACCAGTATAGAAGTTGCGATGAAGCGTCCCGGACTAGGCTGAAACGCGATGAGCGACTTTGTTTCCCACGAATGCGGAGTGGCCCTCGTGCGGCTCCTGAAGCCGCTTTCCTACTACCAGGAGAAGTACGGGACGCCTCTCTGGGGGTTCACGAAGCTCTTCCTCCTGATGGAGAAGCAGCACAACCGCGGGCAGGACGGCGCCGGTGTCGCCTGCGTGAAGCTCAACGTCGCCCCGGGCGATCCGTTCATGTTCCGCGAGCGCAACGTAAAGTCCAACCCGCTCGACCGGATCTTCAAGAATCTCCTCGGCCAGTACAACGACATGGTCGCCTCGGGCGTCATCCATCCCGAGTTCACGGAGACGGTGAAGAAGAATTTCGACTTCGGTGGAGAGCTCTTCCTCGGTCACCTGCGCTACGGGACCAGCGGCGGCTACAACCTGAGCGCCTGCCACCCCTATTTCAGGCGGAGCCCCTGGGCCACCCGCAACCTTGCCCTGTGCGGGAATTTCAACCTGACGAACACCGCCGAGCTCAACCAGTCGCTGATCGGCATCGGCCAGCATCCCGTTTTCGCCACGGACACGCAGGCCATCCTGGAGAAGATCGGCTTCTTCCTCGATGAGGAGCACGAGGACATCTATCGCTACCTGCGGACACGCAACCTAGCCGGAGAGGAGCTTTCCCGGCGGATCAGCGAGGAGCTGGACCTCACGCGTGTCCTGTCTCGGGCCTCGCAGAAATGGGACGGCGGCTACGTGCTCTGCGGCCTCGTCGGAAACGGCGACGCATTCGTCGCGCGCGACCCGTCAGGCATAAGGCCCTGCCACTGGTTCCAGAACGAAGAGGTTGCGGCGTTCGCCTCGGAAAGGGCGCCGCTCATGACGGTCTTCGACCTCGCAGCGGGCGAGGTGCGGGAGGTCCAGCCGGGCCACGCGGTCGTGATCAAGCGGCGCGGCGCCATCTCGGAGCAGCCCTTTACCCCCGCGCTGCCGAAGGCGTCGTGCTCATTCGAGCGCATCTATTTCTCGCGCGGCAATGACCTGGACATCTACCGCGAGCGCCAGGCCCTCGGCGGCACGCTTGGCGGACCAGGTGCTCAAGGCGATCGACCACAACTGGGCCGATACCGTCTTCAGTTTCATTCCCAACACGGCGGAGGTCGCCTACTACGGGCTCATGTCGGCCCTCAGGACGAGGCGACGCGGCGAGGTGAAGGAGGCGATCCTCAAGGCGAGCGCCGAGGGAACGCTCACCGAGCCGGTGCTCGACGAGCTCATCCTGCGCAACTGGCCGCGGGGCGAGAAGGTCGTGAGCAAGGACATCAAGATTCGGACCTTCATCGGCCAGGAGTCGATGCGCAACCAGCTAGCCAGCCATGTCTACGACATCACCTACGGATCGGTGAGGGCCGGCAAGGACAACCTCGTCTGCGTGGACGACTCGATTGTCCGCGGCACGACGCTCAGGCGCTCGATCATCCGGATCCTCGCGCGGCTCAACCCGAGGAAGATCGTCATCGTCTCGACGGCGCCGCAGATCAGGTACCCCGACTGCTACGGAATCGACATGTCCGAGATAGGGAAATTCGTGGCGTTTGAGGCCGTGATCGACCTGCTGAAAGAAACCGGACGAACGGAGCTCCTCGGCGATGTCTACCGGTCCTGCCGGGAGGAGGTCGAAAGGCGGGGTTCGGTGAACCATGTCCGCCGTCTTTACGAGCCATTCACCGCGGAGGAGATTTCGGCGCGAATCACGAAACTCGTAAGGCCCGCCAACATAGAGTGGCAGGGCGAGATCGAGATCATCTTCCAAACAATAGGGAACCTGCGCGCGGCTGTCCCGAACCACACGGGCGACTGGTATTTCTCGGGACACTACCCGACGGAGGGCGGATACCGGGTAGTGAACCAGGCTTACGTGAACTACTACGAAAAGAACGAGGGGAGATCCTATTGAGCCCGACCCCGTCGCTCTCCTATGAATCCTCCGGGGTGAGCTACGGCCCCCTGGACGCCTTCAAGCGCGCCTGCCAGAAGGCGGCGCTCACGACCACCGACCTTCTCGCGGGCCACGGATTCAAGGAGCCCTCCACCGTGCGAGGGGAAAGCGCCTACCTTATCGAGGCCGAGGACCACTTCCTGGCCCATGTGGAGGAGGGGCTCGGAACGAAGAACCTGGTGGCGGACGCGGTCCAGTCGGAGAGCGGCAGATGCTTCTACAGGGCCATAGGCATTGACACGGTGGCGACGATCGCGAACGACCTCGTGACCTGCGGTGCGCTTCCGATCGCGGTCGCGATGCATGCCGCCGTCGGGAGTTCCGAATGGTTTGCCGACGAGCGCCGGGCGCAGGAGCTCGTGAAGGGTTTTGCCGAGGGCTGCCGGACCGCTGGGGCGGTGTGGGGCGGGGGAGAGACCCCTGCGCTGCGCGGCCTGATCGAGCCGTCCGCAATCGTCCTTGCCGGCTCCGCCGTGGGCAGGATCTCCCCGAAGTCCCTGCGGATCGTTGGGGACGTGGCCGAGGGAGACGCGATCATCTTTCTTGCGTCCTCCGGCGTCCAGACGAACGGGCTCACGCTCTGCAGGAAGATCGCTGAGAGCCTGCCAGGGCGCTATGGGACGCGGATCGAGGGGGGGGCGACGCTTGGCGAGGCGCTCCTCGCCCCGTCGACGCTCTACGTAGCCTTTGTGAGGGAATGCCAGCGCCGCGGCACGCGGCTCAAGTACGCCGCGCACGTCACGGGGCATGGATGGCGGAAGCTGATGCGTCTCGAAGAGCCCTTCGTCTACGAGATCACGGCCCCGCGTCCCCACCCGGCGATATTCAGGTTCCTCATGCAGGCCGGCCCCGTTGCCCCTAGGGAGGCCTACGCTACGTTCAACATGGGCATCGGTTTTGCCGTTTATGTCGCGCCGGGCGACGCGCTGGCGGCCCTCGAGGCGGCCCGGATTGCGGGCTACGACGCCTGGGTGGCCGGCAAGATCCGCAAGGACGGAAATCGCAAGGCGGTTTCGATTCCCTCGCTCAATCTCCAATTTGAGGGCGAAACGCTGCAGGTGAGGTGACGCCACCGGGTTAGGTTGTGACGGCTGAATGGCAAACGAGTGGCGGACATGGAAATTCCGCGTCCTATTGCTGTTTGGCGTCGTATTTGCTTTGTTTTCGAAACGTCCGTGGGGCACTTTGTACCCAGGGTAAAACATCGCATGAAAAAGACATCAAAGACATCGAAGACGCCCGCCCCGGCGACCAAGCTCACCGCGCCCGCCCCGGCGCTCAAATCCACCGTTGAACCAAAGGTGAAGAAACCCGCCGCTCCCGCGGCCGTGCCGGCTGTGGTGGCCAAACCAACGGCTATCCCGGGTCACGATCACCGCCAAGATCGACATCGGCTTCGGCAACTCCCTTTACGTCCGCGGGGACAGTGCGGGATTGACCTGGAGCAAGGGCACCCTGCTCGACTGCGTTTCCAGCGACACGTGGAGGATCGTCCTCTCCGGAGTCGAAAAGCCCGTGACCTTCAAATTCCTCCTGAACGACCAGCTGTGGAGCAGCGGGGGCGACTATGTCGCTTCGCCCGGCGACACCGTGACGGTCACGCCCGCGTTCTAACGGGGGCCGGGATCCTGTCGGGATTCATGGCGACGAGGCGCACGCCCAGCTGACGGGCGGCCTCGCCGCGGTCCCTCAATTCGTCCAATTCGACGAGCTCGAACCGCATGTGGATGAAGGAGAAGGGCTTTGGGAGGTAGAATCCGTCCCAGCTGGAGACCCGCCATGCCGACTCGAAGTCCATTCCCACGAGCACAACCTGAGAGCGCGCCCTTCGGGCGACAATGAGGGCGCCGGGCTTCATCTCGTAAGCGGGCCCCCTTGGCCCGTCGGGGGTGATGCCGACGTCGAATCCCGAGCGGAGCACGTCGACGAGGGCCGTTGCCGCCTCCCGCCCAAAGCGGCTTGAGGAGCCGCGGACGGCGCGAATGCCCACGGAGGAAAAAAATCCGGCCAGCCACGCTCCGTCGTTGCTCGCGCTGATGAGCCCGTAGATGGGGTGGCCGCCCCGGTAGCGCCGCACGATCTCCGCCGTCATGAGGAGGCGGTTATGCCAGATGATGAAGGTGATCGGCTGCCCCTGCAGTGTGATGGCCTCCAGGTCCCGTTCGGACATCCGAATCCGTATCGTCATCAGCCAGAGCCGGACGAGCATTGCGACCGGCCAAATCGCGGCGCGCCGCCACAGCGGGATCCCGGGGTCTTGCCTTTCGGTGGGTGTGTTCAGCGATGCTCTTGTCTCGCAAATGACGCATGCCTGTCGAGCCGCATTGACGAGCCCGCGATTTGCGGTCACCGAACCCTGAATGCTGGCCCCATGCCCCCATCTGCCTCCCCCGAGGCCGGGTCTCGACTACCGAACGCTCAATGCGTTCGATGCCGACGACCGTGGGGATCGGTTCTATGACGCCTGCCTAGAGTATGCGCATTCGCTCTGGCAGAGAAAATACGCCGCCCGCGCGATCCTGTGCCTCGACCGGGCGATGGGCGCAGACCTCAAGGGCGACGAACCGATCCTGGCGGACTGGCCGATGCCCTACGCGGCGGTCGTCTGGATCATGAGGCACGCGCCGCAAGGGGTCTTCATTGGCAATCCCCGGGTTCATTTTCAGCATTACGCGGATCGGATGAACGAACCTCGCAGGGAGCAGCGCCGGTGGAGGGCCTGGGCGTGCTGGGCGCTGGCGAGGAGGGTCATGCATGATCTGCCCGGCGACCCGAGACACCGGGTCGACGAGCCCACCCTTGAAGAGATCGGCAACCGGCTTCGTCGGCACGGGATTCCGGGCGAGGCCGACCTGTGGCACCGTGTCATGGTCCATTCGGGCAGGTGACGGGTATTTGGCGCGGTGGGCGAGACTCGATCTCGCGACTGACAATCCAAACAGCGCTTGTTGCACCGCCATTTGATCGACGCCACACCGTGCTTCCAAGATCTGGAATCTCATGTGAGACGAGTGAAAGTGGGCCACCCGCCCCATCGCATTGCCTGCTAACCCAGTTTCTTCAGTTCCTCCACCAGCTTCCCCGCATATCTCTCGAAGGAGTAGGTGCGTGCCGTTGCCAATGCAGCCTCGCTCATAGCTGAAAGGCGTTTGGGGTCTTTGGAAAGGGTCAGCAAGGAATTCACAATTGCCGATGAATCGCGGGTGGGAACGATCAGCCCTTCGCGCTCGTGGGTTATGACGCTTCCCGAATTGTGCGTCGTAATGACCGGAAGTCCGTGTCCCAATGCCTCGTATATTACGGTGGCGGAGCCTTCACAAATGGACGGCAAAAGGAATACGTCCGCCCATCCGTAATGGTCGCCGATCTGGCTCTTGGGGACGGGGCCAAGATATTCAAGGTCGGCCGACAGCCTTTGTGCAATCGAGGCAGGGGCCTGTAGAGGGCCTACCAGGCGAAACTGACAATCCCCGCGCAGCTTGCGTGCTGCCTCCGCGACGTAGGGTATTCCTTTTCTGAGGCCGACAGCTCCTACAGTCAGCACCCTCAACGGAGCGGTTGTATCCCTTCGGCGGGGCCTCGCAGCTATCGTTTGAGACACACCGTAGGGTACGACGACGCAGCGCTCGATTGGTCCTCCACTTTGCCCGATCGAATCGCGCACAAAATCCGAGCCGCAAACGATCAAGTCGGCCAGTGCGTACTCTTTGTCGACCAGTTGTTCGAAATGTTCGGAAACCGGTGCCGTTCCATCCTGCGCCCATTCCGGGAAATGCCGCTCCTCGGCCTCTAAGAGCGCTCGCTCAGTCCTCGGCGATGCGATGATTGCCTCCATGATCGTCCGGCATCCTAGCCGTCTAGCCTCCGAGAATATCAGCCTGCTTGATGATCCGACGACAAAGACGGCATCGACGCCGCCAAGCCCGTTCCGCAGCACCCTCCTGCAAAGCTCGTCTCCCATCCATATGTAGGCATCGGACACTGCGCGGCTGCTTCGTGCTCGCGCGACCCGCCATTGTCCTCTCAATGTCAGGTCGCTGTGGGCCGTGACAAGACCCGCCGGGATAGATGGAAGGCGCCTGCCCAGCATGCGCTGGATACCCTTGGATCTGAACCTTGCGGGGATGGCTTGGCACAGGCGGGGCCAGCCGCGATCGCCTAGCAGGTCCGTGTGGAAGTGCGATAGCATCCCCGCGTTGTTCAGGATGCGCGGCACGGCGTAATACATTCTCGAACCCAACTGTGCCACCACTATTTTCATAACATCGAGGCAATCAAATCGGACTGGAGACCGGCATTCTCTGCAATGACCGTGCACAGCTTCGCTCTAGGTTGATAAGCCATGTCGCAAGAGAATCGGGCACGTTTTTAGAAGAAGCGATCTTGTGCGGGCGGCCCGCAATGCGTCAAAAAGAAGCTGGGCGAACATCGAAACGTCACAATCGCTGCCAAGGGAAAAGCAACTGGAACCTTCCGGGCCTTTCGTTGAAGCCAACGTGATGCAATCGAGATACACCCCGAGATTTCCCTCCTCCCGAAACGGCAAAAGCAGATTCCCGCAAAGGGTCTGGGAGGAAATCGGGTGCTGGTGGAACCGATGCTCTTCGATCTGCCTATGACCGGACGAAAAGAGACGTTCCCTGAAGGGTTTGAGGGTGCCAGGCCGCTCCGCTCTATCGGCCGCTTAGCTGGAGTCCCAGTCCTTTGGACCGGAAGGATATCAATGGATGATAGTCAAGCTGTTGGGAGACTTCCTCCCAGCCCTGATGGGCCGGGTTCCTTCGCTTTCGAATGATGAAACCGCCACAGTTAGACGCCGAACTCGTTGAGGATGATCCCGTTAATTTCTTCTCTAAAGGGAATTGGCGAGACCGGCGGGACTCAAACCCGCGACCTGTTGCTTAGAAGGCAACTGCTCTATTCAAGCTGAGCTACGGTCTCATAAATTTACTCTGGCTTTTTCTCCCCATCTTTCAATCCGGCTTTTCTTGCCTCCTCCCGACGAACAAAATGTGGGCGCAATCGTCCTACCGAAAGAGGGATATTATGGGGTCCAACGCGAGGCCTAGGCATTCCGCCTTTCGGTCTGATCGACGGGGTTCTCGAATTCCCTCTTGACCGATCGGATTGTACTCGGGAAAGTGACCGTTCTTCCCAATCATGGGGTGGTAGCTCAGCTGGTTAGAGCGTCTGCCTGTCACGCAGAAGGTCGCGGGTTCGAGTCCCGTCCATCCCGCCATTTTAACGAATTGGAGTCACAACTCCACGACGAGATTGGCACGAAAGCCGGTTCTCTTCGGGTCGCGAGCGGTCTGGTACCCAAGCGAATTGTTCAGGACCCCGGGTGTTGCCGAGCAGGTAGTCGCGGGCCTCATGAATGTGTCCATGTATCCACAGTGCAGGGCCTTGCTTGAGGATCAAGTCTTCCAGATTGGAGGCGTAGGCCGCACTGATGAAGTCGACTTCATTCCCAGTTTGGACCGATCTAATCGAAGGGGCATGGTGCGAAATCACCACCGACCTGGCACGATCACCCGCCATGAGAAACTGTGTGAGGGCCAGGCGCGATCCCGCATGGAGCAGAGCAGTGTGCTTCGGCTGTAACTTGCCGGTGTCCTGTCGCCGGATCTTCCGATAGTCAGTCATGCCGCTTTCCTTGTTGCCGGCCGCCATCATGGCGGACTGGCGGTCGCCAAAGAGATTGAAGTCTGTCCAGAACGTGGAACCGAAAAAGCGCCAGCCGCCCAGTTCAAATGTTTCGTTCTCCAATACAGTGACGTTTGAGCGAGCCGCTGCTTCTCGCAGCTTTTCGTGCAACCTTCCGATTCGTTCATCGTAGTGTTCGTGATTGCCGGCCACGTACAGCACCGGAACGCTGGGAAACGCCTTCCTTGCCCACATGACGCCCTTGATGCCACGGTCGATGTCGCCGGCGAGAACAACCACGTCAGCGGTAACGTCGGGTAGGTCCGTTGTTCCGAATTCCCGATGCAGGTCACTGAGAACGCGGATACGCATTTCCTAATTCTCGCTGAGCTAAGGGTTACGAGGTGTCAGGTTGTGGAACGTTGCTCCAGCGAGGCAAGCACTCCGGGTGCGACGTAGACCTTGCCCCAACTCTTCCCGGTGGTTTCGCGGAGAAGTCCCTTCGCTTCCAACTCGCGAACCAGGCGGGTTGCGGTGGGGGTCGCGACTCCCAGCACTTTCGCGGCGGTGGCAATCGTGATGTATGGATTGATCAGCAACTGATCGGCCAAGGCCTTCGCCCCCTTCGTTTCGCGCAGGAGCGATTCACGCATGTCCAGCAATTGCCGCGCGCGCCTTGCCGCGTCCTTCGCCGTCGTCTCGACGCCCGCGAGAAAATATCTTATCCACGGAATCCACTCCCCGTGCGTTCTGACGCGCTGCAGCAGATCGTAATAGTCGGATTTGTGCCGTTCGACGAAGTCCGATAGATAGAGCAGTGGCTGCGACAGTCGGCCGCGCTCAATGAGAAAGAGGGTGATCAGCAGCCGGCCCACACGGCCGTTGCCGTCGAGAAAAGGATGAATGGCCTCGAACTGCTCGTGCAGGATGGCGCATTGGATCAACTCTGGCACGGTGTCCCGGACATGGAGGTACCTCTCCCAGTTGGACAGCAATTCGGTCATTTCATCGACCGGTGGCGGCACGTATGGTGCATTCGTCAGGTTGCTACCCGCCGGGCCGATCCAGTTTTGCGAACGGCGAAACTCCCCCGGCGTGGCATGCTCGCCCCGTACCCCGGCGAGCAGTTTGCCATGCAATTCGCGCATGAGCCGCAACGACAGCGGCAGCTCATCCAGGCGTGCAACTCCGTATTCCAGTGCGGTGACGTAATTGTGCACCTCGCGTAGATCATCCATCTTCGGCGATTTCGCCGCCGGGCTGGGAGTTGCTTCATCCAGCAGCAATTCGGAGAGGCTGGTCTGAGTGCCTTCAATTTGGGAGGAAAGCACCGCCTCGCGGCGGACCAATGGGCCGATCAAGAGGTGCGGGTTCGGGAGCACCCGGCCAAGGCCAGAGAGCTCGCTCAAAGCGGTATCAGCGCGTGAAAGGTTGAGCACAAGATCCTGATCAAATGTCAGCGGAGGCGGAAGCGGGGCAGGGATAAAGGCGTGATAACCCGTGCGGTGCAGGATCACCCGTCCGGCGTCTTGGTTCTTAAAAGCTTCCGGCCTCATTGTTATAAAAATTTAGTTTGTATGCGAAATCCTGACATTATCAACACAGCTTTTAACGTTTCGACGAAAATATTTAAAATAGGGGCGGGGCTTTTAACAGTGCCTTTCAAAGCCTAAATGGCTCTTAACGGCCGCAACTAGAACCTCTTGAAAACCGTCATGCAATCCATGCCGCGAGGGCCGCAAAGGGACTTCATCGAGTCGACGTATTAGGCGGAAAAAGAGCCACCGAAGAGCCACTAAACAGGTGTCTTAGCGACGGCCGTAGGGAAGCAACCACGAAAGTCGCGGGTTCGAGTCCCGTCCATCCCGCCATTTTCTGGCTCTCCACCATGAAGTGGGGACGGGGATCGTAGACGGACGAGGTTATGGGTTATCTAGAGTCTCTTGCCGGCTCCGCATCTCAATTTGCCTTTGAAACGGTTGGAAAGAGGGATGGCATAGATGGGCGGGAAGAGCGGCGTAAGTTTCCAAGCCCATTGTGCGGAGGCGAGCCAACGATCTCCGGTTACTTGACAAGCCCTATCAGTCAGACAATCTGATTGGCATGGAAACGACCCTCACAGACTTTCAGCGGAAATTCAGCGCAGCACGGGCGGCCGCCGATCGGGGAGAGACAATTAAGGTGAAATCGGCCGATGTGGTTTATGTGTTTGCTCGGCAGAACGAGCACCCCGCCCAGCCCTTTGCCGATTTAGAACATCTCTTCGGCGTCGTGCGCCAACCCCAACGAAGCGAGACCCCGCATGAAGCCATCCGCCATCGCCTTAAGGCGCGTCGTACTGGTTGACACTGGCCCGTTGGTGGCAGCAATCGATGCGGGCGATTCGCACCACGCTTGGGCGAAGGCCACGTTGCCCAAGCTGACCGGTAGATTGATCACCTGCGAAGCGGTGGCGAGCGAAGCTGCGCATCTGCTCGACAACGATCCAGCGGCTATGGCCTCCCTGCATGTCTTTCTAAGACGCATGGAGATCGTGCCCGTCCTTCGCGACGAACTCGACCAGGTATTTGTTCGGCTCAAGCGTTATGCCCCTCGGATGGATTTGGCCGACGGCTGCCTTGTGGCGTTGGCAGCACGCGATGCCGACGCCGTTGTCCTCACGACTGACACGAGGGATTTCTCAACCTACCGGATTCCCTTCGCCTCGCCTGAGGGACTATTTGCGGGGAAATGAGCCCCTGAAAAGCCACTAGGCCGTTGTCTTAGCGAACGCCCAGAGAATTGGCATTTTGGCGGAGTTTAAAACCTCGGGGAAGGCCGGCAACTCATGGTCACCGTGTATGTTGACCGAAGTGCAAAATCCGCGATTTCATTGCGGAGCCCACCGCTGAGTTTTCCACCTGAACTTGAGCGGCTGTAGCCACTCGGAATTCGATCCGAGCTGCGTCCCATTCGCGACAAAGCGCCTTATATTCCGCAATGCTTTCAGTGGTCACGATGTGCGGAAACACCGGCTTCGGAGGCAATGTTGAGGGTGTCTTCGCGGGGATCAAATTAGGGTCTCGTTTGGCAAGAAGCGCGAGAGTGAATATGCCAACCACCTATTGAGGCCCCAAATCGGGGACAGCAGATCGATGGCCACTATGTTCAGCCTTGATGCCAACGGATTTGGGTGAAAAAGAGCCACCGAAGAGCCACTAAATAGGTGCCTTTGCCACTGCCGCCCAGGGAAAACCACGAAAGTCGCGGGTTCGAGTCCCGTCCATCCCGCCATTTCGAAGTGTTGATGCCTTGTATAGCGATTAGCGGAAGCGCAGATACCTATCTCCCAATCGCTCAAAGGCCCTTCGATCTGCGCCCACGACGTCCGCGTCGAGTGACTCGGCCGTTGCAACGATCCATGCATCATTTTCTCCCATTCGCCGTGACGCTCGGCGTTGAAGGCCCGCGCATTTCTGTGCGTGCGCCAGATGAAGCCCCTGGACCGTGAATCGCTGAAGGGAACGCATGGTTTCTGATTCATCTTTGGCTCCCTCCAGCAACTCCTCAACGGTGACGACCGAAATTACGATCTTTCGTCCTTGGAGTTTCGGCAGAAACGCCCTGGCCGGTCCTTTTTCGCTAGTCGCGGTTTCCCGGTCGATCGCGATCAGGAAAGAAGAGTCTAGGAGTACGGGACGGCTCATGATTTGCGTCTGCCCAATCCTAGCCCCTTGCCTTCCGAAGCGACAACCCAAGCCGCAAGGTCTCCGCCGGTCTCAATCGGACCAGCGCGATCAATGAGCCCGCGAATAACCTCGGATTTGGGAACATTGCGCCTCCGAGCCCACCGGCTCAGCTGCGAGGCACGTACTTTGTCGAGTTTGACCGTAATGGTAGGCACAGTAATACCATGTTATTACCCGTTCTTACGACGTCAACCCTAAGGATCAATTCCACGACCGCGTCTTTTGCAAAAGTCCACGTGTCCCATATGGCAACAGGTGGAAAATGGGGAAATAAGAGCCACTGAAGGGCCACTAAACAGGTGTCTTAGCGACGGCCCTAGGGAAGCAGACCACGAAATTCGCGGGTTCGAGTCCCGTCCCTCCCGCCATTTATCAACGTCGTGCTTACACCAAGCCGAGCCGAGCTTGACGTTCCTCAAACAAGGACAAGTACCGTCCCTTCATGTCCGAAGAGAGGTAACTGGATTCAATTCGGGCCGGCCAGCCCCGGCCCGCCGCCGCGAAACGCGACTTGGTTTGTTCGATCAACGCCGGTGATAGGCCGAGCCGTTCGGCGGCGAGATACCGCCAAAAGTCGTTCTCTCGAAGCTTCGATTTCTTGCCGTGCAGGGTCAGCGCAAGCTCCTCACGGCTCTTGGGGTTCGAAATCGTCGAATTCAACAGGTCGTATGCCGGCGATAGCTCCACCTTGTCATCACGCGTGATGAGCGACCAATTCTTTAGGTGCATGTCCTCGTTGCCTGTGAGGTATGCGAACAGCAGGCGGTCGAGGAGTTTCATCCGCTCAAGAACAGGGAAGGTGCAGAACCGGTCTATTAGTTCGATCAATCGCTCCGTGCTGGAATCATACTTTGTATCCCGAGTGGCGCCGCTTAGCTGCGCAAAATCCTCTACCGGCTGCTTGCCCCAGCCCAGGCGGTCAAAGCGTCGGACAAAGTAGGAACGAGTCTGGTCCGCGTTGAGAAGGAGCCCGGACACCGGTACTTCGATGTCCAGATTTGCCGCGAGCGACATAGTGAGCGCTTCGTTCTCCGGCAGCTCCGCATATACGAGGTGTGGCGGTTTCACGATATACCGTCCGCCGTTGCCCACAATTTCCATCCGACCCTCCTTTGCGCGCAGCACGGCGCTGACCTTCGGCTGCATGCCTTGAATAGACATCTTCACAGCGCGCGCCGACGCCTCCTCGATCAATTGTTCGCGAGTGTAGGGCAGCGGAGCCAGGGAAGTGAGCCGCCGGTCAAGCAGGCGCAGGCCCGCCGGCGAATACGGTCCCGGACCCTCCCATGGCTCATTGGTGATCAGGCACCTCATTCGGCTGCCTCAATCCGAAGTGACCCAACGACGTCCTGCCCGACCGCGAGCAACTGTCCGAATAGGTCGTGCTTGTCCAGCTTGCGGATTCGCAGCAGTGCATCGAGCTGCGCTCCCTCCGGCAGCAGCCCCTCGAAGGGCGCCGGGAAGCTCTGGAATTCCCACATGGGCTTGCTAGTCGGCATTGTGAGCGATACGGGCTCGCCACGGTAGCCGACCTTGTAAATGAAGCGGTAGCTGCCGTCGTCGCAGGCCTCCAGCAGACCGGCCAACTGGTTTTTCTGAAAGATGTGGGCGGACTTCATTCCGGCGTGTGGGGATTTACGGCGGAGGTTTCGATAGGGAAGAGGAAACATCAGCGGAGGAGGCGGGAACCGAGTCCAGGGATGCCATGCGATCGAGCAAAGGGCTGCGCCAATCGGCCGTAATGTTCAATACGCGGAAAATCTTCTGGAGTGTGTCCCACTGGACTGACTCCTTGCCGTTTTCGATGTCCCAGATCACGGTCTTGCCTACGCCGGCGAGCTTCGCCAGCTGGGCTTGGGCTAGGGCAGCCTTCTTGCGATGGATCCTGATTAGTTGAGCAAGGGAAATCATTGCTTCTTTAGCGGTAATAAATGTTGAAAAATGAGTTTTTCAATGAGGAAATTGGAGAAATCATTAAATAATTCCTCTTAAGCGGTATATATTTGAATGTTTCATAGAATTGGTATAAACCTAACTGAAAAAATTACTGATAATACCGTCAAAGCGGTAATTATTACCGAATCATTGTCCAATTTCCTTCAAGTTCGTCATGGATGCGATCGGCACTCCCATTCGGCCGATTTCCGTACTGCAATGCGTTCAATGGGATTTCTTTGAGCCAAACTTCGGCGCCTTGGTAGCGGCCGGATGCGGCGCCAGCGAGCTTGCCTGCATGGCGGTCGCTCGCGTTAGCTGCTCCGCCGCAGACCAGCCCTCACAAGACGGAGCGACGCACCCGGAAAAATGTTCGCCGTTATGAAACCCATGACACCCGGCCAATATCTCGCCAGCCTCCCCACCGACCGCCACGCCACGATGCTCGCGCTCCACACTGCGATTCGCAAGGCCGTGCCCAAACCTTCCCCCGAGATCATGATGATGATGGGTTCGCCCATCATCGGTTACGGCAAGTATCGCTATAAGTCCTCCAGCGGCCGCGAGGCTGACTGGTTTTTGATCGGACTCTCCGCGGGAAAGAGCAACTACAGCCTTCACATCTGCGCCGCAGACAAGGGCGGCTACCTAGCCGAACAGAATGCCGCCAAGCTAGGCAAGGTGAAGACCGGCCGCAGTTGTATCACGTTCAAAAAGCTCGAGGACCTGAAGTTCGACGTAGCGATTGCACTCGTAAAGCAGGCCGTGAAGTGCGGCGGCCTCAACGCAAAGGGGTAGCCCCCGGCGAGTGTCTGAGCGGAGACGAAGCCATGCCGGGACACTCTGCGAATTCGATCGGACCGCTCATCCTTCGGTTCAAGTGGCAAATGATGCCAGTGGACGAACGGAAGCACTGCCGGCGGAGAATCTTGAGCCATAATTAGCCGCTGAAGAACCCCTGGACCGGCGCCTCGAAGAAAACTCAGGGTAAAAATCACTGACAGGGACCGTTTCAAGCTCCTTTCGACTCTCCTCTCTTGCCGGGATGATTGTGAAACGGGCGTGCGACCTGCGAATTTTAAATAGCTCCGCGATTACCCTTGACTATCTAGGGAATGACCCAACAAACCTAGATTATCTAGGCGAATTATTCATATGGCAAAACCCGAGCTGCTTTCCGGCACTCTCGACCTACTTGTGCTTCAGGTGCTAAACGGGGGTCCCTTGCACGGATTTGCTATTGCCGAGCGGATCCATGCTCTTTCGAGGGACGTGCTGATCGTGGAGGAAGGCTCCCTTTACCCTTCGCTCTATCGGATGGAGGAGAAGGGATGGATAGAGCCGGAGTGGGGCCATTCGGAAAAGGGCCGGCGTGCCAAGTTCTACACGTTGACGAAAGAGGGTAGGAGACAATTGGCTTCGGAGCGGGAGATTTGGGACCGCGTTGCCGTTGCCATTGGCGATGTGCTGCGAAACGCATGAACCCGTTTAGGAAGGTCCGCCTCTTGATAACGCGTTTCTTCGGAATAGGCCGGTTTAATTCGGACATGGATGAGGAGATGCGAATGCATCTCGAACTTCGCATCGAACGAAACGTTGAGGCGGGCATGTCACCGGAAGAGGCGCGCAATGAAGCGCTTCGCTGCTTCGGAGGAATTGACCAAATCAAGGAGAGAGCGCGCGACCAACGTAAAGCTGCGTGGTTGGATCATTTCGTTCGGGATCTCCGCTTCGCGGCCCGAATGATACTGGCCCATCGGTGGTTTTCCGCAGCGGTCGTCGTCACGCTGGCGCTGGGCATCGGCATCAACACGACGGTTTTCACCCTGGTGAATTCAGTCCTGTTCAGGCCGCTTCCGATCCCCGGCGGCGAGCGCCTTGTTACAATCTCGGGCCAGAATCTGAAGAAAACCGACAGCCCGAGCAGGATCTCCTATCCCGACTTTCTTGAGTTTCGCACGCAGAACAGGGCATTCGACGGAATCGAATCGGCAAAGCTCAGGTCGGCGGTACTCAGCGATAGATACAATCCGCCTGAGCGGCTGCAGATCGGCCTGGTTTCAGCGGGTATGTTCAACCTGCTGCGCACGCCGCCCGTGCTTGGCCGTGATTTCACGGCATCCGACGACCGCCCAGGGGCCGAGGCCGTGGCGCTGCTCAGTTACGGCATCTGGAAGAGCCGTTACAATGGGGCGCCAGGTGTCATTGGCAGCGTCGTGCGGGTCAACGGAGCCCCCGCCACCATCATAGGCGTGATGCCCGAGGGATTCGAGTTCCCCAAGGAGCAGCAGCTTTGGATGCCCCTGGGCCGGACGGAACCGCTCGAAGGCCGGGCTGAACACGACCTCTGGCTGTTCGGCCTCCTCAAGCCGACCGCATCGATGGACGCGGCGCGAGCGGATATTTCGGTAATTGCCGCGCGCCGAGCCGCCGAGTTTCCAGACACCAACAAGGACCTAGGCGCGCTCGTTCGCACGTTTCAAGACACCTATAACGGCGAGCAGGTTCGCTCGATCTTCCTCATGATGCTCTGCGCAGTGGGGTTTGTGCTCCTCATCGCGTGTGCAAATGTCGCGAACATGATGCTCAGCCGCTCCATCGGGCGCGCCCGGGAGCTTTCGGTGCGCGCCGCCCTCGGCGCTTCGCGGTGGCAGCTTGTCCGTCAACTGCTGATCGAAAGCGTGCTCCTCAGCTGCCTGGGTGGGCTGGTTGGACTGGCCCTTGCGGCAATCGGCGTCCACGCATTTGACTTGGCCACGCGCGACACCGGCAAGCCTTACTGGATCGTCCTCAGGATGGATCTCACGACCTACGGCTACTTCGCGATGATATCCATCGGGTGCGGGATTTTTTTCGGCCTTGTCCCGGCGCTGCGCGCCTCGCGCATCGATCTCAACACGGCGCTAAAGGCCGATATTTCCGCTCCGGGTGGGCGCCGTGGCGGCAGGCTGATGGCGGCCCTGGTGGCGGCTCAGATGGCGCTAACGGTCGTCCTTCTTGCCGCCGCTGGAATGATGATGAGGAGCTTCCTCGCGGTGCAGAAGGTGAACCCGTTTGTGCCCGCCGCCTCAATACTCGCCGCGCGGATCGAACTTCCATCCGCCGAGGGCGAACGCTACGCCGACGCCGCGAGCCGCCTGCGGTTTTACGATAAGCTTATGTCGGCTGTCGAAGCGCTCCCTGGGGTCGCGCAGGCCGCCGTGGCCTCCGAACCTCCAGGCCTCGGGGCAAGCAGTAGACCCATTGAATTCGAGGGCCGGTTCACGCAGGAACTGGGGCGGCGTCCACGCGCATTGCTTGTCGTGCAAAGCGCTGGGTACCTTCCTTTGATCCGGTTGCCGATTCTCATGGGCCGGGCCTTTTCGGAGACCGACGGCGACCCGGGCAGGGAGGTGGCGGTGGTCACGCACGCTTTCGCCGAAAAATATTACCCCGGCCAGGCGGTATTGGGTAAACGCTTTCGCTTTGCCGAGGAAGACAAGCCGGGGGTGTGGATGACCATAATCGGCGTGTCTGCCGATATTGTGCAGGAAACCCAGGCTTCCGATGCTCCCCCGCTCGTCTACATCTCCACTCGACAGGAGCCGAGGGGCGGGATGTCGCTCATTTTGCGCACTTCTTCCGACCCGACCTCGCTTGCGGGGCCCGTGCGCGTCGCGGCGCAAAAGCTCGACCAGGATCTGCCGCTTGTCGGCGTATCGACGCTGGCGGCCGCGCTTAGGCATCAGCAGTGGTTCTTGTCCATTTTCGGCACCTTGTTTCTCATTTTCGCAGCGGCCGGCCTGGTGATGGCGTCGGTCGGGATATATGCCGTGGTGGCGCACGTAACGGCCCGGCGTTCGCGAGAGATCGGAATCCGGATGGCTCTCGGGGCCTCGGCCTCGGGTGTCGAGCGGCTCGTCCTGTCGCGCGGTCTCGCACAGCTCGTGATCGGGCTCCTTTTCGGGCTGGGCGGCGGAGTCGTTGCGATGAAGCTTCTTGCAGCGACCGGCCTCCTTTACCAGGCGTCGCCGGCGGATCCATTCGTGCTCGCCGGGATCAGTGTCTTGCTGGTTTCTGTCGGCGGATTTGCCTGCTGGCTGCCCGCCCGCCGGGCCGCAAATGTTGATCCGATGGTCGCGCTCAGGTGCGAATGAGGCGGAAGCCGAGTGTAAGCGTGAACCGCTCGATCGTGGATTGGCGGGTGTCGGCACGATGGGGAATGGCGCCGCTCCCGATCGGAATCCGAATGCAGTGAGCGGCTCAAAGCCCCAACCTTTTGCCCGCCAACGGCCGAAGGCAGGGATAAGGCTTTCCGCAGTAAGCCTACGCTGACTAATGGGGCGCAGAAAGATGGCTTATTTCGGGCCAGGACATTTATGCGAAGCGCAACTTGGCCGATTGCATGTGCATACGTGCCGTTTGCACGCTTCTGATGGATCTGACCGAGCCAAAACGAATCCTTGTCGTCGACGGCGACCCGGCATTTCGCGGACTGATGTCCGGCGCCTTGGAAGCCTGCGGCCATCGGGTTGAAATTGCGGCGGACGGTGAGGCTGCTTGGCGCGCCCTGCTTTCCAAGGAATTCGATCTGCTGGTGACCTGTGATGTGATGCCGAAGGCCTCCGGCCTGGACCTTGTGCGGCGCCTCCGGGTCGCCGTCATGGAGATCCCCGTCATTGTGGCCTCGGATAGGTTGGACGAGGAGGACGTGAAGAAAATTAGCCGCGACCCGTGGGCAAGGTTCAACGGATTTGTGCACAAGCCGTTTCAAGCCTCCGAACTCCTTGCGACTGTAAACAGCGTGCTCTTGGCCGACGCTTCAAGAGGCTCCTCTTAACACTTCCGGCTCTCGCTCGCCTGCGCCAATGAGGCCAGCCCTGGCGAACCCGTTTCGGCGGGGCGCAAAGCGGGCCTTTGCCGTGCGCGGAAATGGAAGGGACTGACGCAATGTCGGGTAAAATGCATGCTTGACGTGTAAGGAGATGCTTACACAAATAATGCATGCCTCCGATTTCGAGTCCCAGGTCGCGCCGGTCCGAGACCTCGGTTTTTCTGGCGGTGTCTGATGCTACCCGTCGCCGTGTCATGGACATGCTCTTTCAACGCGACATGTCTGCCGGCGAGATAGCGGCACCCTTTGCGATAAGTCGACCCGCGGTGTCGCAACATCTGCGCGTACTGTCGGACGCGGGTCTCATTGCATTCCGCCGCGCGGGCCGGGAGCGCATCTACCGGCTTCGGGCGGCTCCCCTTCGCCACGTGCACGATTGGGCTGGGCATTACCAGAGATTCTGGGCCGGAAAGATGCTGGCTTTGGAAGGTTACCTGGCCGATGAGACCTGATGAGCCGCGACCTGCATTTTGTTAATTTTTACCCGCATCCGCGGCCCAAGTTATGGGCCGCGCTCACGGATTCGGCGGCACTGGCAATCTGGCTCATGCCGAACGACTTCAGACCCCTGGTTGGCCATCGATTTCAGTTCAAAACGAAGCCTGCTCCGGGGTTCAACGGGATCATTGATTGCGTGGTGCTTGAGATGATTCCGCTCGAGAGGCTCGTCTATTCCTGGGCCGGCGGCGGGATCTCCACAACGGTGAGGTGGACGCTCAAAGATGCGCCAGGGGGGACGGAACTCACCCTTGAACACACCGGCTTCAACGGATGGCGGGGCTTCATCGTCGGCTCCATGCTGGGCAAGGGCTGGAAATCGCGAATACTCTCGGTCCGCTTGCCAAACCTGCTGGCCGAGTGGGATGGGACCGGATCGCCGCCAAGTGCTCCCGATATGGGATGTCATCAATCCACCGCCCCCAATTTATGAAGCAGACATTCAAGGTTTGTTTGCAGGGTCGTGGTCCCAAGGGGGCCTGGACGTTTCTGCCGATCCCGTTCGACGTGGAGCAGAAATTTGGAAGCAGGGCGCGGGTTGCCGTCGCCGGGACGATCAACAACCACCCGTTTCGCAGCACGCTCATGCCCGAGGGAGATGGCACCCATTCAATGATGGTGAGCAAGGCGCTCCAATCGGGCGCGCAGGCCTCGGCGGGCGACCTGGTTGCCGTTGTGATGGACCTCGATAAGGCCGAGCGGAAGGTCGAGATTCCGGAAGAATTCAGAACCGCGCTCAAGCGCGCGCCTGCCGCGGGGGAATTCTTCGATCAGCTCTCCTATTCGCGGAAGAAGGAGTTCACCGATTGGATTGCGGACGCAAAACGCCCTGAGACCAAGTCGATGCGCGTGGGAAAATCCATAGAGCTTCTTCTTAAGAAAGAGAAACTCCGATAAGCTAGTGAATCGCCTTTGAGGCGGGAACTTCCCCCCAAAAAATAGGAGAGCGGGGCCTTGGGCGCGGTGTTTGGAATGCGACCCCTTCCCGGGTAGCGGCGCCATGCTCGCCGGAGCCGAGTCAGGCGCTGTCCGAAGCCCCTTGCAATCGAGTCGAGGAGTTAGCGGCAAGCCTGCGTATTTGGCACCCTTCAGGCAGGAAGCGATCAATTCAATCCAAGCATCGGCATCGAGCTGAGGGAGGCCCCGAGGCCGCTGGCGAACGATACTGGATGGGGCGGGCCAGAGGAATCGAGAATGCGACCTTGGCCGCGCCGGGCGCCGCGAAAAGACCTGTTTCCCCCGTCTGGGCTCAAGGGAACGCCTTCGCCATCGAGGCGCCGGCATTCGGCTGGACAATGGGATTGGGTAGGCAACTTTGCGTGGATGCTATCGTTGATCCTTGCGTTGACCCCCGTCCCCGTGGATCTCGACCGGGTAGGGGCCTACATCCGATCGCAATGGGACGCCTCCGTTCGAAGCGATGTGCACGAGAGCTACATCGTACCGATTCCCTTCCGGCACACGGTTCCGAGCCCTGCAGGCAACTTCAAAGCGCTTTTCTATTGGGACACGTATTTCACGAACCTTGGCCTTCTTCGCTCGGACCGCTTGGACCTTGCACGATCCAACTGTGACGCGCTGCTTTGGTGGATTGATCGCCTCGGCTTCGTGCCCAACAGCGCCTTTGTCGGTGACGACAACCGCTCCCAGCCGCCGCTCCTAAGCGCGATGGTGCGGGATGTATATGAGGCCTCGAAGGACAAGGCGTGGTTGGAGCAAGCGGTCCCGAGGCTCGAGAGGGAGTATAGGTTCTGGACGACCGAGCGCACCTTCCCCGGAGGCCTAGCCCATTTCGGGCAGCAGGCAACTGAGGCATACCTCGAGCGGTTCTACGATGGGACGCTCCATTCCCGGCTGGGCTTGCGGCTGGACGTTCCGCTCAAAGAGAAGCTTTCGGTCGCGCGGAACCGGCTCGCCGAGGCGGAATCCGGCGAGGACTTCACGCCGGTTTATGGAGGGCAAGCCCCCGACTATGCGGACGTTAAGCTCAACTCCATTCTATGGGTCTGCGAATCCAATCTCGCCTATTTCTCGCGGGTTCTGGGCCGCGGATCCGAGGCCGCTGTCCCATGGGATCAAAGGGCAAACGCCCGGGCGGAAGCAGTCAGGACGCAGCTTTGGGACGCGAAGTCCGGCCTCTTTCGGGACCGGAACATGCTCACCCACGAATTCGCTCCCATAGCCTCCCTCGACGCTTTCTATCCCCTTTGGGCTGGAATCGCGACGCCCGAGCAGGCGGGCTGCATGGCACATAACCTTCGCCTTTTCGAGCGCGCCCGCGGGCTCGCGCAGACGGAGCCGTACCAGGGCGGCACCTATCAGTGGGCCTATCCCAACGGCTGGCCTCCGACCCATTGGATCGTCGTAAGCGGCCTGAAGCGTTACGGATTTGAAAGCGATGCCCGACGCGTAGCGTCGGAATACTGCGCGTCGCAATGCTCGATGTTCAACGCATCGGCGCACCTGTGGGAGAAATTCGATGTGACCACGGGGAAACCCTCCCACGGGGAGTATGCCCCGGATCCCATGCTGGGCTGGACGGCGGGCGTTTTTCTTGCGCTTTCGGAATATCTCGAGAGGAGGGACCCGGCTAATGCCCGGTGATTATTCGGTTGGGGTTTGTCTGGGCCGCGCATCCGAGCTGGGCTGATTGTTTCACCTGCAAGTCGGACTAAACGGGTTTGATCCGTCCCACCGATCAATATTTTGGTGCCGCCGGCGAATGCGTCGTTTCCAAGGACTTGAGCCTCAGAGGCCGCGAGGCCGGCTTTTCTCGTTGTTATTGCCTTCGGCGGCCCACAGCACCCCTTCGGAAGTGGGGCCAGGCGCATCCCCGAGGGCCCAAAATCGAATTGGAAAACGGCCGAATACCCCCTCTATTGACCGTTCCCATGAGCACAGAGAGCACCCAACAGACGAACGAGGAGAACATGCGCGACGCGATTCTGGAAGTCCGCGCCTTCACTAAATCGGTCAAGGACGAGAAGGCCAAGGCCGAGGCCAAGGCGAAAAGCGAGGGCTGGACGAAGTACGCCGCCCTGTCCATGGCGCTGATCGCCTTGGTGGCGGGCTATGCCATGGCCAAGGGAGGCAGCTGCGCCGGCCGGGTCTCAAAGGACCTGAGCGAGGCGACCTACAACGAGACACAGGCTGCGGACCAGTGGAGCTTCTACGAGGCCAAGTCCCAAAAGCAGATGCTGCTCGAAACGGAGCTCCATCTGCGGGATGCGATGCAGGACAAGAACGAGAGCCGGCGCGCGAGCCTGGAGTCCACGATCAAGCGCTACGACCAGGAGAAGACGGACATCAAGGCCAAGGCCGATTCTTTTGAGGCTGCGCGCAATGAATTTCGAAAGGACGCCGAAATCCAGACCGCACTCGGGGCTAAGTACGGCCTCGCGGCGCAGACGTTCCAGATCGCGCTCGCCATCGGCGGCCTCTGCCTTTTGGCCAAGAAGCGGTGGCTGTGGTACGTGACGCTGGGAGTCGCGGCGCTCGCCATCTTCAGGTTGGTCGTCGCTCTCGCGAGCTAGCGTCCTTGCCGCCTGCGGCGATTTCGGATTTGTGGTTTTTGCCGGCGGCGTGGAGACTGCCGGCTTGCCGATCGTCGTTCGAGCCGAATGACGTGAAAGGCTCCAAACCCCCGACGGTCACACCCGCCTCGAAACGGTCAGTCTCATCAAATCACCGCCATGCCGAAATTCGTCTCAGTTGTCCTTCTCATCGGGTTGGTCGCCTGCTTCGGCGCCTCCCGGGGGCAGGCTGCCAGCTCATTTCCGCTCCACGATGGGGACCGAGTGGTCTTCTACGGAGACAGCATTACCCAGGACGGCGCCTACGGGCTGCTGGTCGAGGAGTACGTGCGCACGCGTTTCCCCCAATGGGACATTCGGTTTTACAATGCTGGGGTCGGCGGCGACCGCGTGGACGGGGGAGGGCAGGGCGACATCGCGACGCGCCTTGCGAGGGACGTCGTCTCCCTTCATCCGACGGTCGTCACGATCATGCTCGGGATGAATGACGGCTCCTACCGGGGGTTTGATCCTGCGATTGAGGAGCATTTCGCAAAGGGGTACAGAGCGATCGTCGCCGAGCTTCAAAAACAGCTGCCCGGGGTCCGTCTCTACCTAATCCTTCCGTCGCCCTTCGACGACGTCTCCCGGCCGCCGCAGTTCGAACCGGGCTATGACAGCACGTTGCGCAAGCTGGGTGAAAGCGTCGCTGCGATCGCCCGGGAGAATCATCTGGAAACGATTGATTTTGGCGAACCGCTGAACTCCGGCATCGCCAGTGTCTTCAAATCGAATCCCGAGCTCGCGCGCACCCTTCTCCCCGACCGCGTTCATCCAAGCCCCGCGGGCCACCTGGTCCTGGGCGCCGCCCTGTTGCGCGCCTGGCACGCGCCCTCGGTGGTTTCGCGCGTGGAGATAGACATGGCGGCGAAATCAGCCGGGGTGTCCGAGAATTCAACCGTCAGCGCCATAGCCGCTGGCGAGGGCAAATGGTCATGGGAAGAGCTGGACACAGCCTTACCCCTTCCGATCAACTACCAGGACGAGACGGTCATCCTCGCCGAGGAGGCCGGGGCAGGCCTGGAATTGCTTGGCACCGAATCCCTTAGGGTGACCGGGCTTGCCGAGGGGTCCTATGCGCTTGGAATCGACGGGAAGGAGATTGGGACCTTCACGAAGACCGACCTGGAGAAGGGAGTCGACCTCGCCCGGTTTGACACGCCGATGCGCGGGCAGGCGTTCTGGGTCCTTTGGGGAGCCGCTTCGAGCCATCAGGACCAGCTCGTGCGCCGGGAGATGATGGCGTACAGTCCCAAGGCACCGGACGTCACGGTCGCGACCGATTCCCTCGCGGCCTTTGATGAAGCCAACCAGGCCCGGCGTTCCCGATCCGCGATTCCCAAGCCGCATGCCTTTAGCCTGACGCTCCTGCGCTGAGGGGGCTCCCGGGCTCCGGGCGTGGATCAACCAATGCGGCTAGGGGCGAAGCGCCAGGCCGATGAGCGCTTCGACCTCGGATTCCCTCATCGGAGCCGGCACAAAGGTTGGTCCGAGGAAGTCCCTGGCGGCGGTGCTGAACCCCTGGGGGTTGGCGCCCGGAGTCAGGATGCCGGCCTTCGCAAGGTGATGGGCGATTGCGAAGTCGCCAAGGCGAACTCCGTCAATGTACACGATGAATCGGTCGCGCAGCGACGAGAGGTCGCCGGGGATTTTCCATGACTTGGGCGGCTCGGCTCCGGCCAGGACTGGACCCACAATGATCTCAAGGTCGTGCTCTCCCTGGGAGGGGATAAAAGACTCGCCCCTGAGGGCCCCGTAGGACCAATCGTCCATCTCGATTCGATAGGCGCCCGAGCCCTCCGGCTTGGCGAAGATCAGGTTCCCGTCTCCCGTCACGCCAGCTCCCAAAAGCGGCAATCCGGCCTGGGGATCCTGCGAGCTTGGAAATTGAATCCGGTAGCGGTGGACGCCCGCCAGTCCGCCCCCCTCCTCCACATTCCGGACAATCGAAGCCCGGAGTTCCTCGGGACTCAGGCCTTCGGGTTCGATGGAGCCAAAATAGTAGGGTTGGGCGGACGAAAACCTCTGCGGATTGCTTCCGATGGAGACCGAGCCATAGCTGTCCCTGTTGGAGGAGATTCGCAGGGTCCATACCGGCCGACCGTCCAGCCAGATCCTCATTATCGAGGACGAGTTTTCGACCGAGCCCCGGTCAAGATGCCATTCCTGGGGGAATTTCGCCCGGGCGGCCTGAGCGCCGACGAAGATCTCAAGGTCATGGATCCGTCGCCCTTGACCGGGATCCTGGGCGAAAGCGAGAAGGGGGCCCCCCACTGATCGAGGCCGAACTGGATCGAATGGTCCTCGAGCGTGTGAAGGACGAGCATATTGCCGTGCCTGGCGGTGCCCGAACCCAACACCGGCTGTTCGGAATGGGGGAACCAAAGGGGAATGTGACCGCGAGGCGCCAAAGTCCGGACTCGTTCGCCGGGTCCCTCAATGTTTCGGGCTCACGGGGGGGAAGCAGCGTGTGATCGATTATCCGGCCGCGGAAAGGGGCATCGATGCCGGCGGGGTTGGCTCCGTAAAACGTCCAGCCGGGCGGTGAGTCAAAGAATCGGACCCTTTGATGGATCACGGCCTTTCCGTCGAATTTCACGAGCGCGGTGGTCTTCAGTATCTCGATGTCATCGTCGCTCCGGCTCCTGAACCAAGGATGTTCGCGCGGTGGGTAGAGTGATCCGAAATCCACCTCCATCTCATATTCGCGCCCGGGTACCGCGGTCACGAACGGCGAATTGACCCGGCCGTTGCCTACGTGCTCCAAGGAAAACCGAGCGATGTTCCCGTGGAGCTGGGTCACGTAGAGCACATCGGTGTAGCCGGGTGTTCCGGTGGAAAACAGGGGCTCGGTGCTCGTGTCTCCATTGAGCGGCGGGAGGGTGAATCGAAACTTGACCGGGCCAAAATGAACGAGCCCCAGCCGCTCGAGGATCGCCGAAGGATAGTCCCCGTAATAGGAGAGAAACCTCCAGGCCTCCGGGCGGGCGTTCTCGAAGTGGTTGTTGAGCTGAAGGCTCGCCAGGACATTGGCGAGCGCCGCGACTAGGGAGACCAGGATGAATGCCGCCCGCCAAAGCCCGGGGCGGAGCCCCCTTGAGGCTGTCTCGCGCGAGGCGCAGCAGCCTGCGGCGACGGCGATCAGGAGGACGAGGGGCGATTGGTAGTCGACGATATAGCGCTCCGCCCGGTTTCCGTAGAATCCCATCACGAGGTACATCGCGGCAAACGCCGCGGCCAACAGCCCGAGCAGGATCCTTACGATCATGTCCGGACCCGCGCGCCTGAGCCTCACGAGCGACCAGATCAGGACCAGCGCCGCAAGAATCGTGATCGGGAGCTGACCATGGATGGGCTCGTAGCCGTAGTATCCCGGAGGCCGCAGGGCGGCGTTCATCGGAAACACGTAGGGGAAATAGGCACCCAGGGCGGGGGGCCTGAGAAAATACCACTGCAGGTTGCTCCAGAAGAACGAGGGGCTGAAATGCGGGAAACGGGCCCGAACCATCTCGTCGATCTGGTAGTTCAGGCCGAATTCAAATGGAGAGCCGAAACGGCCGTAATTGTACGCGGCGAGCAGCAGACCGACCGCCGCCGCGGGCAGCGCGGTCCATGCCGACAGCCTGAGCGGTGGTTCACCCCGCCTGATGAGGACCCACGCGGCGATGGCGATGACCGGCAGCACGAGGACGTAATTGGGCCGGCATCCCACGGCGAGCGCACCCGCGAGGCTCGAAAACCCGATCCATCTGCCGGCGTGCTCCTTTGAATGCCATGCCCTGAAGATTCCGAGCCAAGTAAGGGCGTGGCAAAGATAGCCTCCCGCCACGGCGATCTCATAGAAACCGGCGGCCGTGATGACCGAGGCGGTGATGAGGGCGGGAGTGGCCGAGCCGAAGGCGAACAATGCGAGGCTGGCGCAATACTGGGCGGCCGTTGTGTTTTGGAAGTAGCGCCTGCGCGCATCCGCGTAGATCCACCAATAGGTCAGAAAGCCCAGGGCGACAAAGAGCACGACGACGGCGCTCTCCGAAATGTCGGCGCCCGTCAGCAGATGGTACGGCAGAAAGACGAAGACGGCCGGGACAACCCCAAAATAGAGGTAGTAATGGCCGTGGTAAACGCTCGCATCCAGAAGAGAGCGGGCATTGCGGCGTTCGTTCGGATCGGGGCTCGATAGCCGCGGATCCACCGCGACATCCATGTACAGATGGCCCCGCTCAAGACCGTGGGCCAGAAGCGCGTAATAATCCTGCTTTGCGCCCTTAAAGGAGTAGGCCTGCCTCCAGCTTTCGCTCTCGGATCCAAGCCACACCAGGCCGAGAAGCAGGACGAGTCCGGTGGAGAGAACGGTGAGGCGCATGATGCTGGACGAACGGGAAGGGAATTGGAGGCGGCGAAACGGTACCCTCGGCCTTTTCCGACTCGGTCTGGTCGGCCGAGGCCCAGGGTTAGAACGGGAAAGCCTATGCAGCCTCCGCGATGATCCTCAAAACCTTCATGACGCTTTGTTCAGGTCATCGGCCTCCCGCGGTGCCGGGTCCGGGACCCGGCACCGCGCGGTCAAGTTTTTGTTGTCCACCAATTTAACGATAGGGATGCGGATAATCCCCAATCGTTTCCATCGCCCGGCATGGGGTCGAGCAATCTTTCGGTATGCCCGATGCGCGGCCATCGCCTCCGCGAGGATCATCCTGTGATGCCGACCCGAAACAAAACGACGCGGGTTCCGACTGGAACTTAGCCGCCAAACGGGGCCGGCTCAGCGATCGGGATTGATGACCCCAAGCGACTTCACGTCGCCGACTTCGACATGACCCTCGGGCAGATCCATCCTGATCAAGCCGGAGCTGTTCTTGCCGAAATACCGCGAAGCCCGCTGCGTCATTGCGAGAAGGTACCCGTCGAATCTCTTCCCTCGCTCGGGCACGCTATAGCGCGTCTCCCAGAGAAGCTTGTGTTTCTTCTGCTTCCAAACGAGCTGGAAGTCGTACGCCATCAGCACCACGAAGTACCGCCCCTGCTCGAGCTCTTGCACGAGGTCCGTCCTTCGATGTTCGAGCGGAGTGCCCGCGAGCCCGACGGTTTCCTTTAGCGCGCTGTCAAATCCGAGCATCATGGCATTCTGGGCGACCAGCTGGTCTCGGCTGTTGTTTTCGGCCGAGACCACGGCCAATGCGCCCGAATCCGAGCCCTCAGACTGCGCCCTGTCAACCTGCTGCTCGTAATCGACCGTGGACTCTATGTGGCCGCATTGCATCAACGTCCCGGTCGAGACCGGAATGACCGTGTTCGAGATGAGCTTCTGCGCCTGGGACGATTTCGCGGAGGCGAGGAGCGAATCCGCCGAAGCCAGATCGCGCGTTGCTTCCGATTCATCCAGGCTTCCGGGAGTCCGCGTCTTGCCCCAATATACCAGGATCAGCAGCTTCGTGGCGTTTGGATCGCGCGTCGGAAGGTAATTCTGGTCCGAAAGGGGCCCGGCAATGGTGCGCGCAACGTCGATGAATCTGAGCCCGTCGATCGAGGCGTCTTTTGAGGCCCCGGTCCAGTGGCCCCCCTCTCCGAAAGCGTAGAATTCTTCCTTGGGCCGTCCGTCGGCCTGCGATTTGCGAACATAATCGTCGCTCACGCGGGCCGAAACAGCCGCCACAAGATCGGTCTCGGTATCAGGGATGCCGAAGCAACGAAGCGCAAGGCACGCCGCCCCGATAAGGGCGATTCGCGCCGTCGACGGCAAACGAGTCGTGTTCACATCTGGGTATCGGCCTAAGAAAGTGGGGCAAACGTACTCCTCTTTGAACGGGTTGGCAAAAGAACTCATGCAGCCATTAGAGACGATAATCGCATCACTGCAGGCATTTGCCTCCGGCTTCGCCCGGGGCGCGGACAAGGCCTGTGTTCCGCGCCTTCCGGGACCGGCGGAAATTGCCGCGGGTGCGGCCATGGGATCGACCGGTGATTCTTGCTCCAGGCAGTTGTGTATTTATCCAACCTCTTAGCAGGTTAAGGCGGCCAATTGGGTATCGAAACAAGGCCTGCACTGCCGCCACGCCCGATGAATGGCGGCGCTTGGGATGTCCGCCTTGGATTGCGGGTCGCCTTCAGCGGCCGGTCGGAACCCTATTAACGATTGTTGTCGGAGGGCCTTCATGGCGCCGGGTCCGGCGCGTTCGCGGCGCAGGCTCCCCTTCCCTTTAAGGCATGGCACCGACTTTAATGCGCTTGCAGGCCGTCCGGCCCGTTCGGACACTCCTGGTTCACGCCCATGCCCCGAACCTCACAGCGCACTTCGGTCTTCACCGAATCGCTGATCCGGGAGATGACGCGGGTGGCCCAACGCCACGGGGCCATAAACCTGGCCCAGGGCTACCCCGACTTCGACCCGCCGGCCGCCTTGGTCCAGGCGGGGAAGGACGCGATGGACGCGGGTCGGCACCAGTACGCCATCACGTGGGGTGCGCCTGAATTGCGCTCGGCCCTGGCGGCCAAATTGAAGCGTTTCACCGGCCTCAATGTGGATGAGGCCTCCGAGCTTGTGGTCACCTGCGGCGCAACCGAAGCGATGATGGTCGCCATGATGACCGTCTGCGACCCCGGCGACCGGGTCGGCCTCTTTTCGCCCTTCTACGAAAACTATTCCGCGGACGCCATCCTGTGCGGCGCCGAGCCCGTCCTCGTGCCGCTCCATCCGCCCGACTATCGCTTCGACCTGGATGAGCTGCGCCGGGCGTTTGCAAGCGGCCTAAAGGCCTTTGTCCTCTGCAATCCCTCGAACCCGTGCGGACGGGTGTTCACGCGCCCGGAGCTTGAAGCGATAGCATCGCTGGCCGAGGAATTCGACGTGTTTGTGCTCACCGACGAGGTTTACGAGCACATCGTCTTCGCCCCCCACAGGCACGCGTATTTTTCGGCGCTCCCGGGCATGTTCAGGCGCACCCTGATGTGCTCGTCGTTGTCGAAGACCTTCTCGATAACGGGCTGGAGGCTCGGGTATGTTCTTGCGGCTCCAGAGGTGATCTCTCAGGCGCGGAAGGTGCACGATTTCCTCACCGTGGGAGCGGCGGCGCCGCTGCAGCACGCCGTCGTCACCGCACTCGGGTTCCCCGAAACCTATTATGCCGAGCTTGCCGCCGTCTATGCCCGGTCCCGGGATATACTCCTCGGCTACCTGGACCAAACGGGCCTCTCCTATACCCGGCCTGAAGGGGCCTATTTTGTCATGGTGGACATCTCGCCCTTCGGATGGGAGAGCGACGTGGATTTCGCCCATTGGATGACGAGGGAGATCGGCGTCGCGCCGGTTCCAGGATCCAGTTTCTTCCGGAAGGGAGAGAATCGGTATATCCGGCTTAACTTCGCCAAGCGGCCCGAGACGCTTCATGCGGCCGGCGAGCGCCTCCTTCGATTGAGGCGCTAGCGGCCGTTGTAAGGCCTTGGTGGGAGAAGGTCCGTGCCATGGCGCACGGCCCGTCACGTCCGTCGCCCGGCTCCGAGTCCCGACCGAATACCCGGCGATCGGTGAGATTTTAGTCATATTGTCGGTAACTCTGGCCCGCGAGGGCGGTCGAATCGCCTTATGATGAAAAACAGCAACGAATCAGCAACCGATAGTACCAGTTCCGATGCTTTCCTGAGCGACCTCCGTGCGCTTGTCGCCGAAGCGCAGAAGCTGTTGGACGCCTCACCGGACGGCGAGAATTCAAGCAAGAGTTCCGCACTGCGGGCCCAATTTGAGCTCGCGCAGGCGCAGTTCTCCGACCTCTACGCCGGCGCGTCGAAGCGGGTCATCGCGGGAGGGAAACGTGCCGATCGCGCCATTCGCGACAATCCCTACCAAGCCATCGCGATCGCGGCGGGTGTCAGCCTTCTGCTCGGGGTGCTGATTGGGCGCCGTGCCCAATAGGAAACGCGCGCCATGGACGCGAACGGCTCCGCGGCCCCGGGGATTCTCGGCACGCTTCGGCATCTTGGGGACAGCCTGATCTCCGGCCTTCAGGACCGCATGGCCCTGATCGCGATCGAGTTACATGAAGAGAAATTCAGGCTGATTCAGATCTTTTTTTGGGTCAGCGCCATTTTATCGGCGGGATTGATGGCCATTACGTTCGCCAGTCTGACCCTGGTATATCTCTTTTGGGACAGCTTTCGCCTCGAGGTCCTGGGCGGGCTCGCGCTGCTTTACTCGGTCGCGTTCGGATGGATTGTGGCCAGTTTCCGGCGCTATCTTCGGCGCCAGCCGCGCCTGCTCGCATCGACCCTGCAGGAATTCGCCTCGGACCGCTCATGTATCCGGAAAAGGAGCTGATGCTGCTCGGGGCCGACAAGGTCGCCCTGCGACTGCGCATCTGCGCGCACCGCGCGGAGACCGCTCTTTTGGTCGCACGCGCGGTGAAGCCGCTTGAGGCGTTCGATCAAGCGATTGCAACAATCCGCGCCATGCTTCCCTTGCTCGGGATCGCGGCTCTGCCGGCCGGGTTCGCCCTGGGGAGCAGCGTCCCCGCCAAGCGACGCTTGTTGGGAGGGTTTCTTCGCTGGGCTCCGTTTATTTCTCTCGCCGTCCGAGGCGTCGCAACCGTCCGCCATTTGCTTGCACGCAGACGCAACGCTGAACGCGAAGGGGATTCCGGCGAGCCGATCAGGGACACGGAGTCAAGCCGCAATGATCCCGGGGAGCGGCCGTCCCCTTGGTTGATCCGGCGAAGACGGCGTTAAGCCCAACGCCCCGACACCGATGAGCGCTCCGGGAATGGTAGGCGTCAGTCCGTTCCAAAGCAGAAACCGGATGACCCGGCCGACCAGCGTTCGTCAATACCCAGCTGCGGGCTTCGCTGGCGGCAACGAGGGCTCAGCCGAAAGTCCGCGGGGCAAAGGGCCGGCCAGACCGCGGTGGAGCGCGGCGCGCAGGATCGCCTCGGTGGCCGTGGCTCCGATCCGGCTGACGCCGAGCGCCCGAACCCTCAGGACATCGTCGAGCGTCCGCACGCCGCCGGCCGCTTTTATCTGGATGCTTAAAGGGCAGTGCGCGCGCATCAGTGACAGGTGGTGATCGGTCGCGCCGGCATACTGGTAGTCCCCGTTGGCCTGCTTCACAAATCCGTAGCCGGTGGACGTCTTGACGAATGCCACTCCAATTTCGGTGGCGATGGCGCAAAGTTCGATGATCTGGCTGTCGTTCAGGAAGTCGTTCTCAAAAATGACCTTCAGGATCGCGCCGCGAGAGAGTGCAGGCGTCGTTCACCTGCTTTATGTCGTCCTTAACGTAGGTCTGTTCGCCGCTGAGCAGCTTTCCCACGTTGACGACCATGTCGATCTCGGTCGCGCCCTCGAGGATGGCAAGTTCGGTCTCCCTGACCTTGATCGATGTATGGCTGTTTCCGTGGGGAAACCCGATGACCGAACACACCGCCACGCCGGACCCCTGCAACAGCTCCCTGGCGCGGGGCACATGGTAAGGCTTTACGCAGGCGGTTGCGACCTCGAAAGCCGATGCCAGCCGGCATCCGGACTCCAGCTGCGCATCGGTCAGCGTCGGATGCAGCAGCGAATGGTCGATCATCTTGGCTACCTCGTGGATGCTGGGAAGCGTTGGCATGGTATGATTGCCTGATTGAGCTACGTCCTGAGCGCCAATACTGCAATCAAACATGCGGCGAAAGCATCGGACGCGGAAAAAGGGAGCGTGGGGACCGCGCGGAACCCGCGTCCGCGGCGGATATCGCATGTTGCGTATGCCGGATGTTGGGCAATAGCCTGCTTGCCGGGAAGGATCGCCCGGCGGCAGCCTCGCTATCTTCCGGGATGCCCTTTGAATCTCCAACAAGAATCCGTTACCGCTCCCGAACATCGCAAGAAATTCACAATGAACGGTTATCCCTGCGGCGCTGATTAGAGCGGCCGCTGTCGGGATCGGGGCGCGGTACGCTGCCCCAAATCATCTCCGCAACGATGCCCGAGAACCCCAAGTCCGCAGTCCCGCGAATCCAGCAGGGAGTCGAGGCCCCTTCCGGGATTGGGCCTGCATCCGGACTGGATGCTTCGCCAGAGCCCAAGGTCCGCGCGTCTCGCCCCGACATCGCCCTCCGCGTGGCCCTTGTGTATGGGGTCTTTGCCGCGCTTTGGATCGCGTGCTCCGACAGCATCCTCATGGGCCTGTCCAGCGACAAGCATCTGATCCTGGAGCTCTCGGTCCTCAAGGGATGGCTGTTTGTGGTCGTCAGCGGGGGGCTCCTCTACGTGATGCTGAACCGGCAATTCAAGCGGCTCGACCGTGAGGTGGGGGAACTCTCGCGGACGAGGGCCGAGGCGCTTGCGAATGAGCGGCGGTTTAGTTCGCTCTTTGAGAACATGCCGAACGGGGTTGCCCGCTGCCGTATCGTATATGAGGGCGGCATACCCGTGGATTTTATTTACCTGACGGTGAACCGCGCCTTTGTGCGCCTCACCGGGCTTAGGGATGTCGAGGGAAAACGGGTCAGCGAGGTGATTCCGGGATTGCTCGAATCCGACCCCGAACTGCTCGCGCGTTATGCAAGAACTGCGGCCACTGGGGAGCCGACGTCCTTCGAGACGTTTGTTTCGCCCCTGGGGCAATGGTATTTCGTCTCTACGTACCAGCCGGCGCCGGGAGAATTCGTTTCCGTGTTTGACGTGGTGACTGAGCGAAAACGCACGGAAAAATCGCTCCGCCTGTTGTCCCGCGCCGTCGAGCAGAGCGCCGTCCCCATATTGATCACGGACTCCGTCGGCTCGATCGAGTACGTGAATGCCAAGTTCACGGAGCAATCGGGCTATGCTCAGGCCGAGGTTATCGGGAAGAACCCGAAGATGCTGAAATCCGGAACCACTCCCCGGGAGGTCTACCAGCAGATGTGGGACACGATCGTCGGGGGAAACCAGTGGCGCGGGGAAATCCAGAACCGGAAGAAGAACGGCGAACTCGTGTGGGAACGCGTCACCATCTTCCCGGTGACCGAGGAGGGCGTCGGCATCGCCCATTTCGTGGCGGTCAAGGAGGACATCACCGAGCACAAGAGGATGCAGGAGCAGATTCTCCGCTCCCAGCGCCTCGAGAGCCTCGGCATGCTCGCGGCGGGGATCGCCCATGACCTCAACAACGTGCTCGCGCCCATCAGCATGGCCCTGCCCCTGCTCCGATCGAACGCGTCGAGCGCGGATGACCTCGAGATGTTCACGATGGTGGAGCGTTCGTCCAGGCGCGGGGCCGCGCTGGTCCAGCAGATCCTTGGATTCGCTCGCGGCGTCGGGGGAGAGGTGCGCGCCGTTCAGGTGAAACACCTGCTTAACGACGTCCTCAGCATCGCCTTCGAGACCTTCCCCAAGTCGATCGTGATCGAGTCGCACGTGCCAAACGACCTTTGGCCCATCAAGGCCAACCCCACGCAGATCCACCAGGTGTTGCTCAACCTCTGCGTCAATGCCCGGGATGCCATGCCGAACGGCGGGACGCTGCGTGTGAGCGCGGAGAACCGGCTCCTGGACGCGCAGGCCGCGCAGGCCATCGAGGGGGCGAGGCCGGGCGCGTGGCTGGTGATCCACGTGGCGGACACGGGGCAGGGGATAGGGCCCGAGATCCTCGCGCGAATTTGGGAGCCTTTCTTCACCACCAAGGAGACCCAAAAAGGGACGGGCCTCGGGCTCTCCACCGTCCAGGGCATCGTAAAGACACACATGGGCTTTGTCAGTGTGACGACCGAGGTGGGCCGGGGCACGACCTTCCATGTCTACCTGCCCTCGACGGCGGAGGCCGTGAATGCGGACGAGAAGGGCGCGAAGGCGGGTCCCGAGAATGGGAGGAATGAGCTGATCCTCTTCGTCGATGACGAAGAGCCGATCCGCATGGCCGCGAGCAGCATCCTGACCAACTCGGGCTACCGGGTTCTGTCCGCCTCCAACGGCTCCGAGGCCCTTAGACTGCTCGAGACCTGCGCCCACGATGTCGCGCTGGTCATCACGGACCTCGACATGCCCAACCTGGACGGCGAGATGCTCTCGGTCGCGATTCGCGCGCTGAAGCCGGGGTTGAAGATCATCACCATGAGCGGGCTGGGCAGCCACTCGGCGCAAAAGAGGGCCGGGCAGTTTTCCGATGCGTTCATGCAAAAGCCCTTCACCGCCGAGCGGCTCTTGAACTTGGTGCAGGAATTCAAGTTAAAGGCACCCGCGAACCCATGAAAACGTTGTCGCTCATCTCCGCATTGGCACTCCTGGTGGTCTCGTGCGCCACGGAGAAGGCCCCGCAGCCGCCGAACGAGACGGCTCCCGCCGCCTACCGCGTCGAATTCGACACTTCGTGCGGCCCCGTCGTCATCGACGTGACGAGGGCCAACGCCCCCCTTGGCGCCGACCGCTTCTACAACATGGTGAAATCGGGTTACCTGGCGGGGGCGCGTTTCTTCCGGGTCGTTCCCGGGTTTGTGGTGCAGTTCGGGCTGGCGGGCGACCCCGGGCTGACCCGGGCCTGGGACGCGCAGCTCAGGGACGATCCGAGAATTCCCGCGAATTCGAACACCCGGGGTAGCGTGGTGTTTGCCATGACCTCGGATCCGAATTCGCGCACCACCCAGCTGTTCATCAACCTCGGCGACAACCCGGATCTCGACAGGATGGGGTTTGTGCCGATCGGCAAGGTGGTCGGCGGCATGGAGAACGTGGACCGGATTTATTCCGGCTACGGGGAAAATCCGGAACAGGACGCGATAAGGTCGAACGGCAACGCCTACCTTGAGAAGCAGTTTCCAAAGCTCGATTTCATCAAGTCAGCCCGGCTCGTGCCGACGGCTCCGGGCGGCTAAGGGGCATGGTGCGCCGACCGCCGCCGGGGATTCTGCGCTGGCCGAGCCATGAGCCACGTTTGCGCAGCGGTTGGTGTTGCGCCGTTTGAACCGGCCCCCCAGCTTTCGGCGGACTAACCCCCACCCCCCATGAGCAGAACCCTTGTTTTTGCGCTGATGGTTGCGTTCGCTGCTGCAAGCCCGGCAGCGGCGGATCAAACCGCGCCGGCCGCGCCCGCAAAGAATTCGGTCTGGGGAGGGCCGCGCCCGACTCCGCCCGTGGTCAACCCCAAGGCCGGACTCCTTCCGCGGATATCGGTGAAGGGGAACCGGTTCGTGGATCCGGCCGGCCAGCCGGTGCTTTTCAGGGGCCTCTCGATTGCGGATCCGGACAAGCTTGTCGAGGAGGGCCGCTGGAATCGGGAGCTTTTCGCCGCGGCGAAGGACTTTGGCGCCGACCTGATCCGCATCCCGGTCCATCCGGCGGCGTGGCGGAGCCGGACCAAGGGGGGATACCTGGCGCTTCTCGACCAGGCCGTGGACTGGTGCACGGACCTTGGCATCCACGTCATCATCGACTGGCATTCGATCGGCAACCTGGAGAGCGGCATGTTCCAGTCGCCCTCGTACAACACCGACAAGCTGGAAACGCTCGATTTCTGGCGGACGATCGCGATGCACTTCAAGGGGAACCACACGGTGGCCTTCTACGAGCTCTTCAACGAACCGACCCACTTCTACGGGATGCTGGGGCCCATGAGCTGGCCGCAGTGGCGGGATTTGAACGAGGAGATGATCGGCGTCGTCCGTTACTGGGACAAGGAGGCCATCCCGCTGGTGGCGGGATTCGACTGGGCTTATGACCTGACCCCGTTGCGATACGAGCCCGTGCGCGCGCAGGGCGTCGGTTACGTGGTCCATCCCTATCCCAACAAGCGCCCGCAGCCTTGGGAACCGAGGTGGGAGGAGGACTATGCGTTTGCGGCGGGAAGCTACCCGATGATAGCGACGGAGATCGGCTACAGCGCCAAGCCGGGCCTCCCCGAGGGAGCCGAACACTACGGACCCCGCATCACGAAGTTCCTGGAGGAACGCGGAATCAGCTGGGTCGCGTGGGTTTTCGATCCAACGTGGGGTCCGCCGCTGCTGAAAAGCTTCGACGGATTCAAGCGGTCGGGCAGCGGCGAGTTCTTCAGCCAGGAGATGCATAGCCCCGTGGCGCCGCTTCTCGCGAAACCTTAGGGCCGCCGGGAGAAATGAGTGAGGCCCGGCGGGGAGGGGTTTAACCCCGCCCCGGGGAGCCGGCGGGATCGCGCCGAAGCGACAGCAGCCCAACAACGGCCGCGAGCACCAGATAGGCGGCGGTGAACTGAAAGGCCAACACGCGACCGACGCCTCCCAGATTCCACGGCAGGTACATCCCCCCGCCGGGGTCGACGGAATGGATCACTCCGAACAGGGTGAGAGCGGCGCCGACAAGGAGCGTCAGGACCGCCGCGCCGCGGCGGCGGTCGACGAGGGCCGCGAGAAAGCCCGCCCAAATCATGGACGTGATGATGAATCCGTTTCCAAGGGCCACGATGACACCCAGTTCAGGCATGCCCTGGGCCGTTGAGGTGAGCAGTTGCGTGAACCGTTCCGGCGGGACATAGGCCGGGTTGCCGAGCTCTATGGCAAGCAGGCGGGCGATGGCAGGGAAAAAGCTGAACACCACGGCCGCGGAATGGTGCCGTGGCGACGCGTCGAATGCCTGGGCGGTGATGTCGATGGAGACAAAGACAAGAATCGGGGCGAGCACGGCGAGGGGCACGAGTTCGACCAGGTTGGAAAGGTAGCCAAAAACGCCCCCGAGTCCGACGAAGACCCCGGTCAGGAGCGTATAGCCCGAGCGGGCGCCCATCTTCTTGTAGGCCGGCTGGCCGATATAGGGGGTCGTCTGGGCGACGCCCCCGCACAGGCCCGCAACCAGCGTCGCGAACGCCTCGGTCAGCAGGATGTCGCGGGTCTTGTAGTCATCCCCGGCGACCCGCGCGCTTTCGGTCACGTTGATTCCCCCGATCACCATCAGCAGGCCGAACGGAAGAATCAGCGGCAGGTACGGCACGGTGGAGGCCAGGCCGTCGATGAAGCCGAGCGACGGAACGGGAAGGGCGAAGCGCAGGGTCAGGGTGCCGGGGGCCCGGAAACCCGGCCCCGCCAATCCGAGGGGCCCTAGCGTGTAATAGAGGGACAGGCCTATCAGGACCGCGGCGAGTACGCCCGGCACCCGTCCGGGCAGGACCCCCTTCGCCACGACCGTGTAGAGGATGACACCCAGCGTCACGAACCCCACGATCGGCACCTGCATCACCTCCACAATTGGAAGAAATCCAATCAGCATGAGCGCGATGGCTGCGATCGAGCCAAGGAGACCCGCACGCGGGACGACGCGGCCCACCCAGGCCCCCGCGAACGAGAGCACAAACTTGAGAAGCCCCATCACCATCATCGAGGCCATGCCGAGGTGCCATGTGGCGATCGCCGCGGCGTGCTCGTCGAGTCCCGCCTGCTTGAAATGCGCGAAGGCCGGCCCGAGAACGAGGAGGGCCAGCCCGATGGTGGTGGGGGTGTCGATCCCAAGCGGCATCGCCGTAACGTCATACCTGCCCGTCGCGCGGGAAAGGCGCACCGCCATCCAGGTGTAGATCAGGTCGCCTACGAGCACGCCGAGCGCCGTGCCCGGAAACATGCGCGTGAACACAATCTCCGCGGGGAACTTGAAGAGCCCCACGAGCACCGTTGCGAGGAACGCCATCACCGCGAGGTTGTCGACGACAAGGCCGAAGAATCCGTTGAGGTCTCCGGCCAACGACCAGCGGCGTTGGCGATGGGCGCTCTGCACGGCGTCCGAGGAAACCCGTTTCGGGGGACAATGCAAAGGAAGAGTGGGGAGGCACTGCTTTACGGTCTGGCGCCGGCGGATGCGCGGTGTAGCGTCGCGGCATGACCGCCGATGCGACCGCCCCCGTCCGCACCGCGCTTTTCGCCGCAGGGATCGCGCTATTCGCGGCCGGGCCGCTGCCGGCGTCGGAGCCCGTCCGGATTGGGTTCTTCATGTCGATGACCGGGCGGGACGCCTCGTTCGGCGAGGCCTCGCTTGACGGGGCCAGGCTTGCCGTGGACGAGTTGAACGCGGCCGGCGGAGTTCTCGGGCGGGAGGTGGTGCTCCTGGTGGAGGATGACCGCTCCCTCGCCGGCGAATCGGCCACGGCCGCAAAGAAGCTCATCTCCCGGGACCACGTGGTCGCGCTCGTGGGCGAGTGCTCTTCCGCGCGGACGCTCGAGGCCGCTGCGGTCGCGCAGGTGAGCGGAATACCGATCGTGACCCCTGCGTCCACGAACCCAAGGGTCACCCAGATGGGAGACTCCGTGTTCCGGGTCTGCTTCGTCGACACCTTCCAGGGGGAGGTCATGGCCACCTTTGCGCGGCGCAGGCTTGGCGTCGCGAGGGCCGCGCTTCTCGTGGACTCCACGGCCACCTACTCGGTCGGCCTTGCCGAGAGCTTTGCCCGCACGTTCACGTCCCTCGGGGGCGAGATCGTGGCAAGCCAGAAGTATGCGGGCACCGACACGGATTTTAGGGCGCAGCTGACGGCGATCCGCGGCGCCGGTCCCGACGCGCTGTTTCTTCCCGGTTATTACGTGGCTGCGGGACTCGTTGCGCGCCAGGCCCGCGATCTCGGGCTGCGGGCCACGCTCCTCGGCGGAGACGGATTCGAGGCGCCGCAGCTGCTCCAGATCGGGGGCAGTGCCCTGGAGGGGGCGTATTATTCAACGCATTTCGCGGCGGAGAGCGCCGACCCCGTCTCCAGGGCGTTCGTCGCCGCGTTCCGGGCAAGGTACGGCACGCTGCCGAACGGTCTGGCGGCCCTTACCTACGATGCCGTGCGGCTGGTGGCCGACGCGGCCGCGCGGGCCGGCACGACCGAGAGGGCGGCGCTGCGGGACGCGCTGGCGCGCACGCGGAACTTTCGCGGCGCAACGGGGGTGACGACCATCAACGCCCACCGGGATGCCGACAAGGATGCGGCGATCATCACCGTGAGGAACGGCAGCCTGGAATTCGTCGAGACGATCCACCCCGGGGCGCCCCGGGCGCCGGGGGCCGCGGGGGGGGATTAGCTGCCGGGCGCCGGCTGCGCTTCGCGCGCCTTCCACTGGTCCTCGGTCAGGACCCTCCAGTAGACGTTGTAGCGGTCGTAGCTGATCTCCCAGAACGGCAGCAGGTTTAGATCGGCCGGCTTCCCAAGCCCAACCGTGCGGAATTCCAGGGGCGCCCCCGCGAGCCGGGTGAGACAGGATTCCACGGGCGCGCTCCCCCGGACGAGGAGCGGCACCTCGCAGGCTGCCTCGAGGAAATTGTCGTGCTGGTCGCGGGCGTAGGGCGCGGTGACCGTCGAGGGGGCGGCCCCGAGGTCGGCCGCCAGGACGACCGGCCCGTATAGGAAGGCGACCATGGCGGGGTCGTCGGGCATCGGCTCCGCGCGCACCGCCATCGGGATGTCAACCTCGAGTCGGTCCCCCTTCCCCCAGCCCCTCTCGAGGGTTGCGTAGGTCCCCGGGGTTCCCGCGACGTCGTTTAGCTGCGCGCCGTTGAGCCGGAAGGTCACGTTTCCCGCAGCCCATCCGGGGCAGCGGATCCTGAGGGTCACTTTGGACGTCGGGGGGGCCAGCACGGTGAGCACGGATTTTCCGCTGCTCGGGTATTCCGTCCTCTGCTCGAGCACGAGGCCCTTTTCGCGCCACGTGAGCTCGGAGGGGATGAACAGGTTCACGTAGAGGCTGTCGCCCCCGTGGAAATAGATGGCCTCGCCGTATTTCGTGTGGTTCTCCATCCCGGTGCCGACGCAGCACCAGAAGGAGTCGAACGGGGTGCTGTAGGTCTTGAAGAACCCGGGCTTAAGCGACATGAAATAGGTGAACATGCCCTTATCCGGATCCTGCGACGCAAGGATGTGGTTGTAGAGCGCCCGCTCGTAGAAGTCCGCGTAATCGACCTTCGGGTCCCAGCCGAAAACGTGCTCGGTGAGCTTCAGCATGTTGTAGGTGTTGCAGGTCTCGGCTGTGTCGGCCCGCAGGTGGTGCGACGTCGTGCTCTCGTCGAAGAAATGCTCATCCTCGCTGTCGCCGCCGATCACATAGGAGTGGTGGTGGGCGACCAGCTCCCAGAAATTGGTCGCAATAGAGCGGGCGTCCGGGTCGCCTGTGACCTCGTAGGTGCGGGCCTCCCCTATGATCTTCGGTATCTGGGTGTTTGCATGGAGGCCGACCAGGTCGTCGCGGTGCGCGAGCAGAGGGTCGAAGACGGCCTTGTGGTAGAACCGGCGCGAGGTCTCCAGGTAGCGGGGATTGCCCGTCCGCGCGTAGAGCTCGACGAGGACGTCCATCATCCCTCCCTGCTCGACTTCGAGCATCCTCTGGAGCTGGTCGGCGGTAAGGTTCCTGGTCATCGCGTCGGTCCAGTCGGCCAGACCGAGGGCGACGTCCCTCGCCTGGGTGTTTCCGGCGAGCACCCAGGCGTCCTTCAGTCCGTTCAGCACCTTATGCTCCGTGTACCAGGGCGCCCACGCACCCCCCCTGAACGAATGCGGTCCGGAGAGCTCGACAATGCCCTTGCCCAGATCGCGCAGCGTATTGAGCTCCAGCGGCGGAAGGGCCCCCACGTAGCCGTCGCGGCCGGCGGCTTGGCATAGGGCGAGCTCGGAGACGATGTAGTTGATTCGCTCCCTGAAGCGCTCGTCTCCAGTCGCTGCAAACTGCTGCGACAGGGCCGTGAGGTAGTGGCCGAGCGTGTGGCCGGCCAGTCCGGAGCTCTCCCAGCCCCCGTAGCTTCGGGCCTTCGGGGCGAGGCCTGCGTCCACCCTGAACGAGTGCAGCAGGCGGTCGGGTTCGAGGGAAAGCAGGTACGCTGCATTTCGCTCCATCGCCCTCTTGAACGGGCTGTCGAGCAGCTGCACGTCGCCCAGGGCGAACGGCTCGGCACTGGGGGCGACGGCCGGGGTCACGGCGCCGGCGTGCGCGGTTCCGGCGAGAAGAAGCAGCAAGGCAGTGCGGGATAGGCGGGTTCTCATGGGCTCTAGGGTCCCCATCTATACTGCGGCGTGCGCCTACAGCCAGTATATCTTGCCCACCCCCGGCCTCGCTCTAATGCGCAAGCTTAACCACCGTCGGCTGACCCTCGCCCGCGACGTTTCGGGCGGCGACCGAGACCGTCGCCATCGGACCGAGCGGAACATCGAGGATCATCCTGGAAAAGGGATGGGCGACATCGGAGCGGATGACATCGAGGCCCTCGATCAGCACGTGGGCGCCGCTCGAGGGAATTGACACCGAGTAGGCGATCACCGGGCTGCCGCCATCCGAGCTGGAGGGCGTGATTCGGATGCTCGTGCCGGCCTTGCCGCTCGTCACCGCCACGATCGCCGGGGCCGGGGGCGGCTTCAGACGCTTCTTGCGGTTGGGGGTCACGTTGGCAGTCGGCGGCGATGCGGCGCTTGAGCCCACACGGTTAGTCGCCGTCACGGCAAACGTGACGCCATGGCCGTTTTCGAGGCCGCTGAACACCATGTAACCCCTCGCCTGGAATTCCTCGGCCGAGACCACGGCGGAGGCGCCGGTTGAGGAGGCGACCGTGTAGGACGTCACGGGCGCGCCGCCGTCGAGGCACGACGGGATCCAGGTGACGTACGCGAACCGGTCCTCGGGTTCGGCCGAGACATGGGAGGGCGGACGGGGGGTCGTCAGGGCGCTGAAATGCATCCCGAGGAGGGAGCGGTAGGCTGCGGGGATGCCGGCGTCGGCGGATTCGGGCGCTCCCTCGGCCTGGCCGCCGTGGAATCGAATCATGGGCTGTGAAACCCGGTTGGATTCCTCGTGCACGGCGCCGGGCTTCTCTTCCGACTCGCGAATCCCCGCGTCCGGGAAATGGTCGATCTGGTTGCTCTCTATCGAGATCTGCGCGCAGTGATCGATGTCGATCGCCCCGTCCGCCGTATGCTCGGTGGCGACGTAGGTGAACCGGCTCTCCGCGATCCGGACCAGCGCCGAGCCCGTCACGCGAAGGGCCGACCAGGAGATCTGCGCGAAGGCGCATCCGTCGACCGTGCCTCCCTCGACGGCCGGCCCCACCTGCAGGGCCGGGGTCGCCATGTGGAGGAACTCGTCCTCGAGAAACTGGACGGCGCTCGCGTTGGCGACGCTCACGGCGGCCGCCGGGGCGTTGAGCGGGGCAGCCCCTTCCGGCGACGCGTCCGCGGGCGCCGAAACCCCGGCGTATTCAAAACGAATGCCCTTGAAGATCAGCCCGACCAGGGGCCGATCGCGGGTTCCCGCGGCCCTGACGAGGGCTTCCGCGCTCGCAGCCACCACCTGCGCGGTCGCCATGTCCTCGCCGACGCGCGGGGTGTAGTAGATGAGGCGTGCCGGCCGGTCAAAATACCAGAACCCTGGGACGCCCAGGAGCTCCGAGGCGTTTTCAACGAAGAACGGGGCGCCTGGAGAACGCTCGGACCAGATCGAGCCCTGCCCCGGCGGCACAAAGACGATGTCACTGGGATTCTTCCAATTCGCCCTCGCATCCGCGACCGGTGCCGCGCCGCCCGCCGAGTCCTTCGAGAACACCTGGAGAAGACGCCCGAGGGTCCTTCTTGCCGGTGATCCGTTCACGTAGAGGTAGTAGGCGTTGAGAAGGCCCTCCGGCGCCGGCGCGGACCAGAGGTTGCGGTCCTTGTCCACGAGCGTCCAGCCCCTGATCCTGAATCCCCCGCTCACGACGGGGTGCTCGCCGGGGGCCGCCGTGTAGATGACGTTGAAGCCGTTTGTGCCCGAGTCCTCGGGGCCGAATTCGAGGGGCTTGTCGAGACGGTGCTCACCGGCCACGAACACGGTCAGGTCGTCGGTCATCTCCCGGTTCTGCGCCCGCACGAGCTGCTGCGCGTGGGCGAGGGTGCGCAGCGGCTGCTCCTCGGTCCCCGGGTTGGCGTCATCGCCGCCTTCGGATACCCACAGGGCCGCGCGCGTTCCGCAGGCCGCGGCCAGCGCCATCGCGAGCATTCCAACGGACCGGGAGAATCGGGTCAGGGTCACCCGGACTAGGATGGCCGGGAAACGGCCTTCGGCAACAACGAGTGAAGGGCAGCGGGGGCGGGGTGCGGCCGGGCTTCGCCCCCGCAGCCCGCCCGGCTCCTTGCGTAATCCCGTGGCCGCCCGTGTCTTTCATTCCGGGCGCCCCTGGGGCATGGCCGGTCCCTGGGAGCCCTCTACACGGAGGTTGGCCCCGGGCGCGGGCCCCCCGGGGTGAATAACCTCGCTTTGGACAAGCTTCCGGGTGGAGGTGTGTGATGCCTTTTACAAAACTCAACCTGGGGCCCAACTTCCTGCGCGGGGTGCAGGCCATGGGATTCACGGAGCCGACGCCTATCCAGCTTCGCGCCATACCGGCGGTGCTTTCAGGCAAGGACGTCGTCGCATCCGCGCAGACCGGCACGGGAAAAACCGCCGCATTCGCGCTTCCCATCCTCACCATGCTCGGGGTCCACAAGAAGGGGGGGCCGCGGGTCCTCGTGCTCGAGCCCACCCGAGAGCTGGCGGCCCAGGTCGAGACCGCTTTCCGCGACCTAGGGCGCTACTCGGACATCCGGGCGACGGTGCTTCACGGCGGCGTGGGCTACGGCCGCCAGCGAAGCGAACTGCGGGCCGGAACCGACATCGTCGTCGCAACGCCCGGGCGCCTGATGGATTTCCTCCAGGAGGGGGAGCTGAGCCTGAATGGGATACAGATCCTCGTCCTCGACGAGGTCGATCGGATGCTCGACATGGGCTTCATCCACGACGTCAAGAGGATCATCCAAAAGTGCCCCCAGAAGCGCCAGACCCTGTTCTTTTCTGCGACGGTCCCGCCGGAGATAGCCGCAGTGGCCTCCTTCGCCCTCAGGGACCCGGTCCGGATTGAGATCGGAGTCGCCCGGTCCGTCACCACGTTGATCACGCATGCGATCTACAGCGTCCATCAGGAGCAGAAGTTCGAGCTCCTCCTGGCGCTCCTCGCCGCTATCGATTTTAACAGCGTCCTCATCTTCTCGCGCACCAAGCACGGTGCGGACCGGATCGCCCGCCGCCTGCGGGAAGCCAACCACAGTGTCGCCGTCCTGCATGCAAACCGCTCGCAGAACCAGCGCATGGAGGCGCTCGAGGGCTTCCGCAGCGGAAAGTACGAGGTGATGGTGGCGACCGACATCGCGGCCCGGGGCATCGACGTGGCCGGCGTGACGCACGTGATCAACTACGATGTTCCCGAGAATCCCGAGGATTATGTCCACCGGATCGGGCGCACGGGCCGGGCGCAGGCCGTGGGCGACGCTTTCACGCTTGCGACGCCCGAGAACAACGCCGATGTGCGCGCGATCGAGCGCTTTATCGGCAAGGAGATTCCCAAGCTGAGGCTGGAGGGGTTCGTCTACAAGTCGGCCTCCGACTTTCCCCCGCGCCCGGCGCCGCAGCACCGCAGGGGGGGCGGGGGCGGCGGGGCCCCGGCGGGCAGGCCGAGCGCCTACCACCCGCGCGGCAAGCCCGGCGCACACTGGGGCAGGCGCTGACCTAAGGCCGCCCCTGCCCGTAGTAGGCGCCCGCGCCGTGCTTGCGTTGAAAATGGCGGGCGAGGAGCGCCGCGGGAAATTTCTTCAGCGACGCCCCGAGCGCGAGCGTCTGGGAGGCGAGCCTCGCGCACAGCTCGAGGGCCACCGCGTTCTCAACCGCCTTGGCGGCCGTGGGCCCCCACGCGAAGGGCCCGTGGTGAAGGACGAGGACCCCCGGGATCTCCTCGGGATCCAGGCTTGAGAACCTCTCCACGATCACCCGTCCGGTCTCGATCTCGTAGCTTCCCCGGACCTGAGCGACGGTCAATTCGCGGGTCACCGGGACCGGTCCGTTGAAAAAATCCGAATGGGTCGTCCCGAGCACCGGCAAGGGCAGTCCGGCCTGGGCGAACGACGTGGCGTGGACCGAATGGGTGTGGACGATGCCGCCCGCGCGGGGGAATCCGCGGTAGAGCTCGAGGTGGGTCGGGGTGTCCGACGAGGGCCTGAGTTTGCCGTCGACGCGCTTTCCCTCCAGGTCGACGAGAACCATGTCGGCGGGCCGGAGGACTCCGTAGTCCACGCCGCTCGGCTTGATCGCGATCAATCCGCGGCCCCGGTCGACGGCGCTCGCGTTCCCGAAGTTGAGGTGGACGAGGCCGTGCGCGGGCAGGGCCATGTTGGCCTCGAAGGCCTCGCGTTTGAGTTCGGTCAGCATCCTGGACCTATTGAGAGTCATGCGTACGCCCCGGGCGCAACCTGATAGTAGGCCTCGTTCCAGCGCAGCTCCTTCTCCAACTGCGCAAGGCGCGTGTCGCGGTCGATCAGGACGAGCTCGATTCCCGCGATCTCGGCGAAGTCGTGCAGGTGCTCCGAGGTGACAACGTAGCTGAAGGCCGTGTGATGGGCCCCCCCGGCCCTTATCCAGGCGCCGCACGCGGTCTTGAAGTCGGGCCGGCATTTCCAGATGGCCCGGGCGACCGGCAGCTTCGGAAGGGGTTCGGGCGGCTCGACGACATCGACCTCGTTGACGACGAGCCTGAACCGGTTCCCGAGGTCTATCATCGAGGCGTTCAGGGCCGGGCCCGCTGGGGCGTCGAAGACAAGCCGGGCGGGATCCCCCTTGCCCCCGATGCCGAGCGGGTGAACCTCGAGCGAGGGCTTGGACGCAGCGATCGACTCGCAGATCTCGAGCATGTGTGCGCCGAGGACGAGGCTGCCCGACGGGTCGAGGTGGTAGGTGTAGTCCTCCATGAACGAGGTGCCGCCCGGGAGGCCGTCGCCGATGACCTTCATCATCCGAAGGAGCGCACATGTCTTCCAGTCGCCCTCGGCCCCGAACCCGTACCCGTCGGCCATCAGGCGCTGGACGGCGAGCCCGGGCAGCTGGCGGAGGCCGTGAAGGTCCTCAAACGTCGTCGTGAAGCCCTTGAATCCGCCTTTCTCGAGAAACGAACGCAGCCCGAGCTCGATCCTCGCCGCGTCCCGCAGCGAGCCGTGGCGCGCGCCCCCTTTTCTCAGACTCGGGTCGACGACGTAGCGCTCCCCGTACTCGGCGCAGAGATGGCCCACCTTCGACTCGGCCACCCCTTCGACCTCCTTCACCAGGTCGCCAACGCCGAAGCCGTCGACCTGGTAGCCGAAGCGCGTCTCCGCCGAGACCTTGTTGCCCTCGGTCACTGCGACCCGCCGCATGTTGTCGCCGAAGCGCGCGAACCGGGCACCCTGCATGTCCTGCCAGCCCCGGGCGACGCGCATCCATGCACACAGACGGGCCCTGACCTCGGGATCCTGCCAGTGCCCGACGATGATTTTTCTGGGCAGGCGCATGCGCGCATGGAGAAACCCGGCCTCTCGGTCGCCGTGGGCGGCCTGGTTCAGGTTCATGAAATCCATGTCGATCTCCGGCCAGGGGAGGTCCCTGTTGAACTGCGTGTGGAGGTGGGCGAAAGGCTTGCGCAGGACGGACAGGCCCCCAATCCACATGCGCGACGGCGAAAATGTGTGCATCCAAAGCACGAGCCCGGCGCATTCCGGGGTGCTGTTCGCCTCCAGGCACACCGCGCGCACGGCATCGGAGGTCGTGAGGACCCTCTTGAACACGATCGGCATCGGTATCCCCGCGGCTGCGTTGAGGGATCGCGCGATGGTCCTCGAGTTGGCGGCGACGAGCTTCAGGGGCCCCGGCCCATAGAGCTCCTGGGAGCCGGTGACCATCCAGACTTCGGACTTTGCGGTGTTTTTCATGGAATTCAAGAGCGTCATTCCCCGAGGGCGCGGGCCCTGATGTCGAGGAGCTCCTTCATCACGCGGGACAGGTTTGTGCTCTTTCGCACCCCCCCGAATCCGTCGTGGAGCGTGCGGTACTGCGCGTAGAGACGGTCGTAGGTGCGCTTCCTGCGCGGATCTGGCCGGTAGGCGCCCTTCCTTAGGCGGGTCATCGAGCGCTGGGCCGAGCGGAAGTCGCGGTGTGCTCCGGCCAGGACGGCCGCGCTGATCGCGGCGCCGAGGGCGCACGCCTGGTTTGATCCGGCGACGTGGAGCGTGCAGCCGGTCACGTCTGCATAGATCTGCATGAGAAGCGGATTCTTCTCCGCGATGCCCCCTGCGCAGACGATCCTGCGGATCGGGACGCCGTATTTGCGGATTCGCTCGATGATCATCCGCGCCCCAAAGGCCGTGGCCTCGATGAGGGAGCGGTAAACCTGCGCAGGAGTGGTGTGGAGCGTGCAGCCGACGATCAGTCCGGTGAGGCGGGGGTCGACGAGGACGGTCCGGTTGCCGTTGTGCCAGTCGAGCGCAAGGAGCCCGCTCTCGCCGGGTCCCTCCCGAGACGCCTCGGCGCTCAGCCGCGAGTGCTGGGCCTTGTCGCCGCCGCAGACCGTGCCGGCCCACCAGTTGAAGATGTCGCCGACGGCCGACTGGCCGGCCTCGATCGCATAGAATCCGGGCAGGATCGCTCCGGGAACGATGCCGCAGATTCCCGGAATATCCGGAACCCTCCTTCGCGACGACACGACCGCGCAATCGCAGGTGGAGGTGCCGATGACCTTCACGAGCGTGCCCTCTCGCACGCCGCAGGCGATCGCCCCGTAATGGACGTCGAATTCCCCGATCGCGATCGGGATGCCCGCGGGCAGCCCCAGCTTCCGGGACCATTCGGCGCAGAGGGACCCCGCCGGCGTCGTCGCATCGTATGCGCGTAGGTAGAGGCGGTCCCGGAGGCCGGCGAGCCTCGGGTCCAGCGCGGCCAGGAACTTCTTGTCGGGAAGCCCTCCCCATTCGTCGCTGTAGAGGGCCTTGTGGCCCGCGGCGCAGATACCCCTGACCACCTTCGTCGGGTCCCTGACGCCCGCGAGCATCGCCGGCACCCAGTCCGCGAGCTCGACCCAGGAGTACGCGGCCTTGTAGACGTCGGGTGCGACCGCCAGGCAGTGCCAGATCTTGGACCAGAACCATTCGGAGGAGTAGCGGTTGCCGCACTTTGCGATGTAGCCGGGGCGCATCTTTGCGGCGACCTCGTTGATCCGGGCCGCCTCGCGCCAGCCCGTGTGGTCCTTCCAGAGCCAGCACTGTGCGGCAAGATTGCGGCGCCACCTTCTCTCCATCGCGAGAGGGCGGTTCCTCTGGTCGACGGGGATCGGGCTCGAGCCTGTCGTGTCGACGCCGATGCCGACGATGTCGGCGGCCGAGAACCCGCGCGTCCTCCGCGCCGCGGCAAGCGCGCCCCTGACGCACGTCTCCAGGGCGGCCGGGTAATCCCCGGGGTGTTGGCGCGCAAGGTGCGCATCCTCGGGGTCGAGAAGGACGCCCTGGCTCCCGCTCCTGTAGTTGGCGACGAAACTCCCGATTTCGGCGCCGTCGCTGCAGCGGACGACCAGGGCGCGAGCCGAATTCGTTCCAAAATCTATTCCGAGGGTAAATGCCATGATGTTGGGGTGGACGCCGGCGACCCTAATCTCCGGCGCGCCTGACACGATCCTGTGTTGACTGGACGGTAAAGTGAACCGAAGGTCGCAACGATTGGCCGGGGTTTTCTACGTTCGCGAGCGCCCCCGCCACAGGAAACCCCCGTCTGTCACCCCATCAAAGCTATGGCTTCGTCCCCCGCCACTTTAACGCCGATCGACTGGCTAGCGATCGCGCTCTATTTTGGGCTCCTTCTAGGCGTCGCCGCCTGGGTCGTCCGAAAGAACAAGGACACGGCGACCGACTACTTTCTGGCCGGACGCAACCTGGGATGGTGGGTGATCGGCGCCTCGATCTTCGCCTCCAACATCGGCTCCGAGCACATCGTCGGCCTGGCCGGCTCCGGGGCGACGGACGGCGTGGCCATGGCGCATTACGAGCTTCATGCGTGGTGCCTCCTCGTCCTGGCATGGGTGTTTGTCCCGTTCTACTCGCGCGCCCTCGTCTTCACGATGCCCGAGTTTCTCGAGCGGCGCTTCAGCACCCCTTCGCGCTACGTCCTCTCCATCGTCTCCCTGATCACGTTCATCCTTTCAAAGATCGCGGTCGGCATCTTCGCGGGCGGCGTCGTCTTCGCGACGCTCCTGCCGGAGGTCCACATCACCCTGGGCGGCTCGACCATCAACAGCTTCTGGATCGGGTCTGTCTCGGTGATCCTGCTGACCGGACTCTACACGACCCTCGGCGGCATGAGGGCCGTCGTCTACAACGACGCGGTTCAGGTGATCGTCCTGATCGGCGGATCGGCCTGCCTCACGTTCTACGGGCTCCACCGCCTTGGAGGGTGGGGGGAGCTCCGGCATTTCTGCGGATCGGAGATGTTCAACCTCTGGAAGCCGATCACTCCGGCGGGAGTCGAGTCAACATGGTCGCCCGTGCTCAACACAAACACGGCCGGTTCCGTGGTGAAGCAGGCCTGGTACTTCAACGGGAACTTTCCGTGGCCGGGAATGCTCATCTGCGCGCCGATCATAGGCCTCTGGTACTGGTGCACCGACCAATACATCGTCCAGAGGGCCCTCGGTGCGCCCAATGAGACGATCGCCCGCCGCGGGAGCATCTTCGCCGCGTTCCTGAAGCTGTTTCCCGTCTACCTTTTCATCATCCCGGGCCTCATCTGCTTTGCCCTGGCCAAGAGCGGGAAGATACCCGAGCTCGCCTCGATGGTGGGGGCCGATGGAAAGCCGGTCCCGGCTGAGGCCCAGGCCGCATTTCCCCTGATGGTCAAGTATCTGCTCCCGCCGGGGCTGCGCGGCGTGGTCGTCGCGGGCCTGCTGTCGGCGCTCATGGGCTCGCTGGCGGGCGTCTTCAACGCCTGCTCGACCCTCTTCACGGTGGACATCTACCAGAAGCTGCGGCCGCTCGCCTCGCAGCACGAGCTCGTGCGGATGGGGCGCATCGCAACAGGCGTGATGATTGTGGTCGCACTTCTTTGGATACCGGTCATCCAGGGCGCCCACGGCCTGTACGGCTACCTGCAGTCGGTCCAGGGCTACTTGGCTCCGCCCATCTTCGTCGTCTTCTTCTTTGGCGTCTTCTGGAAACGACTCAACGCCCAGGGATGCCTGTGGGCGATGGTGGTCGGGTTCGTCATCGGGGGTTTCCGCATGATCGTTGACACGCCTGTCACCATGAAGCTCCACGGATTCGAGCAGGGATACGAGCAGGGATCCTTCCTCTGGATCGTCAACAACATCAATTTCCAGTACTTCAGCGTGCTGATCACCGTCGTCGCGGCGATCGTGATGGTCGTCGTAAGCTACATGACCGCGGTGCCCGACTACGCGAGGATCAAGAGCCTGACCTTCGCGACGGCCTCGGACGACGATCGCGCCCGGACCCGCTCAAGCTGGGAGAAGAAGGACGTCTTCGCCTCGGCGTTCATCCTGGCCTGCATCCTGGCCGCCTACGTCTATTTCTCCGGCTGATCCCGAAAGGGCCAACGGAATCCAATCAAGACAGCTTTCCCATGAACGCTCGGAACACCTCCCGGCTCTGCACCCTCATTGCAACCTTCGGCCTGTCCGCCGCGGCCGGCTTCTCCAAGGTCGACAAGCTCCCGTTCGGAACGGCCGACGGCAAGGCGGTGGACCTCTACGTTCTGACGAATTCGAGCGGCATGACCGCCAAGATCATGAGCTACGGCGCCACGATCACGGAATTGGACACCCCCGACCGCTACGGGAGGCTGGACGACGTCGTGCTGGGTTTCGACACCCTGCAGGGATACCTGGCGAAGGAGCCGTACTTCGGCGCGACGGTGGGCCGGGTCGGCAACCGCATTGCGAAGGGACTCTTCACGCTGAACGGGAAGACCTACCACCTTGCGACCAACGACGGGCCGAACCACCTGCATGGCGGGAACAAGGGCTTTGACAAGGTCGTTTGGAACGCCGAGGTCGTGCCCGGGGCGGATCCCAGCGTCCGGTTCACCTACCTCAGCAAGGAAGGGGAGGAGGGATATCCCGGCAACTGCAGCGTCGCGGTGGTCTTCACGGTCACGAACGCGAACGAGCTCCGGATCGACTACACGGTGTCGACCGACAAGGACACGCCGGTGAATGTCACGAACCACTCGTACTTCAACCTCGGCGGCCCCGAGAACGGTGACATCCTCGACCAGGTCTTGACGCTCAATGCCGACCGATTCACGCCTGTGGACTCGACGCTGATCCCGACGGGCGAGCTGAGGGCGGTTGCGGGGACCCCCATGGACTTCCGCAAGCCAACCCGCATCGGCGAGCATCTGGAGGCGGTGGGGGGCAAGCCGGTGGGCTACGACCACAATTTTGTGCTGAATGGGGGCGGGGGCCGGCTCGGGACTGTTGCCACCGTCTATGATCCCAAGTCCGGGCGCGTGATGGAGGTTTCGAGCACGGAGCCCGGGGTGCAGTTCTATACGGGTAATTTTCTCGATGGGACGATCACGGGCAAGAAGGGGGTCGTCTACCGGCAGCACTGCGCCCTATGCCTTGAGACCCAACATTTCCCCGATTCGGTCAACCAGCCGAATTTTCCGTCCTACGTGCTGAAGGCCGGGGACACCTACCGCTCGACGACGATCTACAAATTCGCGGCTCGCTAGAACTGCGTGCTGCCGCCCTGAAGCCACCCGGATCCCGGCGGGGGGAAGCAAGGCGGCTTGCCGCGGACCCGGGAGTTTGCCATGGTCGGACCCCCCATTCCCCATTATGTACCCAGGTTCACGCCGCCTCTTTGCGTTTCTATTGGCCTTGGCGATCGGAGTCGCCAGCCACTGTTGCCTCGCTTCCGACGCGCCCCCGCGGGAGAGGCTCCTTCTGGACATGGGCTGGAGATTCCACCTCGGCAACGACTGGGGCACCGGCTACAGCCTGGGAAAGGCGGAAACCGCCTATGGTCCGGCGAACACCGATTACAGCGACGCGAGCTGGCGCAAGATTAACCTTCCCCACGATTGGGCGATCGAGCTTCCGTTCGACCCCACTGCGGACGCCTCGCACGGCTTCCGCGCGCTGGGGGAGGGGTTTCCCCAGAACAGCACGGGCTGGTACCGGCGCACCTTTGAGCTCCCGGCCTCCACATCGGGCAAGAGGCTTTGGCTCGAGTTCGACGGGGTCTACCGCGACTGCATCGTGATCGTCAACGGATGGTTCGTCGGTCATCATGAGGGCGGCTACAACGGTTTCCGGTACGACATCACCGACGTTGCCAACTGCGGCGGACGGAACGTGGTGACGGTGCGCGTCGACGCGTCGCAGTTCGAGGGCTGGTTCTACGAGGGCGCCGGGATCTACCGGCACGTGTGGCTCGTGGAGACGGCCCCCCTTTCGATCGCGCCCGACGGCGTGTTTGTCTTCAGCCAGTTCAAGGCCAATGACGCCAAGGGCCCCGCGGAGATCCACATGCAGGCGAAGCTTGCCAACACGCTGGACCGTGCGGCGGACGCCGCGGTCACCTGGGAGATCCTCTCACCGGCCGGCAAGACGGTCGCGAAGGCGACCCGCGCCGCGCAGGTGGGCGCCAAGTCCAGGGCCGACGTTGAGCAGACCGCGGTCGTCCAGGCGCCCGAGCTTTGGTCGCCCGAGGGACCCGCCCTGTACACGCTCGTCACGACCGTCTCTAGCGGCGGCAAGGAGGTGGACCGGATCGAGACCGCGTTCGGCATCCGAACGGTGGGGTTTGATCCCGACCGGGGCTTTCTCCTTAATGGAAGGCCCTACGTCCTAAAGGGGACCTCCAACCACCAGGACCATGCCGGCGTGGGCTCGGCCCTTCCCGACGGGCTTCAGTACTTCAGGATCGCGAGGCTCAAGGACATGGGCTGCAACGCCTACAGGACCTCCCACAACCCGCCCACCCCCGAGCTCCTGGACGCCTGCGACCGCCTCGGGATCATCGTCATGGACGAGAACCGCGTGCTCGGAAGCGATCCGCAGCACCTTTCGATGCTTGAGGAACAGGTCAGGCGCGACCGCAACCATGCCAGCGTTGGCATCTGGTCGCTCGGCAACGAGGAGTTCGCCGCCCAGGAGACCCAGTCGGGCAGGCGCGTTGTCACCACGATGCAGGCATTGGTCAAGAGGCTCGATTCAACCCGTCCGGTCACCTGCAATGCGGCGATAGGAAACGAATACGAAGGCATCAACGAGGCCATCGAGGTTCGCGGCTGGAGCTACCATGTCGGCAGTGACATGGACGCCTACCACAGGGAGCACCCGCTGCAGCCCAATGTCGGAAGCGAGCAGGGCAGCACGATCTCGACCCGCGGGATCTACACAACCGACCCGGTTCGCGGGTACATCAGCGCCTACGACGACACCGCGCCCGATTGGGCGCAGACGGCCGAAACCTGGGTGACGTACTTCTCCACGCGCCCCTGGATGTCCGGCGGCTTTGTGTGGACCGGCTTCGACTACCGGGGCGAGCCGACCCCGTACGGATGGCCCGTCATCAACTCGCATTTCGGGATCATGGACACCTGCGGATTCCCGAAGGACAATTTCTGGTATTACCAGGCCGCCTGGACCGAAAACCCCATGGTTCACGTGCTGCCGCACTGGAATTGGCCCGGCAAGGAAGGCCAGGATATCGATGTGCGCTCGTACACCAACTGCGACGAGGTCGAGCTGTTCCTGAACGGCCGCAGCCTTGGGCGCCAGGTGGCCAAGAGGTACGTCGAAATGAAGTGGAAGGTGGCGTATGCGCCGGGGACCCTCGAGGCGCGGGCCTTCCGGGGCGGCAAGGTCGTCGCCGAGACGAAGGTTGAGACGACGGGAGCCCCGGCGGCGGTGCAGCTGAAGCCCGACCGCGCCGCCATCGGAGCGAACGGGGAGGACGTGTCGGTCTTCACGGTCAGCGTGACCGACGCGCAGGGCCGGGTCGTGCCGACCGCCGGGAACAGCATCGCCTTCGAGGTCGAGGGGCCCGGGAAAATCATCGGGGTGGGCAACGGGGACCCGAGCTGCCACGAGCCCGACACCTATGTCCCGGTTGCCTCCTCGCGCACGATTCCCGTCGACGGATGGCGGGTGAAGAAGGCGGCCAGCACGAATTCCGAGACGGCCCCCGAGAACGGCGTCGCGTTTGACGACTCCAGCTGGGACCCGGTCGACGTCCGCGCGGATGTCGGCATTCTCGGCCTCAGGGAGCGGGCCTTCTATCGCACGCGCCTGAAGCTCGAGGCAAAGGATCTGGATGCGGCGGCCGTGGAACTTGTCTTTTCGCGGATCGCCGGGGGCGTGGGGGTCTATGTGAACGGGCACAGGATCAGCAAGGGAGTCGACGGGCGCTCGGCCGCGATCTTTGACGTGAAGTCGGTCCTTCATGCGGGCGAGAACGTGATCGCGGTCCCCACCGAGAACTACGGCCCCGAGGGGGCGGGGCTTAGCAAGGGCGTCACGCTGCGCCTGCAGGATGATCCCCCGGCCGTCCATTGGTCCCGCAGCGTGTTCAACGGGCTGGCCGAGGTCATCGTGCAGTCGACCAAGGAGCCCGGCACCCTCAAGCTGAAGGCGTCGAGCGAGGGGCTGAAGCCGGCGTCGTTCCAGCTTGTGTCCCAGGCGGAGGCTCCTAGGCCGGCGCTGCCCTGACCGCGGAACCCGCCCCGAAATGGATTCGCTCAATCCGGTGGAGGCGCGGGTTCTCGGCTCCCTCATCGAGAAGGACCTGACGACGCCGGACTATTATCCGCTGTCGCTCAACGCGCTGACGAACGCCTGCAACCAGAGCTCGAACCGGGATCCGGTGGTTGCGTACTCCGAGGAGGCGGTGACCCGCGCCCTCGACTCGCTGCGCGAGAAGAGGCTGGCCTTCATGTTCCAGGGGGCGGACAGCCGCGTGGCGCGTTACGGGCACCGAGCCGTGGAAACCCTTGGGCTCGGGCGCCCGGAGACGGCCGTCCTATGCGTCCTTCTGCTCCGCGGGCCGCAGACCGTCGGAGAGGTTCGCGGCCGAACCGGACGAATGCACGAGTTCGAACGCCTCGGCGACACCGAGGCCTGCCTGGACGGGCTGGCTGCAAGGCCGTCCGAGGCGCTGGTGGTCAAGCTTCCCCGCCAGGCGGGGATGAAGGAGCAGCGCTACGCGCATCTGCTCTGCGGCGCGGCCGCCCCCGGCCATTCCGATTCCGGGCCCGCCGCCGAGCCGGCGGTCCCGGCGGAACTGCCCGGGACTGAGCGGATGTCCAGACTCGAGCAGGAGGTCGGAGCGCTGCGCGGGGAGGTGGCCGAGCTCAGAAGGGAGCTTGCGGAGCTCAGGAGGCAATTTGAATGAGGACCTCCCCCATGAAGCCGGCGCTTTTCCTCGTCCTTCTCGCGGGCTCCGCGGCCCTCTGCGCGGAGCCCCCGACCCCGGCCGCGGTGGCCGCCTCGGATGCCCGGATATTGTACATGGGGCGGGTCGAGACCTCGGGCCGCGGGGCCCAGATGGGATACCCGGGAATCACGGTCCGCTTCGCCTACCGGGGGCCTGCGCCCACGGTGAGGATGACCGGCGATTCGCCGGACTGCTATTTCAACCTGTCGTGCAATGGCTGGGACCCCGTGGTGATCCACCTGAAGCAGGGCGAGAACGCGATCGTGCTGCCGACGGGTGCCGCGCCCGCCGCAGGCTGGGTCGTCGAATTCGTCCGCAGGACCGAGTCATGGATGGGGACGGCATCCTTTGACGGATTGCTGCTGCCGGCCGGCTGCGAGCTGCTGGCCCCCCCCGCGTTTCCGGAGCGGAAGCTGATGTTCATAGGCGATTCGCTGACCTGCGGGGAATACGACGAGCGGTTCCCTCCGGAGAACGACTCAACGGCCCGGTCGACCAATGCGGCGCGCTCCTATGGCATGCTGCTCGCGAGGTGGCTGGGCGCCCAGGTCCACCTGATCAGCTACGGCGGCAGGGGCATAACCCGCGACTGGGCCGGCAAATCGGACGTCAACACGCTGCCGGTGTTTTTCCCAAGGACGCTTCCGGACACCGCCGGCTTTCCGTGGGACCCTTCCCGGTACCAGCCCGATGTGATCGTGATCAACGACGGGACGGATTTTGACGGGGGTCCGCTGGACGCCGAACGCTTCACGGCGGCGTACGGGGCGTTCGTGGCCGAGGTGCGCTCCGCTTATCCCAGGGCCTACATCCTCCTAACGGAGAGCGGATTTCAATCCGACGGCTCCGACGGCCGCTCGCGCGCGGCGCGCGACCAGCTCCTTGTGACGATCCAGGCCGTGGCGGACGGGCGGCGCCGGGCGGGGGACGAGCGGGTGGGGGTGGCGCGCACGGGATTCTTCCCGGGGACGCCGAGCAATCCTCATCTGGTTGCCTTTCAGCACGAGCAGATCGCCCTCGACCTGCTCGGCCCGATCCGCAAGGCGGCGGGATGGTGAGGTCCCGGCGCTACCCGAGCGCCTGCTCGATGTCGGCGACCAGGTCGGAGGGGTCCTCGAGGCCGACGGACATGCGCAGAAGGTCCGCCGGGGTGGTGCTCTCGGCTCCCTCGACGCTCGCCCGGTGCTCGACCAAGCTCTCGACGCCCCCGAGCGAAGTGGCCCGCTTCCAGATGCGCAGCCTGCCGATGAAACCCAAAGCGCCCGGCGCCCCGCCCTTGACGCGGATCGACACCATGCCTCCGAACCCTCCGCGCATCTGCCGGATTGCGACTGCGTGCCCTGGAAAGCCCGGCAGGCCCGGGTAGAGGACGCCCTCGATCCGGGGATGCCCCACGAAGTGCTCGGCGATCCGCTGGGCGCCCCGGCTCTGCGCCATGACCCGGACATAGAGCGTTCGCATGCCCCGCAGGAGCAGCCATGCCTCGAACGGGCCGAGGACGGACCCCGCCTGGGAACGCACGGTCTTGATCGAGCGCCAGTGGTCGTTCAACGCCCGCGTCGTCACCGCGCCGGCGACGACGTCGGAGTGCCCGTTCAAATACTTGGTCGCGGAATGCATCACCAGGTCGGCGCCGAGCGCGATCGGCTGGGTGTGCACCGGCGTCGCAAACGTGGAGTCGACGGCGAGGAGGGCGCCGGCCCTGTGGGCGATCTCGGCCAGGGCCGCGATGTCGCTGACGACGAGGGTCGGGTTGGCCGGGGTCTCGACCCAGATGAGCTTCGTCTCGCCGGGCCTCGCCCGGGACGCAACGCGCGAGGCGTCGGTCATGTCGACGGGCTCAACCTTGAGGCCCCAGGGGGCGGCCCAGCCCTTAAGCCAGCTCCTGAACGCCCAGTAAAGGACCTCGGGAACCAGCACGTGGTCGCCGGGCCTCAGAGCCAGGAACACGGCCGTTGCCGCGCTCATCCCGGAGCTGAACACCGCCGTTTCCGCGCCGCCCTCGAGTCGGGTTAGGAGCGCCTCGGGCAGATCGTATCCCGGGTTGTCCGGCCTCGAATAGAGCCTCCCGGACAGGAGCCTGTTGTCGGCGCCGCGCTCGTAGGTTGTCGCCGGTTGTATGGGGGGCACGAAGGCGCCGGTCGACGGATCCAGGAAGCCGAGCGCCTGCGCCGCGGAGGTGGCGGGCTGGACGTGATCGGGGAGGCTCATGGCGGAAGATGATGGCCGACTACACGCGGATGAATGCGGCCACGGCCTTCTCGGCCCTGAGCGCTTCGAGGTCGTCCGCCGTGGGCCGGCATGGCTTGTCGCGGTCGCGCTTCACCAGGCAGAGGAACCCGAGCGGATCGTCGCTGGTCGCGCGAAACTGGTGCCAGGCTTGCGGGGGGACGTGGACAATGTCGTGGGTCCCGAGCGTCAGGATCTCCCGTCCCACGAGGGCCTGGCCCCGGCCCCGGATGACCATGACCAGGTGGGCATGGTCGTGCCGCTCGAGCGTGGAGTGCCCCCCGGGGGCGACCTCAAAATACCTCAGCTGCGTGTCGATGTGCCGGCCGTCGTCGAAGAGCACCTGTCGGGTGACGCTCCTGAAATGCGTCCCGCCGTCCTCCTTGTAGGCCAGCACGGGAACGCCGTCCCAGCGGTAGGGCCCGGTCCTGGCGATGTGGGTCTTGTGGCTCATGGGGGATGGGGGGCGCGATGGGCGGCGGCGACGAACTGGCGTGCCCGGGAGAGCAGCGTGGCGTGGTCTGGGCAGTCAAGCAAGCTGCCGCCGAGCAGGAGGATCGCGTCGGCTCCGTAGAATCCGAGCACCTCGCCGATGTTCTCGAACTTGATGCCCCCCGCCGGAACCGGGAACGCGGGCTTCACCGCGGCGTCCGGCTCCCGGAGGGCCCGGGCGATCGACGCGCATTCGTCGCGGCTGTAGCTGAAACGCCCGCCGTAGTTCGGATAGATGACGGCATCGGCGCCGAAAAAGGGGAAGAGCTTTCCGAGCAGGGCCGGGGCCGAGATCCGCAGCGACCCGGCGAACGAGGGATGGGCGAGAATGGGAATGCCGAGACCAGCGGCCAGCTCGTTCAGGAACGGAAGCCCGAGAAGCATGGGCGACACCATGACCGCCCTTGCGCCGAGCCGCCTGGCCGTGGACGCCTGGGCCATGACCCTCTGGGGCGTGCCGATCAGGTTCGGAACGTACACCGCCCTCCCGCCGGTCTCGCGGGCCGCCTCTTCGGTGGCGCCGAGGCACGCCTCCACGCGCTCCGCGAACGGGCAGAACGGGTGGTCCGCCAGACCGTGGTCATCCTTGATGATGTCGAGTCCGGACTGCGCAAGCGTCCGGCAGAGGGCGGCGGCCTCGGCCACCGAGAGGCCCACCGGCTTCAGCACCGACGCGGTGAGGACCCTCCCATGGATCCCAAGCGCGCTGCGGATCCCCGCGACGCCAAAGCGCGGGCCTCCGAGCGTTGCCGCCAGCCCGGCGGGAAGCCCCACGTCCTCGAGCTCGATGTCCGGCTGAAGGGAGCAATTGCCAAACAGCACATTGAGCAGCTGGGCCGGATCCTTGCCCGCGGCCAGGGCGGGCTGGGCCAGCGTGGCCCGGTAAAGGTCGGGTCCGATCTGGGTCGCCCCGACCACGCGCCCGACCAGGGGCTTGCGGGCGAAGGCGGGCCTCAGCGCGGAGCGCGGCAGCTCGACGGTCTGTTCAAGCAGGAGCGACTCGAGGCGCGATGGGAGGTCACCCTTCCCTTGCGCGAACGCGGTAGACCGCCGTGATCGAATCATCCGTCATGGGAAGGCATGCTACACGGCCCAGGGCCCGGCCGGAAACAGAAATGCGCACCGGGGCTGAATCTTACTTTGCATTGGCGCCGGAAGGGCATTCCCTATGGGTCCGTGAGCAAGGAGAAAGAACCCCGCCAGTTTGGATTCGAAACGCGCATGGTGCACGCAGGGCATGTCCCCGATGCGGTGACGGGCGCCCGGGCGGTCCCGATCTACCAGACCACCTCCTTCGTTTTCGAGGATACCGAGCAGGCTGCCCAGCTTTTCGAGCTCAAGCAGTACGGGAACATCTACACGAGAATCAGCAACCCGACGACGGCCGTGTTCGAGGAGCGGATGGCCTCCCTCGAGCGCGCGACCGGGGGCTTGGCGACGGCAAGCGGGATGGCTGCGCAGCTCGTGACGTTCCTCACGCTCCTGCAACCCGGGGACGAGATCGTGGCCTCGTCCCAGCTCTACGGCGGTTCCATCACCCAGCTGGTCCACACCCTGAGGAAATTCTCGATCGGCGTTCGGTTTGTGGAGCCGTCGCGGATTGACGACTGGGAGGCTGCGATCACCCCGAGGACGAGGGCGCTCTACGGGGAGACCCTGGGCAACCCCAGGGGCGCCGTCCTTGACATCGAGCGCGTCGCCGCGCTCGCATCCTCGCGCGCCATCCCGCTCATCGTCGACAGCACCATGGCGACGCCGGCGCTCTGCCGCCCGATCGAGCACGGGGCCTCGATCGTCGTCCATTCGGCAACCAAGTTCATCGGGGGCCACGGCACCGCCCTGGGCGGCGTCATCCTCGACTCGGGCACGTTCGACTTCAGCCGGTTTCCGAGCATCGCCGCGCCGTCCCCTGCCTACCATGACCTCCGGTTCTTCGACACCTTTGGGCACCACGGATTCCTCATGAAGGCGAGGGCGGAGACCCTGCGGGACACGGGCGCCTGCCTTTCGCCGTTCAACGCCTTCCTGCTGATCCAGGGGCTCGAGACGCTTTCCCTCCGGATGGAGCGCCAGTCGGCCTCGGCCCTCAGGGTCGCCCGGTTTCTTGAGGGGCACCCGGCGGTCGCCTGGGTCGCCTATGCGGGGCTTCCCAGCCATCCCGACCATGTGCTGGCGCAAAAATACCTCCCTGGGGGCGCCGGCGCCGTGTTTTCGTTCGGCCTAAAGGCCGGCTCCGCAGGCGACGGCCGCGCGGCGGGAAGGAAGTTCATCGAGGCGCTGCAGCTCTTCTCCCACCTCGCCAACATCGGCGACGTGAGGAGCCTGGTCATCCATCCTGCGTCGACCACCCACCAGCAGCTTTCCGATGACGAGCTTGCGAAGGGGGGCGTCGGCCCTGAACTCATCCGCCTCTCGATCGGCCTCGAAAACGTTGAGGACCTGCTATGGGACCTGGACCAGGCACTGCTTGCGCCGTCACGCTGAACTCGGCGCTCAACCCGGAGCAGCAGAGGCTCTACCAGGATCCGAGGGTCATCCAGCGGCTCCTGCGGGAGGTCCGCACGATCGCCGTCGTCGGCTTGTCGACCGATCCCCAGCGCGCGAGCTGGTTTGTGGCCAATTACCTCAAGAGGGAGGGGTACCGCGTCATCCCCGTGAACCCCAAGGCCCGTGAGATCCTCGGCGAAAGGGCCTATCCGGACCTTGCCAGCATCCCGGAGCCGGTGGACCTGGTGGATGTGTTCCGGCCCGCCTCGGAATGCCTGGCCGTCGCGAGACAGGCCGTGGCGGCCGGCGCCAAGGCGCTCTGGCTCCAGCTGAAGCTGGTCAACATCGAGGCTGCCGAGTACGCCGCGGCAAGCGGGCTGACGGTCGTGGTGGACCGGTGCGTCAAGATGGAGCACGGCCGCTACCTCGGGCGCCTGCACTGGGCCGGCATGAACACGGAGATCATCTCTTCCAGGAAGGCCAGGCTCCCCTTACCCAAGACCTAGGACAATCGAATCACCCACCATGAAATCCATACGCTTTGCGCTTCTGACGGCCCTCGCGCTCGTCTCGCTCGCGGCCCTTAACGCCGGCGCTCAAACCCCGGCCAGTCCGCAGGCTTCTCTCCAGGGAGACCCCGCGCGGCCCAGCGCAGCCCACTGGCTGAGGAGCGAGCTCTATTTCGCGATCAGCTCTGCCGACGATCCCGAGGAAGGCCTTCGCGAGATCCAGTGGCGGGCGTTTCTCGACAGGGAGGTCACCCCGCGTTTTCCCGACGGGCTGACCGTGTTGGACGCCTACGGCCAGTGGCGCGCCCGGGGCTCGGAGGCGCCGAGCCGCCTTCGCTCCAAGGTCCTCGTCATCCTCTATGAGGACACGCCCGCAAACCGCGCCGCGATCGATGCGATCAGGGTCGCCTACAAGGCGTCCACGCGGGACCAGTCCGTGCTCCTCGTCACGGAGCGCGTCGACGTTTCCTTCTAGCACTACTCCGTTAAGTAGTCAGGACGAGTCGAGAATGATCCCGGAGCGGGTGAAGCGGGTGCGGCAGCGCGGACAGGAGCAGAGGGTGAGGGCCTCGATAAGCCAGCGCCTGACTTCAGGCAGCGAGGGGAGTTTTTTTTGAAGAGCGCAGGCAGGCGAGGAAGCAGAAGGCAAGAAAGCAGAGGGTGAGGTGGTGGTGAAGCCCTCTCCAAGATCTGCCCTCGAAGTGTTCGAGGCCGAGTTCCTCCTTCAACTGCTGGTAGCCCTGTTCGATGGCCCAGCGCTGATGGGCGAGGCGCACGAGCTCTTCGAGGGGCGTGTCTTCGGGAAGGTTGGAGAGGTGGTACTTGAACGTGGAATCAGCGAGCTCTTCGATAAGCAGCCATCGCAAGACGCCTGGCTGGCGCCAACGGCTGGCGCGCTGAGAGGCGCGCACGCGAACGGCCACGGCGCGCACCGTAGTGTGATCGGCGCGGGGCAATGTCACGCGCCGCCAGCAGCCTTTTGGCAGGCGCTCTCGCCACTGCACCATCGACTGCGGCCGAATGGCGGGATCGCGCACGACCGCGTGTTGTCGTGGACGGCCCACAGTGGGCTGCACCAGGGTGGCGACGGCGTCGGCCGGCCACGCGGCGACATTGCTCGGTACCTGCGCTACATAGGGCTCGCCACGCTTCTCCAGCTCCGAAAGCAGGGGAAGAACGACCCCGTAGCCAGCATCGAAGACGATCGCCTCGTAAGCAGGCAGCTGCGGCTTCATCTCATCGAGAAGATCTAAGGCGATGCGCCATTTTTCCCGAAAACGCTGTGCAGGCAGAGGAATGCCGGCCCCGGCCATGCGCTTGGGATCCTCCGTCCACTCTGCCGGCAGGTACAGCTGAGCGGCCAAGGGCCAGTGCAGGTGCTTGTCGGTCCAATGCCAAGTGACGATGCTCTGGCAGTTGGCAATCTTTCCCAAGGCGCCGCAGTACTGCCGGGCGACACCGACAGAGTGACTGCCCTTCTTGGGCAGGCTGGTGTCGTCGAGTACGAGGACACCAGGCGGGCTCGCCTTGGGCCGCATCCGCTGGCGCAGGCTAAAAAGGACCGCCTCGTGATCCCACGGGCTTTGACTGACGAACTGCTGTAACGCCTGCTCGTCGCCGTCGATGCGGGCCGCCATGGGCTCTATCGACTTGCGTTCCCCTTCCCGCAGCAGGCCTTCAATATATTTACCACACCAATGCCGACGCTCGCTGCGGCCAAGATCAGCCGCGAAGTCCTCGACGAAATCCTGCAATTGCTGCCGGATCCGCATGATCTGATGGGCGGTCATCATGCCCAAGACCCTGGCGGAGGCAGCTGAATCACTCAAGCACTACTTAACGGAGTAGTGCTAGGCAGTGTCTTCAAACCTCATGAGTGAGCCAATCAAGCACCGTTGCGAACTGGACGAAGCCGAGGAAGGTGACGGCCAGCTTCTCGTAACGAGTTGCGATCCGGCGGTGACGTTTGATTCGGGCAGAGTAGTTTTTGATCGTGTGTCGATGAGCATAGAGGCGGCGGTCGAAGTGAAAGGCGATACGACGGGTGCCTTTGGGAGGAATGCAGACCATCGCTCCGCTTGCAGCGAGGCGATGCCTGAGACCATTCGAATCGAAGGCTTTGTCGGCAACGGCCCAACGACCATGCAGCTTGGTTTCAAGCGGCTTGCAGGCTCTGAGGTCGTGCTGCTGTCCAGAGGTGAGATTGAGTCCGACTGCTCTGCCAACACCGTCGACCACAGCGGCGAGCTTCGTGTTGAGGCCTCCCTTGGTTCGTCCCATTGCCTGAGAAGCTTGTCCGCCAATCGGATTGGCGCCGTCCCTATGCACCTTGATGTACGAGCAGTCCACGCTGCGGATTCGGCCAAATTCTGCACGTCCAAGCTCAGCAAGGATTCTGGCCCAGAGACCAGATGCACACCATCGTCGGAAACGCGTATAAACCGAGCTCCAGGGGCCGAAATGATGCGGAAGGTCGCGCCACGGAATACCCGTGCGAAGCACATACCACATCGCTGTAACCATGCATCGGTCATCTTTGTGAGGTCGCCCTCCTTTGTTACGAGAGGCCACCTGCCGGTTTCCGGTGCGGTCAGATCAATTTTTTTAGCCGCTCCCAGAGCGGCTCGGGCAACTCCATCCGATCTGTAAACAACATGGCGCATCTTACGACCGATCATCACTTTTCATGTTCCATGCGGTTTAAAGACATTCTCTAGTGGAACCAAGCAACGCCCCAATATCTAAAGCGCGAAGACGTGGAATAACTACCGGGCTGACCTTCAGGTCGATGGCCGGAAGGTTTTCGCTCTCAACGCCTAGAAAACTACGCTGGAACTCCTAAGCGCGGAGTGTCAGACAAGAAGAGTACCGAAGATTACCTTCTTGAATTCTGTCAGAGGATTGTCGCTCTTTTCGGCACGCATACGTATGAGCGCTCCTTCCCAGCTATTGAGGAGAAATCGCCCCAGCACATCTGCAGGCAATTGATTACGGATCTTTCCCTGTTTTTGAGCCTCGGCAATACAGCCCTCAAAGAACCTGCTCCACTCTCCTAGATGCTGTACGAGACGGCCTCGTATCAACGTGCTGTGGTCTGCCACCTCAACCGTAAGATTTCCGAGCAAACAGCCCCGCGTGTATTTTCCTGCACGCAATGCTTCGATCCTGTCGTCAAAATACGTTTCGAGTCGGGCTAGTGGAGCAACGTTGGTATCGAGTAGAAGATCTCGCAGCTTGCCCAACCCACGAGCAAAATAAGCATCAGCCACCTCGGACCCAAAGGCTTCCTTGCTTTCGAAATAGGTGTAGAACGACCCTTTAGGTACCTCGGCGGCTTCGACGATGCTTTGAATGCCGCTGGCGGTATAGCCCTCGGCGTGGATCAGCCTTAAACCTGTCTGTATGAGATTTTCCCGGACTCCGGGCTTGGGCTTGGGCCCTCGTGGATTGGATTGGCGAGATTTCACAATTTTATCCTTGATTAATTAAAGACGACTGGTCATTTGCTAATTGTGACAGTGAACGTAGGCCGTATCAAGAGAATCCAGATGCGGCTTTAGGGATCTGGCTCAAGAGAATTCTGCCTTGGATGACAACTCATCATCAAACGACTAATATGACCTCAAAGACGAACGTACGAATCCCCGCAGAAGGCGAAATCGAACTCGGAGCTTGGCTTTTCGTGCCGGAAGGTGGGAGGACTCGTCCGGCTATCACAATGGCTCACGGATTCGCTGGAACCAAGGAACATGGCCTTGAGCGTTTTGCCAAAGCATTCGCCGAAGCGGGTTTTGTCGTGCTCGTTCACGACCATCGCAATTTCGGAACGAGCGGTGGAGAACTTCGCGGGGACGTTGATCCGTGGTGTCAAATTGCTGATTGGCGCCGTGCCATCTCTTTCCTCGAAGCACGTCCAGAGGTCGATCCACTCCGCATCGGGCTTTGGGGAACAAGCTATGCAGGCGGGCATGCTATCGTGCTTGGTGCCACGGACCGCCGGCTTCGCTGCGTTGTTGCTCAGGTGCCGACGATCAGCGGCTACGAACAGGGATTGAGGAGAGTTTCGCCGGACGCCTCTCCGGTGCTGGAGCAGGCTTTCAACGAGGATGAACGCTCCCAGCTGCGCGGAGAGCCGTTGCGCCGGCAGGCAGTCGTAAGTGGAGACAGCTCGGTTCCTGCAGCCTATCGATCAAGGGACGCTCTCGACTTCTACTTACAACCCGTGAGTACGGGCCTATGGGAAAACGAGATCACCCTGCGCTCGACAAGAGCTGCGCGCATGTATGAACCGGGCAATTGGATCTCTCGCGTGTCTCCAACACCGTTGCTGGTAGTCGTCGCCAGCGAGGACAAGATGACTGTCACTGATCTTGCACTCGCAGCGTATGGGCGCGCTCTAGAACCCAAACGCCTAGCCCTTATACCGGGTGGGCATTTCGATCCCTATCTCGACCAGTTTCCGCTCGCTGAAACTGCCGCAACAGAATGGTTTCGCGAGCATCTTCTCCGTCCTGTCGCGAACCGTCCGTGACCGATGCCGCAGTCTGCAGCACTTTCCATGGTGTCTACTCCACTAATACGAATGTTCCACAGCAAGAAAGGATCTTTTCAATGAATACCACCGACACCGCCAGCAAGAACCTTCAATACGAAGTCCTCACGACAAAGCGCCCTGGTCTAAGTCGAGATTTGCCAGCCGGGAAAGAAGAACTCATGTGGGTGGCGAATTCTTCGACACTGATCTACGGCGAGCGCGATGCTGTTCTCGTGGATACGTTTCTCACCACCGAGCAAACACAGACCCTTTTAGATTGGGTCGTCAAGAGCGGCAAGAACCTCACCGCGATTTATCTAACCCACGGACATGGGGACCATTTCTTCGGCCTTGCGCAGATCTTGGAGCGGTTCCCGCGCGCAAGGGCTATCGCAACTGCCGAAGTGGTCAAATCGATGAGCGAACAGCTGTCGCCTTCGTGGCTCGATAATTTCTGGCGCAAGCTCTATCCCGGCCAAATTCCGGAACGCCTATCAATTGCTGAACCTCTCAAAGGTGACCACCTGGAGCTTGAGGGGAACAAACTCATCGCGGTGGATGCCGGACGAACCGATACGGCTCACTCGACTTGCCTGTACGCTCCTTCGATTGGATTGATCGTCGGCGGGGACGCCGTCTACAACGGAATTCATCCCTACCTAGGCGAGACTGACACGCAGAGTCGGCTTGAGTGGATCTCCACGCTCGATCGGCTTGAGGCTTTGACGCCTAAGGCTGTTGTGGCCGGGCACAAGGTTCCTGAAAACGACGATAACCCTCGCATCATTGCGGAAACTCAGCAATACCTTCGCGACTTCAATCGCCTCGACGCTTTAACGGCAGACGCGCTGCAACTTTATAGGGCGATGCTCGAGCTCTATCCTGATCGGATAAATCCAGGATCGCTTTGGGGCGCGGCGAACAAAGCCAAGAAGAAGGTTTAGTATCCATCTCACTGACGAAATGGTCGCAATCTGCACAAGGGAAAACATCAAAATGCGCAAAACATCATTGGCTGCGCCCTTGGTTCAGATCAGATAGGCCCTCCGGTCGATCTTGACCAAGAATCTCCCCCTTATCGCCATTCCCGCGTTCTCGTGACCAACTAGCTTCCAGCCACTTGTGCTTCAGAATCTTCTCCCGCTCAGCGAGGAATTCCTGGTAGACGTTGGATTGCTTGACGAATTCGCGCGACGAAGGGTACGGCTCTTGGGCCGTTGCCGACAAAGCCTTCGATTCGAATGGTCTCAGGCATCGCCTCGCTGCAAGCGGAGCGATGGTCTGCATTCCTCCCAAAGGCACCCGTCGTATCGCCGTTCACTTCGACCGCCGCCTCTATGCTCATCGACACACGATCAAAAACTACTTTGCCCGAATCAAACGTCACCGCCGGATCGCAACTCGTTACGAGAAGCTGGCCGTCACCTTCCTCGGCTTCGTCCAGTTCGCAACGGTGCTTGATTGGCTCACTCATGAGGTTTGAAGACACTGCCTAGCTCGAATCCGATCCCGGGGGCCAGAGCCGTCGGACCAGGAAAGGGGCTCCGGTGCCCTCTGGGGCTCCTAGCGTGGCGGCCTGCTTCCCCGGTGGATGATTTTTCCAATCATCCTCAGGAGCGCCTCTGCGGCAAAGGGTTTCGAGATGAAGTGCTTCACCCCGGCATTGATCGCCTTCGCGCGGTTCTCGACCGGATCGGATCCCATGCCGCTCGAGCCGATGATCTTCACCCTCGGGTTAATGGTCTTCAGGGCGAAGACCGTGGCCAGGCCATCCATCACGGGCATCACCATGTCGGTGACCACGACGGCGATGTCCTCCTGGTGCATCGCGTAGTGTGAAATCGCCTCGGCCCCGTTGGAGGCGAGCATCACCCGGTAGCCGAACTTCTTCAGGGTTTCCTCCATCACGATCCGAATCGGCTCCTCGTCGTCCACGACGAGGATCAGCTCGTTGTTGCCGTGGGGAACGTCTGCCTGAGTGTCCTCAGGGGTATCGGCCGACCAGGGCACCGCGTTCGCGGGCAGGTAGATCTTGAAGACCGTTCCCCGGTGGAGCTCGCTGTGGACGGTGATGAAACCGCCGTGTCCCTTCACGATGGCCAGGGAGGTGGATAACCCGAGGCCCGTGCCCTTGCCTGCCTCCTTCGTGGTGAAGAACGGGTCGAAGATCTTGTCCTGGATGTCCTTGGGTATGCCCCTTCCCGTATCGGCGACCGTGACCACCACGTAGGGCCCCGGCTTTGCCTCCGGGTTCATCGCCGCATAGGTGGAGTCGAGCGTCACGTTCTCAAGGCTGATCGTCAGCTTTCCCCCATCCGGCATCGCATCGCGGGCGTTCACGCTGAGGTTGAGGAGCACCTGGTGCAACTGGGTCGGATCCCCGGTCACGGTGGAATGCTCCTCCGGAAAGACCGCCGAGAATTGAATCGGCTTCGGGAAGGTGTCGTGGACGATCTCCTCGATCTCGCGGATGATGTGGCCGAGGTCGACGACGATGCGCTCCCCCTCGATCCCGCGGCCGAACGTAAGGACCTGCTTGATAAGCCGGGCGCCGCGGCGGGTGTTTGTTTCGAGCACATCCAGCACCCGCATCGTCTCCTTGTCGTCGGGAATCTTGAGCTTGAGCAGGGCGATGGACATGCACATCGGCGCGAGCACGTTGTTCAGGTCGTGGGCGATGCCGCTCGCAAGGGTGCCGAGGCTCTCCATCCGCTGGTTGCGCAGCGACTGGACCTCCAGCCTCTCCCTCTCGGTCAGGTCGGTGTCGATGGCCAGGATGGACTTCGGATTTCCCTGGCCGTCGCGCAGGAGCGTCCAGCGCGCCTCGATCGTCAGGGTGCGCCCGTCCCGCGCCATCTTTCGGAGTTCGCCGATCCAGCGGCCCTTCACGAGCAGCACCCTCTTGGCCTCCTCGTATTCCTCGGAGCCCTGGTCTATCAGCTCGGTGGACTTCCGGTCGGAGGCCTCGGCTGCGGACCAGCCGTACATCCGTTCGGCACCCTTGCTCCAGAAGAGGATTCTGTCGTCGAGGTCCATCAATGAGATCGCGTCCGAGGCCTGGTCCAGGAACGCGGCATGTTCCATCAGCTCCCCCTCCGCATGGCTGCTCTTCGTCATGTCGGTCAGCGATCCGACCATGCGCACCGCGCGTCCCGTCTTGTCCCTGTCGACCAGGCCCTCCGCGCGCAGATTCAGGTAATGGCCCCGCTTGTGGCGGAATCGGTAGGTCTCCTCCCAGCGCTCCTGCGCGCCAGACAGGGCCGCCTGGAGGCTCGCATTGACCCGCTGGACGTCATCGGGGTGTATCAACTTGGACCACGCCTCGAAACCCGCCTTGACCTCATTCCTCGCGTAGCCCAGGGCCTCGAACATCCCCCCGCTGTGCCAGCTCTCGTTGGTGACGAGGTCCCAGTCCCAGACCAGATCCGTGATCGACCTTGCGTACAGGTGCAGGCGCTTGTTCAGGAGCCTGACCTCGTCGGTGGCGTACTGCAGCTGCCTCTTGTCCTTTGCCTCCGTGAGGGCGCGGCGAATGACCGGTGCAAGCCGGTCCAGTCGGTCGATGAACACGTAGTCCGTCGCGCCCTGGTCGAGCGCCTTTATCGCGCGGTCCTCCATCGTGCGGTTCGTCACGAACAGGAACGGGACATCCGGCCGACGCCGATGCGCCAGGGCGAGCACCACCCGTCCGTCAAACCTCTGCGACGAAAGATTCGAGATGATGAGGTCGGGCTCGGCGCGTTCGAGCGCCGCGGCAAAGTCCTCCCGCGTCCGGACATGCTCGATCCGGCAGTTCGGCCACTCGGGCCTAATCACCTTCCGGACCGCCTCGGCCTCGGTGGCCTTGTCCTCAAGATGGAGGACGTGGGGCGCTACATGCGTGATAGGGATTCGGTTCATTCGGGCGTGAGGGGCGCGGGCTCATCTTGTGCTGCGCGCCGCCGCTGAACGATCGTCCGCATTCTCGCTGACAAGGCCGATTCGCGCCGCATGCAGCGTCAATTGCGCCACGCGGTGCAGGCCGATCTTCCTCATCAGATTGCTGCGGTGATTGTTGATCGTGTGGATGCTCACCCCCATCAAAGTGGCGATTTCCTTGGAGCTCATGCCATTCGCTATGAAGCCAAGAACGGTCTTCTCCCTCGGCGTGAGCTTGGCGCATGCCGCCTGGACCACGGGATTGCGGCTCACGATGTTCTTGATGATTTCGCTGACCTGGGAATCGAAATAGACCCGGCCCGAGGACACGGCCTGAAGGGCGGAGCGGAACTCCTCGAGGGTGCAGGTCTTCTCGAGAAATCCGGCAACGCCCGCCGACATGGCACCGAACACCGACGCCGGGCTCACCGATCCGGCGAATATCAGGATGCGCGACTCCGGGCTGATCGACTTGATGTCCACCAAGAGCGAAAGCCCCGAGACCCGCGGCAGCACCACATCAAGCACGATGATATCGGGCTTTTCGCGCCGGCAGAGTTCGAGCCCGCTCACCGCCTCCTTTGCCGAACCGATCACCTTGAATCCGGGGATTCGATCGATCACCTGGGACAACATCTCGATTAGCGCCGAATGATCGTCGATGATCGCAACCCGCATGACTCCCGGAAGACGATTATTATTACTCTCGGGCATAATTCATAATTATTTAACACGTCTTGATACAATCAGCGGATTGTCCACAGTTTTTTGTCAATTAAGTGTTTATAAGAGAAAAATAGGGTAAACACCCCTATCTCAATCGTAGTGCCTTCTCAGAAAAAGGACCGAACAAGGCGCACCGGAAATCCCGTTTGCTGCGATTCTGAGGCATGGCGAAAAACGCGGGAAAAATTTTTGGGTGGATCACCCCGGAAAAGACCGTCGCATCCGGCAGGGCGTGCCGGGGAGCGGACCTGTTTTTGGGGCGGCGGCTGCGCTGATTGACCAAACGCGAACTCGAGCGATCGAGGGGGACGGGCTCTCGGCGCGAATGGGAGGGGAAGGATTTCTCCGGTCGATGAATCCTGGGAAAGCCGCGCCCCGCACGTCGTACCGCCAGTCCCCGTTGCGAGGCTCGGTGTTCCGATTCTCATGGCTTCACGATGAACATCATGCGTCCCTGTGCCTCGCGCAAGGGATGCCAAGCGCGGTAACTACGTAGCCCGTTTTTTCTCGTAGAATCTTTAACGGGGGTGGACTGCGGCACCTTTCACGGACGGAGGGAGTCTATTGGAGAATCCTTTAGGGCGCAGGCTGGGCAGCGCCCTCAGAATCTAGTTATATATGACTAGTGTTCATAAAGATTAACTAACCATTACGTTACTTATTAATCTCCATTTGGATGCTTCCTCCTTGCGTCGTGAGTCGACCCGCTTGGATTACGCCTCGTTGCGAGGGACGAACCAGAAATCTTCTTTGGATTTCCGTCCGGTCGTTATGCCGTGATTCTCATCCATATTTTTCAAGCCAAGGAACGAGGCTCACGGGCCTGTTGTCACCCGGGGCGTTTCCTTGCGACGGCCATCCACGCCCTCTGGGGCTCTCCCTGAATGTCCCTTTCACCGATGCAATCGCTTAACGGCGGCGCTAGCGAGCTGGGCAGCTGTCGGACAAAGCCGCTGACAATCCTGGTTGCGGACGACGTCGAGGACATCCGCCTCACCTGCCAGATGCTGCTGGAGGAATTTGGGCACAATGTTGTTTGTGCGCCGAATGGCTCGGAGGCATGCCGCCTTTTGAGGGAGGGTGAATTCGACCTCGTGATCACCGATGTGATCATGCCGGGTCGGGATGGGCTGGAGCTTATCATCCAGCTGAAGCGGGAGCATTCCCCGGTTACGGATTCTGGCGATGTCCGGCGGCGGCCGCTACACGCGGGGCACGGATTGTCTCAACCTTGCGCGAAACCTGGGTGCGCATGCGGTGGTGATGAAGCCCTTCGACGTTAAGCAGCTGCTGGCGGGGATCGACGTCGCTCTGTCCGCCTGAAGGACGCACGGCGACGGGCGCGGCCCTGTCCCGGCGCCCGTGGGTGTCGGAGGCTTCGGAACCGGCGGGGCGCCGCGCCCTTTCCCCGGGGGAGAAAAGCGGGCCGGAGCCTCAGATCTGGCCGCGGCGGGCCTCCAACTGCGAGCGGATCTCCGCCATGCGCACAGGCGTCAGCGGGAACTTTGCCAGCAGGACAATCGCCAGGGTCGAACCGATGACGGGGATCGTCGCAAAAAGGAAGCGCATGGTGAACAGAGCGTGCGCCGTCTGATTGCCGCCGAGCGTCGCATCGAAACCGGTCCTTGCAAGGATCTCGCCCGAGGCCCAACTGCCTATCCCGACGCCGAATTTCATGATCCACGAGCTGCAGGCCGAAAAGGCCCCTTCGCGGCGCTTCTGGGTTTGGAGTTCGTCGTAGTCGATGACGTCAGCCGTCATCGAGTTGTAGAGGATCCAAAATCCCGCCCCGGTGAAGGCCGTGAAGCCCGTGTAGAGCACCTGCAGCCATTGAATCGAGGGGGTGTAGAGCCACCAGGACGAGAGGCTTACGACGACGGCCGATGCCTGCACGATCATCATCGCCCGCTTTTTGCCGAGCAGCCGAGAGAACTTCGTGAAGACCGGGATTCCGCAGAAACCGAGCACCATGCCCGTGAGCCCCATCCAGAAATTGAAGGTGTTGCCCAGGGCAACATTGCCCCGGCACACATAGTAAATCGTGCAGTAGTAGCCGAGCGTGCTGATCATGCTGGTCCCTATGCCGTAGGCCAGGGCCATCGAAAGGTTCGCCCGAAACGGCCCGCAGGAGAGGGCCTTCCAAAGGGTGTCCTTGATCGAGATCTTCCCCTGGCGGCCGACGACAAGCTTCGAGTAATACCGCTCTCGCGTCAGGGAGAACAGGGCGATCCCGGCGACCACGAGGATGCACCCCAGGATGGTCGTGAAGACCTGGGCGCCGATCAGAATATTGGGCTTCTCGCCGTCGGGGGCGGGCACCCATCCGAAGAGGGTCTTCATCAGGATGCCGAACCTTCCGAAATCCAGGGTGAAGAGGCTTGCGGCGATGTTCCCGAACCAGCCGAACGTCTGACCGAGGAGCGCGGCGACCCGGCGGAAGGCCACGCTCCAGGTCGCTCCGACCCATACGCCGGCCGAGCAGAACGCCCCGGCGCCGAACATGGCCAGTTCCGGGATCTTCTGAATCGCGCTGCGCATGGCGCCGATGGAGGTGCGCTCATGGTAGTCAGGGGTGAGCTCCGCGCCCAGGCTCTGATAGGGCATGTAGAAACAGCTCATGACGGGAACCAGCAGCGCCAGGGTCGAGACCATGAACCCGAAGTACTGGACCTCGGTCCAGCCCGGCCGGGCCTGGAAGAGAAGGGGAAGCACCACGCCGGCCAAGAGGGAGCCGACAAGCAGAAACGGCCGGCGGCGTCCGAATCTCGTCCGAACGTTGTCGGACCACCAACCGAATACCGAGTCCCACACGGCTTCAAACAGCAGCTTGAATAGCAAAGCGCGGGCGATCCACTTTGGCGATACGCCAAGGTAGATATTGAACACGAGGTAGACCAGGGCCGGGTAGAGCCAATGGCCCCACATGTCGTGGAATGACCCCAGGCCGTAGCCGATTTTCTCGGCTAACGGGAGGCGGTCATGTTGAGCGGTCTTGCCGTCGGGCGCAGTGGACAGGGGCTCTTGCATGGGGTGTGCGGGCAGAGGGGGTTTGGGTAAGACAAGGCCTGACTCCGGGCCTCCCTGTCAATGTGCAATGCGGGCCCAGGGCATCCTGGGGCTTTCCGCCCGCTGGGGGAGGCGGGGGAGTCCGCCCCACGTCGGCCCCGCGGAGGGGGATCGGCCGATCCCATTCCACCCGGGGCGCGGGCTGCCCCGGGTGAGGCTCGAGGTCAGTTGTTGGCCGGCGCGGCGGGGACCGTGACCGTTGCCGAGCTTGGCGCAGCCGGAGCCGGGGCCGAGGATATCGTGGACTTGGGGGCGGTGGCGGGCCTGTCCCTGTCGATCGCGGCCGCCACCTCGACGGTGATGTCGAGGCTCGGATCGTAATAGAGGATGTTGGAAACGCCGACGAGGGTCGGGCCCGACTTGTCGATCAGGAAGGTGGCGCCTTTGGTTTTCGCAATGTCGACGGCGACCTTGGTGATCTCAACGAGCATCTTGTTCTCGAAGGTCTGGAATTGCTGCTGGAGGTTGTTGCGGGTGTCCTGGGCGAGCGCCTCCTGGTCGCTGCGCTTCTTCTGGATCTCGTTGTAAAGCCTCTGGGCCTCGGCCTGGGCCCTGGCTTTGGCATCCGCTGTCGAGGCCGGGTTCCTTGACTGATCGTCGTAGTCCTTGAACTGCTCCATCAGGGTGCTGCCGTCCTTGCCGATCTCCTCCAATTTTTCCTCCGCCTTCTTCTTGTCCGCCTCGAGCTTTGCCCGCATCTCATGGGTCTTCCAGTGGTTTTCGAAGAGTTTGGCCAGGTCCACGACCAGGATCTTCGGGGCCGTTTGCGCTTGGGCGGTGAGCGTTGACAGGGCGAGGGCGGTTATGGCGAATGCGGAGCGGATGTGTTTATTCATGAGGTGTTATCTGGGTGGCGTAGGGTTACTTGGGGCCCCGCCGGTCAAACCGGGGCTTTCGGGGAAAGAAGGACCGATAGCCAATTATCTACGCGCGCCGGGAGCAAATCCTTTGAGTGGGCCTCAGGGCCCAACATGCCCGGTCCCGCGATGCCGAGCGTGCAGCCCCGGCGACGTGATTTGAGCGCCGGTGCGCGGGCCGAATCACGGTCCGACATCGAAGGCCGCCGAGGGTCCCGGCGTCTGCTATCGAATCAGGCGGACCGCCATGAGCCCCGCCAGGGACAGACCGACGACGACGACAAAGCGGCGTATGGCCACCTTGCCGATCCGACGGGCGGCGCCCGCGGCGCCGTAGCCGCCAGCCAGGGCGCCGACAACCATCGGCGCAATATAACGCCAGTCGATGAGTCCGCTGACGATGAAGAGCGTTCCGGCGATGCCGTTGATGACAAAGGAGACGAGGCTCGTCATGGCGTTCATCTCCATGATGTCCGTCATTCCCAAGAGGCCGAGGATCGAGAGATTCACGATGCTCATCCCTGCGCCGAAATAGCCTCCATATACGGCGACCGCGGCCTGGGCGACGATCGCCGCGGCGAACCAGCCGCGCCCCGCCTTCCTTGCGGCCTCTTCCGATCTGAGCCTGCGCTGCACGGGTCCCTGGATCATGAAGAGCACCGTGGCGAAGAGGAGAAGGACCGGCACCAGCCGGTCGAAGGTTGCGGACGACGTCAGCCGAAGGAGCAGCGCCCCCGCGCCGCCGCCCAGGCCGGCGGGAACCAGAAGCCAAAGCATGCGGCGCTCGATCTTCGCCACCTCCCTGCGGAAGCCCCAGATGCTTCCGAGCGTCCCGGGCCATATGCCCACGGTCGTGGTCGCATTCGCAATCACGGAAGGCAGGCCCAGCGCCACAAGGGTGGGGAAGGCGATCATTGTGCCTCCGCCCGCCACGGAATTGATGGCGCTTGCGACAAAGGCCGCCGCAAATGCGGCCGCTAGGTGGAGCGGAGTTGCGGAGGGCATGGAGTGCCGGGAAAGGTGCGGACCTGGAAGGGTTGCCTCGGAAATCGGATCGGGCTCCGATCCCCTGGGCGCTGCGGGGCCCCAGAGGATTCCTATCCAGACGGACTTAGGGAAGCCGAAACCCCGGCTCCTTCCCGCCGGGCGGATGGCTTTGCCCCGAGGCCCCCAGGCATGGGTTTCGGTGGGTTTCCGGCGGCGTGCTCAGGGCGACGCCGGATCCGCGGGGAGCTTCTGATGGTAATTCGGGTAGGGGGGACGGGGGTATTTGGGTGGCGGATTCCTCGCCAGCTGCTCCAGGGCCACCTCCACGGCCTTCTCCAGCTGGGGATCATGCCCCTCCCGGACCTGTTTAGGATCCATATCGACCTCGATGTCGGGGGCGATCCCGTGGTTCTCCACCTCCCATTCGCCCTTGATTCCGTAGAGCGCCGCCTTTGGCGCCATGATGGTGCCCCCATCCATCAGCTGGGGAAAGCCGCCGATGCCGACGAGACCGCCCCATGTGCGCTTGCCGACGAGCGTGCCCGCCTTGCTGGTATGGAACATCCAGGGGAGCGCATCGCCGCCCGAGCCGGACATCTCATTGATGAGCATGACCTTCGGCCCCTGGATGGCCTCGTCCGGCTCCGGCAGATCCTCTCCTCCCTCGCGCCGGGCGACCAGCATTCTGACCGGCTTGTTCAGCTCGTCGACGATGTAGTCGGCGATCGAACCGCCATGGTTGAAGCGTTCGTCGAGGATGGCTCCCTGTTTGCCGACGTTGGCAAAGTAGTAGCGGTTAAAGTTGTTGTAGCCGTCGCCGCCCGTGTTGGGGATGTGGACGTAGGCAAGGCGCCCGTTTGAGAGCTCGTCGACCTTTCGCCGATTGCCGTCGATCCACGCGCGGTACCGGAGGTTGGACTCTGAATCGATCGGGACCACCGTCTCATTGTGCGCGTCAGATCCATCCGGTTTGGCGCCCACCCGGATCGTGGTCTGCTTCCCCGCGGTTTCCTGGAACCGCGCGTACACTTCGTCGCCGCCCTTGAGCTCGCGGCCATTGACGGCGAAAAGGTAATCGCCCTCGCTCACCTTGACGCCCGGGCGGGTGAGGGGCGCCTGCAGCTCGGGATTCCAATTCTCGCCCTTGTAGATGCGGGCGATGCGGTAGAGCCCGTTGTCGACGGCGAAATCCGCCCCGAGAAGGCCGACAGACACGTGTTCCATCTCCGGCTGGTCGCCGCCCGAGACGAACATATGGCCGACGACAAGCCAGCCGGTCATCTCGCGGAAGAGGACGTTCAGGTCGCTCCGGCTCGCGATCCCCGGCAGGTAGGAGGCGTAGAGCCGCTCGGCCGCGGCGATGTCGAGGCCGTGGAAGCCCGGATCGTAGAAAAAGTCCCGTTCGATGCGCCAGGCCTCATGGTACATCTGCCGCCAAGCGGCGCGCGGGTCGACATAGACCTCGAGGTTGTCGGTCTCGAGGGCCCCCTTGCCCGGCTCACTCGCCTTGTCGGCGTCCTGGATGAACCATTTGTTGTCCCTGCTGAAGAGCATCTTCTCCCCATTCGAGGAAAGTATGAACGCGGATACGCCCGAGACGATCGGGTCGGTCTTTCGGGTCTTCAGGTCGAACTTCGAGATGGAGGCGGTCCCGCCGTCGTGAGAGCCTGGGTCGGGAACCATGGGAGCGATTGCAAAATAGAGGATGCCGTCCTTGCCGGTCTGGAGGTCGACGTAGTTTCCGGCGGGAAGCGGCATGGCGACGATGCGCTGGTCAATTCCGTCAAAATCGATCTTTACGGGCTCGATCTTGGGCTTTTCGGGCTCCTTCGCGGCGTCGGCGGCAACCTTGGCGCCGCCCGTCGGGGCGTCCTTCTCCGTTGCGGGCTTCTTGTCCGCGGGCCCATTAGCCGCGGTGGCGGGCGCCGCGGGCGTCGCCGCTGCGGATGCCGGACCGGCCGGCTTGGCCGAGTCCTTATCCTTTGCCGCAGCATCGGCGTCCTTGGGAGCCTCCTCCTCATCGCTCTCCGGGGCCACCGGCGATGGAAGATCCTTCCTCAGCACGGCGGCATAGACATTGGCCGCCGACGGGTGGTTGAAACCGGACATGTCTATCCACGATCCGCTGAGCGCCTTCTGGGTGTTGGCGGTGAAATATAGGTACTTTCCGTTGTGGTCGAACCTGGGATAACCCGCGTCGGACATCCCGTCGGTAACCGGGTGGATGCTGCGGTCGGCCAGGGAGTAAATGTAGACGGCGTGGAAATTGCTGAGGAGGCGCTTCGTGTAGACGATCCACTGGCCGTCGGGCGACCAGGAGGGATTGAGCTCGTTGCCCCACACGGCGTTCAGGTCGGCGTCGACGGCCACGGGGGTCCCGCCGTCAACCGCGACGTACCAGAGCTTCAGGCGCTTGTCCGTGTAGGCGATCTTCGTGCTGTCGGGGGACCAGGTCGGGCCGTAGAAGAAGGATCCCGGCTTTCCCAGGTCTATCTTGCGGGGAGGGGTGAGGCCGTCCTGGGAGCGCACGTGCAGCGCATACTCCCCGGATTCGTCGGAGAAATAGGCGATCCACCTCCCGTCGGGCGACCAGGACGGGTCGCGGTCGGCCACCCCGGGGCTCTGGGTCAGATTGCGGATGTCGCCTTTTTCGGCGGGCACGGAGAGGATCTCGCCGTAGGCCTCGAACACGGCGCGCTTTCCCGTGGGCGAGAGGGCGGCGGCGAGGATCCGTTCAGGCTTGATCTTTTCGAAATGCGGGCGCAGGCGCGGCAGGTCGGAAGCAATGTGGACCGCGACGGGATGGCTTGTGCCCGAATCAAACTCGTAGACGTGAAGCGAGCCAAACTGGGAATAGACGATCCCGCCCGGCCCCGCGGACGCCGTCTTGATGTCAAACCCGTCATTGGCCAGCAGCTTTCGGACCTTCATCGTCTTCGTGTCGTAGGCAAAGAGCGTAAAACGACCGTCCCGGTCCGAGAGAAAATAGACCGTGTTGCCCACCCACATCGGGTCGCGGTCGTTCGAATTCTCGCGGGGGACCTTGACCACGCTTGAATCCGCCAGGTCGGCGATCCATATGGGCGTCGTCTGCCCGCCGCGGTACATCTTCCAGTCCGGCTCCCATTGGGAGATCGGCACGTAGGCGAGGTGCGTGCCGTCCGGGGAGTAGCTGGCGCGGGTGCCGCTCGGGAGGGGCAGCTCCTGCGGAAGTCCCCCAGTCAGCTTCACCGTATAAAGCTGGGGCAGGTCGCGCGGTGTCGACCGGTCCGAAGCGAACAAGACCCGGGAGCCGTCCGGGGTCCATCCCACGGCAATGTCGCTTGCGGGATGATAGGTGAGGCGCACGGGAACTCCGCCCGAGGCGTCCACGACGTACACGTCCGTGTTGCCGTCGACCCGGGAGGTATAGGCCACCTTGCCGCCGTCGGGAGAGAAGACCGGGCCGCCGCTCGTTCCGCTCGAACCCGCCAGGCGGTGCGCATCGCCGCCGGACCGGCCGACGATCCAGATGTCGCCGCCGAACGAGAAGGCTATCTGCGTCTTGCTGAGGCTGGGCTCCTGCAGCAGGAGTTTCGGCTCGGTCTCGCCGCGGAGTCCGGCGGCGCATAGAAGGACGGGGACGGCAATCCGGAGCCATTTTTTCGGCATCATAGGGTGAGATCGGTATTTTTCCCGCAGCCAGAGCGTCTTCGCGGGGGTGTTTTCAGGGGGAGGGGGGCGGCTGCAGGGCCAGGACGCGAGGCGACCGACCGCGGGGTTGAATTAATGCAATTCCCGCGCATGGCAATCCCTTATGCAGGGCCCCCTTGCCCGTGGCCGCAGACGGACCGGAGCCAGGCCGCGACTGGCACCCGCGGCGGGCGGCGCCGTTCCTAGCGAACCTTCCCCGACGAATTCTCGAGGACGACGTTGGAAAGGACGGCCGTATCCAAGGTGACCGGAAGGTGGGAGCAAAACCCGATTCCGACGTAGACGGGACCGTCGAAGGGCACGTCGACGGGCGGGCCGGCCTGGTGCATGGGCCCGCCGTCCAGGCTGACATAAAGCGTGAAGGAGTCGCCGTGCCTTTCGATGCCGATGCGCTTGGCCCGGGAGGAGGCGGCTGAGGGAGCGCCCCGGCTCTCGATCCGGTACGCTTCCTTGATGTTCGCGCCCTTCTCGGGCCGCGCGCCAGGTGGATCAACCCGGCGCCGTGGAGCCCGGCCATGACCTCCTTCGAGTCATCGTCGAGGTCCTGGCGGAAAACAAGGACGGCCTTTCGGTCGCCATAGCCCTTCTCGTTTGGAAACGTGACGTCGGCCGCGAGGGAGACATCACCGGAAACCCTCTTCCAGAGGTAGCGGAACTCGTCGCGGGTGTACCAGATGTTGTAGCCGGCGGAATTGATCGTGTACTGGCCCTTGGCGGGATCATAACGGGCGCTTCCCGCCACGAGCGCGCCGCCGACGTCAGATTGTCCCGCAAAGATTCCGATGGGCGAGTCAACGGTCAGGGTCGGCCTGTGGAAATTCGCCGGAGGCGGGACCTGGGTGTGGGTCGCCGAGCCCGGCTCAGCCCATGCGGGGGCAATCGGAGCCTGCGCGCGGACCAGGAGCGGCGCAGCGCAAAGGATCAGGGCAAGATGAAGGGGCGGGCGGACTCGTTTCATGGGGATTTGTGGGATTGGGGCGCGGCCCGCGGGGCCGTGGCCCCGGAGATTTTTTCCGGAGCCGGCACAATCTTCTGATTTGGAACCGCTCTGTTGGCAACACCTAGTGGCTGAATGGAGGCTTGAGCGCCCCGGCGAGGTGATGATTAATGGTCCGAGCGATGTCCTATCCTCTTCGGCCAGGAATGCTGTAGTTCACAGCAGCCGACCTGGCGGCTTGCCCCACTGCTCCAACATGAAATGCCTCCCATGAATAAACTCATTGGCTCCGCCGCAGCGATACTCCTCCTGATCTGCCTGATCCTGCTTTTTCGGCAGTCCGGGCGGATCGGCGACCTCACCCGCGAGGTTGAGTCGCTGAAGCAGGGCCAGTCGGACATTGCCCGGCGTGAGAGCGCCGCGGAGGCCGCGCTGCCCAAGCAGCTGGCAAGCGCCATGGCCGAGGTCGTGACCAACCCCGTATTCAAAGGGACCGTCAGTTTTGCCGATTCGAAGGGGAAGGTGGCGGCGATGTTCGACCCGAACGACGGCCTCGCCCTTTTGACGCCGGAAGGCGAGCGCAGCGTCTTCCTCTCCGGCAGGAACGGCGGCGTGCTCCATGCAGGGTCCTCGGTCAGCATTGGCAGCTTCTCCGTCAAGGACCCGCCCGGCATCTCCCTCACCGCGGACGATTCCGGCGGCGTGGAGGCGTTCTCGGGCAAGGACGGCCCCACGATCATGCTCAGGACGGACGCGGCCTCGGGCCCGACGTTCCTCTCTGGGCCATTCGATCGAGAAGGACAACGACCCGGTGGTGACGATATCGGCCGATGACAAGGGGTCGTCGGTCCAAGTGTTCGCGCCCGACACCCAGGGCCGGAAGCGCTCCGCGCAGATCGTGGCGAATGCGGAAGGATCCTTCATCGGCATCCAAAAGGAGAAGGAGATGAAGGGGGTGATCGCCTATGACGACTCGACCCCGACGGAGAAGGCCTTCGCCTCCCTTTCGAGCGGAAACCATTCCGAGATCCTTGGCGACGCGGGACTGACGATGCTCCAGGACAAACAGAGGGTCCTTTTCCTGGGCTTCGAAAAATTCGGCGGGGCGCTTCAGCTGGATTCAATGTCCGGCGAGCAAAGGGTCTATGAGAATGTCTCCGAGGACTCGGATGGCATCATCGGCCTTTTTGGTCCCAACGGAAGGTCCACGGTCATCGGTCACAGCTCCAAGTAGGGGCCGCCTGGCCGCCCGAAGGGGGCGGAGCCATCCCCGGGGGCTCCGGGCCCGGCCCGGCGATTTTGCCTATCTTCGGCGGAAACGTGCCGATTGGAGGGGTTTGAACTGACTCGGCGAGCCCGTCTCGCCCGCCATGCGCAAGGACATCGACGCTTATTACAGCACCCTCGGCCTGAACCCGGGTGCGGGCCCAACCGAGATTCAACGAGCCTATCGGCAGCTGATGCGCACCTGGCATCCCGACCTGTTCAGGCCGGGTTCGCCCATGCAGGCGACGGCGGAGGATATCACCAAGGAGATCAACAACGCCTTTGAGCAGCTCTACCGGAAGAAGCTCTACAGGAGATTCCGGTCGAGGGGGGAGCCGGGCGCCGGAAACGATCCCCAAAAGCCCGGGGAAAGCGCCTCCGCCGAACGGCCCCCGGAGGCTGAGGAGCCCCCGCCAACGCCCGGTCCCAGGGTGCGCCGCTGGCCCGGATGGAGGCGCTTTAGCGGCCTCAGGCGCATTTCCTGGAAACGAATTGCCTTCGTCGCCGCCCTTGGCGCATCCGCGCTTCCGGCTTGGAACTGGCTCCGCGAACGCTCGTTCGAGGTTCCCGTGAGGGCCTTATCCCATCCGCAGCCCAACGCTCCGGACCGACCCGCGGCGCCAGCCCGTGCCGCGGCGCCCCGTGGCGCAATCCCACCGCGGCATGAGCCGCTTCGCGCGAGAACCAGACCGGAGCGGGCCGCCATTCGCCCTGGCCCCGGAATCGCCTTCCTCGACATCGTGGATCCGGCCGAGACCCTGGCTCCGGCCTTGGCCGTGGATTTCGCCGGCCAGCCCCCGCGTTCTGCAGGCGCCACCGCCAGGAGGGCTAGGTCTCCTCGACGTGTTCGAGGTCGGCGACTCCAAATCGACGGTTCTTGCCGTCCAAGGCAATCCGGACGAGGCGGGCGACGGAATCTTCAGGTACGGGTCCTCCCTCGTCTATTTTGAGAACGGGCGCGTGTCGGGCTGGTCCGACCGGCTTCCGAGGCTGCGCGTGCGTTCGTGGCCGGTGATCGAATTTCCGTCTCTTCGACACCTTCTCTCTGGGTTCGACCATGGGCGACGTGTTGCGGGCGCAGGGCATCCCGACGCGGTTCTCCGCCCTGAGCTACGACTACGGCTCGTCGACGGTCTATTTCGAGCACGATCGGGTCTCGGGATGGAGCGTCGGCGATGTTCCGCTGAGAAGCTTCGATGTGCCGACCCTGCCGTTCATCGACCTGGATCTGCTCAGGTCCTCGTTCCTGCCGCCCTAGGCGCCGCGTCCGATCGGGGACCGATTGTGCTCGCGCAGCACCGACCGGCCCGTGAATCCTTCCGGCCGAGGTGAAAAGACCGTCAATTGCTTCGATCGTTCTGGCGATCTTGCCGTTCGTTGGGATGTGCTTTTCCGTCTCGTTCTGGGACCGCGTGTCGCCGACGGTGATGGGCATCCCCTTCAACATGATCTGGATGCTGGCTTGGATCGTGTTGACCTCTGCGGCGATGTCCGTCGCCTACCTCATCGAAAAGCGCCGATGAGCAAGGGAACGTTAGCGCTTTCCATCATATTCGGGATTGTCGGACTCGGGTCGGCCGTCGGGTTTTTCGCCGGAAGGAGGAGGCAGCTGAACCTCGAGGAATGGGCGGTGGCGGGGCGGGGGCTCGGCCTCGTGCTGGTCTGGATACTCCTCGCGGGCGAGACCTTCACCACCTTCTCCGTGCTCGGCATAAGCGGGTGGATCTACACTAAGGGCGGCCCGACGCTCTACGTGCTGGCTTACCTTTCCCTCGGCTACGTCTTCATCTTCTTCTTCGGTCCATCCCTTTGGGAGGTGGGCAGGAGATACGGCCTGCAGACGATAGGTGATTTCTTCGCCCAGCGCTACGGAAGCCGCCTTCTGGCCGCCGTCGTGGGGATCGCGGGCGTCGTGTTCATGGTTGTGTACCTCCAACTCCAGCTCACCGGCCTTGGGATCATCGTCGAGGTGGCGAGCTTCGAGCGCGTTGGCCGAACGCCGGCCATGATCGTGGCCACGGTGACGGTTGCCTGCTTCGTGCTTGCGAGCGGCGTCCGGGGCGTCGTCTGGGTGAGCGTCCTCAAGGACTTCCTGCTTGTGGCGGTGGCCTGTATCGTCGGGTTTGGGCTGCCCTACATTCATTTTGGGGGCATCGGGCCCATGTTCCAAGCCCTCGAGCGGGCGAAGCCGCACCACCTGACCATGCCGGGTGGAACCCGGGACCTGACCCACGCCTGGTTCATCTCGACGGTCCTTGTGAATAGCCTCTTCCTTGCCTGGCCGCATTTCTTCTCGAGCATCTTTACGGCGAAGAGCGGCGACACCGTGCGCCGCAATTCGGTGATCATGCCGCTCTATGTCCTTCCGCTGGCCCTGATCCTGTTCGCCGGCTGCGCCGCCATCCTGGTCGCGCCGGGACTTGCCAATGGGGACCTTGCCCTCCTGACCGCCGTCCGGAAGACGTTTCCGCCGTGGCTCCTCGGGGTCATCGGCGGGGCCGGGGCCCTGACGGCGATGGTGCCGGCGGCGATTCACATCCTCACCGCCTCCACCCTTATCGCGAAGAACCTCTACAAGCCGATCTTCGCCCCGGGGCTCTCGGACGAACAGACGGGGAGGGTGGCGCGCGTCGCGGTGGGAGCCATCACCGCGCTTGCCCTCTTCCTGGCGCTCAACAGCTCCGTCATGCTCGTCGGGCTTCTCCTCCTGGCCTATTCGGGGGTCGCGCAATTTGCGCCGGGAATCATTCTGGGGATCGCATCCAGACGGGTGAGCCCCCGCGGGATTCTTGCGGGCATGGTTGCGGGTCTGTCGCTGGCCGGTTTCCTGAGCTTCACGCACAGGGACCCCTTCCTTGGGCTAAACGCGGGCTTCATCGGCCTCGTTCTCAACGTCGCGCTGGTTCTCATCGTGAGCTGGGCCGCCCCGGCTGGTGCAAACGGCTTCGACGCAGCTCAGGTGCCCAATTCCTGAGCCCGAAGGCTGCTGTCGTTGCATTTTACGCGGTGATTGCCCTCTCGGTGTCCGGTGCCGCCGCGATCGCTGTTGTCTGGGGAGGCGACGCGGTGTTCGGAATTGCGAACCAGGGCGGAGCTTGGCGCTTTGCCTGCGGGTTCGTCCTGTGACCGGCTTGCAGCCAGGAGTAAAGCATCGGTATTCGGGGATCCTTCGCTCCTGCAGGACCAAAGTTCCTGGATGCATTTTCGAGTCGAACAACGATGTGCCCGACGCTCGTCGGCGGAATCCTCGCTTAGCCAGTTTCGGAAAGATATCAACTGGATGACTCTTAAAGAAAGGTAGGCGAAGACCCCATAACACGCCTATTGCGGTGAAGGCGTGCAATTGCAGATTGGGCTCGGGCCGAAGCACCGTATCGCCGATCGCATTATTGTCCCCGAACCCGTGTGACCCTCAACGAATCAGCATCCTGGAACAGCGGCCTCCCATCGGTGCAATCACAGTCGAGGTAACCATGAACACGCCCATTTCGTTCCAGTCGGAACTCAGGCGGATAAACGCAGATGCACGGGCTTCGATGAACATCGTGCTCGTCTACGAAACCCTCTCGACTGCCCTCTGGGCTGTGGAGAGTCTTTCAAGGCTGCCGATTCAGGAACTGCACTCCAAAAAACTCCATGCGGCTTCTGTGTGCCTATCAAAATTGGAAGATAATGAATACCGGGCTCTTGCAACGGCCGCCACCCTCGGGGCCGATCTGATCGTCGTTTCGATCTCTGGTGTAAGAAGGACGCTCCCCGTATATGTCGAAAGCTGGCTGGAGGATTGCTTGACCTCCCGAGCGGGCTCATCCGCCACGGTGGCGACCCTATTCAGATGCGACGAGCTTCCCGAGGGGATGGATTCGCCTTGGCTGCATTGCGTGCAACGCATTGCGCAAGAGGCGGGGCGCGGGTTTATCGCCATGGGTGTGGACGAGGTGGTGGTCTGAGTCACGCAAAGCTTCGATGGGAGAAAGTCCTCTGCGCCGCCCCACTATGGCGAAGAACGCGCGATATTCTATGCGTCCGAAAATCAAGGATCGTCCCAAAGGTAACAATATACCAGGCAACATCGTGGAGCCTCTGCTGCCACACGAAGCGGTGAAGCAATCAGCCTCGTTTATCAAAGGCTCTCGCCTGAATTCGGGGGCCATAAAGCTCGCGCCCTTTGCGGCAAACCATGCGCGGCACCACGTTTCCAGAAAGACCCAGTCTTCAGGGTCATAATCTCAGCGCGGCAGTCCCCCAGGGGGCCATGGCAGGAAGGGTCTTCCACAAACCGATGCCACTCATCGCGGACGCACGAATTCCGGCTGAGCCTCCGGCTGCAGGCGGTGTCTTGTGAGGCTGGGGGATTTGGCACAGGCAGCCGGCCTGAAGCGATTGGCGAAAAGGTCTCCGCCAAGCTCAATGCGTCCGATCAACCACGGGAATTTGGGCCATTCCGGTGCGGAGCCGATGAGCGGATTACACCCCATATCAAAGGAAGGGCCGTTGGACTATCGTGAGTAGAACCAGGATCCCCATGCTCTTCATGCCCCCAGTTTGGCGTTCGTTTTCAGAAATTACCGCTGATGCGGAAGCCGCCTTCGCCTCATCGTCGAGCCGGTTCTCGCTCACCACGCTCGAGGTAACCTCCGATCCGGGGTTCTCCGGTTTCGCTCTGACCGAACGCAGACAGTGTGATATGTGGCGCTGGGCCCTCGTCAGCGCCGAGGGTCCGGTGGTCGACGAGGGATGGGAGCCCACTGAATCGGACGCCAAGAAATCCGCAGTCGGAGCAATGCGGCACTGGCTGTCCGGAATTCAACGAGGCAAATCGACCCTACTGGCTATCGTCTGAATATTCCGTGCAGCACTATTTTGGGAAACGGCGGTCGTCCTTCTCGCGGCTTGGGCGAATTCGTCTGCAGGCCCCTTGAAAGGGGGGCGCCCGGGAATTCGCCGGGACCCCGCGGAATCCCCCTATGGCCGTGTCAATTTGCGGCGACGCGGAACGTGCCGTTGCCGCAGGTGCCCACCTCGACGGTGCCCGTCTTGGGGTTCACGGCGATCGTCTTCATCCGCAATGCCCCCAAACCTGGATCGTAGAGGTCGCTCCACGTGTGGCCGCAATCCTTGCTGTGCAGGAGGGCGGCCAAACAGGGGCTGAGCCCCAGGGGTTCGCAGGAGACGTAAAGGTCATCGATGCCCGGCCCCCCGACCGCGATTGAACTCGCATTGAAGGGTCTGTCGTCGAGGGGGAAGACCTTTGTCCAATGGGCCCCTCTGTCATCGCTGCGCCAGAGGCCCTCCCGGATGAAGCCAGCATAAACCCGTTGGGGACGGTTCGGGTCGGCGGCCACGCAGACGAGCGTAGCAAGACGGTTTCGTTTGAACGGCAGGCCGGCGGAGATGTCGGTCCACGCTCCCGAGTCCGCGATCCGGAAGAGCCCTTCGGTCCATTCACCCCAATAGAATCCGCCCGGCTCGCCGGGAACGGCTGCAAGCAGTTGATTGGTGCCGCACGCATTCTTCGTCTGATACCACACCACCGAAAGAAGCTCATTTTCGACCCAAGCGCGATCCTGTGGGATTCTGTGGATGCGGGCGGGCAGGCCGCCTCCAGGCAGGCGCGCCCAGCTCTTGCCGCTGTCGTCGCTTCGGTAAATGCCGGCGCCCTTCTCGAGCTCGCCGTCCACGCTTGCGATGAACGCTCCCGGGCGCTTCGAGTCCTCGCGTATGGCCTGGATCATCAGGCCGGCCGGTAGCTCGAGAACGCAGCTCACGGTCGCGCCGTCGTCCTCCGTGCGGTAGAATGCGCTGTGCTGCGATCCGTTGTTGTTAACCGCGTAAACGACAAGTCCCTCGGCGAACCGCGAGGGAGCCGCGCATGTGCTGCAATAATAATTGTTGGGGCGATGCACTTCGGCAAAATGCCTGAAGCTCCGCCCGTCGTCGGCGCTCCGCGCGATGGTGCTGTCGGCGGCGGAGAAATAGAAGCGTCCCGGCTTTGTCGGGTGTGCGACCACGTTTTCGATGCAGATGTTCTCGATGCCTTTGTAGTGGTTGCCGGACCAGTGCTGTCCTCCGTCGTGGCTTACCGAGACTCCAAACCAGTTGCTCATGTAGAGCGTGCTCGAGTCGAAGGGATCCACCCGCACCTTCGCGATCGCCCAGCCAATCGGGCGGATGTCCCCGGGCGGATAGGGGTACTCTGTGAAATCGGATGGCTTGTAATCCTTGATCAGGGACCAATCTGCGCCGCCGTCTCGGGAGATATACAGGGGAACCACCGGAACGGGCGCATCGGCCCCCACGCACGCGGCGGTATAAAGAGTCCGGGGATTCCTCGGATCCACGGAAATGCATGGGAATTCCACCGGGGGCAGGCCCCGGTTGATCGCCTTGAAGCTGCGGCCTCCGTCACTGCTTTTTAGCAGCCCTAACTTGCCGGCCGCGGCGTAGATTATGTCGTCGCCCTCGGACGAGAACTGGATCTCGGCGAAGGCCAGGTCGGGGCCTTCGGCGAGCAGACTCCACGTCTGGCCCTTGTCATTTGAAAAATAGAGGCGTCCAACCTTCGGGCGATCGTAGCCCGATGGGAAGAGGTAGTCCGAGTGCGCCAGGGTCTGGAGCGTGCCAAGATAGAGTCTGTTGGGGATGCGCGGATGGAAAATCAGGGACTTGAGTGGCTCACCCCTCAGGCCGGTGCAGGTCCAGTGCTTTCCGCCGTCATGGCTGGTGAAAACTCCCCGCGAGAAGCTGGCGGCCACGACCGTATCCGGGTCGAAGGGGTCGACGCCTATCATTTCGCCGAGGTAGCGGGTGCTCCCATTGCCGATGAAGTCGGCCTGTTCAGTGAGCAGTTGCCAGGACTTTCCACCGTCCTTCGATCCATGGATAAACCCGAAGCTTTTGCCCCCTCGGGCCTCGCCGGAGCAGCGGTAGAGAACATTCGGATCGTGCGCACTGACCGCAAAGCTCTCAACCGAGTGGTTGGATGAGGCGGTCATTCCGCGGTTCATCGCACGGAAGCTTCTGCCGCCGTCCTCGCTCAGAAACACCCCGGCGACGTCGCACCGGGCCCAGATGCGTCCTGGGGTGTGCGGGTCGGGGATCAGCCCCGTGATATAACCGCCGCCGCCCACCTGCGACTGTTCCCAGGTGGCCTCGACCCGCGGAACGTCGACCCCAAGGTCCCCTGGCGCATCTTCGGCCCGCGCGGTGGAGGCCAGGGGCAGGGCAAGCAGCGCAAGGGCGCGGCTCAGGAGCCCCCGGTGATTCAATTTCGCCGCGCTGGACACGGCTTATGCGCCTCCGGTCCGGACGGATTCCGACCCCACCTGATATTGTCCGTCGCTCACCTTCTCCATCCATTCCACCGGCTTCCCGTTTTGGTGTTCCTGGACGGCGATGTGAGTCATGGCCGTCGTGGGTGCGGCGCCGTGCCAGTGCTTCTCCCCCGGGGCAAACCAGATCACGTCGCCCGGCCTGATCTCCTCGATCGGGCCCTCCCACCGCTGGGCGCGGCCGCATCCGGCCGTCACGATCAGGGTCTGGCCCAGGGGATGGGTATGCCATGCCGTTCGAGCACCGGGCTCGAAGGTTACGCTGTTTCCCGCTGCGCGCGCCGGATCCGTCGCCTGAAACAGCGGATCAATTCGCACGGTTCCCGTAAACCACTCGGAGGGCCCCCTTCTTGAGGGCTGCGAGCCGCTTCTGTTGATTTCCATGGTTTGGACTCCCTTGATTGGATGCTACGCCTATGGGCCTAGCATGGGTTAATGTAACGGCGATCGGATCGAAACGGCAGGCTATCCGAGTCCGGTCATCTTCTCCAGCTTTTCGGGATAACGGGGCCGTGGTCTTCGATCTCGCGCAGGTCGCGCGGCGTGAGTTCGACGGAAGCTGCGCGGACATTCCAGCCTAACGCGGCGGCCATGCGGCGCCTAGGATTGGAGCGATTTACGGCTTCGGCTCTAGTAACTTGGCGAGCAAGACCCGTACCGGGTTTTGCGTAGCTCGTATTATCATAGAGCTCGTACGCGGGCCGGCCCTCGTGGTCCGCATGCGCTTGCGGGGTTCAGCTGGGTCATTGGTGCTCCACCCCCCGGGTTCACCCTAGGTGCCAGAATACCCGGGTCGGCCGCGGATCGGCGGCTCCTCGGATCCCAAGAATTGCGGAGGAAAGCACAATCCCTGCGTGGTCCGATCGATGCGCCGTGACGATTCTGTTAGCGCATTCGTGGCTCCCGCGAGCCCGAAAAACCAACGATTCCATGGCAATTGGCCTCTCCGAACTCCCCAAACCTCCTTCCCGCCCAGCGCCTCGCGCCATGGCGCCGGTGGATCTCCCTCCCGAGATCCAGGGATCCAGTCTCACGACATCCGGCTCGCGGATGAGGATAGGAACGGCCATCATCCTTCTAACGGTATGCCCTGTCCTGGTGACGCTCATCATCGTGGTTCTGACGATGTACGTCCAAAATCAGCGGCTTTCCGTGACCGTGGCTCATACGGTCCGTCAGCAGGCTTACAGCGAGGCGTCAAAGATCGCCAAGAACGCCTATCTCCTTTGCGCCAGCACTGAAGCGCGCAACCTGAAGGAGCTGAACCGGAGTCTCGGCGTGGCGACCGACCTCCTCGCCAAATCCGGTGATGTGTCGTTCACCGAGGAGACCGTTCCATGGCATGCGGTGAACCAGCTCACGCATTCCGACGAGACAATCACCCTGCCGAAAATGTTGTTGGGGCCCAATTGGCTCGGCCAAATCAGCCAGGCCAGCGAACGGGCCTCATTCGTCGACGAGATCCGTCACCAGACGGGAAGCTACTGCACGCTATTCCAGCGGATGAACAAGGAGGGGGACATGCTGCGTGTGAGCACGAACGTCCTCAAGGCGGACGGCGGCCGCGCCATCGGATCCTTCATCCCCGCAATGGCACCCGACGGCGCCGAGAGCCCGGTCATAAAGGCAGTTTTGGACGGCCAAACATTCAAGGGGCGAGCCTTTGTCGTGAGCGAATGGCATGCGGCGGCCTATACCCCGATATGGAACGCCATGCACACTTACGTGGTCGGCATGCTCTACGTGGGTGTTCCCTTGGCAGCAATCAACCGGGAGCTCCACGACGCGGTCCTTAAGATGGTTGTAGGAAAGACGGGTTATGTGTTCGTCGTCGGGGGCCGCGGAGCCGACCGCGGAAAATATATGATCTCGGCCAACGGGAATCACGACGGACAGGATGGTTCCAGCCTCAGGGATGCCGATGGCAAGGAATTCATGCAGGACATCGTGAATAAGGCCGTGAACACACGGGACGGGGCGACTGAACAGGTCACTTACAGCTGGAAGAATGACGGGGAACCGGACGCGAGCACCAAGCTGGTGTCTGTCACCTACTTCGCACCATGGGACTGGGTCATCGGCGCATGCGCCAACGAGAACGATTACGCCGAGGTACGCGAAGGATTGTCGGCGGCGCAGGGCGCCATGACGCTCTGGATCATCGTGCTCGCGGGAGCCACTGCCCTTGCAGCGTGCGCGCTCAGCGTTGTGTATTCGCTTCGCATTTCCCGGCCGTTGCTCCGGATCATCGCCGATTTAAGGAACGGATCGAATTTCGTGACAGCGACGGCGTCCCAGGTCTCAAGCTCGAGCCAGTCTGTCGCCGAGGGCTCCGGCGAGCAGGCGGCGTCATTGGAGGAAACGGGGGCCTCCCTCGAGGAGATGTCATCGATGACAAAGCGGAACGCCGAAAACTCAACAAAAGCCAATGAATTGGCGCGCGAGGCCCATAAAGCCGCCGAGCAGGGCGCAGCGGATATGCGTGCGATGGCCGAAGCGGTGAACGCGATCAAGGCGTCGAGCGACGAAGTTGCAAAGATCATCAAGACCATAGACGAGATCGCCTTCCAGACGAATATACTTGCGCTGAACGCAGCTGTGGAAGCCGCCCGCGCGGGTGAGGCCGGGGCCGGATTTGCCGTTGTCGCCAACGAGGTCCGCAATCTTGCGCAGCGCGCCGCCGCGGCGTCCAAGGAAACTGCCGAGAAGATTGAGAACGCGATTGGAAAGACAACCCAGGGGGTTGCCATCAGCCATCAGGTGAGCAAGCGGCTAGGGGAGGTCGTCGAGAGGATACAACAGGTCGATCGGCTCATCGGTGAGGTGGCCAGCGCGAGCAAGGAGCAGAGTGACGGAGTCCAACAGGCGAACCTCGCAGTCCGCCAAATTGACCAGATCGTGCAGAAGAACGCTGCGAGCTCGGAAGAGAGCGCCGCGGCCGCAGAGGAACTCAATGTTCAGGCGGCTTCCCTTCGCGAGATCGTTTCGACCCTTTGCAAAATCGCAGGCGAGGACGCCGGCGATTAGCGGAACCCCTCTCCCGATTAGCCTAAGCCACAACTCAGCGGTACTCTTCGCCGGTCGCTGCGTTGATGATCTTGAAGTTCTCGATGTGGTAGTTCGGGTCGGCCCTGAACGCGAGCTGCACACCGTAGGTTTTCTCCATGCGGACCAATAGGCCGGCGTCCTCGCTCCGCAGGCGCTCGAGCACCGACGGGTGCACCAGCACGCGCAGCGAGTAGGTCTTTCCGTCCTTTCGGGCCTGCAGGCGCCGTGCCACGGACGACAGGCGCCGCTGAAGTTCGACGGACATGGTCGTGTCGGACTTCACGATGCCCCGGCCGCGGCAGTACGGGCAGTCCGTGTAGAGATTCGAGGAAAGCGATTCCTGCTGGCGCTGGCGGGTCATCTGCATGATGCCAAGCTGGGAGATCGGCAGTATGTGGTTCTTCGCCTTGTCGCCCGCCATGAGCTCCACCATCTTTTCGTAGACCGCGTTGCGGTGGCGCCGCTCCTTCATGTCGATAAAGTCGAGGATGATGAGGCCGCCCAGGTTGCGGAGCCTGATCTGGCGGGCAGCCTCCTGGGCCGCCTCGAGATTCACGGCGTAGAGCGTATTCTTCTCGTCGCCCGATCGGTTCTTGTGGGAGCCGGTATTGACGTCGATCGCGATCAAGGCCTCGGTCTCGTCGATGACGATTTCTCCGCCGCTGGGGAGGGGTACCTTGCGCTGGCCCGTCTGCTCGATCTGTCGCTCGATGTTGAAGCGCTCAAAGATCGGGATGCTGTCGGTGTAGAAGGCTATCTTGGAGCGCGAACGCTTTGAGATGAGGCCCACCAGGTCCTGGGTCCGGTCGTAATCCGCCTTGTTGTCGATGAGCACGCGGTCGACGTCCTCGGTGAGGAAGTCGCGGACCGTGCGTTCGACCAGGTCGGGCTCCATGTACAGGTTGCAGGGCGACCGCTCGGTCTGCATCTTCCGGGTGATCTCCTCCCACTTTTTCAGGAGCAGGTGAAGGTCGCGCACGAAATAGCGCGGCTTCTTGCCCTCGCCGGCGGTGCGCACGATGACCCCCATGCCCTCGGGAATCGTGAGTTCGTTGATGAGCTGCTTGAGGCGCTTGCGCTCCTGGATATCCTCGATCTTGCGGGAGATTCCGCAGCCGTCGCTGTACGGGGTGAGAATCAGGTAGCGTCCGGGAATCGACAGGTTGGTTGTGGTGCGGGGGCCCTTGGTGCCGATCGGCCCCTTGGTCACCTGGATCACGATGTCGGAGCCCGGAGGGTAGAGCCCGGGGATATCCTTGACCGTCACCTCGCCCTTGGGGGCCGAGTCGCGCTTCTTGTTGACGCGGACGACCTCGACCGACGAGTCGGCGGCGGCGGGCAGCATGTCCCAATAATGCAGGAATGCGTTCTTCGCGTAGCCGATGTCGACAAATGCCGCCTTCAGGCCCGGGTCGAGATTCTTGATCCGGCCCTTATAAATGCCGCCGACCATGCGGTCGTCGGATTCACGCTCGATCTCGTATTTCTCAAGGCGGCCGTCGACGAGGAGCGCCACGCGCTTCTCTAGAGGCTCCGAATTGATGATGAGTTCGCGGTACGAACCCTTCTCCTTCTTGAATGCGGCTATGATCTTCTGGAGAAGCGGTCGCTGCTGGGCGCGCTCGGCTGCGCCCGCCTTCAGTTCGCCGGGGCTGACGGATGCGACCTCGCGCTGGATCGGGGGGCTCGCGAGCTCGGAGTCATATTTTTGAGCGACGTCCTGGGTGACGTCGGGGTTGGGCTGGGTCGTTTCGCTCATGGGGGCCTCTGTCTTGGTTGGGTACGGGGCCTCCCCGGGCGCGGGTTGCGGCGCAGGAAATTCCGGCAGAACGGTCGTTATCGCGGGTCGGACGCATAGTCATGCGAAATCCTTCCGGAAGCGATAGACGCTCTGGACCAGTCCTTGCAACAAGCAGCAACTGAGCACGAAGGTGCCACCGTAGCTAATAAAGGGAAGCGGTATGCCCGTGATGGGCACGAGCCCGATGGTCATGGCGATATTCACGAAGACATGCACCATGAACAGCACGGTGACGCCGAGGGCGAGCAACGAGCCGAACCGGTCCCGCGAGAGACCGGCAATGCGTATGCCGTTGAATAACATCAGACCAAACAGGCTGAGAACCGTAATGCTTCCCAGAAATCCTTTTTCCTCGGCGATGACCGAGAAGATAAAATCGTTGTGTGCCACGGCCCTGGGCAGGTAACCGAGCCGGGCCTGAGTGCCCTCGGTCCATCCCTTCCCCGAAAGGCCTCCGCTGCCGACCGAGATCAGCGACTGGCGCTGATTCCATCCGATCCCCATGGGATCTATCTTGTCCGGGTCGATGAAGGACAGGATGCGGTTGCGCTGGTAGTCGTGGAGGGGGATCCAGCTGTGCTGTTCATAGAGGCCGCGGTCCGCCTGGAACGAATAGCCATTCGTCTCCATGAAATCCATGTAACGCCATGTGTCCCAAGCAACTAGCCCGGTGACCAGCAGAAACGCCGCCAATGCCCCGGCGAAAAAACGACCGGAGAGCCGAGAGACGTAAAGCATGGAAAAGACCATCGGCGGGAGAACAATCGCGGACTTCAAGTCCGGTTGTTTCAGAATCAAGAGCATGGGAATACCCACCGCAAGGGCCAATTTCCCAAGGACCCCAAGGGACTGCTTGACCGTGCCTATCTCGCTGCGCACCAAGAGGCTCGCCGTGATCAGCAGCACGGCGACGATCGCCAGATCGGAAGGCTGGAACTGAAACGGTCCCAGCCGGATCCAGCGCTGCGAGCCGTAGACCTCGCTGCCGATGCCCGGAACCAGCACGAGAACCAACGGCACGAGGGAAATCGCGTAGAGCCAATGGGCTACGCCGAGCCAGAACTGATAATCGATCAGCGAGACCGTGATGTAGACGCCGGCACCCAGCAAAAGCCACACCATCTGCGCGATCCAACCGCGACCCTGAACCGGCAATTGCGCCGAATAAATGAACGCAACCCCGAACGCACCCAAACCCGCCATTGCAATCGGCGACCATGGATCCCACCGTTCGCGGGTGGATGTATTGAAAATACTGAAGGAATCGACGGGTAAGCGCAGGTTCACCGGGTTGCCGATTCAGAACCCAACACGCCCGCGTTTGCAACTGGCCATTCGCCCGACCCAGTCGAAGTACAACGCTTTTCGGGTGAAACCGGGGCGTTGACTCCCTCCCGGACGGGCCTGCGCGCTGGCCAGGCCGAGAACCGTCCAGAAGACGACGGCCCCCATCGGGCCCTCGAGCACCACGCCGAAGCAGGCGCTCAGCCAGATTACCGTCACGACGCTCGCAAGGCCTCTTGCGTCGGGCCCGCCGTCCCTAAGAAGCCGCCAAACAAGGGATCCGGTGGCGACCGACACAAGAATCCAGGCGGCCAGCCCGGCCAGGCCCATCCGGCCGATCACGGACACGATGATGCTGTGCGGGTCGCGGGCGGCGAAGTTTTCGTCGGATAGCAGGTCATAGTCGGCGAGGAAGCGGGTCGACAGGTCGCTTCCGAATCCAAGCCCCATGATCGGATTCTTGGCCAGGGTGTCCTCCACGACGTCGCGCCACCAGATCAGGCGAAACCGGTTGTTGCCTCCCGGATCCCCGCTTTGCCCATTGACGTAGGTCCCGGTCCCCGTGGGGTCGAAGATCGAAACGGCGTGCTCATAGACCGAGTAGGGGAGCGAGGTCTTCAGGTCCCTTCCCGAAAAGGCCACGACCAGGAGGCTTGCGGCGAGGCCCGCCGCTACGATTCCGAGCTCCGCAGCCACCGACCCTCCACCGCCCGGTTCCAAGCCAGAGAAGCGTCGTTGCGCCGAGCGCGAACATTCCCGCCCGGGGCGACGCCATTGCGCCGATGAGGAGCAGGCTCGCACCGGCGACCAAGATCCAGACCGGCTTGTGCCCCCGTTCCCAGCGGGTCCAGAGCCAGAAGAATCCCGCCGCCAGAGAGGTCGCGATGAGATCGCTCTTGTGGTAGATGAGGGCGATTGCCCCGGTAGGTGAAGTGTTCGATCAGGTAGTCGGGGGCGATCAGGGTGCTGACGACGACCGGCAGAAGCAGGATGAACGAGACCGACAGCGTCCGCAGCAGCAGACGCATCGAACCGGGCCGGCAGCCCAGATCCTGCGCGATGAAGAAGAAGGAGGCATAATAGACCGTTGCGAAGTCGCGAAGCGCCATGACCCCGAAGCGGTTCATGTCGAGGGGAAGTCGAACGGAGCCTATGATCATCCAGGCGAGGATGGAAAAATTGAGGAGATCCCGCCGGATTCCGAGCGACTGCTTTAGGGCCATCCGGAAGAGGAGGGCCGGAACGGCGGCGAGCAGCACGGCCTCCGCGGGCAGGAGCGGGAGCCGGCCCGCGGGTTGCAACTGGGCGAAGCCGCGGTTGCCTACGATGTAGCCGAAGAGAATCAGGGACACGAGCCAGGCATCGGGGGCGGCCTGGCTTGCCCGCTTTGCGATCAGCCAGCCTGCGGCGAGGACGATGAGCCCGGCGAGCCCGTAGCTCTCGTCGGCAACATCCGCGCCGACGGCCACTGCGATGGCGGCGCCGCAAAGCGAAAACAGGATCACGCGTAGCCGCGGGTTCATGACGGAAGCCCTCCGCCGCCGGAAAGCCTCGACCGGCAGGCGGCCTCGACGCGTTCCACCGTCCAATAGGACAGGCAGGCCATGGGGCTTTCCCGGTTGGCGCAGCCCTCAAGCTCTTTGTTCAGCCGCTCGCAGGGAGCGCAGGCGAGGCTGGGGTGCCGGAGCACCGTCCAGCGATCACGGTGCCAGTGAGGGTTCCAGCCCATGGCGGACGGGCCCGTCACGGCAACCCCGGGACAACCCAGGGCGTTGGCCAGATGCATCGGGCCGGAATTATTGCCGAGGAAGAGCTCTGCGGACGACAGCCACGCGGCCAATTCGGCGATCGACCCGACCGGCGCGCCCACCGTTCCGTCGGGCGCGGGCCCGGTCGAATCGCCGTGGATGATCCAGACGACTTCGTGGTCGCGGGCGAGGGAGCTGGCGACCGAAGCGAACTGACTTCGAGGCCACTGATTGAGGGAGCGGCTCGCTCCGGCGTGGACCACCACGCGCTTTCGGGCCCCCTTGGGTGCCGCGCCCGCCGAAGGGAGGTGCCCCAGGTCCGGCGGCGGGGACTCCAGGGGCCACCGCGCCCCGAGCCCAAAGGCCCCTGCGAGCGCCCGGGCGATCTCCCAGTTCCAGGTCACCGGGCTTCCATCGGCGGGGACCCGCACCTCATCCGTGAGGGATCCCCGGAGGCGGATGTTCTGCAGGCTTCCCGCCCGGACGCGCGCCCCGCTGTGTTTTGCGACAAAATGGGCTGCGTTGCCCTGGTCAAAGGGCAGAAGGCAGGCGTCGGGACCCAGGCGGCGGATCCTCCAGGTCCACCAGGCGAGTCTCCAAGGCAGGCGGAAGGACTTGTTGAAGTCCGGCTTCGGCGTCAGGAGCCGCTCCTGCGGACCAGACGGGCCCCGGTAGAGTTCCGCCTCGTTGGGGGTCGTGACAACCGTGACGTGCCAGTCGGGAAATTCCCGGCGCAGAGTCTGGATGACCGGGACAAACACAACGTTGTCGCCCAGGTGGTTGACCTTGAAGACGACCAGATTCATCGCGGCGCGCCTCTTGACTTGTTCTGGCGGATTGCCGTCAGGGTCTCCCAGGCGAGGGGCGGGAAGAGGGTCGCCGCCAGCGCGATAGAGCCCGCATTGAGAACGCTCTCCGCCGTTCCCCCGGATGCGCCCCAGAAGAGGGCCAGGGCCGAGAAGATGAGCCCGGGCGTGGCGGCCCACGCGAGGCGCCGGAGCCGTCCGACGCCGATTAGGTAGAAGATCGACGGTTGCGCCGCCATCTGCAGGAGGCTCCAGATTGCGACGATTGCCGAGAGGCGCGCGGCGCCGAAATCCGCTGCGGTCCCGATCCAGATGGAGATGAGCGCGCGCGACTTCCAGGCTACGACCGCGATCGCGGCCGCGAGCGCGAAAAAGGCGGCCACCGTCCTCAGGAAGGTGCGCTCCACCCAAGGGTGGTCGGATTTCTCGTGAGCCTCGGTGTAGGCGGGCCAGATCGGAGCCAGCAGGAGCTGCTGCCCCTGTTGAAAGGGGCTGAACAGCCGAATGAGGAGATTGTATCCCGTGACCGCTGCCGAACCCTCCGCGACGGATATCGCCACGGCGGGCGCCGACTGGACCAAGACCAGCCCAAACTGCGGGAACGCAAAATACAGGCTCGACTGGAGCATGCCCCGGATCTCGGAGGCCGGGGCGAGCGGGGTCGGATTCAGGCCCCAGCGGAGCCTGCGCAGGAGGTGGATGAACAGCCCAAGTCCCTGGATCGTGGGAACGAGGAGGCTCGCAGTCAGGAACCAAAGGAAGCCCCAGTGTCCGCGGGCCGCCGCCGCCACGAGTGCGAGCGAGATGGCGCTTCCCGCCGCGATCCAGCCTGCGTGGATCCAGCCCCGCTGGACGGCCGCCGCAAGGCGAGCGACGGCGTTGAACGGAAGTCCGACCACGAACGATCCGAGGGCGATCATGAGCGCGCGGGCCACGTCCGCACGGAGCCCCCCGTCGCGTATCTGAAGGACGTTGGCCCACAAGCTCATGCGCGCGACCGGGAGGCCGACTGCGAGAACCACCAGGCCGAGGAGTGACAGCACGGCGGCTCCGGTCCAGAAGGCGCGTTTCACCGATTCCATGTCGTCGCAGCCAAACGAACGGGCCATCGCATGCTGCATGCCGACGCCAAGCCCGAAATCCACGGAGTTCAGGACGAAGACGATGCTGAAGATCGTGATCCAGAAGCCGTACGCCTCGGCCCCCAGGTAGTGGACCGCGAGCGGCACCTGCGCAAACGTGCACGCGACCGAGAACGCCTTTGCACCCACGGACGCGGCGACGGTCAGCCGGATCGCCCGTTCGCGGCGGATTGCGTTTTGTGGTGAAGCAACGGACACGCCGGAGCACGGTGAAGCTGTCCGGCCCGGGTGACAACACTTCGCGCAACCCGGGCAATTTCGCTTGGCGCAGACCCGGTAGAGTCTGGTATGGAGTTCATCCCCGTGAAGCTCGCCCTTTCGACGCTCTGCGAAAATCCCGACCGGCGAACGGGCCTGAGCACGCTCTTCCCCGAATTCATCGGCCACGCCCGCCGCCTTTTCCCGGAGGTTTCGTGGATCGTGTTCGCGGGCGGGCATGCGCCTTGGGGGACCGATGACCCGGCCGTCGAGGTGTGCCGGGAGTTCTGCTCGAACGAGCGCCCGGTCCGGCGCCTCTTTGCCGACCACCTGCTGGTCGCGCCGGAGGCGCGCCGGCGCGGCGCAGCGGCCCTTCTCACGGTGGGGTTCTTCCCGCTGCGTTCGGCCGGTCTTCCGATCGTGATGCACGTGTTCGCCCTGAACCACGGGGCCGGGCGAGGGGGCCTTCGCTCGGCGTACCGCGGGTGGGCGGTCAACCGCGGGCTGCGGCGCTCGGCGCTCGTGATCGTGAACTCGGCGTGGTCGCGGTCGCGCCTGCCCCGGGGCGGGGCCCCGGTGATCGTGAGCCCGGAGGGACTGAACCACGGATCGTTCAATCCGCTGGGCCCGCGGGGGGCGCCGGGTCTCGGGGGCGCGTACCTGCTCTGGGTGTCCAATCTCTATCCTTATAAGCGGGTCGAACTGGCCCTGGCGGCCTACGCCGGGTTGCCCCGGGTGGTGCGGTCCCAGTTTCCCCTTGTGGTCGCTGGGGGGGACTGGTCGGGGGGCCGGGCGCGCGCCGAGACCGCGGCGGCCCGCCTCGGGATCCCGGACGACGTCAGGTTTCTTGGATGGGTTCCCGACGAGGCGCTTCCCGCGCTCTACCGCGGCGCCCGGGCGCATCTGCTCTCGACAGCCGAGGAGACATTCGGCCGCAGCGTGCTCGAGGCGATGGCGTGCGGCTGCCCGAACGTCCTCCAGGACCTGCCGGTCCTGCGCGAGGTGGCCGGCGAAAGCGCGGTCTACACGGACTTTGCGGATCCGCCGGCGGCCTCGGCGGCCCTCCTGTCGGTCTGCTCGGACGCGGTCCGCCATGCGCGCCTTGCCGCCTCGGGGATCGCGCGGTCGGGGGCGTTCACCTTCGAGCGCCTCGCGCGCGAGCGCGTGGCCGCGGTTCTGGCCGCGATTGGGAAAGGCTCCGGGTGACCCGGGGGGATCGAGGCCCCGGATTCCTCCCGGCGGTTGCGTGCGCGGCCGCAGGAGCCGCTCTGTTCCAATTCTGGGGCAATGCGACCCATGGCTACATCGCCACAAACTCACTCTTCTATTGGTGGGGCTTCCAATGGGTGAACCCGGAATCCGAGACCGAGCACGCGTGGCTCGTGCTCGGCCTCAGCGTCTTCCTTTTGTGGCGCAACCTCCGGCGGGGGGGGCCGGATGAACGCCCTGCCGCGGGCGGCGGCGCATGGGCGCTCGTCGGCGGCCTCCTCCTTCACGCGCTCGGGTACATTGCTCAGCAGCCTCGGGTTTCGATCGTGGCGCTCCTCCTCTTCATCTGGGGCGTGCTATCGCTCGGGGGCGGGCGCAGGTGGAGCAGGGCGTCCGCATTTCCGCTGGGATTCATGGTCTTCGCCATTCCGGTCAATGCGTTGGATACGCTGGGATTCTGGCTTCAGATGGGCGTGGTGCAGGCGGGCGAGCGGATCGCTCATTTGGCCGGGATCGCGGTGATCCGCAACGGCACCCAGCTCTTCGGGCCGGGCGGCCGCTACCAATACGACGTCGTGGCGGCCTGTTCGGGCGTCCGCTCCCTCATGGCGCTGACGGCGCTGTCGCTCTTCATCGGCTACCTCTGGTTCAGGCCCCTTTGGGTGCGCGCGATGATGCTTCTGCTCTGCTTCCCGCTGGTCTATGTCGGAAATGTCGCACGGATCTCCTCAATCATCTTTGCCGCACAGTGGGGCGGCAGGGCCTGGGGCGACCGGGTGCACGACGGGATGGGCTTTGGCGTCTTCCTGATCGTCATCGGGGGGATCCTCGCCGCGTCGGAACTCGTCGCCCGCGCGCGTCCGGAATGGGCGGCGGAGAGCGCCCCCTCTGTGCCCCCGCCGGCCCCGGCGCGCCTGCCCGCCCGGTCCGCGGCTCCGATCGCGATTGCGGTCTTCGCCCTGGCCTCCGCCGATGCGGCGTTCCTCTCCTTTCGTTCCTCCCGTCCCCCGGACGAGAGGCCGGGTGTCCTCCTGGAGAGGGGGGGCGCCAATCCGGCCGAGCTGCCGACCTACCTCGGGTCCGACTGGATGGGTCACGAGGTCGAACCGGAGGCGATCGAGCGCTCGATACTCCCGCCCGACACCGGCTTCTCAAGGAAGCTCTACCTGAACCTGGAAAAGCCCGGCGAGCAGGTGCTCCTGTCGATCGTGCTGAGCGGGCGCGACCGCACGTCAATCCACCGCCCGGAGCTCTGCCTGGTCGGTCAGGGCTGGACAATCGACGGCTCGGCGTCCCGCCGTTTCACCTATCCCGGCCGTTCCCGTGCGAGCTTCGAGGCGACGGTGCTGCGGGTCCACCGCGAATGGGAGGGCTCGCAGGGACGCCGGTCGACTCCGGAATTGGTTGTCTATTGGTTTGTCGGAGACGGCAGAATTGTGCGGTCGCAAGGCCGCCGGATGCTCTACGACGCCTGGGAGCGTGTGGTCCACGGGCGCGCCCCAAGGTGGGCCTATGTCCTTTTAAAGACGGGCGCCGGTGACGGCGAGGAACAGGGCCTGGCACGAATCCAGTCGGTCCTGGATGCCTCCCTCCCGTCCTTTCAGCCGGCGATCGAGTCGGGCGGTGGCTAGGCCCGAACCGGGTCCATTGGAGCGTTGCCCAATGCGATAACTTTGGCACCATCGGCCTGCGTCTGTGCGGCCTACAATATAATTATTCGTAAACCGAAAAGTTCCGATGCTGTCCGGCTTCCCTTTCGGGCCCGTTTTCTCAAGCGTCCTCGAATGCCCTTCCGACCGGCAATATCTCAGCTCACCTGCGGCCGCGCCGCGCCGCGCAGAGGCCCTCTTCGCGCCGGAAAGGGCGGAGCGCCGGGTGCCCTTAGACTTCCGCATGCTCCCTTGGGCCCCATTTGATTCGGCAGGCTCTCGATCGACGGGGAAGCGCACCGCTGAGGGCGATTGCGGCCGCGGGATCCATGATTCTGACCGCCGTGTTTGCCGGGGCCGCTCCGGGTTGGAATGTGGCGGGCGCACTGGCGACGGCCCGCGAGGAGCAGACCGCGACGCTCCTGCCGAGCGGGAAGGTGCTGGTCGCCGGCGGATTTAACGGCAGCTCCGCGATCGGCAGCGCCGAGCTCTATGATCCCTCGAGCGGCGCCTGGAGCGCCGCAGGGAGCCTGGCCGCCCCCCGGTATTTCCAGACGGCGACGCTTCTGACGAACGGCAAGGTGCTGGTCGCCGGCGGCCTCAGCGGCGGCGCCGCGCTCGCGAGCGCTGAACTCTACGATCCGGAAAACAACACGTGGAGTCCGGCGGGCAGCCTGGCGACCGCCCGTTACTCCCAGACGGCGACGCTCCTGGCGAACGGCAAGGTGCTGGTCGCCGGCGGCCTGGTGAGTTCCGGCGTTTCGACTGCGAGCGCCGAGATCTACGATCCGGTCGCCAACGCCTGGAGTTCCGCCGGCGCCCTTGCGAATGCCCGCTACGCGCACACGGCCACGCTCCTGCCGGGCGGGAAGGTGCTGGTCGCCGGCGGCACGACGTCGCTCGCCAACTCGCCGCTTGGGGCCGCGGAGCTCTACGATCCCTCGGCCAACGCCTGGGCCTCGGCCGGCTCGATGACGACGCCGCGCTTGGACCACACGGCAACGCTCCTTGCCTCGGGCAAGGTCCTCGTGGCCGGCGGCGGAGATTCGTCGGGATCGGCGTCGTCGGCGACCGAGGAGTATGACCCGACGGGCAATTCGTGGAGCCCGACCGGCAGCCTCGTCACGGCGCGCCTCAACCAGGCGGCGACGCTCCTGCCGGACGGCAGCGTGCTCGTGACCGGCGGTTCCAGCGCCGGGACGCCGCTTGCCAGCGCCGAACTCTTCAATCCGACGAGCAATTCCTGGGCGGCTGCCGGCACCCTCGCGAACGCGCGTTTCCTCCACACCGCGACCCTGCTGCCAGGCGGACAGGTCTTGGTGGCGGCGGGAATGGGCTCGGGCGGCGTCCTCTCAAGCAGCGAATATTACGATGCCTCGGTGCCGGCGTGGGGAACGGCGGGGAGCCTCGCGAACGCGCGCTATTCCCAAACCTCGACGCTGCTGGCGAACGGGAACGTGCTGGCCGCGGGGGGATACGACGCCGGCTACCTGTCGAGCGCGGAGCTCTATAGCCCGGCGGCAAATGCGTGGAGTGCTGCGGCGAGCCTGCAAACGGCCCGCGTCTACCACACGGCGACGCTTTTGCCGAGCGGCGTGGTCCTCTACGCGGGCGGCTACAACAACACCGAGGGGGATCTGGACAGCACGGAGCTTTACAACCCGACGGCCAACACCTGGACGTATGGCGCGACGCTCGTTTCGGCGCGGGTTCAGCACACGGCGACCCTCCTGCCGAACGGCACGGTCCTGGTCGCGGGTGGACAGCTCAATGGCACGGTTCTCGCAAGCGCGGAGATCTACGATCCCGTCGGCAACCTTTGGACGGCGGTCGCGAGCCTCAACGCGGCCCGGTATCTCCATACGGCAACGCTCCTGGCGAACGGAAAGGTGCTGGTCGCCGGGGGGGAGAACAGCGCCGGGGCCCTCGGCAGCGCTGAGATCTATGACCCGGCGGCCAACACGTGGACCGTCGTCGCCAGCCTCAACGTGGCGCGGTACCTTCACACGGCCACCCTCCTGGAGAACGGAACCGTTCTGACCGCGGGAGGTTACAACGCCTCGAGCGGATACCTGGCCAGCGCCGAGGTTTACGACCCTGTGGGCAACACCTGGACCGCGGTGGGAGGCCTGGCAACGCCCCGCAGATTCCACACGGCGACGCTCCTGGCGAACGGCAAGGTGCTGGTGGCGGGCGGCGACAACCCGGCGGATCTCGCCAATGCGGAGCTCTACGATCCGGTTGTCGGCACCTGGAGTTCCGGCGCGAGCCTGGCGACCGGGAGGGCTGCCCATACCGCGACGCTCCTGCCTGGCGGCAAGGTGCTCGTCGCGGGCGGGGCGGCCGCGGGCGTCATCCAGACGAGCGCCGAACTTTTTGACCCGGGCGCGGTGCCCGATCCGACCCGCCAGCCCACGCTGGGCGGCGTGACGGCGCTCCTCAACGGGACCAACGCGCTCGTCGCCACCGGGTCAAATTTCGAGCCGGACCTGGAGGCATCGGGCGGAGGGACGAACAATTCCGCGACCAACAGCCCGCTCCTTTTGGTCCAACGAATCGACAACGGCAGGTCCCTTTGGGTCGCACCCGACGAGACATCGTCCCGCAGCAACACGGCCTTCGCTTCCACTTCATCGGGCCTTTCCGGATTTCCCGACGGAAGCGTGCTGGTTACGGCGTTCGTCAACGGGATCCCGAGCGCGGGCCAGATCACGACCGTCTTCGTCCCCGCCGCGCCGGGCTCCCCGCTCGGGGCCGCGGCCACCGGCGGCCCGACGCAGGCGACGGTGACCTTCAGCCCTCCCTCGAGCAGCGGGAGCAGCGTGATCACCGGCTACACGGTGACCTCAATCCCGTCGGGAGGGGTCGACTCCGATGCGGGAAGCACGAGCCTAACCCATCTCGTCACCGGCCTGACGGACGGGGTTTCGTACGCCTTCACCGTAACCGCCACAAACGCGGTCGGAACGAGCCCGTCGTCAAGTCCGACGAATAGCGTCACGCCGGCTCCCACGCCGACCCCCACGCCGACGCCTCCGGCCTGGTTGGCCGGCCAATATTTTGGGGCTTTCCCCAATTCGCAGGGAAGCTGGGCGATCAACCTGAGCGCGAACGGCGCCGGCACGCTCGTCGCCTTTGTCACGGGAAGCCGGAGCGCCATCGTCCTTGGCTTCACCGTCAACAGCGGGGGATCGATCAGCGCCACCGGCTCCACAGGCCAATCCGGGGGAGCCGTGCACGGCCCGGGCACGTCCCCGCGGACCGCGGGCTCGATCTCGGGAACCATCTCGAGCGGACAGGTTTCAGGCCAGGTCAACGGGCTCACGCTCCTCGGCAGCAGGGACGCGGCGAGCGGCCCGGTGAGCGCGCTCTCGGGCTACTACACCGCGACGGCGCTCTATTCCAACTCGGGACAAGCCTACACGATCGTCGGGCCAAGCGGGAACACGCTGTCGGTGATCGTTACGCCGGCGTCGAGCGACATGGCGGCGGGCACGACCGGCACCACCGGCGTCCTTACGGCGACGACCGCCGCGGGTTCGGCCCTCACGCTGAACGTGAACGGGCAAAATATTACGGAATCAGTAACGTATTCGGGCACGGTCACCCCCCTCAGCTACATCGTTGCCTTCCAGGGCCTGAACGCCTCGATCGTGCCCGCCGTGCGGCTCGTCAACCTTTCGGTTCGCGGCAGCGTTGGCGCCGGCCCCAACATCCTGATCACGGGCTTCGTGACGAGCGGCACCGGCTCCAAGTCCATGCTGATTCGCGGTATCGGTCCGACGCTCGCCTCGTTCGGGGTCACGGGCGTCCTGTCCACCCCGCAATTGACGCTGTTCAACTCCGCGGGTGCGTCGATCTACACCGACGCGGCATGGGGAGGCTCCTCGGTCCTGAGCCAGGCCTTCAGCCAGGTCGGCGCCTTCGCATTGCCGGCCGGCTCCGCGGATTCTGCGCTGCTCGAGACGTTGGCCGTCGGCTCCTACACCGCGCAGCTTTCCGGAACGAACGGCGCCTCTGGCGTCGCGCTCACCGAACTCTACGACGCCGACGCGAGCGGCCAGTCGTCGTCGCGACTCGTGAACATTTCCGCACGGGGTTTTGTGGGAACGGGGGACAATATCCTGATCGCCGGCTTCGTGATCTCGGGAAACGTGCCGGAAACCATCCTCATCCGCGGCGTCGGTCCGACCCTCGCTCTCTTTGGGCTTAGCGGCACCCTCGGGTCTCCCCAGATCGCGCTTTATGACGGCAACGGCAACCTGATAGCCAGCAATGCGGTTTGGGGCGGGAGTGCGGCTTTATCGAGCGCCTTTACGCAGGCCGGAGCCTTCGCGCTGCCTCCTGGGCTCCCAGGATTCCGTCCTCCTTGAGAACCTCCCGCCGGGCGCCTACACCGTCCAATTCAGCGGAGCGCTGGAAACAACGGGGGTCGGACTCATCGAGGTTTACGAGGTCCCCCAATAACCGCAGACCATTGGCGTTAGATCAAAAGGAGCTGGTGGAAAATGGGTTCTGGGTGAGCTGCAAGGCGCGTTGAGCGGTTCTTCCGCCGCGCCCGGGCCTCCTGGGAAAGAGTCTTGAGATTTGGCGCCCGGGCCCCATGTTCTGCAAACCCAATACTTGGCCTTAGATACCGTAGCTGAATTAACATCAAGTCTGCCTGGCGGATTCAATGACGCGGCGTTTCCGATCTCCCTCTTCCTGGGTGGATTGGTGGGATTCATCGTAGTCTGGATTGTCACCCGTTATTCCCGGCGGGTCACTCACGAGCAGGCGGCAGAGCTGATCGAGGTGGCGCGCCGCGAGGCGGCGGTCGCGGCCGAGGAGGCGCGTCAGAAGGCCGAGTTGGAGATCCAGGAAAAACGCTCCGACCTGAATCGCGAGTTCGACCGGCGCGAGATTGAATCCGATGTCCGGCTGCGCGAGATCAGGGCCCACGAGGAATCCCTGGCCCTTCTCGACTTCCAGCTTGAGCAGCGCCAGGAACGCCTCAACCGGGAGAGCTCCGCGATCCGGCAGGCGCGCGACGCGATCCGCGACCTTTCGAAGAACGTGCGCAAGCGCCTTGAGGGCGTCTCCCAGCTCGACGCTGAGGAAGTGAGAAAGCAGCTGCGCGAGGAGGTGCTGCTCGAGTGCCAGGATGAGCTCCGTGCGCTTCGGCGCGACATGCTTGAAAAATCGGAGCAGGAGCTCCAGACGCAGTCGCGCCGCATCCTGATCGCCTCGATGCAGCGGCTGGCGAGCAAGCCGAACACGGATCTCACGGCGTCGCTCGTCCACCTTCCGAGCGAGGACATGAAGGGCAGGCTGATCGGCCGAGAGGGCAGGAACATCAAGTCATTCGAGGCCGCGACCGGCGTCACGCTTTTGATCGACGAGTCGCCGCAGCTCGTGCTCCTTTCCTCCTTCGACCCCGTGCGCCGCGAGATCGCCCGCAATGCGCTTGAGGCCCTCGTCAAGGACGGCCGCATCCATCCGGCGAGCATTGAGGAGTACGTCAAGCGCGCCCAAGATGAGATCGACCTGTCGACCACGCAGGCGGGGGAGGACGCGGTCAACAAGCTCAACGTCAACGGCCTCCATCCCGAGATCATAAAGCTCCTCGGGAAGCTGAGGTACCGCTTTTCGTACAACCAGAACGTCCTCGACCACTCTGTGGAGACGGCCTTCCTCGCCTCGCTGATCGCGAGCGAGATCGGGCTGGATCCCAATCTTGCCAAGCGCGCCGGGCTCCTCCACGACATCGGCAAGGCCGTGTCGGGCGAGATGGAGGGAAGCCACGCCGGAATCGGCGCGGAATTCATCAGGCGCCACGGCGAGACCCCCATCGTCGTAAACGCGGTCGCCGCGCACCATGACGAGGTGAAGCCCGAGACCATCTACGCCGGCCTCGTGATGCTGGCGGACACGATCTCCGCGACGCGTCCGGGCGCCCGCGCGGAGTCGATGGAAAGCTACATCCAGAGGCTGAAGCGCCTCGAGGAGCTCGCGGTCTCGATCGACGGGGTGCAGCAGGCCTTCGCCATCCAGGCGGGGCGCGAGATCCGCGTCGTCGTCTCGCCCCAGGGCGTGACGGACGACCGGGCCCGGGAGATCGCCAAGGAGCTCAGGCGCCGGATCGAGGCCGAGCTTCAGTATCCGAGCACGATCAAGATTACGGTGATCCGGGAATCAAGGTTCACGGAGACCGCGACCTGACCCACCGCCATGGAGGCCCATCTGGTTGAAATGCTGGGCATGCTGCTGCGGTGGCTGCATGTCATTGCCGGCATCGCATGGGTGGGCTCGTCCTTCTACTTCGTTTGGCTCGACGACAGCCTCGACCCTCCGGCGCCCGAATCCGAGGAGGCCAGGAAGGGCGTCTCCGGCGAGCTCTGGGCGGTCCACGGGGGCGGGTTCTACAACCCGCAGAAGTACGCGGTGGCCCCTGCTAGGCTCCCCGAGAAGCTTCACTGGTTCAAGTGGGAGGCCTACACGACCTGGCTGAGCGGGACCGCGCTTCTCGTCATTGTCTACTGGATGCGCGCGCAGTCGATGATGGTCGACCCGTCGGTCGCAAGCCTCACGACGGGACAGGCCGTCTGGATCGGCGTGGCGAGCATGGTCGGGTCGTGGATCGTCTACGACCTCCTCTGCCGCTCACCCCTCGGCCGCCACGACGGGGTCCTGGCGGTCGTCGTCTTCGGGCTCCTCACGCTCCTCGCCTGGGAGCTTTCGCGGCTTCTCGGGGGGCGCGCCGCCTTCATCCATGTCGGGACCTCGATCGGGACGATCATGGCGGCAAACGTGTTCTTCCTGATCATTCCCGGGCAGAGGAGGATGGTCGCGGCGATGCGGGCCGGCAAGAAGCCCAACCCGCTCGACGGCATCCGCGGCAAGCAGCGCAGCGTCCACAACAACTATTTCACGCTGCCGGTCGTGTTCATCATGATCAGCAACCACTACGCGGCCACGTACAGCCATCCCGAGGCTTGGGCCGTGCTGGCGCTGATCTGCGCGGCCGGCGTCCTGATCAGGCATTTCTTCAACCGCAGGCACAAGGGGGCGTTCGCATGGCAGTACCTTGCCGCGGCCGCGGTGCTGATCGGCGTGGTTGCCGTCTGGACCGCGCCGCATATCCAGGCCCTGCCGCCGGTCGAGGGCCCGGTGACCTTGGAGCGGGTCCGGTCGATCGTCGGCCAGCGCTGCGTGACCTGCCACTCGCAGGCGCCGACGTTCACCGGCATCACCCAGCCCCCCGCCGGGGTGGTTCTGACGAGCGCGGCCGGGATAGAGCAGAACGCGCAGCGCATCTACCAGCAGGTCGTGGTCACCCGGATCATGCCTCTCGGCAACGCCACGCAGATCACCGACGAGGAGCGCGCGGTGATCGCGGCCTGGGTGGCGGCCGGCGCGCCCGCAAACTAGCCCCGGCGGCCCTCAGGGATTGAGGGCTTCGATGACCTGGCGGTGCAGGCCGGCGTTTGCGGCGGCGACGATCGATTCGGCAGGGTAGGCGGGCCCCCCCTTGGCATCGGTGATGACACCGCCGGCGCCGCGGATCACCGGGACGAGGGCCGCGATGTCCCACAGGTTCATGAGGGGATCGTACATCACGTCCGCGCGGCCGGATGCGACCAGGAGATAGCCGTAGCAGTCGCCCCAGGTGCGTGCCAGTGCGGCGCGTTCAAGCAGGCCCTGGAAGCCTCGGCATGCGGGAAGGCGGGATAGCGCGGCCGGGTCGCTCGTCAGGACGGTCGCGTCCTCGATCCGGCGGGTGCCGCGCGTCTTCACGGGCCTTCCGTTTAGGAGCGCCGTCTCGTTGTCGCCGATCATGAGCTGCTCAAGGACCGGCTGGTGGATGCAGCCGAGGACGGGGCGCCCCTCGTGCAACAGCCCGATCAGCGTTCCGAAAAGGGGGACCCCGGTCACGAACGACTTCGTGCCGTCGATAGGGTCGAGGACCCAGACGAACTCCGCGTCGGGCCGCTCCGTCCCGAATTCCTCCCCGACCACGCCGTGCTCCGGGAACCTCTTGCGGATGAGGCCCCGCATGATCTCCTCTGCGCCGCGGTCGGCATCCGTCACGGGGGAATGGTCGGCCTTGAGCTCCACCTTGACATCGGGGCGGCCGAAAAAGGGCCGGATGAAATGCCCGCTCAGCTTGGCGAGCTCGATCATGAAGGCGCGGTGTTGATCGAGGTTCACCCCATCGTTGAATCCTTGAATCGCACGAAAGACACGAAAAATTGAGCTCGGACCCGCGCGGATTTCCGTGAAAAATCCACAGATGGCCTGGACCGAGCAGCCGGTATTCTTCATCGACTTCGAGGGAAGCCTCGCCTCCGGTGTCCTGGAGTACGGGGTCGCGACCCTGACCGGCGGCCGGGTGACGGCCGCGGTCACGCGGCTCTGCGGGCCGACCGGAAGGATCCGCGCCGAGGATACGGAGGTGCACGGACTCAGGGCGGAGCACCTCGCGCGATGCGAGCCCTTCTCCGCGGATTGGGAGCTCTTCGCGCAGTTGCGCGAGAGAGGACCGCTGGCCGCCCATTATGCCGGGGCGGAGCATTCGCTGATACGAGCGACCTGGCCCTATCCGCGCAATTCCCCCGACTTTGCGAGACCGGGCGGCCATCTTATCGATTGGGGCCCCTGGATCGACACCGCACGGATCTACTCGCAGCTCTACCCGAGCCTCGATTCGGGCCGGCTGGAGGCGCTCATCATCGCTAGCGGCCTCCAGGCCGAGCTGGACGCGCTGGCCGCCGTCCATTGCCCTACCGGGCGCAGGCGCTACCACGCGGCCCTCTACGACGCCCTTGCCGGAGGCCCTCCTCCTCGCGTCCCTGGCCCGCCAGCCCCAGCTTGGATCGCTCACGGTGATGCAGCTCCTTGCGCTCAGCACGCTCGACGCCAAGAAGCGGGACGCGATCGTGCAGCGGGAGCTTTTCTAAGCCAGGGGATAGCGCCTGATCCCGAGCTTCTGGGCCGCGACCCTGAGGACAAAGAGGGGATTGGTCTTCAGGTAGCGCGGACCGAGGCGGGTCGGCTCCATGCACAACCTGAAGAGCCATTCGAGCCCGATCACGCGGATCCATCGGGGAGCCTGGCGCACGCGGCCCGAGAGGAAGTCAAAGGCGGCCCCGACCCCGACAAGAAGCCCCGTGTCGAGCGCCCTGCCGGGCCCGGCCATGAACCGCTCCTGCTTTGGGGTGCCCAGTCCCACCCAAACGATGTCGGGCTGTGCCTGGGCGATGTCGCGGGACAGTTCCTGGAGCTCGGAATCGGTCAGCTCCCGGAACGGGGGCGTGTGCGTCCCTACGACCCTGATTCCGGGATAGGCGCCCTCGAGGCGTTTGCGCAGCTCCCCGGCGACGCCCTGCGTCCCCCCGAAGAGATAATGGCGGAGGCCGCAGGCCCTTCCCGCGTCGCACACGGCCCGCATGAGGTCGGGGCCGTACACCCGCTCCACGCCCGCGGGCCCGAGCCATACCAGGGGCATTCCGTCCGGCGTGGTGAGCCACGATTCGTTCAGGATGCGCCGGAAGGCGGGATCAGTCGCGGGCCTCGGCCAGTCCGTGGGCCGTGCAGAGGCAAACGTAGCCCAGCCTCTTGGAGCCCCGGGCCCCCACCAACAGATCGCGGGCCTGTCCGAAGGCGAGCGCCGAGACCCCCACGCCGAGCACGTTGTAGCGCGGCACGGGCTCGGGAATCATGCCGAGAACCGTGCCAGAAGCCCGGGCAGGCGGCAATCCGCCAGAGAGGGGGCCCGAAGATGCACGTGCCCGAAGTCGTGGTGGTGGGTCGATGAGTTGGGAACGGCCACAACCCAGATGCCGGCCCGCTTTGCGGCGAGGGTCCCGGTGTGCGAGTCCTCGAAGGCGATCGCCTCATGGCCCCGGATGCCGAACTGGTTGAGAACCAGCCTGTAGAGGTCCGGCTCGGGCTTGGGGGAGGGGGCGTCGCCCCGGCAGGCGACGTAGTCAAAGTGACCCATGAGCCCGAGCCGGGAAAGGTGCCCCTCGACGTGCTCCCTGCCCGAATTCGAGGCGAGCCCGACCTTGAGCCCGGCCTTCCTCGCGTCGCCGACAAGGGCCAGGAAACCGGGAAGAATCTCCTGGGCCTCGTTGCGCGCCTTGTTGAAAGCGCGCCGCTCGGCCTCGAGCTTCTCGCGGTCCGCGCCGGGCCCGAATGCGCGCCAGGGGTCGAAAGCGTAGTCGGCGTGCCCGACGCTCCGCGCGAAGAGGGGCCGGTCGAAGGCGACGGCGTGTGCCTGGTGGACGTCGCCGTAGGCGTCGATCAGCGCCGTCTCGGTGTCCAGGATCAGTCCGTCGAAATCGAATATGAGGGCCCGAATCATTGTGCAGGGGTGCGGAGACTTTTTCGTTGCGCCGGGGCCGATGCAAGCGTTGACCGTCTCGGACACCATGATGAAACGCCTCGCCCTCGTCCTTGGCCTCCTTTGCGCGGCTTCCGCGCGTGCGGACGAATCCTTCACCCAAAGCCTTTCGCCCGAGGACTTCCAGGCCGCGGGCCTGGGGAAACTGACGCCAGCGGAGCTCGCGAGGCTCGACGCCCTCGTGCGCGGCCAGCAGAAGGGCGCCGTGGCGAAGGCGACGGACGAGACCGCGAAGGCGGTCGCTGCGAAAGTCCGCGCCGAGGACAGCGCGGCGGCGCAGAAGCAGGCCTCCTCGGCGAGCATCGTCGAGAAGATCAAGGTCGTGCTCAGACCCGGCACCGAGGTCAGCTACACGACGCTCGATGCGGCGCTCGTTCCCGGCTACAGCGGCTGGCAGCGGGGCACGGTGCTCACGCTCACCAACGGCCAGCAGTGGGAGGTGACCGAATCCGGCCGGGATTACTCTACGCCCACGGGCAAGCCGGTGCGGGTCCACATCGTTCCCGGCTCCATGGGAAGCTTCTTCATGGAGATCGAGGACGGGGGGCGGCCCCGCGTGAAGTTCCTGAGAAACATCAACCCGCCCCAGGCGGCGCAGCCCGACGCCCGCTGATCAGGGGGCGGGTTCCGGCGCCTCGGCGGGCGAGGACGTCTCCTCCTCGGTTTCGACGATGCGCGCGATGCTGAGGAGCTTGTCGCCCTCCGCGAGGGTGAGGAGCTTCACGCCCTTCGCCCCGCGCCCCGTTTCCCGGATCTCTCCCACGCGGGTCCGGATGCTCTGGCCCTTGGCGGTCAGGAGCATGACCTCCCCGCCGTCCCGGACGCTCAGGGCGCCCGCCACGTTGACGGATCCGTCCTCGGGAAGGTCGATCGCGATCACGCCGGTGCCGCCCCGGCTTATCAGGCGGTAGTCCTCGAAGGGCGTCCGCTTGCCGATCCCGTCCTCCCGGGCGATCAGCAGGCGGTCGAGCGGATCGCAGACCTCGATCGCCTTCACGTAGTCCCCGTCGATCTTGAAGCGCATCCCGGTGACGCCGACCGTGTCGCGACCCTGGTCGCGCAGGTCGTCCTCGCTAAAGCGCACGGCCTGGCCCTTGTAGCTGACGAGCACGATCTCGTTCTGGCCCGTCGTGAGCACGCAGCCGACCAGGGTGTCGCCCTCCTCGAGCTTGATCCCGCGCAACCCGCCCTCGCGGGTGGCGTTGGTGTAATCGGTCAGGTTCGTCTTCTTGGTGACCCCGGCCTTCGTCGCCATGACGAGGTGGAGGCTGCCCTCGAAGTCCTTCACGCAGATCATGGCGGCAATCTTCTCGCCCTCGGCCAGCCTGAGGAAGCTCGACACGGATTTCCCCTTCGAGGCGCGGGTGCCCTCGGGAACGTCGTAGACCTTCTTCGCGTGGCACTGGCCCGTGTTCGTGAAGAAGAGGATGAAGTCGTGGGTGCTCGCCGTGAACAGGTGCTCGACGAAGTCCTCGTCGTAGGTCTCGGTCCCGATGATGCCCTTGCCGCCGCGCTTCTGCGACCGGTAGTCCGCCACCCGGGTGCGCTTGATGAAGCCCAGGTGGGACACCGTGATGACGCAGCCCTCGTTGGGAATCACGTCCTCCATTCGGAATTCGCCCGTCGCGGCGATGATCTCGGTCTTGCGGGGGGACGTGTACTTGGCCCTCATCTCGAGCAGCTCGCTCTTGATGAGCGCGAGGAGCTTGGCCTCCGACTCGAGGATTCCCCTGAGCTCCTCGATCAGCTTCATGAGCCCCAGGTACTCGGCCTCGATCTTGCCGCGCTCCAGGCCGGTCAGCTGGTAGAGGCGCAGCTCCAGGATCGCGTCCGTCTGCCTCTCCGAAAGGGGATACTTCGCCATGAGGCGCACCTTGGCCTCGTCGCGGTTGGCCGATCCCCGGATGATCTTCACGAAGTCGTCGAGGTTATCGAGCGCGATGATGTAGCCCTCGAGGATGTGGGCCCTGTCCTCGGCCTCGCGCAGGCGGAAGCGCGTGCGGCGCGTGACGACATCGCGGCGGTGCTCGATGTAGCACTCGATCAGCTCCTTGATGTTCATCTGCTTCGGCCGCTTGCCGTCCAAGGCGAGAAGCGTGACGCCGAACGAGGACTCGAGGGCGGTCTTCTGGAAAAGCTGGTTGATGACGACCTTTGCCTGCTCGCCGCGCTTGAGCTCGACGACGATCCGCGTGTTCTCGTCGGATTCGTCGCGAAGGTCGCGGATGCCGTCCAGTTCCTTCTCCGAGACCAGCTCGGCGATGCGCGTCACCAGGTTCGCGCGGTTCACATTGTAGGGGATCTCGGTGATGACGATCTGCTCCATCCCGCCCTTCAACTCCTCGGAGTGGGCCTTGCCGCGGATGCGGACGATGCCCTTGCCGGTCTTCAGGTAGCTGAGGATCGTCTCGCGCCCGGAGATGACGCCCCCCGTGGGGAAGTCCGGGCCCTGGACGATGCCGCAGAGCTCGTCGACGCTCACCGACGGCCGGTCGAGTATCGCGCAGGCCGCGTCGATGATCTCGCTCAGGTTGTGCGGCGGGATGTTCGTGGCCATCCCGACCGCGATTCCCGTGGACCCGTTCATCAGGAGGTTCGGGAGCGCCGCGGGCAGCACGGTCGGCTCGGTGGTCGACTCCTTGTAGTTGGGGGCGAAATCGACCGTCTCCTCCTCGATGTCGCGCAGGAGCTCCTCGGCGGCCTCGTTCAGGCGGCACTCGGTATAGCGGTAGGCGGCCGGCGGGTCGCCGTCGACCGAGCCGAAGTTGCCCTGGGGATCGATGAGGGGGTAGCGCATCACCCAGGTCTGGGCGAGGCGGACGAGGGTGTCGTAGACGGAGGCATCGCCGTGGGGATGGTAGTTCTTGAGCACCTCGCCGACGACGCCGGCGCACTTGTCGTAGGGCCGGTTGTGGAGCAGGCCCTCCCGGAGCATCGCGTAGAGGATCCTGCGCTGCACGGGTTTCAGCCCGTCCCGGGCGTCGGGCAGGGCGCGCGAGATGATGACCGACATCGAATAGTCGATGTAGGCTGTCTGCATGATGTCGGTGATGTTCGCCGACAGGAGTTTTTCGGAGCCTGTGTACAAGGGATTTTAGGTCGGGGTTTCTGCGGGTGGCGCGGGGGCCTCAGACGTCAAGGTACTGCACGTTGAGGGCGTTGTCCTCGATGAACTGCCTGCGCGGGGGAACCTCGTCGCCCATGAGGAGGGTGAAGAGCGAGTCGGCCTTGGCCGCGTCGTTCACGGCCACCTTGAGCAGGCGCCGCTTCTCGGGGTCCATGGTGGTCTCGAAGAGCTGCTTTGGATTCATTTCGCCGAGGCCCTTGTAGCGCTGGATCGTGAGGCCCTTGCGTCCGTTCGCCCGGATCTGCGTCACGATCTCCAGGGGGCCCCTGAGCTCCGACGTCGTCTCGCTCTTTTGGCCGGCGTTCTCGGTGATCCGGTAGCGAGGCGTCTCGGTCGCGCTGAACTGGCTGACGTCGAGGCCGATCGACGCGATTACCCTCAGGATCTTCGCCATCTCGCTGCTCTCAAAGATCTCGTGGAGCGTCACGCGCCTCGGGGCCGCCGCGGGCTTTGGCTCGGCCCTCGGCACCGTGCCGTCGGGCTGCTCGAACAGGTCGGCGTCGAGGCCGTTCCTCAGGATGAAGTCCGCCCGGGCCTCCTCGCCCTGGAGAAACTCGTGCCACTCCTTGTTCCCCTCGCGGATGCGCGCGATGTAACGGGGCAGGGCGTGGGTCGCCTTCTCCTGGCGGTCCAGGTAGTCGCTCAGGTCGACGCCGTAGCGGGTGACGCCGGCTCCGAGCTTCTCCAGGGCGGCAAGCGACTCAACGATCTTGTCGATCTGCTGGGGGGAGTATTGATGCCCGTCGGAGACGCGCGCCAGGACCACGTCCTCGGAGCCGAGCTCAAGGAGGATCCGGTTGAGCTGCTCGTCGTTGTCGATATACTGCTCCCGTTTCTTGCGCTTGATCCGGTAGAGCGGGGGCTGGGCGATGTAGACGTATCCCCGGTCGAGGAGCCCGCGCATCTGCCGGTAGATGAACGTCAGGAGGAGCGTCCGGATGTGGGAGCCGTCGACGTCGGCGTCCGTCATGATGATCACCTTGTGGTAGCGCGCCTTCTCCACGTTGAACGCGCCCTCGCCCTCCGAGTCGCCGATCCCCGTGCCGATCGCGGTGATCAGGGTCCTGATCTCCTCGTTCGACAGGACCTTGTCGAGGCGCGCCTTCTCGGTATTGATCAGCTTTCCGCGCAGGGGAAGGATGGCCTGGTAGCGGCGGTCTCGGCCCTGCTTGGCGGAGCCGCCGGCCGAGTCGCCCTCGACGATGTAGAGCTCGCCAAGCGCCGGATCCCGCTCGGAGCAGTCGGCGAGCTTTCCGGGAAGCCCGCCGCCCGAGAGGGCGCCCTTGCGGACGGTCTCGCGGGCCTTCCTCGCGGCCTCCCTCGCGCGGGCCGCGTTCAGGGTCTTGTCGATGATCCGCTTTGAGACCGCGGTATTGGACTCGAGGAAGAACTTGAGCTTTTCGCCGACGACCTTCTGCACGATGCCGTCGACCTCGGAGTTCGAGAGCTTCGTCTTGGTCTGCCCCTCGAAGCGCGGCTCAGAGACCTTGACGCTGACGACGGCCACCAGCCCCTCGCGCACGTCGTCGCCCGTGATCGCCGGGTCCTTCTCCTTGATCAGGTTGTTGCCCCTCGCAAAATTGTTGATCACGCGGGTAAGAGCCGTCTTGAACCCGGAGAGGTGCGTGCCGCCCTCCAGGTTGTAGATCGAATTGGCGTACGCAAAAACCTGGTCGTTGTAGCTGTCGTTGTACTGCATCGACACGTCGACCACGGTGGCCGCCTTCGTGGGGTCGTCATTCGGGACGGAGTCGGTGAAGGTGATCGGCTTGTCGTGGAGGACGTTCCTGTTCTGGTTCAGGAAACGGACGAATTCGGTGATGCCGTCCTTGAAGAAGAAGACGTCCCCCTTCTGGGAGCGCTCGTCGGCCAGCTCGATCTTGATCCCGGGGTTCAGGAACGCCAGCTCGCGCAGGCGCTTGGCGAGAATCTCGTACTGGAACTCCCGGGTCGTCAGGAAGATCTCCGGGTCGGGCTTGAACGTGATCTTTGTGCCGGTCTTGCGCGTGTCCCCGATGACCATCATCTTCTGGGTCGTCTTGCCCTGGGCGAAGCGCATCTGGTAGACCTTCCCTCCGCGCCGCACTTCGGCCTCAAGCCATTCCGAGACGGCGTTCACGCATTTCGCCCCGACGCCGTGGAGGCCTCCGGAGACCTGGTAGGCCCCCTTTCCGAATTTTCCGCCCGCATGGAGGTTGGTGAGCACGAGCTCGAGGGCGGGAATCTTGTAGATCGGGTGGGGGTCGACGGGGATGCCGCGGCCGTCGTCCTCGACCGAGCAGGAGCCGTCCAGGTGGATCGTGACCTTGATCGTCGTGGCAAAGCCCGCCAGGGCCTCGTCCACGGAGTTGTCGACGACCTCGAAGACGCAGTGGTGGAGACCGCGCTCGTTGGTGTCCCCGATGTACATGTCCGGGCGCTTGCGCACCCCCTCAAGGCCCTCGAGTTTTTGAATCTTGGAGGCGTCGTAAGCTTCGGCGCCGGCCTGTGAATTTGAGGGTTTTTGCGAGTCGGTTGTGTCTGCCATGTACGGGTCGGGTCGGGCGGAAAAGGAGAGTAAATTCTGTTCCGAAAACGCCTGGGCACGCGAGGGTTTTTTTGGGAAAAATTTGCCCGACTTTGGCATTCTAACCGCCTTCCCAGGCCCGCCCCTCCCATACCCGCTACCCCCCCACCGGGTTTGGCCCCGCAACGGGCCCAAATCTGCCCGGAAAGGGCCTGTTTTGGGGAGGATGGGATTGACCGGGCATTTGGCGGGTGCACAGTGGAGGGTCCATGCCTAGTCCGACGATTGAGCTGCTCCTCATCCTCCAAGATCGCGACACCAAGAGGCTTGGGATAGAGGCGCAGCTGAAGGGGGCCCCCAGGGAGGTCGCGGCCGTGGAACAGCGGATTGCCGCAGAAAGGGCTGCGATCGACGCCGCGAAGACCGAGGTGCGCGAGCTGGAGTCCAAGAAGAAGATGCTCGAGACCGAGATCGGCTCGGCGGAGACCCAGCGGGGCAAGTACCAGACCCAGCAGCTTTCGGTGAAGAAGAACGATGAGTACCAGGCGCTTGGGCACCAGATCCAGGACGTTCAGAAGCGCATCGAGGAGCTCGAGGGCAAGGAGCTGGAGACGATGTATGCGATCGACGATGCCAAGCGGCGGTTCTCGGCCGCCGAGGCGAGCCTGAAGCAGAATATCGCCGGGCACGAATTGCGGATCCGAGGCCTTAGGGAGAAGGAGGCGAGCCTCGCCGGGGAGCTCAAGGCGGCGGTCGAGGCCGCAGCGCAGGCCAGGACCCTTGTGCCGGCCGCCGCGCTCGAAGCCTACGACCAGGCGGCCCAAAGGCGCATGCCCGCGGTCGTCCCGATCCGGGGGGGCAAGTGCGGGGGCTGCCACCTTAAGGTTTCGAGCGAGGTCGAATCCGCCGCGCGCGGCAAGACCGTCGACGCCGAATTCGCCCACTGCGACCAGTGCGGGCAGCTGGTCTACTGGGAATCCTAAGAAGCTTGCCCGCGGTTGGGCCGGCGGGCACACTCGTCCCCTTAGCTTTGGGGCCTGGCCGTCGCTCCAAGTTCTTTGATCCCAAGGCGCGGGTAACGCCGCGTCCGATAGAAGTTTGGAGAGGAAAGTCCGGACACCACAGGGCAGGATGCTGCTCGAGCCGAAAGGCAAGCGCAGGAGCCGGGGGTTCAAGCCCCGGCGACGGACAGTGTCACAGAAAACAAACCGCCCTGCGGATCCTCTGGATCCGCCGGGTAAGGGTGAAAAGGCGGGGTAAGAGCCCACCGCGTTCGCCGTGAGGCGGACGGCACGAAAAACCCCTTCCGGTGCAAGACAAAATAGGAGACTGGACGGCCCGTCCTACAGTCTCGGGTATGTCGCATTCGTTCCGCTCCGCACGGCTCCGGCCGGGCGGGGAGCGGACGGACGGGCCCGCGAGGGCGCGAGAGAAATGACGGCCGAAGCGCCGAAAGGCGCGGAACAGAATCCGGCTTACCGGCCCCAAAGCTGATTTTTCAACAACGTAACGCCCCCGCCCCGGGGCCGCCGCCGGCTTGTGTTCTCATCGGGAGGCGAAGACGCCGCGCGCATAGGCAAGAATGTCATGATCCCCGGAATCGATCCGATTAACCCTAACCTCGGCGGAGTCCCCGGGGCGCCGCGCACTTTCCCCGGGCTGCCCGGAGCCGGCATTGCGCTTGGCCTGGCTGCGGCGGTTCTTTTCACGTCCCCCGGCCGGATGGCCGCGGAGCCCGAGGGCGCCCAGGAGATGCCTGCGCACAGGGTGGTCGTTCTCGTATTCGACGGGATGCGGCCCGATTACATATCGGCCGAGACAACGCCGAACCTCTGGAAGATGGCCTCGCAGGGGGTGTTTTTTGCGCACCACCATCCGGTCTACCTGAGCGCGACCGAGGTGAACGGGACGGCGATCGCGACGGGCGCCTACCCTTCGCGGAGCACGGTCATCGCGAACGTCGATTTTCGCCCTCGCATCGATCCCCAGCTCGCCATTGCGATTGAAGCCCCCAAGAACGTCCGGCGCGGCGACGAGGTGAGCGGCGGGCATTACCTGGGCGCCCCCACCGTGGCCGAGATCCTGCATCGGCACGGGCTCCGGTCGGTCATCGCGGGCTCAAAGCAGGTCGCTCTCCTCCACGACCGCGCTCCGAGGCCTGACGAATCGGGATCGTCGCCTGTTCTTTATGAGGGGGCAACGCTCCCCGTGGCCGCGGAGGCGCCCGTTGTCCGGATGCTCGGAGCCTTCCCCCCGATACCGGAGGACCAGGACAAGGTCGCTCGGGACGCCTGGACGACCGGCGCGCTTCTGGGTTCACTTTGGAGGGAGCCGCTGCCCCCGTACACGCTCCTTTGGCTGGCCGAGCCGGACTTCTCTCAGCACGCGACCGGTCCGGGTTCGGCGCAGTCGCTCCGCGCCGTCCGGTCGAGCGACGACAACCTTGGACGGGTCTTGGCCGACTTGGACCGGCGGGGCCTCCGGCCCACGACGGACGTCCTTGTGGTCTCGGATCACGGCTTCTCGACCATCGGATGGAAGGTCGATGTCGCCTCCGAACTGTCCATTGCGGGGTTCCGCTCGGAGCGTGTGGCCCTTGGAGGCCTGAAGCCGGGCTACGTGCTCGTGGTGAGCGACGGCGGAAGCTCGCTCATCTATGTCGGCGACCACGATCCGGCAGTGTGCAAGCGGTTGGCGGCCTACCTTCAGACGCAGGACTGGACGGGGGTCGTGTTTTCCCGGGAGCCCTGCGAGGGGACGTTCCCCCTGGCCGCAGCGCATATAGACTCGCCGGACGCCCCGGACCTTGTGGTGTCGCTGCGCTGGAGCCACGACAAGAGTCCGACGGGCGCACCGGGCCTGCAGACCTCGGACATGACGCCTTCCGGCAGGAAGGCAGGCAACCATGCGAGCCTGAGCCCCTACGACATGCACAATACTCTGGTCGCCGAGGGACCCGATTTTAAGCGCGGCGTCGTGGATACGCTCCCGTCCGGAAACACCGACCTTGCCCCCACGATCCTGTGGATCCTGGGGCTGAGGGGCGAGATTGCGCATATGGACGGACGCGTCCTTGGGGAGGCGTTGAGTTCGCAGGCGCCCCCGCTGCGGGCCTACCAGGTCCAAAGGCTTGAGGCCACGCGCGCCACCTCAGGAGGCGCCTGGCGCCAGTACCTGGAGGTCAGCGAGGTGAACGGGGTCCGCTACCTGGACGAAGGCAACGGGGCCTTCGAGCTGAAGGGGCCCTAGGTTCAATCCGGCCCGCCCCTCACCCACAATACCCTTGACTCGAAGGGGCCCGTTTGAGTCCCTGACCGGCTCCGAACTTCACAACGACCATGGCCAACACTCATTCTGCCATCAAAGCCGCCCGCAAAGCCGTGCGCCTGACCCTCCGCAACAAGGCCTTAAAGACCCGTCTCAAGACCCTGAGCAAGGGGTTTGACGCTGCGGCGAAGGCGGGCGACGCCGCGGCCGCTAAGGCCGCCGGCAACGCTTATCTCTCGGCGATGGACAAGGCCGTGAAGTCGGGCGTCGTTCACCGCAACGCCGCCTCCCGCGCGAAATCGCGCGCGTCGAAGTACGTGCTCGCGAAGTGACCGCGATTTTGGGATGGCTGCGTGCCGTCCCAATTTGAAGACCGCTCCAAGCGTAGACCTGTTTCTTTCGCGCTTTGCCGAAAGCGAGTGGGGGGAGGTCGTGCGCCCCTGGCTCGAATCCGGCGCGGGAGGCCTCGAGCGGTCCCTGGTTGTGGCCCCGACCCGCGGCCAGACGCAGGCGCTCAAGCAGCGCTGCGTGGACGAGCGGGTCGCTCTCCTTGGCGTCGAGTTCCTGACCCCGGGCCTGGCCAGAAGAAAGCGCGGCGCGCCCGACGGCGTCAGCCGGAGTCTCCAGATGCTCGTCCTCCGGGGCCTGGTTGAGGCGCGGATCGCGGCCTTGGAGCCGGCCGATCCCGCGCGCGGCCTCTGGAAGAGCCTCGCGAGCGACCTGGATGCGGCCGTCTCCGAGTTTGACGACCTCGTCCGGGGCGAATTCCGGGCGGAGGATTTTCGCCTGGCCGAGCTCCGCGACGTTTTTGGCGCGATGACGCGGTGGATGGATTCGCACGGCTATCCGCTCGGGCCGCTCCTCGACGGGGCGGCGGCGAGGCATCCCGCGGATCCCGGCGCTCCGCAGGTGGCCGACCGCCTCCTCATCCTGGCGGGCGGTGCGGAGGGTTGGCCGGACTTCCTCGGGCTCGTGGCCCTCGCGCGCCGCTGCCCGTCGGTGACGGTGTGCCTCGCCGAGCCCGAATTCAGCGGAAAGGGGGTGGCCGGTGAGGAGTGGGTCGGCCTCTGGGAAAGGGTCCTCGGCGTCGATCATCAGGTCGTCGATGCGGCGGATCCCGAGGAGACCTGCGCAGGAGTCGCCGATCTCTGGCTCGGCGGCGGCGGGTCCGCCGAACGCTCCCGGGTGATCGTGAGCCGTTCCAGGGAGGAGGAGATGGCGCGGGTCGCCGGCGAGCTGGAGCGCCTCCTCGCGGGGGGCTCCGACAACATCGCGGTCATCTTCCCCGGCCCCGGGGCCGCCCATGCGCGCCTGGCCGGGCTCCTTGAGGAGAGGGCCGTGCCCTTCGCCGACCTGATCGGCAGGGTGGGCACGCCCGCGGTCGACACTCGGCTCCTCCGCTCGCTCGCCGACTTCTATGAGCGGGGCGGCCGGCTTGAGGAGCTGCTTGCGATCTGGCCCCTCCTGCGCTCGACAAACCTGACGCAGCTTTCCCCGGGGGACGCGCGGCGCGTCTGCCAGAGGCTTTTCGACGACGTGCAGTCCCATTCGGTCGAGCTTCACGTCGGACGTCTGGAGGCGGCCGAGGATCCGGACGGGCGCGAAGTCGGGCGAATCGCCCGTCTCCTGCTTCCGGGCTGGCCCGCTCAACTGACCCCCGCGGACGCCCTGGGCCGGTTCGAGTCCGCGATGGGCAGGCTCGGGCTTGCCGAGCCGGAGGGCTGGCATCGCCTTCGCGAGTTCGCGGCGAGGGCGGCCGAGCCCATGCCGTCCCGGGCCCTTCTGGAGGTCATCCGCGACTTCCTGCCGCAGAGGGGCCCCGCGCCCGGCGCCCTTCCGGCGAACGGCTTTGCGCGGGTCACCCTGACCACGTGCAGGCGGGCGGCGGGAGTGGCCTGGTCGGACTCGATCTTCGTCCAAGCCAACGCGGGGGTCTGGCCGGAGCGGCGCGAGCCGAGCTGCTGGCTCGGCGACGAGGCGCGCAGGGAGCTCTGCGCCGAGCAGGGCCGGTTTCCGCTCGCGCTGCCTACCGCCGACGACCGGGCGGCCCTCGAACGGCGGCTGTACTGCTCGGTCGCGCGCGACACGCGCAGAGGGGTCCTCTTCACCGCGGCCCTCTTCAGCGAGGAGGATCCCGAGGTGAGGCTCGGGCCGAATGTCTGGCTTGAGCGCGTCATGTGGTCGAAGGGGCTCTTTGCCGGGACGGGCGGCGGTCCGGAGGCCTTCGAGGAGCTTGCGCGGGCCCCGAACGATCCGGGGGCGGCCGCATTGCGGCCGGGACCCGCCGACTGGGGCGCGGTCTGGCTTCGCCGGCGCGACCCCGCCGCTCCCTTCGATGAATACTTTCTCGGCGAGCCCTCCGGGCTGCACCGGCCCCCGCGCCTCTCCGCAAGCCAGATCGAGCGGGGCGTCAAGGATCCCGCGACGCTGTGGTTCGATGCGGTGCTCGGTGTCCGTCGGGTCGAATGGCGGCCCTTTTCCCGCGCCCGGCGAAAATCCGTAGGGATCGCGGCGCACCGCGTCCTGGCGGCTGCCCTGCGGGGCCCGCCCGCCGAGGGGGGGTTCGCGGTCCTTCAGGAGCATGCCCTGGCGAAGTCGAAGCTCCAGGGGCTGCTTGCGGGTTTGCGCGGAAGCTGGCCTTTGGACCGCTACTGGGACTCCTTCCACATGGACGTGTCCGAGGCCGCCCGAGACCTCCTGGGCCAGGTGTATGCGCTGGCGATTTCCGGCTTCATCGCGGTGGAGGCGCCGATTCCCGAAGGGGCCGGGGTTTGCCTTCCCGGTGCAGAGGCGGTCCGCGTGACCGGGCGCATGGACGCGGTTCTTTCGGACCGGCCCCGATGGGAGGGGGCGCGGGTCGAGATTGTCGATTTCAAGACGGGGGGCGACGCGAAGCTGTCGGCCTCGCGCATGGCTTCGAGCGGGGCCTCGCTTCAACTCGGCGTCTACCTTGCCGCGGCACGCCATGCGGGGGCTTCGGGCAGGGTGTGGATGCTCAAGCCGGGCGAGCGCCCCATGTCGATCGGGATGGAGGAGCTCGACCGCGCCTGCGCCAAGCTCGTCCTGATCGGGGAGCACCTTTCCCGGGGGATCTACGGAGCGAGGACGGCGGACCGGGACGAGTACACCCCCATTTTCGAGTGGCCGCTTGCGTGTCCCCCGGTCGCCTCCGCGATTCTGGAGGGCAAGTTCGCCGCGACGTTTGGACCCGGGGATGCGGAGGACGGCGATGATTAGGCTCCCTTCGGATCAGGCCGCCCGCGACCGGTTCACGCTCGAGTGGTCCGTCAATCTGGCCGTCGTCGCGAACGCGGGGTCCGGAAAGACGACGGCAATCTCAAACCGCCTGGCCGCCATGGCGTTGTCGGCCTCGGGCGCCGATGCGCTCGCGAGGACGGCCGTGGTCACCTACACGAAAAAGGCCGCCGCCCAGATCGGCCAGCGCGCCCGCGCGGCCCTGTTCGGGCGCATGGCGGCCGAGGGCCGGCCTGATGTGGAGGCGCTCGCGCGCCTGGACAGGGTCTTCTTCGGGACGATCCACAGCTTCTGCCTTCTGCTTGCGCGGCGCCACGGAAGCGCGCTTGGCGTTCACCTGAATCCGACGCTAGTCGCGGAGGACGAGGACCCGCACTGGCAGGACTTCCTTGAGCAGGATCCGATGACGTTCGAGTCCCTTGACGGGCGCCAGGTCGACGCCTTCCTCAGGCACGCGCCGCTCGACCGGATCTTCGACCTGGCGAAGGACCTGGATGCGGGGACCGCGCGGCGCCTGGCGGCGTGCCGGCCGGCACCGCTGCCTCCCGGACCCGCGCCGCAGGTGCTTGCCGAGATCCTTGACACCGTGCCCGCCAGGAAGGGCAGAGGGGCGGAGGCCCTTGCCCGCAACAAGGAGGCGGCCGTTGAATGGAATCGCCGCTTTTACGGGGATTCGGATCCGCTGCGGATGCTCGTGGCCGAGGGCAAGGCGGGCGGAATCGAGGACATGTTCCGGCGCCTGCTTGCGCCGCTCAAGGGCTGGCTGGCCGAGGCGGGCGGCGTGCTCGCGGCGGAGCTCTCGCAGCGCTACCGGGCGTGGCGCCTGGACCGCGGGATACAGACCTACGCCGACCAGATCGAGACGGCGCTCTCGATTCTCGACGACGCGCAGATGCTCGAGAAGATACGGGCGGAGGGCTGGAGGGTCGTGCTCGACGAGGCCCAGGACACCGATCCGAAGCAGTTTGCGGTCCTTGTCGAGATCTCGCGGCCGCCGGGCGCCGCGCAGGGAACGTGGCCGGACGGGGGCGGGGTGGCTCCGCGGCCCGGACACTTCTGCATGGTGGGCGACGCGCAGCAGGGCATCTATTCGAGGCGGGCGGACATCAAGAATTTCCAGAGGCATGTCGCCGCATTTGAGCGCGGCAGCGGCTGCGAAAAGCTCACGTTCGGCGTCACGTTCCGGGCGCCGCGCCGGACCGTGCGCCTGCTCAACGAGACGCTGCCGGCGGCATTCGGGGCGGGGCGCGAGCACAACCTGGGCCGGCCGCCCAAGGAGGGCGCCCCCGCGTCCTGCCTTCAGGTGCCCTACGAGCCGCTTGTGCCGGGACCCGACAACATCGAGGGGGCGGCGTGGCTCCTGCCGATCCCGCCGGCCCACGTGTCCGGGACGCGCAGGGTCGCGGACCGCAAGCTTTCGCACGAGGCCCGCGCGATCGCCGCCCACCTGCTCGGCGGGGGGCCCGCCTCGGTCGGCGCCGCGCGTTGGGGGGATATCTGCATCCTTGCGCCGCGGACGGCCTGGCTGCCGATCATACGCGACCAGCTGGAGGCTGCCGGGATCAAGACGGCGCTGCAAATGCGGCGAAACCGCAACGGCGACAATCCCGTCTACGCGTGGATCTGCGGGCTCCTTTCGGTCGTGTGCGACCCGGAGAACCCGTTCGAGTGGGCGGGCGTGCTCCGCGAGGTTTTCGCGGTGAGCGATGCCGACATAGCGGAGGCGTTCGCCGGTGGCTTCCGCTGGGACGATCCGGACAAGGGCCCGAAGGCGGTGGCGGAGGCGCTCCTTGTGATGAGGGGCTTCGTGGACCGCGCCGACATCGAGGGTGAATCGCTGGCCCGGTTTGCGCGCGGGCTTTCGGAAGCGTGCGGCCTCGCCGAAAAGGCGCGGTGGGTGGACCCCGAAGGCGGCCTGGAGGACGAGCTGGACCGCCTGCTTGCCCGGGCCGCCGAACTGGGAGAGGAGGGAGGGGGCCCGAGGGAGTGGCTGAGCGATCTCCTCGGATCGATCGACGAATTCCGGGCCTACGGCCGGCCGGCCGGCGACGCCGTGAATCTGATGACCTCGCACTCGGCAAAGGGCCTGGAGTGGCCGGTCGTGATTCCCGTCGGCCTATGGCGCGCGATCGGGGCCCGGGAGCCCGCTGGATTGCGGCTCGTCGGGGGCCCCGACGGGACCTCGCGCGTCGTCTTCGACAATGAGGGCGTCGGCAGCGGACACGCGGGACTCCCATGAGCGCGAACGGCTGCGCGAGCTGGTCCGGCTTCTCTACGTGACGCTCACGAGGCCGCTGACGGCGCTGGTGATTCCGTGGTCGGGGGATTCCCCGTGCGAGGAAAAGAGCTTCGCGGACCTCTGGAGGCTCGATCCCGCAGATGCTCGACCCGATTCCCGCAGCGGCCGCGGCCCTTCCCGCCGCCCGCGGCGCGCAGACCCTGGGCCGCGCTCCCGCCGCGGACCGCGAGCCTGCGATCGCGAAGCCGGCGCGTGCGTTTCCAACGCGGATATTGCCGCACGAGCTGGCGGCCCTCCCGGATGCTGCGCGTGCGGCGCGCCACGAGGCCTCATCCGACGAACCCCCGGCCTCAAAGTCCGGCATCGACCCCCTTGAATACGGCGTCTGGTGGCACGAGACCCTAGAGTTTGTGCCCTGGGACGGGGATCCGGGCAGCGTCGAGGCCCACGGGTCAGAGGCGAAGGCCAAGGCGGCCGAACGTGGATTCGGAGCGCGCGCTTCCGAGGAATGGGACAGGCTCCTGGCGAGCGAACCCTGGCGCCTGATGCGCGAGGCCAGGTGGACACGGCTTGCGGAGGTCGGCGTGTTTGCCCCCCTTGAGCCCGGGGGCTGGATCGACGGCGTCATCGACCTCGTCCTCCATGACCCGGCGGCCCGGGAGGTATGGATCGTCGACTGGAAGACGAACCGCAGGGGGGCGGGGGAGGATGACGCCGCCCTCCTCCGGCGTCTCGCCTCCGAATACGAGAGGCAGCTCGGAGCGTACGGGGCCTGTTCGGCCGCGTTTTTCCCCGGATGCGCCGTACGGCTCTGGGTGTATTCCACGGTGGCCGGCCGGTGGTCGGGCGTCGGACCGGGATCGTGAGGCTTGGACCGCGGGCCTACCCCGGGGGAAACTTTGCACTCGACAGCGCCGCACGCGAATTGCACGTTCTTCCGACCAATCCAATATGGGAAATCTCAAGAAGAAGCGCCGCCTCAAGATGAACAAGCACAAGCGTCGGAAACGCTTGAAATCGAATCGCCATAAGAAGCGCACGTGGCAGAAGTAAGCCGAACCCGCCGCATCCCGCGGCGGGTTTTTAGTTAAACGAAGGGTAAATGGCTAAGGGCAGGGCACTAATGCCTGATTTCGCCTTGTAAACAGGCCCTTTACCCTATGTGATGTCCGCCGATTCTCCGCAAACCGGTCTCAATACTGCGCCTTAGGTCCCACTAAGAAGGCAACACCACTTCAACGCCCCATGCTTTTCTCGAAAAAGACGAAGGGATTCTTCGTCGAGATGAACGAGAATTCGGTGCTTTTTGCCCGAACCACAGCGGCTTCCGCGCCGTTGGAGGTCGAGGAGTTGAAGGAATGCGCCGTGAGCGACGAAGCCGGGATAGCCGAGACACTTAAGCACCTGCAGCCCCGCAATCCGCCCAGCGGCTATTTGCACGCCGTGGTCGGGGTCTATCCCCCCAGGCGCGTGGTTCGCAGGCACACCCTCGAGCTCAAGAAGATGAAGGAGCAGGGCTACATGTCCGATGTCTTTGCCCAGCAGCTTCGCATCGAGCAGGACAAATTCACGATTGCGATGATCAACGCGGGCGACGGCACCGATTATGATCTGGTCAAGGCGAACCAGAAAGAGGTGCTTTTCTGCGGCGCGCCCAATGAGGACATCAACTCGACCCAGGAGCACCTGCTCAACCTGGGGATCTACCCGGAGCGCCTCGAACTCGGCAGCGTGTCGACGCTCGGCGCCCTGGTTGACTGCCTTGCCTTCGAGAAGTCGAGGACGCCGACGCTCGTGCTCGACGTGGGCAACGACACGACCCACAGCTTCATTGTGTCCGCGACGGGCATCGAGGCCTCAAGGCCGATCCCGCAGGGGCTGGAGGCCATGGTCCCCGTGGTGCAGAAAGAACTCGGGCTCAAGGACGAGGAATCGGCCAGGAAGCTATTCCGCTCCAATACGTTCGATTTTACGGGCATGGGCCCCCTTCTCACCAAGCGCCTGCTGAAGGAGCTCCAGTCGTCGATCGGATTCTATGAGGTCCAGACGGGCCAATCCGTGGGCCAGGTGCTCTGCATCCAGCTTTCCCCGAAGCTCTCCTGGCTCGAGGGCACCCTGGCGTCGTCTCTCGGCATTGCGACGATGCGATTCGACCCGATACCCTGGCTCAGGTCGCGCAAGGTCATCGTCCCGGACGCGCTTTCGAAGACGGCGGGCGATTTCCGCTGGTTTGGGCTGATGAGTCTGATGGTCACGTATAAAACGCACAATGGCGCCCCCGCAGACGAAAAAAAGTGACACGGCGCTCGTGATGCCTGCATGGCATCCCAACCTGCGCATCGTCGAGAAGCTTCCCGACACGAAGGTCGTGCGCACCGCGTTTTTCGTCAACGGCGCGGCCATGCTGGTGGCGATCGCGCTGGCGCTTTACCTCGGGATCCAGGAATGGAAGCTGCACGAGGTGAACAAGCAGATCGCCGACTGGCAGCGCCAGATAGACCGGGACACCAAGCAGAGCGCCGAGGCGGTGGCGCTCTTCCAGGACTTCAAGGTCCAGGAGGCCAAGACGAAGGAGGTCGCTGACTTCGTGGCCTCGAAGCCGATCCTGTCGGAGATCGTGCTAAGGCTAGGGGAGATCACCCCGAAGAAGATAGCCTTCGACGGGATCGAATTCAGGGATTCGGGCCTCTCCATCAAGGCGACGGTCAAGGGCGCCCCGGACCGCGCGAGCGGCGACGCCTCGGCCTACGAGAAACAGCTGCGCACCGACAAGGTGCTCGGCCCGATTTTTGCCGACGTCAACCTCCTGACGATGAGGCGCAACCAGACGAGCGGTCGCCTCGTGATCGACATATTCTGCGAATACAAGAAGGGGCCGAAGAAGAAATGAGCAACGAGGAGCTAGTCAATTTCCTTCGAAAGAACGTGATCTCGGTCGCTTGCGCGCTGGTGAGCATCGGGATCGGCGTCGCCATCTACATGCGAAGCGACCTGCTCCCCGAGGCGGAGAAGGTGCTTGCGCAGAAGACCCAGCAGGGAGAGCTCCTTGCCGCCAACATCGAGGACTCGAGCCAGCTGAAAGATCAGCATGCCGCGCTCATGGCCTCGAACGAGGAGATAGCGAACCGGATGGTGCGTGTCGGCCAGCTGGCGGAGAACCTGCAGTATTTCTACCGGCTTGAAAGCGAGACCGACTCGAAGCTGGTCGACCTTCGACAGAACCCGTGGGTGCCCCCCAGCAAAGAACGCGCCGAAGACCGTCTTCACGCCCGTGGGGTTCGCCCTAACCGCCCAGGGCGATTACAGCCAGCTTGTGGACCTGCTGCGCAGGCTCGAAAACGGCGAACACTACTGCCGCGTGATCTCGTGCATCTTCAAGCCAATGACCGAGGTCCGGGGAGGCCAGCTGCAGCTGACGGTGAACCTGGAGCTCCTGGCCGTACAATGAAGCCCGCACATAGAAATTCCCTCGCGATCGTCCTCTCCTTTGCGGCGCTTCTGTGCGCGACGGGGCCCTTTGCGAGCGCGAGGGTCGAGTCTGAGATCGCGCCTGCGGAAAAGCGGCGCGCAGCGGTTGAATTGGCCGCAAAGCTCGCCAAGGAGGCCAAGTCCCCGCCGTTGCCGGTGGGGCTAAACCAGCCGTTCGCGCCGCCCGCGTTCGAATTGACGGACGCCGAGGAGGCCGCCGCGGCCGCGGCCGCGGCCCGCCAGGCCATGCAGACGAACCCGTCGGCTCCTGCGCCAATTTCCGATCACCAGCTTCTCGAGGAAATCGTGTCCAAGGTGAGGCCTTCCGGGACCATCTACCTGGGCGGGAAGCCCCTCCTCATGTTTGGGAAAAGATTCGTTAAAACGGGCGCCCACTTCACTGTTACGTATAAGGGTAATGACTACGATCTTGAGTTGACGCAAATAGACGGCACAAACTTCACACTGCGTTACAAAAGCGACGAAATCACACGGCCAATACAACCTGGAAAGTCCCCATGAGAACCCGCCTTTTCCTAATGATAGCCATGCTGGCCCTGTTGGCAGCACCCACGTCGGCATTCGCACAGGCAAAGGCGCCAGCCAAGCCGTCCCCGGCGCCCGCGGCCGACGTCGGCGCGGTCCAGGCCCCGGCCGCCCCGGCCGCGCCGGCCGCGGCTCCGGCGGCCGCGCCCGATTCGGACGTTTCCATCAAGGACTCGACCGCCGCGGCGCCTTCGAAGACCAAGGACTCGGCGGGCCACGACACCCTCTCGGTCGACTTTCCGGACGAGGAAATCCGCAACATCCTGCGCAACGTCGCCGAGCTCTTTGACCTGAACATCGTGGTGCCGGAGACGCTGCAGGGCAAGACGTCGGTCAAGCTGCACGACGTCACCTGGCACCAGATCTTCCAGGTCGTGCTTACGCCCGTCGGCTACACCTACGTCGAGGATGGAAACATCATCAAGATCGTCAGCAACGAGAGCCTCACGCAGGAGCCCGTCTCGACCGAGATCTTCGTGATCAACTACGCCAAGGCCTCGGACATCCAGCCGACCCTCGCGTCCCTCGTTGACGCCGCCGCCGGCGGCAAGATCGTGATCGACTCCCGCACGAACAGCCTGGTGATCACCGAGCGGCCCTCGAGGATGAAGCGCATCCGCCCGGTCATCGAACAGCTGGACCACCCCACCGACCAGGTGATGATCGAGTCCAAGTTCGTCGAGATTTCCAACAACGACGTCCGGAACATCGGCGTGAACTGGAGCTCGCTGAGCGCCTACAACGTCACGGCCACGCCGGGCAACAACGGCATCTACAACTACACCAACACCTACGGGTCCACGCTGGGCAACAGCAATTCGAGCTCGGTCGGGAACAACGGGACCAACAGCACGTCGAGCGGCACCACGGGCTCCACCTCGAACGGCACGACGCTGAACAACGGCTCGACCAACAGCACGACCAATTCGGTGAGCAACGGCGTCGCGACGAACACATCGTCGACGGGGACGAACGGAAGCATCGCCAACACCGGCACCAATTCGACCGGCACGAACTCTTCTACCTCCCTTAGCAACGTGCTCAACACGGCGACGAGCATCGTGCAGGGGACGACCGCGACGGGCACGTCGTCGAACGTCCTGTCGGCGGTCTTCTCGGCAGACCAGTTCAAGCTGGTGCTTTCGGCGCTCCAACAGCTCAACAACGCCAAGATCGTCTCGAATCCCACGGTGGTGACGCTCAACAACACGGAGGCGCAGATCAATGTCGGCCAGCAGTACCCGATCCCGAGCTACACGTTCAACCAGCAGACCGGCACCTTTGAGGTGTCGGGCTTCATCTACAAGGACATCGGCATCATCCTGAAGGTGACTCCCCAGGTGAACTCCCGCGGCTTCATCAAACTCACGCTTCAGCCCGAGGTGAGCCAAAGCCAGGGCACGACGAGCTTCGGCGGCGCGAGCGGCGCGTCGATTCCGATCATCGGCACCCGCAAGGTGACGACCCAGGTCTCGCTCAAGGACGGCTACACGATGGGCATCGGCGGCTTGATCAGCACGAACTTCAACTCCGGCACGAACAAGATTCCGCTGCTCGGGGACCTTCCGCTGATCGGCTACCTCTTCAAGTCCGATTCCAGGAACAACGTGGTCGACAATCTCGTGATCTTCATCACAGCGAAGACGATAAGCGCCGAGGGCGCTCCGGCCGAGCAGGTCTTCAACTCACAGGAGGTGAGAGCGTTCCACCTCAAGCGCTCGGACCTGCCGGGATACAGGGATGGATCTGATCCCTTCGAGGACGAATCCCCTAAGCCAGCAAGAAAGGGGACCGATTGATGCGCCCAAATGGCGATAACGTCCCCCATGAGGTGACCCCATGAAAAAGAATCTACTCTACCTGATCCTGACAACGCTCGGCACCGTTCTATCGGCGCCCGTGGCGCTGGCGCAGTCGACCCCCCCGGTGCTGACCAACACCATCAGCGACATCGAAGTAACCGACGGTACGATATCGATTACTGTGACCAACGGCGGGACCAATTATTCCTTTGAAAATCCTCCGACCGTAACGGTGTCGGGTGGGGGTGGAAACTACGCAATAACCACTAACATCAATGATGGGACGGGTGAGATTACCTCCATTGATGTCAATTCATCCTCGGGATACATCAACCAGCCGTCGGTGACGATCACGGGCGGCACCAGCAACGCGAACCCTCCGGTTGCCTCCTCCGGGGCGACCGCGGTGGCGAAGCTGAACGGCACAGTGTATCCCGCGCCCTTCCAAAACGAGGTGTGGGGCCCTTTTGGCCGGTCGATCTATGTCTGGTCCGTGGCGCTCGGCACGGATCCAGAGGCTGGATTCACCTATGATTTCACGGTGAACGGGCTTTCCGTTGGATCGACGGCCCAGCCATTCCTGGAAGGCGTCCCGGACGGCATCATTTGGACGCCTCCGCTTCCGGGCATTTATTCGATCGTCTCGACAACGTCTGACGGCGATGGGAACACGGCTGTTTCCGCGGCCGTCCGCTATTTTGCGGTCGGTACCGCGATCGTGAGCCCCGAAGCGAGCAGCAGCGCCCCATTTAATGGCTTCCTGGCGGACAAAACGGCACCGCACCGGGGATACTCGTCCCCGTGGGCTCGTCCATCGTGCTGCAGGCGACCTCGACGCCGGAGGACGGATTCATCCAGGAGATCGATTTTTACACGGATTGGGACGCCTCGAGCGGCACGACCGGCATCGGCGGCGCCTCATCGGGAGCCGTCGCTGGGCATGGAACCCTGATCGCGAACGGGATCACCAAGAATTATCCCTATTCCGTCATTTATTCGCCGGCGGGTGCGACCAACGCGACCCATTTGGTGAAGGCCGTGGCCTGGGACAACAACGGGAACCCCGTTCCCGTGCTGAGCAGCATCCCGTGGACCAGATGAACATCACGATGACGACCGCGAACCCGACCGCCGCGCCGCCGACCTCCCTCATCGTTTCGCCCGCCAATAGTTCGATCCTCGAGATACCCGCGAACGGCACCGGCACCCCAATCGAGGTGAATGTTTCCGCGGGCGCAGGGGTGCCTGCCGTCGGGATCATCGGGCAACAGTGCGACGATTTCCAAGGTGGAACTGTACATCAACGGCGTCCTTGTAAACACCGACACCGCCTATCCGTACACGTTCAACTGGACCCCCACGGTCACCGGCATCTATGAGCTGACCGCCCTGACGTACGACAATCTCGGCAACGTGGTCGCGTCCCCGACCAACATCGTCACGATCGATTCGCCCATCACGATTGCGATCACATCCCCCGCGAGCGGGGCCTCGCTCACGTCCGGGATCGCGGCGACGGTGACGGCGACCGTCTCCGACACGAATCTAACGGCGAGCGGCACGACGGCGACGATCAGCTTGGTGCAATTCTATCAGGACGGCGTCCTTTTGACTCCGACCCAATCGAGCAGCTCGGGCAACACCTATACGGAGTCGTTCATCGTGAATACCCCTGTTACGGGGACCACGAGTTCGCTGACCGCGGTGGCGACCGACAGCCTTGGATTCACAGGAACCTCTCTGGGAGTGACCGTGAATGTCGCGACCAACTCGACCGGAGGGCAGAGCGGCACCTCGATCGTCAGTCCGCAGTCCGAGAGCGTTTCGGTGGGCTCCTCGGTCGTGATCCAGGCCACTTCTTCGATTCAGAAGGCGGGACACTCCGTTGCGCAGGTGGATTTTTACACGGATTGGACCACAACGGGAACGACCGGGATCGGCGGCGCCTCCTCGGGCTCGGTCAAGGGATCGGGCACCTATCTGGGCACGAGCTATTCGGTGCCGTATTCGATCATCTACACGCCGGCCGGCGCCGCAGGGACGGTGCACGTCGTCAAGGCGGTGGCGTGGGACAACACCGGCGCCTCCGTCGCAGGCATAGGTTCCACCGATCAGGTGACGCTCACGATGGCCGCCGCGGTCGCAGGGGGCGAGACGACCTGCCAGATCGTGACTCCGACTACCGGGTCCCTGATTGAGATTCCCAATTACACCTCCGATTCCTCGGCAAACGTCCCGGTTATCGTCACCGCGGGCACGGGCTCGACGGCCTCCATTACCAAGGTGGAGCTTTACGTGAACGGGGCCCTCTATGCCTCCGACACCGCCTATCCTTACTCCTTCTCGTGGACGCCCCAGGTGACGGGGGTCTTCAACCTGACGGCCATTGCGTACGACAACCACGGAAATGCGATCGCATCGAGCTCCAGCACCGCGGCGTCCAATGTCCCCGTGCCGATAATGATCACGATCGAGGCCTCCCCGACGGTGGCCATCATCGTCGCCAGGCAACGGGGGAACGCTCAATTCAGGGGCGGCCGCCTCCATCCAGGCGATCGCCTCCGACACCAACCTGGACAAGAACGGCAAGCCGGTGTCGATCCAGCAGGTGCAGTTCTTCCAGGACGGCACGTTCGTGGGCGTCGCGACGACGCCCACGACGGGCAACACCTACACGGTTTCGTTCATCCCGACCCAAAAGCTCGTGAACGGTGTGGTGGTGCCGAGTCTCCTCACCGCGCTGGCGACCGACACGCTCGGCTTCACCGGCGCCTCCTCCGCGATCTCGGTCAACATCACCTCGGGCGGAACGGGCAACAACGTCGTGATCGGCACGCCGCCGTCCGTCACGCTGACGGCACCCACGGACCAGGTCAGCGTGGTCGTGAACAATCCCGTCACCCTCTCCGCCACGGCGAATGCGCCGAACGGCAACATCGCCTCGGTGGCCTTCCTCGTTGACAACGCGGTTGTCAAGACCCTGACCCAGTATCCCTATTCGACGACGTACACCTTCGAGAACATTGGGACGTACAATGTGATCGCGCAGGTGGTCGACAACGTCGGGGACAAGACCAGCACGTCGGCCATCACCGTCAACGTGGTTCCCGAACCGCCGCCTATGGTGTCGGTTACGACACCGACGACCGGGGGCATCATCACGGCGGGCCAGAGCGTGACGGTGACCGCGACGGCATCGTCGCCGTCGGGCACGATCGCGAAGGTCCAGTTCTACGAGAACGGCATTCTGTTCGGCACCGAAACCTCGCCGCCCTACACGGCGACGTTCACCCCGCTGTCGGCAGGCGTCTACACGCTGACGGCCATTGCGACCGACAACGCCGGCGAAACCACCACCTCGAGTTCGTCGGTCGTCGACGCGGTGGCCGCAACCGAGGGCCTGGGGACCATCTCCTATTTCGGCCAATACCAAAGCCTGACGGAGGGAGGGCGCTTTGCGTTCATGGTGATCGACGGAACCTACGGGACGTTCATCGGGCACACGACCTCGGGTCCCAATGCCGGCGCCATCACGTTCTATTCCGACCTCTCGGTCAGCGCGGCCGGCTCATTCACGTCGGGCAAGGCTTCGAGCGCGGCCTCGACCGTGCAGCTGTCGGGCACCGCCTCCTCGACCGGAGTCAGCGGCACCCTCCTGCCCAACGATGACCTGCTGATCGGAACCTCGACGCAGACCAACGGATACACGGTGGCGTCGGGATACTACACGGGCGACCTCGGCGGCCAGGCCGGAAGCCAGGTCACGGGCATCGTGGGCGCCGACGGCAGCGTCATGATCTACATCAGCTCGGGCAAGTTCTCGGACGTCGGCGATGGCTCCGTGGACTCCACGGGGTCGTTCACGATCACGACCGTCGGGAACAACCAGCTTGTCGGCAAGGTTGACCCCTCGACGGGATTCCTCACGGGAACGCTCTCGGGCGCCTCCGGCGGGACGCTCCTCGCGGCAAGGGTGTCGAGCGGCACGTTTAGCGACGGGGTCCTGACCAACATCTCGACCCGCGGCCAAGTGGGGGAGGGCGCCGACGCCATGATCGCGGGATTTGTGGTGGGCGGCACCTCGCCGAAGCAGCTTCTGGTCCGCGCGGCGGGCCCCGCGCTAACGACCTTCGGGCTCTCGGGGGCGGTCGGCGGCACCCAGCTTCAGATCTATTCCGGCACGGCCCTGGTGGCCTCGAATACGGGATGGAGTTCGACGGCGGGAAATGAGGCCGCAGTGTCCCAGGCCGATACGGCGGCGGGCGCATTCGCGTATCCCGTCGGCAGCGCGGATTCCGCGCTCGTCGGGACCTTCGCGCCCGGAAGTTATACGGCGATGGTCACGGGGACGGGAACCAATACGGGCGTGGCACTTGTGGAGATTTACGACCTCGACGCCTATTCGCCCTTCTCGGCGAAGAAGCTGGTCAACATCTCGACCCGCGGCAACGTCGGTTCCGGGGCGGACGTTCTGATTGGCGGCTTCAACATTGACGGGGTCGCGCCGAAGAGGCTGCTGATCCGCGGCGCCGGCCCGTCGCTGTCGGCGTTTAACGTGAGCGGGCCCCTGGCGACCCCCTTCCTCCAGCTCATCAACACCGCCACGCAGACCGTCATTCGCGAGAACTATTCGTGGCAGACCGGCAACGACAGCGGCCTGGTAACCGCGGCCGAGCAGTCGACGGGCGCATTCGCATTCCCGGACGGCAGCGCGGATTCGGCGATGCTGATCGTGCTTCCGCCGGGAAGCTACACCGTCGTGCTCTCGGGCGCGAAATCGGCGACCGGAGCCGCCCTTGTCGAGATCTACGAGGTTCCCTAATCCCCGGGGAACCTCGATCCCGCCTCGACAATTGGATGGCGGTTTCATGAATTCGGGCTAGGGTCCCAACGTCCATGTTGAGGACCCAAAGCACCGCTCCCCTCCCTGCCGGAAAGACGAACGCGTTTGCGAGCGTTTTCGCCTTGCTCGCACCCCAGATGGCGGCGCTCGACCGGTTCCTGCAGAGCCAGCTTGGGGCTTTTGAGCCGGAAATCAGGGCCATGGTCGACTATTGCATCGACACCTCCGGAAAGCGGATAAGGCCCGCGCTCGTCTTCCTGAGCGGCTGGAGGGACGGGGGCGCCGTTTCACCGGACCTGGTCCGCGCGGCGGCGGTCGTGGAGCTGGTGCATCTGGCGACCCTGGTCCACGACGACATCATGGATTCGGCGGACGTGCGCCGGAGCCGCAGCACGGCGACCCGCGAATTCGGACCTACGGTGGCCGTCCTCCTGGGAGATGCCCTTTTTGCCCACGCGCTCCACCTCGCGACCGAGTTCCCGACGACCGATGTCTGCGCCGCGGTGTCGGAATCCACCCGCAGGGTGTGCGCGGGCGAGATCGTCCAGACCATGCACCGGAGGTCGATGGACCTCACTCCCGCCGATTACCAGAGGATCATAGACCTGAAGACGGCGGAGCTCTTCCGGGTCTCCTGCAGCCTCGGGGCCCGGCTTTCCGGATTTGACGAGGGCTTTGTGGGGGCATCCGACCGTTTCGGGCGCCACCTGGGCATTGCGTACCAGATCTACGATGATCTTGCCGACTTCTTCGGCCGGGAGGACATGATTGGCAAGACGCTTGGCACCGACCTGGCGAGCGGCAAGCTGACGCTTCCCCTGTTTGCGCTGCTTGACCGCCTTCCACCCTTTGAGAGGACGGCCCTTACCGGCGAAATCAGCGGCCGGCAGCCGGCCCAGCCGGCCCTAAGGTTGAAGCAGATGCTCGATCTCGGCGTGTTCGACACGGTCGAGGCCGCCGTCATCGAGGAGGTTTCGGAGGCGCGCGCGGCGCTGAACGAATGGCCGGGATTGGCCCCGACGGGCCACCTGCTGACGCTTGGCGATGTCCTGCTCGCCCAGGTCGCCTCGCTGCGTCCGGTGGGATGAGGACCTTCGCAGCGTGGGGCCTCTTCCGGGAGACCGCCGGCGCAGTTTCGATTTGCAATACGGCTTGCACGGGACTTGCTTCACCTAGACCGATGAACGCCAGCAAAACCCTCGAGAAGACGCTCGTGGCGTCGCCCGAGCGTAAACTCGAGGCGGACGCCGACTTAGACATCGTCCGCAAGGTGCAGGCTGGCGATGTGGCCGCGTTTGACCGGTTGATCCTGAAATACCGCGAGCGGGTCCTCGGCATCATCTACAACATGACCTCCAATCGCGAGGACGCTGCGGACCTGGCCCAGGATGCGTTCATCAAGGCATTCCAGTCGATCAACCGCTTCCAGGGACAGGCCTCGTTTTTCACCTGGCTATACCGGATTGCGGTGAATTCAACGGTGACGCACCTGCGCAAGAATCGCCTCAGGTCCTTCTTCAGCCTCGAGTCGATCCGCGAGGACGACCCCGTGTCCAAGGAGCTGATCGACGCCTTGACCGACAAGGCCGGCGTGAACCGTGATTCGTTCGTACGTGAACTTCAGGAAAAATTGAACGATGCGATGCAAAAACTGTCTATCAATCATCGCACTGTGGTGACTTTATTCGAAATCGACGGACTCAGCCATCAGGAGATCGCTGAGGTCATGGATTGTTCGGTGGGAACCGTGCGGTCGAGGCTGCATTATGCAAAACAATTGCTTCAAGTGGAGCTTCAACCTTATTTATTGAAATGAAACAGGATACGGGAAAGCGCATAACGGTTGAGGACCTTCTGCGCCTGAAGAGGGCTGAACGTCCGTCCGCCGGAATTCTGGGCCCGATTCGAATCCGAAATTCGCGCCAAGCAGCTTTCGGCGATCGTCAATAAACGGCCCTGGTGGCAGGGGTTTTCGACGGTCGTTGGCTTCGTCAACCGGCACCAGCTTCCGTTTGGGGCGGCCGCCGCGCTGACCCTGGCACTCGCGGGCGTCCATTATGCGGGCGGCCCGTCGCAGCCGGCCCGCTCCGCGGACGTGAAACCCGAGGGCAGGACGCTTGCAGCGGCACCGGTTGAATCGGTCCCGGCCCAGCTTGCTCCCGTGGCTCTTCGCGAGGCGGGCCCGCAGAGGGAAGCCGAAATAGAGGACCGTGCCGCACCGGCCCCGCACTCCGAAGGGGTGGCGGTCACCGCGTCCCATCTGACGAAGGCGCCGACGGACATCCCGGTTGACGCCGCTTCGAAGTCCCCCTTTGCCGACGGAATTGCGGTTACGCTTGCCGATTACCGGCAGGCGGCGCCGGAATACACCGGACAGTCCGTTTTCAGCACGGACCGCGAATTCGAGCCTTCCGTTTCCTCCGTCCACGCGGCTCCCTCGGAGCCGCTTGCGCGCATGGATCCGGCCGAGGAACGCCGCGCGAGGCTCCTTGCCCCGGCGCTTGAGGCCTATTCCTCGGGTCCGCGCGACTGGATGAAGGAGCGGGTGTCCTCGGACGAGCGGATGTACGAGTCGATCGACCGCGGGACGAGCGACCGGATGCTGGTCGGCTTCAGGTTTTAGCGCCCTTTGAGGCCGGCTGGGGAAGGCAGGCGCCGCATCCGTTTGCAAAGAAGTCGTTGCCCTTGTCATCGACCAGGATGAATGCCGGGAAGTCCTTCACTTCGATCTTCCAGACGGCCTCCATGCCGAGTTCGGGGTATTCGAGCACCTCGACCTTCGTGATGTTCTCCTTTGCGAGGATTGCCGCCGGCCCGCCGACGCTGCCCAAGTAGAAGCCGCCGTGCTTCTTGCAGGACGCGGTCACCTGCGGACTGCGGTTGCCCTTGGCGAGCATCACCATCGACCCGCCGAGCGACTGGAACTGGTCGACATAGCTGTCCATCCTCCCGGCCGTGGTCGGACCGAACGAGCCCGACGCGTAGCCGGTCGGCGTCTTCGCGGGGCCGGCATAGTAGACCGGGTACCGCTTGAGGTAGTCGGGAAGGCCCCTGCCCGCGTCGACGCGCTCCTTGATCTTGGCGTGGGCGATGTCGCGGGCGACCACCAGGGTTCCCGTCAGCGACACGCGGGTGGTGACCGGGTGCCTCGATAGCTCTGCCCGAATCTCCTCCATCGGGCGGGTCAGGTCGATGCGGACGCCCGCCGTGTCCTTCAGGGTGCGCAGCGCACTGGGGATGAAGCGGCCCGGATCGGCGTCGAGCTTCTCCAGGAAGATGCCTTCCCGGGTGATCTTGGCCTTGATGTTTCGGTCGGCCGAGCAGGATACGCCCATGCCCACGGGGCAGCTCGCGCCGTGCCGTGGCATCCGGATCACCCGGGCGTCCAGCGCAAAGTATTTCCCGCCGAACTGGGCGCCGATTCCCGTCTGGCGGGCGATCTCCATCACCTTGGCCTCCCATTCGGTGTCCCGAAAGGGGCGCCCCAGCTCGTTGCCCGTCGTCGGCAGCGAGTCCAGATAGCGCGACGAGGCCAGTTTGAGCGTCTTCATGCACGCCTCGGCGCTCGTTCCGCCGACGACAAACACGAGGTGGTAGGGCGGGCATCCCGCCGTGCCGAGAAGGGGAAGCTTTTCGGCAATGAACTTTGCGAAGCTCTTGGGGTTTAGGAGCGCCTTCGTCTCCTGGAAAAAGAGCATCTTGTTGGCGGATCCGCCGCCCTTGGCGACGAACAGAAAGTCGTAGGATGCGCCCTGCGTCGCCATGATGTCGATCTGCGCCGGCAGATTCGTCCCCGTGTTTGCCTCGTTCCACATGTCGAGCGGCGCCATCTGCGAGTAGCGCAGGTTCTCCTTCGTGAAGCACTCGTAGATTCCGCGGCTCAGCCACTCTGCGTCGTTCGCCCCGGTCCAGACCTGCTCCCCCTTTTTTGCGTACGCCATGGCCGTTCCGGTGTCCTGGCACATCGGGAGTATCCCCTGGGCCGCAACCTCCGCGTTCTTCAGGAGCGTCAGGGCCACGTAGCGGTCGTTTTCGGAGGCCTCGGGGTCGTCCAGGATGGCCGCGACCTGCTTCAAGTGGCTCGTGCGCAGCATGAACGCGCTGTCGCGGAACGCGTTCTGGGCAAGGAACGAGAGAACCCCCGGATCCACCTTCAGGACATCGCGTCCCTCGAACTGCGCGACCGAAATGCCCTCCTTTGAGAGCAGCCGGTATTCAGTGGCGTCCCCCGAGAGCGGAAGGGGCTCCTGATAGGTGAAGGCAGGCGTGGGCATACCATGAAGGATGCCCATTTCCGCTCCCAAGTAAAGGTGGTGCCCGGGCGCGGGGGAGCGGTATTAGCTACTTTTGCGAGGCCATTGAGCGGACCACATCCTGGAATCGGGCGAGATCGGCGGGGGTCACCACGTCGCCATTGTCCCGGCGCCAGCCGGCGTAGCTCGGCCAGATTCCCCGGCACAGGAAGTTCTCCACCACCTTCGCCATCCCCGCGACGCTGAGGTAGTCCTTCTGCTCCTTCTCGTCGCGAGCGAGCGAGACGAGGGCGGCCGGAATCGGCAAAATGCGGCCGCTCGACACATGCGCGAGGCCGTTGAGCGTCACAAACGGGCGCGAATCCTCAAGCGTCGTCGCGGGCCGCGGCGTCTCCCCGCGCAGGTAGCGTCCGTACTCGAGGTGGTTCTCCTCGAGGCCGTCAAAGGGCCCGCTGGAGATCCTTTCCGAGCGGCCGTCCTTCCACGAAACCTCGATCTGGCCGCCAACCGAGTACCTGAGGATCGCCTTCTCGCAGATGATCGTCTCGGAGCTTGTGCTGGCTCCCGCACAGGCGAGGGAAAGGGCGAACCTGAGCGTGCAGCCCGTCGCAAGGTCGGCTTCGACGAAGAAGGTGTCCGCCCCCTCGATGGCGTGGGCGCGGTAGAGCTCCGCCCTCACCGCCGCGATCTCGGCCCAGCTGAACAGGCCCGCCGTTCCGGTCCAGAACAGCATGTTGTGGACGAAATGGGCCATGGTGTTGCCGAGGCACGAATCGAGCACGATGCGGCCGTCGATGATGAGCCGGCCCGACCAGCCGTTCCGCGCGAAGTATCCCGCGGGGCGCGGCCAGAGCGCGCACAGCGTTCCGCCGCGCACCGGTCCGAACTCCCCAGAGAGGAGCCGCTCCTTCAGCGCGAGCCGGCTCTTCTCCACGATGAAATTGAAGCCGACGAGGGACGTCTTCCGGGCCCGCTTGTCCGCGGAGATCATCCGGTCCAGTTCCTCGCAGCTGAGGGTCGGCGGCTTCTCGATGTAGGCGGGCAGGCCGTAGGAGGTGATGACCTCGTGCATCTGCGCGTGGAGCCCGATGGGGGTCGGGATGACGACGTAGTCCAGGTCATTGTTGCATTCGTGCAGCATCACCCGGAAATCGTCGAAGATGCGCACGCCCCGTTGGGAAAGGCGCCAGGACTGCCGCGCGCTGGCGAACGCCTCCGGCGCCGGGTCGCAGGCGCACACGAGCCTTACCAAACCCCGCTCCTCAAGCCTCGCCACCGTGTTGTGATGGGAGCCCGCGAATCCCCCCATGCCGATGATTCCGACTCTTAGCGGCTGGTTCACACGATCTTGAATTTCGGAAGATCCTGGCCGTCGATCAGCCCCACGGGCCTGCCGGATGCGTCGACCACGATCAGGTCGTCGATCTTGTGGAGCTCAAAAAGGCGGAGCGCGTCCACGCCGAGCGCGTCATCGCGGATCACCTTCGGCGAGCGGGTCATGAAGTCCGAGACGGGGCGCCCCAGGAAGTCCGGGCCGGTGAGCGCGGAGCGCCTGAAGTCGCCGTCGGTCAGGATCCCGGAGAGCTTTCCGCCTTTCGGGCGCACGAGCGCGATGCTGCCGCTTTTCGCCTTGGTCATCGCGAGAATGGCCTCCTGGACGCTGACGGAGTCCTCTGCCACGGGCAGGCGGTTGCCGCTTCGCATGATGTCGCGCACCCGCAGAAGGAGGACGCGGCCAAGGTTGCCCGCAGGATGGTACTTCGCGAAGTCGTCCCTCGTCAGGCCGCGCGCCTCCAGGAGGACCATCGCAAGGGCGTCGCCGAGCGCGAGGGCGGCCGTCGTGCTGGATGTCGGCGCCAGCTTGAGCGGGCAGGCCTCCCGCCGCACCCGGTAGATGAGGTGGTAGTCGCTGTCCCGCGCCAGGTCAGATTTCGGATTGCCCGTGAGCGCGACGACCTTGAGGCCGAAGCGCCTAAGAAGCGGCAGGAGCCGGAGCACTTCGTCGGACTGGCCGCTGTTGCTCAGCAGGATCGCAAGGTCGCCCTCATAGCAAAGGCCAAGGTCGCCGTGAAGGGCCTGCGTGGGGTCGAGGAAGCACGAAGAGACGCCGGTGCTGTTGAAGGTGGCCGCGATCTTGCAGGCGATGTGCGCGGATTTCCCCACGCCGCTGAAGACGAGCTTCCCGCCCGCCGCGATCGTGGCTTCGACGGCGCGGGCCGTGGCGACGAACTCCGCGCCAAGGCCCCGCGACGTGTCCTCCAGCGCCTCGCACTCGATGCGGATGCACTGACGAGCGCGTGCAATGGCGGTTTTCGGTGTTATGGCCATCAACGCGTGTTGTTCTCGGACGTCATTTAGGTTTGTATCGGATGCAGAGACGGGAAAATTTATCCGCCCGGTCGGTCCATTCAATCCCTTTCGCTGCCAGATGCACTCACGTTCCCTCATTTTCGGCGCGGCCGCGCTTCTCGCGCTGGCCCTCGGGCCGGGCTGCGGGGGGGACAGCGCCTCGCTCTCCTCCGAGATGGACGACTCGAGCTACCGGGAGGGCCAGCAGATGGAGCGGCAGGGCCGCTGGGACGAGGCCCTGACGGCCTACCTGAAGGTGATCGACCGGCGCGGTGACGCCGCCCCTGAGTCGAACCTGGACGCGGGCCTCATCTACCTGAACCACATCAAGGACCCGATATTTGCGATCTATCACTTCAGGAAGTACCTCGAGCTCGAGCCCAACTCGAAACAGGCCGTGTACGTCCGCGGGCTCATCGACGCCGCCAAGCGCGAGTTCGCCCGCGCACTGCCGGGCGAGCCCCTTGAGAGCCAGACCGAGCACATGGGGGTCGAGGCCCAGGTGGAGCGCCTTCAGCGTGAGAACGACGAGCTGAAGGCCGAGAACGCGGCCCTGCGGGCGGGCGTGCCGGTCCCCGTGGTGCATTCGAGCGCGATTGACATCGGATCGATCCCGTCTCCGCAGAGCATTGCCGAGGACCAGCCGCGCGGCAAAGCCCCCGTCCGATTCGCCGATCTCCCTCGCTCCGGCCGAGGAGGGGGAGAAGGCCCTTTCGCCCGACGCCACGGAGGCGACCCAGGACACCGGCCCGGCCAAGGCGCCGCGATCGGCGTCCCCCTCGGGGCTCCGCCACCATGCCGTGGTCAGGGGCGACACGCTCTTTAGCCTCGCCCTGAAGTACTATGGCAGCCGGTCCAAGTGGCGCGACATCTACGCCGCCAACCGGGATGTTCTTCCGAGCGAGAAGACGCCGCTGAAGATCGGGATGGACCTGAAGATACCCTAGACCGACGCCAGCGCCTCGTCGAGGACGGCGAGCATGAAGTCCGCGTCCGTCGTCGAAAAGATCATGGGGGGCTTGATTCGGAGGGTGTTCCCCCAGAGGCCGCCTTTTCCGATCAGCAGCCCGAGGTCCTTGCAGGCCTCGAACACCGCCGCGCACTCGTCCTTGGCCGGCTCCTTGGACCTGCGGTCTTTCACGAGCTCGATGCCCAGCATGAGCCCGAGGCCACGGATGTCGCCGATCAGGGAGTGCTTGGCCGCGAGGCTCGCGAAGCCCGCCTTCAGGTAGGCCCCGACCTTGAGCGAATTGGCCTGCAGGCCCTCGCGGTCGATGACCTCGAGAACGGCCCGCGCCTGCGCGCAGACGACGGGGTTTCCGCCAAACGTGTTGAAATGGATCCGGGCGGCCAGAGCCTGCGCGATCTTCGGCGTCGTCACGACGGCGGCGAGCGCGCAGCCGTTGCCGATGCCCTTCGCCATGGTCACGATGTCGGGCACGACGCCCTGGGTCTCGAAGCCCCAGAAATGGGTCCCCGTCCGGCCGAATCCCGTCTGCACCTCGTCCGCGATGCAAAGGCCGCCGGCGCCCCTCACGTGGGAATAGGCATGCCTGAGGTAGCCGTCCGGATAGACGACCGTGCCGCCCACTCCCTGGATGGATTCGGCGATGAAGCCCGCGATCTTGCCCGAGCTTCCGAATTGGATGAGGCTCTTGACGTCGTCGGCGTACTTTCGGCCCGCCTCGGGGTCATCGGCCCCGAAGGGGCCGCGGTAGAGGTCGGGCAGGATCGAGTGCTGGACGCCGAATCCGTGGGGCACGTTGAACTTCCAGGTGTGGTGGGAGGTGAGCCCCATCGTCGACTGGCTGCCCCCGTGGTAGCCGTTGCGCAGGGCGATCATGTCGTAGCAGCCCGTGTAGGCGCGGGCCATGAGGAGGGCCAGGTCGTTGGCCTCCGATCCCGAGTTGACGAGGTAGACCACCTTCAGGTCGCCGGGCATCCGCGCCGCGAGCTCCTTGGCGTAGAGCGCGATGTTGGGATGCAGGTAGATCGTGGTCGTGTGCTGGAGGGTTTCGTTCTGCTTGTTGGCAGCCGCCACGATGTGCGGATGGCAGTGGCCGCAGCTCACGGTCACGATGCCGCCGATTCCGTCGAGATACCTGCGGCCCTTCTCGTCGAAGAGCCACTGGGCCCTCCCCTCGACGATCATGATCGGCTTCTTGTAATAGTGGAAGATGGCCGGGCTCAGGAATTCCTTGCGCAGGGCAAGCACCTCGTCGGCCGAGGGGCCCGAGTAGGGCTGCGGGGTGTGCCCGCACGGGGGAAGGGGGATGGATTTCATGTCAGGTTTTCGGAGCCAGCTTGCGGAAAACAAGGTAGGCGACAAATGCTATCGCGAATCCGCCGAACCAGGCAAAATTGTAGATCTGGGCGAAGATCCGGGGAATCTGGGCGGGATTCACGAGCCCAACCTGGGCGAGGAAGCCGGGCAGGTTGGGGAGGACCGCCAGGAGAAATGCCGCCACCGCGCAGAGGCTCCATCCGTTCGTGTAGCGGTAGCGGCCGTTCGGGTCGTACAGGGCGGCGACGTCCAGCTCCCGGTGGCGGTAGACAAAATAGTCGGCGATCATGATTCCCCCGACCGGCCCGAGGAGGGCGCTGTAGGCCACGAGCCAGGTGAAGATGTAGCCGGTCGGATCCGCCACGAGCTTCCAGGGCATCATGAGGATCCCGATGACGCCCGTGATCAGGCCGCCCATCCGGAACGAAATCCTCCTCGGCGCGAGGTGGGCGAAGTCGTTCGCGGGGGAGACGACGTTCGCCGCGATGTTCGTTGCGAGGGTTGCGATGCAGAGGGCCAGCATGGCGCCGATCAGCACGGCCGGGTTCCTGAACCTCACCAGCACCTCCAGCGGGTCCCAGACGCTGTGGCCGAAGATGACGACGGTCGCCGAGGTGACGGCGACCCCGATGAAGGAAAAGAACGCCATCGCGATCGGAAGGCCCAGGGCCTGGCCCAGCATCTGATCCCTCTGGGACGCGGCGTAACGCGAGAAGTCCGGGATGTTGAGGGAAAGGGTCGCCCAGAAGCCGATCATGCCGGTGAGCCCCGGAATGAAGAACGACAGGAACTGCCCCGCCCTGGGCTGCCCGGCCTCGAACGCCGAGGGCTGCGACAGCATGGGGCCGAAGCCCCCCGCGGACCGGTAGGCCCAGACGAGGAAAATGATCCCGAGCGTGATCAGGAGGGGGGCCTTGATCTGCAGCAGGATGCGTATCGAGTCGATCCCCCGGTAGACAACCCACATGTTGACGGCCCAGAAAACCATGAAGCAGGCGAACTGGGGGAGCGAAATCCCGAGGGGGCCCGTTCCCGAGACGGCCAGCGACGGCGCGAAGATCCCGAGGATCTTGTGGATCGCATCGCCACCGATCCACACCTGGATCCCAAACCAGCCGCAGGCGACGAATGCCCGCAGGAGTGCGGGAAGGTTCGCGCCCACGGTGCCGAACGAGGCCCGGCAGAGGACGGGGAAGGGGATCCCGTAGCGCGTCCCCGCGTGGGCATTGAGGAGAATCGGCACAAGGACGATGGCGTTTCCGAGGAAGATGGTGAGGACGGCCTCCCACCAGTTCATGCCGCCTCCGACCAGGGAGGAGGCCAGCATGTAGGTGGGCACGCACGCCGACATGGAGACCCACAGGGCCGCAAAACTGCCGACGTGCCACGTTCGCCTCAGCGCGGGCACCGGAAGCAGGTCCGGATTCGCTAGGGGGCTGTCGGTCACCTTAGGCCGATCCGATCAGCATCCCCGCGATGAAAACGAGCACGCCGCCCACGATGACCTGGAACGCAGCGGAAAGGAAACGGAGTGTCCATGTAATGGTGGCGGATCCAGGAGATGATGAAGAGCTCAACGGCCACGACGGCGACCGCCACCATGAATGCCGCGTGAAAATCGCCGATGATGAAGGGCAGGGTGTGGCCAAGGCCCCCGGCCGTCGTCATGAGTCCGCATACGATTCCGCGCATGAGGGGGTGCCCGCGTCCGCTGATGGCGCCGTCGTCGGACAGCGCCTCCGCGAAGCCCATGCTGATCCCGGCGCCCACCGACGAGGCGAGGCCGACCAGAAGAGCATCCTTGCTGCTGTGGGTCGCGAACGCGGCGGCAAAGAGGGGTGCGAGAGTCGAGACCGATCCGTCCATCAGTCCGGCAAGGCCGGGTTGCACGACCTGCAGGACGAACATCCTGCGCTGGCTCTCATCCTCGATCGCGCGGGCGCCCGATTCGACCTGCTCCTTGTCGAGCTTGTCCGCCAGCGCGGAGTGCTCGGATTCGGCGACGGCGAGGTCGCCGAGGAGCTTCCGCATCCCCGCGTCCTGCGTCCTCGCGGCCGACACCTCGTAAAAGCGGCGCGAGCCGAGCTCCATGACGCCGATCTGCCGCCGGATCTGCGCCACCGTGAGCGTCTTCACGAGCCAGATGGGCCGCTGGCGCACGAGGCCCTTCACGTCCGACCTCTGGATCTGCGGGATGTGCTCGCCGAAGCGGGATCGGTACAGGTCGATCAGGCGCTGCCTGTGGACGGATTCCTCCTGTTGCATCCGCGTGAGCGATGCGGCGGTGGCGGGGAAATGCTCCCTGACCTTGTCAGCCATGTCCCCGTAGATCCGGCCGTCCTCCTCCTCCATCGAAATGGCTAGCGCCAGGACCTCCGGTTCGGTGAGCGTTGAGAATGCCTTGGCCATGGGTTCCTTTGCGCCGGCGAATTTAGGTCAGGGCCGAAACAGGCTCCAGCAACAAATCGTTGGAGATCGCCCGTTTGCGTCTTTGGCGTTCGGGCGCCGGCGGCTTCCGTTGAAAGCGCGATAGGCGTCCCTCAATTAAATTGCGCTTCAGCCTCTTACGGATCCAAGTACGTCCGTGCTTTCATAAAGCGCGGACCCCTGAATTCCGGCCGAAACGACAGCGGGGCGGACGGCGCCGGCAGGTTTTCTTGGCGCCGCGCCACCCGATCGTGTAACTTTTGGAGCCCTTGGGGTGTTATAACGCCAACGCCCCCTAACATGCCCAAAATCCATCGACTGTGTGCCCTTGCTGCAGCATTCGCCGTTTTCACGGCCGCCGCGTCCGCAAAAATCGAGCGAGAGGTTGTCCGTTCCTTCCCGGTCCAGCCCGGAATGCACCTCAAGGCCGTGACTTCCGGCGGGGACATCCACGTGTCCTCGTCCCACGATTCCACCGTGAAGGTGGTCGCAAAGGAACACATCCGCGCCGGAAGCGACGCCGATGCCGACGAGCTTCTGAAGAAGCTCGATCTCAGGATCGAGCAGAACGGAAACGAGGTCGTGGCGACGGCCTCGTACGAGAACTCCATGGGATTCCATTTCGGCAGCTGGCCGCCCGTGCAGGTCGATTTTTACATCACGGTTCCCGTCGACGCCTCGGCCGACCTCAAGACGTCGGGAGGAAACGTGATTGTCGGCGACCTCTCGGGAGAGCTCCACGCCCACACCTCGGGCGGTGATGTCAAGCTCGGCTCCATCGGAGGCGAGGTGGACGCGTCGACCTCCGGCGGCAATGTAGACCTCGTCGAGGGGAGCTCGTCCGTCAGGCTGACAACGTCGGGTGGGAACATCTCCGTCGATCGCATTGCGGGCCCGGCGACCTTGAAAACCTCGGGCGGCGACATCCGGGTCGATTCGGTGGGGGGGTATCTCGACGCGAATACGAGCGGCGGCGACATCAAGGCGGGGTTTGCCGGCGAGTTGAAGGGCGACTGCGCGCTGTCGACCTCCGGGGGAGAGGTGAAGGTGATTTTAGGCAAGGGCGTCGGCTTCCATCTCGACGCCGAGACAAGCGGGGGCGACGTCGAGGCGTCCGGCCTCACGATCACGATAGACCACGGGGGCATGGGCCGGAGCAGCCTTGCGGGCCAGGTCAACGGGGGAGGCCCGCGCCTCAAGCTTCGCTCGAGCGGCGGCAACATCAAGGTCGTCACCCGCTGAGCCGGTCCGTCGCGCCGGCCCGGGCCTAAGCCCGGCTCGGCGAACGCTTCAGGAACCGGCCCCTTTTGGGGTCCCCCACGAACGTCCCGTCGCGTACCGCGACCTGGCCGCGGACCGTGACGACGCTCGGGCGCCCCTCGATCTTCCACCCCTCGAAAGCACAGTAATCGACGTTGATGTGCTGGGTCTTGGCCGAGATTTCGCCGCGGTATCCCGGGTCAAATATCACCAGGTCCGCGTCGGCGCCCGGCTGGATGGTTCCCTTCCTCGGGAAAAGGTCGAAGGTCTTTGCAACCTGGGTGCTTGCGGCGTTCACCAGGGTGTGGAGGTCGATCTTGCCGGCCTTCACGCCGAAGGTGTAGAGCAGCTTGATCCTCTCCTCGAGCGAGGGGATTCCGTTCGGTATCTTCGTGAAGTCGGAGATTCCCATCCGCTTCTGACCCTCGAAATCAAAGGGGGCGTGGTCGGTCGCGACCGTCTGGATGAGGCCGTCGCGCAATCCGTTCCAAAGGACCCTCTGGTTTGAAGCGTCCCGCAGCGGGGGCGACATGACGTACTTGGCTCCCTCGAAATCGGGGCGCTCGGCCCAGGTTTTGTCAAGGACCAGGTACTGGACAAGGGTCTCCACGCCCACGTTGACGCCGCGGCGCCGGGCAGCGAGGGCCTGATCGAGGGCCTCCTTGCAGCTCAGGTGCACGATGTAGGCGTGCGCTCCCGTCAGCTCGGCGAAGGTCATCAGGTGGTGGACGCCTTCCGCCTCGACTTCCGGTGGGCGGCTCTCGTGGTGCCAACCGGGTCCGATCTTTCCCTCGGAGACCAGTTCCTTCTGCCTCTCGAACACGAGGGTCTCGTTCTCGCAGTGGGCGGCGACGATGACGCCGAGCTCGCGCGCCAGCTTCAGCGTCCGGTAGAGCTCCGTGTCGTCGATTCCGAAGGCCCCCTTGTACGCGAGGAAGATCTTGAATGAGCTGACACCCCTGCGGACGATCTCGCGCAGATGGGATTCGGTCGCTCCGTCATAGCGCGACGCCCCCATGTGGAATGAGAAGTCGCACGCGGACTTGCCGACGGCCTGCGCCATCCAGTGCTCGAAGGCCGCGAGCGTGTCGTCCGACCTTGCGGGGCAGCACATCTCGATCATCGTCGTCGTCCCCCCGAAGAGGGCCGCCTTGCTGGCCGTCTCGTACGTGTCCTTCGCGAACGTGCCCATGAACGGCAGGATGATGTGGACATGGGGATCGATGAAGCCCGGGAACACGTACTTGCCCGCGGCGTCCACGACCTCGGCGCCGGGCGGCGCCTCGAGCCCCGGGCCGATGCGGGTGATCGTCTCCCCCTCGCAGAATATGTCGGCCCGCGCGCGCGAGTCGGCCGTGATGATCTCCCCGTTCTTAATGAGTAGAGCCATGGCGTCCCTATTTTCTCCAGACGTCGTCCACGGCGCCGCCAAACCAGCGCGTGGTGATGGTCTTTTGCTGCGTGTAGAATTGCACCGCCTCCCGGCCCTGTATGTGGAGGTCGCCGTAGAATGACGCATCCCAGCCGGTGAAGGGGAACATGGCCATGGTTGCCGGGACGCCCACGTTGATGCCGACCATCCCCGCCTTCACGGTGTGCTTGAACTTGCGCGCCGCCGCCCCCGATGAGGTGAAGATGGAAGCGCCGTTCCCGTAGGCCGAGCGGTTGGCAACCTCGATCGCCTGCTCGAGGTCCTCCATCCGCATCACGTTCAGCACGGGGCCGAAGACCTCCTCGCGGGCGATGCCCATGGTGTCGCGGACGTTGTCCACGATGGTGGCTCCCATGTAGAACCCGTTGGGGGCATCGGCGACCTTCGCCCCGCGCCCGTCGCATGCGATCGTCGCCCCTTCGCGCTCCCCGCCATCGACCAGGCCGATCACCCTTTCGCGGTGCTCCCGGGTGATGAGGGGTCCCATGTCGGGCTGCGACATCGGCGTGTCCGTCCTTCCGATCTTCACGGAGCGAGCCGCGTCGACCAGCTGGGGGAGCATCATGGCGCCCGCCTTTCCGACGGCGATCGCGGTCGAGCCGGCCATGCACCGCTCACCGGCACAGCCGAACGCGGCGGACGCGACCGCCTCGACGGACCGGGGCATGTCGGCATCGGGCATCACGATGATGTGGTTCTTCGCGCCGCCGTTGGCCTGGACGCGCTTGCCGCTGCGCGAAGCGGTTTCGTGAATGTACTTCGCGACGGGGGAGGATCCCACGAAGGAGACGGCCCTCACCTTGGGGTGGGTGAGGAGCGCGTCGACGGTCGCCCGGCCCCCGTGGACGACATTGACGACGCCTCTCGGGAGCCCCGCCTTGGAGAGCAGCTCGATCAGGAGGACCGCCGTCAGCGGGACCTTCTCGCTCGGCTTGAGCACGAAGGTGTTTCCGCACGCGATCGCGAGCGGAAACATCCAAAGCGGGACCATTGCCGGAAAGTTGAACGGGGTTATGCCGACGCAGACGCCGAGCGGATGGAGCGCGGTCTCGCAGTCGACGTTCTTGGCCATGTTCTCAAGGGTGTCCCCGAAGAGCAGCGTCGGCGCGCCGCAGGCGTACTCGATGTTCTCGATTCCGCGGTAAAGGCTTCCGCGGGATTCAACCAGCGTCTTGCCGTGCTCGAGCGAGATGCTTGCGCAGATCCTGTCGAAATTCTCCTCGACGATGTGCCTGTAGCGAAAGAGGAAGCGGGCTCGCTCCATCGCCGGGGTTTCGCTCCAGGAGGGGAACGCCGCCTGGGCCGCCTCGACCGCCGCATTCACCTCCTCGGGTCCGCCCGAGGGGCACTCTGAGATCACCTCGCCCGTCGAGGGGTTGTAGACGGGAGTCCCCACGAGTTTTGGCTGGAGCCATTTGCCTCCGATAAAGAATGGGCAGGGGATCAGGTTGGCCGGCTTCATGCGTTGGTCTTGGGTGTTAGGGTTGGGGGGGCGTTGGTTCCTTAGGTAAGCCGATCTGGGGCTGGAGGGCGAGCTCCCACCAGCCGACGTCCCGCCATGCGCCGAGCTTGTAGCCGACCTTGGAGTAGACGGCGAGGAGCTTGAATCCCATCGACTCATGGAAGGCCTGGCTGGCGGGGTTGGGGATCAGGATCCCCGCGTAGGCCTTGAAAAGGCCCTGGTCGCGAAGCCTGCGAAAGAGCTCGGCGTAGAGGGACCTGCCCACCCCCTGCCTGCGGAACTGCTCATGGATGTAGAGGGTCACCTCAACGGCCCACCGGTAGGCGGCCCGCTCCCGGTGCGGCGAGGCATAGGCGTAGCCGGCCACGTTTCCTCCGATCTCCGAGACGAGCCAGGGGAGCCGGGTCCTGATCTTCTCAATCCGCGCAGCGATCTCCTGGGCGCTCGGCGCCTCGGTTTCGAACGAAACGCAGGATTCCTCGCAGAACGGCCGGTAGATGGCGGCAATCGAAGGCGCGTCGCCCTTTTCGGCCGGTCTGATCATCGGGCGGATCGCCACTACTCCTTGGAAAGCGCGTCCGACTGCCTGACGAATTCGTCGCCGCTCCATTCGCCATCGGAGGCCACCACCTTCCTGGCCGCGGACTTCTGGGCCGCCTTTCTCTCGGTCTGGCGCCGGACCAGGTCCGCGTGAGTCGTGAAATACTGGAGGCTCTTTCCCTTGAAATCATCAAGCGTCTCGAACTTGTGCCGCTCCATGAACGCGAGCAGATCCTCGCACATCGGCTTCACGCACTCATAGCCGAACTTCATCACGCCCGTGCAGACCTGGACGGTGTCGGCTCCGAGAAGGAGAAACTGCGCGGCGTCGGCGCCGGTCTCGATCCCGCCGAGGCCGGAAAGGCTCCTGCCCGGGAATTCCTTGCGGATCATGGTGGCGATTTCCATCACCATCCGCAGCGCGATCGGTTTCACCGCCTTTGACGAATACCCCCCCGGAGTCGTCCAGCCCTCGACGGTGGGCTCCGGCCGCAGCGTCTCCAGGTTGACGCCCATGACGCTGCGGATCGTGTTGATTGCGCTTATCCCCTGGCAGCCCGCCTTCAGCGCCGCACGGCTCGGATCCTCGATGTGGGTGATGTTCGGGGTCATCTTCGCCCACACGGGTTTCTTGGCCGCGCCCATGACCCAGCCGCACACCTCGCCGAGAATATCCGGATCCTGCCCCATCGCGGCGCCCATTTTGCGCTCCGGAAGACCGTGCGGGCACGAGAAATTGAGCTCGAAGGCGTCGACTCCCGCCGCCTGGCACCGCTCCACGATCTCGACCCAGGCGTCCTTCCGGTACTCCTCCATGATCGAGGCGATCAGGATCCCCTGGGGGTTCGCGTCCTTGCATTTCTTGAACTCGTCTATCCAGATGCTGAAGGGCCGGTCGCTTATCAGCTCGATGTTCTCCCATCCGATCACCTCGTTGTTCTCCCCCGAGTGCAGCTTTGCGTAGCGGGGCGTGACATTGACGACCTTTGAGGAGTCGAGGCTGACCGTCTTGGCGACGACGGCGCCCCAACCCTCGCGGAAGGCGCGGTTGATGACGCTCAGGTTCGTCCCCGGGGGGCCCGAGGCGATCACGAAGGGGTTCGGGAGCCTAAGTCCGTCGACAGTGGTCGCTAGAGTCGGCATCGGTGCTGGGTATGGGGACAATCTCGACCATAATTCACTCGTTTCCAAGCAGCAACTGGGCCACCTTCAGGCCGCCCGAAACCACGATGAACGCGCACGTAGATCCCAGGCGCACGATTGCCGAGCTGAAGGAGCTCCGCAACCTTACGTCCGACGAAAACGGCGCCCAGAGGGTGGCTTTCACCCAGACATGGTTGAGGACGCGGGCCTGGCTCAAGTCGAAACTGGAGGCCCTCCCGGTCGAAACCCACGTGGACGAGGCCGGAAACCTCTGGTCGACCCTTGCTGGCCGAAGCGAAAGGGCCCTTGTCATAGGAGGCCACATGGATTCGGTCCCGAACGGGGGCTGGCTCGACGGCTGCCTGAACGTCCTCGCCGGCGTCGAGGTGCTGCGCAGGATCAGCTCCCAATATGAAGGCCGTCCACCGGTGACGGTCCGCCTGGTTGACTGGGCCGACGAGGAGGGGGCGAGGTTTGGGAAGAGCCTCTTTGGCTCCTCCGCGTGCTCGGGGACGCTGGACATGGCGGAGGCCCGGGGGCTGCGCGACCGCGACGGCATCCTGCTGCCGGACGCCCTCCGGGAGATCGGCGTGGACTTCGAGAACGTCAGGGCCTGCGGAAAGGAGCTGGCCAAGGCCTGCGCCTACCTTGAGCTCCATATCGAGCAGGGCCCGGTCCTTCTCGACCTTGGGCTGCCCCTGGGCGCGGTGCTCGGCACGTTCGGGGTGGAGCGCCACGCGATCACGTTCCGGGGCCAGGCGGCCCACTCGGGAAGCACGCCCATGAACCGGCGAAGGGACGCATTCCTCGCTGCGGCGAAGATGAGCCCGGAGATCTACAGGATCGCCGAGAGGAACGGGGGTGTCTGCACGATCGGCTCCTGCACGACGAGGCCGGGGATCGTCACAAGCGTGGTGGAGGAGTGCCGCATCACGCTCGACCAGCGACACCTCGATCCGGGGGCGCTCGGATCGATGTTATCCGAGGCCCGCGAGGCCTCGCGGCGTTTTGCAGCGGAGGGCAATGTGTCGGTTGCCTGGGAGCGGATCTGGCAGATCGAGCCGATCCGCTTCAATGCCGACCTGATTGGCCTGTGCGAGACGGCGATCCGCGAGACGTGCGGGAACGTGCACAGCCTGCCCTCGGGCCCCCTTCACGACGCGGCCGAGGTGGCCCGTTCGGGCGTCCCGACCGTCATGATGTTTGTCCAGAGCCTGCACGGGATCAGTCACAACAAGATCGAGGACACGCTGGAGGAGCACCTGGAGCTCTGCGTCAGGGCGTTCGACCGGCTTGCCGACAAGTCGATCGCGTGGATCGGCCTGCGGGGTCCGGCCCGTTAGCCGTCCACGCCGAAGAACTTTATCGTGCGGCGCATCGAGGCGACAAGGGCGTCTATCTCCCGGCGCTCATTGTAAACGTAGAAGCTGGCCCGGACCGTGCTCGTCAGCCCGAGCTTTTTCATGAGCGGCTGGTTGCAATGGTGGCCGCCCCGCAGCGCGATCCCGTCCTCGTCGGCGAAGGTGACGACGTCGTGAGCGTGAACGCCCCCGAATGCAAAGCTCACGAGGCCGCCGCGCTCGCCCTTTGGGCCTATGATGCGGATGCCCGGCAGCTCGGAGAGCTTCTCGTAGGCCTCGCGGGCCAGGGCGCCGTCGTGGCGGCAGATCTCGTCCCGTCCCAGCGAATCGATGAAGTCGCAGGAGGCCCCGAGCGCCACCGCGTCCCCGAAGTTGGGCGTCCCCGCCTCGAAGCGCTCGGGCGACGGCTTCCAGCGGCTCGCATGGTATTCGACGCTGGAGATCATTCCGCCCCCACCCTGATAGGGCGGCATCGCGTCGAGGAGGGCCCTCCGGCCGTAGAGGGCGCCGATGCCGGTCACGCTCGCCATCTTGTGCCCCGAGAATGCGAGGAAGTCGCAGCCCATTTCGCGAACGTCCACCGGCATGTGCCCGATCGATTGCGCGGCGTCGATCAGGGTGACGATGCCGAGCTTCCGCGCCCTGTGGCAGAGCTCGGCCGCAGGGTTTATCGTGCCGAGCGTGTTGGACACATGGGTGAAGGCGAAAAGCTTCACCTCGGGCGTGAGGGCCTTGTCCAGCGATGAAAGGTCCAGAAGGCCCTCGTCGCCGGTCACCGGCACAAACCTGAGGGTCGCCCCCGTCCGCTGCGCGATGAGCTGCCAGGGGACGAGGTTGCTGTGGTGTTCCATCTCGGTGAGAAGGATCACATCGCCCTTCCTCAGGTTGGCCGAGCCCCAGCTCGAGGCGACCAGGTTTATGGATTCGGTGGTTCCGCGCGTGAAGACGATCTCCTCGGGATCGGCCGCGTTTATGAACTCCCTCACGCGCGCGCGCGCGCCCTCGTAGTCATCGGTCGCGCGCATCGACAGCGCGTGGAGGCCGCGGTGGACGTTCGAGTTGTCTCGGGCGTAGAAACGGTCCAGGGCCTCGACGACCGAGGCAGGCTTTTGGGTCGTGGCGGCGTTGTCCAGGTAGACAAGCGGGCGACCGTTCACCTGCTGATCCAGGATCGGGAACTGGTCACGGATGCGGTCCCAGGACGAGGGCATCGCGGTCAGTCCTTGTGGCTCTCCGTCGTCGCCGGCGCGGGGTCCTCGTGCAGCGCGTTTAGCGCCGCGTGCCAGGAGAGTGTGGCGCACTTGATCCGGGCGGGGAAAGCATGGACGCCCGCGAAGGCTCCGATGTCGCTCATGTCTCCCGGCTCCTTGCCGGTTGTCACGATTTCGTGGAACTCCTTGTAGAGATTTTCGGCCTCGGCCACCGTCTTGCCCTTGAGCTGGGTCGTCATCAGGGAGGCGCTGGCCTGCGAAATCGCACATCCGGAGCCCTCGAACGAGATCTCGGCGATGCGGTCGCCGTCAAGGCGCAGAAAGACGTCGCACTGGTCGCCGCAGGACGGGTTGTCGCCGTGGGCGGACCGGTTCGCGGTTGGGATCCTTCCCCGGTTTCGCGGCCGGCGGTTGTGGTCCAGGATGACGTTCTGGTACAGATCGGAAAGTTCGGCCGACATGGTGGAAGGATACAGGTATCTGGACCCTTCCCTGCGTCAAGGGCGGCCGTCCGTGGCCGGGTTCGCGCGGAATTGATTCGGGTCCCCTTATGCGCGCGTACGCCCGGAGGCGGCGCCGGCTCGACCGAAAACGGTGCCAACCCCCGTGCCGGCGGCCATAAAGGCTCAAATTTCTGGTTCGCACGCGCCTCCTTAACCAGCAATGCTCCATCGTGTTGCAATTGGTTCGAGCCCGTTTTGGGCGCCCATGAACCCCTTTCCCCAAATTTTCCCGACAACAATAGAGGGTAAGCTCCTTCCGGCTGTCAGTGTGGGTAGGTGTGAAACCCATCCCATCCCTTCCCATGTCGAGGTTTACGGTCCCCATGCCTGACGAGCCGACAGGCCAAAGGGACTTTGCCGTCCTCTATCGCTCGACGATAGCCCCGCTCAGGCGCTACCTGACGCGCCTCCTCGGAAATGCGAGTGAAGCGCAGGATGTGGCGCACGACGCCTACGTCCGCGTCTACCCGACGATCAGCAGCCAGGCGGCCCAGAAGCCGGCCGCCCTGCTATACACGGCCGCAAGGCGCCTTGCGATCAACCGGCTCAAGCACCGCAGCATCTCCCCGATGGCGCGCGACGCCTTCATACCGGAGATGTCGGCCTCGGGCGATCCGAGCGTCGAGCAGCAGGTCATCACACGCCAGGAACTGGACATCCTCGAGGAGGCGATCTCCGAACTGCCCGAGGGGTGCCGCGCCGTTCTCCTGATGTGCAAGATCGAGCAGCTCTCCCACAAGGAGATCTCGGATCGGCTTGGCATTGCCATCAGTACCGTCGAAAAACAGCACGCGCGCGCCCTCAGGCTTCTTCGCGCGGCATTGGAAGGGAGATTCGAATCATGAACCGGTCCCAAAACGTTCCCGATCCCGAGACCGAGGACCAGGCGTCCCTTTGGGCCGCCCGCCTGGAGGGCTCGTCCCTGACCGCGGCCGATCGAGCGGAGCTCGACTCATGGCTTGCGGGAGATCCCGCGCGCCTGGAAATGCTGTCCCGATTCTGCCGCTTCTCCGCCAGACTCGATCGCCTCGTGCCGGAGCTCGTGGCGTCGGGCTCCATCAAGGTCGTTGAGGGCGGGGCCCGTCCGGGCCGGGGTCTCAACCCCTGGAAGCTAGCTGCGGCGGGGCTGGTGGCCGCCGCCCTTGCCGTCGTCGTCGTCCGGCTTGAATGGTCGGGCGAGCGGTCCGAAAGCATCTCCGCCCCCGTAGGGAAGCGGCAGTCGTTCACGCTGTCGGACGGCTCGCGGGTCGAGCTGAATGCGAACACCGCGATCTTCGTGGACAACGGCCGGGCCGAGAGGCGCGTGCGCCTCTCAAACGGCGAGGCGTTCTTCATGGTGAGCAAGGACAAGGCGAGGCCGTTCATCGTCGAGACCCCGGCCGGTTCCGTGCGGGTGACGGGCACAAAGTTCAATGTGCTCACGGAGGCCGCGTCGCAGCTTGAGGTGACGGTGGTCGAGGGCTCGGTCCAGGTGCGCGCCGCCGATTCGGGCGGCAATCCGGGTTCCGAGCCTGTTCGGCTCGAGGTCGGTGACCGCCTGACCCGGGAGGTTGGCGGTGTCTCGGTCCGCGGCCTTTCGCCCGATGAGTTAGAGGACGCCTTGGCATGGAGGCAGGGCCAGATTGTGTGTGAGAAGATGCCCCTTTCCGAATTGCTTGCCCGGGTTGCCCATTACCACGGGTGCGTCATAACGGCGACGCCCGCGGCGGCGGGTGCGCTTGTATCCGGGCGCTACAGCATCAACAATCTCGACGAGGTCCTCTCGGAGGTGGCCGCGGGAATCAAGGTTCGCGTGGAGCGCGGCGCCGACGGCAGGGTGCGGGTGAGCCTTCCCGGCGAGCCCTGAGATCCCGGTTTCAGTTGACCTGCACACCTTCTTCTCACCCCGGATCCGTTCGATTCAAAATCGGTTTTCTCCTGCTGGGAATCGCGTCCCTGCTTCCCAAGGGGGCCCTAGCTGCGCCGGTTGACTTCAATCTCCCGGCCCAGCCGGCCGACAGCGCACTGATGGCCTTCTGCCGCCAGGCGAAGGTCGAGATGCTCTTTTCGTTCGACGACCTGCACAAGGCGCGATCGGAGGCGGTCGTCGGCCGCCTCGAGCCGGGAGAAGCGCTCAGGCGGCTCCTGCGCGGGACGGGCTTCGAGGCGAAGGAGAATGGCAGGGGCAAGTATGTGGTGACCGCGGCCGACCGCGTGGGCTCGATCAGGGGCCGGCTTGTGGGACCGGACGGGACGGGCGTGCCCAAGGTGCACGTCGTCATCACGGACGGAAACCTGTCCGCCGTGACGGATGACTCGGGCGCCTTCGAGATTTCGTCGGTTCCGGTTGGCACCTACCAGCTTGTCGCAGGGGCGTCCGGCTACCAGCCCCTCGAGGCCGACGGCGTTTCCGTGGTGGCGGGGCGCGCCCTGAACCTCGACGTCATGACGATGAGGGTCGCGAGCGACCCCGCGCAGCTTGAGCCCTTCGTGGTGAAGGCTAAGTCCGCCTCCTACGGGCCGCTGGACAAGATCGAGGGCGGCCTCATCCCGCGCACGGCGGTCGGCGACCTCGACTTGCAGCGCACGGAGTATGATCCGCTCGACTACACGATCTTCACGCGCGAGCAGATTGCGCGGAGCGGGGTGGTGAACGTGAATGCGTTTCTTCAGCTTGAGGTGCTCGACAGCGACGCGACCAGTCTTCCCCCGGAGAGAAACGGCAGCGTGGGGGCGTTTGTCTCGGGCAGCAACAACCTCGACATGAGGGGCTACAACGCGGACTCGACCATCGTCCTTGTCGATGGAAGGCGCCTTCCTGAGATCGTGACGGCGCTTCCCGCCAGCCTGACGACGGGTCCGGTCGCTCCCCAGGCCGACGTCAACGTCATCCCGGTGAACCTGATCGAGCGGATCGAGGTGCTTCCGGTTTCGGCGTCGGCGATCTACAGCGGGAGCCCGGAGGGCGGCGTCATCAACATCGTGCTGCGCCCGGATGCGAACACGACCGAGCTGACCACGACCTATACCAACGCGCTCGCCCATTATGACGCGCCGCAGACCTCGGTGTCGCTTCTCCACGGCGAGACGCTTCTCGGGGGCAGGCTGCACCTTCGGCTGAACCTCAACTATACGAAGGTGACGCCTCCGACCGAGGCGGATCTGGGCTATATCCGGGCGAATCTGCTGGCGAATCCCCAGGCCGAGGACGTGCTCTACCGCGCGACGCCCAACCTCAGCAGCGCGAACCAGTCGCCGCTCTTCGGGCCGGGAACCTCGACGTTCACGTCGGTCGCGCCCGGATCGGACGGCACGGGGGGGCTCGCCGCCTTTGCCGCACGGGAGGGCGAGCAGAGCCTGGCCCTCTACCAGCCGCCGGGCGGGGGCCTGGCGGACACGCCGAACAGCCTCGATTATCCCTACGGGAGAAGGGAGCAGAGCGGCTCCTTTTTCGGCTCGGCCACCTACGACGTCTTTCCCTGGCTTCAGGCGGGATTCGACGTGAGCGCAGGCCGGTCGGTGAACAACACCGGCTACAGCGTCTTTGCCGGCAATCTCCTCCTGCCGGCGTCGTCCCCGTTCAATCCCTTCAGGCAGGACGTCAACGTGACCCTGAACGAGTCGGTGCCGGACCTGGGCGAGGATTACAACGAGGCCCACATCGACCATTACTCGGCGCTGTTCGGGGTGCTGCTGAAGATGCGCGACAACTGGCAGGCTTCGATGGACGCCCAGTACGGCCTGAGCGTCACCCGCTACCGCGGCGTGGAGGGCGTGGACGACGCCCGCTGGCAGGGACTCGTGGACGAAGGCCTCTACAACCCCCTTCGCGACACACAGGCGTTCGGCCCGCCTCCGCAGTTCTACGACCAGGCGGTCGAGTTCTACGGGCCCAGGGGGAGCTTTGTCACCCTGGGCGATTACGATACCTTCGACTCGTCGCTTCGGATCTCGAATGCGACGCTTCAGCTGCCGACCGGCACGAGCACGGTTGTCTTTGGGGGCGACTACCGGTACGCGCGCCTCGCCAACTACGTCGACGAGCTGACCTACGGGGATGGCTCCCTGGTCGCCCCTCCCGACACCTGGGTGGGCCGCTCATTGCAGAGGCTGAGCGCGTTCAGCGAGCTCCAGGCGTCGCTCCTGCCCGCGCGCTGGCTTCCGTGGTGGATACACGGAATTGAGACGGATCTTGCCGGGCGCTACACGGCGTCCTCGCTCGCCAACGAGTCAAACTTCGCCCCGACGGGGGCGATCAAGGTAGACTTTGGGGGAGGCCTCTCGCTCCGCGCGACCTATGCGACCGCCAATCGTTTCCTATCGCCTGTCTTCAGCAGGCTCGAGGGCACGAGCACGAGCGGGTCCGGGGTGGTGGTTCCGACGGAGGTTTTCGACCCGAAGCGCGGCAACCAGGAGGAGATGATAGAGGCGAGCGACGCCATCAACCCAAACCTGGAACCCGAGGCCTCGGTCACCCAGTCGGCGGGCGTGCTGTTTGAGCGGGGGAAGGTCCAGCATTTCAGGGCGTCCCTGGAGTTTGTGGACACGGTGACCTCGGGGGAGCAGGTCTACCTCCAGGCCCAGCAGGTCGTCGACCTTGAGAGCCTGTTCCCGCAGAGGGTCGTTCGCGCCGCTCCCGCCCCTGGCGACCCATTCGGCGTCGGGGGAATAACATCGGTGCTCACGGGGAATTTCAACCTTGCCTGGCGCCACTCGTACGAGTGGACCGCGGCGGTTGACTACACCTGGTCGAAGTGCCTCGGGGGCGCGTTCGAGGCGTATTGCCGGCTGATCGATTTCCAGCGATACGACCTTGAGGTGCTCCCCACATCGCCGCCCGTCGACGAGCTGCGTTCGCCGGACGGGACCGTGCCCGTCCTCAAGCTCCGGATGAACTTTGGGGCGGGTTGGTCGAACCACGCCTACGGCTTCGGGGTCGACGGCCACTACTACCATTCCAGGATTCTCCCCGAGGATGAATGGGCGGCGCAGGGATCCGACGAGGTCGACCCCTACTGGCAGTTCGACGGCTACCTCCAGGGCGACCTGGGCCGGTGGCTGCCTTGGAAGAGCACCCACTACGGCCTTCGGGGACAGATCAGGGTCGACAATCTCTTTGACGCCCCGCCGCCCAAATACGCCGACGACCCCTCCGGGGCCGGTGTCCAGTCCTACGGCGACTGGCGCGGCAGGGTCTATTCGGTGTCCATGACCGTCACGTTCTAAGCGCGTCCGCAGGTAGCGGTTTGACCGGGCTTGGCTGTCATGGTGATTGGCGGCGAAGGCCCGCCGGCCCTCAACAAAACAACCCGATTTTCAATTGGAACCCCATGGCGGCCACTAATTCGCCAAAATTCCGCCCGGAAACCCTTTCGAGGAACGGTCCTTGCTACATCCCCCCTGTTTCCAGGGGAGAATGTCGCGAAATTAGGGGCCCCACGGGCGAACCAAAGTCCGCGGCAGGAGTCAGTGTTTACTCTCGAACCATGACACATGCAACCGACCAACACGCGGGCGCCCGGCTCATCACGCTGGCGCAAGCGGGCGCGCCCTCGGAGGACACCCGACTGCACGACGCGCTCAAGCGATGTTCCGCGGCAACGCGCCACGCCGCACGCGAATACCGGAGGACGGGCAAGGTCGAATGGGTTCCCACGATCATCCACGGACTGATCGAGCACTACGTGGAACCCGAGGCCCGGGCCAAGCTTGGGGGCGCCGACGACAATCTTCGGCTCACGGAGGACCTTGGGGTGGACTCGCTCACCATGCTCGAGATCGTCTTTCTCGCCGAGGAGGTGCTCCAGGTCTCGATCGACAATGAGGAGCTGCGTCCGTTTAAGACGGTGGGCGACGTGAATCGGTTCGTCGCGTCGAAGCTGGCGGGCGCGGCGGGCCAGGCATAGGGCGGCGGCGCGCGAACATTCTGGTTTCCTTCCGGCGGGGGAACGCTATGCGTTTCTTCCAACCCCATGAACGCCTCCCCTGCGAAGAACCTCCGCTTCCCGATCTTTTCCATCGCCCTGGCCCTTGCGACCCTGTCGCCCTCCCTACGCGCAGCCGACGCGGCTGCGCCGGCTCAATCGACCGAGAGCCGCTTCCAGGTACCCGCGACCGACGAGGGCCTGCCAGGCGCAGGTCCGATCCGGCGCGCGGATTGGTTCAAGAGCGTCTGGGTGGCGCATCGCGCGGCTTGGGCGGGGCAGATAGAAAAGGATCAGGGCGCGATCGTCTTCCTGGGTGATTCGATCACGCAGGGCTGGGGCGACGTGGGGAGCAGCTTTCCCGGAATCAAGGTGGCTAACCGCGGCATCAGCGGCGACACGACCCGGGGCGTGCTGATCCGCCTCAAGGAGGACGTGATATCCCTCAATCCCAAGGGAGTCGTGATGCTGATCGGCACAAACGACCTGGAGGAAAGGGCGGAGCCGGAGGTGATCGCGGGCAATGTAAGGCTGATCGTGGACGCGCTTAAGGCGCACGACCCCACGATGCCGGTCGTGCTGTGCGAGGTGTTCCCAAGCTCCGCGTCCAAGTTCCGGCCCGCGGACAAAATCCGGAAGATCAACGACCTTTACCAGCGGGAAATGGCGGACGAGCCCCAGGTGACCGTCCTGGACACCTGGTCGCTCTTTGCGAATGTGCACGGGGATGCAAAGGAGGAGGAGATGCCCGATCTCCTCCATCCGAACCTGATTGGCTATGCCAAATGGGCCGCCGCGCTTAGGCCCATCCTCGAGACGGTGGGGCTCATTCCCGCGTGGGCCGACGACTTTTCCGCGAACCCGGATTCGTGAGCCTCTTCAACGGCCGCGACCTCTCCGGATGGGGCTTCGCGAAGGGCGAGGATCTCAAGGGAAAGGTGGCGACCGATGACGGCCGCTATGTGGTGAGGAATGGCCGGCTTGTCGTGACGGTATCCCACAAGGGCCAGCCAAACCTGGTGCTTTGGACAAGCAGGGATTTCCCCGAGGATTTTGTGCTCAAGCTCGAGTTTCGGGCGAGCCCGAACGCCGACAGCGGCGTATTCGTTCGGGAGCCCCAGCTGCAATGCCGCGACTTCATCATTGCGGGCCCCTTTTCGACGCTCGCGAACTACCGCCCGCTCGACTGGAACGAGATCGTCGTCACGGTGAGGGGAGGCCTCGCGCACTGCACGTGCAACGGGGAGATCATCATGGATGCGATGCCGGTGCCCGCGACGGGGCCCATCGGGCTTGAGAGCGATCACGGGCAGATGGAGTACCGCCGGATAAGGATCCAGGTTCTGCATTGAGGCCGGCGGCGCTCCGTCCCCCAACCGAACGCTCCCAGGGAGACCCGCTTCCGCCCGAAAGGATCCGCCGATGCCCGTTTCAAGACACCTCCTTGGCCGATCGCAGGTCCGGTGGGGCATCATCGGCTGCGGCGACGTCACCGAGGTGAAGAGCGGGCCCGGACTCCGCAAGGCGGACCATTCAAGCCTTGTGGCGGTCATGCGCCGCAACGGGGCGCTCGCCGCCGATTACGCCAGGCGCCACGGCGTGGCGCGCTCCTACGACAGCGCCGAGAGGCTGATCGCCGATCCCGAGGTGGACGCGGTGTACATCGCGACGCCCCCCGACTCGCACGCGGACTATGCGCTGGCAGTCGCGGCCGCCGGGAAGCCCGCCCTTGTCGAGAAGCCCATGGCGAGGAACACCGCCGAATGCGACCGCATGATCGAGGCGTTCGAGCGGGCGGACCTCCCCCTTTTCGTCGCCTACTATTACCGGAGCCTTCCGATTTTCGTAGGGGTGGGGGAGCTGATCAAATCGGGCGCGATTGGCCGGGTCACCGGAGTGACCTACCGGATGGCCGAGCCGCACCACCGCAAGGGCCCCCAGTGGCGGGTCGACGCCGCGACGGCGGGCTCGGGGCATTTTCTGGACGTGGGCTCCCATGCCCTCGACCTCATCGATTTTCTCGTCGGGCCCCTGGCGGACGTCGAGGGAAAGGCGGCGAATCTGGCTTCGGACTACGACGTCGAGGACACCGTGGCCCTCACGTTTCGCGCGCCCGGGGGCGTGTTGGGCTCAATGATGTGGAATTTTGCGAGCGCCGCGCGCGACGACATGATGCAGCTGGCGGGCACCGAGGGGGAGATCTCGTTCCCGATGTACACCCAGCAGCCGCTCAGGCTGAGGACCGCGGCCGGCGCGCGCGAGATCGACATCCCGTTTCCCGAGCATGTCGCGCAGCCGTTCATCCAGAGCGCCGTTGACGACCTGCTGGGGTTTGGCTCCTGTCCCAGCACAGGCGGGTCCGCGAGGCGCACATCCCGGGTGATGGACGGCGTTCTCAGCGCGTATTATGGCGGCCGGGGCGATGCCTTCTGGAATCGCCCGGGCACCTGGCCGGGGCGGAGGGCGCGCTGAGGGGCCTCCGAGCCCCGGGACGCATCCCATGGCACGCCCCTCATCTGCGGCTCCTTTTCTGGCGGCAATCGTCCTCGCGGCCGGCCCGGTCTGCCGTGCTCAGGATGGCGCGGCGCAGGGCGGGAAGGGCGCCTTCGACGTCAGGATCAGGGTCGATGCGGGCTCGAGCCTGGGTGAGGCTCGGCCCGTCTGGCGCTTTTTCGGGTGCGACGAGCCGAACTACGCGACCATGAAGGACGGCCAGAGACTGATGGGGGAGCTGGGAGAGCTGCGCCCGGGCGCGGTGTATTTCCGCACCCACAACCTGCTCAACACGGGCGACGGCACGCCCGCTCTGAAATGGGGCAGCACGAACATCTACACCGAGGACGTACGGGGGAATCCCGTCTACGACTGGCAGATCGTCGACCGGATCTTCGATGGCTACCTGGCGCGAGGGGTGAGGCCCTACCTTGAGATCGGCTTCATGCCCCAGGCGCTTTCGATCGCCCCCGAGCCCTACCGCCACGAGTGGCGGCCAGGCCTCCCGTACGATCGCATCGTCACGGGCTGGGCTTACCCGCCAAGGGACTACAAGAAGTGGTCCGAACTCGTCTTCCAATGGGTGAGGCACTGCGTTGAGCGCTACGGCCGATCCGAAGTGGAGAAGTGGTTCTTCGAGGTCTGGAACGAGCCCAACGGTTCCTATTGGAAGGCGACCCCCGAGGAGTTTTACAAGCTGCACGATTTCGCGGTGGACGCGGTGCGCAGAGCCCTGCCGGACGCGCGGGTGGGCGGGCCCGATGTCGCGGGAAGCGGAGGGAGGTTTATGGACGGATTTTTGGAGCACGTGGTGCACGGCACCAATTATGCAACAGGGACGACGGGCACGCCGACGGACTTTCTTTCCTTTCACGCGAAGGGCCGCCCGACCTTCGTTGACGGCCACGTGCGCATGGGCATCGCCGTTCACCTCGCGACGGTCGACGATGGATTCAGAAGGATCGCTTCCTTCCCCGAGCTGAGGGGAAGGCCCATCGTCATAGGGGAGTCCGACCCCGAGGGCTGCGCCGCCTGCCAGGGGCCGCAGAACGGCTACCGCAATGGCACGATGTATTCGAGCTACACGGCGGCAAGTTTCGCCCGCGTGCGGGACCTCGCCGACAAGCGCGGGGTGAATCTTGAGGGGGTGCTCACGTGGGCCTTCGAGTTCGAGGATCAGCCCTACTTCGCGGGCTTTCGTGCGCTTGCGAGCAACGGCATCGACCTGCCGGTCCTCGGCGTCTTTCGGATGTTCTCCAAAATGGACGGCGAGCGCGTCAAGGCGTGGAGTTCGGCCGAGGTGCCGCTCGAAAGCATCCTGAAGGACGGGGTCCGCGGAAATCCCGACGTTGCGGCCTTCGCCACATCTCCGGGCGGGAAGACTCTGCATCATGGTATGGCATTACCACGACGACGACGTACCCGGACCGGACGCCCGCGTCCTCCTTGAGATCAGCGGCTTCAAGGCGTCCGCGGACCGGGCCCTTGTGACGCACTATCGCGTCGACGAGCGCCACGGCAACGCCTACGCCGCGTGGCACGCCATGGGATCGCCTTTGGCTCCCAACGAGAAGCAATACGCCGAGCTTCAGGAAGCCGGACGCCTCGCCACCCTGAATCCGCCCGAAAACGTCCGCTTCTCGGGGGGCGGTGCGCGGATTGAGTTCACGCTTCCCCGCCGCGGCGTCTCCCTGCTGGTGCTCGACGGACGGTGACGCATCCCGGCGGGCGTTGCGGCCGGCGCCGGGCGCCATGGAAGACCGCGCCCGGGGCCGATCGCTGTCCGCGCCGCATCGCGCCTTGCCCTTCCCGGAGGGTCGTCGACATGATCCCATTTGAGCAGCGAAGACCATTCCCCCATGAAGCCGCCCCTCTGTTCCCGCACGATTATGGCCATGGCGGCTCTTTTCGCCCTCTACGCGTCGCCGGGGTTCGCTGCGGACCAGGCGAGCGTGCCCGTCCAGCCCGCGGCCAGGAAATACCCGGATCTGCCCTCCGAGATTCCGGACAGGTTCGTGCCTGTGACCTCCAGCTTCGATTTTACTCGGCGCGAGGAGATGATCGTCATGCGCGACGGCGTCAGGCTCCACACGGTCATCATCGTTCCGAAGGGCGCAAAGGGCGCTCCGATTCTCCTGACACGCACGCCGTACGACGCATCCGGCATGACGAGCCACGCGGATAGTTCGCACCTCGGCCCCGTTCTCAATGGGTACGACAACGCGACGGAGGTGATCGTCGAGGGCGGCTATATCCGCGTTGTCCAGGACGTCCGCGGGAAGCACGGATCCGAGGGCGACTATGTCATGAACCGGCCTCTGCACGGGCCGCTCAATCCGACTCCCGTCGACCATTCGACGGACACCTACGACACCATCGACTGGCTCGTGAAGAACATCCCGGAGAGCAACGGCAAGGTTGGAATCCTCGGCATTTCGTACGACGGCTTTTTGCCGTTGATGGCCCTCGTCAATCCGCACCCGGCGCTCAAGGTCGCCGTCGCGATGAATCCCATGGTCGACGGATGGATGGGCGACGACTGGTTCCACAACGGGGCATTCCGCGAGCTCAATCTCGACTACATCTACGAACAGGAGTCCACCGCCAGGTCCGAGGGAAAGTGGTGGAGGAGCCATCACGACGAGTATGACGCGTTCATGCAGGCCGTCTCGGCTGGCGAGATCGCCAGGCTCCATGGGCTTGAGCAGGTCGGCTTCTGGCGGAAAATTCTCGCGCACCCGGCCTACGACAGCTTCTGGAGGGACCAAGCGATGGATCGGGTCCTGGCCGGGCAGCCCCTGAGGGTGCCGTTGATGTTGGTGCACAGCTTGTGGGACCAGGAGGACATCTACGGGGCGATGGCTGTCTACAGGGCCCTCAAGCCGAAGGACACGGCCAACGACAAGGTCTTCCTCGTCATCGGCCCCTGGCACCACGGCCAGGAGATCGATGACGGCAGCTCGCTCGGAGCGCTGAGATTCAACAGCGACACAGCGCTCTATTTCCGCCGCGAGATCCTGCGCCCCTTCCTTGACCATTACCTAAAAGAGGGCGCGCCGAAATCCGACGTCCCGCCCGTGTCGGCGTTCGAGACCGGCACCAACCGCTGGCGCCGCCTCCCGGCGTGGCCGGTCGCCGATGAACGGGGCGAAGCCGTGCGTCAGACCCCTCTCTACCTGAGGGCCGGCCTCGGGCTCGAGCTTCGATGCGCCCGCGGCAAACGAGGCGCCGTTTGAGGAGTACGTCTCCGACCCGGCGAAGCCGGTGCCGTTCCGAGCGCGTCCCATCCTGCCTGTCGGTTACTCCGGCGCGATGACCTGGCCTCTTTGGCTGGCTGACGACCAGCGCGAGGCGTCCGGACGCCCCGATGTGCTCGTGTATACGTCCGACGTCCTGACCGCGCCCGTGAAGATTTGCGGCCAGCCCATCGCAAACCTCATCGCCTCGACGAGCGGCACGGATTCGGACTGGGTGGTCAAGTTGATCGACGTTTATCCGGACGAGGTGGCCAGCCAGCCGGAGATGGGCGGGTACCAGTTGATGGTCTCGGCCGACATTTTCCGGGGCCGGTATCGCGGAAGCCCAGGGGCACCGCATCCCCTCGAATCCGGCGAGGCCCTCGTCTACCGATTTGCGCTGCCGACGGCCAACCACGTGTTTCTTCCCGGCCACCGGCTGATGGTGCAGATCCAGTCAAGCTGGTTCCCCCTCTACGATCGCAATCCACAGACGTACGTCCCGGACATCTTCTGGGCTCAAGCCGCGGACTACCGAAAGGCGACCCAACGCGTGTACCATACGCCAGGTAAGCCCAGTTTCGTGGAGCTTCCCCTGGCTCCGGTTCCGTAGGACCGCCTTTGATGAGGCGCCTTTTCTCCCCGTTCTGGGCCCTTGCGGGATGGCCTGCGTCTGTCCGCCGAAGCCGATGCCGGCCGCGACTGCGGGGCGGACTGAGCGCGCTCGCTTTTTTTGAAGGCGGCCCGACCCGAGGGAGTGTCCGCCGTTCTAGGAGCGGGATCCCTGGGCAACGGCCGCTTCGCGACATAGCGCTATGCGCGATCTCCGCCGGAGTATCGGCCCCTCGTACCAACGGTAGAGGAAGGCGCTCGCCGCAAAAATGACGGCGAGAAAGATTATCTCCCCAGCCGCGATTCCCCATGGGCCGCGCCCGAGAAGAGGCATCAGATAAAGGGCGATGAGCACGCTAACCAGGAAGTTGACGAGATAGAGCGAATACGACCAGCGGGCGACGGCGGCGACCGAGCGGGAGAACCAGGCGCCCTTAAGATGCGTGCAGCCCGACGCCCAGGGCAGCGCTAGGGCCCACCCCAGGGTGGTCACCGTCGGGAAAAAGGACTTCGCGAAGAAGGAGGCTCCCATGTCGTGCCGCAGCTGAAAGACAAAACAGGCCATGACGATCAGCAGCCCTGCGGCGCCGGCAGGCCGGCGGAAGCGGGCCCAGAAGCGGGGCCACATCCTAAGGGCAGCAGCGGCCATGGCCCCCCAGGCGAGCGCGTCAAACTTGTAGACCACGACCATGCCTATATCCATCCCCCAGTCCTTCGGCGGGGGAGCCGCGATGCGCAGGCTCAACGAGACGAGCATCATCGCGGCCACCGTCACCCAGAAGGCGCGCACGAAGCGCTGGCCGAGAACAAGGCCTGCCCAGAGCGCGAGCGGAAAGAAGATATAGAACCATTCCTCGACGCAGAGCGACCAGCTCTCCACAAAGAACCAGGAGGGCCTGTGTGCAAAGCTTTGGAAAAAGACAAGGTAGGGAGGGACGATGCGCTCGACGACGTGAGGGCGATAGAAGGGAAGCCAGACGAGAATATTGATCGCCAGAAACAGGTAGTAATTCGGGAGCGTGCGAAGCCAGCGCCTCAGCCAGAACCCCATCACGATCCGCGGGCGCCTCAGGTTCCCGCCCATGTCGAAAAGAATCCCCCCGATCAGGAATCCGCTCAGGACGAAGAAAAGGTCCACGCCGAGGAGCCCCGTGGGGGTGGGGCGGCCGGAAATCAGCTCCTGGTGCTCCAGCAGCACCAACGAAATCGCAGCCGCCCGAAGCAGGTCGAGGCCGGGAACGCGATCCATCGACGGCGCCCTGCCCCCGTCCGCCCTGTGGGGCTTCATGTTGCCGCGCCGAGAACCGCGTGGGGAGGGTCGCGCCTCGATATCATGGGGCCCGAGCATGGTCGGGGCCCGCGCCGGGGCAAAAACAAACGGTCGACAGACCGCCGATTGCGCCCCACCGAGCTCCAGGGAGGGCGTTCGATTGTGCCATATTCTGGAGAGACAAGGAGCGCCGTTGATGCTTACTGTGGCGCGCAGTGAGGAACACGCAAAAATGGGCATTGTCTACGCTCGACCGGGCAAGCCATTTTGCCGATTGGATCCAGGGTGCGGCGCCAGCTTAGCCGATCCGCATCGATGAGACCCAAGATCATTGAGAACGACGCGGAGTACCGGGAAGCGCAGATTCATGTCGAGAAACTGAGGGGCCTTGAGGCCGGCCCGGACAGGGAGTCCGATCTCAAGCTTTGGTCGTTCCTGCTCAGGCAGTATGAGGAATCGGGCCTCCGCGTGAATCCGCCGGCAGGGGAGAGCCAAACGGGCCTTATGGGAAAGCTGCGGGCCCCGCCTCGAGCGGATCTATGGTGGCCCAGATTCAGCCCGCCATTGAAGATCAGCACATGGTTGTTCTTTGTCGGCACGGCGCTGCTCCTATACCTGCGGCTGATGTACCATGTCTCCTTCTTCCCCCCGTTTTGGGAGGGCGAGGAGGCCAAAGTCTTGGATCTGGCAAGGGACACCTGTGATTATGCGGCCTACACGCATTCATGGTGGG
>CAWHOL010000012.1:0-120127 GCA_963830965.1 uncultured Verrucomicrobiae bacterium | reverse complement strand
GTGCTGACACTGTTAGTGTTAGCGCTGACAGTTAATGGGTGGGATGAGGTGGTAAGAGATAACAAAATATTGCTAAACGTCGAAATTATCGTCTTATCGATAATATGTTATCGTTACGTACGCCGAACGAAATTGCATCCGACTTGGCCAAGAGGATCCGATCGCGACGCCTTGCCAAGGGGTGGTCCCAAGCTGAGTTGGCGGCCAGAGCAGGGCTGAAGGCGCCGACGTATGTGTTGTTTGAGCGGACCGGGCGCATTGCACTCATTCGGCTACTGAAACTCCTAGAGGTCCTCGATCTGGTCGGGGAATTCGATCGGATCGGCCGCACAAAGGATCTGGCGGAACTCACGCTCGACGACGTAACGCGTCCCGAGCGAAAACGCGGACGGAATTTTCGGTCATGAGCCGGCTGACGGTCGAATACCAAGGATTGAAGGTCGGCGCCCTGGAGGAAGCTCTTGGAGGCGTGGCGTTCGAATACGACAAGGCGTTCATAGGCTCCGGACATCAACTTTCCCCGTTCGCGCTTCCGCTGAAGTCTGGGGTCCAATTCAGGGAATCCCCGCCTTCGATGCGTCTGCCCGGGCTGTTTGAGGATTCGTTACCCGACCAGTGGGGCTCCCGTTTGATGACGGAGTGGTTTCGCAGGCATGGGACTGCCGAGCATGCAATAACCCCTCTGATGCGCCTGGCTTATGTCGGGCGGCGCGCGATGGGTGCGTTGGTTTTCACGCCCGAACGGGATTCGAATGCGGCGCCCCGCAGAATTGCCCTTGACGATCTTTATCCGGCAGCGGCCGCAGCCGAGTCGGGAGGTAAGATAGATATGGAGTCCCTGGTCCCAGTGGGCAGTTCCGTAGGTGGCGCCCGGCCCAAAGCGCTTCTGGCTTTAAGTAAGTCGGATCCCAAGAACCTATTGCCCGGAGCCGGGGAGATTCCAGAGGGCTTTGAAGCGTGGATCGTAAAATTTGACACTTCCAAGAACGGCGATTGGGCGCCGATGGAAGAGGCTTTCGCCTGCATGGCCAGGGCCGCTGGAATCGAGATGTTAAGTACCCGCCTCCTCGAAACCAGTCATGATGGTGTCGTGCGCCGGCATTTCGCGGCCAAACGATTTGACCGCGAAGGTTCGCGGCGCATCCATCATCACACCCTGGCTGGCTTATTGCAGGCAGGAGGGAGTGATTTGGACTACACCGACCTCTTGCGGGTCACCAGAATGTTAACCAAAGACGAACGGGAGGTCGTTCGGGCATATCGACGGGCGGTGTTTAATGTTCTGGCAGGCAATCGCGACGATCATGGCAAAAATCATGGATTCTTGTATGATGATCATTGCTGGCGTTTCGGGCCTGCTTACGACCTCACTTTCGGTGGCAATATCCAAGAGCGCGGGATGGCAGTCGTAGGAGAGCGAAAGAATGCCGGCATTAAGCAACTGCTGGAACTGGCGGAGTCGGAATCCCTCGACAAGCATCAGGCGTTGACGGTTATTAACGAGGTGGCCGAGTCTACTTCCCGGTGGGCCAAGTTTGCGGAGATCGCTGGAGTCTCGGCAACAAAGACAGCCGAAATCGAAAAAGAGCTTCGCTTGTTACGCGCATCCGGAGGCCCAGCGGCTCTGTTGCGTAATTCGGACTGATGCCTGAGGCGGTCAGGCCGCCTTGGGGAACCCCTGGGTTATATGGGTCGCGACGGCGACCGCGCTGGAGGCGGCCGCAATTCCTGACCCACCCGCGTCACACTCGGCCTGAAGATTCAAGCGAACGCAGTCTTCTAGCCAAAGCCTTCATCTGTGGCTCAAGCGCGTGCTTCATCTTAATTTTGAAGTCTATCTCAAATAGCTCGGTCGCAAACCAATATATAGCACCTATCCACACGATGTTCAGCGAAATAAAGGAAAACCCGGGAATGTGAACGTTGTTTACAGATCCCAACAAATAGAGCGACGCAGCCAACGAATAGATGAAAAATCCTCTTGATGGACGAAGGGCTCCCAGGGCAATCGGCAGCACGAAATACTGTTCCCCCATTCCCGTGCAGAACACCAGGAAGAAGAGTATGCATATCAGGCATTGCGAAACTATGTCCTGAACCTTCAATGCAAAAGGGAAAAGCAGTACCGCAGCCACGAAGAGCGGCTGCATTTTAAGGAAGGTGATCAGGGAGGTGATGCCATAACCCCCCATTCCAGATGTGTACAAGAATACGTGTCTGAGTATGGCCTGCCGCCCTCCGGCCCAGTACGGAGCGAATAGAGAAAGGAAAAATACCGCGGAAATAGCCAGCAATACCATCCTCAGAATCGGCTTCTTGGATACGAATTTCACACATACGATAAGCTCGTAGATGATGTTGTGCTTGATCGCCACCGCGAGCGTGGAAAACAGCCAGAGGCAAGAGCTGCTCAACAGCGGTCGTTTTTTCAGCAGGAACGACAGATAAATGGCCAAGAGCAGAAACAGGATGCTCAGATTCTCGAATTGGCCGTGGTATCCCGAAATCAAAAAGGAAACCGGATTTAGGAAGAAGAATATTGCCGTCGGGAATGCCGACTTGCCCGCGAGGCGTGCGATCCCTGCAACGACAAACAAAGTCAGGATATCGACAAAGCCGAGAAACGACCTGACAAGGAAATGAAACGGCAATGACGTCCAGTGCGCATGAATGTCGCCGAAAAAACCAAGGATGTAGGCCCAGATCGGGGTGTAGTTATATCGGTTCGTCTCTGTGTAAATATTGCCGCCGCGGCGAACGATCTTCGATACGATTTCCCATGAAGTTGAGTCAAAATTGCCATAGGGTACGTAGGCCAATAAGGACCTTATGATGATTCCGTTTGAGATCAGCAGGATGAGTTCCAACGGAGACGGTACGGCCTTATTTACCGCGTACCTTCGGAAGGCTATCAGGCTGACGGAAGCGACAAAGAAAGCGTACGCTCCGCAGAGCACGCTGTTTGAGGCCGCCAGAATTTGGTTGAAGATGGGATCCGGCATCGTGTGCCCCCTGAAGTGCTGAACCTGGTGCAGGACCGCCATGAAGCTCGGAGAGTCGTCGGGGCATTCGGCAGCGAGTTCTAAGAACTTGAAGACTAAGGGTGCGGAAGCGGTCACCGCGACCGAGAGGGCGAGGAAAACGACGAAGCTGTTTGTGGCCCTCTTTCCACCGGGCATCGAAAGCTGATTTCCGCTCGATTCCCGTTCATTACGAGCGCGATTGCCGTCCGCATTCATCTATGTAATTCAATATGCAGAGTCTCCGGAAGAATGCCCATTGTTTTGTTTTGATTCAATGGGTGAGTACGGACGTTGGAAGCGTGGGTGCTTACAAGTGGTGGGTGAAACGAGCCTCCGTGCCGACAATCTCTGTTCCGTTTCGGTTTTGCTGAAGTACGAAAGCATGATGTTCCCTGGCCTTTGGAGAACATGCGGGGACGAATTCGATCGGGCCTCTGCCGAGGAGGCGCGGGGCGCGAGGTGGCCATTTGAGGCCAGACGAAACAGGCCCTTTTCGGGCAATATTTTGAGGGCTTCTCGATTACCCGTATCCGCGATGCGACGATTTTCCGTGCACCTCGACTTATCCGGGAATACGCGATTGTTTTCTTGGCGAGAGCGGGCCGGCGACTTCTGGAGTCGGGTTTTCGAAGGGATTTGGGAACGGGCGTTTCGAATCCCCAAGTCACTCGGAATCCCATCTTCGTTGGGATCAACCGTGGTAGAGCGGGCCTAACGCGGCCTCGGAAAGAGGCTGCCGGCGAAGCCGATAAAGTTGTTGCCAACGACCGTGTGCCTCCCGAACGAAGCCGTAATAGCTTCGCATTGTCGCCTAATACATCGGTTGCTCGTTCCAAAACATCCAGATTCCAATTGTTAAATGCTGTTTTGCGTCAAAGGCTGCGTCATACTTTGGATTCCCGCGAAACGCCTATTCCGGACGCCATGCCAGGCGGGCTCACGGTTGCCGACCCGGCGGCGTTGCGCATTGAATCGGTGACCAAGCGCTTTGGAAACGTTACGGCGTTGGCTGGAATTTCGTTGGAGGTCCGGGCCCGGGAGTGCCTGGGACTGCTCGGGCCGAATGGCGCAGGCAAATCGACGCTCGTCCGAAGCATAGTGGGTAGGGTCCGACCGGACGGGGGCCGGGTGTCGGTATTCGGGAGCGAGCCGGAATCGACTTCCGCCAGGGAAGCACTCGGATGGGTGCCGCAGGAATTGGCGCTATACTGGCTCCTTACGTGCCGTGAGAACCTTGAGGCGTTTGGGAGCTACCAGGGTTTGCGCGGCAGGTCCCTTCGCGAGGCCGTTGCCTGGTGCCTCGACTGGGCGGCACTCGCTGACCGTGCTGGCAGCGTGGTGAGCACACTCTCCGGCGGCATGAAGCGGCGGTTGAACATGGCGGCGGGATTGATCCATCGACCCCGGATCGTGCTCTTGGATGAGCCAACCGCCGGAGTCGATCCACAGTCGCGCAACCGAATCTTTGAAATGATTGAGGCGTTACGCGCCGACGGAATGACGGTCATCTATACGACACACTATATGGAAGAGGCCGAGCGGATTTGCGACCGCATTGCGATCATCGACCACGGTCGCGTGATTGCCGAGGGTTCGAAGGAGCAGCTTGTGGAGCGGTCCTTTGGTGGCCGAAGCGACGTGGTCATGCGGTTCTCCACGAAAAGTCCCGACGCGACGGCTTGGGCCGAATCGCTGGGAGGTGCCTATGGAGAGGACTGCGCCCGTTTTGCTGTCGGGCAGCCTACAGAAATCGCCGCTTTGCTAAATTCCGCGGGCCAACACGGGCTGCAGGTGATCGACGTCGCCCTGCGTCGCCCCAATTTGGAGTCCGTATTCCTGCAACTGACGGGAAGGAGCCTTCGCGAATGACACTGGCAATCTTGCGCACAGGCTTCCGCGCCCTGCGTCGAGACCGCGCGGCGTTCGTGCTTTCGTTCGTGGTGCCGATCGCCTTTTTCACGATCTTCGGGATTATTTTTGGCGGCCAGCACGTGGACATGACACCCCGAGTCAGTGTCATTGTTGTGGACGAGGACCAGAGCGCAGGCTCGCATCGACTTGTGCAGGGCCTCCTTCGCGAGGGATCGCTCAACGCGTTCACGCATCCGCCGCGGAGACAAGATGGGCTGGCGTTGCCCGAATACACTGCGGGCAGCGCCGAGGCGGCCGTGAAGGGCGGCGATGCTCCGGCTGCGGTGATCATCCCCAAGGGATTTGCTGAGCATCCGATCGATCTTCGGCCCGACGATCGGGCGAAGCCCATCCAACTCCTGCACGATAGCTCGGACCCCGTTGCAGCGCGCCTCGTAGCCGGGATGCTGCAGAAAACAATCATGACCGCTATGCCGGAGGCAATGGCCGGAGAGGGGATGCGATACTTTGAAGTGGCCGCCGGTGGACTGACACCCGAACAGCACGGGCGAATCGACAGGATGATGTCGGCCTGGCGCGCGCGCCTGGATGCCGGGGATTCGGGCAACGGCGGGGACCGGGGACCGTTTGCTGAATCGGGCTTTGCAAAGCTGAGCGTGCGCGACGTCGTGGGCGAGAAAAAGCAATCCCCGATGATTTCGTTCTATGCGGCCGGGATAGGGGTGATGTTCCTCCTGTTCACAGCCAGCTCTGCGGGCGGAACCCTGCTGGACGAAGCCGAAAGCGGTGCGCTTGACCGCGGCTTGAGCTCCCGCGTTAGCATGACGAAGCTCCTTATCGGCAAGCTGATTTTCTGCGCGCTTCTCGCCTCAATGAAACTCACCGTGATGTTCCTCTGGGGCGCGGCGGTATTTCATCTGGATCTGTTCAGCCACCTGCCGGGATTCGTCGTCATGACCGCTGCCACTTCGATCGCAGTGGCATCGTTTGGCATGCTTCTGGCGGGCCTATCGCGCACCCGCGCCCAGCTCGCCGCTATCAGCACGCTTCTCATCCTCACGATGTCCGCGATGGGCGGCAGCATGTTCCCTCGGTTTCTGATGCCAGCGTTGATGCAGAAATTGGGGCCTACTTACCTTTAACGCTTGGACAATAGATGGTTATACCAAGGTCTTCTGGCGCGACGAATCGGAGACTCATCTCTTTCCGCAGGTGGCGACGCTGGTCGGCGGCGGTCTCGCTTTGTTTCTGCTGGCGAGGCATTTCGCAAAACGTTGGGAGCATTCTTAGCTTCGCGGCAATTCCGCGATCGCAATTGCGCATGAACTATTGGGCAAGGCTGGGAAAATTGGATTGTCTGATTGCCCATTCCCTCCGAGGAACGTTAATCGAATATTGACATGCCGGAAAACACCAAGGAAAGGGGGGTCAAGTGGCTCGCCAAAGTGGAGAAGCATGACTTCCTGGCGGCGCGGTCCTATCTCAGCCTGCTGTTCCCCGAGGGAAAGGTGAGCTCCATCATCGCCAGGTTGCGGAAGGCCCCGGTTGTTCCGTTCAAGGCGAAGGATATATTGAGAGCTTCACAACTCCCCTTGCTTGATGAGAACAACCCCCACGTGCAGATGGACAGAAAGAAGATCCGCAAGGGCCAGGGCATTTCGCCGATCCTCCTCGTTCGGAACGAAAAGGTCGGCAGGGTTGTGATCGCGGATGGCTATCACCGAATCTGCGCCGTCTATGAGTTCGACGAGGACGAAGCGATCCAGTGCAAGATCATCTGACTTAGAAGAATCCCCGATAGCCTTCGGAGGCCCGGGATCTGGGATCCCTCGCGTACCGGGCGAAAGCCATGATGCGAGCCATTCGGGTCCCAAGCCAAAATGGGCTCCTCGATCAATTCAACGGCTCCTTTTTCGCACCGCCATGGCGCGGGTAGGGTAATTTAGTATCTCGGGCTGCGGCGACAATGATCGGGGCAGCCTTTGCTTCCTCTTGGCCGACATCGATGCGGAATTGGCTTTGGAACCATCCCGGGCGACCGATTGACACCCTATTGCATGTGCGCGCAGAGTCCCGGCATTAACCGTGGCAATATAATGCTCATGACGAGGCCCCAGAGACGCAATCGCGGCTCAAGGGCTTTTGACGGAGCATGCCGGCTCGCTATTGCCTGCATCGGTGCGGGCTTACTTGCGCTCAATCCGGGCGTAAGGGCGTCCGAAGCCACGGCGAGTGTTGGGTTCACGATCACCGACCCAAGTGCCATTTCGACGATGCCCGAAGCGGGAAAATCAGTTCCGCATCCCCTGAGGATCCGGGGCCGGGTGAGCTATTACGACCCGGAATACAAGCTGCTCTGGCTTGAGCGCGACGACCATACCGGAGTTTATGTCCCGCTGGGGCCGAATCCGTTGCCCATTCGAACCGGGCAATACGTTGCGATCGATGGCAGGGTCACGCCGAACCGGGGCCTTAGGCCGGAAGAGGTGACCGTACGCGTGATAAGCGAGGAAGCGTCGGTCACGCCCCTTGATACTTTCGGCCGCATCAACGACCTCGATTACTTTACGAACCGCGTCGCCGTTGCCGAAGGGTATGTGGACAGCCAGTTTAATCTGGACGACCACCATGTCCGTCTGGTCGCGATCGTCGAAAATCGCCCAGTCATCTGCTGGGTGTTCGCAGACGATCCTGCAAAGGTCGCCGACTGGCAGGGTCACTTTGTGCGCATCACGGGGTTGTATTCGGGGCGGTTTGACTCGACCCGCACGACCTCGACCATCGAGTTTTGGCTGGGCAGCTCAAGGGACGTGCAGGTGCTTGGATCATTGGATTCGCTTGCGGGATTCGAGAAGCCGCAGACGCCCATTGCCGAACTCTACAGATGCGGGCCCGCAATGGAGGTCCACTTGCGCGGGAGAATCGAGGCTCGCAAGCCCGGCACCGCCATTATCATTAGGGATGCCACCGGGCAGGTGGAAGTCCGTTCGCTTCAGGAGCAACGCCTGGAGATAGGCACGGAGGTGGATGTCCTGGGGAAGGTCGCTGTCTCGAATGAGCATTGGGTGCTCGACCCCGCACTCTACCGGCCCGTCCTCGCTCCCGCCGCAGGCCCCCCGGCCGCGCTCCCGGCGGCCTCCGGGGTCCTCGAGTCGGCGGCCGAGATTCGGGCGCTCGGACCTGCCGAGGCCGCCGAGCAGCGGCCGGTCGTGATGAGGGGCATGGTGGCCTGGCAAGGGCGGGATGCCGACTATTTTGTCCTCCTGGATCGCACCGCCGGAATACGCGTATATTTTGACCAGGCCGCCCCACGGGAATTGCAGCGTGAAAAGTTCATCGAGATCAGGGGAGTGACGCGGACCGACCGGCAAGGCGCCGCCGTCAGCCTGCATGATTTTGTCGACCTGGGCTCAACGAACTATCCCCCTCCCAAGGCGATCACGGTCAACGAGGCCCTGACCGGGCGCGAGGATGGAGGTTGGGTGGAGATGCGCGGATTTGTCCGCAACATCGAAACCGTTGGCGAATGGCGCAAGGTCAACGTGACGACGCCCGAGGGGAGTTTCGTCGCGAAATTCAAGCTCCCCTTCACGTTTACAGCCTCTCCGGGCGCTCGCATCCACGCCGACGGGGTCTGCGACATTGTCCTCGATCCGGTGAGCCTTGAGACCACGGTGACGGTCCTGGTTCCGGGACCCCAATATCTGGCGGTGGAGGAGGAACCTCCCGGCAATCTCTTCGATCTTCCGCTGCGCAGGGTGAGCGACCTCGCCCAGATAGGCGGGACTTCCGACCTGCTGCGCGTGCGTGTCGCAGGCGTTGTCCGCCATGTGGTGGCCGGCCAGAGCGTCTATCTCGAGGAAGGGAGCAAGAGCCTGCTTGTCCTCAGCCGCGAGAGCGAGGGGCTGTCGGCGGGCGAACACGTTGAGGCCGTGGGCGTTCTGGGCCAAGAAGGCGCCCGCACGGTGCTGCGCGACGCGGTGTTCCGGCGTGTCGCAGGCGGGACCGAGGCACCTGCTATTTTCATGGCCAACCCGCGCCAGCTTGCGCCTGGCGCTGATTACCGCCTCGTTCGCGTGCGCGGGACGCTGACCGACGTATTTCGCGGAGCCGGGAAAACCCGACTGACGCTCGAGCAAGGCGGTGCAACCTTTGATGCTTCGCTTGACCAGTCCGCAGCCAGTGCTCCGTTGGACCTCGCGATTGGCTCTGGGCTCGAAGTCACAGGCATCTATCAGCTGATTTTCGACGATTTCCGACGCCCCAGGGCGTTCCAAATGCTGCTGCGCTCGCCCGCCGACGTGAAGGTGATCGAATCCGCGAGGTTTTGGACGATCCGGCGGTCTTTGGCAGCCGTCTCCATCCTCGGCGGCTGTGTCATTCTGGGGCTCATTTGGATTGCGACGCTCCGGCGGCGGGTCCGGATCCAGACGGACGAGATACGGGTTCACGCGGAGGAGAAGGTTCGCCTTGAGGCCGAGGTGCAGCGCGCGGCGCGCCTCGAATCCCTGGGGCGGCTGGCGGGCGGCATCGCCCACGAATACAACAACCTGCTGACGGTAATCACGGGAAACCTCTCGCTCATGAAGCTCAACCCCGTCGTGATGGCGGAGGAGCGGGACCAGGTCCTCGAGATCGAGAAGGGGGCGCGCCGGGCGCGGGACGTCTCCCGCCGGCTGCTGACCTTCTCGGTGGGCGGAGAGCCGGTGCTAAGCGTCACAGACCTGGCCGGCGTCGTTCATGAGGCTGCCGAGAGCGCGGCGAGGGGCGCCAAGGCGCGATGCTCGTATTCGATCGCTCCGGACCTTAAGACGGCCGCGGCGGATTCCGAACAAATCGCGCAGGCCGTCGAGATAATCGTGCGCGGAGCGGCTCACGCGATGCCCGAAGGCGGCACGATTCAAATATCGTTGGCCAATATCGAGATAACGCCGGAATCCCATGTGCTGCCCGCGGGAAGCTACGTTCAGACGAGCATCGCCGATGCGGGCGAGGCCATTTCCGCCGAGGAGCTCCAGCGGGTCTTCGATCCCTTCTCGTCGACAAGGAGGGACAACAGCGGGGTCGACCTTTCCACCGCCTATTCGATCATCAAGAAGCATCACGGGCACTTGGAGGCGAAGTCCGGGGCGGGCCTCGGTGTGGTCTTTACGTTTTGGCTGCCGGTCGCGGGGGAAAGGAAGGAGACCGCGCCCGCTGCCGCGGGCGTAGGCCCGATTTCCGAACTGGCGTCGGCGCCGCGCGTGCTCCTGATGGACGACGAGGAAAGCATACGCCGGATCAGCTCAAAGGTCCTGAACAGGCTTGGACTCGAGTCCGTGGCGGTGGCCGACGGGTCGAGTGCCCTGAAGGAGTTCTCGGCTGCAAAGGAATCGGGGAGGCCCTTCTCACTGCTCGTCTTCGACCTCACGGTTCCGGAAGGCCTGGGAGGCCTCGCAACCATCGAGGCCATTAGGAAGACGGACGCGCGGACCCCTGCGATCGTCTGCAGCGGATATTCGAGCGATCCGGTGATGGCCAATTTCGAAAAATTCGGGTTTCAGGCTGCTGTCGCGAAGCCCTACGACGTGGCCCGGTTTGCCGAGACCGTCAAAAACCTGCTGGCCGGCCGCTAAATCCGCTCCGGCTAGACCTTAGTCTGCTTGCGCGGGTCGTCGCGAATTGATGCTGCTCCCGCATAGGTCCGGCGTTTCCGGGATAGGAGCACCACGCCAGCAACACCCGCGAAGGCTGCGGGCAGCATCCCAGGGCCGTGCGCGTTCGAGCTCGCAACGACGTTCATCCTGCGCACCACACCGCTTTAGACCAAAATCCTTCAGGAGGCGGTGGGATCCGCGCGCTTGCGGCGGCCGCCCGCTTCCGGAACCCAGTCGAACCCTTCCTAGCCGGTGGGCTTGGGCGTATAGAAATTGGCGCGCTTTGCGGCAAGCGTCGGGCAGCCAAGCGCGAGCCGCTCGGCGTCGCAGATCCCCGACTCGTCCGTCGCTCCGACCTCGGGCTTTGCTTGCTGCGATGTCGTCCATGCGCCCTGGGTGCCGAAACGCTGATCATGGCCGACCGAGTTTAGCATACGGTCGTAGGTCGCAGCCACCAGCCACCGGCCGATACCGCGATCTCCGAGCAGCATCGAGCACACGGCGAGCTCATGGGCCAGCTCAAAGCCCGCAAAGGACGAACTGTGCTGCATGACAAGCGACGCGTTTGCAAAATCCTTGTCCGTGCAAAGGCCGCCTTCCTTGACGATGGCGCGGATGCGGAGATTGCGGCGGTGGTCGTCGGCGCTTGCAGCCGTGCGTTCGGCGTTGGACAGCTTGTTCCAGTGGGCCCGGATCGCCTGGTCCGCATCCACGATCGTCTGGACCTCGGCGTTGTCCTTGGCCTTCGCGGCCGCCTCCCGTGAGGCTCCGGGATTTCGCATCACGGTGCGAATGACCCCGGGGGCGGGGTCCACCACGAATTGGTCACTGTCTGGATTCTTGGCGGCCAGTCCCCAGACGTCGAAGCGCATGGGGCGCCCCAGCGTCTGCAGCAGCGAGTCCCAACACCAAGGCAGATAATCGTCGGCACTGCGGTTGCCCTTGGCAACAGCCGCCAGAACGAGCTCATAGCGCACCCGGGCCGAGCGATACTCATTGATGGGGCCGCAGGCGATATTGGCACAGCGGAGGAACTCGTCGCCGGTCGAAAGCGTGTTGCTTTCCACAAGCCGGATCACCTCGCCGTGAAATCTGGGATTGGCGGTGGGATACTGGTTCTCCACCGGGGCGCGTGCCTCGAGATCGGCAAGGCTCGGAAGGGGCGATGGAGTCGGGGAATCGGTCGCCCGGCAGCGCGACGAGACCCACCCGATAGCGACAAGGGTCGTAAGCAAGAGGCGGCGGGTCATGACGCCACCCTGGCGGAGCGCAAAATCGAGCGCAAGCCGGCTAGCGGGCGGGGGAGTCCGGAGGGCGACGGGACGAGTTGGCTGCCTGAAACCGCCAATAGGAATACGGAACGGACAGGACTCCGGTCGCCACGAAATAGCCAGCGCAACAGGGCATCACCAGCGACTGCCTGATCGCGAACTGGAGCGCGAGGAAGGCCAGCGCTCCGAATACCCAGACCCGACCCATCATTCTGTGGGTCTCGCGCCACACGTCGTCGCTCTCGAGCGTCCATGGCGTCCTCACCCCGACGAAGTAGTTCGGCCGGATGTTGCCCATATAGTTTCCGACGACGACGAAGAAAAGGAGCACCACGTTGATCCCGATGCGGATCGTGTTGAAGTGAATGCCGAGGGCCTCGGCCGCTATGAGCAGCGATCCGAACGAGACGAGTGCTGTCGCAGCCAAGCGGATCACGCCGATCGCCGCGAACGACCGCTCGCTCGCCTCCGGGTCCCTGCGCAGCCTGGGATCGAGTCGCGGAATCCAGCCGGTGACAAGGGCGACAAAAACGCCGAGCAGGGGGGCTCCAAGGAGGCCCGGGGCCCTGCTCATCCACCCGTTGGGCTGTCCGTCGCCGCCCCAGTGCGTGACGACCCTGGCGGGGAACCTATCCCAGAACGCCGCGACGACGATAAAGGGAACCCCCAGGATGACGGTCTGCAGCCAGTTTTCCTTTAGCCAGCGGAGCATTTGCATGGGTCTTTCTCCTTTCGATGAGGGCAATGATCCATCCGATCGACTCATCAAGGACCGTTGTCTCAAGGGAATATACGATGAACTGGCCGTCGCGCCGCGCCGAGACCAGGTTCGCCTGCCTAAGCAGGTCCAGGTGATAGGAGATGCTCGGCTTGCTCATCCTGAAGGCGTCGGCGATTTCCCCCGCGTTCAGGTCCCGCTTCTTGAGCATCTCCAATATGCGGCGGCGCGTTGGGTCCTGAAGCGCTTTGAAGAGAAGGTCCATCGGATGATTAAAAGTTTAGACAAATATCTAATTATAATCAACCGAAATCCTCGGGCGCGCCAGGGAGGACCCTCGCGGAACGGCGCCCATGGGGCGCCCCCCGGGGGTCATTTCGCCAGCCGGGCCAGGAGCCCCGACAAGAGCGAGCGGTCGCCATCGGTCTCCGCGAACGCGAAGGCGCGGTGCGCCATGGAGGCCGCCTCGTCGGCGTATCCCAGCCTCCTGTAGAGCGTTGCCACGCTGTAGGCTAGGTTCGAGTTCTGGGGGAAAAGGCGCACGCCCTCGGAAAGGGGCCACAGGTCCCCCAGCGTCGGCTTGGACGGAGCATGCTCAAAGGCCCGCGCGAGGACAAAATAGGTGCTGCGAAGCGACGGCATCTGGAGCCGCGCGGTGTTCAGGAGCGCCACGATTTCCGCGAATTCATCGCGGCTGAGGTCGCCGATGCCTTCCTGGCCGCTCGGCAGCGACTCTTCCAGGCGCAGGCGCGCCAGCTCCACGTAGGCGCGGGGACGAACGACGCCCGCTGCCGTCGCCGCCTTGAGCGCGTTTCGCGCGCGGAGGTTGTCCTCGGCCTGGAGCTCGTACAGGCCGAATCCCGCAAGGAAGAGGGGGTCGTCCTCCTTCCGTGCGAATATCCGCTCATAGAGCTTGTCGGCCTGGTCCAGGGATTCGCGGCGGAAGTCATGCGAGTATTCCTCCGGGGAGCGCGCCTCGAGGCGTCCCCAGTCGCCGAGGATCCTTGCCACCTCCGTCGGTGTCGCTTCGCGGAAAATCACGGGCCTATCAGGCGGGACGGTGAACGGCACCGCGATCGGCTCGCCGACGGCGACAAGAAGATACTCACCGAGGGCCTTCTGGGCGTCCGAATAACCGATTCCGAGGTGCTGGCGGAAGAGCGCCTCCGTGATGGGTTCGCGCGCCGACCGATCGACGAAGTCAAGGAAGGCCTGCCTGTCGCCGCGTCCGAAGAGGCCCCAGCGGACAAACAAGGCCGCCTCCGCGTTCCAGAGTTTCCTCTGCTCCGCCGGCACCGCTCCGTCGAAAAGGCGCTCCAACGGCAGGAGGGCGGGCGGCTTTCGTTCGACCTTTTCCTTCGATGCCCTCCTCGCCGCCTTTTGAAGGGCGATCGTTTCGGCCGACGAGGTCCATAGCGCGTTCGGAAGGGTCATTGAGTCGCCGCGCAGGGTCCATCCGAGGGTCCGGTTCACATAGAGGCCGTTCGGGCCCTCCAGGCCGGCCACGAACCATGCCGGAAAATGGGGCACGCGGTTCTCGATCAGAATGGAGCTGTCGACATCGAGGCTGAAGTCGCTGTTGTCCGCCTGGACGTCCCAATAGTTCCCGCAGTTGATGAACGTGTCCCCGTCCCCCAGGGTCACCGGATGGGAGAGCCGGATCGAATCCGATCCCAGGATCGCGCTGTCCTCCGCGATCCAGGAAAGGTCGATGGGGCTGCTCGAGAGGAACCCGATCCTCTCCGGAGGCCTGTCGTAGAGCACGATCTTGATCGGTGTCGGCAGGTCTCCCCAGAAGTTCTCCGGGAGAAGGGCGAGGCGGGCGGCCGCCGCTCTCCTCAGGGCCCGCGCGTAGTCCGCGTTGAATGCATTGGAGCAGCGCGAAAGGATCTCGAAGCCAGGTTCCGACAGGTACCTCCACGGCTTTTCCATCGCGGCCCCGGATGACACCGGGGATGCTTCGACGAAGACGGGATCCATCAACGTGACCTGGCCCTCCTCGGCTCCAGCCTGGAGGCGCCCGGCGGAAGCGGTGAGCGCAATGAGGATCAAGATCCGAAATGAAGGGGGGCGTCTGCGGGCCATTTCGATGCCGATGTCCGGCGGGGATCGTGCGGGCGGGTGGGGATTCGGGCGGTGATATACTGGACTGGCGCCCCGGTGTCGATGGCGCCAAGGTCGTCGAAACCGATGATTCTTGAAGTTGCCATCCTCGACATTAGGGCCGGCCAATCTGAAGCCTTCGAACGCGACTTCGAGATCGCATCGACCCTCATAGGAAGCGTCCCCGGATACCTCTCGCACGAGCTGCAGCGATGCGTCGAACGCAGGGACAGATACATCCTGCTTGTCAGATGGGAGACGCTGGAGGCCCATACCGAGGGATTTCGGGGATCGCCGCAGTATTCCGAATGGAGGAAGCGGTTGCATCCCTATTACGATCCATTCCCGGTCGTGGAGCACTACGCTCTTGTCCACGGGAAGAGCGTGTGAATCCTGCGGGAATCATCGCCGCCATCATGCCTCCGCCATCTGCGATACGCATTCGTCCCTTCCGAATCGCGGATTACGCGACGGTCCATGCGCTTTGGAGGAGGACCGAAGGCATCGGTCTCGGCGAATCCGACGATCGGAAGGCGATCGGGCGTTTCATCAGGAGGAACCCCGATCTAAGCCTTGTGGCTACGTCCGGAGGAAGCGTGATCGGCGCCATTCTTTGCGGGCACGACGGCCGCCGCGGCTATCTGCACCACCTCGCCGTTGCCAGAAAGTGGCGGCGCCGGGGCATAGGGCGCACTTTGGTGGCGGCCTGTTTGGAAAGGCTCTGCGAGCGGGGCATTCCCAAGTGCAATCTGTTCCTCTTCACCCGCAATGTGGCCGGCAGGGGGTTTTGGCGGCACCTGGGCTGGAACGTCCGTGCCGACCTTCGGCTTGTGCAGCGGGGGACGGCGTCATCTGCAGGGCCCTGCCGCAGGAGTTGTTAGGGGGATCGGGCGAACCTTCGTCGTTGGCCTGGCCATCAGGGCCGGCGGATCGGGCAACCCTACCAGCGCTGGTTGACCGCCACACGTCTTGCCACTTCCCGGAATCTGGCGTCACCACTCAGGTCCGACCAGAAGACGAGGGCTTGGACCAGCGTCTTGTGGTCCATCGTCTTCGCCTTTCCGCTCCTCGCCGCCTCCGAGGTGATGCGCGTGCTTCCCTCGACGTCGACGTTGCCGCCCCCGTCGATTGCGGCCAGCTCGCGTTCCAGGGCCCTGCCGATCATTCGCTCGAGCCCGGCCCTCACGGCCGGGTCCTCGCAGACAAGCAGGTAACGGGTTCCGAAGACGGCCCCCACAATCTGATAATTCGCATCAAAACCGCCCTTTTCGGGATTAGTGCCGTCGGCCATCTGGCGACCCAATCCCTCGCGGGCCATCGCAAGCGCCGCCTGCTTCAGGCCCGAATCCCCGAGCACCTCGCCCGATTGTCCCAGGGCGGCTGCGCACAGGAAAAACCGGTGGGTGTACGGGTCCATGGATTTTGCACGATCCCCGGGGAACACGCTAGGGGTGACCAGCCTTTGCGCGGCATTCCTGATGTTGCTCTTCCAATTGCGCAGATTGGCGAGGTGCCGCTCATCGCCAGCCTCGCGCAGAAGGATTACCGACCTGCTCGCGGCCTCCAGAAAGAACGAAATGCTGTGATGAGGGTCTCCGGTTCCGGGAAAACTCCCTTCCGCCTCGCGCGCAAACCCCCAATTCAGAACCCTGATCCCCTGGTCAACCAGGCTGTGCCTGCCTGTCGCGAGTCCCATCTGCACCTGATCGGCGCCGTAGCGCTGTTCCTCGATGAACCATGGCCGCGACGCATCCTGCTCCCATTGGGCGTTCACGCCGACCGCTCCGTCTGCCGCGACGCCCCCGAGGAACCGTCTGGGATTGCGGTAGAGCGTCTCGACGAGGAGGCGGTCGCTTGAGAGCGTGAGCAGGGTTGCGGGATTCGTCTGAGCGAACGTTCCCTGAAGAGCGGCAACCGCGGAGACCAGCGTGATTAGGGATCGCGCCCGGCCCCGTCCTTTTTCAGACGAGGCCATGGTCGCATCCCTTCTTTGCCAGATTGGTCGAAATGGGCCGCCAGGTCATGAGATCAACAGTCGGGCTCCCCGGTGGAGCGAGTCAAGGTGAGGTCGCCTTCCCCGACGGGTCTCCGCCAAGAGGACCGAAAAGCCATTATCTCATTGCAATGGCTTGGGGCGGCCCCGGACAATCTGGAGCCGGAGCCGCGCATCGATAGCTGAAAGCCTAACTTCCGCCCCAAACGATGTCCGCTGAAACCACCCCGGGCAATCCGCCGGCCCAATCCCGCGATTCCTGGGGGGTCCGAGTGGCCTCGGGCGTCTGGGCGGATTTCAGGTTTGCGGCCCGCAGACTTTGGAAGGACCGCGGGTTCTCGGTGATCGCCATATCGACCCTAGCGCTCTGCATCGGGGCAAACACGGCCATCTTCTCGATGGTCTACGCCCTGGTCCTGAAGCCATTGCCCTTTCCGGAGCCCACCCGGATCGTGCAGATATACAACAACTTCCCAAAAGCAGGCCTGAATAAGTTTCCGTGCAACCTCACCCAGTACACCGACTTCAAGGACCATACCTCTTCGTTTGAAGCCATTGCCCTCTGCAGCCTGAACCCGGTGATGGTCGGCGAGGAGGGCTCGGCCGAGCGCATCACGGATGCGGAATGCACCGCGGAGATGTTTGACGTCCTCGGGATCAAGCCGGTCATAGGCCAGTTCTTCACGCTGAAGAACTGCCGCCCCGGCGAGGACGACGTGATCGTCCTCACGGAATCGTTCTGGAAGTCGCGCTATAACGAGGATCCCGGCGTGCTCGGCAGGCAGGTCCGCGTGGACGGAAAGATCTACCGGATCATCGGCGTCGCGCCAAAATCGCTCGAAGCCTACAACGCCCAGGTGAGGTTTCTCAGGCCGACCTCGTGGAAGCCGGAGTCGGTGAATCCGCAGATGCGGTACTATTGCAACTCCCCGCTTTTTGCGCGCCTTAAGCCGGATGCCTCCGTGGGCCGGGCCCTGGCCGAGGTCGCGGGCCTCGAGCAGAATTATTACGACAAATCGGACGCCTTCACCAAGACCTTCCTTGACCGCACGGGCCACAAGATCTCCGTCGGACTCGTCCAAGAGGAGCGCGTTCAGCCGATCAAGCCCTCCCTTTACCTCCTGCAGGGCGGCGTGATTTTCGTCCTGCTGATCGGCTGCGTGAATGTGGCGAACCTGCTTCTCACGCGCGCCAACGGTCAGCAAAGCGAGCTCGCGATCAGGGCCGCGCTCGGGGCAAGCCGCGGAGCGATCGCGAGGCAGCTCTTGATCGAAAGCCTGCTGATGACGCTCGCGGGGGCCCTGGTGGGCGTCGGGCTCGCGTACGGCGCGGTGCAGGCGATCGATCGCTTCACCCAAAGACTGCTTCCCGACATGCTGCCGGTCGCCATCGACGGCGGCGTGCTCGGCTACGCGATCGGCGTCTCCGTCGCCGTGGGCCTATTGATTGGTCTCGTGCCGGTTGTGCACATTCTGAGCGCCAACCTCGCCGAGGTGATCCACCGCAATTCGCGGAGCGCGTCCGGGGGCCGGGGCGTCAGGGCATTGAGCAGCATTCTCGTGACGGGCCAGATCGCCGTGGCGCTCGTGCTCCTGACCGGTGCTGGGCTTCTCATTCACAGCTTCGCGAACGCCATTTCGGTCGATCCGGGTTTCGATCCGCGGAACCTGGTCGTCGGGAGCATCGCGCTGCCGTCCCAATACCAGGACCAGGCGAAATCCACCGCGTTCCAGCGGAGGCTTGACCAGGCCCTCCGTGAGATACCGGGGGTCGAGGACGGCGCGCTGGCGACGGGGATCCCCTTCCAGGGAAACCTGCCCGTTCTGGCGCTCACGCTGAAGGACAGCCTGCTCCCGCGCGACTCGCCCCAGCCCGGAGCCTTTCTGGTCGGCGTTTCACTGGGATATTTTCAGGCGCTTCACATCCAGCTCCTCAAGGGGCGGTTTCTTGACGAGACCGACCTCGTGAAGGGCAGGCAGGCCTTCGTTGTCGATGAACGCTTCGAGCAGAAATACTTCCCCGGACGCTCGGCGGTCGGAGGGCACTTCACGTTTGGCGCGGCGCCCGCGAAGGAGAGCGACTGGCCCGTGATCGTGGGGGTGGTTCGCAGGGTGCCGCATAACGGCGTGGAGGACACGAGCGGCAATCCGTTCGTCTACTATCCGATGCTCACGTCGACTCCCGGCGGGCTGAATCTCTTCGTGCGGTCGTCGCGGCCCGTGGGCGACACCGTCTCGGCGCTCCGCGAAAGGCTGCGGTCGATCGACCCGTCAATACCCCTGTTTGAGACGACCACGGTTCAGAAGGCCATCAACGAATCCTTCGACAATCGGCGGGCGGTGATGCTCCTCCTGGGAGGATTCGCGGCGCTTGCCCTGTTTCTCTCCGCCATCGGCATCTACGGGGTTCTCGCCTACGACATCTCACAGCGGACCAGGGAGATAGGAATCCGCGGCGCGATTGGCGCCTCGCGTTCGCACATCGTGGGTATGGTCATGCGCCAGGGGCTCTGGAAGACGGGTATCGGCCTTTGCATCGGGGTCGTCAGCGCGATCCTTCTCAGCCGCCTCATGGTGGGGATGCTCTTCGAGCTGAAGCCGACCGACCCCTGGGCCTATCTGCTGGTTTCGCTGATCCTGGCGGCCGTCGCGCTGGCGTCCTGTTATTTTCCGGCCCGCCGGGCGGCGAAGATCGATCCGATCGAGGCCCTGAGGACCGAGTAGGCGCGTCGCGAGGGGCGACGGGCTGGGAACCGTGGGGCCGACGATTCCCGCACATCCATGCAAACCATGGGTGGTGCGTAGCACACTAAAGGCCCAAATCTTGGCCTCGGATACCGAGGATCCATGTCCCCCAGCGGTCTTTCGACCAACGCGCTCTTGTGCTCTGGCGCCTGGAGACGTACATGGCTCAAATCATTTTGCCCAAGGAAAGCTCTCGCATAAAAGGCGCTTAGTTAAGCTGATACGTCGTCAAGATCACGGACGAGAGGGAGAAATCGGATCAGCTGTGCGGATATGTGAAATCAAACCTGGTCGATCACGGCACTTCGTAGATTTCGACCAGCGCCAGGCCGGAGTCCCCGTTTTTCCCGGAAACCTGCGCGGTGTAGGAACCCGGGGGTAAGGTGATGAGAATCGCGGAGTCGGGCGTGGGAGACTTGCCCCAGGTGAACGCCCCCACGTTTGCCGCAGCAGCCGCGATTTGGATGTCGCCGCCCCAGCCGGTGTCGGCCTGAACCAAGGTGGAAGTGCCATCGGCGTTGCTTTTGAAAAGTTGCATCTGCGGGTCAGGAAGTGTTCCTGAGAGCCCGAAGGCGGCGAGTGCCGGGCCGGATCCGCGGATGAGCACGGTCTTCGACGTCGTTCCGCCGATCACGAATCCGGCGATGAGGATATTGCCGGCTGTTCCCACCTGGGCCCTAGCTGAGATGTTGATCAGGCGCGGTGAGGCGGGCGTGTAGGCGCCTGGGAGCGTTGCGTCATAGACCTCGGCCAGCGCGACGCCCGAGTCCCCGCTGGCTCCAGTGATTTGTGCCGTATAGTCCCCACTCGGCAATGACTCGAGGAGCGCCGAATCATGGCTCGAGGTGCTGGTCCATGTGAAGGCGCCGACCAACGCCGCGGCTGAGGCGACCTGGGCATTGCCATCCCACCCATCGTTCGTCGCGAGGATGCCAGTTGAGCTGTTGAGCGTCAGCAGTGGATCGGCGAGGACACCTGGGACACCGAATGGAGCAAGGGCGGGGCCGGAGGCGCGGACAAGCACGGGCTCAGAACCCGAGGTTCCCTGGCCACCCACCACGTATCCGGCAATGAGTTGGTTGACGCCTGTACCCACCTGGGCACGGCAGGATAGGTCGATCAGGCGGCCAGGTTTCGGGTCGGTTACCACGTTTAGGGTCGCGGCGTCGCTTTCCACCGCTCCGGAGGAGTTGGTAGCCACGCAAGTGTAGCTGCCATGATTCGCCGCTGTGGCGTCATAGATAACGTAGGTTGAATCGGTGGCACCAGCGATGGGATCTCCGTCCCAGAACCATTGGTAGGAGACGGTGGCCGCGGTCTGGGGCACCTTGGTGGCACCTGAGCCATTTGAGTCGGCGGTTCTTATGCCCGAAGTCGTGCTCTCGATCGTATCCCCGGCTAAGGCGTAAAAGACGACTGTGGTGCCATTCACAATGGTTTGGGAATTCGGCTGAAAAGTGAAGTCGAGCAGATTGCCCCCGGTGGCTGGGTTGACCGTCAGTGTGGCGCCGGTGCTCGTGGTCGAGCCCGCGAGGTTGGTGACGGTCACCGAGTAGGAGCCCGCGTTCGACGCTTGGACGTTTGATACCAGCAACAATGGCCCTGTTGCCCCGGAAATCGCCACGCCGTTGAAATTCCACTGGTAGGTCGGGGTTGGGGTCCCAGTCGCCAAAGCCCAGAAGACAGCTCCGGCACCGGCGTTCGCTGCCTCAGGCGAAGGTTGTATCAGGAAGACCGGCGCCACAGCCGCAGTAGTGGAAGGGGTCGGAGTCGGGCTAGGCGTTGGGGTTGGAGCTGATGTGGGCGTTGGAGTTGGGGAAGGGGTCGGGCTAGGCGTAGGCGACGGTGATGGAGTTGGCGAAGGAGTCGGTGTGGGTGTGGGGCTGGGAGTGCGTGTCGGTGAGGGGGTCGGTGTGGGCGTGGGCGACGGTGTGGGTGTCGGAGAGGGGGTCGGTGTTGGAGTCGGGGAAGGGGTCGGGCTGGGCGTAGGCGACGGTGATGGAGTTGGCGAAGGGGTCGGTGTGGGTGTGGGGCTGACGGTGTGGGTGTCGGAAGAGGAGGGGGTCGGTGTTGGAGTCGGGGAAGGGGTCGGGCTAGGCGTAGGCGACGGTGATGGAGTTGGCGAAGGGGTCGGTGTGGGCGTGGGCGACGGTGTGGGTGTCGGAGAGGGGGTCGGTGTTGGAGTCGGGGAAGGGGTCGGGCTGGGCGTAGGCGACGGTGATGGAGTTGGCGAAGGGGTCGGTGTGGGTGTGGGCGACGGTGTGGGTGTCGAAGAGGGGGTCGGTGTTGGAGTCGGGGAAGGGGTCGGGCTAGGCGTAGGCGACGGTGATGGAGTTGGCGAAGGAGTCGGTGTGGGTGTGGGGCTGGGAGTGCGTGTCGGTGAGGGGGTCGGTGTGGGCGTGGGCGACGGTGTGGGTGTCGGAGAGGGGGTCGGTGTTGGAGTCGGGGAAGGGGTCGGGCTGGGCGTAGGCGACGGTGATGGAGTTGGCGAAGGGGTCGGTGTGGGTGTGGGCGACGGTGTGGGTGTCGGAGAGGGGGTTGGCGTAGGTGTCGGGGCTGGATTTATCAGAATCGATCCTGAAACCCCAGAGATCGAGGTTGACACTGTGTCGAATGCCGTGGCCGTTTGAGAGCCTGCCGTATTGAACGTGACTGGAAATGTCCCCACCCCATGGGTGAGCGTGCTGTTGGGCGGCAGGACCGCAGCCCCATCACTGCTGGTAATCCTCACGGTCCCCGAATAGCCCGTTGCCGTATTGCCGTTGGGATCAAGGGCAGTGATCGTGACGTTTAGGGCGATGCCCGCTGTACCGGACGACGGGGCGCTCACTGAGAAGTGATCCGCAGCTCCAGGAATAAAATTGAATAGGACAAACAGGGTGCCAAAGCCGTTGGCACCGCCCTGAGTGGTTGTGCCATAAAGCTTACCGTCGGTACCCTGAATCAGTCCCGCGTAAGGATTGCCACCGTCGCTCGCCTTTGTGAGCGAGCGCAGGACGGTGAATCCGGTGCCATCCGTGGCGATTGCGAAAATCGTGCCCGCGCTGTTGGCGCCGCCAGACTCGGTTGTGCCATAGAGCCTGCCGTCGGTACCCTGAATCAGTCCCGCGTAAGGATTGCCACCGTCGCTCGCCGTTGCGAGCGAGCGCAGGACGGTGAATCCAGTGCCATCCGTGGCGATCGCGAATATCGTGCCACCGTTGTTGGAGCCGCCATACCTATTTGCTCCATAGAGCCTACCGTCAGTACCCTGAGTCAGTCCCGCGGAAGGACTGCCACCGTCGCTTGCCGATGTGAGCGAGCGCAGGACGGTGAAGCCGGTGCCATCCGTGGCGATCGCGAAAATCGTGCCATCGTTGTTGGCGCCGCCATACCTATTTGCTCCATAGAGCCTGCCGTCGGTACCCTGAATCAGTCCCGCGTAAGGATTGCCACCGTCGCTCGCCGTTGCGAGCGAGCGCTGGACGGTGAAGCCAGTGCCATCCGTGGCGATCGCGAATATCGTGCCATCGTTGTTGGCACCGCCCTGAGTGGTTGTGCCATAAAGCTTACCGTCGGTACCCTGAATCAGTCCCGCGTAAGGATTGCCACCGTCGCTCGCCTTTGTGAGCGGGCGCAGGACGGTGAATCCGGTGCCATCCGTGGCGATTGCGAATATCGTGCCATCGTTGTTGGCACCGCCCTGAGTGGTTGTGCCATAAAGCTTACCGTCGGTACCCTGAATCAGTCCCGCGTAAGGATTGCCACCGTCGCTCGCCTTTGTGAGCGAGCGCAGGACGGTGAATCCGGTGCCATCCGTGGCGATTGCGAAAATCGTGCCATCGTTGTTGGCGCCGCCCTGAGTGGTCGTGCCGTAGAGCCTGCCGTCGGTACCCTGAATCAGTCCCGCGTAAGGATTGCCACCGTCGCTCGCCGTTGCGAGCGAGCGCAGGACGGTAAAGCCAGTGCCATCCGTGGCGATCGCGAAAATCGTGCCCACGCTGTTGGCGCCGCCTCCCTGGGCTGTGCCAAAGAGCCTGCCGTCGGTACCCTGAATCAGTCCCGCTTGGGGATAGGCGCCGTCATTCCCGGATCCAAGCGAATAAAGAACGGTAAAGCCGGTACCATCCGTGGCGATTGCGAAAATCGTGCCCGCGCCGCTGGCGCCACCTGCCGGGGCTGTGCCAAAGAGCCTGCCATCGGTTCCCTGAATCAGTCCCGCTTGGGGAGAGGCGCCGTCGTTCCCGGATCCAAGCGAATAAAGAACGGTGAATCCGGTGCCATCCGTGGCGATCGCGAAAATCGTGCCCACGCTGTTGGCGCCGCCTCCCTGGGCTGTGCCAAAGAGCCTGCCGTCGGTACCCTGAATCAGTCCCGCGTAAGGATTGGCGCCGTCGTTACCGGATCCAAGCGAATAAAGAACGGTGAAGCCGGTGCCATCCGCATTTATTCGAAAAATCGTTCCGGCGCCGTTGGCGCCGCCCTGATTGGTGGTGCCATAGAGGCTTCCGTCAGTTCCCTGAATCAGTCCCGCGTAAGGATTGGCGCCGTCGTTCCCGGATCCAAGCGAATAAAGAACGGTGAAGCCGGTGCCATCCGCATTTATTCGAAAAATCGTTCCGGCGCCGTTGGCGCCGCCCTGATTGGTGGTGCCATAGAGGCTTCCGTCAGTACCCTGAATCAGTCCCGCGTAAGGATTGGCGCCGTCGTTACCGGATCCAAGCGAATAAAGAACGGTGAAGCCGGTGCCATCCGCATTTATTCGAAAAATCGTTCCGGCGCCGTTGGCGCCGCCCTGATTGGTGGTGCCATAGAGGCTTCCGTCAGTTCCCTGAATCAGTCCCGCGTAAGGATTGGCGCCGTCGTTCCCGGATCCAAGCGAATAAAGAACGGTGAAGCCGGTGCCATCCGCATTTATTCGAAAAATCGTGCCATCGTTGTTGGCGCCGCCCTGATTGGTGGTGCCATAGAACTTGCCATCATTAGCCTGGATAAGACCCGCTTGGGGATACTGAGCATTGTCTTGCAGCGCTCCGAAAGGTGCAAAAATCGCAAAATCTTGGTCGTTTACTACGTTCAGGGTAGCCGTATTCGCCGTGCTCGTCAGGCCAAACGTGTCGGTTACGATTAGCGGGATCGAATAGGTCCCGGCGGCGAACGGGAAGGTTGACCATGCAAGTGTGGGGTTCGCTCCGGTAAGATAGGTGACGTTCCCGTTGACGTTGATACCCCAGGAATACGATGTGATGGTGCCGCCGACATTGGGATCGTTTGAAGGCGCCCCGTCCAGGATGATGCTGCCTCCGACGGTCAAAGTGTAGGGTCCGCCTGCATTCGCCGAGGGCGGCGTTTCTGCAAGGCACAGCGTTGCGTGTGCGAATCCACATGCCGCCGTCAACGAAAGCACTCTCCAGAGAATTCCGCGAGGGCTCCTCCCAATTTCATCCGCATCAGCCAGGAGAGATGGGGAAGCCGAAAGCATCGTAAAATAAAGTGGGGATGGATGTTACAGAGCGACTTTTGATCAGCGAATTTGCACTCACGATCAGCCAATAGGGTCTGAATCTCCTCTTATTGATCGAATGGCGCAGCCGTTTGGGCATGAATTAGCTGCCTGAAGGCCTGCCGCACCGAATACGGCTGCGATCAAGATTCGACGATGGGTTCTCTTATGTTTTCTCGTCGCCGTGGTTTCCGTTGTTCTCATTTCGCACCCTTGGCCGGATGCGTTCGGTTGGGTGGCTGCAAAGGGACCTGGAACCGTGGCCCCGAAAATCGGACGGGGGCGGTAGGGGCGCTGGTCACGCATGCCCGAAGTTCGGGCGGCGGCCCGAGGGCGACGCACCGAATGGGGCAACTTGGCCTCAGGTCTTTCCGATGGGCTCTCATAGGGCGGACAGTCTGCGCCCGTCGGTGGAGCTGAATTCCAGGGAGTCCCGGCGCCAGGCGTCGAATCGCCGGGTTCAGCTTGTTGGAGGGGTCGCTTTTTTCGACGATCCCCTGGGCCCCTGCCTCAAGCGCGGCACGAATGGCCGCCGGCTCCATGTGCGCGGGGAAGATCGGCGCATTTGGGTTCGGAACTTCCTTTTGGATGTGCCGAACCACCTGCTGGGGGTTTGCGCCTCCCAAATTCCAATCGAGCACGACCCAAACGGATTCCCGTCGCTCGTAGGTCACGGGAATGCTGGCAGCATCCAACGCGAAACCGACAACATTGCTCTTGGTAAACGTCTCGATGATCGTCGAAAGGTCGTCGACGACGACGATTCGGGTCGCTGGCACCGCATTGCTTACCTGTAATAGGACCACGAGAAAGGAAATGCTCGGGCCCTTAGATGGTTTGTTTGGCTGTAAGCTTCTAGTAAATAGTGCCTTAGAAATTAAAAATGAGGGATTTCCCCATACCGAAACTAGTATGTCTTTGGGAGCAGAATCTTATTAAGCCGTCCCCCGAATCCGTTTTCGCAGGGAGAATCCAGAATAGGGGCTAGGGTGTCTTGCCAGGCAGGACTTGGACTCAATCGGTGTCTTTCTTGTGCCGGACTACGGGGGCAGATTATGGGAGTAATCGCGTGGCACTCCCGCGACTAAGGGGAGCCGCTCAATGAGCCTTGCCGCCACCTTGTTTTCACAAATGGAGGCGCAACCCATCGTTTACAATCTCGCGGACCACGCGCTGAACTCACCGGTTATCAGGAAGATTTCTGGATGATCGCGTCGAGTTTGGCGAAATGTTGCGCAAACACCTCGGCCCAGCTTCCAGGGAGTAGTGACACGCCGCTACACAGTACAGGATCACCCTTGGATGTGCGCTGTTTTAGCTGGCGACTGAGGATCGCACTTTGCCGTCAGGGAATTTAAGGAAGGATACCTTGGCGCTAACGTGATTTTAAACAGGAGCGGATGGCGCCGAGCCCGGCGAAGGGCATCCGCCGCCGATAGCCTTTCCGATCGATTTGATCGAGCTTAGTCGCACCATGAATTTCATGGGTTTGACCGAAAGGGATAAGTTCGACGCGATTGTTATCCAATAACTTGCGTCGACTAGCGCAAAAGCGGACCTTGTTAGAATTAGCGTATGACCAATCCAACCGAACCATTAAATGCGCTAGGAACCCATGGGGCGTGAGCACTGGCCGCCAAATCCAACGTGTCGCTCAGGCCTAGCCGGCTAGGCCGATGCACCGGGCGATGGTTCAACAATGTTTGTTCGGTTTTTCGGCAGGCCGGTGTAAACATGAAACGATGGTCAGCGACAATGCATTGCTCCAGCGCTTTGTATCCGAACGCTCGCAAGAAGCCTTCGCTGAATTCGTCAGCCGCCATATCGGCCTCGTCTACCATGCCGCGCTTCGCCAGCTCAACGGCGATGCACATCGCGCGGAGGATGTTACTCAGCAGGTATTTACCGACCTTGCCCGGAAGGCGGCTTCGCTGGTTGCGCATCCAATGATCGAGGGCTGGTTGCACACGAGCACGCGCTTTGCCGCCCGCAATCTGCAACGCAATGAAAAGAACCGCCAACGATACGAACGAGAGGCTGGAACCATGAACTCACTGTTGCGCGAGGAATCCCCGGCGGGTGCCTGGGAGCAGTTGCGGCCCATGATCGACGACGTTGTTCATCAGCTCGACGGCCGCGATCGGTATGCCGTGCTTTTGCGCTTCTTCGAAGGCCGGACGTTCGCCGAAGTCGGGGTTGCGCTCGGGGTGGGTGAGGACGCTGCACGGATGCGCGTCGAGCGGGCGCTCGCCAAACTGCAGAAGATGCTGGAGCGGCGCGGGGTCGCTTCGACGGCTACGGCGCTCGGCGTGGCGCTTGCAAACCAGGCCGCTCTCGCCGTGCCCGCGGGCCTCAGCGCGACGGTGACCGGAATGGCCCTCGCCGGAGCCGGAGCGGCGGGCGCGTCGGCAACGGGGGCCGCGCTTTTGAATCTAATGAGCACCACCAAGATCGCAATCGGACTGGCCGTCATCGTCGCACTCGCAGGCGTCGGAGCCGCCGTCCGCGAGGCATCGGCTGTTCGGCTCCTAAGAGGCGAATGGCAAAACGCGGACCATGAGCGAAGCCTTGCGGGCGCCATGAACACCCGCCTGCAGGCAAAACTGGCAGAAGCTGATCGGGATGCAAAGTCGGCGAGGGAGCGCATCGCCTCCCTCGAGCAGGCCCTTCAACTTTCCAAGCAGACGTCGGCAAATCCGCCTGCGGCGCACACGAGCACCGCCGTCAATCCCTACACCAACCCCGAGTACAGCCGCCTGTACCTCCAAAAGTACCGGGCGTCATTGGGCCTGAAATACGGGGCCTTATACAAGGCGCTCCAGCTCACTCCCGACCAGATCTCGAAGTTCGAGGCTGCGCTTGCCGATGGCGAGCAGGGAATCATCGACATCTGGGCGGCCGCGGGCTCCCAGGGGCTCACGATCTCGGGGAATTCGTCGAGCGCCACATCGGTGGCCCGCCTCACCTCCGATCCCATGAATTCCGTTCAGGAAAACCTCAAGTCCCTGCTCGGCGAATCAGGCTATGCCGCATACCAGCAATTTAACCGGACCCAGCCGGCTTCCGAACTCGTCACATCATTGGCCGGCGCCGTGTACTACTCCGATACCCCCCTCAGCTCCCAACAGGGAGCCGCGCTGGCGCAGATCATTGCGAACAACACCACGACCATCAAGACGCCCATGGCGGATGACGGGGGAGGGCCGATCTTTTCGCTCTCCACGTCGACCGACTGGAACGGCGTCAACAGCCAAGCCCAAGCAATTTTGACACCCACCCAGCTCTCGGCGCTTCAGGCCATTGGCAATCTGAAGCAAATGGATCAGAACCTGATTTCGATCCAGCAGGGAACTCCCCCAGCCGCGAAACGCTGACGTGATTTCCGGGGAAAGCAGCCCATGAAAGAATGCCTCCCTGCTGGCGGCCGCCCCGCTTTGCCTTTGCGCCGGCCGCCTGGCCCCCAAGCCAATGGCGCCCCCGAGCCGCGGCCCGTTGAGCCCGCGGGCGCGACCCGGGGCGCACGCGAGTCCGGGGTCGTCCATCCCCTGTTTCCCCTAACCCAGAAGCGGGATTGAAACCCATTCGGCAGCTTCCCTTTTTGGCGATCCAGACGGCGCTTTGTGTCCTGGTGGGATGCAACGCGCCGACGGCCACGCGGACAAGCACCGGCCACCTCGGGGGCGCCGCGCTCACGGCCGTGTTTTCAAGCGCGAGCAAGGATTACTCTCGTCGGCGGAATTCAGACGGCACATTTCAGCCCGAGACCTACCTGTTCGGGAGGGGTGGCAACCTTGGCGGGCCCAGGGTTGATGAAACCATGGACAAGCTGAGTATGGACGATGTGTCGCGGGTCATTGCGGGAGCGCTGGCGGCCCAAAACTACGTCCCGAGCGACGATCCTGCGAAGACAAACCTCCTGATCGTCGTATTCTGGGGGGTGACGCTCACGCCAAGCGATGTGATGCCCAATGGAACGCGTCCATCGGATACGTTGACGGAACGAGCCGGGGGTTCTTCGACCACGGCCGTGGGACGCACAAACAGCGCCGCTGCCGACTCCCTTGCACGCAAGGATCTTCTTGAGAATGCGGACATCTTCGCCCGCGGCGAGTCCAGCGTGGGAGCCCATATTGATGAGCAAAATGCCCGGATTCTGGGGTACCCACTGACAACGACCCTAATGGACGAGGTCGAAATCGACCGCTATTATGTGGTGCTGCTGGCCTACGATTACCAGGCGGCCAGAAGGTTTGGTGTGCACAAGCTTCTCTGGGAAACGAGGTTCAGCATTTCCGAGCCTGGAAATGGCTTCGAGAAGGCCTTCCCGATGATGGCGTCGATTGCGGCAAAATACTTTGGCCAAGAAAGCCACGGTCTGGTTCACCATGACCTCGGGGAGGGGCGCGTTGAGGTGGGCGAGCCGAAGTCCCTCGGCCCCGTGCCTGATCAATGAGGGGTCCTTCCAAGTGAGTGCGAGGCACGCCATGAAAAGCCTTGGGATAAAGCTCATGATGCGAGTGTCGGCGCTCTTGGCCGTTGCCGGGCAATGCTCATTTGGCGCTCCCGTATCGGCGGGAACGGCTGCCGATGCGGGCAAATATTCCTGTCCAACTGCCGCCCTTCATGGTCTATGGCTCAAGGCCAAGGGAGTCGCATTGGAAGTGGGGTTATGTGTCGTTCCCTGGATACGAGGTCCTCTCCGGCTGCGGCGAATGGACCACCACCTTGTTCGCGAGAAAGGTCGCCACGCAGATCTCCATTCTGCGCGAGATTGCTCCGGCCCTGTTTGAGGCGCAGGCGTCGGTGCCCACATCCCTGATCCTGATGAACCAGGATCAGGCGTTGGCCATTTCCGACGACATGAGGACCGTGATGGAGGAGGGGCCGGCCGGCCCGAATGCATGCCCCCCCTGGAAACTACTCGCACCTCGTGTACTTTCCCCAGCTTCGCCTCCACGACTCCGAATCGACGGCCATCAACCTGGTGCTCGATTCCGGGTTGCCGGGCGTCGTGATCCTCGAACCGGGCTACGTCCGATATCTGATGACGAGCAGAGTTCCCCGGTTTCCCGCGTGGTATGTCGAGGCCATGACCGAGCTATACCGAAGGGCTGTGTTTAGTTATAGCAGGGCGGCACCCAGCATGGGTGGATCGTATGTCCCGCCCACCGTCACCGCGACCTATCCGCCGATCGTGTGGCCAGCGGGCGAGCGCGCAGCAGACCTGCTGCCGATGGGCGACATTCTCTCCTCCCCGGTCATCCCCGGCGCGGGCGACGACGCATCCCGGCGACGCCTGCTTCTTTGGCGGTCCCAGGCCGACCTCCTGCTGCAATGGATCCTATCCGATAGGAGCCGTGTCCGAATTGCGGCCCTGACGAGATTTCTCGATTACCGGGGCGCGGGCCAGGGGACGGAGAAGGCGTTCAGGGAATGCTTCGGCATGAGTTTCGAGCAGGCGCGCCATCAATTGAGCGGGTTCCTGCCCGTGGCGACGACCCGCTCCCTCACCCGGGATGCGCTCTTGGCCGATATCGATGAACCGTTTCGGGACGCAAGGGCCTCGGAATCCGCAAGGATCTGGGGCAATTGGACGCTATTGGAGATCCCATTTGTCAGGGCGCAAAACCCCCGGATGGTTTTCCCCTATGTTGAACAGGCGGACCAAACGCTTTTGGGTGCGTACGATGCCGGTGCGCGGGATCCCGGATTCTTGGGGATTCTCGGGTTGTATGAAAGCGAAGGGAAAAATCGGGGCCGGGCCCGCTCAATTCTGGAGTCTGCCGCCGCCGGGAAGCCTGCATACCCGCGTGTCTATACCGAACTCGCGCGGCTCCGTTTTGAGGCGGCGATCGCCAAACCGGAGGGGGTGGCCGGCAGGCTGAGCGCCGAGCAGGTCGCATCGATCCTTCTGCCCCTTCGCGAGGCCCGCCGTCTCTCACCGCCCGCAGGAATCAACCTATCTGCTCCTTGCCCTCGCATTTGGGAACGGCTCGATCCCACCCACGGCCGACGACCTCGCGGCGCTCGACGAAGGGCAGCGATTTTTCCCCGACGATGCCCCGTTGAGCACCCTGGTCTCGGCGCTCAGGAGCGGGCTTTTGAAGGCCGTGGATCCCAACCCCGGCAAGATTCGTTGATTCTTGATCGCCCGCGGCGCCGCCCCCGGGGGACGGGAAAGCGGCGGGCAGTGAAGGGAACGGGTGGCGAACGGCGTTATGCAGGGGCGCCCCTCTTCAACATTGCTGGTTCTCGCTGGAAAATTTTTGAGCCCCATCCCGATGGATTATTTCAATGGCCGGTCATCCCGGTTCCAATGGCCGCCTTCCGGTCAGGGCTGCCGGGGAGTAACCGGATGAAAATCGCTCGGCACCACGCCCGGGACGTGAAAGGCTGGCCCGGGTGGTACAGCCCGCGCGCATGGACGACCCAACCTGCAACATGATGCCGGCAAGAATCACGCTTCGCGGCTGGGTGGGCCAGGGGCGGGAGCGGATTTACCGAAGGGCCCTCGCGGCGATGGGCCTCGGGGCCATAATGGCGTTTCAATCCGCCGCACGTGCGGACCGGGACGATGACGGCGCGACCGCGTCGCAGGAGGCGGCCGTTGTGATGCGCCGCTTTGTTGTTTCTGCGACCCGGATCGACAAGAACCCGTGGCGCTACGCTTCCGTGCCGGGATTCGAGGTTCTCACCCGGGCGTCCGAGCACGACACCCAATGGAGGCTTGATGCGCTCCGGAGGGGCCTCTGGCTGGAAGACAGCGTGATGCCCAAGGACTGGCTTCCCCGGCCCCAGGTTCCCTACACGGTGATTGTCGACGACACGGACATGGGTGCGGCGCCTCCAAGCCAGCTCCATGCGGCGCCGACGAAGATGAGTTCGCCGGTAGACGCACTGGCGTGGGGCGAGCTTGCCGACCATACGGAGATATCGGTCGATTCGGTCGAGTCGCACGACAGCGACACCGCGGCCATCAACAACAACCTTTTTGGGGTCAACACGGATGTGCTTATAGACAGCACCATGAGCCTGGAGCGCCTGGGCCGTTGCGCTCCTCCGCTTCCGGGATGGCTGATCGCCGGCCTGCTTGGGAGGGAGAAGGGCGTGTTCCGCGAGGCCTTCGGCCTTCCGGTCGACAGAAACGGCGATCTTGGTCTCATCGGCCAGCCTAGTCCGGTGCGAAAGGCGGCGGGGCCCGGCACCGTGTGGGTGTCCCTCAAGGAGACGCAGCGCATCCTGGATCATAACGATTTCCCGAGCATCAAAATGCCGCCGCTGCGCCTGCTGTTCGCCGAGGCGCCGCCTTCTGCGGAGAGGCTCGCCCTTTGGGAATCCGAAGCGGCACTGTTCGTGCGGTGGGGGCTCACGGGTGCGGACAAAAAGGACGGCGCCGTGACGCGAGCGTTTTTCGAATTCGTTCGGCGCGCGCGTCGGGAGCCGATCACCGAAAAGGTCTTTGCCGACTGTTTCGGCTTCGGCTTTTCGGCGATGGAAGGGAAGCTGGCGGACTATCTCAAAGGCGTCCTTGCCCAGCCGACCTACGTGGGTTGGGACATGCCGTCCGGCCTCATGGAGCCGCTTGACCTGAAGGAGGCGACGTCGGACCAGATCGGGAGAATCCTAGGGGACTGGCTTCGGATGAAGGGAGACTTTCTGCGCAGCAGCGATCCGGACACAGGCGAAGGGACGCTCAACGCCGCGGGCAGGATTCTTGAGCGCGCCTACCGCGAGGACAACGGGCTGCCGCCCGACGTCGACCCGTCGAATGGAGGCGCCCATTCGACCGGCCTGCCCCACGACAGGATCCTGGGAGCGGCCGTCGTGATGAAGCCGTTTGTGGTTTCAGCCCAGCGGATCCACGACCCGGGGCTGCTCGCCGTGTACGGCCTGTATGAGCATGACATCGGCAACGACGTCCTCGCGCGCGAGCTCCTGGAGGCGGCCGTGAAGGGCAAGGTGGTGCGGCCCAGGGCATATGTGGCCCTCGCCGAACTGCGCTATTCCGAGGCAGCCGACAAGCCTTTGGGTTCGGGGGGCAAGCTGAGCGCCGAACAGGCCGCATCGGTACTCGAACCCCTAAAGGCCATCCTGCGCAGCGCACCCACGCCCGACGTCTACGACATGATCGTTTCAACCTGGAGCAATTGCGAGGCGAGGCCGTCCGAGGGCGACATCGACGACATCGTGAACGGAGTCGCGCTATTTCCCCGCGACACCGACCTGGCCTACAATTCGGCGCTTCTTTGCTCGCAATGCGGCTACGTGGCGCAGGCCTCCGAGCTGATCGACAAGGGGCTCGTTTTCACGACCCACGAAATGAACAAGGAGTATTTCGAACAGCTGCGCGCCTCGCTGGGACAGCCACAGGAACGCTAGCATGGGAACCCCGTTATGAGCACGATTCCCGGTTTCCACGTTGAGCCCGACCGTCGCCGGGCCTTGGCGCAGTCACCGAGTTCCGGGACGGGGCGTGCGATCGGACTGGCGGGAATCCTTGCTCTGGCCTGCCTGGCATTGCCGGCCACCCGACCCGCGGCCCGTGCCGACCCGTCGTCGGCAGCCGTGGCCGAGGCCGCTCGGGCCAGGGCGGTTAGAATGCAGCGTTTCATCGTCTCCGCCACCCGGGTTGACAAGAATCCGTGGCGCTACGCCACCCTGCCGGGGTTTGAGATTCTTTCCCGAGCGCCGGACAAGCAGACCTTCTGGATGCTCGATGCGCTGCGGCGCGGCCTATGGCTTCAGAATGATGTGATGCCGAAGGATTGGCTGCCCCAGTCCCCCGTGCCCTATACCGTGATCATTGACGATACGGATTTGAGCACCGTGCCCGTGGGGAAGCTCCATTCGCAGCCGATCAAGCTCGCATCGCCCGTCGATGCGGTGGCATGGGGCGAATGGTCGAACGGAGCCATGGTTTGGACCGACCAGATTCCGGCCTACGACAGCGATACACTCGCCTTCAACACCAACGTGTTTGGAGTCGAAATGAGATCCGTCTCGTATGGTTCGGTGAGCCTGGAGCGGCTGAGCCGCTGCTCGCCGCCGCTTCCGCAGTGGCTCATGGCCGGACTGATTGCAAGGGACTGCGGCGTATTCCGGGAGGGTTTCATGCCCATCATCTCCGAGGGGGTGTTCGGGCCCGGTTGGATACACAGGGCGGATGGTCCCGGCACGCTCTGGATTTCGGTCGCTGAGACCAACCGGCTTATTCGCCAGCTAAAGGATGACTGGGAGAAGGGAACGACCACCCCGATCGCCCTGCTGCCCCTCCGCGAGCTCTTTAGCGAAACGCCCCCCCATGCAGAGCACGTGCCGCTCTGGGAATCCGAGGCGGCCCTGTTTGTTCGGTGGGGGCTCATGGGCCCGGGAAGCGAGGATCCCGACACGGCGCACGCCTTTCTTGAGCTGGTGCGCCGCGCCCGCCGGGAACGAGTCACCGAGCAGATGTTCACCGACTGTTTCGGCTTCGGGTACGCGACGATGGAGGGGAAGCTGCTGAATTTTCTCAAAGCCGTCCTGGCGCATCCCACGTCCGTCGGTTTGGACATTCCCTCCGGATTTCCGAAGCCAAAACTCAAGGCGGCCACGGCCGACCAGATCGGGCGCATCATTGGCGACTGGCTTCGGATGCAGGGGGATACGTTCCGCAGGATCGATCCGGCGATGGCGAGGGAATCCCTTTATTACGCAGGCCGGATGCTGGAGCGCGCCTACCGGGAGGACAACGGCCTCCCGCCCGACGTGGACCCGGCCCGTAAGGGCGACAAATCCCCCGAATCGCCCCAGGGCACGGCGGCCGCCCCGGCCATAGGCATGAAGCCGTTTGTCGTCACGGCCGACCGAATTCACGATGCGAGGCTGCTTGCCGTCTACGGGCTGTATGAACACGACATGGGAAACGACGCCAAGGCGCGCGAACTCCTGGAAGCCGCCGTCGCAAGCGGAGTCATGAGGCCTAACGCCTATGTCGTGCTCGCAAGGCTGCGGTTTGCAGAGGCGATGGCCGGGCCGACGGGGCGGGAGGGCAGGCTGAGTGCGCGGCAGGCCGCGGCCATTCTCGAACCCCTGAGAACGGCACTTCGGTTCGGACCCAATGTCGGCGTGTACAGCATGATCGTCGGGACGTGGACCAAGAGTGAGGCGAAGCCCACCAAGGACGACATAGACGAAATCGCGAAGGGCGTCGCCCTGTATCCCCGAAACACCGATTTGGCCTGCAATTCAGCGCTTGTCTGCTCCGACGGCGGATATGCCGCAACGGCTTCCAAGTTGATAGACGGGGCCCTCGTTTTTGCAGAGAACGAAGCGAAGAGGGCGTATCTCGAGAACCTTCGCTCAACCCTCAATACCCCCGCCCGGGCCCAATGACAACTGACGGATGGCGGGGACCGGTTGAACGGGCATTTCGGGGCCCCGCCGATCATTCGGCGCGGAGCGCTTCCATGGGGTCGACCCCCGCCGCGCGCCTGGCGGGAAGGAGACTGGCGAGGAGAGCGACGAGCGTGAGCCCTGCGGCCACGGAAGAAAAGGTCCAGAAATCGAGGGCGCTCGTCTCGAACAGCATGCTCGCGAGGACGCGCGTGAGCGCGAAGGACCCGGCGAGCCCGACTGCAAGGCCAAGGGCCACGACCCGCATGCTTTGTCCCATCACAAGGCGCGCGATGTCGCCGGGAGCCGCCCCCAGCGCCGCGCGAATGCCGAGTTCGCGGGTCCGCTGGGTCACGTTCCATGCCACGATCCCGTAGATTCCCACGGCTGCGAGCGCGCTCGCCATCGCCGCGAAGACGCCGAGAAGGACGGTGCTGAAGCGGTTCTGGCGGAGGCTTTCGGCGATGGTGGCCGTCATCGTGGACAGGCTCTGGATGGGCTGGTTGCGGTCGATCGTGGTCACGATGGACCTCGCCGCAGCGGCGGCGAGAAGCGGATCTCCCTCCGTCCGGATCAGGACGAACATCGCATTGCGGAAGATGGGCGTATTCCAGGTCTGGTCCACGGGGATATAGGCCGCAGGGGGTGGCTCCGATTGCAGGCCAAAGTAGCGGGAGCTTTGCACGACGCCGATGACGCGCGCCCATTGGAAATGGTCGATACCCTTCGGCAGCAGGCCGGGTTTGTTGAGGTTGGGGGGCAGCCCCAGCATGACCTGCTGCCCGAGGGGATCGCCGTCCTTGAGGAACTGCTTCACCGCCGCCTCGTTCAGGACGATCACCGGCTCCGATCCGGCACGGTCGGAATCGTTGAAGACCCTCCCCTTGATGAGGCGCATGCCCTGGGCCTCGAAGTATTCGGTGGTCACCGAGCTGAATTGGACCCCCTTGAGATCCTTGAAGCTCGCATAGGTCTGGCCGGGGGTGATGAGCGGTATCCCCCCGCCGCCCAGGAGCGGCGCGTTGCTCGAGGCCGCGGCAGCCCTGACCCCGGGAATGCGCCGGGCGCGCTCGACGACGTCATTGAAGAACCGGGTCGCTTCGGTGCCGGTTGGATAGCGGGTCTCCGGGAGCCTGATCGTCATGACGAGCAGGTTCTCGGCGTTGAAGCCCGGGTTGACCGACTCGAGCTTTGCAAAGCTGCGAATAAGGAGTCCGGCTCCGACCAGCAGGATGAGGGAGAGCGCGACCTCGCCTGCGATGAGCCCCGAACGGACCCGCGAGCTCCTGGGGCCGCCGGTTCCGCGCCCCCCTTCCTGAAGGGCGCCTGTAAGCTGGCCCCGGGTGAGCTCCAGCGCAGGGAAGAGCGCGAACAGGAGCATGGTGCCCGCGCATACCGCCAGGGAGAAGAGCATGACGGGGACGTTCACCGTGATGGCGGCCTCCGCGGGTATCACATCAGCTGGAAGGAGGGCCAGAAGGCCCCTGAGCCCCCACGTCCCGACGAGGATTCCCGAGGCGGCTCCGAGCAGCACGAGCGGAATGCACTCGAGGAGCACCTGGCGCACCAGGCGCCCACGGCCCGCGCCGAGCGCAGTCCTAATGGCGAATTCGCGGTGGCGGGTGTTGGCGCGGGCCAGCAGCAGGTTGGCGACGTTTGCGCAGGCGATCAGCAGAACAAAGCCGACTGCACCCAGGAGGATGAGCAGGGGGCTCCGAATGGCTCCCGTGACATTGTCCATCAACAGGTTCGCTGCGGCCCCGATGTTCTTGTTGGTGTCGGGAAACTGGTCTGCGATCCTTTTTGCGATCAGCTTCAGCTCGGCGTTCCCCTCCTTCAGGGTGGCGGTCGCCTTCAGCTTCCCGACAACCCAGGAGTTCATCCGGATCACCCGGCTTCGCATCAGCGGCGAGTCCGCCTCCGAGCCCGCGGGTATCCAGACATCGGCCCCCCAGAACTTGAAGCGCGGCGGCATGACGCCCACCACCGTGTAGGCCTTGCCGTCGAGCATGATCGCCCGTCCGAGGACCTCGGGGCTGCTCCCGAAACGATCCGCCCACATCGAGGCGCCGATCACGCAGACGGGAGCGGCTCCCGGGCGATCCTCGGCGTCCGTGAACGTGCGACCGATCACGGGCGGCACGCCGAGCATGGGCCAGACCGGCGCGGAGACGAGGGCCCCTTTGAGGCTCGCGGGCTCCTTCACATCGGTCAGCGTCAGGTCCCTGTTTTGGGCGAATGCGAGATAGTCAAAGGTCCGCGACTGCCTGCGCATCTCGAGATAGTCGAGATACGCGACCGACATCTGGCCGTTCCCGTCGGTGGGCGTGGCGCCGATGAACGCGATGCGCTCGGAGTTTGTGTAGGGAAAGGGGTGAAGCAGGACCGCATGGATCACGCTGAAAATGGCCGTGTTCGCCCCGACTCCGAGGGCCAGGACCACCGTGATCGTGGCGGTGAAGCCCGGTGACTTTCGCAGGAGGCGGAACGCGAGCAGAATGTCTGCGAATATTGAGGACATGGATTGGCTTGGTTTCGTTGCCGCGGTACACGGCGCCTTCCGCTTAAGTAGCACCGTGGGTGCCAAGAACGTCATCTTTCATAAGAAGCTCTTTTTCAAGGCATAAGGATTTCTCCTGGGCATCGACGGCGGCCCGGAATCACCAAATGCGGGAATCGATTTTCCCAAATCTGGGATGTCCCGGCGGTCCCTGTGGGAATCGGGGCCGGGCCGTCCCGGGGCGAGACCGCCTTTTAGCGCTGGGCGCCGGTGATCCGGTAGAGCCTCGCCCCGTGCCATTCTATTTCGGGCGCAAATAAGCCGGAGAACGTGCCGAGCTCGCGGTGGCTCCAAAGGTCCCGGATGCTCACGTCCCTGCCTAGTCCAAGCAGACCGAGGTCGAGGGCGATGGGCTGCGTCTGGACGCGAAGCTGCTCCGCGGTATAGCCGTAGGCCAGGAAGACCAGGTCCTCGCCCTTGGCGTTCTCCCTCGCGGCGTCGTCCAGGTGCGCAACGCCGCGCAGGGCCACTGCGCCTTCGGGGACGGAGAGGCCGTTGATCCGTTCGCCGTGGCTCCCGTAGTCCCGGTCGGCCTTTGACTCATGCCCGTCGGCGAGAACCCATCGGACCTCGCGGAAAAGGGAGGGCCACCAGAAACGGGGCGAACGGCTGTCGTCCGCGACAAGGACGACCGTGCCGAGGCCCCTTACTGGGACCTCAAACGACACGGCTTGGCCGGGGGTCTTCATGGACACGGGCTCGCTCCTCCAGATTTGCCGGGAATCCGCGAGGATCCATGGATCCCGAGTGTTGAAGAGCGCCACGTACCGGCTGCGGCCGTCCGGTGCATCGGCGCTCCAGCCAATTCCCCCGTCCGCGTTGCGGAAAAGCTGCCGGTTGTTGGCGCTCGACTGGTTCACGGCGATGACCTCGTCGTTGGTGAGGAGCGCGAGCGTCGGGGCGTCCAGTTTCGTCATGTCGGCCCCGAGCATGAGAGGGGAGCGCGCGATGCTCCAAAGGGTCATGAGCGTGACCTCCTCGCTTTGGCTGAACCACGTCCGGCGGCCGAGCTCGATGACGCCGATCGGCAGCATATCGGCGTCGGGCCAGGCCCCCGGGCGCCGCCAGGGGGTCCATTTGTTGAGCCGCTCGAACTGCGCCTCAAGCAGCGACCAATGGTCCCAGAAGTCGTCCGAAATGCGCCACATGTTGGCGTGCTCCACCACGTGGGCCGCCGCGCGGATATCCGTCTCGCCGGGCGAAAGGCTCAGGACCATGGCCCGCCCCGTCCGGTCGATCGCCCTGCGCACCGCTTCGACCTCGGGCTCGTTGCGGAGGTAGGGTCGCGAGAGGTCGTCGACCTTGATGAAGTCCACCCCCCAGGAGGCAATCAGCGCAAAGACCGAGTCGTAGTAGGCCTGGGCGCCGGGCTTCGCCATGTCGATGCCGTACATGTCGCTGTTCCAGGGGCAGATGTTGACCCGGTCGGCGATATCGGCCGCGCGGTATTTTGTCCCGAGAATGGGCAGGTTTTCCTCCACCGCCTGGCGGGGAATGCCCCGCATCAGGTGGATTCCGAATCTCAGGCCCTTCGCGTGCACGTAATCGGAAAGAGCCTTGAACCCGCGGCCGTCCCCGGCGCTTGGGAACTTGTTGGGGGCCGGCACGAGCCTGCCGTATTCATCCAGGGTGAGCCTTGCGTTGGCGTGGTAGCCGTAGCCCGTGGCGCCGGGCTCATACCATTGGATGTCGACGACGACGTACTTCCATCCGTGCGGGGCCAGCTTTTCGGCCATGACGTCCGCCTGCGCCTTTGTGTTCTCCTCGGTCACCGTCGTCGCGAAGCAGTCCCAGCTGTTCCAGCCCATGGGCGGGGTCGGCGCCCAGGCATGGAAATCCTCCGACGCCCTCAAGGCGGCTGTCGACATGGCAAGAAGGCCAAGCGAAACGCAGGCATGCAGGCATTTTGGGGTATTCATGACGCCGCGGTCACCTAAGCCCGAACGCGGAGCTCCGTCACGGTAAATTCACTGCGGAGATCCTTTACGGTAACATTGCGGAACATCGGCCGGAGACCCCCGGGCGCGCCGTTTGCCTCAGCCGGAGACAGGCGATCGCTTTTTCTATCGGGCCTTGATCCCGCCAAAGGCGGCGCAGCAGCTGCGTTTGTGCAACACGTCAACGGATGCGAATCCAACCCTTCGGAGGAGGTCGGTCTGGTGGGTCAGGGACGTCGGAGTATCCTCCCTTTCTATGTAGGCGAAAACCCTGTCACGGTAGGCGGCGCCGCCCATGGATTCGAGATACCGTCCATAGTCGGCCCACATGAGGTCCTGGACCCGCGGATCCTCGTGCGAGACAAGGTCGAAGATCCACAGACCCCCGCCCGGCTTCAGCCAGCGGAAGAATTGGGCGAAGACGCCGTTCCACTCGGATGGGCTTCGCAGGTGGTGGAGAACCGCCGCCGCGACGATCACGTCGAAGCGCTCCGCCTCAAATTCAAGCTCGCGCACGTCTCCCTGGATCGCGGCATCGACCGCCGGACCCAGCCGCGCCTTTGCCCTTTCGAGCATCGGTCCGCTCAGGTCGACCAGGGTGACGCGGGATTTTGGCCGGTACTCCAGGATCTTCAGCGAGTAGTTTCCGGCGCCGCAGCCGACGTCGAGCACCGCAGCCTCCTGCGGGGCCGACAGAGTGCACGCGCGCGCGATGAGGTCCATGCAGTGGGCCGAGTCGACGGTGGCGGTCTGCCCGGTGGCGAGATTCGAGAACCTCTCTACCTCCCCGTCAAAGCGGGCGCGGATTTCCTCCACGGTGGATTTGTCCGAAATGCTCATGAACCGATGTTACCAGGGTTCTTCCATGCTTGGAATTACCTATTATGGCCGCATTGATACGCGGCAGGCATCGCTCAGAGGCGCCAACAGGCCGCCCCTCGTGCGCATTTCCGCAAGACTTCCGCCCGACTCGCCTCCCCATTCTTCGCCCGGGCGCGTCCCGTCAACAGCGGCCCTATGCGAATTGCCTCCGAAGTTCGGAGATCCGGTCCCGGCAATTCTCTGCGATTCGGCGGTAGTCGGAGCTGATCCGCCCGTCGTCTCCAACGGTGCCCCAGAATTCGACCGCCGTCTGGGCTGCTTCGGGCCACACGTCGGCAACGGCGGGCATGGGCGGCCGCGGAGTGAAGGCGCGCGCAGACACCCCCCCCTGGACATCCGGTGAGTGGAGCATGGGCAACATGTCGTAGCTCGGGGCGAGGCTGAACGGTGGGGCATCAAAGAAGACGCTGGTGTTTCCTCGATGCATATCCGTGTTGCCAATCAGGTCGCCAAAACACCAGAGCCACCTGAGGCGCCGTGCTTGCTCGTGGCCCAGGCACTGGGCCCTCTCCAGAAACGCTGCGGTTCCCGACCAGTCCGTGGCCGATTCATCGAGGATTCCTTCCTCTAGGGACCCCATCGTCAGAAGGCCGCGCCTTCCTCGCGCGTGGCTGCGGTCGAAACGCTCCACCTCCAGGAAACGCCTTCCTCCCGCATCCATTATGGAGGTGCGCGCAGCCGGTATTCCGCGCGACAGGAGCAATTCGCCGGCCAGATGTTCGCAGACGAGCAGGTCCAGCCAGCGCCGCTGAGCAGGGGACGGGTCGGCGGGCGAGAACTTCACGAGAACGCTCGTGAAATCGCCGTTGCGGCGGATCGTCGCGAGGAACTTCGGCTGTTCTCCCCCTGCCGACGACACGGCCAACTCGCCCCTTTGGGCCGCTTCGGCCCGGGCGGGATAGGCGGTCGCGCGATCCTCCCATCGGATCGAAATAGCATCCTGGTCGCTCACCGCGCGGAGCGCACGCTCAAGCGCCCGGTCGCCCAGAATCAGATCCCCGGGCAGGTCGTCGCTTTCCGCGAGCAGGTAGGCAAGGAGGTCGTCATCAGACCAGTTCCGCGGGTCCTCCGGGATCCTCAACGCCGCACCGACCCGCCGGCTGATGGCCCGTCCGATGTATCCCTCGGGGCGCGCATCCTGAAGAAAGAAAGGCAGACCCGGATACAGATGGTCCGGATAGGATGCCTCCAGCCAGGAAGACAAGGGCGACGCCTGGGGCAGCAGCCTAAACCCCCCGTACAGGGCGCGCAGTTCGCCCCAGTGTTCCGGGTGTCCTGTCTCATCCACACGGTATAGTGGCCAGGCGTATCCCAGGTTTCGGACATCGCGCCGGAGCGCGTACCGACTGAATTGGCGCGCGCCCATGCGCTCCACCCTCGGGCCCAGAGAGGTCAGCCAGCGCGACAGAGTGGGCTGGCTGACATCCAAATCGTTCTTGAGCGTGGAGGCCGCGGAGACGCCGTGAGTCTGAAGGCTGAGCGCGAGTCTGCCAAGTTGGAATGAGGAGGCCATGGATGATAAGCAATGAATGACTATCTATTACCTAACTCAATATAAAAGAATAAATAATATGTGAGACAGCATTAAAGATGAATGAACAATGAATAAATAAATATCGTCCGGCATTCGAAGGGAATTGCGATCGCATAGGGACCGATTTGGGCCCCGCAGAGACCGCTTGGGTTCAGTGCGGCGCCGAATCCGCTGGCGCCGGGGGCTTCAGAAGACCGCGGTCGCCAAGCCAGTCGGCCATGCGGTCCGGCCAGTGCCTGATTGCGGCAAAGGTCGAGCGGTCGCCCATGTTGAACGCGTGCTTCCCTTTGGCGATGAAATGGGCCTCGACCGAGACCTTGGCGTCGCGGAACCTCTCGAGCAGGGTCAGCGCCACTTGGTCGCAGCCGTATTCGTCGTCGTTCGCACAGATGAGAAAGGCGGGCGGCGTGTCGCGGGGGATCCGTTTGGGGATCAGGTTCCCGTCCCCGGGGTACACCAACATCTCAAAATTTGGGCGTCCGCTGACGCGCTCGACCGGATCCGCGGCATTGGGATCCCCGTCAGCCTTGTCGAAGGACACCATGATGACCACGGCCCCGCCCGCGGAGAATCCGAGGATGCCGATCCGGTTCGGGTCGACGCCGAATTCGCCGGCGCGGCTCCGCACGAGCCTGATGGCGCGGTAGGCGTCCTGGCGGACGTTGTCCAAGCTGTAGGGCGAGCCCGCCTCGTTCGGCAGGCGGTACTTGAGGGCGAACGCCGTCACTCCGAGCGTATTGAGGAATTCGCCGGCCTGCTTGCCCTCCGCGTTGAACACGAGCTCTCGGAAGCCCCCGCCCGGCGCGACGATGACCGCGCACCCGTTTGCCTTCCCCCTGGGCGGCGCGAACACGGTGATCGACGGATTGTTGATGTTGCGGACCCAATAATCCTTGGCCTCCTCGGGCACGTCCTTCCGGCTCTCGAATCCCGGGGCTCCGTTCTCCCAGAGATGGATGACCTGCGGCGCCGGTTGGGCGACGGCGAGGGCCGGCAGAAAAAGGCTGGTCAGGAGGGTGCAGGTGCGGGTGCGCATGATGGGATTTGGGAGTTTCTTGGGGTTTGGGGGACGGCGCGTTCCTCCCCGGAACGCCGAGGACCTAACCTCAAGCAAAGTCGGCCTGATCGCAAATCCAACCTGATGGATGCGGAGCGCGCCGCCGGCCGGATTCCCCGGGCTCCGCTCCACGGTTTCTCGCCGCGCCTTCCCGGTTGCGTCCGCGGAGGTTGGCTGCGACGGTGACCGTGTTCGCGTCGGAGCCCGAATCGCAAACCCCAGCCAGCGAGGTCCCCCATGAAACGTATTCTCCTCATCGTGTTGACGTGCGCGGCCGCCGTGAGCGGCCGGTCCCAGGCGGACACCGCCCCGGTGCGCCTGGCGATCGTGGGGCTTGTGCACGACCACGCCCGCGGCATCCTCCCGTCCCTGGAGGGGCGGAAGGATGTCCAGCTCGTCGGGATCGTGGAGCCGAACCCGGAGCTCGTTGCGATCTACGCGAAGCAGTTCCACCTGGGTGCGGAGCTTTTCTATCCGAGCATCGCCGCGCTCGCGGCCAAGACGAAGGTGCAGGCCGTGGCCGCCTTCACCTCGACCTACGACCACCGCCGCGTCGTCGAGGAGTGCGCTCCGCTCGGGATCGACGTCATGATGGAGAAGCCGATGGCCGTGAGCCTGGCCGACGCCCGCGCGATCGCGGCGGCCGCCGCAAAGGGCGGCATCCAAATTGTGGTGAATTATGAAACCACCTGGTACCGGAGCAATCAAAGCGCCTTCGCCTACCTCCATGACCCGCATGTCATCGGCGAACCGCGGAAGATAGTGGTCCACGACGGCCACCAGGGACCCAAGGCGATCGGATGTTCGCCCTATTTTCTCAAGTGGCTGACCGACCCCGTGCTGAACGGCGGCGGCGCCGCGATGGATTTCGGATGCTACGGGGCCGACTTGGTCACCTGGCTCCTTGACGGCCGGCGGCCCCTCTCGGTTTTTGCCGTGGAACAGCAGCTCCAGCCGGATGTGTACCCCAACGTCGAGGATGAGGCCACGATCGTGCTCACGTACCCGAAGACCCAGGCGATCCTGCAGGCCTCGTGGAACTGGCCCTACGGCCGAAAGGACATGGAGATCTACGGGCAGACCGGCGCCCTCATCGTACCGAGCCGGGACACGCTTTTCCTGCGCAGGAGCGATTCACAGGAGAGCCCGCTGGCCATGCCTGTGCTTCCCGACACGTTCTCGAACCCGCTCTCGTACCTCGCCGCCGTTGTCCGGGGCCGGATAAAGCCGTACGGGCTCGCATCGCTCGAGACAAACCTGGTCGTGTGCGAAATCCTCGACGCCGCCCGGGAATCCGCGCGCACGGGGCGGCGGGTCGACCTCCCTGCCGAAGCCACCCCCTGAATCCACCATGACTGTCCGCACCGTCCGAGCCTATCTGGCCGCGTCCCTTGCCTCGAGCTGCGTTTCGATGGCGGCGGTCCCCCCCGAATACAAAGGCAGGCCCTTCGAGGACACGGCCTACAAGGCGGGGGCGCAGTCCATCCCCGGCGTTGTGCAATGCGCCTATTACGACCTGGGAGGGGAAGGGATCGCCTATCACGACACGGACGCGATCAACCACGGCAGCGGAGAGCTCAACCAGCAGCCGCTCCATCAGCGCCCGCATGCGGGCCCGTACATCTGGGGTTTCCGCAAGGACGAGGGGGTGGACATCTCCTACGTGAAGGATTTTGCCGACCTGAACCACCCAAACCTTGTGAGCCCCCTCGTCAACCAGCTCTACATCGGCTGGACCGACGACGGGGAGTGGTGCAACTACACCGTCAACGTGAGGGCGGCGGGCACCTACCGGGTGAGCGCGCTTTATTCGAACGAGGCGAACACGATCCACTTTCTGCTCAACAACAAGCCGGCGTCGGAATGCCGGCTGCCGGTCGCCACCGGCCACTGGCACCGCTGGAATTTCGCGGAAATCGGGACGATCACCTTTCCCGAGGCGGGCCCACAGCTCCTCACCTTCCGCTACAACAAGGGCAACAACTTCGCCTATTTTGTCTTTGAGCCGGTGGAACCGGCCCGGAACTGACCGGCCCCAATCCGAACCCCAGGTATAACTATGAAGCCAAGAACGTATTCGAAATGGGCCAGGACACTCCTCCACGCCTCGTGGATGGCCTTTGTCTGCACCCAAGTCCTCGCCCAGGAGCCCGCGAGCGATTTTGTCGGGCTCGCAAAAATCCGCACCGACATGAGGTCGAGGCGATCCAGCAGCTACGATCGGACCGGCGGGAACGCCGACAACATCCCGAACGTGGCAGACGGCGCCAAGGTGACGCTCCTCGATGTGAAGGGCGCCGGGGTCATCACGCACATCTGGATCACGCTGGCACCCGGTCCCGACAAGCTGAACCGCAATGACGTCGTCATACGGATGTACTGGGACGGGAAGCCCTATCCGTCGGTTGAATCCCCCATCGGGCCGTTCTTCGGGAACGGATGGGGCGAGTCCTATGATTTCGTGAGCGCGCCGCTGGCCGTCACGCCGGGATGGGGGAAATCCTACGTGAGCTATTTCGCGATGCCCTACGCCCAGGGCGCGCGGATCGAGATAGAGAACCAGAGCGGCCGGACGATCGACGCCCTCTACTACAACATCGACTACGAGGAGATGCCGAAGCTGCCCGCCGACCTCGGGCGCTTCCACGCCTGGTACAACCATGAGCTCACCCCGGCGCTGCCCGGGGGCGAGAACGAATGGGAGCTCCTGGGGCCCCAGGGAAAGAACCTGGACGGCAAGGACAACTACGTCTTCGCCGACATCAAGGGGAAGGGGCACTTTGTCGGCGTTAACTACTATGTGAACTGCCCGAGCACCATGTGGTACGGCGAGGGCGACGAGATGGTGTTCATCGACGGCGAGGCGCTGCCCTCCCTGAACGGAACCGGGACGGAGGATTATTTCAACACGTCCTGGTCGCCCAAGGAGCTTTTCCAGCATCCGTATTTCGGCTATGCCCGCGTGAACAACGAGACGGGATGGCTCGGCCGCACCCATCTCTACCGCTTCCACATCGCGGACCCGGTGTACTTCGACAAGTCCTGCCGCTTCACGATCGAACACGGGCACAACAACTGCCTGACCCTCGACCTCGCCTCGGTCGCCTATTGGTACCAGGATACCGCAAGCCCGCTGCCGCGATCCTTCACGAAGCTGGAACGCCAGCCGATGCCGGCGATCACCCCGTCGGACATCCATCTCTGGCGCGACGCCTGGCGCCGGCAGCAGGGGGGCAGCCCGACGCTCTGGGGAAACGAGAAGAAGCCCTGAAAGGGCCCTCGCTTCCAAGCCGTCCGGGCGGCTATGGGGCCTCGGCGGGCGGCGCCTTTTTTCCGGGGCGCCGCGCCCTGCGCGTTGAGCCACACATCCACGTAGGCGACGATGTCTCCAACGCTTCTCACGCCGAGGATGTCGCTGTCCGTGATCAGGAGCCCGAAGGCCTCCTCGATCTCGAAGATGACCTCGACGGCTCCGAAGGAGTCGATGCCCAGGTCCTCCTTGAGGCGGGATTCGGGCCGGATCATCCCGGGATCAATCCCGCGCTTCTTCGAAAGAAGCTCGCGCACCCTGTCTTCGATTTCGTCGCGGGTCACGGGGGGTCAGCGGGCCCTTGAAAAGACGAGGGCCACGTTGCAGTTGCCGAATCCGAACGAGTTGGACATCACATGGTTCAGCGGGGCGCGCCGGCTCGTGTGCGGCACATAGTCAAGATCGCAGGCCGGATCCGGGGTATCGAGGTTGATGGTCGGTGGAATCACCTGGTCCTGGAGGGCCTTCACGCAGACCACGGCCTCGATGGCCCCTGCGGCGCCGATCGCGTGGCCGATCATCGATTTGGTGGACGATATGGGAATCGCGCGCGCCTCGCCGCCGAAGACCGTCTTGATCGCCTTCGTCTCGGCATCGTCGTTCGCCCGGGTCGAGGTCGCGTGGGCGTTGATGTAGTCGACCCGGCTGAGTCCGGCATCGCTCAATGCGGCGGCCATCACGCGCGCCGCATCGGCGCCGTCCGGCTCGGGCATCACCATGTGGTGCGCCCCCGAATTGGAAGCGTACCCGGTGATTTCCGCGAGGACCGGCGCCCCGCGGCGCAGAGCCCGCTCCCGCTCCTCCAGGACCAGCACGGCGCCGCCCTCGCTCATCACGAATCCGTCGCGCTTCAGGTCGAACGGGCGGGAGGCGGCTGCGGGGTTTTCGTTGTTCTTGGAGAGCACGCGGAGCGCGCAGTAGGCCCCGAAATTGAACAGGGTGAGGGGCGCCTCGACCCCTCCGCCGAGGCAGACGTCCGCCTCCCCGAACTGGATCTTCCTGCAGGCCTCGCCGATCGCGTGCGCCCCGGAGGCGCACGCGGTTGAGATCACCATGTTGGGGCCCCTGAACCCGTAGCGGATCGCGACCTGGCTCGCCACGGCGTTGGGGCTTATCCTCGCGACCGATGCCGGATTGATCCGGTGTGCGCCGCGGTCGAACGCTGCGACCATTTGCTCCTCGTGAAACAGGAGCCCGCCGAGCCCCGAGCCGATCACGACCCCGATGCGGTCGGGATTCTCGGCGCCGACCTCGAGGCCGCATTCCCCGAGGGCCATTTCCGAGCACGCGAGGCCGAAATGAACGAAGCGGTCGACCCGCTTGGCGATGTCGTCGGACATGTAGCGGGTGGGCGCGAAGCCCCGCACCTGGCCGCCGACCTTGGACGCGAGGCTGCTCACGTCGAAGGCATCGATCAGCGATATTCCGGAGCGGCCCTCCAGGTTTGCCCTCCAGAAATCCTCCACCCCCACGCCGTTGCAGGCGATCACGCCCATTCCCGTTACGACCACCCTGCGTCTGTTCATCGCCGCAACAAGACGCTGGCAGCGCCTGCGGGTCGACACATAATGCGAGCGGCCCGGCCCCTAAGGGCGCTCCATTCGCCTCGCCGCCGCGCGAAGGGGCTTTAGGGCAATAAAATAGACAATCGGGATCCAGAGCGGTGCGACGGCGGCCCAGCCGAGGATGGCGTGGAGCGCGGTCGCGCCAAACTGCTGGAAGAATTGCCGCGGCTCGTGTCTGAACACGGCGATCATGAGCTTCAGGTCGAGACTTGAGGGCTTGGAGCGCGCGAGTGCGTCCCCCAGGCGGACGAAGGCGACGATGAACGGGAAATAGATGAAGGTGCAGAGGGCGTTCACGGCCTGGATGATCGGCTGGTTGAGCCCCAGGGAGACGCCCGCGATCACGCAGAGCGTGGTCGTGGTGCCGAGGATGGGGAAAAGCGCGAGGGCGCTTCCGATGGCGATGGTGAGCGCGATCTTGGAGGGGGTGACGCCCTGCGTTAGCTGCATGGCCACGGGATCGACGAACCAGCGCCTCCAGAAGGGGCGCTTTATCGAGGGTCCAGGAAGCGGCGGTTCCATGCGGGGTCGGGAAGGGGTTCGGGCTTGTAGGTACCGAAGATCGCGTAGCGCGTCCTCGACACGAGCCAATAGGCGGGGTCGCGCAGGAACGGGGGGATCCATCTCAGCCAGGAGAGGATGCGCCAGCCGCCGCCGAGCTCGGCGAAGCACGCGAGGGCGCCGGACGTGCGCAGCAGGAATCCGCCGCGCTCCCGGTCGTTCCAGTCCCTCACGTACACAAGGCTGCCGAAATCCCCGGTCGGCAGGCCGTGCGACCTCAGGAAATCCTGGGCGGGAGGCTCCTGCAGACGCGCGAAATGAAGGCGCTCCCCGGGGTCGTGGCGGATCAGGAACCGAACAACCCGGTTGCACAGGCCGCACTCGCCGTCGAAGAGGAGCACGGGAACGCGTGAATCCGTCATCGCGCGCAACCTAGCCCAGCTTGCATGCGGCTTCAATGGCAACGTGCGGACAATTGAGGTCGACTCGGGCTTTGGCGGGAGATTCGCTGCACGCATGAACCCCCCGATCGTTAGGTGCGCGCTCGCATTGCTCGGATCCGTCTGCCTGGGAGCCGAGCCCACGCCGATGAAGCTCTGGCCGGGCATCGCCCCCGGCGACAAGGGCGGCCTTGGCCAGGAGATCGATACGACGACGGCAAAGGACAATCTCATCGCCGGCAGGCCCGTGATCCGGCTCGGCAATGTCTCGGACCCGACCATCGCCGTCTATCCTCCCACCCGGGGAAAGGACACGGGGGCCGCAGTCGTGGTGTTCCCCGGCGGAGGCTTCCGCATCCTCGCCATGGACCTCGAGGGCACCGAGGTGTGCGCCTGGCTTAATTCGATCGGGGTCACCGGGGTGCTCCTCAAGTACCGCGTTCCGGCCCGCGAGGGGCGGCCCGAATACGCGGCGCCGCTCCAGGACGCCCAGCGCGCCCTCGGCATCGTCAGGTCGCATGCAAAGGAATGGGGCATCGACCCCCATCGAATCGGGGTGCTTGGCTTCTCGGCCGGCGGCCACCTAGCGGCGACTCTCTCCGCGAACTCTCAGGCGCGCACCTATCCCCGCGTGGACGAGTCCGATGACGCGAGCTGCCGTCCCGATTTCCAGATCCTTGTCTACCCCGGCGGCGTGGTGGAGCGGGGAGGCTACGCACTGACCCCCGACGTTGCGGTGACGGCGAAGACCCCGCCGACCTTCCTCGTGATGGCTCAGGACGACCCCGTCCGTCCCGAGAATGTGCTTGGCTACGCGATGGCGCTCGAGGGCGAAAAGGTCCCGATGGAGCTCCACGTGTATCCGAGCGGGGGCCACGGCTACGGGCTGCGGCCTACCCGGGATTTTGTCACCTCGTGGCCCCAGCGGGCGGCCGACTGGATGCGATCCCGCGGACTCCTCGGCCCGCAGTAGCGCTCCCGCCGGCCAAATTGGATCGACTGCGCCTTCCGGGTGGCGTTCGCTTAAGGAGTGATCCCCCCCCTTCTCAGGTGCGCATTGGCCCTAGTTGGAACCGCTTGTCTCGGGGCCGCGCCGGCTCCGATGAAGCTCTGGCCCGGCATCGCCCCCGGCGAAAAGAGCGGCTCGGCCGCCGGGCCCGAAACGACAAAGCCGGCGGGCTACCTCACCGGCGGCAGGCCGGTCGCCATCCTGGGGAATGTCTCGGAGCCCACGCTGACGGTGTACCGCGCCCCGGCGGACAAGGACACGGGCGCAGCCGTCGTGGTGTTCCCCGGCGGCGGCTACTACGTCCTCGCATGGGACCTTGAGGGCACCGAGGCGTGCGAGTGGCTCAACTCGATCGGCGTCACGGGCGTTCTGGTCAAATACCGGGTGCCGAGGCGCGAGGGGCTCCCCCCCTACGCCGCGCCGCTCCAGGACGCGCAGCGGGCCGTCGGCATGGTCCGCAGTCACGCGAAGGAGTGGGGGCTCGATCCGAAGCGCATCGGGGCCATGGGCTTCTCCGCGGGCGGCAACCTCTGCGCCGTGCTCTCCAGGAATTCGGTTGCGCGAACCTACCCGCGGGTGGACGCCTCGGACGAGGCAAGCTGCCGGCCCGATTTCCAGCTCCTCATCTATCCGGCCTATCTCGTGCCCGATTCCGGGGGATATACGATCGTGCCCGAGGCGGCCGTCACCGGCGCCACGCCGCCCACGTTCCTGGTGATGGCGGAGGACGACCCGATCCACGTCGAGAACGTGCTGGGGTACGCGATGGCGCTGAAGGAGGCGAAGGTTCCCATGGAGCTGCATGTCTACCCGATCGGGGGCCACGGCTACGGGCTGCGGCCGACGAAGAATCCCCTGACGAGCTGGCCCCAGCGGGCGGCCGACTGGCTGAAATCCAGGGGACTTCTCGATCGCGGCTAGGCCGCGATTGCCGCCCCGGGTTCAGGCGGACGGCTCCGACAAGGAGGCCCGGTAGGCCGCGATCAGGCTGCGCGTGGCCTCCGGCAGTTCGAATCCGTCAAGCCGGGCGAGCAGTCCGCCGATGTCGGGCGCAAACGGGGGAAGCGCCGACCGGGGGAAGGCGGCCAGGGCGCGCAGGGTGAAGACGAGCGCAATATGGAAGGCGGGCTGGGCCAGGCCCGGCAGGTCCCGCTCCTCGTAGGCAAGCCCCGCCTGGTTGTTGAGCGCGGCAAAGATGAGGCATTTGTCCCGGGCGCTCTCAGGCTGCTCGCCCGCGGTCAGCTGCAGGAAGAGCTGGTCCATGTCGAGGGACCCGAGCTCGGTCACGGTGAGCCCGAACAGCTTCTCCAGGCCTTCAATGACCATCGCGACCGCGGGACCCGGCTGCCCCGACTCCCGCAGGGACGTGATGCGCAGGAGCACCTGGATCGCCTGCTCCATCAGCCGGAGGATGTAATCGCGCTGGGGCACGGGTTTTAATGGAGAGGAGGGCCGACACTTGCCGAATTCCCGCATTTGGACTACATAAATTGGCGCTAACCCCCGAATACGGGACAACCCGATCAACCGCTGTCAGGAGACACCCATGAGACACCTCAGATTCGCCCTTTCGATGACCCTAGCTGCCATGGCGGCATTGCCGCTCCTGGCCCAGCAGAAAAAGCTCAGCCCCCACGAGACCGTCAGCGCGGTTCTCGGGGACCGGCATGCGGGGAACCGCGTGACGATCACGTACGGGCGGCCCTACACGAATGACCCGAGGACGGGCGCGCCGCGCGTGATCTGGGGCGGCCTCGTGCCCTGGGACAAGGCGTACAGGCTCGGGGCGGACGAGGCCACGACGTTCATCACCGAGCACCCGGTCATGGTCGGCGACGTCACGGTGCCCGCGGGCGCCTACACCCTCTACATGGTCCCCTCCGAGAGCGGCTCCTCGAAGCTGGCGATCAGCACGAGCCTCGGAAAATGGGGCGTGCCGGTCGACGAGACGCACGACCTGGGCCGGACGGAGCTGAAGAAGGAGGCGCTCGATGCTCCGGTCGGCCAGCTGACGATCGCCATCGGAAAGGACCCGTCCGGAGGCGGCACGCTGAAGATCCAGTGGGAGAAGACGCAGTTCTCGGTGGCGCTCAGGGCTCCCGGCGCCCCAGGTCGCATTCCCCCAGGCCAGCCCGCTCGCGACGCTCAAGCAGCGCATCGGGGTGACGGACATCGAGGTGGCCTACTCCCGCCCGAGCGCCAAGGGGCGCGTGATGCTGGGCGGCAACAACCCCTACGGCGAGGTCTGGCGCACCGGGGCCAACAATGCGACCCGGATCACGTTCAGCACGCCCGTGACGGTCCAGGGCGAGCATCTTGACGCCGGAACCTATGAGCTGTTCTCGATCCCCGGAAAGGACCAATGGACCGTGATCTTCCAGAAGGCCTCGGGGCAGTGGGGGGCGTACAGCTACGACCCGAAGAACGACATCCTGCGCGTGACCGCCAAGCCGGTCGCGCTCTCCGAGCCCGTCGAAACCTTCACGATTGAATTCAACGACATCCTCGGCGGGTCGGCCACGCTGAACCTCGTGTGGGAGAGGACCCGCGTGCCCGTGAAGCTCGACACCGATCTCGTCGGGCTGATCACGCCGAAGATCGAGGCCGCCATGGCGGCCCCGGGCAAGAAGCCCTATGCGCAGGCCGCGGTGTTCTACATCGACAACGGCCTCGACCTCGACAAGGCGGCCGCCTGGATCGACGCCGCGATCGCGGAGCAGCCCGACGCCTTCTACCTGATCTACCAGAAGGCCCGCGTCCTTGCGAAAAAGGGCGACAAGGCCGGGGCCGAGTCCGCCGCCAGGCGATCCCTCGAGCTGGCCTCGAAGACCACGGGACCGGCCAAGGACGAATACACCCGCTTGAACGAGGCGCTCATCGCCAGCCTGAAGTGATACGGACCGCGCCCCCGATCGCAGACCGGAGTCCGCGATCCGCCCCGAAGCGCGCCTTCGGTGCGGTGGTTTGCGCGGTCCTATTCGCGTCGACTGCGGCTGCGGCGGAGCCCGCGGCGGGCCCTGCGCCCGCCGCCATCCAGCAGGAGCTGCGCAGCTTCGGGGTGTTCGGGAGCGTCCTCTATGTCGCGGCGCATCCCGACGACGAGAACACGCAGCTGATCGCCTACCTTGCCCGGGGCCGGGACTACAGGACCGCGTACCTGTCGCTCACCCGCGGGGACGGCGGCCAGAACGTGATCGGCCCCGAGTTTGGCGATCTGCTCGGCGTCATCCGCACCCAGGAGCTCCTGGCCGCGCGGGCGGTCGACGGGGGCCGCCAGTTCTTCAGCCGCGCGCGCGACTTCGGCTATTCGAAGGATTACCGGCAGACCCTCGCGAAGTGGGACCACCAGCAGGTGCTCTCCGATGTTGTGCGGGTGATACGGACGTTCCGCCCGGATGTCGTGATCACGCGCTTTCCTCCGGAGCCGAGCGGGACGCACGGCCACCACACGGCGTCCTCGGTCCTGGCGCTCGAGGCCTTCAAGCTGGCCGGCGACCCCAAGGCGTTCCCGGAGCAGCTCTCGGACCTGCGTCCCTGGCAGCCGAGGCGGATCCTCTGGAACGGCTTCGGGCCGGGCCGCGGAGGCGCCGCCGAGACCGCGGCCAGCGCCATCAAGATGAGCGTGGATGGCACCGATCCGGTGACCGGCGCCTCGTTTGCCGTTCTCGCCGCCCGGAGCCGGTCGATGCACCGGACGCAGGGATTTGCGAATTTCTCGGTCGCGGCGGCGGGATCGGGACCCCGGATCGAGTCGTTCCAGGTGCTCGGGGGCGAGCCGGCGAGCCGGGATATTCTCGAGGGTGTCGACACGACCTGGGGCAGGGTGCCCGGGGGTGCCGAGATCGCCCGGCTCACCGGCGAGGCGCTCGGCCGCTTCGACCTGGCGGACCCCGGGGCGAGCGTTCCGGCCCTCCTGGCGATCAAGGCCAGGCTTGCCGGACTTCCGGCCGACCCCGTTGTGGCGGAAAAGGGCCGCCTCCTGGACCGGATCCTCCAGGAATGCCTCGGCCTCGCGGTGGAGTCGGTCGCGTCCCAGGCGGAGGTGGTGCCGGGCGAGTCCTTCAGGCTGCGCGAGACCGCGGTCGTGCGTTCCTCCGTTCCCGTGGAATGGGTGTCCGTGCGCTATCCCGGACTGGGCCGCAAGGCGAACGGGGCGGGAAGGCTGCAGCAGGGCGTGACGGCCGCCGTGGAGGTTACCCGGACGCTGCCGGCCGGCACGCCGCTCACCGAGCCGTATTGGCTGCGCGAGGACGGAACCCCCGGAATGTTCAGGGTGGACGACCCTGCGCTCATCGGCCGCCCCGAGAATCCCCCCAGCGTCCCGGTCGAGGACGTCTTCAGGGTCGGCGGCCAGACGCTCGTCGTTCCGGACAAGGCCGTGTTTGTCACCTCCGACCCCGCGAGGGGCGTGGTCCGGCGCCCGGTCGATGTCGTTCCCCCGGTGACGCTGAGCCTCGGGTCGCAGGTCGTCCTCTTCCCGCCGGGAGGCCGGCGCAGGATCGCGGTCGAAGTCGAGGCGTCGCGGGCCCGCGTGGACGGGACCGTGCGCCTGGAGGCGCCTCCCGGATGGCGGGTCGGGCCCGCGAGCCAGGCCTTCGGGCTGAAGGCGGTCGGCGAGCGGGCGTCGTTCACCTTTGACGTCACCGCGCCCGCCGCGCCCTCCAGCTGCGAGATCACGGCCGCCGTCGACATCGCAGGCGTGCGCTTTGGAAACCGGCGGGTTGAGATCGCCTACGGACATATTCCGCTCCAGCTCCTGCAGCCGCCCGCGCGGATGAAGGCGGTCTGCCTGGACCTGGCCGTGCGGGGCCGCAGGGTCGGCTACCTTCCGGGCGCCGGCGACAGCACGGAGGCGAGTCTCGTCGAGATGGGATACTCGGTCACGCGGCTTTCGGGGGCGGACCTGACCGCGGAGAAGCTGGGGGGCCTCGACGCCGTGGTGATCGGCGTCCGGGCGTTCAACACGAGGGCGGACCTGGCCCCGAACCTTCCGGGGCTCTTCGCCTACGTCGAGGCGGGGGGCACCGTCGTCGAACAGTACAACACTCCGGGCGGCCTGCAGACGCCGCAATTGACCCCGTATTCGCTGAAGCTCGACCGCAACCTGCCCCGCTTCCGCGTGACCGACGAGAATTCGAAGGTCACCCTCCTCCTCCCGGATCACCCCGCATTCAACGAGCCAAATCGGATCGGCCCCGCCGACTTCGAGGGGTGGGTCCAGGAGCGCGGGCTCGACTTCGCGAGCGATTGGGACGCGCAGCACCTGGTCCCGCTGATCGCGTGCAGCGACCCCGGGGAGCCGCCGCTCAAGGGGGGCCTCCTCGTTGCGCGGTACGGGAAGGGAACGATCGTCTACACGGGGCTCTCCTTTTTCCGGCAGCTTCCCGCGGGCGTGCCCGGAGCCTACCGCCTCTTTGCAAACCTGGTTTCGCTAGGGAAATGACCCCGACCGAGGACGACACATCGACCGGCCTGCCGTGGCCGCGCAGCTGGCGCGGCGTGTACGTTCTTGTCCTCGCGGTTTTTGCCGCCTGGGTCGGGCTCCTTGCGGCGCTTTCCCGGATGTTCCCGTGAACGCGCTCGATTACGTCATCCTGGTCGGCACGATGCTCGCGATCGCCGCCTATGCGCTCTGGAACACGCGCGGTCGCCATGACCTTAACCGCTACCTGAAGGGGAGGGATGGAACCGGATGGCTCACGATCGGGCTCTCGGTCATGGCGACCCAGGCAAGCGCGATCACGTTCCTGTCGACGCCCGGCCAGGGCTACGAGAGCGGACTCGGCTTCGTGCAGAACTACTTCGGCGCCCCGCTGGCGCTCGTCGTGATCGCCGTCGTCTTCCTGCCGATCTACCGGCGCCTCAAGGTCTACACCGCCTACGAATACCTCGGCCACCGCTTCGACGCGAAGACGAGGCTCCTCGGGGCCGGCCTTTTCCTGGTCCAGCGGGGGCTTGGCGCCGGCATCACGATCTATGCGCCGGCGATCGTGCTCTCGACCGTGATGGGCTGGAGGCTCGACGTGACGATCGTCTGCAGCGGGCTTCTCGTCGTGGCCTACACGGTCGCCGGCGGATGCGACGCGGTGAGCCTCACGCAGAAGTACCAGATCGGCGTCATCTTTGCCGGCATGGTCGCGGCCTTCTTCGTCCTCGTCTCGCGGATGCCGGCGGGCCTCACGTTTTCGGACACCCTCTCGCTTGCGGGGGGCTTCCACAAGCTGGAGGCCGTTGATTTTTCCACGAGCCTCGACCGGCGCTACACGGTCTGGTCGGGCACGCTGGGGGGCATGTTCCTCGCGCTTTCGTACTTCGGGACCGACCAGTCCCAGGTCCAGCGGTACCTCTCCGGGGCGTCCCTAAGGGAGAGCCGGCTCGGCCTCATGTTCAACGCCCTCTTCAAGATCCCCATGCAGTTCTTCATCCTCCTGCTCGGGGTCCTCATCTTCGTGTTCTACCAGTTCGAGCGCCCGCCGGTGTATTTCAACAAGTCGGCCTGGAGCCTGCAGGCGTCGCGCGCGGCCGGCGGGCGGCTGGAGGCGCTGGACCGTGAGTTCACCGCGGCGCATTCGGGCGAGAAGGCCGACCTCGAGGCGTGGCTCAGGGCCCGGCACTCCGGCGACCGGTCGGGCGAGGCGGCGGCGCGCGCCGCCGCCGTGGCCGCGCACGGCCGGGTCGAGGCCGTGAGGGCCGAAACCCGCGCGGCCCTCGACGCCGCGAGCCCCGGGACCCGGGCCAACGACGCGGACTACGTCTTCATCACGTTCATCCTGGACCATCTGCCCCACGGTCTCATCGGACTCCTGGTCACGGCGTTCTTCGCCGCCGCCCTGTCGTCAAAGGCGGGCGAGCTCAACGCGCTCGGCTCGACGACCACGGTCGACGTGTACCGGCATCTCCTTCGGCGGGAGGCCTCGGACGCCCATTACGTGGTCGCCTCGAAATGCTTCACGGCGCTCTGGGGCCTCGTGGCGATCGCTTTCGCCCTGTTTGCGAACCTCGCCGAGAACCTGATCCAGGCCGTCAACATCCTTGGGTCGATCTTCTACGGGGTCGTCCTCGGCCTCTTTCTTGTGGCCTTTTTTCTGAGGCGGGTGGGGGGAACGGCGGTCTTCTGGTCCGCCCTGGCGTCCCAGGCGCTGGTCTTCGTCCTCTATTTCAGCCTCGGGATCTCCTACCTCTGGTACAATGTCATCGGCTGCGTCGCCTGCATGGCGCTCAGCCTTGCCCTCCAGGCCGCGATCGGCCGAGGGTCGGGCGCGCAGACCCAGCCCGCATGACGCAGCCCATCATCTGCTTCGGTCAGCAGCCGTGCGGGTTCTTCCCGAAGCGCTTCCTTGCGGCAAAGGTGTTCACGGCGCGCCGGCTCCAGTCCGAGCTCGGCGGCGAGATCGTCTTCTTCTTCCATGACAGCGACCACGATCCGCGCGAGACGCAGACCACCCTGCGCGACCGCAGGACCGGCAGGGCGCGCACGCTGAACTTCTCGTTCGAGAACAAGGTCCAGCGGAAGTTCTCGCCGCTCTATGCAAAACGGGTCCCCGAGGCGTGGCGCGACGCGACGGCGCGCCAGCTGCCGGCCTATGTCGACGCCGCCTGCGTCGGCGCGTTCAGGGAGACGGGGGCCGCGCTCGTGGCCGACTTCTGCCTCGAGATGTACCGGCGGATGGGGCTCCTGGAGGGGATACGCGTCGTGCGCTCCGGCGACCCCGCCTTCCGGCGCGCGGCGTGCGACATTGTTGAATTCTTCGTCGACGTGCAGCAATGGGGGGAGACGGTTCGGGCGCGCTGGGCCGGCGGCGCGCTGCAGCTGCACGAGGGAGGGGATTCGTTCGTGACCCTTCCCGCCGCGGCCTTCGACAAGTCGCAGGTCAGCCCGACCCGGGATTCCCGCCTGCGCTGGATGCAGTCCGTCGTAAAATGCACCCATTACATTGCCGGCGCGGGAGAGCAGGCATACCTTCGGCGCGAGGATGCCCCCGAGATCACCTTTGTAAACCGCGACCCGATCGACCGCTCCGATGAAGCCTACTGCGAAATCCCGACCTGAACTGGCGCCGCTCCTGGCCTTTGGCGCCCACCCGGACGACATCGAGTTCGGCTGCGGCGGCGTGGTCGCGCGGGAGAGCCGGCTGGGGCGGGCCGTCCACATGGTCGTCTGCTCGCGGGGGGAGTCGGCCTCGCGGGGAACGCCGGCCGTTCGGGCGTCCGAGGCGCGCAAGGCCGCCCGGCTCCTCGGGGCGACGCTCGAGTTTGTCGAGCTCGACGGCGACGCGCGCCTCGAGGTGAGGGCGGCGCACGCCCTCGCCCTGGCAGCCATCATCCGAAGGGTCCGCCCCGGGATCGTCCTGGCGCCGACGCTCGTGGGAAACCAGCATCCCGACCACCCGCGCCTCGGGAGGATCGTGCGCGATGCGGCCCGGCTTGCGCGCTACGGCGGCCTTCGCGGGTTCCGCGGGAGGCCCGCCCACGCGATCGGCCAGCTTCTCTACTACGCCGTCAGCCAGGAGGCCGAGCCCGCGGGCGCGCTGTCGGTCCTGATCGACATCTCGGAGCCCGAGGTGGTCGCCGCCTGGACGGCGGCGATGGGCGCCCACCGCTCCCAGCTCTCCACGCGCAATTACGTCGAGCTCCAGCTGTCCCGCGCGAGGGTCCACGGGCTGCGGGCCGGCGCCGCCTATGCGCAGGCCCTCTATCCGAACGATCCCCTGGTGTTCGGGGAGCTGGAGCCGCTCCTGCGGGGGGCGCGGAGATTCTGACATGGATTCCGCTGAGCCGCTCAAGGTGGGCATCACCTGCTATCCGTCCGTCGGCGGCAGCGGCATCCTCGCATCGGCCCTCGGGGAGGAGCTCGCGCGCCGGGGCCACGAGGCGCACTTCATCAGCTATGAGCGCCCGTTCCGGCTTCCGACGGGCGCGCCGCGGATCTTCTACCACCCGGTCGTGATCAACGACTACGGGCTGTTCAAGTATCCGGACTACACGCTGCCGCTGTCGGTGAAGATGGCCGAGGTGAGCCGCGACCACGGGCTCGACGTCCTCCACGTCCACTACGCCGTCCCGCACGCCACGGCCGCGATCCTTGCGCGGTCCATGCTTCCCCTGGGCACGGGCCCGGCGATCGTCACCACGCTCCACGGAACCGACACGACGCTCCTCGGCCGGGACGCGGGCTACGGCCCCGCGATCCGGCACGCGCTCGACCGGTCCGACGCCGTGACCACCGTATCCGAATTCCTCCGCCGCGAGACCGTGGACCTCCTCGGCGTCGACCGGCCGATCGACGTCATCCACAATTTCTTCGAGCCGCGGACGCCGCGGCGCACCCGCGACGAGGTGCGGCGCGAACTGGGGGTCGGCGACGAGGTGCTTCTGCTCCACGCCTCGAACCTGAGGCCGTTCAAGCGGATCGACGTCCTCCTGGAGGGCGTCGCGCGCATCCGGCCGCGGGAGTCCTTCAAGCTTGTCATCCTCGCGGGCGCCGACTTCTCGCCCTTCGCGGCCGAGGTCCGCAGGCTCGGCCTTTCGGACCGCGTGATCGTGCGCGAGCATGTGATCGACATCGAGGACTACCTGCAGGCGGCCGACGTGGGGCTCTTCACCTCCGACATGGAGAGCTTCTGCCTGAGCCTCCTCGAGGCGATGTGCTTCTCCTGCCCGAGCGTCGCCACCGCGGTCGGCGGGATTCCCGAGGTCGCGGAGTCCGGCCGTTCGGGGATCCTCGTCCCGCCCGGCGACCCGGACGCCGTGGCGCGCGCGGCGGAGTCGCTGATTGCGGACGGCGCGCTCCGGTCCGCCCTGGGCGGGGCCGCCCGGCGGAGGGCGAGGGAGCTCTTTTCCGCGGATACGATTGTGTCCCGGTACGTGGAGCTCTATCGAAGGGTGTGCAAGAAGCCGGAAGCCGGGTAATGCCCGCCACGCTCCTCGCGGTGGGACTGGCGTTCGCCGCGCTGGGTCTGCTGACGGTGTTTCGTTCCCCGGATTGGCTCGACTGGAGGCTTGCCGTGCTGGCCGGCCAGTTTGGATATGCGCTCGCCCTTGCCCCGCTCTGCGCGGGACTCCTCGCCTGTTTCCTCCCCGGAGACCGGGGCGCGCTCGGTTTCTCGGCGTGCGCGGCCTGCGCCGCCGCCGTGGTGCTTCTCGCCCAGCCCTGCGCGCAGGCATGGCTCATCGGGCGCGAGCTGCCCGCAAGGCTTGGGCGGGCGTTTGGATCCGGCGGCAGGGAAGCGCAGCCCTTCACGGTCGCCGGGCTTTTCCGGAGCTGGCCCGCGCCGGCCCCGAAAAGCACGTGGACCTATTCCGGCGCCCTGAAGCTCGACTTCTATCCCGCGGTCGGCACCTCGCACGCACCGTGCGTGATCGTCCTCCACGGAGGGGGCTGGGACGACGGGGACCGGGGACAGATCCCCCAGTTCAACGACGGGCTCGCGCGAAGCGGGTACGCCGTGGCCGATATCTCCTACCGCCTTGCCCCGGGTGCGGAGTGGCCGGCGCAGCGCGATGACGTCGCCGCCGCGGTCGCCTTCGTGAAGAGCGCACGCCGCAGCTTGGGGAGTCGACGCGGCGCGCCTTGTGCTCCTGGGCCGCTCAGCCGGGGGCCAGATCGCCGAGGCCAGCGCCTACGCATTCCGGGACCCGTCCATTCGGGGCGTCGTTGCGCTCTATGCGCCGGCGGACCTCAACTTTGCATGGACCTGGGGAAGAAAGGACGACGTCCTGCATTCGCGCGACCTCATGCGCCGGTTTCTCGGCGGAACGCCCTTGACCGCGGACCCGGCCTACGACAGCGCGAGCGCCTTCCTCCTCGTGGGCCCAAGGTCCCCGCCCACGCTTCTCATCCACGGCGGGATCGACACCCTCGTCTGGCACCGCCAGAGCGAGCGGCTGGCCGCGCGGCTTTCCGAGGAGGGCGTTCCGAACCTCCTTGTCTCCATTCCCTGGGCGACCCATGCGCTTGAATTCAACCCGAGCGGGCCGTCCGGACAGCTGGTGACGTATTCGGTGGGGTGGTTCCTCGGGGCGGTGTGCCGCTGAGGGCCGCATTGCGCTTTGGCGGGCGGGATGCTTGGGTTCGGTGCCGCCGCTCCATGGACGACAAGCCGCCCCCCGCCCGCCGCCTTGAGCTGAAGCCGAAGGATATCATCCCCTCGGACTCCGCCTCACGGCCGGGGGACGGCACGGAGATCAGCGTCCCGCTCATGCTCCGCGAGAACCGGCTGGCGGAGGCAAGGGCGGCCGGGGCGAGGCCGCTCAGGCCCGAGCCCGGACCGCCGGATGCCGGCGAGCACCCCGGGCCCGTCCTCGCCCTTCAGGGCCAAGGAGATCACGCCGATCGACCCTCCGTCGCCTTCCGGGGATCCCGAGGCGATCCGTGTCGACGACATCCTGCGGCAGAACCGCATCGCCGCGCACGAGTCGGAGCCGCGGCTCATCGCGATGCCGGTGCGCCGGAGATCGAGGAGGAACCGCGATTTCACGCTGATCCTGGCAATGGCCGCCATCATCGGGGGAGGGCTTGCACTGGTATTCAGGCAGAACGGCCAGGTGGCTGCGCTCGCGCTCACCGGAGTCGCCTTCCTCACCCTGATTCTGGCTTGGATCCTTTACGGCGTGATGGATAACTACTGATCCCATGGATGACGAGAAGCCGAACACGAGCCACCTGGTGCTCAAGCCCAAGGTGATCATCCCCACGGACGCGCCCTCGCGACCGGGCGACGGCACGGCGATCAGCGCCCAGTTGATCCACAGCCAGAACAAGGCGGCCGAGGAATGGGCGAAATCGAGGAGGAAGAAGGGGGCGCCGCTTCCCCTGGCGCCGGCCGAACCCGCCCTGGCGCCGATCTTCAAGCCGAAGGAGCTTTCCCCCCTCGACCCGCCGTCGAAGCCCGGCGACGAGGAGGCGATCAGGGTGGCCGACATTCTGCTGCAGAACCGGATCGCCGAGGAGCGGTCCGGCTGGGGCAGGATCAAGCGCTGGTCGAAGCGCAAGTCCAGGCGGGGCCGCGATTTCATCATCCTCGTCGGGGGACTCGACCTGGGGATCGTCCTCCTCATGAGGCTTATGCCGAGCGGCGTCACCCTGATCTACGGTACGGCAGCCATCACGCTGGTCACCTCGATGTTCGGGTGGATCCTGTTCTTCGTCATGGACGACTACTGAGGTCGAAGCGCCCTTGTCGCCGGAATTTAACAGGTCCCGGGTGCCGGCCCCTAAGATCCGGCTGGAATCGGACCCGGGGAATGCGAACCTTTTCCCATGCGATTTCAAAGAACCTGCCTGACGCTTGCCGCCTGCGGCCTCCTTTCCCTTTCCCACGCGTGGGGCGCCGAGGCCGCGGCGGCGTCCCCGGTCGATTCCCTTGCCGCCAGGCTTCCCCATGACATCGGCGACGCGGCGCGCAAATGGCTTCACGAGAACGACAAGGATCTGAGGTCCTTCGCGGCCTTCTCGCCGGCGGACCTCGAGCGGGAGGTCATGGTCGGGCTCGCCAGCGAGCCTGCGGCCGCGGATTTCGTCCTTGGGCGAATGGGGAGCGAGCCGCCTGCGACGGACCTCCTGATCCTGCACGTCGTCGGCATCGACGCCTTCTGGGTCGACGTGGCCGGCGTGGTGCCGACGCTCCAGAGGCTTGCGGAGTCGACAACCGACGACGACCTGGTGCTGGCCTGCCTCGACACGGCGCGCCGGATCGAGGCGAAGCGCCTCCACGTTCTGCTGACCGCCCGGATCGCCGCGGCGCGCCTGGCCGGCGACACGAAGGCGCTCAGCGAGCTGGCCCAGGCTGACGAGCGCTGGGTGATGATCGATCGAGGCGCATCGCTGCCGGCGTTCATGCGCAGGCCCCCGGCCGCCTTCCGGGTGAAGGCCTCGGACCAGGCCATCAGGATGGTGGGGCTCGGGGACTTCGGCACCGGCATGGATTCGCAGAGACGGGTCGCCGCGGCGATCGTCGGCATGGCGAAGTCGGACCGGTTCGATTTCGGCCTCACCTTTGGCGACAACTTCTATCCGTCCGGGATGAAGGGCACCGACGATCCCCGATGGAAGGACTGGTGGGAGGCGCTGTACGGCCCGCTGGGGATCACGTTCCACCCTTCGCTCGGCAACCACGAATGGTACTCCGATGACGGCGCCGCCGCCGAGATCGCGTACCGCAGCCCGACCTGGGATTTTCCCGCGCCCTACTACACGTTCACCGCGGGGCCGGTGCAGTTCTTCGCGGTCGACACGACCGAAATCTCCGAGGCCCAGATCCTCTGGCTGGAAGGGGCGATAGCGTCCAGCACCTCCCGATGGAAGGTCGTTTACGGACACCACCCGGTCTTCGCCCCCGAAAAGAACGCCAAGTCGGGCCGGTACCTGGACTACATGCAGGCCCGGCTGTGGCCCGTCCTCCGCGGCAGGGTGGACGCCTACCTCTGCGGCCACCAGCACGCGATGGCCCACATGGAGCCGCGCGACGGGGTCCATTTCTTCATGAGCGGCGGCGGGGGCGGACCGCTCAGCCGGGTCGCCAAGATACGCCCCCGGGGCGGTTTTCGCCGAATCCTCGTTCGGCTTCCTCACGCTCGAGGCGGACGAGGCCCGGATGAAGATCGCGATCTTCGATGCCGACGGAAAGCCGCTCGATTCCGAGGTGATCACCAAGGGCCCACCCTGAGGCGGGCCATCACTTCTGCCCGTCGGGGTTTCCCCCGTCCAGCTCGGCCTTCCAGGCTCCGTTCAGCTGGCGCTTCCAAATCGTAACATACGTGCCCCTCTTGACATAGGGAGTCGGCCCGTACTTTGGGAGGGGGATGGACAGGATGTACCGGCCCCAGGTGTAACCGAGGTCGCCCGAGGCGGCGACATCGACGAACGACGCCTCCCAGGAAAGCTTGGCCGTCGCCGGCAGCTGCCTGTACAGGCTGTTGACGGCATCGGCGCCGACCGGCTCCTCGTTCAGGAGCTTCCCGTCGCCCGCGAGGTACGCGAGGAAGGCCGCCTTGGGGCCCTCCTTGACGGAAAGGGCGCAGAACGCCTTGTCGGCGGCGAGGATCTCCGCCCTGGCCTTGTCGGCGCGGGACTGCGAGCAGCCGGCCAGGAGCGCCAGCAGGGACACCATCACGGCGGCGTTTCGCGTTTTCATGGTAGGCCTTGGGCTGCGGGGAGGTTGCCCCTCCCTCCCAGGTTTCGCAAACGTTATCGGCGGCGCCTTGGGCGCTTGCTCTCGGTTGGGGCAGCGGCTTTCCTCCACCCATGAAATCGATTCGAGCGATCGGTCCTGTGCTGGCGTGCGCGGCGTACCTGGGGTCGGTTTCGCTCATGGCGGCCGACAACCCCACGGGATTCAAGGCGGCGTCGGCGGTCGCCGAGCTTGAGCAGGAAAAGCTGTTTGACGCGGCGATCGATCCCGCGGAGCTCCGCTCGTGGCTGGAGGAGATGTCGTCGGAGCCGAACCAGGTCGGCTCTCCCCACGACAAGGCGAACGCAGAGTTCACGCTGGCGAAGTTCAAGGAATGGGGGTGGGACGCGCACCTCGAGGAGTTCAGCGTCCTCTACCCGACGCCGAAGAGCGTGTCGCTTGAGCTCGTTGCGCCCACCCCGTACAAGGCGCTCCTCTCCGAACCCGCCATCGTCGGCGACAAGACCTCGGGGCATGCAGCAGGGGGCCTTCCCCCGTACAATGTCTACGGTGCGGACGGCGACGTCACCGCGGACCTGATCTACGTGAATTTCGGGACCCCCGAGGATTACGCCGAGCTCGATCGGCGCGGGCTCGACGTCCGCGGAAAAATCGCGATCGCGCGCTACGGCAAGTGCTGGCGCGGGCTCAAGCCCAAGCTGGCGCAGGAGCACGGCGCAGTCGGGTGCATCATCTACTCCGACCCGCACGAGGACGGATACTGGGCGGGAGACGTCTACCCGAAGGGCGGCAATCGCCCCGAGTACGGGGTCCAGCGCGGCTCGGTGGCGGACATCACGCAGTATTCGGGCGACCCGCTGACCCCGGGCGTGGGAGCCACGAAGGATGCGAAGCGCCTCGCGATCAGCGATGCAAAGACCCTCCTCAAGATTCCGGTGCTTCCGATCTCCTACGGGGATGCGAAGGCGTTTCTCGCCGCGCTCGAGGGCCCGGTGGCCCCCGCGGGCTGGCGGGGCGCCCTGCCGTTCACCTACCACATCGGACCGGGGCCGGCGAAGGCGCACCTCGCGGTCGTGTCCGACTGGAGCCTGAAGACGATCTACGACGTGATCGCCGTCATGAAGGGTTCCACCTATCCGAACCAATGGGTGATCCGCGGGAACCACCACGACGGCTGGGTGTTCGGCGCCTGGGATCCCCTTGCGGGCAACATCGCGGTCATGGCCGAGGCGAAGGCGATCGGATCCCTCGCGAAGGCGGGCTGGAAGCCGAAGCGGACCCTCGTCTACGCGAGCTGGGACGCGGAGGAGCCCGGTCTGATCGGCTCGACCGAATGGGCCGAGACCCATGCGGCCGAGCTCCAGAAGAAGGCGGTGCTGTACGTGAATTCCGACACGAACGGACGCGGGTTCCTTTTCGCCGGGGGCAGCCACAGCTACCAGCATCTCGTGAACGAGGTGGCCGGCGTCGTCATGGACCCGGAGACCGGCGTCACCGTTCTCGACCGCCTTAGGGCCAAGGTCAGGATCGACGGCCCCGATCCGAGCGGGAACGAGGCCGACGAGCAGGTGTCAAGGAAGGCCGCGGAATCGGGAGGCGAGATGCCGATCGAGGCGCTGGGCTCCGGCTCGGACTACACGCCCTTTCTCCAGCACCTCGGCATCGCCTCGATCAATGTGGGCTACGGCGGGGAGGACGCCGATGCGGGCATCTACCATTCGACGTACGACTCGTTCGACCATTTTATCCGGTTTGGCGACCCGAAATTCCTCTACGGGGTCGCGCTGGCCGAGACCGCGGGGCGCCTCGTGCTGCGCGCGGCCGACGCCGACGTGCTGCCGATGCGGTTTGGCGACCTCGCCGACTCGGTGGAGCGCTACGTGTCCGACGTCGAGAAGCTTGCCGACGGCGAGCGCGAGAATTCGAGGAAGCTCCGGCAGCTGATCGACCAGGGGGCCTTCAAGCTGGCGGCGGACCCCGAGACGGCGTACGCGCCGCCTCCGAGCCCCGACGATGTTCCGCAGTTCGACTTTTCGGCGCTCAAGACGGCGGCCCAGCGCCTGAAGAAGAGCGCGACCAATTATGACGACGCCTTTGAGAAGGCTCTCGCCTCGGACTTTCGGCTGCCGCCCGCCGAGCTGGCGCACCTGAACGGCCTGCTTCAGGGCCTCGAGCAGACGCTCACGAGCCCGAAGGGACTTCCCGGCCGCGAATGGTACCGCCACATGCTCTATGCGCCGGGCGTCTACACGGGGTATGCCGCCAAGACGCTTCCTGCGATTCGCGAGTCCATCGAGCTCCGGCGCTGGCCCGCGGCGATCGATTCCGTTGATCTGGTGGCGCAGACCCTCAACTCGGCCTCCGCTCGGCTGGACCAGGCGGCGGCGGACCTTGCGCCAAGGCTCGCCACGGGAATCTCGGGCCCCCAGCCGACCCCGCCTCCGCCCCCTGACGGCTGATCGCATGGCCCGCTCCCATTGGCTCCTTTCGGCGGCATTCCTGCTGGCCGCGGCGCGCCTCGGCGCGGATCCCATTCCGGTGAAGGTCGCCGTTGTCGTGACGTTCGAGGTCGGCCAGGACACGGGTGACAAGCCGGGCGAGTTCCAATTCTGGGCGGAGCGCGAGAAGTGGGGCCAGCCGATTGTCATCCCGGGTGTCGACCATCCGGTGCTGACGGACGCTCACGGCACGATCGGCGTCGTCTCGGGCACCACCGTGCGCGCGTCGAACCAGATCATGGCGCTCGTCCTGAGCGGGAAATTCGACTTTTCGAAGACCTACTGGGTCGTGAACGGCATCGCCGGGGTCAATCCGGCGGTCGCCTCGGTAGGAAGCGCGGCCTGGGCTCATTACGTGATCGACGGGGACGTCGCGTATGAGATCGATTCCCGCGAGGCCGACCCCTCGTGGCCCTATGCGATCATCCCCATCGGATCGACCGTCCCGAACGAGAGGCCCGCCCGCGAGGGCTGGGAGCCCGATACGATGGCCTACGAGCTGAACGGTACGCTGGTCGACTGGGCCTACGCCCTCACCAAGGACACGCGGATCCCGGACTCGGATGCGATGAGGGAGCTCCGCGCGCTCTATGATGGGTTCCCGAACGCACAGAAACCCCCCTTCGTCCTCTGCGGGGAGACGTTCGGCTCTTGCCGCTACTGGCATGGGAAGGCCCTCACCCAATGGGCCTCCGACTGGACCCGGCTTTGGACCGGGGGCAAGGGCCAGTTCGCGATGTCGGACATGGAGGACCAGGGCATCGCCGCGGCGCTCAGCCGGCTCTCGAGGATGGGCCGGGTCGACTTCCAGCGCGTGCTCTTCCTCAGGACGGCGAGCAACTACTGCATGCAGGCGCCGAAGGAGGAGGTGAACAAGAGCCTCCATTCGGAATACGCCGGCTATCTGCCCTCGCTCGAGGCCGCCTACCGGGTCGGCAGCCGCGTCACCCATGAACTCACCGCGCAATGGGACACGTACCGCGAAAAGACCCCGGCCGCCCGTTGAGGTCGCGCGATAGGGCGGCGGCCGCCGCGCCGGTGGACGTTCCCCCGACCCGCAGGAAGCCCAATTTCCCGATCAACGAGGGGCTTCGGGGATACCTGCAGTCCTACAAGCGGGAGCGGGAGCTGCCGGTGACGTACGAGCGCCTCCGCGGGTTCACCGAGGTGATCCCGCTCTCGGACGCGGACGGGAAGCCGACGCTCTGGGACACCGTGATCTACGAGGGGGCGGAGATGAGGTCGCTCAACGAGGCGCTCAAGGAGGTCTATGCCCTCCTCAAGGTCGACGGGGACAAGTCCGTCGTCGAGCACCTCTACGCTGACCGCGTGGATTTCTGCACCTTCGGCAACTCGACGCCCTTCAGGATTCGGATCGTCAACGCCTACAACGACAACCAGGATTATATCTACATAAAGAAGGCGGACGCCTCCCGGGTGTACGGCCTCGAGCTGGAGCACCTGCTCTCGCCAAACCGGCTCAACTTCCTGACCTACGGCAACACGCTGGTCGAGGAGCACATCCCCGGAATCCCGGGCGACATCTTCATCGATCGCTGGCTCAACCGTCCAGAATTGAGCCCGGTGCGGGTCGCCAAGGAGCTCGTCAAGTTCAACGAGCGCTGCTTCGTGAGGCTCCTGGGCGACATGCGCTCGTACAACTTTGTCTTCGTGCTGACGCCCGACTTCGAGGACATGCAGCTGCGCGTGCGAGCCATGGACTTCGACCAGCAGAGCTATAACGGCGTGTTCAACTTCTACAGGCCCCAGTTCTTCAAGGAGAACTCCCCGCTGGTCCTCTATTGCTCCAGGCAGCTGCGCCCCGAAACGGCCAAGCAGTACCTGCGCGAGGAGCAGACGCTCATGCTCCAGCGCGCCGAGCTCGCCTCGGGCCGGCTCGGCCGCCTCCTCGTCGAAATGGAGCGGGACCCCATCGCCCCCCGGGAAAAGGTCCACATGCTGCGCGATTCGCTTGGCGAGCACTATGGGCGGCCCGAGTACAAGCTCTGCGAGTCCATGGGCGCCCTCGTCCGGGAAAACCTAGAATCGATTCGCCGCCGCGTGGGTCGTCCCTTACGTTCCGCCGTGGCGCCCTAACCATGAAAAGAACCCACTTCCCGCCGCTTCTATTCGCAGCCCTGGCCGCCCTGGTCCTGACGGCAGGCTGCGACACCGCACCCAAATACAGCCCGAGGACGACCAAGACCTGCATCCTGTCGCCGGACCATCCGTCCCCCGACCTCGAGGTCACCGTCGTCACGGCCGTCAGGATCGTGCTCCCGGGGCCGGCACCCGGCTCGGGCCTCGTCTGGGAGATCATCTCCAACAACAACCGGGTGCTCGACCAGATGGGGCCGTTCAAGACCCTGCCCGCCTCGGACGAACTGGGCTTGCGCCCCGCGAGCACGATTTCGTTTTATGCCAAGAGGGAAGGGAAGAGCGAATTGCGCTTTTTCCTCCTTAAGCCCGGACAGGAGGAGGCCGTCCCGGTCGCGAAGTGCGATCTCGTCGTCCGGGTGACCGACTGACCCCCCGGGTCAGTTCGCCCAGTAGCCGGACTCGACCCCCGCGCCGATCTCCTCGCCCACGGAGGCCTCCTCGGGGGGAAGCTCCTCCAGCGGCGCGAAGCGCTCGGATGAGAATCCGAGCTCCTGCTTTCCCACATGGAACGGATCCGGCGGGTTCACCAGCTCGACCAGGAGGAGACCGACCGTCGCGCTGTCGCCCCCCTTCACGATCTTCTCCCGTCCGAGGAACACCTCGCGTATCGTGTAGGTCTTGCCCTTGACGGGCAGCTCCTTGTAAACGGCCTTCACGAACTCGTTGAAGGTGTCGTTGATGCAGACGACCTTTTGGCCCTTGATCATTCGATGCGCCCCTCGTCGAAGTCGATCAGGTCGGGGACGCTCTTTATCTGGTCGACCCTGTCCGCGCATCCCATCTTGGCGAGCGCCTCGCTCAGGAATTCGCGGCCGGCGGCCGTCATGCCCTTCTGGACGAGGTCGCGGTTCCATTTGGCGGCGCGCACGTCCCCGGGGAGGAGCCGCGCGAGGCCGCGCTCGATCTCCTCGTCGTCGGCCGAATCGCGCACGACCTGCTCGACCGCGGCCGGATCGATCCCGAGGTGGAGGCAGAGGAACCGGTCGAGCCCCCGCTTGAAGTTCTTTGCGTAGCTCGCCGGCAGGGCCCCGTGGTCCTTCACGTACTTGCACTTCGCGATGAAGCGCGGGAGATACAGGAGCCCTGTGCGCGCGTGGGCGACATAGGGCGAGGGGAGGCAGGTGAGGACCTCGCCCGTGGAACCGGGGATGGGCTTTGACGGCATCGGAACCAGCCAGGTATATTCGCAATCCCTCCATGGACAAGAGCGCCCTTATCCAGTCCGTCATTTCCCAGCTGGAGGCCGAGCTTTCCCTGCAGACGGAGGCGGCGCTCGGCTCGCGCGACGAGGCGACGAACGAGGAGAGCCGGGCCGAGGACAAGTACGACATGAGGAGCCAGAGCGCGGCGTACCTGGCTGCGGGCCAGGCCCGGCTCGCCACCGAGATCGCCGGAGCGGTGGCCGCATGGAAGGGGCTCAACCTGAGGAGGTTCGCTCCGGGCGACGCGATTGCCGCGGGGGCCCTGGTCGTCCTCGAGTCCGATGGCAGGCGGACCGCCTATCTCATGGGCCCGCAATCCGGGGGCCGCGAGGCCAGGGACGGCGAATCGACCGCCATCGTGGTCACAAGCGCCTCTCCGCTCGGCCGTCAGCTCCTCGGAAGGAGGGCGGGGGACATGGTCCAGATCGCCGCCCGCCTGGGGCCGGTGCCCCACCGGGTCGAATCCGTGGAATAAGCTGCCTAGGGAAGGTCCGTGCTGCCCATCAGGTAGCGGTCGCACTCGCGCGCGGCGCCCCGCCCCTCGTTGATCGCCCACACCACGAGGCTCTGCCCCCGGCGGCAGTCCCCGGCGGCAAAGACCCCGGGGATGCTGGTGGCGTACTTCTCGTACTCGGCCTTTATGTTGCTGCGGGCGTCGCAGGCGACGCCGATCTCCTTAAGGAGGGGCTGCTCGGGCCCAAGGAAGCCCATCGCAAGGAGGACGAGCTGCGCCGGGCGGACCTGCTCCGTGCCGGGCTGCTCCTTCGGCACGAATTGCCCCTGCTCATTGCGCTCCCACTTGATCTGGACGGTGGTGAGCTCCTTGACGCGGCCGCTGGCGTCGCCCGTAAACTTCTTCACGGTCGTGACATAGACCCGGGGATCGTCCCCGAAGCGCGCCGAGGCCTCCTCCTGGCCATAGTCCATCTTGTAGACCTTGGGCCACTCCGGCCACGGGTTGTCGGCGGCCCGTTCGAGCGGCGGCTTGGGCAGAATCTCGATCTGGACAAGGCTCCTGCAGCCGTGGCGCATGGCGGTCCCGACGCAGTCGGTGCCCGTGTCGCCGCCGCCGATGACCACGACGTCCCTGCCGCCCGCGTGGATCGCACTCTTGCCGGAGTCGCCCTCGAGGACGGCCTTCGTGTTCGCGGTCAGGAACTCCATCGCAAAGTGGATGCCGGCAAGGTCGCGGCCCTCGATCGGAAGGTTGCGGGGCTGGGTTGCGCCGGTGCAGATGACCGTCGCGTCAAATTCCTTCAGGAAGATCTGCGGCTCGACGTTTTCGCCGACGGTGGCGTTGCAGATGAACTTGATCCCCTCCTGCTCCATCTGGCGGATCCGCCGGAGAACGACCTCCTGCTTGTCGAGCTTCATGTTCGGGATCCCGTACATGAGGAGCCCGCCCGGCCTGTCGGCGCGCTCGAAGACCGTGACCGTGTGCCCGGCCCGGTTGAGCTGTGCGGCTGCCGCAAGGCCCGCGGGACCCGAACCGATGACCGCGACCTTCTTGCCGGTGCGCACCTGGGGTGCCTCGGCCAAGACCCATCCCTCGCTCCATCCGCGGTCGATGATCGAGCATTCGATGTTCTTTATCGTGACCGGCGGGTTGGTGATCCCGAGGACGCACGAGCCCTCGCACGGCGCGGGGCAGACCCTCCCGGTGAATTCCGGAAAGTTGTTGGTCTTGTGCAGGCGCTCGAGCGCCTCGTGCCAGAGCCCGCGGTAGACAAGGTCGTTCCACTCGGGGATGAGGTTGTTGACCGGGCACCCGGAGGCCATCCCGCTGACGAGCTTCCCCGTGTGGCAGAAGGGCACGCCGCAGTCCATGCAGCGGGCGCCCTGCTTGCGGAGCTTGTCGTCCTCCATGTGGTCGTGGAACTCCTTCCAGTCTTCCACGCGCCCAAGCGGCGGCCTGTCCGCGGGCAGCTCCCGCAGGTATTCAAGAAATCCAGTTGGTTTTCCCATCGTGCTAGGTTCGTTCGGGGTGGGGCTCAGTTTCCGCCCACGCGCGAGAGGTCGCGGGCGTTTTCCTCGAAAGCTGCCATGACGGCCTCGTCGCCGGTCAGGCCCTGGCTGTGGGCGCGCGCGATGCAGGTCAACATGCGCTTGTAGTCGTTCGGCATCACCTTGACGAACTTGGGCACCATCTGGTCCCAGGCGTCCAGGACACGCTTGGCGCGCGCGCTCTTCGTGTAGGCGAGGTGCCTCTCGACCAGGGCGCGGACCTCCGCGATCTCCTCCGCAGACTCGAGCTTCTCGATGCCGACCATCTGGCGGTTGACGCACTTCGGGAAACCCCCGTGCTCGTCGAGGACGTAGGCGACCCCCCCGGACATGCCCGCGGCGAAGTTCCGGCCGGCCGGCCCCAGGACCACGACGCGGCCCCCCGTCATGTACTCGCAGCCGTGGTCTCCCACGGACTCGACGACGGCCGTGACGCCGCTGTTGCGGACGCAGAAGCGCTCGCCAGCGACGCCGCGGATATACGCCTCGCCGCTCGTCGCGCCGTAGAACGCGACGTTTCCGACGATGACGTTCTCCTCGGGCACGAACGTGGCCTTTTCCGAGGGATAGACGATGATCTTGCCCCCGGAGAGCCCCTTCCCGAGGTAGTCGTTCGTGTCGCCCTCGAGGCAGAAGGTCATTCCCTTCGGCATGAACGCGCCGAAGCTCTGGCCGGCGGAGCCCTTGAAGAGGATGCGGATCGTGTCCTCGGGCAGGCCCTTGGCCCCCCACTTCTTCGTCAGCTCGCCTCCTGTGATCGTCCCGACGACGCGGTGGACGTTCTGGATCGGCATCTCCGCCGCAACCTTTTCGCCGCGCTCGATCGCGGGCCTGCACAGGTCGAGGAGCACCGTCAGGTCGAGGGACTTGTCGAGGCCGTGCTCCTGCGGGATCTGGCAGAAGCGGCCGACGCCCTCGTCCACGTCCGGCTGGTAGAGAATGTTGCTGAAATCCAGGCCCTTCGCCTTCCAGTGTTCCACGGCCTTCCTGCCCTCGAGGCGGTCGGAGCGGCCCACCATCTCCTCGATCGTCCGGAATCCAAGCTGGGCCATGATGAGGCGCAGCTCCTCGGCGATGAAGCGCATGAAGTTGACCACGTGCTCGGGCTTGCCCGCAAACCGGGCGCGCAGCTGGGGATCCTGCGTCGCGACGCCCGCCGGGCATGTGTTCAGGTGGCAGACGCGCATCATGATGCAGCCCGTGGCGACCAGGGGTCCGGTCGCGAAGCCGAACTCCTCGGCGCCGAGCAGGGCGGCAATCGCGACGTCGCGCCCCGTCTTCAGCTGGCCGTCGGTTTCGACGGCGATCCGGCTGCGCAGGTTGTTGAGGACGAGCGTCTGGTGGGTTTCGGCCAGGCCCAGCTCCCAGGGAAGGCCCGCGTGCATGATCGAGGTCTGCGGCGAGGCGCCCGTGCCGCCGTCGTGGCCGCTGATGAGCACCACGTCGGCGTGCGCCTTCGCGACGCCGGCGGCGATCGTGCCCACGCCCACCTCGGCGACCAGCTTGACGCTCACCCGGGCGAAGCGGTTGCCATTCTTAAGGTCGTGGATGAGCTCGGCCAGGTCCTCGATCGAGTAGATGTCGTGGTGCGGAGGCGGCGAGATGAGGCCGACGCCGGCGGTCGTGAGCCGTGTCTTGGCGATCGGCGGGTAGACCTTGGTGCCGGGCAACTGGCCGCCCTCGCCGGGCTTTGCCCCCTGGGCCATCTTTATCTGGAGCTCGCGCGCGTTCACGAGATACTCGCTCGTCACGCCGAAGCGGCCGGAGGCGACCTGCTTGATCGCGGAGTTCTTGGAGTCGCCGTTGGGTTCGAGCGTGTAGCGGGCGGGGTCCTCGCCGCCCTCGCCCGTGTTGCTCTTGCCGCCGATGCGGTTCATGGCGATCGCGAGCGTCTCATGGGCCTCCTTGCTGATGGAGCCGTAGGACATCGCGCCCGTCTTGAAGCGCTTCACGATGGATTCAACCGGCTCGACCTCCTCGATCGGGATCGGCGTGGAGGCCTTGAAGTCGAGCAGCCCGCGCAGCGTGCAGGCATTCTCCGCCTGCTCGTTGATGAGCGCGGAGTACTCCTGGAAGACCTTGAAGTTGCCGGTGCGCACCGACTTCTGAAGCTTGTGGATCGACTCGGGCGTGAACAGGTGCCGTTCGCCGTCCTTCCTCCACTGGTATTGCCCGCCCGAGGGCAGCACATGCCCGTTGATGGCGCGGGGGGGGAACGCCGCGTGGTGGCGCATCAGGACCTCTTGCGCGATCACGTCGAGTCCGATGCCCCCGACGCGCGACGGCGTGCCCGTGAAATAGTGGTCGATCACGTCCTGGCGCAGCCCGAGGGCCTCGAACACCTGGGCGCCGCGGTAGCTCTGGATGGCCGAGATGCCCATCTTCGACATCACCTTGATGACGCCCTTGGTGGCCGCCTTGACGAAGTTCTTGCAGGCGGACTTGTGGTCGATCTTCAGCAGGAGACCCTCGTGAATCATGTCGTCGATGGTCTCGAACGTGACGTAGGGGTTGATGGCGCTGCATCCGTAGCCGATCAGGAGAGAGAAATGATGGACCTCCCTGGCCTCGCCGGTTTCGAGGACGAGGCTCACGCGGGTGCGCAGGCCCTCGCGGATCAGGTAGTGGTGGAGTCCCGAGACGGCGAGCAGCGCCGGGACGGGGGCGAAGTCGCGGCTGACGCCGCGGTCGCTCAGGATGATGACGTTCACCTCGTTCTCCTCGATCATCCGGCGAGCCATGGCGCAGAGCTCCTCGAGGGACTTTGCGAGACCCCTTTCGCCGCGGGTGACCCGGAAAAGGATCGAGAGGACGCCGACATTGAGCCCGGGCACGGCCATCCTGCGGAGCTTCGCGAATTCCTCGTTGGTGAGGATCGGCCACTTGAGCTCGACCCGCCGGCACGCCGAGGGCTGGGGGTTGAGCAGGTTGCCCTCGGAGCCGAGGCGCGTCTCCGCTCCGATGATGATCTCCTCGCGGATGCAGTCGATCGGCGGGTTGGTGACCTGGGCGAAAAGCTGCTTGAAATAGTCGTAGAGAAGCCGCGGCCGGTTTGAGAGGACGGCCAGCGCCGCGTCGTTGCCCATCGAGCCCGTGGCCTCCACGCCGTCGCGGGCCATGGGCGTCAGGATGATCCGCTCGTCCTCGTTCGTGTAGCCGAAGGCGATCTGGCGTTCGAGAAGCGTGCGGTGGTCGGGAAGCGGCACCTCCGGGGCCTCCGGAAGGTCGCTCAGGTGGACGAGGTGTTCGTCGAGCCACTTGCGGTAGGGGCGTTCCGACGCGATCTTCCCCTTGATCTCCTCGTCCTCGATGATGCGCCCCTGGGCGGTGTCGACGAGGAACATCCTTCCGGGCTGGAGCCGGCCCTTGTGCAGCACGTTCTCGGGCGGTGTGTCCAGGACGCCGGCCTCGGACGCCATGATCACCAGGCCGTCCTTTGTCACGTAGTAGCGGGAGGGACGCAGCCCGTTGCGGTCGAGAACGGCGCCGATCTGGACGCCGTCCGTGAACGCGATGGAGGCGGGTCCGTCCCACGGCTCCATGAGGCACGAATGGTACTGGTAGAAAGCCTTCCTGTTGTCGTCCATCCCCTCGTTGTTGGACCAGGGCTCGGGGATCATCATCATCATCGCGTGCGCCGGCGACCGGCCCGCGAGGATGAGGAGTTCGAGGGTGTTATCGAACATCGACGAGTCGCTGCCGTTCGGGTTGACGATCGGCAGGATGTTCTTGATGTCGTCGCCGAACAGCTCGGACTCGAAGAGGGCCTCGCGGGCGTGCATCCAGTTGATGTTTCCCCTGAGCGTGTTGATCTCGCCGTTGTGGGCGATGTAGCGGTAGGGGTGGGCGCGGTCCCAGCTCGGGAACGTGTTCGTGCTGAACCGGGAGTGGACGAGCGCGAGGGCGGTCTCCATCGACGGGTTCTGGAGGTCGGTGAAATACTGCTCCAATTGCCCGGTGAGCAGCATGCCCTTGTAGACGATGGTCTTGAAGGAGAGGCTCGGCATGTACCAGGTCTCCGCGCCGTCCATCGTCGAGGTGCGGATGACGCTGTAGGCGCGCTTGCGGATCACGTAGAGCTTGCGCTCGAACGCCATCACGTCGGAGTTGGCCGGGTTGCGCCCGACAAACACCTGGCGGATCGTCGGCTCGCACGAGCGGGCCGTCTCGCCCAGCGAGGTGTTGTCGACCGGCACGGTCCTCCACCCGAGGACGATCTGGCCCTCCGACTGGACGATCTTCTCGAAGCGCTCCTCCAGGCGCCTGCGCTTGATCCGGTCGCGCGGAAGGAAGACGAGCCCGCACCCGTATTCGCCGGGGGCCGGAAGGACGATCTTGGCCTTCTTGCACGCCTCCTTCAGGAACGCATGCGGGGTCTGCATCAGCACGCCGGCGCCGTCGCCGGTGTTCGCCTCGGAGCCGGCGGCGCCGCGGTGGTCGAGGTTCTTCAGCAGCTGGATGGCCTGCTTGAGGATCTGGTTCGACTTGCGCCCCCTGATATCGACAACGAAGCCGACGCCGCATGCGTCGTGCTCAAACCAGGGATCGTAAAGGCCCTGCTTCTTGGGCAGGCCGGTTGCCGTGCGCCTGGGCCGGCGGGCGTCGTCAGGTCTCGTGGGCATTTCTGGGAAGCGGGGTGTGCAAGCTCAGAGCAGGTTTGGAGCCATTCGCTTGTGGGAGGATCGGTGCTTTGGGTGTGTGCGCAAAAAAAGGGCCGGAAATCGGTGCGAGAGCCGGCCCTGTGGAAACTATTATGAGGCAGGCCTTCTCGTCAGAAGAAGCGGATCGTTTTGGTCGCCAATTTGGCGTGCTCCTCATCGGAGCAGCCCGCGTTCGTAGGTACGTCGGCGGCGGCTTCCGTCGGCTTCACCAGGTCGTTGCTCAAGAGATAGTTCTCCACTTCCTCACCCGACACATCAGCCAGCATGACGCCATCGATCTCGACGCAGGGGGAAAGCGGCTGGCCCGACTTGCGGACCATCTCGGAATAGTTCTCACGGTCCCCGATGATGTCGATATCCTGGTAATCAAGGCCGTACTTGCGGAGGACGGCGCGGACGCCATTTGACCAACCGCAGGAAGGCTTGAGATAGGCTTTGATTGTCATTCGGTAATATAGGCGCAGACAGAGCTGTCGGCAAGGTATAGGGCTCGATTCGCGGCGATCAAGCATCGTCTTGCTAAATTTTTGGGAGGATCCGCAGGCGGCGCAAGGGGCCCGCGGCGCCCGGCGAAGGCCCGCGGGCATCGGGATTCCCAAGCCGCGCACAAAGCCAGGAGGGCGAACCCATGTCCCAGGTGGACGAGCATTTTAAAAATGCCCCGTACTTGGCCCAACCAGGCGCAATCTTGCGTCACCGTCACACGGCCACTTGCTGCGTCTTAAACGCAAAGGCGAAGAAGGCCGCCACGCCGAGAAACGCGAATGCCACAAGATAGTTCCACGCCAGCTTCTCCTTCAGAAAGGTTATCGCGAAAACGATGAAGACCGAAATGGTGACCCCCTCTTGAATGATCTTGAGCTGAAACCCGGAGAACCTGGCGAATCCAAGCCGGTTCGCCGGGACGGCCAGGCAGTATTCAAGGAGGGCGATACCCCACGACACCAGGATCGCCTTCCAAAGCGGCCACGCGTGACCGTACTTCAGGTGCCCATACCAGGCGAATGTCATGAAGATGTTCGAGCAGGTCAGTAGCAGGACGGTATTCATGCGGCTGGAATTGGCGACGGTTCGTCGCGGGTTGGTTTCATGGCGAAAATAAGGAGGCCAAACGAGGCCAGCGCAACCAAGGCGCGAAGGATGATGCGCTGCAAAAGCACTTCCCTGGCGCCGCCGCCCTCAATAGGCTCCAGGCAACCCCTACAACAATGAGGAATTCCTGTCGGGTTCTGACCATGGCCGCAGCCCTCGCATCGGTGAGCGTTTGCGGGATCGCCAAGGAAGCGTCCCTGCCGCGTCTCGTGCAGCAGGACGGCCGCTACGCCCTGTTCGTCGACGATGCCCCGTTCCTCATGCTGGGCGCGCAGGTCAACAACTCCAGCGGCTGGCCCGGGGCGCTTCCGGAGGTCTGGCCGGCGATTGAGTATCTGCATGCCAACACCGTGCTGATTCCGGTCTACTGGGAGCAGCTCGAACCGCGGCCGGGGCAATTCGACTTCAGCGTCGTCGACACGCTGCTCGCCCAGGCGCGATCGCATCACGTGCGGCTCGTGCTGTTGTGGTTCGCCACGTGGAAGAACGGCAACATGCACTATCTGCCGGAATGGATGAAGCGCGATCCGGAGCGCTACCCGCATCTGATCGATGCACACGGCGAGGCGCTGGACTCGCCCTCGCCGTTCGCGGAGGCAACGCTCGAGGCGGACAAACGGGCCTTTGTCGCGTTTATGGGCCACCTGAAGGAGGCCGATCCGCAATTCACGGTGCTGATGGTGCAGGTGGAAAACGAATCCGGCACCTGGGAATGCCCCCGCGACTACTCTCCCGCCGCGCAGAAGCGCTTCAGCGAGCCCGTGCCGGCCGCCGTTCTCACCGCGATGAGGAAAACGTCCGGCGGCACCTGGACCGAGGTCTTCGGTCCCGCAGGCGAGGTATATTTTCATGCCTGGTACGTGGCCTCGTTTATTGGGCGGGTGGCCGCGGCCGGGAAAGCCGTCTATCCGCTTCCGCTCTACGCAAACGCAGCCCAGCGCGACGTGATGGGCCCCGAGACGGCCGGCAACTTCGGCAACGGCGGGCCGACCGACAACGTCATCCCGATATGGAAAGCCGCCGCGCCCGCCCTCGACATGCTTTGTCCCGACGACTACAACACCGACGCCGTCGCCTACCAGAAGGCGCTGCAAGTCTACCGCCGCAGCGATAACGCGCTGTTCATTCCTGAAACCGGCGGCAGCCCGCGATTCTTCTTCTTCGCGCTCGGCCAGCAGGCCATCGGATTCTCGCCGTTTGGCATGGACTATACGAAGGACTATGCCGTGCCCGAGGGGGTCCGGCCGAGGGACGAGTTGCTTCATCCCTGGGCGTTGACGGGAACGAGAAAATTCGTCGCGCCGTGGGCGGACAATTACCGCGCGATCGGTCCGATGGCGCGCGAGATCGCGCGGATGAATTTCGAGGGCAAACTCCAGGCGGTCGCGGAGGAGCCGGGCAAAGTCACGCAGACGCTCCCGTTCGGACCCTGGGACGCCACCGTGTCCTACGGCATGTGGGCGCGCTACGGACGCCCGGCTGGCAATCCGCGACCGATCGGCTGCGCGCTGGTCGCGCAGCTGGGCGAGGGCCAGTTTCTCGTCACCGGCTTTTACTCGCGTGTCGATTTCAGGCCCACGGCGGCGGGCCGGCACCGCCAGTTTCTGAGGGTCGAGGAGGGCGCCTACGAAAACGGCGTCTTCAGGGTCCGGCGCATCTTGAACGGCGACCAGACCGATGGCGGGCTCGATTTCATCGCCGAACCTCTTGTTCTCCGCGTCTCCGTCGCCACGTATTGAACCGCCGCCGGCCAACCTTTCCGTGATTCCCGAAAATTTTCCCTTGTCCGGCTCCCCCCGAAATATCCCGTCCTCGCTCACGCCCTTTCTCGCGATCGCGGTCGCGGTGGTCTGCGCCCTCGCGACGGCCCGCGCCAGCGATCAAGCCGGCGAGATCCCCCACCTCCAAAAACACGGGACCGCCACCCAACTGGTGGTGGACGGACGGCCGTTTCTGATGCTGGCGGGGGAGCTCGGCAACAACACGGCGACGAACCTCGACTACCTGAATTCGAAATGGCCCAAGCTCGTCGACACCCGGCTCAACAGCGTGTTGGCGGCGGTCTCGTGGGCACAGGTCGAGCCGGAGGAGGGAAAGTTCGACTTCCGTGTCCTCGACGGAGTGATCCAGGGCGCCCGCAGCCACGATCTTCGGCTCGTGCTGCTTTGGTTCGGCAGCTGGAAGAATGGCCACTCCACGTATGCGCCGAATTGGGTTAAGGCGGACTATCAGCGGTTTCCGCGCGTCCAAAACCAGGAGGGTCGGAGCATCGAAGTGCTCACCCCGTTCAGTCCGGAGAACCGGGATGCGGACGCCCGGGCTTTTGCGGCCCTGATGAAACACGTCAAGGCGGTGGATGAAAAGTAGCCGCACGGTCATCATGATCCAGGTGGAGAACGAGATTTTCGGCCGCGACCGTTCCCCGCTGGCGACCGCCGCCCACAGCGAACCTGTGCCCGCCGAGCTCATTGGCTACCTGACGAAGCACAAATCCACGCTGATCCCCGAGCTCCTCGCGGTCTGGGAGAAGGCCGGAGCAAGGACCTCCGGCGGATGGGAGGAGGTCTTCGGACCGGGTGTCGCCGGCGACGAGATTTTCATGGCCTGGCATTTTTCCCGTTATGTCGGACGGATTGCCCGGCTGGGGAAGGCCGAGTACCCGCTGCCGATGTACGTGAATTCCTGGGGATGGGCGTTCCCGAAGGAGGGGCAGAAGACCAATGGCGCCCCGATGTCGGATGTGTTCGATGTGTGGCGGGCCGGCGCGCCCGACATCGACATTATCTCACCCGACATCTACGACGCCGATTTTGCGCAGTCGTGCGCGCTCTACACCCGTTCGGGCAATCCCCTTCTGATTCCCGAGACCCGGGGGTTTCCGCCGAATAATCTGGGAACCCGCGTGCTGTATGCCTTCGGCCGGCACGATGCGATCGGCATCTCGCCGATGGGGATTGAACGGCCGGCCAAACCCGACCCGTACCTGGTCAGCGCCTACGAAGTGATCGCGCAGCTGGCGCCTTTGATCTCGGCCCATCAGGGCGACGGCACCATGTCGGCGGTTCTGATCGGCGCCAACGACAAGCCGCAGATCTTCAGGGTGGGCGACTACACCCTCGAGGCCTCCTACCTGATGCCGCGAGTCCAGCCCCCCGCGCCCCAACCTCAGCCCCCGTATCCGAATGCGGCCGCCATCATCATTCAGACGGGGCCGGCGGAATTCTTTGCGGCGGGCACCGGGGTGAGCATCCGCTTCCTGCCGACTTCCTCGGAGCCCTCCAATGTGGGGTTGGCGACCGTGGAGGAAGGCGTGTTCAAAGAGGGGAAGTGGGTTCCGGGACGGCTGCTGGCGGGCGACGACACCGGAGACAGCAGTGTGATCCTGCCGCGTCTGTTCGAGGATCCGGAGCACCCGTCGCTCTTCGGACCCAGCCAGAAGGGAATCCAACGTGTGACGGTCTACCGTTACCGCTGACCGGGAAACCGGCCGCCTCCCTTTTTGCGCCATCCGGCCGGTGCGGCCCCGGGTTAGAGGGCCCCTGCCGGGCCATCGACGCTCTTTTCGCCAGATGGCCGCGGCGCGCGCTCAGATTCGATGCGATCCTCCCCCTCTACAACGAACCGCGCAGACGCTTGATCACCGGTCGAAATTTCCTGTACTCGGTTCACAGCGAAGCCGAGCCATGGCTGTCGTCCCGGACCCCTCCATTCGTTTCTTCAAATGTCGCACGAACACACTTTGACGGCCATACTCCCCTGCAATAATCTCGACGCCAGTGAAGCCTTCTACGCCAAGCTCGGCTTCAAGCGCCAACCCGGGGGGGACGCCAACTACCGGATGCTGTCCGACGGCAGGGGAGGGAAGATTCATCTTACGGTTGCCGTGAAAGGCTGGCTTGTTCCCGGCCGCAATCCATTCGGTCTTTATTTGTGCGCGGAGAACGTGGACGAACTGGCCCGGAATCTCGGCGGCGCCGTGCTGCACCCCGCCGAGCATAAACCCTGGGGAATGTATGAATTCTCCCTGTCCGACCCCGATGAGACATGCGTTCGTGTGGGATGGCCGAGCGCATCAGGGGCATCGAGCGGCGCAAAACCGAATTAACGCAGGCAGACTCGCGCCCGTCCGAGGAAGCGCATCGCCTGAGACTATGGCGTAAGCTTCGGGTTCGGGATTCTGGCCTATCTTGCTGCGGTCTCCAGCCGGCGCCCTGACCCGGGGCCCCGGGGGCCTCAGCGCCCGACGACCAGGACCTCGAAGCTTCCCGGCTCCCCCTGCCTCCTCGGATGGGGATTGTCGGCCGTGGGGGCGGGGGCGTCGCCAAACTTGCCGGTCGCCAGGAAGACCCGGCCCGACTTTGTGTCGAGTGCGATCGTCCGGGCGCCAAAGGCCGTGGGGACCGTCTGCACGAGGCTGTAGGCATTCGGCGAGTCCTCGTGGAGGACCGTGAGCGTGCCGACCATGTTGGACGTGAAGATGAGGCCGTTCGCCGCGTCAAACGCGTCGCCGTCCGGGTCGTCGCCGATTTCGGGGGTCGCGACGACGGCGCCCGTGTCGCTGTCGACGACCGCAAGCCTGTTGTTGCCGCCTGCCGAGAAGAGCCGATGGCTTGCGACGTCGATCGCCAGGCCCGTTCCGCCCTCCGCGGGCGCGATCGGCCAGAGGGCGAGCGGCTTCAGGGTGTGGGTGTCGACCACCTGGATCATGCTCTTGTCCTCCGTGTTCACGAATAGCCGCCCCTTCCCGTCAAACGCGATTCCCTCGAGCTTCCCCTCGATCGGGATGGTCGCCGTGATCGCGCCGGCCGAGGGATCTATCACCGAGATCCCGCCCGACTGCCCGTTGGCGACATAGACCTTCCCGGTCTCGGGATCGAACTCGACGGCGTCGGGCTTTATCCCGAGGCCGGTGATCACCTTGACCACCTTGAGCGTGTCCAGGTCGAACATGACGACCGTCCGGTCCCCGCCGGACGTGATGAATCCGCGCCTGAGCGCAGGAACGAGGGCGATCCCGTGCACGCCCTTCATCGGTGAGATCTCGCCGATGAACGCCCCCGTGTCGGCATTGAGGACCGCGACGCTGTTCCCGTGCGAGACATAGAGGCGCCGCATCGCGGGATCGACGCGGAGGTAGTCGTAGCGCACCTCGCCGGCGATGGGGTATCGGGCGGTCACGGTGAATTCGGCGGCGCAGGCGGCGGCGGCCGAGGCGAGGAACACGGAGCAAAGGCTGCAAAGATGGAAGCGCATGGTAATGACTCTGGCGGAGGGGGTCGCAAAGACAAGGGCCCCACGAAAATTTTGTGTGCCAACGAATACTCGACGGTGGAAGGGGCGCGTGGTAAACCTCGCGGGCCATGTCGAAAACCACGAAACCCCAATTCTTCAGCGTCCCCCATATCCCGTTCGAGGGCCCCAAGTCCGAGAATCCCCTGGCTTTCCGGCACTACGACCCGTCCGAGGTGATCGATGGCGTCACCCTTAAGGACCACCTTCGCTTCTCGATCGCCTACTGGCATTCGTTCCGCGGCGTCGGCGGCGATCCGTTCGGCCCCGGCACCATCCGCAGGCCCTGGGAATCGGGCAAGGACGCCCTCTCGGTCGCCAAGCGGCGGATGGACGCGGCCTTCGAGTTCTTCGTTAAGATCGAGGCCCCCTTCTGGTGCTTCCACGACCGGGACATCGCCCCCGAGGGCGCCACCCTGGCCGAGTCGAACCGCAACCTGGACGCGGTCGTGGCGCACGCGAAGGCGCTGCAGAAGGCGACGGGCGTGCGCCTTCTCTGGGGAACGGCCAATCTCTTTTCCAACCCGCGCTACATGTGCGGGGCCGCCACCAACCCCGACGCCCACGTCTTCGCCTATGCCGCCGCGCAGGTGAAGAAGGCCATGGAGGTGACCCATGAGCTGGGCGGCGACGGCTACACCTTCTGGGGCGGGCGCGAGGGCTATGAGACGCTTCTCAACACCAACCTCAAGCGCGAGCAGGAGCACCTGGCCCGGTTCCTCCACATGGCGGTCGACCACGCCAAGCGCATTGGCTTCAAGGGCCAGTTCTACATCGAGCCGAAGCCAAAGGAGCCGACCAAGCACCAGTACGACTTCGACGTCGCCAGCGGGATCGCCTTCCTCAGGACCTTCGGGCTCGAGAAGCACCTGAAATTCAACATCGAGACGAACCATGCGACGCTCGCCGGGCACTCGTTCCAGCACGAGATCGAGGTTGCGGCCTCCCAGGGCCTGCTCGGCTCGATCGACGCGAACGCGGGTGATCCGCTGCTTGGCTGGGACACGGACCAGTTCAACACCGACGTGAAGGAGATCACGCTCGCGATGATCACGATCCTGCGCGCGGGCGGCCTCGGCAAGGGCGGGCTCAATTTCGACGCGAAGCTGCGCCGCCCGTCGATCGATCCGGAGGACCTCTTCTTTGCGCACATCGGCGGAATGGACACCTACGCCCTGGCGTTCAAGATAGCCCGGAGGATCCTTTCCGACGGACATCTCGACGGGTTCCTTGCGGACCGCTACTCGAGCTACGACTCGGGCTTCGGAAAGCAGATCGAGAAGGGCGCCGTGGGATTCCGGGAACTGGAGAAGCTGGTCCTGACGAAGCTCGGGGAACCCGTGCCGAAGAGCGGGCGCCAGGAGTACCTGGAGAACCTCCTCAACAGCTACCTGACGGGGCGCTAAGCGGCCATGAGCCTCTATATAGGGGTCGACAGCGGGACCCAAAGCGTAAAGGCGATCGCGCTCGACATGGACACCGGACGGGTCGTCGCGGAGGCGCGCGCCCCGCACCACCTGATCGAGGGGCTTCCGCCCGGCCATATGGAGGCCCACCCTGAGGAATGGGTGGCCGCGATGGACGCCGCCGTGGGCGAAGTCGCCTCCAGGATCGACCGCTCGCGCGTGCGCGGGATCGGGGTGTCCGGGCAGCAGCACGGCTTCGTCGCGCTGGACAAGGCCGGCGCCGTCATTCGGCCCGCGAAGCTCTGGTGCGACACCAGCACCGCCGCCGAATGCGCGATCCTCACCCGGAAGCTCGGGGGTAGCGCCTCCGTCATCCGGAAGACGGGGCTTCCGTTCCTGCCCGGCTACACCGCCCCGAAGGTCCTGTGGCTAAGGAGGCACGAGCCGGCCAATTTCAAGAGGCTCCGGCACATCCTGCTCCCCCACGATTACCTGAATTTCCATCTGACAGGCAGGTACTTCATGGAGTTTGGCGACGCCTCCGGCACGGGATTCCTCGATGTGCGCCGGCGCGCCTGGTCGGAGGCCGCGATGGACGCGGTGGACGGCCGGGTGGCCGAATGCCTCCCGCCGCCCTCGGCTTCGCACGAGGCGTGCGGCACGCTTCTGCCCGAGATCGCGGCGCGCTACGGATTTCCTTCGGCGACGATCGTGAGCGCGGGTGGGGGCGACAACATGATGGGCGCCATCGGGACCGGAAACGTGGCCCCCGGGGCGGTCACGGCGAGCTTCGGAACGAGCGGCACGATCTACGCCTTCTCAAGGAAGCCGGTCGTCGATCCCTCCGGGGAGATCGCGGCATTCTGCTCGTCGAACGGCGGCTGGCTGCCGCTTCTGTGCACGATGAACGTCACCGGCGTCACCGAGCAGGTGAGGGCCCTCTTTGGCTGGAGCCTGGCGGACCTGGAACGGGCCGCGGACTCGGCGCCTGCCGGATCGGACGGTCTGACGCTCCTTCCCTACCTGGACGGCGAGCGTACCCCCAACCTCCCGAGGGGCACCGGGGTCTACTTCGGCCTCGATCGCAGGACGCTCGCGCAGGGGCACCTCGCCCGCTCCGCGATAGAGGGGACGACGCTCGGCATGAATTACGGCCTCCGCAGGCTCTCCGCCCTCGGCGTGAGGCCGAAGGAGATCCGGCTCACGGGGGGAGGGGCCCGCTCGGCGGTATGGCGCCAGGTCGCCGCCGATGTCTTTGGAGTGCCCGTGGTTGCGATGGCGCAGGACGAGAGCGCGGCCCTCGGCGGGGCCCTGCAGGCGGCCTGGTGCGATTCGAAGGGCCGCGGCCCCGCTGCGGCACTCTCGGAGCTCTGCAGCCGGAGCGTCTCCCTCGACGAGTCGACCCGCTGCACCCCGGACAAGGGGAGGATGGCGCTCTATCGGAAGCGCCAGGAGCTCCACGACCGGCTCTGCGCGGACCTGCGCGGCGCCTTCGATGCGCGCTGAACCGGCGGCGGCGGCCCTGGCACCATGTGCGTCCGCTATACGCTCCACAAGACCGACGCGGCGCTGAATGCGATCTCGCGGGCCCTCGGCGCGCCCCTGGAGACACCCGACTGGGCGGGCCCCCGCTACAACGTGACCCTGACCGACACGATGCCCGTCGTTGCCAAGGTCGCTGCCGGGCCGGCCGTGCGCCCGATGAGGTGGGGCTTCGTGCCCTTTGGGGAGCGTTCGAGCGTGAGGCCGCGGCTCATCGCAAACGCGCGGTCCGAGACGGCAGCGACGTTTTCGGCATTTCGGAAGGCGATCGCCGCAAGGCGATGCCTCGTGCCTGCGAACGGATTCTACGAATGGCTGACGCGCGGCGGAGTGAAGCTGCCCCACCTTTTCACGCTCGCTGACGAGGAGCCCTTCGCGTTTGCCGGAATCTGGGACCCGCCCGGGGACAATCTTCCCGAGACCTACTGCATCCTGACGACCGAGCCCAACGAGCTCGTCGCAAGGGTCCACGACAGGATGCCCGTCATCCTCACGCAGGAGACCATGCCACGGTGGATCGGGGACCAGCCCCTAGCCCCCGATGAGCTCAAGTTCCTCTTTAAACCTCTTGCTGCCGAGCAAATGGCTTCGCGGCCGGTTAACCGGTATGTCAGCAACAGCCGCAACCAGGGCCCGCTTTGCCTTGCGCCCCCGGACGAGGCGCCGCCGGAGCCCGAGCTCGATTTTGGATAGGCGGACAAGGGGCCCGGCGCGGGTGATCGGGCCGCGTTCGCGGTTTGCCCCGTAGGATGAACACCGACAGCATTATCGGAGCGACGCGGGCATAGGCAGCGGGGAGATTCGTGTACCCTTGCGGCCAATGAAGCGATTTACCGGCGGTGCCTGGTGTCCGCTGGTCCTCTTCATTTCCGCCATGACCGGCGGCGCGGTTTGCTCGGCCAATGACGGTCAGCCGGCGGCTCAGGGGTTTGCGGAAAGCGGCCCCATCGTTCAACTCAAGAAGGATGCGGAACAAGGGGATTTGAAAGCCCAGTATGTGCTGGGATGCTGCTACAACGGCGACCACGGCTTCACAAGGGACCCCGCCAAGGCGGCCAAATGGTGGGGGAGGGCTGCCGCAGGCGGCTATGCTGAAGCCCAATTCTGCCTCGGGCTGAGCTGCTTCATTGGGGAGGGAGTCCCCAAGGACACCGCCGAGGCCACGCGGTGGTGGCGAAAGGCGGCCGACCAGGAGCAGCCGGATGCCCAGTACTTTCTCGGACTCAGCTACCACACGGGACTCGGCGTTCCCAAGAATGCACGGCTTGCCTTCTATTGGCTCAAGAAATCTGCCGGCCACGGAAGCAAGCCGGCCGCACAGCTCCTGAAGACGATGGGTCCGTCACCGGGCTGACTCGCCGCCGGATTGCGCGTCTCCGGCCCGGAATCCCCGGCCGAGCCGGGCCGTGCAGATCCTCGGGTCCGCGCGGACCGCTCTCGGCCCGGTTCCCGGAGGCCGGATCTTCACTTGAAGAGCGACGTTGCATGGTGCCGCTCACGAGCGTCAAATGCACGTGGCAGCATCTTAGGGACTGCCTTGCTGACAGTCCGGCAGGTCGCCCCAAATTCAAACCCCAATGACCGACTGGTCGACGACGTTCGCCCGCCCATGAAGATCGAATCCCGCGCGTGCCGATGCTTCCTTTTTTGTTTCCTGCTGGCCTGTTCGGGGTCTGGCCTCGAGGCGCAGCCGCCCATCAACGTCAGCTCCGGGCGCCTTGCCGTGTCGGTCGACCCCAGCACGTGCCGCTGGTCCGCGAGCGTCATCGGCACCCCGATGCAGCTCAACGATGTCTTTTTTCTCCCGAATGACGACCCGTCCGGCTGGGCTGTATCGGGTTCGGTCAATCCGGACGACTCCGGCGTCCTTGGCTCTTTCCTAACCGTCACCCTGCGTGGCGAGAAGCCTGGGCAGCTCGATTTCGAATACCAGATCTCGGTCAGCAAGACGGGCACCGACCTCCTCGTCAGCCTCGGTCGGTCTAACAGCACGGGTCATCCGGTCGACTTGGACGACATGGACACCTTTGTTTCAAATGATGCCCGGCTCGGGGGCACCACCGACAAATGGATCAGCCTCGGAACCCAGTCGCGCAACCGGGACTACTACGAGCTCTGGAGTGTGATCCACCTGATCACACCCCGCACCTACGCTGTGAATCACGTCGTCCGCGACGCGGACACCGGCAACAGCCTGCTCCTGGGCCATGTCACCACGCTGAAGGGCGCCTCGCGGTTCGAGGTGGCCGAGGGCTGGACGGGAAAAATCCCCGACAGGATGCGGGTCCGGGGATACTGCAGCTACAAGGTCACTATCCCTCCCGGCAAGGGCTTCCCCGGGGAAAAGCTGCTGATCGATTTCAACACCGATGCCCTGCGGGCGATGGAGCACCAGGCCGACCTGATTGCGGCCGCGCATGACGTCAGGCTAAAGGAGCGGCGGCCGATCGACCTGGACGACCGCGAGCTTGTCGCCAACAACTACAGCCGCTTCCACGGGTGGATGTCCGGCGGCTCGAATGCCAAGGCGGCGGCCTTCTTCAAGGCGAACGGCCTGGACCGCTTCTACTACGGAATGGGCGGACCCGCCCCGCAGCAGAGCTGGGGTCTATACGGGTCGGGCGGCTCCACCCAGGGACGGCCTTCGCGGGTCAATTATCCGAAGGAATGCTACCTGTCCATCCATACGCCGAAGTATGAGGGAGAAAGAGTCATCGATTTCTCCAATCCCCTGACGGTTCGCCTGGAGCGCGAGCGCGCATTCCGATCGATGGTCGGCCACGAGGGCGAGACGGGCCGCGTCGAGATGGATTTTGCGGATTGGTGGGACAAATGGCCCGGCCAGTTCGATCCGTTCCAGAGCGCTCTCGAGACCTACCGTGCCGCCGGCCTGCCCTGGCGCGAGGCGATCGACCAAAAGGCGCCGCGAATGGTTATCCGGTCGAATATGCAGCCGGTCGACCATTCCTACGGCCTGGTGGACATATGCCGCGTCTCGGAGGACGCCGACCACGGGTACGAGGAGGGCTTTTCGCAGCTTGCCGGAATCGAATTCACCGGGCTCTTTGCCGAGACCGTCTTCGGTTCGGCGAACCGCTTCTTTTACAACGGCCGGGTGTTCTGGAACGACGGCGACGGGTTCCATGTCTACAAATACAATTCGGGTGACGGGGGGTTGTTCACGGCCGGTCAGGCGAGGGTCGATGCGTGCTTCCATGCCATCGCCGGCAGCACGCTTTTCGTCTCCGAGGCCTTCGATGTCCCCTACCCGGAGGACCGGGTCGAGCTTCTGAAGAGGATCAGTCCGCCGACGATGGACACATCGTATCCCGTGGACCTGTTCGTGCGTAAGCCGGCGCAGGTCTGGAACATGCCCATCGTGCGCCCCTTTGGAAAATGGTGCATTGTTTCGGTCTTTAACTTCACCGATCTCGGGAAGACGGGCCGGGGCGAGTCGGAATTCACGACGTCGCTCGATGCCGCGAAGGACCTGCGCCTTGACCCCGGCAAGGAGTATATTGCCTATGAATTCTGGAGCGCTCGGCTTGTTGGGACGTTCAAGGGCACGTTCAACCCGCGTCCGCTCAATCCCTACGATTGCGCCATTTACAGCATCGTCGAGAGGCAGGACCACCCCGTCCTGGTCTCCACGAGCCGCCACATCAGGCAGATGGCGGTCGATATCAAGGATCTCGCCTACGACAGCGGCAAGCGGATGCTTCGGGGCGTCTCCCGCGCCGTCGCCGGAGATCCCTACCAGCTGCGGATTTATGTGCCGGACGGTTTCAAGGCCAGCCGCGTGGAGGTGTCCGGGGGTCTCGCCGCAACCCTGGCGACGGAGGGCCCGCTCCTCAAGGTCGACTACACCTCGACTTCCGGCGACGACGTCGAATGGAAGGTCTTCTTCTGATTCGGACAACCCCTGGACCCGCTTGACCGCGACGCCTCATGATGTTCGGCCCGATACCCCCCGGAGACATCTCCCTCGAGACAGGCGCCGTGCCATGGGGATCCCGTCAGCGTCAAATCGAGCCTTAGCCCCCGTTCCGGTCCCCCTTCCCCCATGAAAACACCGCGTGCCCTTTGCATTGCATTGCTCGCATTCCTACCGATCCGCCCCGCCAACGCTTCGGATATGTTCGTCTATTTCGGGTCGCACAGCTTCGGGCCCGGAATCGGCTTCTCCCTCGCCCGGTTTGACACCGACACCGGCGCCCTGACGAAACCGGCGTTCCTGATTGAGGCCAGGGAGCCCGCCTTCTTCGTCCTCACGCCTGACGGGAGCCGGCTCTACACCTGCAACTCGGGCACGCCCGGCGGACTGTCGGCCTATGCGGTCGAGCCGCACACCGGCCGCCTGACACTGATCAACCGGGTCCTCGCAGGAGGCGGTGACACGAGCTTCATCACGCTCGACCGCACGGGCCGCTACGTGCTCGTGGCCAACTATGACGGAGGAAACGTCGCCGTCTTCGCCCTCAGGCCGGACGGCGCCATCGGCGACTGGACGGGCTTCGACCAGCACACCGGCCGGAGCGTCAATCCCCGCCGCCAGGCCCACGCTTACGCCCACGCCATCGTACTCGATCCGACGAATCGCTTCGTTCTCGTCCCCGATCTCGGGGTCGACAGGCTCTACATCTACCGCTTCGACGGGAATTCAGGAGCGCTGACCCCCAATGAACCGGCGTTCGCTGCGATCTCCCCCGGCTCGGGACCGCGCCACGTCCGATTCCATCCGAACGGCCGCTGGGTCTACCTGATCAATGAGATCGCCAGCACGATCATCGCGTTCTCGTGGGATTCCACCAACGGCAGGCTTGCGCCCTTCCAGACCATCACGACGCTGCCGGCCGACTTCAAGGGGGTGAGCGCCTGCGCCGAACTTGAGATCCATCCGAACGGGAGACTTCTCTACTGCTCGAACCGCGGGGACGACAGCCTCGCGGGCTTCGCGATCGACCAGGACACGGGCCGGCTCACGCCCGTCGAGCATGTCTCAAGCGGGGGAAAGTCGCCGCGCAATTTCGCGTTCGATCCCACCGGACGATGGATCATCGTCACGAACCACGACAGCAACAACGCGCTTGTCTTCCGCGTCGACACCGCGACGGGCCGCCTGACCCGCTCGGGTGATCCCGTCACGGTGCCTTCGCCTTACTGCGAGCGTTTCCTGCCCGTCCGCTGACGCGCACGCGGAAAACTCGGTCCTTTCGGGCCGGCCGCCTCCGTTTCGGTTGGCGGACCGCTCTCGTTCCTTGCTGTTGGTGGACGCCGTGGATTCAACTATACCATGATGCGTCTTTCGCGGCTGCTCCCCGTCTGGTTCGTTTTGTGCGTTGGCTCTCGGGTGCTCGCGCAGGAAAGCGCAACCCTGGCCGTCCCGTACGATCCGACGCAGCATTGGGAGGTGGACTATGAGAGCGGAATCATCTGGCGCTTCACCGGTTCGGCCACGCCCCTGAGCTACACCGTTCTGCCGCAGCTCCTGACGATCAAGAGCCCGCTTGTGGGCACGATTCGCCCCTTCTTTGGCGGGGACCTGGTGATCCGGAACCGGTTCAGCCTGCTCGGTGAGCCGATCATCGTCGGGCCCGAGCATCATTTCATGGGCGGCTCGGCCTCGGGGATCATCGAATGGTGGGACAAGCGCCGGACCCGTTCCCTGTTCTTCTCGAGCGGCGGCGGGATAGGCTGGCTGGACAGCAAAGGCCACGAGATCAAGGGAGCGCAGGGCGAGGACTTTAACCTCAACTGGTTTGCCTACGCGGGCGCACGGATCTTCCTCAGGAGCAGGCTCAGCGCCTCGGCGGGGGTGTATTTCCAGCACATCTCGAACCGCTACATGAACCCCGTGAATCCCGGCCTGAATGCGGTGGGCCCGATGCTGAGCTTGGGATGGCACTTCTAGCCGCGGTGCCGGCATTCGCCCCCCGGTTGAATTTTCCCGCGGTTATGCCATCGTTCGTTGCCATGAAACGGATGTTCATCTGGATCGGCTGCGGCCTATTGGTGCTGCTTGTGGCCGGGTATTTTGGCGCAACGATTTTTCTCGGTTCAATCGTGACAACGGGGGTCAACAGGTTCGCGCCCTCCATCACGCAAACCCCGGTTCATCTGGAGGGAGCCCGTCTCTCGCCGCTTTCCGGAAGCGGGACGCTAAAGGGCCTTTTCATCGGGAACCCCAAGGGCTGGTCCGGGGACAAGGCCTTCTACATCGGCAAGATTCACGTGAAGGCGGAGCCGAGCTCGATTTTCAAAGACTGTGTTGTCCTGAGCGACGTCTCGATCGACAGCCCCGAAATCGTCTACGAAACCAAAGTCCTCTCGAGCAACATTGGCGATCTGCTGAAGAATATCCAGGGGTCCTCCGCCGAAGGCGCGAACAAGGATGAGCCGGTCGGCAAGGAGGGGAAGCCCTTGAAGTTCATCGTGAAGCATTTTTCGCTGACCCATGGACGGGTGACGCTGGGTATTGGGCCGACCGCGTTGACGCTGCCCATGCCTGCGGTGACCCTCGACGATGTGGGCGCGCGGGAAGGCGGCATTTCGTCCTCCGCACTGACGCTCGCCGTCATGCGCAGCGTTACGGGGAGCATCGTGAAGGCGACGACGGAGGCCGCGGGGAAGATCGGTTCGACGATGGGCGCGGCTGCGGGCAGCACCGCCAAATCGGCGGGCGAGGCCGTCAAGAGCCTCTTTGGCGGCAACAAGTGAGCGCGGCCGGCCGCCTCCATGAGGCTTGACGGGCCGCCAGCGGGGTTCGTAATGGATCCGCGGTTCCAGGCCGCGGCATGAACGAAAAGGCGGTCCTCCTCACGCTCCGGATTAACGCGGCCATCATCGCCGCAATTCTGGTCTGTTTTGGCTACGTTCATTACCGAATCTGGCTTTTTGACCAGGAGGACGAGAGGCCGAGCTACCAGCAGCAGGAGCTCCTCCTGAAGGTGGACGACCTCGTGAAGCAAGGGCGCACGCCCGGCCTGGGCTCCATGCCCGCGGGGGCCCTGCGGTACAACCTCACGCTTGCGAAACAGAAGCCGCCCCTCACGGCCGAGCAGCGCGCGTACCTTGAGCTCTACCTTGAGGGGCAGGAGAAGAGCCCCGGGGACGTGAACCCGTGGGACCTCAAGGGCACGGCGATCGACTTCGCTTCGCGCAGGCCGACCGGCGAATCCGTCGCGCGGTTCCTCGTCGAAATCTTCGTATCCTATCTGCCGTTTTTCATCCTGCTAATCTTCTGCGCAGCCAAGGCGTGCCTGGACACCTTCAGGCTGTGGGCCTTCGGCGCACGCTACACGCTCTCGGCCCTGTCGACCCGGGATGCCGCCATTATATTCGTCCCCCTGGGATTGGCCCTTTGCGCGGCGGGATACTTCACGGTGAACGCGATGCCCGGAGACCAGCCGCTCATGATCAAGCAGTCGGCCTTCGTGAACCCGTTTCTTTGCCTGATCCTGATCAGCATCTACAAGACCTGCCTTCTCACGCGGGTAAAGGACGGCAAGGAGCTCGGCGCGCCCACCTGGTGGTTCATCTACTGAGCGACTTTGGATTGTCCCCTTGCCGCACAGGGATTTGAGGACCCTTGGCCGGCCACGATTTCGGGGCGGGCGGCTGATTTGGGGATGGGGTCACAGGAGTCATGAGGTCTTGCGGAAGCATTCTCCTCCAGCCTTCTGACGTCAGCTCGAAGCTCCAAGATTGGTTTCCCGACGGATCCATTTGACTGAATGGGAGTGCGAAAACCCCATCAGGCCATTCCGGCGCTAGCGCTTTGGGCCTGTCTCCGGTGCGATCGGTTCGAATACATAGCGTAAACCGCGGTTGGTCGCCTCCGAATTGCTCGCCCCATGCCGCTCACCGTCGATGATTCGGAAACGGTAGGCCAGGTCGGGGTATTTTCGCTCCAGGAGACGGTCGTTGAAACGCTTCACGTTCTCGACGAAATCGGGCGACTCATACCCGCCCACGGTCATGAAGAGCCGGCCCTTCAGAGGCTGATGGGACGCAAAAAACTCCGCCTCGCGCTTGAAGATCCAATCGCCGCCGAGGCCGACGGACGGGCTCATCGCGATGTAGCCGTTGAAAAGGTCCGGCTTCGTCAGCATCGCGTAAAGGGTGAAAAGCCCGCCTAGCGATCCCCCCACAATCACCCGCTGCCGGGGGTCCGCCCGATATTCGCGCTCCACAAAGGGGACAATTTCCCGCTCGAGAGCGTTGAGATACTCCTTGGCATGTCCGGTCGCATGGATGATCGACATCGACACCGGAGAAAGCTCCCACTGCCTAAGGGTGTTGTAGTCCAGGTTTTCCCCGGCGTAACCCAGCCCGACCGTGATGAATTCCGGAACGACTCTGTCATACCAAAGCGAGCCGTAGAGGCCCACCATCCGGGTGAACGCCCAATAGCCGTCCGTCACATACACGACCGGGTACTTTTTATTCGGCTCGGTCGCATAAGAATAAGGGAGGGCGACATACAGCATGTAATCCCGGCCGTTGGCCGAGCGCGGGAGCGTCCTTAGCTCGGTGCCTTCGAGGACGTACTCGGGATATTTGGGAGGGCTTGAAGCGGGCAATCGGGGCAAGAACAGCGGCGCGGCAAAGAGTGCGGCGAAAACCAGAAGCCCGCGGCTCCTGGGAATGTGCGAGGGGGTAATGTCCATTCCTGAGGCGACAGTCGTACGAGCTGTTTAAGGAGTGTTTTTCTAGACCGAAGTCGTTCAACTCTGTCGGCGAAGAAACTGGATACAATCGCAATTGCATAGCGGATCCCTCTTGTAACGGACCGTAAGCGGGCCTTCCGTCGGTGCGCGCCCCTCCCGTCTTCATAGGCGCCGCAAACCCGACAGGCCTTGGAGCCGCGTCAATCAGGCGAGCCTGCGTGGAACACGCTTAAGCGGTCGGCGCCATGCGCCGATGGACCCAGATATGAGCGGGGTATTTTTTTACAAATTGTTGATAGAAGATTGTGATACAATTTGCGGCCGCAATGCATGCATCACAATTGAGTGACCTCCAAACGGAACATGACCTGACGAGCGTCCGGCGCATCATGGCGGCCGTGCTCACCCTGAGCCAGGACGATCCATGGGGGGCGGGAGGAACCTCTGTATTGAATGCGATCGATCAGGAGATTGCGCGTTACCGGCTCAATGATGCGAATCCCCTGATGGATGAATGGAAGACCAGCGAATTCAGGGCAAAGCTTCACACTGCGGAGAGGGAGCTTCGCTCCGAGGAATTCCGCGAGGAGTCCGGATTGCGCCCCTGGGGGCTCCTCATCGACACGGCCGGTTCTATCGCGCTGACGGACGACGAGGGGAATTCGCCGCTGCACTGGGCGGCCGAGAACAACGCCTGGTACGCGATCCCGGCCAGGGCCCTGACGGCTGATGCAATGCTCCAGAGAAACGCGAACAACGAGACCCCCTTCGGAATGGCCGCCAGGATGCATACGCTCGGGAATATCGAGCAGGATGCCTTGGTGAGGCTGGCGGGTTCGGCAAATCGGATGGGCGACACGCCGCTGCATCATGCGGCCCGAGGGGGCTACCTCATGGGCCTTCCCCAATTTCTGAAGGCCAATGAGCTTCTCTCCCTGGAGGACGGCGAGGGCCTTTCGGTGCTTGAGAGGCACCGCGCAGCCACCCGCCATTCGGGTTAGCGTGTCCAATTAAGCACCCTTTATGTATCGGTTCTCCGGTGTTATTTATCCCAGGAGGTCGGACGTCCAAAAAACGGGAGATCTCCTGGGGTAAATAACACCGCCGGCAGTGCGTTGACGCGATTGTGTAGGGAGCTGTGGTCTGTCACTTTGCTGCCCGGCTGGCGTACGAATGACCCTTTTCGTTCCTTCGAGGAACATGTTCCAATCATTCGACGCCAGTCGGACAGCATTGGGTTCGGCCATGCATTCTCAGCTACCGGCCTTAACACGCCTCGTACGATACGACCTGCAGCCCGGACTCGCCAACCGAAAAAAGCATCATGAATACCAACGACTATGCCGCGTTTGTAGGCTTGGATTGGGGTGACAAGACGCATGCGTTTGCGCTGCAACTAAAGGGGATCGAAAAGATTGAGACGGGAACGCTGGCGGCCAGCGCCGAGACGTTCCACCAATGGTTGGAAGGATTGGGGGCCCGTTGTGCCGGGCGGCGGGTTGCGCTCGCCATCGAAGCGGGTCACCGAGCCTTGCTCCATGCCATGGCGGAGCACCCGTGGTTGGATATCTTTCCTATCCATCCAGCAACATGTGATCGTTTTCGAGCCGCCTTCCGGCCTTCAGGAGCAAAGGATGACATACCCGATGCATTGACTCTGCTGACGCTCGTAACCCAGCACCGCGAAAAGCTCCAGAGGTGGCGGATGGACGGTGCGCCAACCCGAGAGCTGTCGGGCCTGGTGCTGGCACGGCGCCACGCTGTGGATCGGCGCACCCAACTAAGCAGCCAGCTACGCACCGTGCTCAAGGGCTACTTCCCCCAGGCATTGGAGCTGATCGGCGATGAACTCGAGCGACCGCTTGCCTTGGACTTCCTTCAACGCTGGCCGGACTTGGCTTCGGTGCAAAAAGTCCGTCCCGCCACGCTGCGCAGCTTTTATAACCTACACACCGTGCGCCGGCCGCAGCTGATCGAGAAACGCATCGAACTCATCAGGCTAGCGCGTCCCCTGGTGCAAGACACCGCGATCATCGCCCCAGCCGTTATGCAGGTGCAGATGTTCGTGGATATGCTTCGCGCCCAGCAAAAACACATCGAACGGTTCGAGACACGTATCGATGAGGCGTTTGCTGCGCACCCCGCCGCAAACTTCTTCCGCCAACTCCCTGGTGCAGGCCCGGCGTTCGGTCCGCGGCTGCTCGTCGCCTTTGGCGATGATCCCGCCCGCTATCCCGCGGCATCCAACCTTCAGATGTATGCCGGGATCGCGCCGGTGCAGAAGAAGAGTGGCCAACAGTTGTGGATCCACTGGCGCTGGCTCGCCCCGGTCTTCCTTCGCCAAACCTTCACCGAATGGGCCGGACAGACCGTGCTGCACAGCCCGTGGGCCCGAGCGTATTACTTCCGCCAGAAACGCCTGGGAAAGACCCGCAATGTCATCCTGCGGGCGCTTGCCTTCAAATGGATCCGCATCCTGTGGCGATGCTGGCAGAACCACGAACCCTATGACGAGGCCCGTTACCAAGAGTCGCTTAAACGCCGCCGGTCTCCACTAACCGCCGAGCTCGAAACAGGTCTCACCGCCGCATGAAAATGCTTGTCCAGAACACCTCAGCTATTGAAACACTGGGTACTTAAGAGCCCGAATACCAATCAAGAGACGCCCCAAAACGTACCCCTGGCTTCTTAACGGCTAGCAGAAAAAGATGCGAGACATAGCCCCGGGTGTCCAATCTCAGAAACCTCAGGAATCCGAGTATCGAAGTAGCCTTTGACGGCGACATCATCCGGGGCTCGCTCATCTCGATTTGATTGCGGACAAAGTCTTCCCAGAAATCGCGACTGCGTGAGTGGAGTTCGCAGCGAAGCACATCCACTCCTCGCGTTTTTTCAAAGTGGCTCCTCCACCACGTTGGCGAATGTACCGCCAGGCAATCCGGGAATTCGATTAAGAATTCCTCAGGAGTAACGGAAGAGAGCTCTTCGCGGTAACAAGGGCTTGCAATGCAGATCCTGCCTGCATCTCGAACGCGTCCTAAGAGGTAGGGGAGGTAAAGATCGTCGGTTCCAAAGTAGAAGTATGCATTCATACAGAACACCGCGTCAAAAAATCCTTCTGGGAAATTTAGCCCTCGAGCATCGAGTTTTTTGGGGGTTACAAGGTGCTCCACACCCTCAGATCTTGCCCGAGTGGACAGATGCGATTCATCCAGCAACTTATCGACCGCGAAGGCATTGACCCCATAGTTTCGCGCAAGAAACACCGACGTCTCTCCAGTTCCGCAGGCCAAGTCCAGCACGTTCATTCCGGGCCTTAGTTGAAGCTCTCGTGCCATGTCACTGGCGAGAAACAATCCGCCCTCTCCCTGGATGTCGCGGTAGATTTCCGCGCGCGAATACCGGTCGAGTTCAGGATAGGCCGAACGGTCTACCTGTTTGAGAAATGATGCAGCTATTTTGCCGTCGATATTTGGCCACACAGAGACGAGAGACTCCAGGTTCATCGTGGTGGAGGGTTAATCCATCCAGAGGAACCAAACGCTTGGTGTCCAGTTTCTCCCGTTAGCCAACTGAACCCGGAAAATATGCTCAGAGTTCCATCATCAGGCTCAGGACGCACAAGGACCGACCCATTTAAAAACACTTGGTCCTCTGTTCCTTTCTTCACCACGAGAGGCGTAATCCGCCGCGCGCCAAGCGAGGCGAGGCGACGAAAAATATGCCATCGGCGCTGCGGCTCGTATCGATGCGGTCGTTGGCAAGATTCTCGACCGCAAGGAATAACCCTACATGTTCAGAGAGCGAGTAGTCTACTCCAAGGTCGGCAATCAGAGCCTCGCCCAATCGGAGGGTGTTTTCATCGTCCACGAACTTGGGGCCGAGCGCCCGCAAGCTGGCTCTGATGTTCAGCCTTTCCGAGGCACGCCATTTCGCCGCCACCGCGTAGGATTGGCGCGAAACTCCGGCGACCTGCTTACCCACAAGCCCGGGTGCAACGCCGACCCGGTCTATCGTTGAGTCATTTAGCACCACGAAGGCGTAGGCTGAGAATGCCGAATTCGGGCTCCATTGGACTGATCCCGTCACACCCTGGATCCTTGAGCGATCGAGGTTAATCAGTCGCTGGGCCAGATAGCCTGCGGGAAGAACGCCGAAGATCGGATACCCGCCTGTTCCCGGCGCAAGGTTGATATTGCCGATTGCGTCGCGCAGTTCGTTTGAGAACACCGTTGCGGCGACAACAAGATTCCCGGAGGCGGGAACAGGGGAGCGGTAGTAGGAATTCGGGTTCTTATTGGATCGGTCGACACCGAGGTGAAGGGTGTACTCGGCTCCGGCCTCGAAGCTTGTGTTGCGTTCGGTCTGAAGCCCGGCGTTAGCCTCGGTGACAATCGCCTCCTGGCCATACGGCCGGTAGAGTTCGGCCAGCGTCGGCCGGCTGAACGCCTGCTGGCTATTGGCATGCATCCGCAGGTCCCCCAAAGGCTGCCACACGAGGCCAACGCTCGGACTGAACTCGGTTCCGCTTCCCGTGGCGAAACGGTCGTTGCCGAGCAGGGTGCCGTTCGCGAGGTCCGTCTCAGTCTGGTGCCCTCCGGTTTCGTCCCAGGCATCTATTCTTGCGCCGAATACGGCACGAAGGCCCCATGCGACGCTCTGGTCGCGCAGGACGTACGCTCCGAAGTCGCCTTGTTCCCCGCCGGCGGTCAGCTCCCGGGTGAAAGAGCCATTTACGAATGCAAAATCCTCCCTGGCCTCGCCCCGCACGTAGTGGTAGTCGGCGCCCGCGCTGGTGCTCGATCCTCCCGCCTCCCGCCACGCCCCATTCCATGACGCGCCAAATGACGTTTCGGGTTCGGCGAATTGGTTTATAACCGGGGTTTCAGCGGTGCGGGCGGGATTGACGGCGGAGAACGTGCCTGCAGATTGTCCGTTCTGCACGAAGGTAACCCCGTTCCAGGTGAAGCCATCTGACGGGTGGCTCGCGAAGGCTAAGGACGCGAAGCTACCCGACGAACTGCCTTGCTGGTAAGGAGTACCGTCGCCGTGGGATTCCTGACTGCCACGAACAGTGGCAGTCAAGACGACCCTCTTCCCTAGGAGCTGTCGCCAGCGAGCATCCAGCCACTCGTGCCGGTTCCACGCCGCGTCGTCAATCGGACCGCGCTGGGCAGGCGAGACTACCGATATAGCCGTCTGTCGAAAAGTCATCTCCCAAGACCTGAAGGACGCCCCCGTTCGTGGGCTGAGCGGCGAGGAACTCGACGTTATAGGTCCCGAAGCTGCCCGCCTCGGTTGCTATCTCCCCCGTCCCGACGACCACCTGCTTGGTCAGCGCAGGATCGATGGGGCCGCCCTCGGTTAGAGAACCCGGCTTCAACTCGAGTTCACCGCTCGGCGGCCGTGTGAAGACCTGCACCACGCCGCCCAGCGCCCCCTGGCCCCAGGCAGTCGCGCCGCCGCCGGGGACCACTTCAACCCGCGCAAGCCCTTCACGCGGCACCTCGGTCCATGGCACCCATCCTCCGAACGGGTCATCGAACGGCACACCGTCGAGCAGTACCCGGGCACTTTGGCCTCCGGCGCCCACGCCCCGGAGGGCGAGCAATTCGCCCTGTGGCGGAGCTTCAAGGCTGTCGACGCGCCCTGAAAGACCGAATTCGGGAAACGAGGTCAACGCGCCGGCAACTGAATCCGACGGGCCCGATTTGATTTCCTTGCCGTCTAGGATGTAGGCGGTGAAGGCGGCTTTTGTCGGGTGCTGCGGCTCCCGCAGCGGAGTCATGACAAACAAGTTGCTCCTATTGGGCACAAGACCGCCAATACTGAAGTCAATCCCCAGATCCCAATAGAGCTTGATCCACAGCAATTCGCCGGAAGATAGAAACGCTCTGTAGGCGGGTTCCGCCACGATATAAGGCTTCATTGTGTTGCCTTCGGAATTCGGGGCCGCTGAATCGGTGTTCTGCCCAACCGTTTCGATCGACGAGGTTGAGGTGGGCGGATTGCCGGTGGTCGTCTGCTCAGCTGTACGGCCCAGGGGCAACGCCAAGGCGATAGCGGTTGCCAACATCCGTGCCGCGCGCGCCGAAATTAAGGCATTTCGCTTCACAAACGAAACGGCCGCCCAGCAACATTCATTTTGTTTTGTGATCCATTATGGATGCCGGACATCGACCCTATTCAGCCCTCAGCAATTTCACCACATCCACCCGCGCGGCCTTCTTTGCCGGAAGCCAAGACGCGCAAGCGGCGGCCAATAGGAGCGACATCGCCACAGCCAAATAGACAATCGGATCGAACGGTTCGGTTTCAAAAAGGAGGCTCCGCATGAAACGTGTCGTTCCAACCGCGACGGCTACACCGATTAGGATCCCGATTCCCGTGGCGGACAATCCGCGGTGCATCACCATCCGAATCAAGTCCCTGTTATTTGCGCCAACGGCAATGCGAACGCCGAACTCCGTCATCCGGCTGTCCACCGTGAAGGAAACCACCGAGTATAAGCCGACGACCGTAAGCAAGAGCGCGACAACGGCGAGTCCCTTAAGCATTGTATAGGCATGTCGCTCGGCCCACATTGAAACGTCGATCTGCTCTCCGATGGATTGGACGGAATAGACACCAAGGCGTGTGCTGGACCCATAGATCGTCTTCCTTACGAGCGCCGAAAACCCTTTCCCCGGATCGACGTCGAGACTCAAAATAAACGTATTGATGAGCGTCGGCCGCTGCCAGGCTGGGGCGTAGAACCACGCTTCCATTGCCGATCGCACCGACGAGCGCACGTCGCCAACGACGCCGACAACGGTGTACGGTTTCTTACCAGACAAATCGATTATTACGGACTGTCCTACCGGATCCGCATTCCCGAAGCGTATGCTGGCTAGCCTTTCATTTATCACGACTTCTAGGAGCCCTGACTTTCCCGATAGCCAACGGCCCCGTTTCATGACGAGGCCGCCTGCCTGTTGAAACCCTGGATCAACAAAGTCGCCAGGCACCTTCTTTAACGTCCCGTCGGCCATCTGCATATTAGCATCGTACGAATTCCTATCATTCAGGAGTGCATCCTCCGCATACGAAACGGCCCTGACTCCGGGAAGCTTGCTCAGATCCATTCGAATATGTTCATAAAGCTGGAGTTTCGCCTCGGGACCTAGCTCATACCCGTTAGGAAACTGCACTCGGACCTTCACCTTTCCGACGGGATTGAAGCCAAGTTCGACATGCTGGAGCCTTTGAAACGATCGCACCATGAGGCCGGCGCCAATAAGCAGGACGACGGCAAATGCCGCCTGAAGCACGACCAGGAGAGTCCTGAAACGCGATGCATGGCGGCTTTCGCCCGTCGTAGGCCCGCCGTCCTTAAGCCCCGAGCTGACATCGGATCGTAGCAAGCGGACCGTCGGAGCGATCGCGGTAATGGCCCACGTCAAAGCGCTCAATTCGGCGACGAATTTAAGTTCTCCCCAGGTCCAGAACCCCGCTTCGAGCGAGTAATCGTCGCCGTACAACGCGCGCATTACAAGCGGCAGGCTCCAATAGACCGTAGTAATCGAAATGATGCACGCGGCCGACGAAAGGACTACGCACTCGACCAGGAGCACCTGCAAAACCTGCCACCGCGAACCCCCTACAGCGAATCGTATGCTTAGCTCACGGCGCCGTTTTAGCAGGCGTATGAGCATCAAGTTGATCGCATTCAGCCAAGCTATCGAGCAGAGAAACGCCCCTGCGGCTAGAATCACCCAAAAGGAATCGTGTCGTCCCGCGTTGCGAATATCGGAGAGGATAGGTCGTCGGTCTTTAAAATAGGTCACTGCCCACATGGGGAGCTTTGCGAACTTGACCTTGGCAAGGACCGCAAGCGCTTGCCCCGTCGTCACGCCTGGTCTTAAACGCGCCATAATGAATATACCGGGCGCAAAGAGGTCCTTTGGGTAAGGCTTCAACACAAGCGGCTTTAGGATATCCCCTCCGAAGTAAAACGGCAGTTCCTGATTTTTTGCCAGAACCCCGATGACGAGGCAGACCTGCTGATCGATCGTGATCTTCTTGCCGAGGACGTCGGGTGAACCGCCGAAATATTCCTTCCAGAATCGGTCCGAAATGACGACGACCCCATCGGATCCGTCCCTATCGTCGCCATTCATGAATCCGCGCCCGAGGGATGGCTTGATGCCTAGCAGGTCGAATGTTTCGGCGCTCACATAATTCGCGAATGTGGCTATCGGCTCCCCATTTATTACGACGTTAGTCGGATTTGATGCCTGCGCCGCAAACTGAGCGACATCGGCTGCCTGTTCCCGGTAAGCCTCGAGGAAGATTGTAGGATGGTAATAAAGTTCCGGGCCTTGTTTGTCTTTGGCGCCGACAAAAAACAACTGCTCCGGATGCGGATAGGGCAATGAATGGAAGATCATCCAACCCGATATGTCGTAAACCAACGTCGTAACGCTGATGCCAAGGACCAGAGTGAATAGGATCGTGAGCGTGTAACCCCACGCGCGGGACAATGACCGCACGGCGAAGGTGAAGTCCTTTAGGAGCTGGCCCAGCCAGACGAAGCCGTGGGCGTCGCGGCACCGCTCCTCAATCTGCGCGATCCCTCCAAAGCTCCTTTGCGCAGCAAAACGCGCGTCGTCCGGCGCCATTCCCTCCGCAATGTTCCGCCTCGTCAGCTCCTCAAGGTGTTGCCGCAATTCCTCTGCCATCTCCGCCTCGATTCGCCTACGCATGAGAAAAGACCTCAATTGGGAACCAACCGTATGCCAAAATGCCTTCACATGAGACGCGCCTATGCTTTGTCCATAATGGCGCCGATCGCCGCACATATCCGGATCCAATCTTTCGACTCGCTCGCAAGCTGCTTTTGCCCGTCTTTGGTCAATTCGTAGAACTTTGCGCGACGGTTATTCTCCGACTGACCCCACTCGGCCTTTATCCACCCCTTGTGTTCCATCCGGTAAAGCGCTGGGTAGATGGAGCCCTCCTCCACCTGGAGGATATCCTTGGAAAGGATCTGAATTCTCTGGGCAATGCCCCATCCATGCATAGGGCCTCCGCTCAACACGCGAAGCACCAACATATCAAGGGTGCCCGGCAATAATTCCATTTTGCTCAAAATTCGACCTCCCTAGAATATCTAAGGGGATGGGCTACTCCCTTAGATAGTCAATGGGTAAATGCGATTTGCGGCTACGAATATGATGACGATTCCTTTTGCCAGAAAACCCACCGGTTTCGAAGCGAGCGACCGTTTCCCCTTGACTATCTAGGTTAAGGTTGCCTCACCTAGAACATCTAGGCTACTTTTTGTCATGTCCAAACCCGAGCTACTATCCGGAACCCTTGACCTGCTGGTTTTACAGGTGCTTAGCAGCGGCCCGCTGCATGGCTTTGCGATTGCCGAGCGAATTCATGTCCTCTCGCGGGACGTGCTGATTGTTGAGGAGGGCTCGCTCTATCCTTCGCTCTATCGGATGGAGGAGAAGGGTTGGATAGAGGCAGAATGGGGACAATCGAACAAGGGCAGGCGAGCCAAGTTCTACACATTGACGAGGGAGGGCAAACGGCAGCTGGCTGCTGAGCGCCAGCAATGGGACAGGGTCGCACTCGCCATCGCCGACGTCCTAGCGAACGCCAAGGTGCCATGAGGCTGCTTAATAGGCTGCGAAACCGCGTTAGGTCGCTATTTGGCGGCGGCGATCTCGAGACGGACATGGACGCCGAAATCCGCATGCATCTCGAGCTGAGGGCTGAGAAATTTATGGCGGCGGGCATGTCCCCGACCGAGGCGGAATTCGCGGCGCGCCGCTCCTTCGGCGGACTCGAACGGATCAAGGAGGAAGTCCGGGACCAATGGGCCGGCGTGTGGCTAGGCCAGCTCATGCAGGACCTCCGCTATGGCATCCATATGATGCTTAAAGGGCCGATGTTTTCCCTTATAGCCGTGCTTTCGCTTGCGCTGGGAATTGGTGCGGCGACAGCGATCTTCTCCCTGGTCAATGCTGTTCTGCTGGGCTCGTTGCCGGTGCCGAATCCGCAGGACCTTCGCGTTTTGAAATGGGGCGCCTCCGCCACCCACATGGCATATTGGGGCGTGAGCGATGGCACGCCCGGGCACGAGATCGGCGAGGACTTCTCCCTTCCGGCCCTTCGAGCCCTCCGGACGGAATGCGCGGATCAAGCAGAAATCTTCGGTTATGTCCCCACCTACGAAGGCATCCTGGCAAGGGCGCGCCATGAGACGGTCACCGCCCAGGGACTGATGGTGTCGGGCAATTTCTTTTCCGCGCTGGGAGTTCATCCGCTATTCGGCACCCTCATCAACGATCAGGACGACCATCCCGGCGCCGCTCCCAAGGTTGTCATTTCCTATCGGTGGTGGGACCAGCAGTTCGGGTTGGATCCCGGTGTGCTAGGCGAGCAGGTCCTTCTTAACGGCCGCAGCTTCACCGTCGTAGGCGTTCTTCCCCGCGGGTTTACCGGAGTGCGCACGGGTTCGCAAATGACCGACCTCTATTTTGCAATATCAGTGCAACCGCACGTCGCGCCCGCTGGCTGGCGGGTGAATGCGCCTGATTTCTGGTGGGTGGCGCTCATGGCGCGGCTAAAGCCGGGCGTGAGCGATGCCCAGTTCAAGGCCGTGCTCGATGTCTCGCTGAGGAGGGCCTCGGACAAGGTGTTGACCCACCCAGAAGCGCTGCTTTCTGAGGGCCGCGACGGTCCTGACGAGAACCGCGCGGATTACCAGAGGGTTCTGCTCCCGCTCTTGGGTGTCGTTGGGATCGTTCTGATCATCACCTGCGCGAATCTTGCCGGTCTGCTCCTCGCCCGGGGGGCCGCCCGCCGGCACGAGTTGGCGATCCGGATCGCGATCGGCGCGAGCCGATGGAGGCTTGTCAGGCAGCTGATTACTGAATGTCTCCTGCTCTCGTCGATCGGCGGAAGCCTTGGGCTGCTCGTCTCGTTATTTGGAAAGTCGGCCGTCTCGCGGATACTTGCTGGCTCGCGGGAGGGCCTGCGTTACGACACGTCCACGGACCTTAAGGTGATTGGATTCGCGATCGGGGTTACCTTGCTGACCGGATTATTCTCCGGCATCTATCCGGCGCTGCGTGCCGGATCCAGGGATCCGCTTCTGGGACTGAAGGACCAAGCCGTGACCGGGAATTCGCGCCTCCGCATCGGACATTTCTTGGTCATGGCCCAAGTCTGCCTTTCGCTTCTGCTTATTGTCGTGGCGGGCCTTTATGTCCGCACGATCATAAACCTTACGCGAATCGACCCGGGTTTTGTCGTCAGGAACGTGCTGCTTTTCCACGTCAATCCCTCGAACGCTGGGTTTAAGGAGGGCCAGAACCGCGCGTACTACGCGAAGGTGCAAGACGCGCTGGCGTCGATTCCGGGGGTGGAATCGGCATCGCTCATTCCTTACCCCTTTCTCGCGAACACATTCGACGTCGACTCCTTCACCATTCCTGGACAACCCACCAAAGGGGGACCCGATCCTAGCGCGCACATCATGGTCGTGGGCGAGAGGTTTTTCTCCACCATGAGCATACCCTTAATGGAGGGGCGGGAATTGCGCGAGTCCGACTCGGATAGCGCACCCAAGGTGCTTGTGGTGAACGAAGCATTCGCCCGAAAATATTTCCCCGGGAAGATTCCCGTGGGCCAGGTCATCACGTTTGGCGGCACCGATTGGCAGGTTGTCGGCGTGTGCCGTGACACGAAATACGTCAGGCTCAACGTTGACGCGCCCGTGACAGCGTATTTCTCGTTCCGCCAGAAGACGCCCGGAACCGCTTACTTTGCCCTTCGCACCGCGCTTCCGCCCTTGGCAATGGCGATGGCTGTGCGAAAGGCGGTGGCTGCGGTGGACATCAATATCCCGTTGGACGACCTTACAACCCAGGAGGACCTCCGGAACCAGACAATCGGGGTGGAACGCACGATTGTCGCCCTTTGCGGTTCGTTGGCCGCACTGACGGTTCTGCTTTCATGCATCGGCCTCTTTGGACTCATATCATACGATGTCGCAAGGCGCACCGCGGAGGTTGGAGTCCGGATGGCGCTTGGCGCAACGCGCGGGCAGATCTTTACTTCGATTCTCAAGGTGGCGCTCGTCCTCGCCGGCGCCGGCGTCGCCGTCGGCGTGCCGCTGGCCATGGCGCTGACGCGCATCTACTGCACAAACCTTTACGGGTTAACACCAACCGATCCCATCACCTTTTGCGGCTCGGTGGGGATCATGTTGGCGGTCGCACTGTTGGCTGCTTCGGTGCCTGCGAGTCGCGCGGCGCGAATTGATCCGATGGCCGCGCTTCGACGTGAATGATGGGGCGTGCCTTGGGAAATTGTCAGGCTGGGGTCGTGGGTGTTCGGATATCCACCGTGGATCAAGGATCGAAGCTCCGGCAGCCCTCGCACCCGCCCGCTTAGCAGCGCGGCAACTTCGGCATGACGGTGCATCGGGCGGGGAGGGTGGGTCCGCAGCCTGCGTCCTCCGTGAGATAGACAGTTGAAGGCGGCCCAGTTGGGCCGCCCCTTTCATTCGGAACGGAAGGGTGGGAGGTCCCGGGCCAGTTCCGCCGGGCTCAGGGCAGAATTCGAAAGGAATCCAGGAAGGAGACGGCGGCCTTTCCCGCCTCGGAGTCCCTAGGACCGTCATAGCTCACTTCGAAAACGCGGTCGCCGACCGCAAAGAGTCGGGCGCGCAGAACGTGGCTGCGGCCCGAGGCGTCTATCAGAACCTCGATTCCGTCGATGCCTGCCGTCTTGGAGGGCGAAGTCCAACGGACGATCCCCTTCGCGTTCGCCGCCATGGTTCCGGCGGCGTCCTTGAGCACGGCGGCGACGCCGGACTGAGCCACCGTACCTTCAGGGTAATCGATATAGGTAACCTCGAAGGCGGAAGCGCCCTGGGTGGCGGATATCTGGGACACCACGACCTGGGCGTCTCCCTTGTCGACAATCGCGTTGTTCCGCGTGACCGCGTCAGGGAATTTGGCGGAGAAGTGGCCGTCAGTATCCACCGTTGCCGGCGTCTCCGAGGACCCCGCCATGGGGAGCGGAGTGAGAATGGCAAAAAGCAGCGCGGCGCCGAGACCGGCGCGTAGGGATGGGGTTTTCATGGTGTTTGCCCTCGGACTGAGGGCATATCCCTTATCGGCACGTTCGGGACACGGTTTGAGGAGAGAAGCGCCCGAAGCAACGCGGCCCGGACGACCCGCTTGGTGGCGGCCGATAGGAGAAGTTTGGGCAGGCTGGGGGAGCGATGCGGTCGGCCCGTCTCCGACCGTTACAGGAGTGCCACGAGTCCCCGGGTTTCTCCGTTTGGATTGGAAAACTTACCGAATCACCCGTTCTTCAATGAGATACGAGGAAAGATGGCGAGCGCATGCCCTTTAGAGAGAACGAATTGCACCGCCGCCTGTTGGATCTTCCCTTCATTCTGGTGCCAGGAATTCCGCAAGAAAATGTCGGAATGGACCTATTTGAACCGTCATCGAGGTGAATCCGTGAATTCCTCCGCAATTTCATCAACCCTGAATGACGCCGCCAGACGCCCGGTTCTTCGCTGGACCCAGATCGTTTTCGGTATACCGGTCACCGGTTATGTTTATAGTCCGTTTAGAGAGCTCCCGAACTACGCCCCCGTTGCACGGTATGTCGCCTTTCCCCTAATTGCCCTTTCGGGACTTTGGATTGGGAAAGCTCATCTCATTCGAAGGCCCGTTTCGAAAGCGTCGGCATGACCCGACCCAGACCCAGAGGATGGATTTATGAAAAGCGCGAAAACAAAAAAAACGTTGTCCCCCACACATCGCAAAGAACTTCTAGAAGCCCTGGAAGCCCGGTTTAGGAAACACATGAACCGCCACGAAAGCGCCGATTGGGCCCAAGTTAAGGCACGCCTTGAAGCCAATCCCGAAAAATTATGGTCGCTCGGCGAAATGGAAAGCACCGGCGGGGAGCCGGATGTCATCGGTCGGGACCAAAAGACTGGCGAATACGTCTTCGTCGACTGCTCACCGGAAAGCCCCAAAGGCCGCACGAGTGTCTGCTACGACCGGGAAGCGCTGGATTCCAGGAAGGAATTCAAGCCGAAGACAAGCGCCATGGACATGGCCGCGGCCATGGGCATCGAGCTTTTGACGGAAGAACAGTATCGCGAGCTCCAGACCCTGGGGCAATTCGATGCAAAGTCGTCCAGCTGGGTGAAGGCGCCTGCGGAGATGAGAAGCCTCGGGGGCGCTCTCTATGGCGATCGCCGCTTCGGCCGCGTGTTCGTGTATCACAACGGTGCGCAGTCTTATTATAGCGGTCGGGGCTTCCGCGGCTCGCTAAGGGTCTAAGCTCTCCTCATTCCCTTCCTCACCCACCAAATCCCATCGTCCCTGCTCCTCCATGAAATACATCCTCCTCGCCCACCATCCCAAGGATACCTTTGACGCGCCGAAAGATCCCGCCGACGTCGCCGCGGGCCGGGCCTACGGCGCCGCCCTGCACGCCGCGGGCATATTTGTCGCCGGCGCCGGGCTCGAATCTCCGCAAAACGCCACAACCGTTTCCGTGCGAGACGGCAAGCGACTTGTGCAGGACGGCCCCTACGCCGAAACCAAGGAGTTCCTCGCCGGCTTTGCGATCATCGACGTGCCCAACCTCGACGCGGCTTTGGAATGGGCCTCGCGCAATCCGGCAGCGGCGAAGACTGCGATAGAGGTGCGCCCCCTCGTGGGGTCCTATTTCGCCACCGGCACCGCAAAGTAGCGCCCGGTGAGCGAATCCGCAACGCATGCCGCCGTCGAAGCGGTCGCGCGCGACTCCTACGGACGCCTCGTGGCCTACCTCGCGGCGCGCTCGGGCGATGTCGCGGGCGCGGAAGATGCGCTCAGCGATGCGTTCGGCGCCGCCCTTCGGCGCTGGCCAGCCGATGGCATTCCGGAAAAGCCGGAGGCCTGGCTTCTTCATGCCGCGCGCAATCGCCTGATCGACGCGGCGCGCCGCGAACAAGTGAGAAGGGAAGCCGAGCCCCTCGTCCAGCTTGCCGGTGAGGCTGAGGATCTCGCGATGACGCACCCAAGTTTCCCCGACGAGCGACTGAAGCTCCTCTTTGTCTGCGCGCACCCAGCGATCGACATCGGGGCGCGCACGCCGCTCATGCTGCAGACCGTGCTCGGACTTGATGCGGCGAGGATCGCCTCGGCCTTTCTTGTGTCACCGGCGGCCATGGAGCAGCGACTCGTCCGGGCGAAAAACAAGATTCGCGCCGCCGGCATCCCTTTTCGTGTGCCCGACCCGCCGGAATGGGGCGAGCGCGCGGCCTTCGTGATCGATGCGATATACTCCGCCTACTCCTCCGGATGGGAAGGCGTTGTCGACGATGGCTCAACGCACCGCGGGCTCTCCCGCGAAGCCCTCTCGATCGGGCGCACGCTCGTCGAGCTCATGCCCGGTGAACCCGAAGCCCGCGGGCTACTCGCGCTCATGTTGCACTGCGAGGCGCGCCGCGATGCGCGCCACAGCAAGGGCCGATTCGTGCCTCTTGACCGGCAGGACACGGCGCTCTGGTCGCGGCCATTGATTGACGAGGCCGAAAAACAACTGCGAGCGGCGTCCGGGTTCAAGCGGGCCGGCCGCTACCAATTCGAGGCCGCCATCCAATCGATCCACGCGCACCGCGCCGTGAGCGGCGTGATCGATTGGAGGGAAATCGCGCTTCTCTACGAGGGCCTCGTGCGGCTTGCGCCGACCATAGGAGCCAAGGTCGGCAGAGCCGTGGCGCTCGCGGAATCCGGGGAGGTCTCGGCTGGTATGGCGGCGCTTGAGGCGCTTCCCGCGAACCGCACGGCGGATTATCAGCCGTGGTGGGCTGCGCGCGCGCATCTGCTGCGACTGCTCGCCCGCGATGCGGAGGCGCGCGACGCGTTCGAGCGCGCCGCGAGCCTCACGGATGATCCCGCTTTGCGCGCCTACCTTCTTGAACGCGCGTCCCAGTAGAGAGCCAAAAGGCGAACCAAGCAGCCGAGGTTGATTACCGCGGTCGGGTTGATCGCGAATGCGCCCCTTTATCGGACAGCGGCATCGAAGGGCCGCCGAGGATGGACCTTGGAATGGATCTACCCCGCCGGATCTTGATATCCGGAGGTTGATGGATTTGCACCTGCGCTTTTTGGTTTAAGTTGCCCTGCCGCTGATTTCCTCAAGGGAGCATCATTCTGCGCGAAGCGCCACATTGGGGTCGATCCGCGCGGCGCGCCTCGCTGAAACCAGGCATGCCGAAAAGGCGGCCACGGAGAGGATCACGGGCGCGGCGCCGAGGGCCAGGGGATCCGAAGCCTTGATACCGTAGAGCATCGAGGCAATGAGGCGCGAGAGGGCAATGGATCCCGCGAACCCAAGAACGACCCCAACTCCGATCAGTTTTAAGCCCTGGATGGCGATCATCCGAAGCACATCCTTCTGCTGCGCGCCGAGAGCCATGCGGACGCCGATCTCGCACGTCCTCTGGGCGACCGAAAACGCCATGACCCCGTAAATCCCGAGGGTGGCCAGGAGAAGGGCCGCTCCCGAAAAGACGCCCAGCATGTTGAGCGCAAAACGCTGGTTGGCGACAGAACCCTTGACCAGGTCAGCAAGCGGCCGGGCGCCGTCGAGTGGCTGCTCAGGGTCAACCGAGAGGATCGCCGAACGCATCGCCCCGGCCAGCCCAACCGGGCTCGCGCCCGTCCTGACGACAAAGGTCAGGAAGGAGAAGGGATGCTGGGCCAGGGGCTCGTAGGCCTCGGCCTGCACCTCCGATACGAGGCCGTACTGCCTCACGTCGCCGACGACGCCCACGATCTCGCTCCACGTACCCTTTGGGTTCTGGAAGTTGATTCGCTTGCCGATCGGATCCTCGTGCGGAAAGAACCGCTCTGCCATCGCCTTGCTGATGATCGTGACCAGCTGGCCGTCCGCTGTGTCAGCCTCTGTGAAAACACGCCCCTTTAGGAGGGGTATGCCCATGGCCTTGAAGTAGCCTGGGCTCACGCCGTAGTAAAGGCTGCCAGGCTGATCCCCGGGCGCCACCGGCCTGCCATCGACCGCGAATTCAAGGTAGTAATCGCCTTGGAACGGGAGCGACTGGACGGCGCCGACAGAAGTGACGCCGGGGATACGCTCCAGTTTCTCCAGAGCCTGCTGAGTGAACACGGCCTGCTTCTTGGGCTCGTCATATTTCTTGGCCGGAAGCGTCAGATTCGCGATCACCGTGGAATCCGCCTTGAACCCGGGGTCCACTTCGGAGATCCGCACGAAGCTGCGCATGAGGAGCCCAGCGCCTGCGAGCAGCACGACCGCAATCGCGATCTCGGCCACCACGATGGCGTCGCGAAGGCGGTGGCGGCTTTTCCCTTCGCTTGTCCCCCGTCCTGCGTCCTTGAGGATTGAATTGAGGTCGATCCGGGTTGCCTGGAAGGCGGGTACGAGGCCGAATCCGACCCCGGTAACGAGGGCCAACACGAAGCTGAAACCGAGCACCCAGCCGTCCACCTTGATCCCCTCATGCCTGGGGACGTAGGGCGCCACGGCGAGGAGCAGGTCGAGGCCCCAGTAAGCGGCCAGCACTCCGCAGGCGCCCCCTAGGACGGCCAGGAGCAGGTTCTCGACCACGAGCTGGCGCATGATCCTCATACGGCCAGCCCCAAGGGCTGCCCGGATCGCAATCTCCCTTGAGCGCAGGGAGGCGCGCACAAGGAGCAGATTGGCGACATTTGCGCACCCGATCAGGAGGAGGAAGCCAACGGCGCCGAGGAGCGTAAAGAGCTGCGGTCGGATGTAACCCACCATGTCGTCGAGCAAAGGGACCACCAGGACGGTCCATCCCTTGTTTGTATCGGGGAATTCCTTCTCGAGGCGTTTGGCGATCGCGGCAAGCTCCGCCTTTCCCTGGGCCAAGCTTACCCCGGGCTTGAGCCTCCCAACGACGTCGATGTAGTGGCCCCCGTGATCGGCCAGCTCCGAGGCGCCGAGCGCAAGTGGCATCATGATCTCTGGCCCGTGGAATTCCCATGGCATGACGCCGACGACCGTCACGGCCTCGCCGTCGATATGAATGACGCGCCCTAAGATGTCTGGGCTCCTACCGAACCGGTTGGTCCACATGCCCTCTCCAAGGATCGCTACGCCGCCGCGGCCGGGCGCGTCCTCGCCGGGCAGGAAATCGCGCCCCATGGCGGGCTTGGCTCCCAGCGTCGAAAGGTAATTGGCCGTGACGCGGGTCCCGTAGATCCGCTCGGGTTGGCCGGTGCCTGTGAGGTTCACGGCCGCGAAGCTGGTCGCGGCCAGCTGGGAGAATTTCGACGACTGCTTGCGCCAGTCCGCGAAGTTTCCCGGCGCCACGGAAAACTGCGGGTAATCCGGGGGGTCGGACTCGCGGATCCGCACAAGCTGCTCCGGATGGGGATAGCTCAGGGGCTGCAGGAGCACCCGGTTCACAACCGAGAAGATGGTCGCGCAGGCGCCGATCCCGATCGCGAGTGTGAGCACGGCCACAGCGGTGAAACCGGGCGATTTGGCAAGCTGGCGGAAGGCAAGGCGGAGATCGCCCATGGCAGAGTGGGTTAGTTGCTGCGGAACAAACAGAGGAGGGTCGGCACGAAGCCGCCATTACCGCATAGGGCGTTCCAAACCAATAATGTCGCCTATTATTCGTGGAATACAGAAGGTTGCAATTGCCATAATCTCGATGCCGTGCGATTCCGTGTCGAAAATGGGATGCCTGATTCCCAAGAGCGGAACATGTTGAAAGGGGCTTAATATCATCAAGTAAGCGATGCGACCGCTCATGTTTTGAGATTGGGCCCCTTTGGGACACCCTGTTCTTGGCTGGCGTTGCCTGGAATCTTGGACGCCAAGGCGCCCCGCGTTCAAGGGCGCAAATATGGCTCGAGACAGGAATGTTCGGGGATGGGTTTGCTTGGCAAAGATTCTCCGAATAATCGGTCCGGTACGACGGGCCGGCGGGAATGCCAACATCGAGCCGCACCGTTGAGCATGTCACCGGATGACCTTGGGCGGCCTGTTCCCCCACGCAGCCTGAAAGCTGCCCCTGAATACCCGCTTCCCATCCAATGTTGCCAATTCATAGCTTCCTGAAACCGGAGAATCTTTCTTCAGGGTCTTAAACGTTACTGTCCCCGCCAAACTTTCAGGCATTGATTTGTCGAGAATGCTTTGAAATAGGGCGCGACCTTCTCCCTTGGAGGGCCCACCACCCGCATCCTCCTTCCCTGTAAAATGGATGGTCTTCGGGTCCGCGAATTCGGGAAAGCCCCAGATGTTTATGCGCAAATAGGGTTCGGCTGCATCACCCGCACGTTGAAGGGGGATTTCCAGATCATAGGCAGCGCCGTCCCATGGTGCGGACGAGAAGAATATTGTCGCCGCATTCACAGGCGCCGCTGCCGGGATATCTGCGGCTTTGAGCAGGGATACCGTGAGGCAACCCAGCAGACATCCGGATACGCCAGCTAAAAATAGACGAAGGTTCATGATACGTGTTCTTGAGGGAGCCGGCGCAGCTAACATCGCTGTTCGCTCGGGTTGATCGAGTGCTTCTGGGGAGCCTGAATGATGGCTATGGCTGATCTAAACGTCGAGAAAACGAAAGCTTTCCCTCGCGGCCGCGGCACCTCAATTGTTGCATGATCCACGGGCGTCCTGGGAAGGGTCCTTTTCGAAGCGGTCGAATGGCCTGGTGGGTGCGGCTCGCCTGAGCTAATTCGCACAAGATGGAGGGATAGGGCATGAACGCCCCTGCCCGTAGGTAGACCGATGCCGTTTTACAGCGAGGCCGACGCACTTCGCCACTATTTCTTTCCGCCTTTTTTTGTGCGGTTTTTTACGTGCACCGGTGCTAATTAGAAAAAAACCATGCGCGATGATGCCGAATTGCTTCGCCTTTATGCGGTCGATAGATCCAACGAGGCCTTTGCTGAGTTGGTGCAGAGGCATATTGGCTCGGTTTACGCGGTTGCAAGACGGCGACTCGGTGGCAATGCACATCTTGCGGAAGAGGTCACCCAAGAGGTGTTTGCGGATCTTGCAAGAAAGGCAGCCTCGCTTTCGCAACGAGAGACATTGGTTGGATGGTTGTTTGTCGCCGCCCGGTTTGCGTCAGCAAAAGCGGTTCGTCGGGACAAACAGTGGGCAAGCCTGCACCGGAAGGCCGAACAGATGAACGAGCCCGAATCAAATTCGGCCCTAGAACGCTCTTGGGATGAAATGCGACCAGTTCTCGACGATTCGATTCACGAACTGAATGAACGAGACCGGGAGGTCATCCTCTTGTATTTCTTCGACAAGCGTACCTATGCGGACATCGGCGCAAAGCTCAGCATCACCGATAGCGGTGCCCGAATGCGGATTGAGCGCGCGCTTGAAAAGATGCGCATTTCGCTGGGCAGGCGTGGTATTACATCAACGGCGGCGGCTTTGACCGTCGCGTTGGGAGGCCAGGCGGTTGCGGCGGTTCCTGGGGGTCTTGCCGCCAGTGTGACCACGGCTGCCTTGGCTGGAGCGATTCATCCCAGTGCGGCCGCCCTACTATATCTTATGTCTATAACGAAAACCCAATTAGCGGTGGTCCTTGGAATTGTTATAACAGGGGCAAGCATCATGGGAGTAGTAGAGCAAAGGAAGATATCGACCCTCCTAACGCAGCAGAACGCGCTGGTGTCGGAGTCTTACGCTAATTCCATTCGGATTAGTGAACTTTCGGCGAAGCTAGCAAAAGCCGAGGCTGCATTGGCAGCAGCGAGGGCTCCAGCCAATGTGGTCAAAGCGATCGCCGGATCCATCGCGTCCAAAACGGTTACAAGTGCAGGAGCGCCCGAAGTGACTGTGATCCATATGAAGGATGTTTTGCGTGATCATCCGGAAATGGCGGCTTTGCAGCGAAAAGAGCTGCGTCGGGGTGTCGTTCGTGAATACGCCCGCGCGATTACGGCGCTCAACCTTCCGCCGGACCAAGCCACACAACTTAAGAATTTGCTGGTGGAAAAGGCCATGACCTCAGCCGACGCGATGGAACTCGCGACCCAAGCCGGACTTCAGCCAAATTCAGCCGAGGTAGGTAAGGCAGTCGCGCAGGCGACGAAAGACTTGGATCAATCCATCAACTCTTTGATCGGCAGCGAAGCGAACGAGAAATTGGAGGCACTTAAAGCGACAACCTTCTTTGGCAGCACGAATGCGGTAGACGAAATCGCGGTGGATATGGAGGACGAGGGTGTTTCTCTAACGGCCGACCAATCGCTGGCGTTGTCGCAATACCTACGGGATCTCTCAAATCCCGCCAAAAATCCCGAAGCTGGAACTCCGGGCTTCAACGCAGTTGATCCTGCCACTTGGCAGACCCCTAAGGATCAGCAGTTTTTCGCCAAAGCAGCGAACATCCTGACGCCGACCCAATTGCAAATCCTGAAAAACTCCCGAAGCGACAGTAATCAGCGGGATGCGATCTTTAAGCAGTACAGGGGCTCTGGCAACGGCCCGGTGATGATTACCGACTGAACCTCGCAGGCAACCGAACAAGGCTCAGCAGCCTCGGTAGCTAGGATCGGAGGCGAGTCGCGTTCAGTGTCTGGGTGCTCCGACGATGAAGAAATCGAGAATCCTTCCATTACTGAGTAAGCCGTCGCCAAGAGCGAAGAGGCTGAGCCTCAAATGATGAGCGATTCCGCCTCGTGGCACGCAATCAGTTCTTCCATCACTTTTCTGGGACCGTCCCCAGTGACTTGGTTTCCCCGATGTAAACGTGCGTGTCCGCGAGATTATGGCATAGCACTTGTGCAACGTTTTCCCCGCCTGATTCAGATACACTTGGCTAAGGGCGGGATTTGAAGATCGCAGGTCGTTCCCCTGCATTCGCTCCCAATCGCCCAGCAGGCGAGCAATCTCTGCGGGTGTCGCTTCTCGAGTATCGAGGGTAGGAAAAGGTGGGTGATCTGAATCACCGGTACCCAGGATAGTGGCGAATGGTTTGGTAATCCACACAGATCGGCTCGTTTGCAGCATCGATCAAATAGCTGCTGAGTCGCGTCTGCATCTCAGCAAATCCAAAACCAAAGCATTCACGAAATAGGCCCTCGGTCACCGGCTCGACTCGGGAGCGCTCCACGAAAGTCGAGAAGGCGCGGCGGTGGATTTGAGATTCGGATTCTCCGAAGAGACCCCATCTCAGAAACAAGGCGGCCTCAGCCAACCAAGCTGGCGTTAGACGTGTCGCGCTATTGCCGCCGTCGGCCCCTCCCCAATTGCTAAAGAGCTCCTCAATGGGAGGGAGTTTAGGTAAGGTTCTGGTTCTTCGCGCCTCCGCGAGGATCTTTCCAGTCTCCTCCTCAGAAATCCATAACGCTTTGGCGATAATCAAGCCCCCATTGAGCCCTATCATGCGCTGTAGGCAGCAAGACCCCCCATCGAATCCGTACTGGTACCACAATGGAAGAGAAGGGGCACATCGACTAAGCAGAAATATAGTTCCTCTTGGAATCGGGCCCCGGCTGCCTCCTCCTCCCCACATCCACCTCTTGCCGGCCCGATTTTGGACGGTGCAATGGGTGTCGGCGTCGCCGGTGTTGACACCACCTTCGAACGAATGGGTCGGTGGAAAATATCCTCCGAAGTTTGCAATGGAGGGTCCCCAATCGCTGGATTCTGGAATCACCGCCTCAAGCGTCTTCGTCGGCTCGCGGTTAAACATGATGAACGACATAGGAACAGCCAAAGGGGCTCGATATTCATCAGGAACGAACCCCATGTTCAACTGAAGGCAGTCGCCGACATGCCTGGCAACGGCGAGTGTCTGCTCGACATCGCAACGGGAAAGGATCTCGCAATCTGGAACTGCTACATAGAGCCAGTCATCATGCCGGGCGAAGAATCCGGGATGTTCATCAATCCGAGTCGCCTCGACGATCATTTGTTGCATTACGAGGACATCGCCAGAAGCAAGTTCTCCAGAATGCGCCCTTCCCGCGGCTCCAAGCCCCGCTGTAACGGAAACAAGATACTTGAGGATCCGAATTGGTAGGCGTCTCGGGAGGCTCATAGGGTCGGCGCCTTAAACTCGAAGGGTATCCGTGCTCTTACAGCCGTAGGTTGGTCTTTGATCCTAGGCACATCAAAGACCCATTGTGACACGGCGGTCGCGGCAGCCCACCCAAACTCCGGCGCGCTGCAGGCAATTATTCTGGGGAAACGTGCCCGTCCTTCGCGATCAACAACGAATTCTATTACCGCTTGACCCGAAGGATGGTCTCTCTGTTTGAGTGCAGAGGGATACCTTGGCGCCACTTGGTACCGAGGCACCAATCTTGAGTCCATCCAACTGCCGTTCCCGATCTTGCCAGATCTATATGAAGCTAGCAATTGGCCGACGGGATTTTGCACAGAATCCGATCCGAAAGTTGATGGGGTAAACTTAGCTTGTCTCACGAGCGACACAGTCACGGAGCGACCGTTGATCACCGGAATCGAAAAGGTTGATGCCTCAACGGCTGCCAAAAGCGCTTCTCCAAATTCAGGCTCACTGGTAGCAACCACATGCATATCGGTTGGGAAACCGCTAGTGCCTACGGTGAATGCAACCGTTGCTGAGCCATCCTCGCCTTTAAGGAGTAATTCATAGGGGAACACAGGGTCGACCACTGTTAATGGAGCTATCGATGCGGCGGGCTCGCTGCCATTTGGTGCGGCAATCATATTTGCAGCGAGGGCTCCGACAGCGTTGCTTGGCGCCAAATCGAATTTGAGGTCGCCTTCAATTTCCGCCGCTAGTGGCTCATCGCCCTGCATCCTAGGATTGTATTGTAGTGCCCGGATTGCTCGGAGGGCGGGCAATACGAAGTCCACATTGGAGGCCGTGAGTATACGCGGATTCGTCACGCGCCCATTCGCTAAAACCGTACAGACAAAATGCGCTTTCCCAGACAACTTTCGGTCGAACAGTGAGTCCGGATAGTCAATCTCGGGGGTGGAGTTTAGTGTAGCCTCGGTCGTGGGAGCGATTACAGGAATTTCGTCCTCTGGCGGCAGATCCGAAACTGCCTTCCTGCGGTTGTGTGCGTCCTCTGGGGAAAAGATCACAGAAGTGTCCATGGAACAAGCTACGGGCACGCTGGCGTTGAGCGCCGGTGAAAAGGTCCACTTCCTCACGGCATCCTGTGCAGGCTTGATGAACTGTTTGTCTGTAGCGTCAAGCACCCGCGACGAAACGACATTGCCTTTCTTATCGATGACAAGGCGCAGTTTGACCGTTCCTGCAAGCCACTCCTTAAATGCGTCTTTCGGGTAGTCTGGGGGCACCCAGTTACGTAAAAGCGCCCGCCCATAAACGGATGGTGAGTGCGGCGGTGTGACGAACATTGGCGGGAGCAATACGGCGTCGCTTGACCGGGCGTTCTCAGCTCCGTCATACGAGGGCGTAGCCTTCGCTGGGATAACGGAAACCACCGCAAGAAGGATCCCCAAGGAAACGCGCCGCATAGGAACGTTGGTATGAAGTGGAGCGAGATGCCTTAAATCGTCATCGGAAAGGCGCCTAGACTTGGACAGATAATACGAGAATCGGTTCTTTTCTATTTCTCAGTATGCGATTCAAGGCGTTCAATAAGGTGTTCTAATAGCGGTCCCATTACGAACAGGCCAGCATGCTCTGAGGACTGTGCCGGTTGTTGGCTCTGTTGGTTCGCAGTTCATCATTTCTTAGGCTCGTCCTTTGGCCACCACGTCCCATAAGGCTTGCCGAGATTGTTGATCAAGTCGTCAACATCCTGCGGCGACTTTAGCCACCTGGCGGCGCCCGGAGGCATAGCGGTCACTCGTCCCTTGACAGCGAGCAACGTCGGCCTGTCGCTCATCAGGAACGCTTTGGTCGCTATGACCAAATCATTCCAATCAACAGGAAGGCCCGTTCCAGCACCGGAAACGATTGCCTTTTCTAGGTCGGGAATTCCTGTACGCGGGTCGCCTCCATGATCACGCGCAAAAAAAACATACTGCATTCCCGCGTGGAAATTTGAAAGCGCTCTCTGCCGCTCAGATAGCTCATGGTGCCGATCGAGATACGCCTCAATCAGCTTGGCGGCTTCTAGGTGCTTTTTCTGGGAAGAAAGCGTGCGCCAGCCCGAATCTTCAGTCTGATCAAACAGACCCCAAGGAAGAGCAAGAACCGTCTCACGTTCGGGATCGGGCGGGGTCGAGACCAGGGACTTGTTCTGTGCTGGGCAAATATTCGCCACCAACGCGCTCACGAGAAGCAGCATGGATTTCCGAGAGGTCATTTAGCTTCTAACCGAAGGCCTCTATCCTGAAACCTATTTCCGGACAACATCGGATGTCTGGCCGACGTACGAGAAATGGTCCTTTCTGGATGGGCGGAAACGACCTATAGAGCCTTCGACTAGAGGT
>CAWHOL010000011.1:0-231517 GCA_963830965.1 uncultured Verrucomicrobiae bacterium | reverse complement strand
TAGATCCACGGTCCTTTTTCAAACATCTGCCCGATCGTGGCGTAATAGCCATCCCTATTAGACAGCGGAGGCCCCGAAGGTCATCAGGCTGCGCTTAGTGGGGAATTGGTCGGAGGGGCAGCTCCGGCCCCGCGAATGGGTCGTGGGAAGTAAAAGCCTAACGAATCGGCAATAAAACAGACTCATGCGGTCTGTCGCGATCGCGCGTTTCGGGAGGCTATTTTTCGAATCCCTTTTCCGGGACAACCAGCGCGAGCGTTTGGCGCCGGTGCTGGCGATAAACGTGAAAGTGGGTGTCGAGAGTCCAGATTACGGCCCCAGGATGCAGCTCCGCCATCCGGACCAAACAGGCATCAGCAAAGGCCATCGGCAGCTTCGCGTAGCGACGCATCAATTCGCGCACTGCTGGACGCTCGCGATTAAAGTCAAAGCTGCTTCGCAAGAATCCGACCTCCGCCATCGCAAAAAGCTCGTCAGGATTGTGGCCGGCGCGTGCGAGCAGGAACAACGCCTCCGAAATAACTGCGTCGCAGGTCAATACTGCAGGCGGAGCCTGTTTGGCCTGTTCGACAGCCCACGCGTGCATAGCATCGTCCCGAGCCAAAAGCGCGACGAGCGGCCCGGTGTCCAGGAGCCAGGTAATCATTGGCCGTAGTTCTCCAAGTGCCTCGGATTAGTCGAAAGATCCCTTGGGCCTCCATGACTGCGTCCAATGAGATGTTTGATGATGTCATAGCCAGTCCGCGCTGTGGGCTCGGTTGTGATTCCGTAGTTCGCCAATGCCTGCCGCACCAGTTGTCCTTGAGAGGTCTTTTCTTCTCGCGCCCGCCGGCGCAGCGCGGCGATTTCGACCTTTGAAATGCGAATGGAAAGAGTTTCGGTCCGCATGGGACCTAAGCAAGACAAGTAATGTAATTAAGCAAGACAATCTGCGGGGCGCTATAAAGATGCGTGGCGCCCGCCGGGCGCACAATCAATTCGCCGGCAGCAATTGTAAACACTCAGGGTGGCAGTGTCCCCCAAAGGGGTCCATTTATGGCCACTTGGCACTTCGCTATGCCGGCACCGAATGAGGCAGGCCAGGAATGCCTCGATTCTCATCTATTGGGAGAAGCACCTCCCGCAAGTACCTAGAGATTTAACTAACTCACAGCTCCGTTGTCATTTTCTGACAATCCGAATCCTTCGGTTTGGGGCGAATTATTACGAGAGAGGTGAAAGCCAATGTCGGCAAGACAATGATGGAGAAAACAACAGGCGCATGAATGACTGCCGAAGCAAGAATTGCAGCGGCCCAAAGAACGGCATTGGCGATTAAGTATCTTTTTTGCATAAACGTATTCCTATTTGATTCTCGTGCTGCATTTCCTGAAGTCTTGTCGAACTCATCACTGATCTCGCCAGCTAGACCGATTTTCCGGGTAGCTTTTTCAAAGGCCCTCTCAGCGTTAGCTCCGGCCAGCATTTCCATCTCCACATCTTCGCGCAGGTGAGCTTCCAGTTCTACGAGCGGCACCGGCGATTTGACTCCAGCGGCCAGCATCTGCATTCGCCATTCCGCGAACGATTTTTCGATATCAAACATACTGTTCTTTCTTGAGGTTGGCCAAAACAGAATGGACGAGTGTCCATTCTTCGTGGTGCTTGCTCATCGCGATTTTGCCAGGTTCCTTAAGCGAGTAATATTTCCGTTTTCGTCCCGTCTCGCTTTCTCCCCATCGCGACTTAACTAATTTGCGGTCTTCGAGTCGATGTAACACCGGGTAAAGCATCCCGTCCGTCCAATGAAGTTTCCCCTCAGAGCGAGTCTTAATCTCTTGAATGATCGCATAGCCGTAGCTCTCGCCCTTTGCGAGCAGTGACAAAATGAGCGGCTCGGCCGACGCAGCGACCAGTTCCTTTCTAATCATAGAAGCACGATACATAGCCGATATAGGTATATCAAGCCGAATGCGCCGAGTTTGTCCTCCGGGGCACATCGCAATGCTTGACAAACTGCAGACTGTCAGACACATTCAAAGTATGGTAACGAATACTCGTAATTTCCTTCGCTCTTTTACCTCTTACAAAGCCAAGGCCCGCAAGGGTGAGACAGTCCGCGTCCAGGACAAGGAATGCGAATTCCTCTTCACCGCCGCGGTGCCCCGAAAGTCCTTGGTTGGCTCCGCGAAGGGAAAGATCGAGTTCCGAGATGACCTAACGAAGCCGACACTCCAGAACGAAAGCTGGAAGCCCTCACTGTGATGGCTCGTCTCAAATACCTACTAGATACACACGCCTTTCTTTGGGCCGCCACAGATGAGGAGCGCTTGAGCAACAAGGCCTTGCGTGCGATCAGCACTACGCCTTACGAGCAACTGGCTATCGCTGACGTGACTCTCCAAGAAATTGGTCTCCTGCTTCATTCCGGACGGATCGCGTTCAAGGGGTCTCCGGCGACCATCCTTGGGAGCATGCTCAATTACGTGACCGTGATTCCCATTACTTTGGAGATCGCCATAGCCGCGCCAGAGCTGGCCCTCCCTCACGGCGATCAATTTGATAGGATCATCACAGCCACCGCGAAGATCCATCGGTTGCCTCTCATTACAAGGGACGCGAACATTGGTGCCTCTTCAGAGATCTCTACCATCTGGTAGCCGCATGGTTCGCCAAGGTAGTCCCTTCCCGCACGATGCCCGCCCACAAGGACCTACCCTACAGGATCGCGGTACTCGTTTTCCTCGAGAACGGCGCCGGAGAGCACCTGCTCCTGCTCAGGTCCAAGCCCCCGAACAAGGGAATCTGGAGCCCGATCGGCGGGAAGCTCGAAATGGCGACTGGAGAGTCCCCCTTTGAATGCGCCGTGCGCGAGACCCGAGAGGAGACCGGCTTTGAGATCCTCGCGTCGGACCTTCACCTGTTCTCGGTCATCGCCGAAAAGGCCTACGAGGGGGAGACCCATTGGCTCATGTTCCTCTTCCGCTGCCGTAGGCCGATTCCCGCGCTGCCCAAGGACATTTCCGAGGGCCGGTTCGGCTTCTTCTCCAGGACGGCGATCGAAAGCCTTTCCATACCGGAAACCGACCGGGCCGCGCTTTGGCCGACCTATGACCGGTACCGCGACCGATTTGTCGCCCTAAAGGCCGACTGCCAGCCGGGCCAGCCGGTAAGGGTTGAGGTTGAAGAAATCACGCCGGCAACTCCTTGAAAAACCGAGCTTGATTGCTTGATTTTCGACCTATCACGCTGGAAGCTCACCGTTTCCACTCACTGTGAGCAAGAAATCAACCGCTACCGCCGAAGACCGCAGTGCCTCCGGGGCCGCTAAATCGAGCTATTCTGGGGCTGACGTAAACGCTTCTTTATCAGCAGATCAGAAAATTTCCCTCTACCGCCTGATGGTGCGCATCAGGCGGTTTGAGGAGCGCAGCCTCCGCGCCTATCAGGCCAAGAAAATAGGCGGTTTCCTGCACCTTTACATCGGCCAGGAGGCGGTGGCTGTGGGTTGTTGCTCGCTGATGGGCAAGCATGATCATGTCATAACGGCGTACCGGGACCACGGCCACGCCATCGCGGTCGGGATGGAGCTTAACCCCTTGATGGCTGAGCTTTATGGAAAGGCCACGGGCTGTTCAAAGGGCAAGGGCGGCTCGATGCATTTCTTCGACCCGGCGCGCAACTATTGGGGCGGGCACGGCATCGTGGGGGGGCAGGTGCCGCTCGGCACCGGCCTCGCCTACGGGCTTAAGTACCTCGGGCTCCAGGGAGCCTGCATGACGTTCATGGGAGACGGAGCGGTGAACCAGGGGGCGGTGCACGAAGCCTACAACCTGGCGGCGCTCTGGGATCTTCCGGTCATTTTTGTCATCGAAAACAACGGGTATTCCATGGGGACCAGCCAGGCCCGCTCGTCCGCGGGCGACCTTGCGCGCCGAGCCGAGGGCTACGGGATGGCGTGGGGCGTCTGCGACGGCCACGACCTCTACGAGGTTCGCGCCTTCATGGCGAAGCACCTCGAGGAGGCGCGGATGAAGAGCAAGCCGGCCGTGGTCGAAATCCGCACCTACCGCTACCGGGGCCACTCGGTGGCCGACCCGGACAACACCTACAGGGCAAAGGCCGAGGTTGAGGAATACCGCAGGACGAAGGATCCGATACAGGTCTTTCAAAGCCAGCTGCTGGGCGAAGCGGTGCTTGACGCGGCGCAGGTCGAGAAGATCGACGCCGAGGCGCGCGCCGAGGCCGAGACCGCGGCCGAATTCGCGGAAGCGAGCCCCTACCCGGCCGTCTCCGACCTCCAGAAGGACGTCTATTGGGAGACCGACAACCCGAGCGAGCGAAAATCCGAAGGCCGGCTCTTCTTCAATTAAGCAATGCCCGTACTCCAATACCGCGAAGCGATCCGCCAGGCCCTCGCAGAGGAGCTGACAAGGGATCCCAATGTCGTCGTGCTCGGCGAGGAAGTCGCGCAGTTCAACGGCGCGTACAAGGTGACCGAGGGGCTGTTGGCGAAGTTTGGACCCAAGCGCATCGTCGATACCCCGATCAGCGAGGCCGGATTCATCGGGATGGGCGTGGGCGCCTCGATGCTGGGGATCAGGCCCGTCATCGAGCTGATGTTCTGGTCCTTCTACTCGGTCGCATTCGACCAGATCCTGAACAACGCCGCAAACGTGCGCTACATGTCCGGCGGCCAGATCCACTGCCCGATCGTGATCCGCGGGCCGGCGAACGGCGGGACGAACGTCGGCGCCACCCACTCCCACACGCCGGAGAATGTGCTTGCGAACCACCCCGGCATCAAGGTCGTCGTCCCGTCGACGCCGTTCGACGCAAAGGGGCTCCTGAAATCGGCGATCCGCGACAACGACCCGGTCATGTACCTGGAAAACACGATGCTTTACGGGGACAAGGGCGAGGTTCCGGAGGACGACTACCTGGTCCCGCTCGGGAAGGCCGACATCAAGCGAAAGGGCACGGACCTGACGATCGTGAGCTACGGCCGGGCCGTCATCCAGTCGCTCGAGGCCGCCAACGTGCTCCAAAAGGAGCACAACCTGTCGGTCGAGGTCGTGGACCTGCGGTCCATCCGGCCCCTCGACATCGACACCGTCCTCGCCTCGGTCGCCCGGACGCACCGCGTCCTGGTCGTCGAGGAGCAGAAGCCCTTCTGCGGCGTGGGAGCCCAGCTCGCGTACATGATCCAGAAGGAGGCGTTCGATGAGCTCGACGCGCCGATCTCCAGGCTCTCGACCGTCGACGCCCCCGCCATCTACAGCCCGCCCGTCGAGGTGGAGCAGCTCCCCAATACCCAGAGAATCGTCAAGGCCTCCGTCGAGGCCATGGACGCCTAAAAACTCAACCCGCTCCCCAATGGCCAACATCATCGAAATGCCGAAGCTGAGCGACACCATGACCGTGGGGACGCTCGTGAAGTGGCTGAAGAAGGAGGGCGACACCGTCCAGACGGGCGACATGCTCGCCGAGGTCGAGACCGACAAGGCCACGATGGAGCTCGAGAGCTTCTTCGACGGCACGCTCCTGGCGGTGTTCGTGCCGGCGGGTTCGCAGGTGCCGCTGGGCGGCGCCCTTTGCGCGATCGGCAAGCCGGGCGAGAAGGTCGAGGTTCCCGCGGCCGCGGTTCCCCCAGCCGCCCCTGCGGCCCCCGCGCCCGCTCCGGTGGCCGCCCAGGCCCCAAGTCCGGCACCGGTCGCCGCACCCGCGCCGGAGGCCCGCCCGGCGGCCGCCGCGCCGGCCCCTTCCGGAGGCCGAATCAAGGTTTCGCCGCTTGCGCGGAAGTTGGCGGCCGAGAAGGGCCTGGACCTCGCCCGAATCACGGGAAGCGGCCCGGGCGGGCGCATCCTGCGGGCCGACGTGCTTTCGCAAAAGGCCGGCGGCCCCTCGGCGGCCTCGGCTCCCGCCGCGGCCGCAAGCTTCGCCAAGGGCCCGATCCAGGAGGAGCGCCTGGTCCCGGTTTCCAACATGAGGGGCACCATCGCGCGCCGGCTCGTGGAATCGAAGTCCCAGATCCCGCATTTCTACCTGGACATAGAGATCGACGCCGGACCGCTTCTCGAGCTCCGCGTGCAGCTGAACGACGCCCTGGAGAAGGAGGGCGTGAAGCTCTCCGTCAACGACTTCGTCCTGAAGGCCTCCGCGGAGGCCCTTCGCCGGGTGCCCGCGGTCAACTGCTCGTGGGAAGGGACGGCGGTGAGGCAGCATCCGGCCGCCCATGTGTCGTTCGCCGTGGCGATCGACGACGGCCTCATTACGCCGGTGATCCGCGACGCGCACCTGAAGACAATCTTCGCCATCAGCGCCGAGGCCAAGGCCCTTGGAAAGCGGGCGAAGGACAAGAAGCTCGCGCCCGCGGAGTTCACGGGCGGCACCTTCTGCGTCTCGAATCTGGGCATGATGGGCATCGAGAGGTTCAGCGCCATCATCAATCCCCCGAACGCCGCGATCCTAGCGGTGGGGACGACCGTGCAGAAGCCGGTCGTCAGGGAGGGCCAGATCGTGATCGGCCAGCGCATGGCGCTCACCCTCTCCGCCGACCACCGCGTGGTCGACGGGGCCGTCGGAGCCCTGTTACCTCGGGGCCCTGCGCAGCCTTCTCGAGAAGCCGGCCCTCCTCCTGATTTGACCTAGGCGGACTCCCAGGCCCTGGCCGCGATGGGGTCGCGGCCCTCGTCAAAGTCGATGTAGTCGAAGTAGGTCTCGATCTGCCTGCCCTCGAGGCCCGACTCCCTCACCCGCTTCTGAAGGAACTGGACATTCGCGGCGGGATCGTGCCACCCGCGCTTCATCATGAATCCGTTCCAGACGACGCAGTCGTCGTCCGAGCGGCGGCCGCCCGTGCGCTCCGCCCACTCCAGGATGGATTCATCGCTGCCGCCCTCGAGCGCCCGGCGCCGGATCTCCTCATAGGGGACGCCCAGGAACCTGCAGCAGCGGGCGTCGAACATGCCGGGCTTGCTGTCGCCGAGGTTTGGAAGGTAGTCGGCCGGAAGCTTGCCCTCGGCGTGAAGGCGCACCTTGTCGAGCATCCGGCCGAAGTACACGATTCGGCCGACCTTTGCGTAGGGGCTGCGAAGACCAGGGAGGTTGGGCATGGGGAAAGCCTTCCGGGTTCAACCCTCGGCCCGCGCGCGCGCGTCGGCCTCGATCAGCCCCTTCAGGCGGTTGAGCTCCGCCCTGACCCGGCCCTTCACCGCGGGAAGGTCCGAGGAGCCCCCGACCCTGTCGGAGGCGAACAGGTAGAATTTCATCTTGGGCTCGGTTCCGCTGCCCCGGGCGGCAAACCGGTAGCCGTTCGACAGCTTCACGATGTAGAGGTCCTGCTTCGGGATCTCCTCCCCGTCGGCGTCCACGAACCGCTCCCTGCCAAAGTCCCGGAAGCCCACCACCTTCACGTCGCCGAAGGCGACCGGCCGCGCGCTGCGGTAGGTGTCGAGGATGCGCTTGATCCTGGCGCTGCCGCTCGCCCCCTCGTAGTAGATGTTGATCGTGTCCTCGAGGAAGAAGCCGTACTTCAGGTAGAGCCTGTCGAGGTATTCCGGCACCGTGATCCCCTGGCCCGCCACCCAGGCGCAGAGCTCGGAAAACATGAGGCAGGCGGCGTTCCCGTCCTTGTCGCGCACGTAGTCGTTCGGCAGGTAGCCGTAGCTCTCCTCCGTCCCGAAAACGTAGAAGGAGCTGTGCTCCTGGAGCAGGCGGGCCCGCTCGAGAAACGGCGTCGCGTCGTAATCCCATCCGGGCCCCATGGCCTTCTTCAGGCGCTCCTCATAGCCGTGGATCTTGGCCGCGATCCATTTGAATCCCGTCAGGGTGTCGATCACCTTGACCCCGTGCCCCCGGCCGATCGCCTCCTGAAGCTCGGTCGTGACGAAGGTCTTGATGATGCAGGCGTTCTGCGAGCCTGCCTCGGGGATCCATCCGAGCTCCTTGTACTTGAGGAGGCGGTATTCCGCAATGAGGGAGCCGATCTGGTTGCCGGTCAGCAGCTCCATCTTTCCCGACGGACCCCGCACGGCCACCCCCATCCGGTCGCAGTCCGGATCGGTCGCCATCACCACGGCGCACTTCCTTGCGTCCGCCACCCTGACCGCAATTGAGAGCGCCTCCGCGTTCTCCGGGTTGGGCGACTTGACCGTGGGAAACCGGGGATCGAACTCCAGCTGCTCGGTGACCTCGATCACACTGCAGCCGGCATGGATCAGGAGCGGCACGGTGTGGATGGCTCCCGTGCCGTGCAGGTTCGTATAGACGACGCGCAGACCCGACTTCCTCAGCATCGCGGCGTCGACGACCGCGGAGGAGGCGACGGAGAGGTAGGCGTCATCGATCTCGCGCCCGAGGGTCGTGACACCGGTCAGGTCCTTCTGCAGGTAGTCCGAGACCGCCCTGAGCGGCACCGCCACGACCTTTGCCACGATACCCTTGTCGTGCGGGGGAACCACCTGCCCGCCGTCGACAAAATAGGCCTTGAACCCGTTGTCATGGGGCGGGTTGTGACTGGCCGTGATGACGACGCCCGTGTGGGCCTTCAGGTGGCGGACCGAAAAGCTCAGCTGCGGGGTCGGCCTGGGACCGTCGAAAATGAAGGCCTCTCCCCCGAGACGCGACCAGACGGAGGCGGCGAGCTCGCAGAAATGCCGGGAGAAGAAACGGACGTCGTGGGCGATCACGAGCCTCGGCTTTGCCTTGTCCCCGCTCCCGTCCAAATAACCCCGGGTGTAGTGAAAGAGCCCGATCACCGCGCGGGCGAGCGTCACGTCGTTGAGCATGTTGCTGCCCACGGCCGCGTGCTCGGGGACCCCGTAATGGCCCGGGGTGCCGGTCTCGGCCAGGGTGGCCTCGTTCGCTATGGTTCTGCCCCGGATGCCGCCGGTGCCGAATTCGAGCTCGCGGTAGAAGCGGTCGTTCAACTCGCCCCAGGATCCCTTCCCGACGAGCTCGCCGATGCTGGACTGGGCCCATGCGGGCAGATTCGCGGCAAGGTAGGCGCTGATGTTGGCGGCCGCCGAGGGCATCAGGCTGCCCGCCTTCACCGCGGCTTGGATTTGTTCGGACTGGGTCATGTCGTGGGATCTTCCAGGCAAAGGCCTTCCGCAATTTCGGGCTTTCGCGAAAGACGGGACCAATTCTCCTTGAAAGAGTCCTCGTCATACCCGAATAGCGGCGAAACCTCTAGGGAGAAATCCGGCAGGCCCGACGAATCCGCCGGCACGACGGCCCCCGCCGCGCGGAGCCACCGGGTGAACTGCCGGAGCTGATCGGCGCGGCACGTGGCCGGCGAGTCGACGCCCTCCGCGTTCTTCACCGGCGAGAAATCATCGGCCCTCGACGTTTCGATGACGACGGCCCTGGCCGCCGACGGAAGCGCGTCGAAGACGAAAAGCTCGAACTTGACCCCGTTCGCCTTGGCGGGCTTCACGTCGGCCCCGCCGGCGTCCACGGTCGCGATCTTCTTGTCGGCCCTGTGGAAGGGCAGCGCGCCTGCCCCCTGCGCCATCCTGCGGATGAACTCCCTGTCGATGACGTGAATCGCGATGCTTCCCGCCTCGTAGCGCAGGCGCCCGGTCGCGGGGTCCGTTTCCCTTTGGAGCGCGAGCGGCAGATCCGAGTACTCGATCACCACGAGATTGCCCCGCTGGACGCAGAAATGCCCGAGCTTCTCCTCGGGATAGGCCTTCGGCACGGTCTTGCTCGACATCTCCGACCGGCGGAGGACATGCCAGCCGATGAACGCCGGGTCGACGCAGCGCACGAGGGGGTTGTCGACCTGGAAATAGCTCAGCGTGTCGATCCCCTCGCCGGCCATGAGGTCCAGGGCGCCGCTGCGCGCCAGCGCCCGGAGCGAGCCGCCGTGCCCGTCCGGGGAAAGCGCCACGGAGCCCTTGGAGGCCAGGAGAATCTTGCCGGAAAAGTCGACCGCGGGCATCCGGCCCTGCCGGAAGAAATGGACCCTCGAGCGGTCCAGGCCGAAGTGCCGGTTCTCCGCGAAGAAGGCCTCCGTCGCCGCGTGGTTCTGGTGGCTGGTCATGATGAACCAGTGGAGCGGGCGCCCAAAGCGCCTGCCCGCGGCCGTCAGTTTCTCGGCGAAGACCTGGAAGAGCGAACGGTGCCTGACCGGGGTCACCGGGAACGTCCCCTTCGGACCATCGTAGCCAAGGCGGGTCCCCTGCCCTCCGGCGACCGTGAACGCCGCCACCCGCCCCGCCCTGAGCGCCCCTTCGCCGGCCGCCCATGCATCCCTCCAGGAGGCCGCGTCCCCGCCGCGCCCGGGAAGGCGCTCGTAGGGCGCCGGCGCAAGGCCCCCAAGGTCCACGGCCCGCGCGGTCCCGCCGGATACGAGCGTTCGGACAAGCCGGTCCAGCTCCGCCAGGTCTATCTCCGAGGCCTCCGCGACGAGGCCCGCCTTGGCCTCCGCCGAAAGCTGCTCGTAGAACGCGAATACCTGGCCCTGGCCGGCTCGGCGGAAGGCTTCAATGAGGGCGCTGGGGTCGGGGGTCATGCGGCGATCTGGGTGATTCAATCCTCAAAACGGAAAATGAACTCGTCGGGCTTCGCGTACCCCAGTTTCTTGCGGATGATCCGGTCGACGAACGCCGGGTCGTTGCGCAGCCGATCGAGGATCCTCTCCTGGTTGCGCAGGCGTTCCTGCGCCTCCTCGAGCTTGCTGCGGTTCAGGTCCTCGACCTGCTCGAGGCGCCGGTATTCGGCGTGGGCGTCCACGAACAGATACCCTCCGGTGATGCCGAGGCCGGCAAACAGAAGCAGGTAAAGGCTCAGGATTACGCGCCTGGAATTCACGGATAGTTGACGTCGATAAACAGCGCCCCATCACGGGTTCGCAATTCTTTTTGAGCGCCCGAACCGGGCGCGGGTTTAGGCGTGCGTTTTCAGACGGGTCCCGGCTTAATCGTTTCGAATATGTATCAGAGCTTCTACGGGTTCACGGAGATGCCGTTCAATATCACTCCTGATCCGAAATTCCTCTTTCTTAGCCCCACCCATCAGGAAGCCCTCCAGCACCTCAAGTTTGGAGTCCGCGAGCGAAAGGGATTCATCGTCCTCATCGGCGAGGTCGGATGCGGAAAGACGACGCTTTGCCGCCGGTTCCTGAACGAGCTCGACCCGGTGCGTTTCGACACGGCCCTGATCCTCAATCCCCGCGTGACGGAGACGCAGATGCTGAAGGCCATCCTGGTCGAGCTTGGCGAGACCAAGCTGGCGCGCAGCCAGGTGGACCTGGTCTCGCAGATGAACCGCGTGCTGCTCGAGAGGATCCACCGCGGCCGCGACATCGTCCTGATCATCGACGAGGCCCAGAACCTCTCCTTTGAGGTCCTCGAGCAGATCCGGCTTCTCTCCAACCTGGAGACGGACAAGCAGAAGCTCCTTCAGATCGTGCTCATGGGCCAGCCGGAGCTTAAGGACGTCCTCGCGCGCGAGGAGCTGCGCCAGCTCCGCCAGCGCATTCTGGTCCACTATGAGCTTAATCCCCTGTCCCAAAGGGACATGGTCCACTACATCCAGCATCGCATGACGCTTGCGGGCGGCACGGGAAGGCCCTCGTTCACCCCCTGGGCCCTCAGAGCCATCCACAAGGCGAGCCGGGGAATTCCGAGGGTGGTGAACAATCTCTGCGACAAGGCGATGCTCTCGGCGTTCATCCGCGAATCCGACGAGGTGAACTTTTGGGACGCGCGCCGGGCCGCCCGCGACATGGACAACCTGACCCATTGAGCGGGGACCATGAGCCTCATAAATGATGCGCTGAAGAAGGCGGCGCGCCTGCGCGCCGAGGAACAGGGCGACGTCGTTCCGCCGATGCCGGGCGGGGGCCACCGGCGCCACCCCGGTCAGCGGTCGCCCGTTCGCACGCAGACCGTGGTGCTTGTCGGCGGCGCCGCGGTGGCCCTGATCGTTGTCTCCGCCGTCATCACGGGCATCCTGATGACGGGCAGGACCGAGACGAAGCCCGTCGCCGTGGACAGGCCGGCTCCGGCCGCGCCCACGCCGGCCCCGGTGGCGAAGGTCGTCGTCCAGGCGCCCCCGGTGGCCGTTTCGCTCCCGCGCCTGGAACAGCCTGCGCCCGCATCGGCTCCGGCCGTCGTCGTCAAGCCCGCCCCCGTCCAGGCCCCGTCCCCAAAGCCCTCCCCCGTCATCGAAGTGCGCTGCCCAGGAGCGGACGCCCGCCGCCGCGGCCCCGCTCAGCCACAGCGAGGCGGTCCAGGGAATCGTGGACGGGTACCGCGTCTCGGGCGTCCGCTCGGCCGGCGCGGACAGCAAGGCCCTTATCGACGGCCATGTCTACAAGGTGAACGACGTGATCGACCGGACGCTTGGGATCCGGCTCGTCAAGGTGGACCCCGACCACCTCACCCTCGTCGACAAGGACGGGGCCACGTACGTGAAGAGCTTCTGAGGCGCCTAAAAGGCCGCGTCCGGGGGATCGACCACCTGCCACAGCGTCCGGACCGTGATCTGGAGATCCATCCACACGGACCAGTGCGTGATGTAGTAGACATCCCAATACACACGGCGCCGCACCATCTCCTCCTCGAGCACGGCCCCCCTGAAGCCGAGGCTCTGCGAGAGCCCGGTGATCCCCGGCTTGACCAGGGTGCGCGTCCCGTACCCCTGGGTCTGATGCCGGAACTCCTCATCGAGGAGCGGCATGTACGGGCGCGGGCCCACGATGCTCATCTCGCCGACGAAGACGTTCCAGAACTGGGGGAACTCGTCGATGCTGCGCCTCCTCATGAATCGTCCAAACGGAAAGATGCGCTGGTCCTCGGTGAGCGCCTGCTTCGACTCGGCGGCTTCGTCGGCCCGGACGGAGTACATCGAACGGAACTTGAGCATGCAGAAGGTATTGCCCTGCTTTCCCCTGCGCTCCCGGGCGTGGAAAAGGGGGCCCGGCGCCTGAATCCGCTGCATGAGGGACACCCAGGCGCACAGGGGCGGCAGGACGAGCACGACGACGGGCAGGGAGACCGGAGGTCGAACGAGCGCTTCACGAGGCGGTTGAGCGGGTCCTCGAGCGGCTCCTCCTGGAGCGTGTAGAAATGGCGCCCCTCCTCGGTGATCGGCACAAGCGGCTGCGAGTAGCGCTCCTCGATGTTGCTGTGGATCAGCAACCGGCAGCCCCGGTCGCGGCAGGCGGTGATGACGCGGCTCGCCTCGTCGTCATCGACCGGCAATTCGAGCATGATCACCTGGCCGACGAGCTTCTCCTCGAGCACCCGGGGCAGGTCGGCCGACGTGCCAAGCCAGGGAACCGCGAGGCCGCCGGGACCGGGGGGCGGGGGCTCCGGCGAGAGGACTCCCACGGGGTAGATCCCGAGGGGCTCCTTGTTGGCCGACCATTCCCGGACCTTTTCAAACGACCCGGGCTTGCCGATGAAGACCGTCGGCAGGCGGTGGCCCTTCTGGAAGACGAAACGGGCCAGCCTGCCGGGCGCCCATGCGTTCAGGAGGGCGAGCCCGAGCCAGCACCACACCAGGAAGGTCCCGAGGAAGAGCCGGCTGATGCTGTGGTCCTGGGTCGCGAACATCATTGCGAACAGGAGCATGGCCATCAGGGCGACCTGCCTCGACGCCAGCCGGGCGGAGCCGCCGAAATCCGGAAGGTGGAAGCGGGCCGCCAGGCGGCGCGACACCTCGCGGGCGGAGAGGGCCATGCCGCCCACCACGCACAGGAAATACGGCAGGAGGTTCTCGTACACGTTCATGTGGATGAACGGGACGTGATAATTGAGGTTCACGTACGCCCACGCCCAGAAGATGGCGCCGACAAAAAGCGTCATCAGCGCCGCGTGAAGGTTGGCAAGCCCCCGGGCCCGGACGTCGATCATGCGCGCCTCCGCTTCTTCGCCAGCCAGGCCTCGATTTTCCCGAGCGGAAACGTGTTCACGACGCCCTCGCGGGTCAGCCATCCCTTGCGGGCGGAGTTGACCCCTGCGCGCACGAATTCCAGCGACTTGGTGTCGTGCGCGTCCGGGTTGATCGAACACTCGAGGCCGCGCTCGGCGGCCCGCCTCCAGAGGCGCCAGTCCATGTCGAGCCGGTGGGGGTTGGCGTTGAGCTCGATCGCCACGCCGTTGGAAACCGCCGCATCGATCACCCTCCCCGCGTCGACGCGGTAGCCTTCGCGCTCGAGCAGGAGCCTGCCGGTCAGGTGTCCAAGCATCGTCACGCGCGGGTTTTCGAGGGCGCGGATGATCCGCGACGTCATTGCGCCCTCTTCTTGCGTGAACGAGCTGTGGACCGAGGCGACGACGTAGTCCAGGCGGGCCAGCAGCGCGTCGTCGAAATCGAGGCTCCCGTCCGGGAGGATGTCGCACTCGGTGCCGGTGAAGACGCGGGTCTTGAAGCGGCCCGATGCATTGAGCGCCTCGATCTCGGCGATCTGCCGGGCGAGGCGCTCCTCGGAGAGCCCGTTCGCCTGGCGGCTCGACTTTGAATGATCCGCGATGCCGAGGTACTCCCAGCCAAGCGCCTGCGCCGCCCCCACCATTTCCGCCAGCGTGCTCCTGCCGTCGGAGGCCGTCGTGTGGTTGTGGAACGCCCCGCGGAGGTCTCCAAGCTCGACAAGCCTCGGGATCTCCCCTTTTTCAGCCGCCTCTATCTCGCCCATCCCCTCCCGCAGCTCGGGCGGGATGAAGCTGAGCCCAAGCGCCGAAAAGACGTCCTTCTCGTCCGCGGCGGCGACGCCCTCGTTGCGGCCCGCCTTGTCCTTGGCGGTGCCCTCCCCGGCCGCGGGCACGAGGCCCCACTCGCTCAGGCTCATGCCCCGGTCCAGGGCGCGCTGGCGCATGAGGACATTGTGGTCCTTCGAGCCGGTGAAATGGTGAAGGGCGAACGCAAACTGTTCGCCGGGCACGATCCTGAGGTCCGCCTGGATGCCGCCCTCGAAGCGCACGCTGGCCTTGGTGTCGCCCTTGGCCGTGACCTCCAGGACTCGCGGCTGCGTCGTGAACCAGTCGACGACCGGCGCGGCCTCGCTTGCGGCCACGATGAAATCGAGGTCTCCGATCGTCTCCAGCCCGCGCCTGAGGCTCCCGGCGATTTCGGCCCTTCGGACCTGCCGGAGCGCCCTAAGCCCCTCGACAATCGGGGCGGCCACCCCGAAGGCCTCCCACCACAGGTGCCTGCGGGAATAGGCCTCGCGGTTGCGGATTCCCGCCAGGATCTTCTCCTGGGTCTTGTCCCCGAAGCCCGCGAGCGCCGCCACCCTGCCCTCCCTGCAGGCCTTCTCCAGAAGGGCGACCGAGGTCACGCCCAGCTCCTTGCGAAGCGCGGCGATCTTTTTGGGGCCCAGTCCCGGGATCTTCAGCATCTCGACCAGCCCGGGCTCAATCGATGCCTTCAGGTCCTCGAAGAAGGCGAGGCGGCCCGTGGCGTGCAGCTCCGTGATCTTCTTCGCCAGGGCCTCGCCGATGCCCTTCACGGAGTCGATCTGACCGTCGGACACCAGCTTTTCAAACTCGGCGTTTTCGAGGGCCTCGATCGCCCTGGCCCCGCCCGAGTAGGCCCGGACCTTGAACGGATTCTCGCCCTTCAGCTCCATCAGCGTCCCGATCTCCGCAAGCACGTCGGCGATCTCGTTCTTGGTCATCGGGCCATTTCAGACGCCCGCGCAGCCGAATTCAACGCCGGAAGACGCTGCAGCCGCCTTCCGCTGCGATATTGCGTATGGGCCCTTTCGTTCCTTCGCTTCTGCATAACCCCCCATCCGATGCCCTTCACCTACAGCCGCACCACCCATTTTTCCGACACGGACGCCGCGGGGGTCGTCTTCTTTGCCAACTACCTGGCGATTTGCCATGAGGCCTACGAGGAGTCCCTGGCCGCCGCAGGGATGGACCTCAAGCGGTTCTTTTCAGACAACGCGGTCGTGGTGCCGATCGCCAAGAGCGAGGCCGAGTACCTCAGGCCCATCGCGTGCGGCGACAAGCTCACCGTTGCCGTCGAGCCCAAGGCTTTGTCCGACAACTCCTTTGAGATCCGCTACGTCCTGTCGCGGCTCGGCCCTCCCGAGAAATGCGCGGCCCGCGTGCGAACGGAACACATCTGCATCGATTCAGGCACCCGGGCGCGCAAGAGCCTCCCAAAGGCCCTCGCGGAATGGGTCCAAAAGGGATGAGTCCCTTCAGCTCCCGGCGGCGAGCCTCGTCAGGCTCGCACGGTCAATCTTTCCCTGCGGGTTGCGGGGCCAGGGCGATACGGCCAGGAAGCGCTTGGGCCGCTTGAAGGAGGCCAGTCCCGCGAGCGCCGCCTCTATCTCCTGGATCCTGGGTTCGCGATCGGCCGGCGGATGGCAGGCGACGACCGCCTGGCCCCATTCGGGGTCGGGGATGCCGACCACGGCCACGTCCTCAAATTGCCCGCTGAGCCTGAGGGCGGCCTCGACCTCCAGAGGCGACACTTTCCTTCCGCCCGTGACGATCAGGTCGTCCCTCCTGCCGAGAATGACAAGGCTTCCCTCGGCGGTGATCCCGCCCATGTCCTCGGTCAGCCATGAACGCTCGTCCCTCAAGGCCGGGTAGTAGCCCCTGAAAAGGGACTCCCCTGCGATCCGGACCACGCCGTCGACGAAATCGATCGCGGCGTGGGGCATCGGCGCCCCGCACCCCCGAATCCCCGCCAGGAACTGCTCGGGCCTGAGCGCCGCCACCATCGCCGCGGTTTCCGTGGCCCCGTAGCAGGGCGAAAGCGGCAGCTCGAGGCGCGCCGCGTTCTCGAGGAGCCCGGCCCAGGCCGGCCCGCCCCCGACAAAGATGAACCGGAATTGGCGGAGCCAGGCCACCGCCTCGGCGGAGGAGAGGAGACGCTGCAACTGCGTCGGCACAAGCGACAGACAGCAGTTCTCGGGAAGGCTTGCGGGCCTGCGGCCCTCCTCGAGGTCCTTCCACGACCAGGGGATGAAAACGCCTCCGGTCAGAGCGCACCGCATCCAGGCCATGAGGCCGCTCACGTGGTGCAGGGGAAGGACGCCCACCGCGTTGACCCGCTCGAGCCCGAAATGGGAGCGAAATCCCTCGACCGCGGCCGCCACGCTCCAGCCGTCGTGGCGCGCGAACTTGAGCGCCCCCGCCGATCCGCCGCTCGGAATCATGAGCCATCCGCGCTCGCCCGGGGACCCTTCCTGCGCGAGCCTCGAGAGTTCGGCGCGCTCCTGGGATCGCCATGCGGGATTGGCAAGGAAGACGTGGCCGCCCGAGGAAACCGCGGCCGCAAAGGAGGCCATGAACGCAGCGGCGCCGCCCTCCTCCACCACCACCGCCCCACCCCCGGGACCGGGCCGGGGCGCCCCGAGCCGAAGGGCTATTTCGCCGCGCTCCATAGGGCCTCCGGGTTGATCCGATCGATGTCTTCCGCGCGGATGAACGGCGACGCCCGGGGCCCGTCGAAGGCAGGGTCGGCGAAGAGCGGCCAGACGCCGAATCCAAGCGCCGAGGAGGGGCCCGGCCAGGCAAATGCGAGCCGCAGGGCGGCCTGGGCCCCGATCGCGGTCTCAAGCGCGGAGGAGAAGACGACCCTCGAATGGGCCGCGGCAAGCCGTCCAAGCGCCCCGGCAACGTCGCCGAGCAGCGCGGGCTTGATGACAAAGTATCCCCGCCAGCCCGCATCGATCCAGCGCCCGACGTCCCCGTCCACCGAGGCGGATTCGTCCAAGGCAATCGGAACGGGATAGTCGCCCGCAAGTCCCATGAGGCAATCCTCCGCCCCTTTCGAATCATGCGCAACCGGCTGCTCGACAAATTCGACCGGCCTTTCGGCAGCCCGGTCGAGCCACCGCTCGGCCGTCCTGCGGTCCCATGCGCCGTTCGCATCGAGCCGGATCCTGGATCCCGCAGGCAACAAGCCGATCAGGTCGTCGAGGAGCGCCCATTCGTCGGCGGCGGCGGCCACCCCGACCTTCCATTTAAAGACCCTGAACCCGACCTCCGCCAGTCCCGGCGCGACCCGAAGGGCCTGTCGCCCGGCGGGCAGGAGCGCCGCCACGCCGAGGCTCTTGTGCCGCGGCGGCCCGGCAGGCTCCCCGACGGCGCACGCGAGGGCGCTTCGAAGCGAGAACAGCCTCCGGGGCAACCCGGCGAGGTCCGAGGCCCCAACCAGGCCGCCGAAACTCCGGCAGGCCGCCTCGGCCTCGTCGACCGTTTCCGTTCCAAACTCGGGAATCGGAGCCGCCTCGCCATAGCCCGCCGACCCATCGGGGCGCCCCAGGCGCAGGTACAGGCCCTCCCTCACCTCCCACGAGCCCCGGGAAGTGCGAACGGCGCTTCGGAACGGCAGTGCGTACCGGCGGTATTCGAAGTTGAATTCCATTTGTGTTGCGCTCCTTATCAACCGGACTACTTAGATCACGGCAACTAATGAGCAAGGTTGCCAAGAAACCGCAGTCGCCGATTGATGCCAGTTTTTACCTGCCCGCGGACGAGTTTTTCCGGGCAAGCATACCGACGGCGCTCACGTTCGACGATGTGACGCTCGCCACGCTGTATTCGGAGATCCTCCCGAGGGAGGCGGACACGTCCACCTCGATCTCCGATTCGCTCAGCCTGCAGATTCCGATCATCTCGTCCGACATGGACACCGTCACCGAGATGCGGATGGCCATCGCCATGGCGCTCAACGGCGGGATGGGGCTCATCCATTACAACATGTCCCCGAAACAGCAGGTGAAGGAGGTCGCCCGGGTGAAGCGGCACATCCACGGCCTGATCCAGGACCCCATCACCGTGGCCCCCACCCAGGAGATCGGCGACGTGCTGGCGATGATCGACGAGAAGCATTACGGGTTCTCGACCTTCCCCGTGGTGGACAGGGACGGGGTCCTCTGCGGGCTGCTCTCGGGCAACGTGGTCAAGGAGCGCTACAGGGCGAAGAAGGTGGCCGAAGTGATGACGCCGCGCTCCCAGCTGAAGACCGAGGACGAGTCCGGCGTTTCAAAGGACCCGATCAAGGCTGCCGACAGATTCTTCACGGCCAACATAGGCATCAACAAGATGCTCGTCGTCGACCGGGACGGCCGCCTGCGCGGCCTGGTCACCGCGTCCGACGTCGAGCGGATCACCGGCGAGATCAAATCCCGGCGAAAGCCGGCGCGCGACGCCCAGTTCAGGCTTGTCGTCGGCGCAGCCCTTTCTCCGAAGCGCACGCCGGACGGCGAGCTCGACCGGGAGGCCATCCTTTCCCATGTCGGCAACCTGGTCGACGAACACATCGATGCGGTCGCCGTGTCGACGGCCCACGGGCACACGTCGGGCGTCGGCGAGGTGGTGAGGCTCGTGCGCAAGGCGTTCCCCGCGCTCACGCTGATCGCGGGCAATGTCACGAGCGGCGCCGGCGTGGAATTCCTGGCGGACTGCGGCGCCGACGCGGTCAAGGTGGGCCAGGGCCCGGGCTCGATCTGCACGACGCGGATCGTCGCCGGCGTCGGCATCCCCCAGCTCACGGCGCTCTACGTGGCGATGCAGTCCGCCTCGAGGAAGGGCGTCCGGATCCTGTCGGACGGCGGAATCGCGAAGTCGGGCGACATCGTAAAGGCGCTCACGCTCTCCCATGCCGTGATTTGCGGCGGGGTTCTGGCGGGCTGCCGCGAGGCCCCGGGCGAGATCATGGAGATCGGGGGGAAGGTGTATAAGCAGTACCGGGGAATGGGATCGCTTGCCGCCATGAAGGCCGGGAGCGCCGCCCGCTACGGCAGGGATCGCGACGACACGCGAAAGGTGGCCGCCGAGGGGATCGAGGCCCTGAAGGAGGTCAGCGGTTCCGTGGACGAGGTGCTCACAAACTTGATCAGCGGGGTCCAGAGCGGGATGGGTTACCTGGGCGCCAAGACGCTTGCGGTTCTCCGCGAGAAGGCGCGCTTTGCGCGCGTGAGCCCCGCGGGCCAGAAAGAGGCCGCACCGCACGACGTCGTCGAGGTGTCCACCCGGGCGAACTGACGGACGGGGCCCCAAGTTCGGGACAGTTGAAGCTTGCCCTCTTCCCAAGCCTGACCAATCCAATCCTCTGCAGCAGGGGTCCATGACTTCGGTTGCAGAACGAACCATGGCGCTACTCCCCTTCACCAGCCAGCTCATTGCCGATGTCGGAGTTTCCCTCGGAGACGAGGGAAAGGGTCGATTGGTGCCCGAGATTGTCGAGGAGCTTCGCAACACCCCCAGGCCCGTGACGGTCGTCATGAAGGTCAACGGCGGCGCCAATGCCGGCCACACGGCGGCGGGGGTCAAGCTGAACCTGCTTCCCTCCGGGGTGGTCGAGCGAGAGATCCCGCACCTGGCGATCGGCAGCGGCGTCGTCGCCGACCCGCGGAAATTCCTGTGGGAGACGGCCCCGCTGGAGCGGAAGGGCTACTCCGTCCTCGAGCGCCTCCTGATCGACGAGCGCACGATGATCTCCGACCTCACCCACCGGCTCCTCGATCTCGCCGAGGAGGACTACCGGGTCGCCGTCCTCTCCGAGGAGTCCCGGGGATCCACGGGGCGGGGAATCTCGGCGGCCTACAGCGAGGAGACCGGCCACTGGCAGATGCATTTCTCCGATTTCCTCGCGGGACCCAATTTCTTCGCGCGCAAGCTCGCGCAGCGGGCGGACCGGGCGTGCCGGATGATCCAGCACGTCTACCGGGTGGGCGACGCCACCTGGAGCGGCTTCTTCGACCGGCTGACGGAAGCCGAGAAACGCTCGAACGCCGAGACGATCTCCGACGGCATCTTCGGCGCGGATGAATTCGACTTCTCGCAGTTTAGGGGAGCCCGACCCTTCGAGCTCAATCTCGACCGCCTGACCGAGGTGTACTGGAAGGCCGGCGCGTCGCTGCGCAAGAACATCGGCGAGGTGCGCGAGCTGGTGCTAGGGGAGATCCGCAGGGGCCACAGCATCATAGGAGAGTTCGGCCAGGCCTACTGGCTCGACAAGCGCCACGGATTCTCCGGGACGTCCTCCCACACATTCACCCCGGAGTTCTTCGAGAGCGCGAACATTCCCGTTCAGCCGATCCACACCTTTGGGGTGGCGAAGGCCTACGACACCAAGGTGGGCACCCATACGTTTCTCACGGAGATGGAAGAGTCCGAGCCGCTGGGCGCGAAGCTGAGGAAGCTCGAGTTCGGGACGAGCACCGGCCGCCAGCGGATGGTCGGCTGGTACGACGCCGTCGAGAAGGGCGACACCCTGCGCTACGGCGGCTATCAGGACCTGATGATCAACAAGCTCGATGCGCTCACGTGGTCGGGCGACTGGAGGGGCGACCTGCGGGTCTGCACGGCGTACGAGCACCCCGACGGCAGGCGCGTCATGCACGTGCCCAGAAACGAGGCCATCCGGAAATCCCTGAGGCCCGTTTACGAACGCTACCCGGGATGGGCGGAGGACATCTCCGGCGTTCGGCACTTCGCCGATCTGCCCGCGAACGCAAGGCGCTACGTCGGAGGAATGCTGAAAGGCATCGTGGAGGTCGCCTACGCGGGCGAGCAGAGGCCGCGCGCCCTCCCGAACCTTCGCTACCTCGGCGTCGGACCGGGCCCCTCGCAGATCATCAAGGACCTGCCCCCGGCCGAAGAGCTGGTCAGGCTCGGCTGAGCCCCGCCAAGCCCGGGCGCTCAGAAGTCCTGGAGCCTTCCCTCGCCGGGGCCCCGTTGCGGCTCGAGGCGGCTCAGCACCTCGCCGAGCAGGTAAATGGACCCGGTTATGAGCACGACGTCGCCCGGTCCCCCAGCCGTGCAGGAGTCCGGCACGGGGAACAGACCCTCCACCGTCGCCCTGATGGCGCGGCCGCGGAAGCTGCGAGGCACCAGCGCCTCCAGTTCCTCGTGGGTCGACGCGCGGGACTGACGGGGCACCACGAGGTGCACTTCCCGGCAATGCCTGCAGAGAACCTCGAGCAGCGGCCCGGCCCTCATGGCGCCCAGGGCACCGACGATCGCGACGATCGGCCGGCGGGTCTCGGCGCAGAGGTGCGCAAGGTTCGAGTCGAGGACCCCCGCGCCTTCCGGATTGTGGGAGGAGTCGAGGATCGCCAGGCGGCCGCCGAGCTCGATTCGCTGCCAGCGCCCCGGCCAATCGACGCCGAGGAGGGCCGACTCCACGACGGGCCCCGAAATTCCAAACTCTCGCGGCAGGAGCCCCGCGGCAAGGGTGGCCGTGGCCGCGTTCCACCTCTGGTAGTCGCCCTCGAGGTTTGTGCGGGGGTACCCCTCGACATTGTCCCCGTACTCCTCCCTCACCGAGGCCACCCGGGCTCCGGTTGATGCCGCGACCCTGCGGATCGCGAATTCCGCCTCTTCGGGCATCCGCCCGATCACGACCGGCCGCCCGGGCTTGATTATTCCGGCCTTCTCGGTCGCGATCGCCCCGAGCGTGTTTCCCAGCAGCTCGCAGTGATCCATGCCGATCGAGGTGATGACGCTCACCTCGGGCTCCACGATGTTCGTGGCATCGAGCCGGCCGCCGAGGCCCACCTCGATCACGCTGACGTCACAGGCCTTCCTCGCGAATTGGAGAAACGCCATGGCCGTCATGAATTCGAAGAAGGTCGGCCGGTCGCCCGAATCGCCGTCTCGGGCGATCCCGTCGGCCACGGGCTGAAGCTCGCGGACGAAGGCGGTGATCTCCTCCTCGGAGAGGATCGCGCGGTCGACCTGGACTCGCTCCCCGAGGCGCACGAGGTGCGGCGAGGTGTAGAGGCCGGTCCGCTTTCCCGCCGCGCGTAGGATCGCCTCCAGCATCGCGGACACCGAGCCCTTTCCGTTCGTGCCGGCGACATGGATGCAGGGCGCCGCCTTCTCCGGGCTTCCGATCCGCCCGGAGAGGATTCGCATCCGGTCGATGCCAAACTTAACTCCCGCCGCCTTGAGGCCGAAGAGATAGTCCTGGACGGCCGCGTAGCCGGCCAGCGGCATTTCGGACGTCATTTCGGTGGGGTTCAGGCGCCCGCAGCGACCGGTTCCGTCCTTAGGTATAGCGCCGAGAGAATGTCCCTCAACCGATCGCGCAGTTCCGTCCTGCTGACTATCTGGTCGACCAGGCCGTGCTTCAGGAGAAATTCCGCGGTCTGGAAGCCCGTTGGCAGGGTCTGCTTGGTCGTGTCCTTGATGACCCTGGCACCGGCGAAACCGATCAGCGCGCCCGGTTCGGCGATGATGACATCGCCCAGGGTGGCGAAGCTTGCGGTGACGCCCCCCATCGTCGGATGGGTCAGGACGGAGATGTAAGGCAGGCCCGCCCTGGCCAGCCTGCCAAGCGCCGAGCTCGTCTTGGCCATCTGCAGCAGCGAATAGATGCCCTCCTGCATGCGCGCGCCTCCTGAGGCGCTGAAGATCACGCACGGAATTCTCTTTGTGAGGGCGTCCTCGATCGTCCGGGTGATCTTCTCGCCCGCCGCCGAACCCATCGCCCCCCCGCAGAAACGGAAGTCCATGACCGCGATCGCCACGGGGATTCCGTGGATCGCTCCCGTGCCGCAGACCACCGACTCGGGCAGGCCGCTCTCGCGCTGATACCGCTTAATGCGCTCGGAATACGGCTGCGAGTCCACGAACTTCAGCGGATCGTCGGAGACGACGCCCGTATTGAGCTCAACAAATGACCCCGCGTCTAGGAGCTTTTCCAGGCGTTCGCGCGCCCCGATCGGGAAATGGTGGCCGCTCTTCGGGACGACCATCTGGTTGTCTTCGATCTCCTTGTTGAAAAGGATCTCACCGGTCACAGGGTCCTTCGTGTAAAGGCCCTCGGGGATGCCCTTCTTCTTCGTCGTCTTGCGAACCGAGTAGGTCGGTTTGTCGAAATGCATGAAGCGTGCGGGCAGCAACGGTGCTAAGGGCCCGGGTGTGTGGCAACCGAATTCGGGGCCCGGGAGTACAATACGCGGCGAAGGAAAAGGCCCTGCGGCGGCGCGGTCTGCACCCGCGCGGTCCTAACCCCCGTCCCCAGGTATGCGGTGATCTCTGCCGGCCCCAGCTTCCCCTCTCCCGCGGCAACCAGCGCGCCCACGAGGCTCCGCACCATCTTGTAAAGGAACCCGTCCGCCTCCGCGATGACCCGGAGGCTCCGCCCGCGCTTCACGACCTCCAGTCTGCGCAGGTCTCTGACCGTATTGGCCGCCTCGCGCTCCTCGGCGCCGTTCAAGGCGGAGAATGCCCTGAAGTCGTGCCGGCCCACCAGGACGGAGGCCGCCGCCCTCATCGCAGCGACATCCACCGGCTTCAGGAGCGTCCAGGCGTACGGCCGGGTGAAGGGGTCCGCGTCGCCGAGATGCATCCGGTACTCGTAGATCTTTCCCGAGGCCGAGAACCGCGCGTGGAAGTCCGACGCGGCCTCGCGCACCGACACGATCTGTATCGCCCTCGGCAGCCTGTGCCTGAGCCCGGCAGCCAGCTTCTCCGGGCCGTGCCTCCAGGCCGCGTCAAAGTGGAACACCTGGCCCAGGGCGTGGACGCCCGCGTCGGTCCTTCCGCTCGCGTGGATGCGCGTCCCCACGCCAACGACCGCGGACAGGCGCGCCTCGATCGCGTCCTGGAGGGAGTCCCCCTTCGGCTGGCTCTGCCATCCCGAAAAACCGGTCCCGTCGTAGGCGCACACGCATTTCCAGCGTCTCATGGATCCGGGCCCTCGGGCTCGTCGTCCTCGCGCAGCCTGCCGTCGAGAAAATCCTGAAGAATGATCGTGGCGGCCCGCGAATCGATCATGCCGGTCTTCCGGGCGGCGCGGCGCTTTGAGGGCGCCAGGGTGGACTCCGCCTCATAGCTCGTGAGCCGCTCGTCGATCAGGTGCACGGGCAGCCCGAATTCCGACCGAATCCTTTGCGCATAGTCCTCGATTTCGCGCGCCTTTGGCCCCGCGGTGCCGTCCATGTTGAGCGGATGGCCGACCACAACCTCGGTGATGCGCCGCTCCTTCAGGACGGCGGCGAGGCCGGCCCACTGCTTCGCAGGGTCCCCGGAGGTGATGGCGGGCAACGGAGTCGCGACCCCAATCTCGTCGCCGTAGGCCAGCCCTATCCTGCGCGTCCCGTGGTCTATTCCGAGGAAGCGCATGGGGACCCGGTTCAGACGGCCAGCTCGGGATGGCCTGTCGCGTAATCGCGCGCAGCGGCTGCAAACGCAGCCTTTAGTCGGGCTGAGACCGTATCCACGCCGACCTTGTAGCGGGCGCCGTCAATCTCCGCAACGGGCACGACGTCCTTGGTCGTCGACAGCAGGAAGCACTCGTCCATGGAGTCCAGGTCTTCGGGCCGCACCGTCTCTTCGGCAACCGCAATCCCGGCGGCGGCCGCAATCCCTCCCACCACGAGCGAACGGGTGATTCCGGCAAGTATCCCGGCGGAGAGCGGAGGGGTGATGATCCTTCCGCCCCTCACAAATCCAATGTTTGAGACCGAGGCCTCGGTCACCTCGCCGGCTATATTGAGGATGACCACATCGTCCGCGCCGCGCGAACGCGCCTCGCGCAGGCAAAGAAGATTGTTCAGGTAATTGCCGGTCTTCCACGCGGGATTCAGGCAGAGCGCCGGATTGCGCCGGATCGACTCTGCAACCGAGAGGCGAAGTCCGGCTGCGCCATTTTTCGGCCGGAAGCTCCGGGCACGGCTGCACGAGGATGACGTAGCTGGCCTTGTCCGCCAATGCGATGTCGAGGCCGATGGCGCCGGCGCCGCGGGCAATCTGCAAGCGCAGGTAAAGGTCCCCCGAACCCGGCACCCTCGACCGAAATTCGGCGGCCGTGCGACGAAGCTCCTCAAGGATCCTGCCGGATGTGAAGTCGAGTTGCATATGCAGGGCCTTCGCCGAGGCGCGCAACCGCGCCAGGTGCTCCTCCCATGCGAAGATGACCCCGTGATAGGTCCGCCAGACCTCATATATTGCGTCTCCGTAAAGGAACCCCCTGTTGACCGGCGCGATCGAAGGCTCGGTGGCCGGGTGAAGGCGCCCATCTGAGTTGGCCTGAATATAGTGTGAGGGCATAGTGAGAAGGCCCCAAACGCGAACGGCCCCCGCCAACAAAGCGGGGGCCGGACATTGCTGGCAAGACTGCGATGCCGTCAGGCCCGCGCCTTCACCAGGCCCATGGCCTTCTTGATATTCTGGACGCTGGGGAGCGAAATTCCAAGCGATTTGGCGATCTGCGAGCCCGTTTTGCCGGTCTCAACAAGCTTCTTCACGCTGGTGCGGGTCTCCTCGGTGATCACCGCCCTCTTGCGGCGCTTCACCTTGTCGGTGGCCTTGACCGGCCGACCCCGGCGTCCCTTGCGCGAGCCGCCGCCCGAAGCACCGCGAAGCGCGCTGACGAATTCCTCAATCGACGCGAATCCGTACTTGATATGGAGTGTCGCCAGCTCCCTTTTTAGGCGCTTAGCAATCACCTTCTCAAGTGCTGCCATCTTCGCTTTAGTTACTTCGAGTTCCTTTATCTGTTGGGTTACCATGATTATGGGCAGCTATGTCTAATTTCAGAATATCGCAAGCAATATATATACATATAATCACGTAATTTCACGCCCGGCTGTTTTCATGAATTCCCTCTAATGCGGGTGCTCGTTTCAACAGCGGGCTTCGGAAAAATGGATAGTCCTTCCAGGCCAGCGGCTTCGCCAAACGGCGCCACGTTTGCGACGGGCACCCGCCTTTTCATCAGGATCCTCGCGGTCGCGTACGCATTCGCGATCGGATCCATCTGGGTTCAGGCGGACGGTTTGATCGGAAAATCCGGCATTCTTCCGGCAAACGAGTTCCTCACCGCGGCGTTTGGGCAGCTGGGCCGCCAGGCCTGGTACGAGGTGCCGTCGCTATGCTGGGTTTTCGGCACGGGCCGCTTTGTCGGCGTCCTTTGCGCCTCCGGAATCGTGCTCTCGATACTGCTGTTCCTCGATCTTGCGCCCGCCCTTTGCCTTGGCCTCCTTTGGGCCTGCTACCTGTCTCTCGTTTCGGCCGGACAGATCTTTTTCGACTTCCAGTGGGACGCGCTTCTCCTCGAGGCGACCCTGATCGCGATCTTCCTGGTGCCGTGGACCCTTCGGCGTGGGGCCTCCTATGACCCGCACCGGCTCGCGCGCTACCTCGCATGGTGGCTGCTCTTCCGCCTCATGTTCCTCTCGGGCGTCGTCAAGCTCACAAGCGGCGACCCCGCATGGAGGCACCTCACCGCCCTTAGTTTCCATTACCAGACCCAGCCGCTGCCGACTCCGCTCGCCTGGTATGCGAATCTGCTGCCGGCCTGGTTCCAGGTCGCGTCGTGCGCGGTCATGTTCGCGGTCGAGCTCGGCTGCCCGCTCCTGATCCCTGCGCCGAGGAGGTATAGGCATGCCGGAGTCGTCGCCATCATGGCGTTCCAGGCCGTGATCGCGCTCACCGGCAACTACGCATTCTTCAACCTCCTCACGATTGGCCTGTGTCTGACGTGCCTGGACGACGATTGGTGGCGAAGCCTGCACTGGGGGGTTGAGGCGCCGGGCCCCAGGCCGGCGATGCCAAATGCCACGCTGGTCAGGTGGTTCGCGGCATTTGCGGTCGGAGTCACCTTTTTCGAGGCCGCCGCCGCGGTCTCCCGGTCGGCCGCCGGCGCCCCGCTGGTTCGGTTCGTCGCCGAGACGGTGGGACCCGTCCGAAGCTTCAATGACTACGGCCTGTTCGCCGTGATGACGGTCGAGCGGCCCGAGCTTGTAATCGAGGGAAGCGACGACGGGGTCGATTGGCGGGAGTATGCCCTGCCCTACAAGCCCGGCGACCTGTCGCGTCGGCCCCCCTGGGTGGCCCCGCACCAGCCTCGGCTCGACTGGCAGCTTTGGTTCGCGGCGCTCGGCCCGCCGGAAAGCAACCCCTGGGTTGGAACGCTGTGTGAAAAGCTGTTGAGGGGGGAGCCCGCGGTCACAGGTCTCTTTTCCCGCAATCCGTTCCCCGAACACCCCCCTCGCTACATCCGCGTGGTGCGCTACCGCTATGAGTTCACCGATGCGAAGGAGCGCGCGAGGACCGGAAATTGGTGGCGCCGGACGCCGATTGATTTCTACATTCCCGCGGTGTCCCTCCCTCGCGATTCGCAATGAAGCCTTCGGGGCGCGAGCAATTCATCGCCCTCATGGCGGATGCCATGCGCAAGGGCTCCCTGGTCAAGCTGACCCTGGGGAAGCCGGCGGGCGCAGACCCGACGCTCGCCAACCTATTCGTGCGGCCCGTGACGCTGAAGGCGGGTCCGAGATTCGCGTTTGTGTGGCGCCACGCGACCAAGGACATCACGAAGAACTACGGCACCGACGAGGCCCTGCGGGTCCTCGAGCCGTTGATCGGCTCCGATTTCCTGGACGCCCATCTTTTCGCCACTTCGGGGGATGCCCAGCTCGAAACCGGACCCGGCGGCCCGAGGCTGCGCCTATTGGCGCCGACCCATGGGCAGGCCGCCGCATCCGGAAATGACCGCCGAAAGAGCCGATCGCTGGAACCCGGGACCCCCTGGCTGCGCGCCCTCGGGGTGACGGATGACCGGGGCAAGCCGCTTGCGCCGATGGCGGACAAGTTCAGGCAGATCCAGAAATTCAGCGAAATCCTCGGGCACCTGGTTAACGAGGCGCCCCTGCCCAGCGATCGCCTCCTTCAGGTGTTCGACATGGGCTGCGGCAAGGGCTACCTGACGTTCGCCGCGAGCGAGCTCCTCGGGGACCGGGCCCAGGTCCGCGGGATCGAGGCGAGGGCGGACCTTGTTGGGTTCTGCAACGACGTCGCCGCCGCGCAGGGCCTGGCGGGCCGCCTCTCATTCGGGGTCGGGTCCATCGCGACCACGGAGGCCGGATCCGCCGATGTCCTGATCGCACTCCATGCCTGTGACACGGCCACCGACGACGCGCTCGCAAAGGGGGTGGCCGCGGGCGCCGCACTCTTGGTCGTCGCCCCGTGCTGCCAGAAGGAGGTCCGGCCCCAGATCGTCGCCCCGCCCGTCCTGGCTTCCGCCCTCAGGCACGGGATTTTCGAGGAGCGCCAGGCCGAGTTCGTGACCGACGCGCTGAGGGCGCAACTTCTCGATTGGGCCGGCTACAGGACCCGCGTGTTTGAGTTCATCTCCACGGAACACACCGCCAAGAACACGATGATCACGGCGGTGAGGGACCATGCGCCCGGAAGCGCCGCGCTGGCGCGGGGGATTCGCGAATTTGCCGCGTTCTATGGAATCCGGCGGCAGGCCCTGGCCCGCCAGCTCGATTTTGCGCTCGCATGAACTGGACCGAGCTCGACTGGAAGAGTCTCATGGCGCACCGGGAGCAGTTCCTGGGAGCCAGGGCGGGACAGGGACCGTATTGGGGTTCGGCGTCAGACCTCGCGAGCTACGACGCGACGTTCGGCGAACGGATCGGATGGAAATGGGACGCCGTCATCGAGGAGCTTCGGATGCGGGGCTGGACGCCGCCAGCCGGCACGGTCCTGGACTGGGGCTGCGGGAGCGGCATCGCATCGAGGCGCGTCATCGGGGCCTATGGGGCCGGCACCTTCAAGTCGCTCCTGCTTTGGGACCATTCGGCGCTCGCGGAGGATTTTGCCTGCGAGAGGGCGAGGGACCTGTTCCCCGGACTCGAGGTCGCATCGGCGGGCCCCGACTTCATCCGGGGCCGGGATCCGATTGGGCTCCTGGTCGTCAGCCACGTGCTGAACGAGCTCGAGGCGTCCGCCTTGGAAGAGATCGCCGCGCTCGTAGCGAGGTCGAGCGCCGTCCTCTGGACCGAGCCGGGCTCCCACGACACGAGCCGCTCGCTCGGTTTGGTCCGGGAGCGTTGGATCCACGAGTTTCGGGTGGTCGCGCCCTGCACCCATGCGAATGCGTGCCCCATCCTGGGGCCCGGAAACGAGCGCCACTGGTGCCACCACTTCGCTCCTCCTCCCCCGGCGATCTTCGCGGATTCAAACTGGGTGAAATTCGGACAGCGGGCCGGCATCGACCTGCGCAGCCTCCCCTATTCGTTCCTTGCGCTCGACCGCGCCTGGACGCCCCCCGATGGCGGATTGTCCCGGGTCATCGGGAGGCCCGAGCATTTCAAGCCCTACGTGCGGCTTCTCAACTGTGACGCCGGCGGTCTGGCCGAACTGTCGGCCGCGAAACGGGACTGCGCCGGATTATGCAAGGAGCTCGGGAAGACCAAGAAGCCGCTCGTGTACGCCTGGGAGCGGGACGGCGCAAACATCCGGTCGGGATCGGCCCCGCGCCCTAGGTCTTGACTCGCCGGCGTCGATTGGGTCTGATCGCAATTTCCCCTCATCACATCACCATGGGCCAGCAGCTAAACAAGATCATCAAACGCAAACGCCGGGCAGCTTATCTGAAGCGCAAAAAGGTGGCTGCGGCTGCCGCGAAGAAGAAGTAGGCTGTGCCCGGGCCCGGTCTAGCAGGCCTGCGCAACCTCGCGGTATGATCAAGGTCAGCCTCATCTCCCTTGGCTGTGCTAAGAACCTTGTGGACAGCGAGATAATGGTGGGGCACCTGCACAAGTCGGGGATGCAGGTCATCCCGGATGCCGAGAAGGCGGACGTGGTGATCGTGAACACCTGCTCCTTCATCGATTCCTCAAAGGAGGAGTCGATTAGCCACATCCTTGAGGTCCATGAGAAGCGGGGGCTGCGCAAGCGCCGCAGGGGCCAGAAGCTGATCGTGGCCGGATGCATGTCCCAGCGCTTTTCCAAGGACCTGCCGGGATCCATCCCCGAGGTCGACGCCTTCATCGGGCTCGACCAGATCACCCAGGTCGGGCCGATCATTCAGAAGATTTTTGAGGCGGAAAGGGGGGCCAAGGACTCGCCCGTCAGCTTCGTCTCGGCCCGGTCCACGTTCATTCCCGATTACGACACCCCGCGCTTCAGGCTCACGCCCTCCCACTTCGCCTATGTGAAGATCGCCGAGGGCTGCAACCACCCGTGCACGTTCTGCATCATCCCCCAGATCCGGGGAAGGCACAGGAGCCGCACGGTCGCCAGCGTGGTCGCCGAGGTCCGCCAGCTCGTCTCGGAGGGCGTGAGGGAGGTCAACCTCATCTCGCAGGACACCACGTTCTTCGGCATGGACACCTGGGAGGAGCGCCCGAGTCCGCGCACGCCCGTCGACTCCTCGCGCGGCGCCGCGCTGACCTCGCTTCTGCGCGAGTTGAACGCGATCGAGGGCGATTTCTGGATCCGCATCCTCTACACCCATCCCGCGCATTGGAGCGACGAGCTGATCCGGACGATCGCCGAATGCCCCAAGGTTGCGCGGTACGTCGACATGCCGCTCCAGCACATCAGCGACCGCATGCTGAGCGTAATGCAGCGCGAGACCTCGGGAGCCTACATCCGCGACCTCGTCAGTCGCATCCGGAAGGGAATTCCAGGAATTGCGCTGAGGACGACGTTCATCGTGGGATTTCCCGGCGAGACCGAGAAGGACGTGGACGAGCTCTGTGATTTCATCGCCGAGACCCGCTTCGAAAGGCTCGGCGTCTTCCGGTATTCCCAGGAGGAGGGCACCCGGGCGGGCAGGATGGAGGGGCAGATTCCGGCGAAGGAGAAGGAGCACCGGTGGCACCGGGTCATGGCGCTCCAGAAGGAGATCGCCGCCGCGGTCAGCTCGAGGAGCGTGGGAAGGACCCTCAAGGTGCTCGTGGACGAGGCCGGGGTGGCCCGCGGCGAGGCGGACGCGCCCGATATCGACGGACGGGTCTATGTGCCCCGCGAGCTGCAGGTCGGCCGGTTTGCGTCGGTCACCGTCAACGGATATCGCGACTACGATCTGCTTGCGCTTCCCGCGGGCCAGCATCCCGCGGAATACAAGGTCGCCAGGCAGGCGCAGTAAGTCGCTGCGAATCAGATTCTTGCGGCGGCTGCGTACCGGGCTATGATCCCGTCGAACGAGCCGTTTGTGAAGAAAATCACCACCCGCGGCCTGCCGCGGGCAGGAAGCGTGTCCGCGGCCAGGGCATCGTGAAGTTCGGAATTTGAGGAGAACGGGCGGGCGCTCACCCCCTGGACCTCGAGGTTTTCCGCCACCGCCTCGGAGTCGAACCGCTCGTCCTCGCGGAGGGAACCCGCGCGGCTGACCGCGCCCAGATAGACGTCATCGGCGTGCGACAGCGCTCGCTCAAATCCCGCCTGGAGCGTCCTAATCCTCGCCGTGTTGCTCCTCGGCTCGAACACCGCCGTGAGCTGAGAGGCGGGAAACCTCGCCCTGAAGGAGCGCAGGGTTTCGGAAATCGCGGTCGGATGGTGGCCGAAGTCCTCCACGACGGTGAGCTGGGGAGACGCGACGAGAACCTCCTGACGGCGTTTCACGCCGCGGAAGGCGCCCAGGGCCCCGAGATCGAGCGATCCAGGGCCATCGGCCGAGATCGCCAGGGCCGCCGCGGCTGCGGCCATCGCGGCATTGCGCGCGTTGTAGGCGCCCGTCAGGGACCAGCTTACCCTGCCCCAGGGGGCGCCCCTCCAGAACAGGGCGAAACTCGACCCCGACGGGGTCTCCGCGAAGTCGGCAATCCTCACGTCGTTCCCCTCGTCCATCCCGACCCGGAGCACGCGGGTCCAGGGCATCGTTCCGAGGGCCCGCAGGTTGGAGTCGTCGCCGTTCATGACCGCGTAGCCGCTCCGCGGAATGATGCGGGAAAAATGGATGAAGGTGCGCTGGACGTCCGCAAGGTCCCGGAAGATGTCTGCGTGGTCGAACTCCAGGTTGTTGAAGACGGCGATGTGGGGCGCGTAGTGGATGAACTTGCTTCTCTTGTCGAAGAAGGCGCTGTCGTACTCGTCTCCCTCGATGACGAACGGATCGCCGGGCGAACCGAGGTGGCTGCCCGTCGGGGGATCCTGGGGCACGCCGCCGATCAGGTAGCCCGGATCGCGGCCCGTGGAGCGCAGAAGGTGGGCCGTGATCGCCGTGGTCGTCGTCTTGCCGTGCGTGCCGGAGATCACGATGTTGCGCCGGTGGCGCAGCACCTGGTCGTGCAGCATCGCGGGGAGAGAGGTGAACGGGAACCTGTTCGTGTCCAGGAGCCACTCGACCTCGGGATTGCCGCGGGTCATGGCGTTGCCGATCACGACCGTGTCCGGCCCTAGCGATGCGAGCCGTTCGCTGTCGTAGCCCTCGTGGACCTGGATCCCGGCCTCGGCGAGCACGGTGCTCATGGGGGGATACACGTTTGCGTCGGATCCCACCACCTCGTGGCCGGCGGCGCGCGCGAGCAGGGCCGCGTTGCCCATCGCGGTCCCGCAGATGCCCATGAAGTAGGTCTTCATTCTCCACTCCAAACAGCGCCCAATCCGCGCCTAGTCAATTGCGGAGGCAGGGGCTAACCCGGCGCCGGAGGGCGCGCGGGAGGCCCGGCAAGCGCTTGGCGGACCCTGTCGATGAGGTCGCTTGACGTGAAGGGTTTGACGAGGAAAGGGGCGTTGCCCTTTCCGACCCCCTGCGCGTCCAGCTCGTCACCCGCGAATCCCGAGAAATAGAGAACCTTGAGGTCCGGATTGAGCGCCAGCAGATCCGCAGCCAGCTTCGGGCCCGTCTCCCCGGGCATGATGACGTCGGTGACGAGCAGCTTCACGCTGCTCCCCGCGCGCTGGAACACCGCGCGGCCCTCGGCCGCATTGGCTGCCAGGAGGACACTGTACCCGTTTGCCGCAAGGATGCGCTCGGTGGCGTCGCGCACCGCAACCTCGTCCTCGACCAGGAGCACGGTCACGGGGCGGCCGGCGGGCTCCAGGGTCGGGGCCGCGGCCTCCGCCTCGGCCCGCACCTCGGGCAGCCATATCTCGAAGGTCGTGCCGCGGCCCAGGGCGGACCTGACCACGAGGCCCCCGGACGAGGCCTTCACCATTTCGAAGACGGAGCTCAGGCCGAGGCCGGTTCCGCGGGCCTGCTCCTTCGTCGAGAAAAAGGGCTCGAACAGGCGCTTGAGCGTCGCCTCGTCCATCCCGCATCCGTTATCGGTCACCTCGACCACGACATAGCGCCCTGCCGGCGCGGGCAGGTAGGGACTTGCAAGCGGCGACTCAATCGCCCTCGAATGCAGGTTGATGGCGAGGCTTCCTCCGGACGGCAGCGCGTCGCGGGCATTGCTCGCCATGTTGATCAGCGCCTGCTCAAGCGCGAACGGATCCAGCCTGACGAGCCCCAGCCCGGGATCCGCCGCCGAGGTGACCGCGATCGCGCTGCCGACGACGTGCCTCATCGACTGGAGCACCCCGTCGAGGAACTTCGAGGGATCGAACAGCTGCGGATTGACCTGGTCGCGGCGCGTGAATGCGCGCAGGCGCGAGGTCATGGACGCCCCCCTCATCGAGGCGTCTCGGATCGCGTCGACCAGCGGCCGGACCGGGTGGCCCTCGGGAAGGTCCATGAGGGCCAGTTCGCTGTTGCTCAGGATGATCGCCAGGAGGTTGTTGAAGTCATGGGCCATGCCGCCCGCCAGGCGGCCGATCGCATCCATCTTGATGCTCTGGTGCAGGCGCTCCTCCAGCATCGCCCGCTCGGTCACGTCGCGCGAGTTGAGCACAAGGCCGCCGACCGTCGGCTCCTGGAGGAGGTTGCCGCCCGAGGTCTCCAGGTGCCGGAACGAGCCGTCCGCGTGGCGCAGCCGCCAGGCGACCCTGGAGTAGCCCCCGGGAATCCGGGCCAGCGTGTCCAGGAACTCCCTTCCCCTCGCCGCGTCCTCAGGATGCACCCAGGCGAGCGGGTCGGCGCCAATCGCCGCCTCGGGCGCGATGCCGAGGACGGCCGCCGTCGCCGGACTCGCAAACAGGATCCGCCGCGACGGATCGATCACCATGATGACATCGGAGGAGCGGCGCACAAGGGCCTCGAACCGGGCCCGGCTGTCGATGACGGCCTGGGACTCGAACAGCCTGAGGCTGTCCCGCAGGACGAGGAACTCGCGCACGAGCAGAAACAAAAGCAGCGCGACGACACCGATGAGGACACCCTCGGCGACGGCCGGCTGGAATCTCCCGTTTGCAAGCATCAGGATCATCCACGCCCCGACGACCAGGAGCACGATCATCGGGATCGGGCTGAATGCGGCCGCGCGCTGCTCGCGCCTTGCGGGCATGGGGTCCACCCTGAACCTCCAGGCGGCGACGTACATGAAGCCGAGCGAAAGGGCGTTGGTCAGGTTGGCCCAGTTTATCTTCGTCAGGTTGACGAGGCCCGAGGGGGTATCGAGCGCGTACACGATGTCCACGATCGTCGAGATCCCCATTCCGGCCAGCAGCGTCCAGAGGGCCGCGCGCGAGGGGACCGGAGCGCTCGTGAGAAGGGCCGCGTTGATCGCGACGATGGCGACAAAGGCGAACGCCGGCACGACAACCTCGATCGCCACGTTGGATCTCGCGGACATCAGCTCGGGATGGACCGAGAAGACCCAGAGCGGGATGCCGAGACCGATGACGAAAGCGGCCCCGTCCAAAAAAATGCGGAGGATGCCGTAGGAGGGGTTCTTCGCCCTAGGCAGGAGCCAGAGCACCCCCATCATCAGGGGATAGACCGCGAGAAAGAGCGCCGTCGAAAGGAACGATACCGAACGCATCTCCCTGACGAAGTAGTAGTCGGCCACCAGGTAGATCCCCGACGTGGCGTTGACGGCCATGTAGGTGGCGACCAACGCGAGCGCCCTGCGGGTCGGTTTCGGAAGGTCCAGCCTCCCCGAGGCCCGGAAAAAGAACCACGAGCCCAGGTAATAGCCGAAGATCAGAAAGCCCACGCCCAGGATAAGGTTCAGCTTCACCTCGTTGTAGCCGCTCACCAGCCAGCCGATGTAGAGGGCCACGGACAGCAGCGAGAGCCAGAGTGCGAAAGGTAGCCTCTTCGGACCGGGCCCGACTGAAAGATCAACCTCCGGGGTCATTTGATTCGCGGGTCCCAATCCAGATGGACGGAAACCGCTAGAGCTTGCATGGTGCAGAGAAACTAGTTTAACGCGCTGAAGGGTCAACGATGTTAACCCAGGGAGGGCCACCCGCGCAGCGCCGGATGCTTCGCCCTTATTGCACCGTCAGGTTCACGTCCGAGTAGAGAAAGAACCTCTGGACCTCGTAGGCTGCCGCCTGACTGGCACCGCGCCGAACGACAATCAGGCGTCCCGCCAATATCCCGGTCGAGAATCCCACAACCGAGCTGCTCACAACGGTTCCGGAATTGGGGCCCGCCGTGATCGCGTTGGATGCGGGGCCTATGTCCACCCATGCCGTGTCCGTCTGGCTGTTGTTGGCGAGCGTCAGCGTGTATTTGGGCTGAACGATGCGCTGCACAAGCAGCCGCGAGGCATTGGTCCGGTTGTTCGAGGAGGCTGTGTTCCAGAGGGAGTATTGGTCGGCGGAGAGCAGCGAGGCCCAAAGGGACGGCGCCCCGGACTGGGTCGATTCCCAGCTCTGGTCCCAGATCGAGTCAAATGTCTGGGTGGGATCCGCCGTGGGGAAGACCAGCGTCCGGTAAGGGGGGACCATGAGCGAGATGAGCAGGTAGCGCTGTTGGCCCGATTCGCCCGTCGGCCCGATCACGAGACACCGCTGAACCCCGTAGGCGTTAAAGGCGATGGCCGTGTACTGGTTCTGGCTCAGCGCGGTGTAGGCGGCCCCGATCACGTAGGAACTCACCCCCCGCTTGATCGCGAGCTTGGTCACCCACCCCGCCGGATCGACGACGACGGCCGGCGAGAAAATCCGGGCTCCAATGCCGGTTCCCAAGTCAAACGTCGTGAACGTGGTGCCCGCCGGCAGCCCGTCGCCGTCTATGGACGACTCGTTCTGGCCATTGAAGTCGACGGAATCGTACGTGGCCTCGAAATCCCCGCGCAACGAACGGAGCGCCTCCGCCTCCGAGCGCATCTGCGCATCGTCCAGCTTGTTCGCCAGCACCGGCACGAGGATGCCCGCAAGGATGCCCACGATCGCGACGGCGACCAACAGCATGAGGAGGAACTCCGCGCGCACACGCTCAGGCTCAGTGGATCTCATTGATGACCTCGACCACGGGCAGCACGACGGCAAGGGCGACCCCGAATACCCAGAAGAGGACGACCACCAACATCGCCGGCTCGATCATGGCGAGAGCCAGGGCGACCCGATGCTTCGCCTCGGAGGAATAATAGTCGGCCAGGCGCCCGAAAACCAGCGGCAGCGAGCCCTCGCCGCTCCTGACCGCGAGGACGACCTCGGGGGCGAAAACGCGGGCGGACTCGAATCCGTCGCCCACCGTGGCGTTGTCGCGGACGGCCGCCACCACCCGTTCGATCGCCCTCGAATACACGCTGTTGCCCGCGACGCCGATGCAGGATTCAAGGGCCTCCACGACCCGTATGCCCGATTCGCTGAGCGCACGGTAGGTGACGCAGATGCGAGCCATTGAAAGGGCCTCGACCGCGCCCCGAACAAGGGGGATGCGCAGAAGCATGGGATCCATGAAGGGCCGGAAGCGGGGCCGCAGGGCGGCCCATGCGACCAGGAAGGGGGCGGCCAGGGCGAACGCCGAGCAGGCGGGATGGCGAACCACCAGGTCGCTCACGCCAAAGAAGAATCCCGTTATGGGGTTGGTCCTCGCGACCCCGATGTCGCGCATCATTTTCGAGAACCGCGGAAGCGTGAAAACACAGAGCACCGCCGAGGCCAGCAGGCCCACGCCGCAGACGAGGGCCGGGTAGGCAAGGCCGCGCGACGATTCGCGCCGGATCGCCAGCATCTGCTCCGCGTAGTCCCTCACGTGCCGGACTCCCTCCGGCAGTCGGCCCGCCGCCTCGTGGGCGACAATCACGCCGACCATCGACGGGTTGAACACCCGCGGAAAGCTCCGGAGTGACTCGCCGAAGCTGCCGGTCTCCTCCACCTGGCGGGCGACCTCCGTCCAGAGTCCTCGGGCGGAGCCGGCCGGGGCGCATTCCGCGAGTGTCCTGAGGGCCGTGTTCACCCTCACCCCGCTCACCAGCATCAGCTCGAGCGAGTCGAGTGCGGCGATCAGCATCGCACCCGGGATCCTTTTCCGCGCCAGGCCCCCCCTTCGTCCGGCTATCCTCTTTATGTCGATCACATAGGCCCTCTGGCGCCGCTCCAGGTGCTCCGAGAAGCTCGCCATGTCGACGGCATCGAGCGTGAGGGTGCTCCTGCGGCCGCTGCGGCCCACAAATCGTGCGCGGTAGCGTGGCATGTCGCGTCAGGGGTCGCGCATGGAGATCGTCGTCGTCCGACCGCGGGGAAGCACGAAATAGGCGCCGCGCCGCTCGAGGACGGCGCCCCCCTCGTAGACCAGACTCACCTGGAAGCCTCCCAGCGGGTCGCCCTGCCTCACGATCCTGCCGTTTACGATGGCCGTGGGTCCGGCCTCACCCCCGATGATGGTGCCCCCGCAGGCGAAGGCCATGTCGATGCCGGTCCGCCTCGGTCGCGCGCGCGCCTCCCACGGATTCGGGATCGAGGCGGCCCCCGCCGCGGGATCCTCGGCCTCGATCCGCCCCGCGGCGTCGGGCCACTGGGCGCTCCGCGGGATGGGCGTCGGGCCCGCAATGGCCGGCTCGGCCCGCGTGCCCCTTGGCTCCGCCTCGGGCGAAGCCTCGACCGAGAACACCCGCCGGCCCGGTGCCGGGTCCCGGCGCGGGGCTGCAACCGGCCCCACAAAACAGATGTCCCCCTCCGACGGGAGGTAGGCGGATTCGAGTGTCCCCAAGACAGCGGAGTCGCGGGATGCCGGCAGGAACGCCGCCTGGGCCTGCGCCCTCGGAGTGATGACGCATACGAGCGCGGAGACGGCGAGGCCGTGGAGGAGGGGCGTCATGGGTCGGCGGGCAAAAACACGACCTCGATCCCGACGGCGCCTCCCCGCGCGCGACGCAGCGAAAACCGGGCCCCGCCGAGGCGCAGGACCGGCCCCGGGGAATCACCGGCGCCGGGATCCCTGCGGCCGCCGAGGCGGACCACTTCGTCCCCCAGGGCCTCCACTCCGGGCTCAGGCCCGCAACTCCTCACCCGGCGGATGATTTCGCGCAGCGTCGCGAGCGCATCCTCCTCGTTGACCGAAAGGACCTCAGACCGCGCCTTCCCGTCGGCCTCTGCCGTGTCTTGCAGGCCGCTCATTTTGTCGTGTCCTCCACGGCCCTTCTCGCCTCTTCGACGGCCGATGCCAGCGCATCGAGCGCAGCCCTCTGGCGCACGAGCTTTTCGGAGAGCCTCGACGATTCGCGCTTCTTGAGCGCGATGTCGCTCAGCAGCTCGTCTCGCCTCTTCTCGAGCTCCGCCACTTCGCGGCGGACCTCCTCCCCGCTCTGCGCAGCCCGGAGCCTGCGCTTGAGCTCGTTCGCGCGCTCCTCGTCGTTCGTGAACACCTGCAGGAACAAGGGATTGCCGTAGAGCTGAGCGATCTCCTCGACCGAGGCCTGCATCTTGCCGAGCATCTCCTGATACCGGCCCTCGGCGCGCCGCGCGGAGTCGCCCGAATCCGGACTCGCGCCCGCGGAGGCCGGCCCCGGGTCCGCGGATGCAGGTTTTGCGGGGGCATCCGCCGCCGATGCTCCCGGCATCCAGGCGACGATTGCAAGGGCCGCGTACCCGATTGCCCTCCTCATGGGCCCCCCTTCTCGGCACCGGCGCGGCGCGTGCGCACCGAAACGACGATCTTAACCGTGTCGAGTGAGCGCAGTTCCCGGCTTCCGCTTGATTTCATCCGGAATTCGATGATCCCGGCGCCCGGCATGGTCTCGAGGCTCCCGACGGCCTCAACGATCCCGGGCCAGTCGGCGACGGTCGGCGACAGCATCCTGAAGGCTCCCGACTCGGCGGAATATCCCTTTCCCTCCTCCGTCTCCCGCCCTTCGACCGTCCAGCGCTTGCCGAGCAGCAGGACGATGCGCCCCCACGACCCCTCCTGGCCGAGGTGCCTGCGGAAAAGGCCCACCTGCTCCCTGAGGGCCTGCAGGTCCCGGTCGCCGCATCCGGACTGCGCCGCGATTCGCCCCGAGAGATCGCTCTCGAGGAGCGCCGCGCTCCGGCGCGCTTCGAGCGCGCGGGAGCCCACGGCCGACTTCAAGCCAAACATCGCGGCCGCCGCGGCCAACGCGAGCGCAGCGGACGCTGCGGCCCTCCTCGAGAAGCTGATCCCCCTTTTCACGGCCTCGCCTCCTCGAATTTTCCTATGACCTTCAGCCTTCCGGAGGCGGCGTCGAAGGCCCATCCGTCGCGGGAGCTCGGTTTGAATCCCCCGCGGATGAGCGCGGAACGGGCGTCCTCGGCGTTGAACTCCGGTCCCGCCGCGATGCCTTCGAGCGCGAAGGCATCATTTCCGTTCAGCTCGAGCGATGTCAGCGTCAGCGTTTCCGGTACGGCTGACGCCAGTCGAAGCAGGGCCTCGTGCACCCCGGGCCCCAGGCACCCGCTTCCCTCGGGCGCCTCGTTCCTGAGCGCGTCCATCTCGACCCGGTTCCTGTTCAAGGCGCCAAGGCGCGCCTCAAGGGCCGCCGCGCGGGTGCGGCCGGCGGCCGCATCCTCCGCAAGCCTGCTCCGCTCCGCCAGGGCCCCCGCCGCAAACACAACGGCGGAGGCCATGCCGGCGACACCGATTGCGGCCAGATAACGGTCGAGGTTGCGGGCGGTGGGAAAGGCCTCGACAAGGTTTCCCGGGTGCGCGCGAGCGATCCGGGCGGCACCCGCGGCCACCGCCTCCAGGTCGACCAGGCATTCCACCTTGCACGCCGCGCCGATCTGATCCCAAACCGGACAATGCTCCCCGGGCGGGCCCTCGGCGATCACGGCGACCGCGGCCCTTCTAAGCTCGGCATCGGCCATCGAGGGCGACTTCGGCGGATCGATGTCGCCGATCAGGCTCGTGAACGCCTTCCAGTCGCGCTCCGCCATGGGATCGGTCCAAACCTTGAAATAGCGCCTCCCGCGTCGCGCACGAGGCGAACGCCACAAAGCCGGGCAAGAGAACAAGGATGCAGCCGATCTTGGGCGTCCGCTCGCGCGGATTGATGCAGGCCACGGCGGCCGTGTACACCGACCACGCGGCCTCCAGCCGTGACGCGGACAAGGCGCAGGCATCCCGAAGGAACGCCAACCCGGGTGTGAGCTCGCAGTGCAGCAGGGTCGAGTAGGTGCCGCCCGGTGCCGGCTCGGGATCCTCAACGCCCCAGCCCAGGCCGTCGGAGGCCACGACCGGATGCTCGCTCCTGATCCTCGCAAGCGAGGCGAAGACCGTCCGGCTCACCCTCGGCGTCTCCACGGACAGGTGGGCCATGCCGCTCGGCTCATAGACGAGGATCGTGCTCGCCGCGCCGCGCTCGGAAAGGATCTCGGAAAGGCGAAGCACCGCCTTCGAGGCCGTGGCGCCGCCCGCGTCGGGGGCCTCGCGCCTCCAGCCGCCGGGCTCGCGGGTCCAGACGAACCGCCCCAGGACCATGGCGATTCTTGGCTGCATCGCTCAGAAATTGCCGAGATACACGTACACGTCCGTCAACCCGCCAACGGCCGCGGCATACGCCACCTGGCCGCGAAGCTGGGGCGCGCTGGCCGAGCCCGTGGTGTCGTCCATGAAGGCGGGGGTATTGATGGCATTGGCGATCTGCGAGGCCTCCGGACCCGACACCCCCTTGATGATCGCATAGGCCACCCTGCCCGGCGGCAGGTTGTTAACGCCGTCAATCTTGAAGTTGGTGCCGCCGCTTGCGTCCATGGTACCCGGGGTCTGTGCCGCGTCCACGGCCGCACATTCGGCGCGCGAAACCGCCGAGTAGCCGTAACCCGTAATGATCCTCTGATCGGGTGCGTTATAGAACGTCCCCGCAGCGAGGTTGTAGCGTGGATCGGCGCTGCCCGTCCCTCCGGACGGGGCGAACGCCTGCGAGCCGCATGCCGGGGCGAAATAGCGGTCCAGCTTCGCGCTAGGGACCGAGAGAAGCACCTCGTCGAGCCTCAGGGCATTGTTGAAATCCGCGAGCTGCGAGCCTGCGAGGTTGGGGTTGACGACCGAATTCACCACGCTTGAGACCGACGTGTAGCCCTTCGTGAGAGGCAGCGTGCCCCCAAGCTGGTTCGCCGCATCCGCCGTGAATCCCCTGAGCTGCTTTAGGTCCGCAACGGTTCGGCTCACATGGGCCGCCGACAGGGCCCGATTCAGGGACGGCAGCAGGAGGGCTGCGAGGACGCCGATGATGGCGACGACGATCAGGATTTCGATCAGTGTGAAGGCCGGGGGCTCGCGCCACGGGAGCGCCCTGCGGGTGTGGATTTTTTTCATGGTGTGGAAAGATCAATTGCCATCGGCCGACTCCAGAGTTGCGCCGAACACCTCCTCGGGCGTCGTCAGTCCGAGGGCCGCCTTCAGCATCCCGTCCTCGCGCATGCTCCGGGCCCCGAGATCGCCCTTGGCCACGGCCTCTCCAAAGGCGGACTCCGCCGCCCTCGGGTCGAAGCGGGACCTCTGCTGGAGGAGCATATCGGCCACGGGCCCCCGAATCTCCCGGTATTCGAAGATCCCGAGCCTTCCCCAGAACCCGCTCCGATTGCAGGCGCCGCATCCCCCTCCCGCCTCAAAGAAGGCGCACTCTCCGCCTTCGGCCCTCCTGATGACCCCGGCATCCCGGGCGTTTTCGACCAGGGGACCGAAGCGGGCGGCCAGGGCATCGGACTTCCGGTGGGGCCGCCGGCACTGGGGGCAGAGGCGCTTCACCAGCCGCTGGGCCAGAAGAAGGCGGGTTGTTGCCGCAATCATAGCGGCCTCGATTCCCAGGTCGAGGAGGCGGCAAAGGGCCTGGATAGCCGTGTTGGCGTGAACGGTCGTCAGGATCAGATGGCCCGTGAGCGCGAGGCGCATGGCGAGCGAGGCGGTTTCGCCGTCGCGGATCTCGCCGACGATCACGATGTCTGGGTTGTGCCTGAGGAACGCCCTTAGCGCGGAGGCAAAAGGGAGTCTCGGGCTGACCGGCGCTTGCGTGACGGTGCGAAGCCGGTACTCCACCGGATCCTCGACGCTGAGCACCCTTTTATTGCGGGAGTCGAGCCAGGGCACCGCGGACGCGAGCGTCGTGCTCTTTCCGTGGCCCGTCGGGCCCGACACCAGGACGATGCCATTGGGTCTCCTAAGAACGGCCCGCAGCTGCATCGCCGTATCCTCGAGCATCCCGAGGTCCTCGAGGGTGCCGACCTGCGCGCTCTGGTCGAGGATCCGGATCACGATGCTTTCTCCGTTGATCGCCGGAATGACGGAATAACGCAGGGACACCCGCTTGCTTCCGTATTCCCTCACGGCCGAGGCGTCCTGGGCATCGAGCCGGTTCGCGACATCGAGGCCGCCGGAGGACGCCATGCTGCGCGATTTCCCATCCGGCCCCCGGGTCGACGAGAGCTTGAGCTGGGCCGATACGGTCTCCTTCATCGTCCCGGGAAGCGTTCCCCATGGGACCAGGTCGCCGTCGATCCGCCACCGGATGTCGCAGCTCCGGTCCTCGGGTATGCAGTGGATGTCGGACAAGCCGCGCGTGTGGGCCGCCTCCCGGATCATGTCCTCGACGAATCTCTCAACCTCGTTGTCGCGCACGTCGAGGTTCGCGCAGTAGGCCTCGGCAATTCGCGCGTCGACGTCGGCCTGGGGCGACACCACCCACTCTATTGAGCTTCCGTCAAGGGCGTAGCGGACCTGCTCGAACTGGGGGACCGATGGGTCCGCGACGGCCACGGTCAGGTGGCTTCCGGACCGGGCGATGACGAGCGCATGGCGGCTGCGCGAAATCGCCTCGGGGAGGCTCCGGTGGGCATCGCCCTCGACGCGGAGTTCCTCCCGCGGGAGGTACCTCCAGCCCTGCGAGTCCGCGATCCACCGAGCCATCGAATCGTCGGTGGCAAGCCCCAGCTCGACCAGGGTGCGGCTGATGGGCTGGCGCCCTTCGACCGTGCGGTGGTAGCGCAGGGCGGAGGCAATCTGCCGCTCCGAAATTCCCGTGGCGAGGATCCTCTCCAGGAGGAACGCCTCGGGCTCGCCGGAGGCCCCGGCCCCGGTTTGAGCGTGGGAGGTCACGACGCGCCCCCCGATAGCTCGATGCGTTCGACCCTATGCCCCTGCTCCCCGTGTTCCGGCCCAGGCGCGGCGGACCGGCCGAAACCGGACCGGTCCGGATCGAACGGAACGAGCGCTGGGGGTTCCTCCGCGTTTACGGTTACCAGGAAGACCAGCTCGGTGCGCGTTTTCGCCTTGGTCGTGGTCGAGAAGGCGCTCCCCAAAACCGGCACGCTCGAGAGAAGGGGCACTCCGCGCTTGTCGTCGGCGCTTGTCTCGGTGATGAACCCGCCGACGACCGCGGTTTCATGGTTGCGCACGGTGACCGTCGTCCGGGCCCTCTTTGTATCCGTGATCGGCGCCGTCTCCTGTCCGTCGGGAGAGGTGACGGTGCCCTTCAGCTCCGTCATCGCGGGCGAGAGCGAAAGCTTTGTCGTGAGGTCGTCGGCGATCTGCACGGTGATTTCGAGCACATTACCGAAGGAGACCGTGCTCTCGGAGTAATTGGTGTTAACGATCGGCTGCGTGCCGGCCTGGGTCGTCCCCCCCGCGTTGATCGTCGTCGTGCTCGTCCGGCTGAAGAACGGCTGGTCCTCGCTCACCTGGACGAACGCGGTCTGGTTGTTGAGCGCGGCGATCTCGGGCTTCGACTCGACGCGGACCGTTCCCTGTTCGGACAGCGCAGTGATCGTGGCCTGGACGGCTCCGGCCCCTATGGTCCCGCTGAATGTCGCGGGGTTGAGGGTGATCGACCCAACCTGCGCCGTCGAGGCCGTGGCCGTGGCCACTCCCGACAGGCCGACCGCGGTGCCCGCGATCCGGCCGATCGAGGCCTGGGCGACGTTCCAGTCGATGCCCGCCTTCGACTGGTCGTTGAGGTCGACCTCGACGACCTTGACGGAGATGCGCGCCTGGCGACCCACCCTCTGGAGCACCCGGCGCAGGTAGGCCTCGACAACGGCGTGCGTCCGGAGCGAGCCCCGCAGCTGCACGACGCCCGCGAACCGGTTGACGAGCAATGTCTCGCCTTCGCCGGCCATGCCCTTCAGGTCGGCCTCAAGGCGCCCCCAGAAATCCGCGTCGTTCTGCTGGGTCACGCTGAGGGTGGAGCTCCCCCCGCTCGAGCTTGCGCCGGATGCGGTGTTTCCCACCTGCCCGGCCGGGTTGCCCGCCAGGAGGGGCGCGGCCGCCCCCGCGGGCGAGGACGCCGAGGGCAAAGACGACGACCCTCCGGCGCTCTCGCTCAGGTTGATGCTGGCCGAGCTCGATCCGGTCTGCGTCATCTGCAGGTAGTCCACCGGGTAGATCCTCGTCACGAACCTGCGGACCAGGAGGTATCCGCGGTCGGCCACCTCGCAGCTCCATCCCCTCGGCTGGCAGATGGCCTCCAGCACCGTGGCCACGGTCGCGTTGTGGACTTCAAACGTCACGTTTCCCTGCACGTCGGCGTCCACGATGACGGGGAACCGGTACGCCGCACCGACGCCCTCGAGCACGGTGCGCGCGTCCTGACCCTGAACGCCAAAATCCTCGACCCTGCGCTCCATGACCTCCTCGACCGCCTCGCGGCTTTGGGCGCGCGCCCCGGCCGTCAGCGCCAGGGCGGCAATCACACGCGCGAGGGCGGCTGATGGCGGCGCAAATTTCATGAGGCCGGAAGCCTCGTTATCTCGTCATGTAAGACAAGTCTAATTTCTATTTTTTAACGCGATTTTTTTGGAGTCGGTGCGCGGCCGGGGTTACAGCGGTCCCGGGGGCGGCGGCCCTCAATGGCCGCGGCCCCACGGTGCGCCGCCGGGTTTTCGCTCGCAAACGCAGGCGGACCTGCATCCACTCTGCCTCACCGCGCGTATGGATAAGACTGCAACATGTCCTTCGCCCTGCCGTCATCGGTATTCTCGCCCCGGTGGACCGGATTGGAAGACCTCCCGGAGGGACCCGGGCGCACCGCCAGAATGAGCGAGGACCCGGGCACCTCCTTCTCGCAGGAGCGCGCGAAGGCGAACGCGGCGCTCATCAGGCGGATGGCAGACGGCGACCGCGACGCCCTTGCTGAGCTCTATGATCGGCTTTCCGGCCCCCTTTACGCGACCGCACGACACATCCTGAGCGACGCCGCCGAGGCGCAGGACGTCGTCCATGATGTGTTTCTCGCGCTTTGGGAAAACGCCGCGTCGTTTGACGGCAGCCGCGGCGCCGCCTTCTCATGGGCCGTGACCCTGACGCGCAACCGGGCCATCGACCGATTGCGCATCCGCGCCAACCGCTCCCGGATCCTTGTTAGCTCCATGCCGGCGGACCTCGGCTATGGCGACGGCGGCGCTCCCGGCGCCGAAAGCCAGGTGGATCTCGCGGACCGTGCGGTTGCCGTGCGCTCGGCGATCGCGGAGCTGCCCGCCGAGCAGCAGCGCGCCCTGGAGCTGGCCTACTTCTCCGGGCTCACCCAGAAGGAGATCTCTGAGAAGCTGAGCGAACCCATAGGCACCATCAAGGCCCGCATCCGCCGCGGGCTGATTAGACTTCGCGAGCTGCTCGCGGACCGGCTATGATCGACGACGATAAAGAGGATCTCGCCGCTCTGCACTCACTGGACCTTCTTGAGGGCCAGGAAAGGGAGCAGTTCGTCTCGGAGCTTGCCCGCAATCCCGAGCTTCGTAGGAGGGTCGCCGAGCTGAGGCAAACCGCGGCCGCGCTCGCACACCTCGCGCCCGATGCGGCGCCGCCTGCGGAACTGCGCGCCCGGGTCCTCGCCTCGGCGGCGACGCACGCAAGCCGCGGCGGGGCGCCCGCCGCTATCCCCGCGCCGCGTGTGACGCCGATGCCGTCGTGGATCCCCTGGCTCATGGCGGCGGGACTTGCCATCGGAGCCCTGTGGATGCAGCGCCAATATGTGCACGAGCGCCGGGAGAGCGCCAAAATGGCCTTCCAGTGGCGCGTCGCGCAGCAGGGCCTGGAGGAGGCGCAGAAGGAGCTCGCCCAGGCCAGGAAGCTCCTTTTGGACTCCAACCAGCAGGTGGCGGAGCTCTCCGCAAAGCTCAGGGAGGAGGGCGACCTCGCCCACTTCAAGATCGCCACGCTCGCATCGATGCTCGGCAACTCGCCGGAGGCTCTCGCCGTGGCGGTCTGGGACCCCGCGCTGCAGCAGGGTGTCTTGAGCGTCTCCAAGCTGCCTGCCCTCGCCTCTGAAAAGGATTACCAGCTCTGGGTGATCGACAAGCAGTACCCCTCGCCCGTGAATGCAGGCGTGTTTGTCGTGGATCCGGTGACCGGCGAGGCGCACATCGTCTTCAAGGCGGACAAGCACGTGGACTCGATCGCAAAGTTTGCCGTCAGCCTCGAGCGCAAGGGAGGCGTGGCAAAGGCGGAGGGCCCGATCGTCCTGCTCAGCCAGTGATCCGCCCTGCAGCCGACCTTTCTCGCGATCCAGCGGCTTGACTCGCCGCCGCCGTTAAAAAATCCTCCTTTCATGGAAAGGCGTCCTGGCGTCCCGGGCCTCGCGATCGCAACAGTCCTATTGGTTGCCGCGGCGCGGCTGGATGGACAGCCGTCCCAGACCGCGATCCACCCGCGAGACGTCCTCTCGGTCATGGAGCGTGTGGCGGATTGGCAGCTTTCGAATCCGAGCAAGCATGCCCCTAACGACTGGACGCAGGCGGCCGGCGACGCCGGATTCATGGCCCTTGCGGGGATCTCCGGGAATGCGCGCTACCGCGACGCGATGGTCGCCGCGGGCGAGGCGAACCACTGGCAGCTCGGGCCCCGATTCTACCACGCCGACGACCACTGCATCGGGCAGACCTACGCCGAACTCTACCTGCTCTACCGCGAACCCAAGATGATCGAGGCGTTGAGAAGCCGCTTTGACTCGATCCTGGGGAAACCCTCCGGCGTCAGCAGCCTCGACTTCGGGCAGCCGTACGCGGTCGCCTCCGAGAAATGGTCCTGGTGCGATGCGCTCTTCATGGCGCCGCCGGCCTGGATGCGCCTCTACGGCGCGACGGGAGACCCCCGATACGCCGATTTTGCCGTCAAGAACTGGTGGCTCACCACGGACTACCTTTACGACAAGGATGAGCACCTCTTCTTCCGCGACAGCAGCTATTTCCGGAGGCGCGAGGCCAATGGCCGGAAGATCTTCTGGAGCCGCGGGAACGGCTGGGTGATGGCCGGGTTGGTGCGCGTCCTCCAGTTCCTCCCGGCGAACCATCCGGACCGTGCGCGCTTCGAAAGGCTCCTCGTCGACATGTCCTCGGCGGTTCTCGCGTGCCAGCAGGGGGACGGGCTTTGGCGGGCGAGTCTGCTCGATCCCGGGGACTATCCGATGCGGGAGACGAGCGGGTCGGGATTCTACACCTACGCGCTCGCATGGGGCGTGAACCAGGGGCTGCTCGACCGTGCCAGGTTTGAGCCGGCGGTGCTGCGCGCCTGGGCGGCCCTCGTCGCTTGCGTCGGGCCGGATGGAAAGCTTTCCCGCGTGCAGCCCATCGGCGCCGATCCAAAGAAATTCGATGAGTCCTCGACCGAGGTATACGGCGTCGGCGCCTTCCTGCTGGCGGGCAGCGAGGTATTCCGCATGGCCGTCCTGGGTGCCGGGCCCTCGAGCGGAGCCCGCGGGAGCGTTCTCGCCGTCGTCAGGGTGACCAACACCGCCTCCTTCCACCGGGAGGAGGAGACCGTTGAGCTGGATCCAAGGCCCTTCGGATCCATTTCCGGGGCCGCCGTCATGGACGGAATGTCATCGCGTATTCTGGCAAGCCAGGCCTACGCCACCCAGCCGGGCTCGCCGCCGGACCGGCTTCTGTTCCAGGTCGACCTGGCCCCCGGCGAGACGCGCCAGTTCTACGTCCTTGATTCCGGGGCGGGCCTTCCGGGCGCTCCTGCGCCGATCGTGAAGACCTTTGCGAGACAGGTTCCGGAGCGATTCAACGACGTCGCATGGGAGAGCGATCGCATCGCGCACAGGACCTACAGCCAGGACCTGATCAAGGGCGAGGGCACGATCAGCAGCGGCATAGACGTTTGGACCAAGAGGACCCGGGCGCTTGTGGTCGACGAATGGTACCGGAGGAAAAACTACCACGAGGATGACGGCGATGGCCTCGACGACTACGAGGTCGGGCGAAGCCGCGGGTGCGGGGGCCTGGGTGTCTGGAAGGACGGCAAGCTCTATACCTCCAGCAATTTTCGGCAGGCAAAGATCATCACGACGGGCCCCGTCCGATCGGAGTTCGAGCTCACCTTTGACGCATGGGACGTCGCCGGCCGAATGGTATCCGAGACCAAGCGGATCAGCATCGACGCGGGCTCAAACATGAGCCGCGTTTCGAGCACGTTTCGGAGCAACGACCCCTCCCCGATCGAGATCGCAATCGGGATCGCGCAGCGTGCCGACCCCCGATGCGTGGCCACGCGGAACCCGGAGTCCGGCTGGGTGACCTACTGGCAGGCGCCGGACCGGGACCGCGGAAGCATCGGCTGCGCGGTTGTGCTGGGACCGGGCGCGATCAAGGGCTTCGTCATGGAGGAGGCGAGCGTTCCCACCGTCCCGCCGGAAAAGCGGTTGCTCCCCGGAAGCGAAGGGCTTCACCCCGTGGGGAACCTTCTCGCTTTAGCACGGGCCGAGGTTGGCGCGCCCCTCGTCTACTACCTGGGCGCCGGTTGGAGCCGGAGCGGGGATTTCCCGAGCGAGCTTGCCTGGAATGCCTACGTGGCGCGTTTTGCGGAGCGGCGGTTAAGCCCGCTTAACGTCATCGTTACTCGGGCAAACGTTGCGAAAAACTAGGGCGAATTTGGAAAATCGGTCCATTTCGGAACGATCCGGGATTGGCACAGGACCTATCTCCGATCGGGTTAGATTCCGAATCGCCCCAAACCCCAGCCCAAAATGAGAAGGACGACCTCGATCGGAATGGCTCTGATTATTGCCTGCCTGGCCCATGGCGCCACGGCTCAAACCTCGTCCGGCTCCATCCCTCAACCACGGCCCGAGCCGCCGATCCGCAAACCGGACTCGCCTGGCACCCCGTTGCTCACTCCGTGCGGGTGGAAGCCGGGCGACCCTGTTGTCATGCGGGGCGCCCCAGGTGCGAATCCTCCTGTGAATGGCGAGGGAGACTTTCTCATCGGGCCCGACTACGTTCGCGCTCGGGAAATGAGCCCGATTGAAGGGGTCCCGAAGGGAGCAGTGCGCCGTTTCACGATGCGTTCCGAGGACAGCAAGTTTTATCCCGGCATCACAAAGGTTCCGCCGGGCGGCGACCCGCGCTACATGCCGCCGGACCTGACCCACGTGAGCGTCTACCCCAAAGCATACACTCGCATTGTGACGGTCTACGTTCCGGCCCAGTATGTCCCGGGCACGGCCGCACCCGTGATTGTGACGCAGGACGGCCCGGACAACAGCCTTCCAACGGTCCTCGACAACCTGATCGCCCAACATCGTGTGCCCGTGTTGGTGGCGGTGATGATCCAGAACGGCGGCGGAGACGCCCAAGGCAGCGAGCGCGGGCTGGAATACGACACGATGTCCGGAAAATACGCCCAATTCGTCGAGTCGGAAGTGTTTCCCCTGGTTGAGTCGAATTGCGGCGTGGTGATCACCAAGGATCCGGACGGACGCGCGGCCATGGGCGGCAGCTCAGGGGGTGTTGCGGCGTTCACGATGGCCTGGTACCGCCCGGACCTATACCACCGCGTAATCACTTACTCCGGCACCTTTGTGAACCAGGCGTCGCCGTTTGATCCCGACACGCCTCACGGAGCATGGGAGTACCACGAGCACCTCATCCCGCAGAGTGAGAGGAAGCCCCTGCGCATTTGGCTGCAGGTGGGCGACAGGGACCTTTATAATCCGAACACCCTTCGCGATGGGATGCACGACTGGGTGGAGGCTAACAATCGAATGGCCGTGGTCCTCAAAGCCAAGGGCTACCACTACCAGTACGTCTTCTGCCTCAACGCTGGACACACGGACCGCAATGTGAAGGCGCAAACCCTTCCCGAGGCCCTGGAATGGGTGTGGAGGGGATACCCCTCAGCGAGTTCGCGGTAGGTTTTCCAAATCGACGGAGGCTAGGGTTCCCAATGTACGGAGCGTATAATTGCTACGCTGATGGCACTCTAGAGTACTGGGCGCATCAAAAGCCCCTGCATTTTGTGGTCCGAATTCAAAGGAGCGATGAGGAATTCGATGCCCATGCGCTCAAACGTTGCGATGTAGACATCCCATCCCCGGTCATCGACCTTCTTGAATACCAGTGATCTTAGTGCGCCCGCTCCTTGAAATTGCTTCTGGATAGCAGGCCATTGCTTGATAGTCGTGGCCATCAAACCGGGCGCCATGTCACCGAGAGCTGGTTGTCCTCTGATTAGCCCATCAATATTTCGGCGGAGGGGAGCTTCCCGGTCAGGGTCGGGGGTGTTCATTTTGATTCGCTCTTTTAGCGCAGCGTCGGGCGCCGGAAACATCAATAGCCCCTGAATTTTTTGCTCGGCGTTCAAAGGAGCGATGAGGAATTCAATTTCCCTGTTTTCAAATGTGGCGATATAGGCATCCCATCCCCGGTCGTCGACTTTCTCAAATACAAGAGATTTAAGCGCCCCCGCACCTTGAAATTGTTTCTGGATTGCAGGCCATTGCTTGTTAGTCGCGGCAATCAAACCGGGCGCCATGTCATCGAGAGCCGGTTGTCCTTTGATCAGCCCATCGATATTCCGACGGAGGAGAGCTTCCCGTTCAGGGTCGGAGGTGTTGTTCAAGATGCGTTCCGCTAAAGCGGCTTCGCCAGCCTTCACCACAGACTCATCGACCTTTTGCCCGTGGTGCTCCGTTCCGTTCTGACGCAGTACTAATTCGGTGGCGGTCCCCTCCGAATTCGTCACAAAAACAACTTGGGCACCTACAGCCATGGCGACGAACTTGGTTGGGCTTTCCGGGAAGATCTCGATTTTCGATTGACCTGTAAGCTGGGTAAAGAAGCGGTGTCCCTGCCGGGTGATTGCAAAAACGAGGTTTGGATTCACCTGGTAGCAACCGACGTACTTGTCGAATTCTTCGGGGTCAAATGGTACAACCGTTGGCGGTTGCTCCGGTTCCGCGAGTCGCCGCGCTATCCGCTCCCTTGGCGGGTCTGCTAACGTTTGCGATACGTCCCCTAGAATTGCGCAACAAGTGCGCCAATTTGCGTAGCCATGCTTCTTTGCGACTTGTTCAAGGGCGTCGCAATGCTTCAATGCGCGGCCTAAGTCTTTCTTTTTTTGCCTAAGTGCAATCGCCTCTGACTTGAGTGCTTCGATCGGTGACATAATAACCTCCCTATAGCTCGCGATTGCAAAGGGCGTGGCTCCATTCGTCCTGCCGCGAACCAAGTGTTTAAGGTTTACGTCAGAAGACCGATTGTCGTTCTTCGCCAATACCGCAATTGCGGTGGAACCGGGAGGCGAACGACGGCCCAGAGGGACCGTCATCTGAGAAAAGCAATCGGTCAATATATTTCGCGGCATCCGCACTCTTGTCCAAGAACCCACCCTTTTCTTTCAGTTGTATCGCCTGCTCTCCACCAGGCAGGGGCACCCGACACGACGGCGCTAATTCCCTTTCACTTCGAACCGGTCGTCTCTGTCCCAAGCTGGCTGGACAGTGTGTCGTCGACCTCTTCATCGGGGAGGTATTTCTTCCACCCGTCAGCGGAACGCGCGAGATAGAATTCGTGTTCGCGGATCTGGCCGCCTGCGTATTGGAGATCGACAGTGAGCCGCGTTGCTGCGCCGCCGAATTGCGATGTTTCTCCTGACACATCCGTGGCACTGAACCACACGGGATTCCTGTTGGCGTAAAGCAGTGCGAACATCATCTCCGGGCTTCCATACGTCTCGCGCGCGTCATCCGGTAGGCTCGAGAAAATTGCCGTCAGTTTGGCCTTCTGCTCGGGCGTAATGGCCAGCACGCCGGCCAGTGCGCCCATGTCCGCGTGGTCTATGGCCCAGACATATGTTTCATAGGCATGGGTCGGAGTCGCGTTGCCTGAGTTCCTCCAGTCACTGGCGGACTTGAAACCAGGTGCCTGTTGCCCGGTCGCCTCGGCACGTTTTAGGGCCAGCGAGTGAACCACATCGGCTTGCTCGCGCCGGAGAGTATTCAGCCGGGCAACTTCCGCCAACAGGCGCCGATTCTCGGCGCTCACCCGGGCGATCTGCGCCGCCCTGTCACGCAAGGGCGCGATATTGGCGTAGAGACGTACGTTGCTTTCAAACTCCCATGCGATCCAGAACCCCAAAACCCCTAATAATAGCGCTCCAATGAGTAATCGTGGGATTAGCGCTCGCATGGCTCAATCCTTTGATCTCGTTTTCATCGAACGTAGACGATGGGCACCTGCATGTGGGTGTTGACGACATTGCCATCCTTTTGTCCGGGCTGGAATAGCCACTGGCTCACCGCCTCGACTGCCGAGGCTTCGAACGCCTTGTCCGACGATGAAATGGCAGTGGCGTTGATGACGCTCCCGTCGGTTCCTACTACGAAATCGACAAGTACTTCGCCAGTCTGGCCTGTCTTTTGATATTCGGGAGGGTACTTGGGACGCATTTGGTCAATAGCTACTGGTTGGACGTCCAGGGATCCTGGCTCGCGCATTGGAGCGGAGGCCAAGACAGCCGAAGGCGCAGACCATCCCGACAATGGCTTGGTCGCCCGCAAAGCGTGCTCTCTCGCTAAGGATATTTCCGCTTGGAGGCTCGCGGCAGCGATCTTCTCCTGCTCGACCGATCCGGCCAATGCCTCTTGGAGTTTCTGGAGCCGCTTATTCTCACGCTCTGCGGAATTCAGGCTCTGCGTGGTCCTTGCTAGATGGCTGGTCTCAGCGGCAAGTTCCTTGTTCTTTTGGGTCATCAGGATCCCTGTGGTGAGACCAGCAGCAACGAGCGTACCGGCGAGGCCGACCTGAAGTTTAGTAATGCTCATAAATGAGGCCATTCCGAGCGCTCCGGCTCCGGCCGCGCCGGAGATGGCCCCGCCCGCAGCTGCTGCTGCCAGCCCGGCCGGAGCCGCAGCAACCGAATGTTCTGACAAAACCTCTGCCAAAGCTGCTGCGCTCGAGGTGACTCCATGCCTTGCAAGGCGGACGCGAAGGCGATCGACGGCGCGGTTCACCCGCATCCGCGCAGAGTCAGCACTCACGCCTAGCTCTCTTCCGGCTTCCTCGAATGCGCGGCCCTTAAAGAAGCGTACAAGGATGGCCTCGCGGTCTGAGTCCCTAAGCTCGCACATCGCCGTGTCGAGGAGCAGCCGGACACGCTCCCAGCTGATGCTCGTTGTCTCGTTGTCTTGAGACTCATCCATGGTTTCTACGCCTAGGCTGCGTGCCCTCCAGCGGCGCTCATTTCGGATAGCTTGGGCTGCGGCCTTGCGGGCGGTGACATAAAGCCAACCGACGAGCACCGAATGGCGGGATACTTTCTCTGCCTTCCTGGCGAGTACCGAGAAGACAACCTGCGCGACGTCCTGGGCAAGATGCGTGTCGCCAGCCACCTGCCGAAGTGCCGCGGAGTATACCAAGTCATAGTGCCGCAATACGACTTCTCTGAAGGACTCCTCGGAGCCTTCGCTTGCGTATTTTCGGAGCAATTCGCCGTCATCAACCATAGGGTTCAACCATATAGCTCCCTCCTAACGGAAAACCGAACAATCAATCGCTCAGATGGCGTATCAGGGACCTGCAGTTCCAGAGGTCACGAAGCGATACCACGCAACTCTCGCAAGTGTTTCACAAAAGGTCCTTTGGGAAACGCCGTTCACAGCATCAGACTGGCTACGATCACGGTCCTACAATTTGCCTAACTGCTGCTTCCAAAATCTCATCCCTGCCCGTGCGAATTCCCTCCACAGTCGGCGAAACCTCAATATCCGGCACGATGCCTATTCGCTGCGTGGGCCGTTTGTCGGGATAGAATACCCCTATTCCACTAATCATGGTATTCAGCCCGCCCGGAAGCTGGATCCGAGAAACGTTTCCATCAGCCCCTGCCGTGGTGCTTCCAATAACAATCGCTCCGGGTACGGATCGAAACGCCATCGCCGTATATTCGGCCGAGCTTTGGGTAGCCTCGTCCACCAAAATGACAATCTTTCCGGAGTAATGTGGCTCCTCGGGTTTCAGGAAATGTGGGTCGGTGAATAAGAATTCGCCGGGCACTGATAAATTCTCAACGCTAAACAGCACAAATGCGGTGGGCGTAGAGACCAGGTGCGATCCAAGTGCGAAGACGACGAATTCCGATGGATAGTTCCGGATGTCTATGATCCATCCTTTGGTACCCGAAGCCTGCCTTACGTAACTTTCGGCGTCGGCGGCCTTGACTGCCGAGAGCTTAAGATACGCAACATCCTTGGACAACAGGCGAAATGCGGGTCCGGAGAGATCGTGGAAAAGAATGGACCCTTCCATCCCGTTGATGCGGATTCGATCTGTCTCAACCTCGATCGCTCCGGGACCCCGCTGCACGCGCACCTTTACCTTGCCCTCCGATCCTCGTCCCATTGCGCGGGCAATTTCCCGTAGCCGGGTGGGTTCATTGGACGCTGGGTAATACTCCGACCATTTCCTGACCAGGTCTTCAACGGGGATTCCGTCGATCGAAAGGACGATGTCCCCAACCGCGAAACCGGGAGTCCCTCTGGCCTCGTCATTCAAGATCTTGGTCACTACCGGATGGCCGTGTATGAAGCGGACAACGAGCGGCCATTGGAACTTTCCAACAGGAGGCTGGTCGCCCATTGAACTCCAAAGATTGGCGTGCGTGTCGGACACCTTTGCTAGGAATGCGAAAAGCTGCAGTTTATAGGCCAATGGTGAATCGGCCGAAGCAAACCGTGGGATGAATTCCGAAAGGACAGTGTCCCAGTCCTGGGCAACCAGGTCGCGATACGGATACCAATAACGGACGATGTTCCAGAGGCGGAAGAGTGCGAGCATCTGAAATCCACCGTCGGGAAGCTTGATGTCTGGATAGCTCATCTCATGGGCAAACACCGGATTTCCGACACCGGTCGCCATCGAGACATAGAACTGCTCCCCAGGTCCGGGCCGGACCGTCTCGATGGCGCGAAGCTTGCCGCTTAAACGGTCCCCCAATGTCGAGGTGTCCTCAATCCATGCTACGTCAGGACGCAAGGCGACGTCGGCTTCAGGCGGACCCACCAGCACACCCGGCCCAGCTTCACCCAAGCCTTCAACCCAATGCTCCAGCACCTCGTCCGCAGAGACCCTGTCCTTCGCAGCAAGAACTTTCGGCATGATCCGGAACAGCTCGTAATCCCAATGCAGCCGCCCGGTCGTAACCATTGGGTGGTGATATTTCAAAAATCCCCAAATCTTAGCTAGGGCCGCAAGATTCGCGGCCTGAACTGGCGTGAGCACTGTCGGCGGAATTCTCGATCCCTTGTCGAATTCATGATCGCGTTCCAAGATCGTGGGTACGATTTCAACCCTCGGAGCGTCCCATACTGGCTTGTCATCCACGAGGAGCTGAAATTCGGACGCCCAAGCCTTGCCCGTGCCTGCAAGAAGAAAGCCGAAAAAGAGTTTCCGGGCGTTCGGATTCAAGGGTAGAACAATTGAATATTCCTTCCACTGCGTTGTTCCTTTGAGTTGCCGGCTCTGCATGTTGTCGAACTCAACGGTCTCCCCAATGCCGTCTTCCCGCATCCACAGTCCGGCAAAATGGCTCACTTCCTCGGTCTTAAGGTATCCCCGCAACTCGATCTTAGTTCCTTTGAATTCTATTGGGATCGAATTAGTAAGCGTCGAAAACTCGCCTTGGCTGTCCGATCGGCGCTCGATTCTCGCAGAAGGCTTGCCAGGGGCATGGGATACCTCGGCATCAGCAAATAGTGTCCCTGGTGGCCCGCCACGCCATCCGTCAGGAAGCGTTCCATCAAGCTTATGCTCGAAGTTCAATGCGGACTTTAGTGCTGGCGGGGACGGTCCTCCGCTTGCGTCGGCACCGAAGCATTGGATTGTCGCAAAAGACAGTGCCAGCGAGAAGAAAAGACCTATTCGGTGGGGTACAACAGTCACAGAAGAGCCAATCTGTTCGGCGTCGATGTGGGCGATGACTGCGACCATCCGCAAACAATTAAGTTCCTCACACGGCGGTCAGTAGGCTGAGTGTCCAATAAAGGGTCGATTATAGGGCATTTCCCGTCGTCCAAAAATCCAAAGACGGTAGCGGTTGCCGACGAATTAGAACCCGCCGCGAGACTTCAGGCCATTTCTAGAATCCGGTCGGCAGGAGTTCAGCGTAGATATAAACAACGAGGCCGAGCGCGATGATGCCGAGCAACCGAAAAAGCCAGAGACGATCCTCGCCGAAAAGCGCCATGATCCGGAGGCCAAAACGAGGCGCCAGGAGAAAGGTGACTCCCTCGAACACCTGAAGTGCACCAAATGAAGGTAGGATTAGGGCCGGCCCATGCCACGTCGGATGAAATGAGACGATCAGCGAGCCCCACAGGACGCACATGAGCCCATAAATCACAGCCCCGGCCTCGCCCTCCCGCCTCATCCAGATGAAGAAGCGTGCCCAAGCCACAGGCCTGACCACAAGCGAAAGCCCTACGACGGCGAAGTTCAACAAGGCGAACAACTCGATTGCCCTTTGTGAGGTCATCGGCGTGGGAATTGAACGAAATCTAGTTTAGCCGGCATCCAAATGCAAGCGACGCCTCCGGCCCCAGGGTTAGATTGGCGCTCGCGCCCATATGCCTCTTGGTGACCCAAAATCGACCCCATTTGAAACACCTAACATCAATGGGAACCGCACCCTTTATGATGACGATAAGGGCAGGTACGCGGTTTTCATTCTAAACATCGGAGCGAGAACGCGGGATATTTCGGGTTGAGTGTGCTCGTGGCTCCATTTATTCTCGCAAGGAGCGCAAGCTGCATTTTTACGCGATGGAGATTCGTTTTGCCACCGATCGTTTCTTTTTGAGCAGTCACTTTGGCCAGCCCTTCATAGGTCTTACGAAGAAATGCGGCTGGTTCTGCGGCCTGGCGATAGGGATCTTTCTCGTTGGGACCACAACAACGGCACTCGCTGTCTCTCCAAAATATGAGGGCGCACAGAAGGCCCGCATTGAGAATGGGTATGCCACTGTGCTTCTCGCAAATGGCTCAAGGGCCCTCGTCCCTCTTAACTCGCTGAACGCAGCGGACCTTGCGTTCTTAAAGGAACTCAGCGTCCAAAATCCCCTCCAGCACGGCAACTCGGTTGTGACGGTGGTCAAAGCATCGACCCCCGTTAAGAAGACCATAGCCGTGTTTTCCGTGGTTGGCCCCCTCGAAACCGTACAACTCGTGCCTCCAAACGTCGGCAGGGACCAAATCGGGGCAACCTGCATGGTCTATGCCCGGGTTCATTGGTTGGATATCGCTGGCTACTACGTCGACAACGTGGACATCTACAAGATCATCAATAACGCGGACACTAACGAGCCCTGGAAAAGCCCAAGCTACTACTCAGGCCTGACCCACCTGATTAACAACTTTACGCCCCGGCCCTTGGTTCATAATTGGACGCCAACCGTTGATCCCTTTGAATGGACGCGCCAGGAACTCCGAAAGGGACGTCCGGTGCTCGGTTCTTTCCCCAAGGAGATCTGGCAGGCTCTTCCACCCGGGTATGTGGGTAAGCACCCCTGGTCAGGAGGAAATGTAGGCCACCAGATTGTCATTAACGGGTTCACCTGGAACAGCGAAACCCACTCCGGGACATTCCACATCGTCAATTCTTGGGAAGGGCTAATGGAATTCGACCTGAAGACCGAGTTCGCTAAGGGGGCCATGGACGTAGAGCAGAGTCTTTCTCCGAAAGGAGAGATGCCTGAGAAGGCAGAGCGAACGCGCGTTACTAGCATTCATCTCCTAAAGGTTGTCGGCAAAACAAACCTATATGAAGCAAACACCAACAACGGCATCCAACGAGTCGTGGCACCGGACGTAGACGCCGCAAGGGAAATGCTGGAAAACGGTGACTCGAGCCGATAGTGGCCCGAATGGCTCAAGCGCGAATGCCGATTTCACGAGACTGCCGTTGCCAATTTCCTTCCGCAGCATGCAAGCCGCCGCATCCTAGACGGAATGACGGTTCTGGCTCTGTAGTGTTTCAAAGACGGCGAGGTTAGAGACAGGATCGGCAAAGCTTTTTTCTCGGGTCAATCGCGGCACGGGTTTAGGCTCCGTGGGTTGAGTCTATTAGAACGAGCTTGTTTCCCGGGTGGCTTGTTGGCGATAGCGGCCGCCAGCTCTGCCAGCCTTTTCGCGGCCACAGACGCTGAGCAGCGAATTAATAACCGTGAATTCCCCAGCGTTTTTCTCGCCTGGAGCCCTGCCGATAACCTCAACAATGAGGACCCAGAGGTAACGTTTGCCCGCCACGACCTCGCAATAGAGGGTCCAGAGGCGCTTCGCTTGCGATGGAACAACGCCTATCGGGGCCAAGCGGATGACTTTCAACCCTCCACTGTCGAGATAGCCCGTGAGATGCGCGCCAAGATCTTGGAGCGTAATCCCAATACCATCCTTATTGCAGAGGTCCGCTACCGTGACGCTCCGGATAGGTATCTTCCTGACGACAGTCCGTGGTGGAAGCGGAAGGACGGCGTCAGAGCTGCTGGATGGGCAGAAGGACACTACTTCTTATTGGATTTTTCCAATCCGAACTTCCGCGCCCAGGTTGCGAAGCAAGCCCATGCAATCATGGCAACCGGGGTGTTTGACGGCATCTTCCTTGATTGGTGGAAGGACGACCATGATCGTTTGGCATTGATCAGGGTGGTCCGCAATGCGGTGGGTGAAACGGCGCTGATTCTTGCCAACGTGAACGATCTGCCGAGCCCGCTCACCGCTCCTTACATCAACGGTTATTACATGGAATGCTACCGCTCAGCGACTCGAAAGGACTGGACCCGCATCGCCAACACGTTGCAGTGGGCGGAGAAGACGTTGCGGCAACCGAGGGTGAATTGCATCGAGACTTGGTTCCATAAATCCCGCCAGGACTTGGATCTCATGCGGGCAACGACCGCACTCACTTTGACTATGTCGAATGGATACTGCCTATTCTGTGATCCAGATTCGTTGCCGACACCCGATCACCTTCATGACTGGTATGGCTTCTGGGACAAACGTCTCGGCAAGCCCATCGCCTCCGGATCCAAGCGTGCCGATGGTGGGTGGGAACGTGAGTTCGAAACAGGAACGGCAGTTTACAACCCTATGGGCAATCCAGCAATTGTCGTGCGGTTCGATAAGCCAAATCGCCGCCTATCGACAGGCGAAAAGGGATTAGAGTTTTCGGTTCCGCCGTGTGATGGGGATATATTCCTTCGTCTCCCTAACGGGAGCTGACAGCGGAACTCATTGCGGCTGATTTCCCAGGCGCTTCAAAAAAAGAGTGGGAACAAAAACAGAGCGCGTTACGCGCCTTGGCGCCCGGTGCTTCATAGCGCCTTCAATTGCTGCACCGCGGTTCAGGGCATCCCTGTACCTGTCTGATCCCGAGGGATGCTCTTTCAAAGGTGCGCAGGTCCGGCCTAAATACCACGTGCCGAACGTAGGCCTCGGGGCTGCGAGAAACACTTTGCTAGGAAAATAGCTCGCGATCCACGGAGTGCAGGTCATCCGGGTCGAAATAGCCCTGGGTCCAGGCGTCGCTGGCGGCAAGATACCAATGGGAGTCCACGGCGTGCTGCGCCCTGGACGCAGAAGGCGTCTTGGCAATTGGCGCCTTCTTGCCGGACGACGCCTTCCTGCTGGACGCGCACTTGTCCAGGAAATTGAAATGGTCCACCAGGGCCACGGCGTCTATCGCAAACGCTGCGGCCACATCCCCGTCGTGGATTGCGATCAGGTTATCCCCGTTGTCTTCCTCCCCGCCGAGCGCAAGGTTTGACGAGCCGCAATAAACGACGGGATCGGGGCCGTTGAAGCCACAGACCACATATTTGTCGTGGATCTGGTGGCCGGAGACGCCAGGCACCTGGTTGAACGGTGCGGGAAGCGTGGTACGCCCGGGCTTTCCTCCGGCCAGCACCCCGTTCTTGCTTCGCCTTGTATAGACATAGGTCCCTCCAGGTGCGTCCGAGATGCCATAGCTGAAGATTTTTTGGTTGGAATGGACCTTCTGAAGTGCCGGAAGCACCGGCCCCTGCCCTTGCGTGACCGCCATGACCGCGAATAGGACGCTTCCTTTTGCGGCCTTGTCCTCCGCGGCGATTCTTGCCGCCATCGCCGTTAAGTTTGAAAGAGCAAACTTCGCTTCGTGAGGGGAAAAGGTGATGTCCGTCTTCGGGGTCCCGTTTGACGAGAACGTTTCCACCTTTCCCGCTTCGGCGGTCTTTGCGAACTGCATGGTGGCCTTGCAGTTCCACGAGTCATTAAAAACCGTGGAATACGCCGAGGCGACCTGTGGGTCATTAAAAATGACGACATGGTTCGAATTCACATAGAGGCCGGTGACCGAGAAGTTCGTCGACCCGGTAAGGACCTTGATCGGTCCGAGCGTCATTTGAGACGACGAACACTTTGTCATGGGCGTAGCGCCCGAATTTCCCCCTGAGGATGCTTGCCGGGACTTTGGCTGTCTTCTCGAAGAGCTTCTGGAATTGATCCTCGGGTGTGGTGCCTGCCTTGTTGTGGTGAAGCGAGGCATTGTCCAGAATGACGCGGATTCTCCCCAGACGCGCCAGCTTGAGGAGGATGCCCACGACGTCGGGCTCGTTCAGATCATAGGCAAACACGTCGACCTTGAGCGAGGAGTCCCCGAGCACCTCGTTAAGGATTCCAAAGACCTTCTCGCGCGCGGTGAAGCCCAGCCACGCATACTCGTCGGCATAGGAGAACGTCTGCCCGGCCGCGTTCTTTCCGGCGTTCTGGGAGGTGTCGAACTGCAGTGCCTTGCCCGCCGGACTGATCACTGCCTTGGGTCCGAAGTGATGCACAAATGCCTCCGACTGAACGTAGCCTCGAGTGAAGCCGATCTCGACGCTGCCCTTCACAAAAGGGGCCAAGCGTATGGCGACGGATACCGACAGGTTGCTATCAAGAGGCAGCATCGACGCGCTCTTGTCGAAATACCTCGGCGTCACCGTGTAGGTGTACGTGCCGTACGACGGATCGGTGCCTTCGTGAGCGGATCCCGGAATATGAATCCACCTGAACTTTTGGATTGGCGCATTGATGCTCGACGTGGCGGGCTGCGTCTTGTCCTGGCTCTGCTTCGAGGGATCCTCGAACTGCAGCGAATTCAGGAGAAAGAAGGGCGGTGATCCCGGTGGCTGACATTGGATCGTGAATCCCGCCAGGTTCTTGGCCGCCGCCTTGCCGAGGTCGAAAGCCAGGAGCGTCTTTGCGTCGCCCGGGTAGGCCTTGACCGTGAATCCGTTCTTCTGCTGGGTGATGGTGGGCATGCGGGTTCCTCATTGATGCCTGTCCGCGGTGGCGGCAGGCGTACTCATATTTCCTCTATAACGGGCAGTGTTTCGTGCCTCGCGAATTACCGGGCGGACCATTTTCCGCCTCTAGCACTTATTCTACGTGAATCTAGGTAAATCCAACCGCCGCCCCAATTCGGCCCGAAACCCGGCGAATGCTTGTCTGCCAGGAGTCTTCGGAGCGGCGCACGAACCTTATTTGGGGATCTCGGGTCCCCAAAACCGTGTATCGGAGATCCCTATCAGCCACGGTCTTCCGTTTTCGCGACGGCCAAAACCAAGAGTAAAGTGGTGCTCGGGACAGGACTCGAACCTGCACGCCTTACGGCACACGCCCCTCAAACGTGTGTGTCTACCAATTCCACCACCCGAGCATCTGAAACGGGGAGGGGGTAATCAGTGGCATGGCGGCGTTGATGTCCAGCCCTGAAATTGGGTTTTGACCCGCCAGCATCCCTAGAGGACCTTCCGGGCGGTCGTCTCGCATGAAACTCGACGCAATCAAAGCGGCGCTCCTCGCCTCCTATGAGTCCGACGGGGGAATCAACCACCTCGACGGGGTCAACCTGCCTTCCCAGGAATCGGTCAATGAGGTCTCGCGCGACTGCATGCATCTCCTGTTTCCCGGTTATTTCGAGGAAACGAACCTGTCGAAAAGGGAGGTCCCCGCGCTGGTTGAGACCCTGCTCACCCGGATCGGCGAACGCCTCCGGGTCGAAATTGAGAAGTGCCTGCGATTCGCACGCGACGCGGAGCCTAAGGTCCATGCCCGCGACCTCGCCACCCAGGCGCTAAACACGCTGCCCGAGTTGAGAAAGGCCATCCGCACCGACGTCGAGGCCGCGTACCAAGGCGACCCGGCCGCCCTGAGCTACGAGGAGATCATCCTCGCCTACCCGTGCGTGCTTGCGATCTCGCTCCAGCGTTTTGCGCACGTCCTCTACAATCTCGGCGTCCCGCTCCTGCCGCGCATGATCACCGAGTTCGCCCACGAGCGCACCGGAATCGACATCCATCCCGGAGCTCGGATCGGCCTCTATTTCTTCATCGACCACGGAACCGGCGTCGTGATCGGCGAGACCGCCACGATCGGCTCGCGCGTGAAGCTTTACCAGGGCGTCACCCTCGGGGCGAAATCGTTCGAGACCGACGCCAAGGGAAACCCGGTCAAGGGCGTGAAGCGGCACCCCGACATCGGCGACAACGTGACGATCTACGCGCACGCAACGATACTCGGCGGAGACACGTACATCGGCGCAAACTCGGTGGTCGGCGGCAACGTCTGGCTCCTCGACTCCATTCCCCCGAACAGCATCGCCTACTTCAAGGCCGACGACCTGATAATCAGGCCGAGGCAGAAGAAGGAAAGCCTGGTCGGATATGTCGAGGACTGGGTGATCTGAGGGCGGCTCCCGGCAGGGGGAGCGCTCAGATCCTCTGGCGGTCCGACAGGCCCCGGGCCAGGGTCGCAGCGAAAAACGGCCCCCGGTAGATCATTCCCGAGTACACCTGCACCAGGGTAGCGCCCGCATCAAGCTTCTCGCCTGCGCTTGAAACGTCGGTGATGCCGCCCACCCCGACAATGGGCAGCCTGCCCGCCGTCGCGCGGGAGATGTAGTGGATGATCTCCGTGGAGCGGCGGTTAAGCGGGGCGCCGCTTAGCCCTCCCTCCTCCTTAACCCTTGAAAAGAATCCCGGCCTATCGAGGGTCGTGTTCGTCGCGACCACCCCGTCCAGTCCGTGCTCGAAAATGGCCCCGAGGACCTCGTCAATCTGCGCAAAGCCAAGGTCCGGGGAGATCTTCAGGAGGACCGGGACCCGCGACTTTCCCTTCATGCCCATTCGCGTCAGGTTCGCCTTGGAAATCGCGGACAGGAGCTCCTTCAGGCGCGTCGCGTCCTGGAGCTGGCGCAGTCCGGGCGTGTTCGGGCTCGAGACATTGAGCACGACGTAGTCGGCGTAATCGGCGAGACGGCCGAAGCTCGCGAGGTAGTCTTCGGCGGCGAGATCAAGGTCGGCCACCTTCGACTTGCCGAGGTTGATCCCGACGGGTATGCGCCGTTTTCCCGGGCCCGGCAGCCTCGCGAGCCTCTCCGCGACCGCCAGCGAGCCCAGGTTGTTGAAGCCCATGCGGTTGATCACGGCCTCCTGCGCGGGGTAGCGGAAGACGCGCGGCCGGGGATTCCCGGGCTGGGCCAGGGAGGTCACCGTGCCTATCTCGACATGCCCGAATCCGAGCGCCGCGGCGGCAGGCCAGGCGCATCCGTTCTTGTCAAAGCCCGCCGCAAGGCCGACCGCATTCGGAAACTGCAGGCCGAAGGCCGCGACCGGCCGAAAGCTCTGCGGCGGCAGGCGCGAAAGCGATTCGAGCAGCCGGCAGACCGGCGCCATCCGCCCCAGAAAGACCATCGAATGGACCGCGACTTCGTGCGCGCGCTCCGACTCAAGTCGGAAGAAAATGGGCCGAATTATTTTTTCGTAGAATGCTCCCATGTAGCGGCAGCGTGAAATCTGCCAAGGAAAACGCAAGTATTGCAGCTGAAACTATCGCTGGACCAAAGGCTTCTGCGCCGGCCCGGACCGCGCAAATACAAATTATTTTTGTGCTTGTTATTTACCCCCCCCCTCGCACGCTGCGCTAAAATTTACTATCGATAACTGAATCCATGGCCAAGCCCACTTCCACACTCGATTGGTGCATCGTTAGACTCGGCGAAGACCACAATTGGTGGGTGAGTGAAACCAGTGACCCCGTGCGCTGGGATGTCGACGGGCTCAGCATCGTCGACCCGCGCCAGGTCGCCCATCTGATCGAGCTTGTCGACGCCCTTCGCGACTATGGTTTCCAGCAGGACCTCTTTGAGGCCGCGTTCATCCCGTTCCGGATCGAGAAGGATCTTGGTTCCGGCAAGGTACGGCTGAAGCGGGTCAAGGAGTCCATTTTTGAATCGGACGAGAAGCTCTTCGCGCTGCCGGACATACTCGACGAGGAGAACGGTCCGTACGCGGACCTGCTCGATCACCTCACCCGGTGCCGGGTCAAGCTCCTCAACGACCTGTTCAACTTCGAGAGCAAGCTCACGGTGGACGAGGTCGAGGACGAGATCCGCGAGGAGCAGAACACGCACTTCATTGAGGGCAAGGCGGTGCACACCTTCACCGAGCTGTGCGCGATCCTCGACTACATGCCCGACGGGATCGATTCGGACGAGGAGCAGCCCTCCAAGGCCGCAGAGGAGGAGGAGGACGACCTGCCGACGCTCGACGCCGAGGAGGAGGAGAAGCTGAAGAACGACGAGTCGCTCAAGTGGGACGAGGACGGCGACGACGAGAAGGACGAGGAGAAGGAGGACGGCGAGAAGAAGGACGGGGACGAGGAGGACGGGGCGGAGGACGACGACTCGGAGAAGCCCCGACGAAAGTCGCGCGGCAAACGCTGAGCGCGTCCACCTCCCGACATGCAACGGCTCCGTGCAGCAGCGATGGCCCTCATGGGCATCCTCGCGGGCTGCGCCGGGGTTGAACCCACGGGGCACAACCCGGTCATTCCGTCCGCGGCCTCGGCATCCCAGCTTCGCCAGGGCGACAGCCTGACCGTTGCGATCATCGGAGTTCCCGACCCTTCGACCAACAGCGTCCAGATCGACGACCAGGGAATCATTAGCCTGCCCTACATCGGCACCATCCGGGCCTCGGGAGAGACCGCGGGAGGCCTGACGCAGCGCATCCGCGACGCCTACGTCACAAAGAAGATCTACACCTCGGTCGACATCTCGGTCAGCGTCACCGAGCGCTACGTCTACGTCGGCGGCGAGGTTGAGAAGCCCGGGCGCATCATCTGGACGCCCGACCTGACCGCCACAAAGGCGGTCCAGGCCGCGGGCGGATTCACGCTTTACGCCAGGGAGGACAAGGTCGGCATCGTGCGCAACCAGGTCCTGTACCAGGTGGACATCAAGCTCGCCCAGAGGAATCCCTCGCAGGATCCGAAGCTCGAGCCGGGCGACTCGATCGATGTTTCGAGGACGGCCTTCTGAGGTCCCTCAGGGGCCAAGCTTCCCGGCGATCGCCTTGGCGAAATAGGTCAGGATCATGTCGGCGCCGGCCCTCTTGATGGCCACGAGGGACTCCCTCATGCACTGATCGAGGTCGAGCCACCCGAGCCTTGCGGCGGCGTGGATCTGCGAATACTCGCCGGAGACCTGGTAGGCCGCTATGGGCTTCCTCGTCGACTGTCGCAGCTGGCGGATGATGTCGAGGTAGAGGCCGGCGGGCTTGACCATCATGATGTCGGCGCCCTCGGCCTCGTCGAGCCTGAGCTCGACGAGCGACTCGCGGCGGTTCGCCGGATTGAGCTGGTACGTGCTCTTGTCGAGCATCGGCGTTCCCGCGCCCTTGGAGGTTCCGACGGCGTCGCGGAAGGGCCCGTAGTAGGCGGAGGCATACTTTGCGGTGTAGGCCATGATCGCGGTCCCCTCGTGGTCGGCCGCATCGAGGGCCTTCCGAATCGCCCCCACCCGCCCGTCCATCATGTCGCTCGGCGCCACGAAATCGACGCCCGCCTGGGCATGGAGGACCGCCATCTTGCACAGGATCGCGACCGTCCTGTCGTTGTCGACGTCCCCCCCGTCGGCCGTAAGGACCCCGTCGTGCCCGTGGACCGTATAGGGGTCGAGGGCAATGTCGGTCATGACCACCATCTCCGGGAGCGCCTTCTTCACGGCCTTTACGGCGCGCAGGATCAGCGCGTCCTCGCGAAGGGCGGCGGACCCCTCCCCGTCCTTGAGCGCGGGGCTGAGCTTCGGGAAAAGGGCGATGGCCATGACGCCAAGCTTGCGCAGCTCGCGGCATTCGCGGACGAGGTCGGCCAGGTTAAGGCGGAAGACGCCCGGCATGGAGGCAATGGGTTCGGGCCGGCCCTTCCCGTCGATCACGAAGACGGGGGCGATCAGGTTTTTGGGCAGCAGCGCGACGTCCTCGACGAGGGAGCGGATGGCCGGGGTCCTGCGGAGCCGCCTCGGTCGTTGAACGAGATTGAGCTTGAATGAGTTGGGCATGTCTTCGTTGGCTCGTGCATTGAAACAGGGCGCCTGCCGGGTCGCCACAAGATTTTGCGGTTCCGCGGCCCCCGCCCGACGGCATTCAAGATCAGCGTTCCGGTGCGAGCCTTTTTCCCCTAACAAGACCTCCCTCACCTTTCCCAGTACATGGCCATCAAGCTCTTCGACTCGCTTTCCCGGGAGATGCGCGAACTCCGGCCCACGGAGTCCGACGGGGTCTTCCGTTTCTACAACTGTGGACCGACCGTCTATGCGCCGGCCCATATCGGGAACTTCCGGACCTTCGTCATCAACGACGTGGTGCGCCGGCTCCTGGAGCTCGAGTTTCCCGGGAAGGTGAAGCACGTGAGAAACCTGACCGACGTCGACGACCGGACGATCGGGCAGGCCCGGGCCGAGAAGCGCCCCCTCGGCGAAATCACGCGAAAGTGGACCGAGCTCTTCCATGCGGACTGCTCGGCCCTCAACTGCCTGGCTCCGCACGTCGAGCCGACCGCGACGGGCACCATCCGGGAGCAGGTCGACATGATCGACGTCCTCATGAGGAAGGGCAACGCCTACCGTTCCGCGGACGGTTCGGTCTATTTCAAGATCAGCTCGTTCCCCGGTTACGGGGCGCTCTCCCGGATAAAGGAGCGCGAACTCAAGGTCACCAACAGCGTCTTCGACGCCGACCACAAGGACGATCTCGGCGACTTCGCGCTCTGGAAGGCCTTCAAGCCGGAGGAGGACGGCGATGTAAAGTGGCCGGGGCCCGGCGGGGCGGCCGAGGGGCGCCCGGGCTGGCACATCGAATGCAGCGCCATGATCAAGAAGCACCTCGGCGAGACGATCGACCTGCACACCGGGGGCGTCGACCTGCTCTTCCCCCACCACGAGAACGAGATAGCCCAGAGCCAGTGCTGCAACGGCTCGACCTTCGCCCGCCACTGGTACCACAGCGAGCACCTCCTCGTCGACGGCACCACCATGAGCAAGAGCAAGGGGAACTACTACACCCTCGGCGACCTGGTCGCCAAGGGCTACCCGGCAATGGCCGTGCGCTACGCCCTCCTGTCGGGCCATCCGCGCAAGCAGCTCAACTTCACGCTGGATTCGCTGCATGCGGCCGAGAGCGCGCTCAAGGCTCTCTCCCGCTTCTCGGAGGGCTTGAAGAGACCGCCGGCCGGGGCGCAGGTGGCCCCGTCGGCCGCGTTCGAGCCGGTCTTCAGGGCCCTGGCGGACGACCTGAACACGCCCGCGGCCCTCGGGGCCCTGTTCACGGCCGTCAACGCATTCGGCGCCGGCGGAGGGTCCGCGGCCGACCGCGCCGCCTTTGAGCGGGTGCTCTACGCCCTCGGCCTCGACCTCTCGCCGGCCGCCGAGGGCGCCCCCTCCCCGGCCGTGCCCGCGGAGGTCGAGCAGCTTGCCCGGCGCCGCTGGGAGGCCAAGAAGGCGCGGGACTATGCCGGCGCGGACAGCCTCCGGGCCGAGCTCGCCGCGTCCGGCTGGTCCATGCTGGACGGGAAGGACGGCTACAAGCTTGCGCCCCTGAAAAAAGCCTGACTTGGCTTTCCGCGGAGACCCTCCATCGTTGACCCTCCCGTGATGACTCCCCTCGAAGAACTCCGCCACTCCGCGTCGCATATCCTCGCGACCGCGCTGCTTCGGATCTATCCCGATGCGAAACTCGACATCGGCCCCCCCACCGACACGGGGTTCTACTACGACATCGACCTCGACCACAAGCTGACGGCCGAGGACCTGGCGCGGATCGAGGCCGAGATGAAGAAGGTGGCCGACGAGAACCAGCCTTTCCTGCGCAAGGAGGTCTCCCGCGAGGAGGCCGAACAGATCATCAGATCGCGGGGGCAGGAGCGCTACAAGCTCGGCCGCCTTGCGGACATCCCCCAGGACGAAAAGATCTCGTTCTACCAGAACGGCGAGTTCATGGACCTGTGCGCGGGCACCCATGTCCGCTACACCTCGAAGGTGAAGGCCTTCAAGCTGCTTTCGATCGCGGGCGCCTACCACCGCGGCAGCGAAAAGAACAAGCAGCTCCAGCGAATCTACGGCACCGCCTTCCCGACGAGGGACGAGCTCGCCGGCTACCTGGAGCAGCTGGAGCAGGCGAAGCACCGCGACCACCGCAAGCTCGGCAGGGACCTCCGGCTCTTCGTCATCGACGAGGACGTCGGGCAGGGCCTCATCCTTTGGACTCCGGCCGGCTCGATCATTCGCCAGGAGCTCCAGACCTTCATCAGCGACGAACTCCGCAAACAGGGCTATTCCCAGGTCTTCACGCCCCACATCGGGAAGCTGGAGCTTTACAAGATTTCGGGGCACTTCCCCTATTACAAGGAGTCCCAGTTCACGCCCGTCGTCGAGAACGAGTCCCTGGCCAAGATCGTGCGCGAGGGCTGCTCCTGCGCCGAGATGGTGGTCCGCCTGGACGCCGTGTCGTCCCAGCTTGCGGCGCAGGTCAACGCGCGCACCGGGACGGAGACCATCACCGCGGACCGCGTGAAGCCTGACGACCAGCTGATCGACGGCTTCATGCTGAAGCCGATGAACTGCCCGCACCACATCAAGATCTTCTCCTCGCAGCCCCATTCGTACCGCGACCTGCCCGTGCGCCTCGCGGAGTTCGGCACGGTGTACCGCTGGGAGCAGTCCGGTGAGCTCAACGGGATGACCCGGGTCCGCGGATTCACCCAGGACGACGCCCACCTCTTCTGCACGGAGGACCAGGTGGCCCAGGAGCTCCTTGGCTGCCTCTCGCTGGTGAAGATCGTCCTCACCACGCTCGGCATGAGCGACTACCGGGTCCGCGTGGGCCTGCGGGACCCCGACTCGAACAAGTACACGGGAACGAAGGAGAATTGGGACAAGGCGGAGGCGGCTTGCCGCGAGGCGGCCCGGACGCTCGGCGTCGCGTTCGCCGAGGAGCCGGGCCAGGCCGCCTTCTACGGCCCGAAGATCGACTTTGTCGTCAAGGACGTGATCGGCCGGGAGTGGCAGCTCGGAACGGTCCAGGTGGACTACAACCTGCCCATCCGTTTCGACCTGACGTACAGCGGCGCGGACAACCAGCCCCACAGGCCGGTCATGATCCACCGCGCGCCCTTCGGCTCAATGGAGCGCTTCTGCGGGGTCCTGATCGAGCACTTCGGCGGGGATTTCCCCGTGTGGCTCTCGCCCGAGCAGGTGCGCCTCGTTCCGATCAGCGAGAAAACCCTGGATTACGGACGGGATATCCTGTCCAGGCTGAAGTCGGCCGGCGTCCGCGCCTCGATCGACGAGCACAACGACAAGCTCGGGGCCAAGGTCCGCAGGGCCGAGATCGAGAAGGTCCCCTACACGCTGGTCCTCGGCGCAAAGGAGGCGGAGGCCAACTCCGTCAGCGTGCGCAGCCGCGCCAGGGGCGACGAGGGCGTCGTGCCGGTCGACCAGTTTCTGGCGAAAATCCAGGAGGAGATCCGCCAGCGGTCGCTTTCCGAAAGGAAAAAGCCGTCCTAGACGGCCGCTTCGCCCCGTTCGTCCGTCCGGATGCGGATGACTTCCTCGAGCGGGACGAGGAACACCTTTCCGTCGCCGATCTTTCCGGTCTTCGCCGACCTGACGATGGCATCGACCGCCTTTCCTGCCATGTCGTCAGAAACCGCGATCTCCACCTTCACCTTGGGGAGGAAATCGACGGTGTATTCGCTGCCGCGGTAAATCTCGGTGTGGCCCTTTTGGCGGCCGAAGCCCTTGACTTCGGTCACGGTCATTCCCTCGATCCCGGCTTCGGCCAGAGCTTCTTTGACCTCTTCGAGTTTGAACGGCTTGATGATGGCGATAATGAGTTTCATTCAGGTGGGGATTAGAAATACCGAATCGATGTACGGAGAATAGGGTTGCCCGAAGGATCGCGCAAGCACGGGGTTCCTTGGCGGCAACGCCCCCGCACGTGCTGGAATCTATGTCGGAGACATGGTTAGGTTAAGCAAGCACTATGCCAATGGGGGCTCGATTGCGACCGTCGCAATATGAAGCTCCTTCAGTTGCCGCGGGGTCACCGGCGTCGGACTGCCCGCCATGAGATCCTGCCCCTTCTGCGTCTTCGGAAACGCAATCACGTCGCGGATGCTGTTGGTCCCGCAGAGGAGGGCCGCGATCCGGTCCAGGCCAAACGCGATTCCGCCGTGCGGGGGCGCGCCGTAGGTGAAGGCCCGCAGCATGTAGCCGAAGCGGCTCTCCACCACGTCGGCCGGAATCTTGAGCACGTCCTCGAAGATCTTCTTCTGGAGCGCGGGCTGGTGGATCCGGATCGATCCGCCCCCGAGCTCCATTCCGTTCAGGACGATGTCGTAATGCTGGCCCCTAACCGCCTTGGGATGGGTGTCGATAAGCGCCGCGTCCTCGGGCACGGGCGCCGTGAACGGATGGTGCGTCGCGACGTACGACTTCTTTTCCTCGTCGTAGGTCATCAGGGGAAAATCGACGACCCAGAGGAACTTCCAGTCATCGGGGCGAAGGGCGAGCTTCCCGCGCTTCTGCAGGAGCGCCGCCGCCTCGAGGCGGATTCTGCCGAGGATTGCGCAGGCCTTCTCCCAGGCGGCCGCCGCAAAGAAGATGATGTCGCCGTCAGCGACCTCGAGCGTGCGCGCGAGGGCCTCCTTCTCCCCCTCCGAGAGAAACTTGACGATGGGGGACTTCCATTCGCCGCCCTCGACCTTGATAAATGCCAACCCTTTGGCCCCCAAACTCTTAGCTATCTCCTCTATCGCCTTCAGTTCACCCTGGGTCATGTCCGCAAGGCCCTTTGCATTGAGCGCCTTGACCGCTCCGCCCGAGGCGACCGTTCCCTGGAACACCTTGAACGAGGACGCCTTGAACGTTTCGGAAAAGTCGCGGAGTCTCGAGGCCGAAGCGCAGGTCGGGCTTGTCGACCCCGAAGCGGTTCATCGCGTCCGTGAACTGCATTCTCGGGAACGGGGTTGGAATTTCGGTTCCTAGGACATCCTTCCACACCTTCTTCAGCATGCCTTCGAACAGCGCGTAGATGTCCTCGCGGTCGACGAATGACGCCTCGACGTCGACCTGCGTGAACTCCATCTGGCGATCCGCGCGCAGGTCCTCGTCCCTGAAGCACCGGGCGATCTGGAAGTACTTCTCCACCCCCGCCACCATCAGGATCTGCTTGAACTGCTGGGGCGACTGCGAGAGCGCGTAGAACTGGCCCGCGTGGATCCTGGAGGGAACGAGATACTCGCGGGCCCCCTCCGGCGTGCTCTTGAAGAGGGCGGGCGTCTCGATCTCGATGAAGTCCTGGGAATCGAAGTAGTCGCGGATCGACTTGGCGGTGCGGTGGCGCACCTCGAGGTTGCGCCGCATCTTCGGCCGCCTCAGGTCCAGGTAGCGGTAGGTCAGGCGAAGGTCCTCGTTCACCTTGTCGCCCCCGGCGTCGTCCAGGGGGAACGGCGGGGTCTCGGAAACGTTGAGGACCTCCAGCTCCGACCCGTCGACCTCCACGGCCCCGGTGGGCAGCGACGGGTTCACGGTCCCCTCCGGCCGCGGAACGACCTTGCCCCGGACGCTGATCACGCTCTCGGGCTTCTGCTGGGCGGCGCGGACGCTCAGTTCCGGGCTGCCCCTGGGGTCGAACTTGACCTGGGTCACGCCCTTCCGGTCCCGCAGGTCGATGAAGATGATCCCGCCGTGGTCGCGCAGGGAGTCGACCCACCCCGACAGGGAGACAACCGAGCCGACGTCGGCTACGGTCAATTGGGCGCAGTGGTGGGTCCTCTTCATGCAGTTTCCTTCACGTGTAAATGGGAGAGAAAGCCGCCGAGGGGGTGCGGGGGCAACCCGATTTTTGGGCGATCGCCGCGGCCGGCCGGGCGTTAGCCAAGGATCAGGGACTCTCCGGTCATCTCCGCGGGCTTCGCAATCCCCATCAGCTGCAATACCGTGGGAGCGATGTCCGCGAGGCGCCCGCCCTCCCTCATCCGGGTCCTGCCGGCGGCGTAACCGTCGCCGACGACGAAAAACTCGACGAGGTTGAGCGTGTGGGAGGTATGCGGGGCCTTGTTGACCGGGTCCCACATCTGCTCGCAGTTGCCGTGGTCCGCGCCGATGACGGCGGCGCCGCCCACCTTCGACAGGGCCTCAAGAAGCTCGCCGACCGACCGGTCCGTCGCCTCGACCGCCTTGACCGCCGCCGGAAGCGAACCCGTGTGCCCCACCATGTCGGGATTGGCGAAATTGACCACGATCAGCGCATACTTTCCGGAAAGGATCGCCTCCTTCGCGGCCCGGGTCACGTCGGCTGCGGACATCTCGGGCTTCAAATCGTAGGTCGCGACCTTGGGGCTCGCCGGGCACGCGCGTTCCTCCCCGGGGAAAGGGTCCTTCCTGTAGTTGTTGAAGAAAAAGGTGACATGGGGATTCTTCTCGGTCTCGGCGCACCGGAACTGCGCCAGGCCGAGGCTCGAGACGACCTCGCCCAGGATGTGCTTGAGCTTCTCCGGCTTCGGCAGGATCACGTGGACCGGCAGTCCCGTCTCGTATTCGGTCATGGTCGCGTAGAAGAGGTCGAGCTTCGGGCCCCGGTCGAACCCCTTGAAATCGTCCAGGACGAAGGCCTTCGTGATCTCGCGGGGGCGGTCGCCCCGGTAGTTGTAGAACACCACGGCGTCGCCGTCCGAGATCAGACCGAGCGGCTTGCCGTCCGCTCCGACGACGGCGGTCGGGGCCACGAACTCGTCGCCCGTCTGCGTGGCCGTCAGCGGCTTGTCGTAGTACGCCTGGACGGCGGCCTCGGCGCTCGCCGCCGTCGCGGTGATCTTCCGGCCTGTCAGGAGACCGTACGCCTTCTCGACCCGGTCCCAGCGGTTGTCGCGGTCCATGGCCCAGAACCGGCCGCACACCGAGGCGATCCGGCCGATGCCGAGCTCCCGGCACTTCTCGTCCACCTGCCGGACGTAGCCGATGCCGCTGGTCGGCGGCGTGTCGCGGCCGTCCGTGAACGCGTGGATGAAGACCCGGTCAGGCGCGACGCCGTCCGCCTTGGCCTGCGCCAGGATCCCGTAGAGGTGCTCAAGCATGCCGTGGACGCCCGCGTCGGAGACGATGCCCATCAGGTGGAGCTTCGAGGATCGGCCCTTCACCCGGCCGACCACGCCGCCCCAGACGCTGTTGGAGCCAAGGAGGCCGTCGGTGAAGAGCTTGTTTATCCGGACGAGCTCCTGGTTCACGATCCGCCCCGCGCCGATGTTCTCGTGGCCGACCTCGCTGTTGCCCATGACTCCGTCCGGCAGCCCGACGTCCAGTCCGCTCGCCTTCACGAGCGCCACGGGATAGCGGGCGTGAAGCATGTCGTCGCACGGCTTTTTCGCCAGGACGGTGGCGTTGAACGCATCCTGCTCCGGATGGGGATTCTTCCCCCAGCCGTCGCGGATGATGAGCACTACGGGCTTGCGCGGTGAATTCATAAGGATTTTTGACGATACCAGCGGGGGCTGGCCTGTCCATCCCCGCAACGCGAAAAACAACGGGCTCGTTGGATATTAGGCACAAATCTGGCTATGGAGGAACATGAATGACGCTCATCATTCGAGATCAGCTCGTGAATCCCCCGACGTGGTTCTCGTCGTTTCGCGATCTCACCCTCTATTGCAACGTTTTCATGAAGGACGACGTCCTCATCGAATCCGAGGACCCCGACCCGTACTATCGGTGGATGCGCGTGCGCGGCGGGATGGATTTCGTCGAGGATTTCGTGCGGCCCGGGGCCGAGGACGGCGTCCATCTCGATGTGGAGCACAATTATCCGAAGACGGTCGTGACCGACCGGATCGCCCCTGAGAACCTTCACGCCCTGATCCGCCTCATCCGATTCTGCAGAGGCGCGGCTTGACGAGGCCTCGTCGGGGCGGGTGGAATCGGCGCATGTCCAAACGCGCCGTCCTCATCGCAAACCTGGGATCGCCGGATTCCACCTCCATTCCCGATGTCCGTCGCTACCTCCGCGAATTCCTCGGCGACGAGCGCGTGATCGACCTTCCCGCCGCGCTGCGCTGGCTGCTCCTCGAGGCGATCATCCTGCCGACCCGGCCGAAAAGGACCGCGCACGCGTACTCGAAGGTCTGGACCCCCGAGGGCTCCCCGCTCATCGCCACCTCGAGGAGCGTGCAGGCGAAGCTGTCCAAGGCGCTGGGACCCGAGGTGCCCGTTCACATCGCGATGCGCTACGGCAATCCGTCGATCGCCTCGGCGCTGAGGGCGCTTTCCGACGAGGGGGCGACCGAGGTCCTCCTCTTTCCCCAGTACCCCCATTACGCCATGGCCTCATGGGAAACCGTCGTTGCGAGGATCTATGAGGAGGCCGCCCGCCAGGCTCCGGGAATGAAGATCTCGACCGTGCAGCCCTTCTTCGGGGACCAGGACTATATCGACATGCTGATCGCGGTGGCCAATCCCACCCTCGCGGCGCCCTACGACCACCTCCTCTTCAGCTACCACGGCATTCCGGAGCGCCACCTGCGCAAGGCCGACTCGTCGCATGCCCACTGCACCGTGGTCAGCGACTGCTGCAATACCTGCTCGCCGGCGCAGGCGACGTGCTACCGTGCCCAGTGCGTGAGAACGACCGCGGAATTCGCGCGAAGGGCCGGGCTCGATCCGGCGAGATACTCGATTTCATACCAGTCGCGTCTCGCGGGGGAGCCCTGGCTTAGGCCCTTTACGGATTTTGAACTCGTGCGGCTTCCAAAGGCGGGCGTGAAGCGGCTCCTCGTCATCTGCCCCAGCTTCCTTGCCGATTGCCTGGAGACGCTTGAGGAGATTGCAATGGCCGGCAAAGAGACGTTCTTACAAGCTGGAGGAGAAAGCTTTGACAAAGTGTCCTGCCCGAACGATCATACCGTTTTCATCGAATTTCTCGCAAATCGTGTGCAAAAGTGGCTGAATAACGGCGCACTGTGAGCGACACCTCATTCACTCCACCCCTGACGATCCCCAATGCGGGGCTTCGGACCGCCCGTGTGGCCGTGCTGGTGCTCGATCCCTCGGGCAAGGTCACCTCGGCAAACCAGGAGGCCAGACTGCTCTGGCAGGCGGGGGCCGGTGAACTCCTCGGCGAATTCTTTCCGGAGCTCTTTGCCCTCGATATCGTCAGCGACGAGCCGGAGATGCAGGAGGCCCAGTGGGACATCCTGCTCGCCGCGCTCCTCGACAAACGGGCGATCCTTTCGGTCCAGCCGAGAGAGGGCGGACCCCGGCCCATGGCGGTGCGCGCCGAGAAGGCCATCGGACCGGCGGGCGGATACATCGTCGTCATTGAGTCTCCGCTCGAGACCAGCGCCCTCGCCCCGGCGCCCGCCGATGAACATTCGGCCGCGCTCCAGCTTTTTGCCGAGAAGGGCCCCGTGGGCTTTTTCGACTTGGACCTCAAGGCGCGAAAGGTCCTCTATTCGCCCGCCTGGAAACGGATGCTCGGATACAGCGACGCCGAGCTCGCCGACACCTACGACGCCTGGCTGGGCCTCCTCCACCCGGAGGATTCCGCCGCGGCGCCGGACAAGGCCGGCCGCAAGCTGAAGGTCGGGGCCCGCCCCTTCTCGGTCGAATTCCGGATGAAGCACAGGCTCGGGCACTGGGCCTGGATCCACTGCATCGGCTTGCAGCTGGTGAATTCCTCCGGGGAGTTTGAGCGCGTCCTCGGCATTCATATTGACGCGACCGAGCGAAAGGAGACCGAGGAGGCCGCGATCGCGAGCGAGGGGCGCCTTCGCGCCCTGGTGGACGAGGGATCCCTCGCCGCATTCGAGATCGATTTCTCCGGCGAATCGTCCTGGTTCTCAGAGGCGTGGCTTCGCCTTGTGGGCGGCGTTCCCGAGCCGGCCAACGGTCCCGCGGCCCTCTCCGACGTGCTTTCGCCCGAGGATTGCCCCGGGGGGGTGGAGGCGTGGCTCCTGGCGCAGGCGCCGGGGCAGTCCTCCTTTGCCAGGATCGTCCACCTTCGTCCCAAGGCCGGGCAGCCCATCACCGCTCTCCTCGGCATCACGCGCACCCTGACGCGCAAGAGGACGCTGGCCCGCGTGGTGGGCTTCGCCTGTTCGCTGCCCGAAGGCGCGGAGGCGCCCCAGACGCTCCCGCAGAACCCCGCCCCCGCGGCGGGCGCGCCATCAGATCCGGCGAACAAGGCCGTCTTCGACGAGGTGCTCTCGGCCGTGGCCGAGGGGGTCATCGCGACCGACAGCCAGGGATACGTGCTGATTGCAAACGCGGCCGCCTCGCGGATCCTGCGCATGCCCGGCGACTCCCTCGTCGGCCGGCCCCTCGACGAGGTGTTTGCGCTCGTCGACCGGCAGTCCGGAAAGGCGGGGGACAACCCCGCCGACCGCGTCCTTTCGGCGACCGGACCCCTGCCGCTCATCGGGGACCAGGCCCTAGCGCTTTCCGGGGGCGAGACGGTGCCCATCGTCTGGACGGCCCGCGCGACCTTCGGCCCGGACGCCAAGCCCCGGGGTATCGTGATCGTGTTCCGCAACCCCGACGAGATGAGCCTCACGCCGGAGGAGCTCATCAAGGCGAACCGCTTCGAGTCGCTCGGCCTTCTCGCCGGCGGAATCGCGCACGACTTCAACAACCTCCTGACGACGATCCTCGGGGGGCTCTCGCTCGCGAAGGACAACCACGACAGCTCGAAGCTCGGCGACGCGGAGCGGGCGTGCATGGCCGCAAAGGGCCTGACGAAGCAGCTCCTCATGTTCACCAAGGGCGGATCCGGCGTCATGACGGTCTGCGCCCCGAAGGACATCCTCGACGACGCGGTCAAGATCGCCTCGGCGGGATCGACCGCGGTGATCACCGTGCAGGCCGACGATGTCGCCGGCGCCGTGAAGGTCGACCGTCCTCAGATTCTCCAGGTCTTCCAGAATTTGATCGTGAACGCGCTCCAGGCCATGCCCCCGGCGCCGCACCGGGCGCGCATCCAGCTCAAGGCCTCGGACGTGCGGGTCGGCGAGGGCCAGATCGCCTCGCTTCCCGCGGGCGAGTACGTGGAGTTCGAGGTTCGGGACAACGGCAGCGGCATCAAGCCCGAGCACCTCGAGAAGATCTGGGACCCGTTCTTTACGACGAAGAAGCACGGGACGGGCCTTGGACTGGCGACCGTGCTCTCGATCGTCCGCAAGCTCGGCGGCGAGATCGGCCTCCAGTCGGCCGTGGGCGAGGGCACCGTGATAAGCGTCTTCCTCCCGGTCGCCGACCAGCCGGTCGAGGTGCAGGCCCGGCCCGCGCCGTCGCTGCGTTTCGGCACGGGCCGCGTCCTGTTCATGGACGACGACGACCACATCTGCAACCTGACCGCGTCGATGCTCCAGAGCCTCGACTACAAGTTCGACATCGCGAAGAAGGGCGAGGAGGCGATCGCGCTCTACAAGCGCTACCTGAACATCGGGCGGCCCTATGACGCCGTCATCATGGACCTGACGGTGATCGGCGGCCTCGGAGGCGAGGAGACCTTCCGGGTGCTCAGGGAGATGGATCCCGATGTCCGCGCGATCGTCTCAAGCGGCTACGACAACGAGGAGATGGCCAAGCAGTACCTCGACCTCGGATTCTGCGGCTACCTGACGAAACCCTACCGGGTGACCGACCTGGGGAAGGTGATCAAGGCCGTCCTCGGCTAGGGGAAAGCCCGCTCAGGGCTGCCACGTGAAGGCGTGGCAGAGGGCGACGCCGGCCGCGTCGGCCTCGTCGAAGGCCAGCGAGCGGGCATGGCCAAGGAGGGATTTCACGGTTCGGGCGAGCTGCTCCTTGCTCGCCCTCCCCGACCCGGCCACAGCCTGCTTCACCCGGAGAGGCGCGTACTCGAACACGGGCAGCTCCCCGAGGGCGGCCGCGGCGATCGCGGCGCCGCGGGCCGCGCCGAGGATCTGGGCCGTCTGGAAGTTCTGGACGTAGATCGTCCGCTCGAGCGCGACGTGGCGGACGGCGGGCGAACCCTCGATGAACTCCCTTACCGCGCGGTGGATCTGGGCGAGCGCGAACGCCATTGGCCTGCCGCCCGGCACGCGAACGGTGCGGCAGCGGAGAAGGACGGGGGGCCTGCCCGCTTGAAAATCGACGAGGGCGAGCCCCGTCCCGCGCAGCGACGGATCGATGCCGAGCACGAGCCCGATGTACGGCCTCTTCACAAACGGCAGGGTTGCGCCGGAAACGCCGCGCTTCGCCGGGGCGGCCCCCCCGGGCGAGCGTCTTGCCCGCCAGCTTTGCCGTCCACAACTGCCTTGAGGTCAACCGGGCCATGGCGGGCGGGTCACAGGAACATCTTGACGCCCGCGGCAAGCGTGAGCGCCAGGGCGATGTTCTCAAAGAGGCGCTGGTTGATCCTCCCCAGCAGCCAGCGCCCGAGCACGGTGCCGATGACGACCGCCGGGGCCAAGGCGAGGTTCAGGGATAGGCTGCCCGGCGTGATCAGCCCGAGCCCGATCATGAACGGGAGCTTGAAGAGGTTGAGCATGAGGAAAAACGCGGCGCCGGTGCCCATGTATTCCATCTTGGGCAGGCGCATCGCGAGCAGATAAATCACCATCAGGGGTCCGGCGGCGTTCGAGACGATCGTCGTGAATCCGGCCAGGATGCCCACCATCGGTGCGAACCACACGGGGTGGTCCTCCTCCGAAACCGGGCCCGCCGCCCTGCGGATGAGGTGCAGGGCCGCGAGCCCCACCACGATCGCGCCCATCGTCACGCGCGTCACCCGCTCGTCCATGCGGCCCATGGCCACGGCGCCGACGACGACTCCGGCAGCCGCCCAGGGAAGCATCCTCCAGACATGGCGCCACTGCGCATGCTTTCGGTAGGAATAGAAAGCGACCACGTCCCCCAGAATGAGGAGCGGCAGCACGACGCCGGTGGAGCTCCTCGCCGGCATGATGGACGCGAAGACCGCGACAAAGAGAAGGCTTAGGCCCGTGATGCCGGTTTTCGCCACGCCGACGAGGAGCGCGCCGACCACGGCGAGGACCCATTCCCAGGGCAGGAGATTCAACGGGCAGCCCCCATTCCGCCAGGCTCGGGCGAGAACACCCCCTCGGCAACCGAGAACACCTGCCACTCGCCGAGATCCGTGTCGGGCGCCTGGGTCCCCGTGGCGATCACCTGGGCCTCGGGGTCAAGGGCGGCCCAGAACCGGTTGCGCCGCCCGCGGTCGAGCTCCCCAAGCACGTCGTCGGCGAGGAGGACGGGCCGCACCGAACTCCTCCGGTGGAACCATGAAGCCTGGGCGAGCCTGAGCGCGAGCGTCACCGACCGCTGCTGGCCCTCCGACGCGAATTCCCTCGCATCCGAGCCGCGCACGTCGAAGCGAAGCTCGTCGCGGTGCGGCCCCGTGAGCGTGGTGCCCGCCCTCAGGTCGCGCTCCCTTCCCGATTCGAGGAGGGCCAGGAGGTCCCCACCCGAGAGGCCCTGCAGGGCCGAGACGTAGGTGAGCCCCGCCGCCTCCGCCCCCCCGCAGAGCCGGTCGTAGGCCTCCGCCATCTCCCCGGCCAGTTCCGCAATCCAGCGGGCCCGGATCGCCACGATCCTTGCGCCCTCAGGGGCCAGCGTGCGGTCGAAGGCCGTGAGCTGCCCGACCGCGGCCGGGTCGGGCCTCCTGAGCAGGCTGTTCCGCTCGGAGAGGGCCCTGCTGTAGGCCTGGAGCGCTCCGAGATACTCCGGGTCCACGGCCGAGAGCGTCAGGTCGAGCCAACGGCGCCTGAGCGCGGGGGCCCCCCGGATCAGCTGGAGGTCCTGCGACGAGAACACCACCGTCGGAAACCGGCCCACGTGCTCCGCAAGGCGCGACACCCGCTTCTCGTCATGCCAGAGCTCCTTTCCGTCCCTTCGGATCTTGATCGTGACGCGCTCCGGCCCGGAGCCCTCGCGCTCAACCTCGCACGCGATACCGGCCTCATGCTGGCCGTGCATGACCAGGAGCGAGCTGTCCGCCGACCTGAAGGAGCGCAGCGCCGTGAGGCAGCCGGCCGCCTCCAGGAGGTTGGACTTGCCCTGGCCGTTGGGCCCGACGAGGAACTGGCGCCGGCCGCTGAAGGAAAGGGCGGCAAGGGGAACGTTCCGGAAATGCCTCAGCGTGAGCTTCCTGATCAGCATGGGGGCCCGGAATCCTTGTTTGGGTGGTAGGGAATCACTCCAAAACGTCGAAAAATTCTGTCGCGGGCAAGTCCACAGGCCACTTTGATTGCGAAATGACTTTTGAGGGGTCCCTCTCCGACACGATCCGAACGCTCGAATCCCTGGCCTCAATTCGCCCGGCCATCGACGCGGCGGGCGAGCTGATTGTGGGCACGCTCCGCAGCGGGGGAAGGCTTCTCATTTGCGGAAACGGGGGCAGCGCGGCCGAGGCGGCGCACTTTGCGACGGAGCTCGTCGGCCGCTACGGCGCCAGGCGCCAATCGCTTCCCGCCGTCGCGCTTTCGAGCGACGGGTCGCTCGTGACCTGCATCGGCAACGATTACGGCTTCGAGCAGGTGTTCTCCCGGCAGATCGCCGGGCTTGCGCGGCCCGGCGACCTCGTGGTGGCGATCACCTCCAGCGGGAACTCGCCCAACATCGTCGCCGCGCTGAACGAGGCCAGGCAACGGGGCCACAAGACGATCGCTTTCCTGGGGCGCGGCGGCGGCAAGGCCCGGGGCCTTGCGACCTGCGAGCTCGTCGTGCCCGGCGACCGGGGCGCGACCGCCCAGGAATCCCACCTCTTCCTCATCCATTATTTTTGCGAGCTCGTCGACGCGACATTTTCATGACCCAAAACAAAACTCCCAGCGAACAGGCCGTCATCAAGACGTCCTACGGTGACATGACGGTGGCCTTCTGGCCTGACGTCGCCCCCAAGACGGTCGAGAACTTCAAGAAGCTCGCCCGCGAGGGATTCTACGACGGAACGGCGTTCCACCGGATCATAAAGGGATTCATGATCCAGGGCGGCTGCCCCAACACAAAGGCCGGCCAGAAGGGCGTTCCGGGGACCGGCGGCCCGGGCTACATGATCAAGGCCGAATTCAACGCCAAGCCCCATGTCCGCGGCGTGCTTTCGATGGCGCGTTCGTCCTCGCCCGACTCGGCCGGGAGCCAGTTCTTCATCTGCCACGGCGACGCTCGATTCCTTGACCGCCAGTACACGGCCTTCGGCGAACTGGTCTCCGGCGAGGACGTCCTGGAGCGGATCGCCGGCGTCCCGACGGCCGGACCCGAGCGCAGCACGCCGATCGAGCGCGTCGCGCTCGAGAGCGTCCGGATCGTCGATTCCCCGGCCTAGGCGAGCCCCAGGTCCCTTGCGACGGCTTCGTTCGTGATCCGGCCGTCGCGGGTGTTGATGCCCTTTGCCAGCCCCTTGTGGGAGGCGAGGGCCGCGTTGACGCCCCGTTGGACGATCATCGCAACGTACGGCTCGGTCGCCTGGGTGAGGCCCATGGTGGACGTGCGGCCCACGAGCGCGGGCATGTTGGGAACCGCGTAGTGGATCACGCCGTTCTGCTTGTAGACGGGCTCCTTGTGGGAGGTCGGGTGGATGCTCTCGATGCAGCCGCCCTGGTCGATCGCGATGTCGACGATCACGCTTCCCGGGCGCATTTCCGCCACCATTGCGTTCGTGACCACCGTCGGGGCCTTCGCGGCCGGTATCAGCACGGCGCCCACCAAGAGGTCGGCGTCGGCGACGCAGCTCTCGATGTTCGAGGGATTGGAAAGGAGGGTGACGACCCGGCCCCGGTATTCCGAGTCAAGCGACTCGAGCTTGCGCGTATCGAGGTCGAGCACGGTCACCCGGGCCCCCATGCCGGCGGCCATCTGGACCGCGTGGGCCCCGGAATTGCCGCCCCCGACCACGACGACGTGCCCGGGGAGTGTCCCGGGGATCCCGCCGAGAAGGACGCCGGATCCGCCGTGCTGCGACTGCAGGAAATAGGCGCCGATCTGGATCGCGAGGCGCCCGGCGATCTGCGACATCGGCTTCAGGAGGGGGTAGGAGCCGTCGGAGCCCTCCACGGTTTCGTAGGCGATCCCCAGAATCTTCTTCTTCAGGAGCACGCCGGCGAGCTTCGGGCCCGCAGCCAGATGGAGGTAGGTGAACAGGGCCTGCCCCTCCTCGAGGAGGTCGTACTCCGAGGCGAGCGGCTCCTTCACCTTCAGAATCAGGTCGGCGGACTTCCAGACCTTGGCCGCCTCGGCGACCAGGACGGCTCCGGCGGCCCGGTATTCGGCGTCGGTGAATCCAGCGCTCAGCCCGGCTGATTTCTGGACGATGACTCTGGCTCCCAGGGAAACGCAGCGGCGGCACAGGCTCGGGGTCATTGAGACCCGCGTTTCCCCGATTTTTATCTCCTTCGGGACTCCTATTTTCATCGTCTCATGATGACGGCCGAACCCGCCGAGACAAGTGGCAACGACGGAAGCGGCTCCGCCTGCGGGCTTGGAATATCCGCCGGCATGCCTCATGCACTGCTGCGATGCCCAAGATGATCAACCTCATGGTGGCCTGCGCAGAAAACCGCGTCATGGGCCGTGGGAACCGCCTGCCCTGGAGGATCCCGGAGGACCTCAGGTTCTTTCACGACGAGACGGCGGGCAAGACAATCGTCCTCGGGCGCATCTGCTACCAGACGTGGCCCAGGGCCCGCGAGGACGGCCGGCGGCTCGTTGTGATCACGAGCGACCCCTCGCTCGCGCGGGACGGCGTGCGGGTCGCGCGCTCCGTGCCCGAGGCGCTCGCGCTCGCCGAGGCGATGCCCGGGGAGATCTACGTGAACGGGGGCGAGCGGATCTTCGAGGAGGTCCTGGCGCTCGATCGCCCCATGCGCCTTCACCTGACGCTTGTCCACGCGGAGGTGGAGGGCGACCGGCATTTCCCGGAGTGGCGCCACCTGCCCTGGCGCGAGACCTCGCGCCGGGAGAGCGGGGACGAAAACTTCCGCTACACGTTCCTCACGCTCGAGAGGCGGGGCCCCGGCCTGCCGCATGCGCCGCAGCAACCTTGACGTACTTCTCGGCCCATCCCCTGAGGCCGCCCTGCTCCTCCGCCGTCAGCGGGCGCACCACCCGGGCGGGCGAGCCAAAGACAAGCGAGCCCGGCGGACACGTGAAGCGCTGCGGCACGAGGGAATTGGCCCCCACGATGGACCGCGCGCCGATGACCGCGCCGTCAAGGACGGTGGAGCCCATGCCAATCAGGCATTCGTCTCCGACCGTGCACGCATGGACGATGGCGCCGTGCCCCACCGTGCACCAGGCGCCGATGTACGCGCCGAAATCGTCGGCCAGGTGGACGATCGCGTTGTCCTGGATGTTCGTGCCCTCCCCCACCCTGATTTCGTTGATGTCGCCCCTGAGGACGGCTCCGTAGAACACGCTGGAACGCGGACCGAGGACGACGTCGCCGATCACGGTCGCGTTCGCGGCGACGAAGATCGCCCCGGAAAGGCCGGGGGCTCGTCCAAGATGGCGGTTGAGTCTCTCTTCGTGGGTCATGGGAATCACTTCTCCTTCGAATATGGGACACCCGACGCCCTGGGCGCAATCGCCTCTCCGACAAACCCGGCGAGAAGGAGGACGGTCAGGATGTAGGGCAGCGCAATGATGAACTGAACGGGCACGACGCCCACGACCGGGAGCGCGACCCCCTGAAGCCGGGCGGCGCCCGCGTCCGCAAATGCAAACAGAAGGCACGCGGCCAGCGTCGGATACGGCCTCCATTTCCCGAAGATCAGGGCCGCAAGGGCCAGGTAGCCCTTGCCCGCGGTCATGTCGCGGACGAAGCCGGCGCTGGCAGCCGTCGAGATGTACGCGCCCGCCACGCCGCACAGGATCCCCGAGATGATGGAAGCCTGGTAGCGAAGGAGGTTCACGGAGATCCCGGCCGTGTCCACCGCCTGGGGATTCTCGCCGACCGCCCGAAGGCGCAGCCCGAATCTCGTGCGGTAGAGGACCCATGCGCTCAGGGGCACGGTCGCCGCGGCCACGTACACGATCAGGTTGTGGCCGCTCAGAAGCTCCGCGTAGGCGAGGCCGGGAAACGGGTGGTGCCGTGCCGCCCTGGACCAGGGCCACGCGAGCCCGAGGAACCGCTGCCCGGCGCCGTCAAGCTGCGGCGTCTGGCCGCCCAGGTCGAACCAGGCGAGTGCGAGCGCCGGCGCCAGACCGGCCACCATGATATTGACGGCCATCGCGGCGACAACCTGGTTGCCCCGGTAGGTCACGCACGCGAGAGCGATGACCAGGGCCAGCATGACCGCCACGGCGACGCCGGCCCCGAGGCCCAGCCAAGCGGAGCCCGTGGTGGCGGAGACGGCCGCCGCCGCGAAGGCGGCCGCGAGCATCTTGCCCTCGAGTCCGAGGTCGACGACCCCGGAACGCTCGGAGAACATCCCCGCCAGCGCGGCGAGGACGAGCGGCGTGGCCACGCGGATCGTGGCCGCCAAGAGCTCTATGATCTCCCGGTAGGCGTCCATCTATCCCTGCTCCTCCCGGGTCTTCGGGGCAAGCAGCGCCGCAAGCGGCGCCCGGAAGACGTTCTCCAGGGCGCCGCAGAAGAGGATCACAAGCCCCTGGATAAGGATCACCATGTCGCGGTTCACATGCGGCATGTCGAAGGAGAGCTGCGAGCCTCCCTGGTAGAGGGCCCCAAAGAGGATCGACGCCGCGAGAATCCCTACGGGGTGGTTGCGCCCCATGAGCGCGACCGCAATCCCCACGAATCCCGCCCCGCCCGGGAAATCGAGCAGGATGCGGTGCTGGGAGCCCATCAGCTCGTTGACCCCGAGGCAGCCCGCGAGCGCGCCCGAGAGGACCATCGAGACCAGGATGATCCGCTCGGGCGAGATCCCGGCATAGACGGCCGCTTGGGGGTTCTGCCCCACGACCCGGAGCGCATAGCCCCAGCGGGTGCGCCAGATGAAGGCCCAGACAAGGACGCATGCGGCAAGCGCCAGGAGGGAGGCGAGGTTGAAGGGCGACGGCGCAAACTTGATGCCGAGGTGGGCGAGCACCTCGTGGACCGCGGGCATCGACGCCCCCGGCCCGAATTCCCTCGTTTCGGGCGACTGCTGCCCGGGCCTGATGAGGACGTTCACCAGGAGGTACGTCATGAGGGCCGACGCAATGAAGTTTGCCATGATCGTCGTGATGACGATGTGGCTGCCGCGGCGGGCCTGGAGCCACGCGGGCACGAAGGCCCAGGCGGCGCCGAACACGCACCCCGACGCGATCGCGAGCGGCAGGACGACCCAGGCAGACCAGGAGCCGAGGGCCAGGCACACGAGTCCGGAGCCGAGTCCTCCGATGTAGGCCTGTCCCTCCCCGCCGATGTTGAAGAGGCCCGCGTGGAAGGCGACCGCGACCGCGAGTCCCGTGAACACGAAGTCGGTCGCGTAGAAAAGCGTGTAACCGATCGAGTCCTCCGAGCCAAAGGCGCCCGAGACCATGAGCTTCAGGGCCGACCAGGGATTCTCGCCGATCAGGCGGATGATCAGTCCGGAGATGACGAGCGCCGCGCAGAGGTTGACGAGCGGCAGCACTCCGAGTTCGGCCCAGCGGGGAAGCTTGGCGGATTTCATGGCCTTCGCCCCCCCTTCACGCCGGTCATCAGGAGCCCGAGTTCCTCCTCGGTGGCGCCGGCGCCCGGAACTTCGCCGACGATTTCGCCTCCGACCATGACCAGGATCCGGTCCGAAAGCCCCATGATCTCTTCGAGCTCGACCGACACGACCAGCACGGCCTTGCCCGCGTCCCTGAGCTCCACGATTCGCCGGTGAATGAATTCGATGGCGCCTATGTCGACGCCCCGGGTGGGCTGCCCGACGATGAGGACCGACGGCCCGCGGTCGATCTCCCGGGCAAGGACCAGCTTCTGCTGGTTGCCGCCGGAGAACGCCGAGATCCGTAGCCCCGGGTTTGCCGGTCGGACGTCATAGGAGGCCATCTTGCCGGCGCAGTCCGCCCGGATCGCCGCCCGCCTCAGGAAGCCCGCCCGGTTGAACTCGGGGCGGCTCTGGTAGCCGAGGACCGTGTTGTCTTCCGCCGCGAAGCTCGCGACCATGCCCATCCTGAGCCGGTCCTCCGGGACGTGGGCCAGGCCGAGTTCCCTCATCGAGGCCGATCCCGCGCCCGAAAAAGAGACGTCCCTGCCCCCGATCAGGATCGAACCGCCGGAGGGCGGCCGGATTCCCGAGAGCGCCTCCAGCAGCTCCGACTGGCCGTTCCCCGAGACGCCCGCTATCCCGACGATCTCGCCCGCCCTTAGGGCGAAGGTTGCGCCCTTCACCCGGGCCACCCCATGGCGGTCGCGCACCTCCAGGTCCCTCACGTCGAGGAGCACCCCGCCCGGCCTCGCAGGCCCCTTCTCGACCCGCAAGAGCACCGCGCGGCCCACCATCTTCTCGGCCAGGGCCTGGGGCGAGGTGTCGCGGGTGGCCGTCTCGTGGACGACGGACCCCTGGCGCATGACGGTCACGCGGTCGGTCGCCGCCATGATCTCCCGAAGCTTGTGGGTGACCAGGATCACCGTCTTGCCCTGGTCCCTAAGGAGGGAAAGCATGCGGAACAGCTGGTCGGCTTCGGAGGGCGTGAGGACGGCCGTCGGCTCGTCGAGGATCAGAATTTCCGCCCTGTGGTGGAGGGCCTTGAGGATCTCGACCCTCTGCTGCATCCCGACCGGCAGCTGCCCGGTCTCGGCGTCGAGCGGGACCTCGAGCCCGTACTCCCGGGCCAGATGCTCCAGGCCCGAACGGGCGGCCTCAAGCCCCCTGCGGAGCGTCCTGCCCCGCTCCGCCCCGAGGATCACGTTCTCGAGCACGGTGAAATTCTCCACCAGCATGAAGTGCTGGTGCACCATCCCTATCCCCGCCTCGATCGAGTCCCGGGGCCGGCCGATCTCCACGCGGCGTCCGTTGACCCATATCTCGCCCCTGTCGGCCTGGTGGTAGCCGTAGACTATGTTCATCAGGGTGGTCTTGCCCGCCCCGTTCTCACCGATCAGCCCGTGGATCGACCCCCGGGCGACCGACAGCGAGACGGCCCGGTTCGCGTGGACGGGTCCGAAACGCTTGTCGATGCCGCGCAGCTCGAGCGCGGGACCCTTCGGTCCACCGGGAGTCTGGTGCGCTGGACTCTCCGGTTCCACGATTCTACTGGGCCTTGTATTCGGGGACCACGATCTTGCCGGCAATGATGTCGGCCTTGGCCTGGTTAAGGCGCCTCTCCATCTCCGGAGTGATCAGCTTCCGGTTGGATTCGTCGATCGAATAGTCGACCCCCTGCTCGGCAAGGCCGAGCACCCTGGGCCCCGCCTTCCAGGTCCCCTCCTTGGCCTCCCTGAAGACGGTCTCGACCGCCACGTCCACCCGCTTGACCGCCGACGTCAGCACGCTCCCGGGATGGAGGTAGTCCTGGTTGCTGTCGCACCCGATGCTCAGGACCCCCGCGTCCGCCGCGGCCTGCATGACGCCGATTCCGGTCGCCCCGGCGGCGTGGAACACCACGTCGGCGCCCCGGCCGAACTGGCTCTTTGCGAGTTCGGCACCCGCGGAGGGGTTGGTCCAGGCCGCGGGAGTCGTGCCCGTCATGTTCTCGAACACCTCGATGCCCGGATTCACATAGGCGATGCCCGCCCGGTATCCGACCGCGAATTTCCTGATGAGCGGGATGTCCATGCCCCCCACGAACCCGACCTTCCCCGTTTTCGAGGCCATGGCCGCCGCCATGCCGCAAAGGAACGACGACTCCTGCTCGCGGAAGTTGATCGACTCGACGTTCGGCAGGTCGACCACGCCGTCGATGATCACAAACTTCACATCGGGATACTCCCTTGCGACGGTCTCGACCGCCGACGCCTGGGTGAAACCCACGGCGACGATGATGCTGGCGCCCCGGCGGGCGAACTGCCTCATGATCTGCTCCCTCTGGGAGGCGTTCTGGATCTCGAACTCGCGGACGGCTATCCCCGTCTCCTTCCTGAACCGCTCCACCCCCGCGCTTGCCGACTGGTTGAACGAACGGTCGAACTTTCCTCCGAAATCATAGACGATCGCCGGCGATATCTCGGCCGCGGCCGCGGCGCCCGCGGCGGTGGCGGCCAGAACCAGGGCAAGGCAGGGGCGCAGCACGTTCATTTGATCGGAAGCGGCGAGAGGCCCCAGATGTCCTTTGCATACTCCCTGATCGTGCGGTCGCTCGAAAACTTTCCAACGCGCGCGGTGTTCATGATCGCCTTGCGGGCCCAGCCGTCCCGGTCGCGGAAGGCGTCGTTGACCTTCTGCTGGCAGTCGCTGTACGCGCGGAAATCGGCCAGGACCATGTAGGGATCCCCGCCCGACAGGAGCGTGCCGTGAATCGGCCCGAAAGCGGAATGCTCCCCGGGAATCCAGTAGTCGCTTCCAAGCCAGTCGACGACCGCGCGGATCTCCTCGTCGGCGCGGTGCACATCCCAGGGATTGTAGCCTTTGGCGCGAAGCTCCTCGACCCGCTCCACGGTCATCCCGAAGATGAAGATGTTCTCGCTGCCGACCTCCTCGAGGATCTCGACATTGGCTCCGTCGAGCGTGCCGATGGTGAGCGCCCCGTTGAGCGCGAGCTTCATGTTCCCGGTGCCGGACGCCTCCTTGCCGGCCGTGGAAATCTGCTCGGACAGGTCGGCCGCGGGTATGATCTTCTCGGCGAGCGAGACCCGGTAGTTGGGCAGGAACGCCACCTTGATCTTGTCCTGGATTCGCGTGTCGGCGTTGATCCGCGCGCCGATGATGTTGATCGCCCGGATGAGGTTCTTCGCCACGTCGTATCCCGGGGCCGCCTTCGCGGCGAAGATGAAGACCCGGGGTTCGATGTCGAGCGACGGGTTCTGGAGCAGCCTCCGGTAGAGGGCGAGGATGTGCAGCAGGTTGAGGTGCTGGCGCTTGTATTCGTGCAGGCGTTTTATCTGCGCATCGAAGATCGCGTGGGGAGAGACCGTGATCCCGCATTCGTCGCGGATCACCTGGGCCAGGTCGACCTTGTTCGCGAGCTTGACCTCCATGAACTCCCGCCGGAAGTCCGCATTGTCGACGAACTTCTCAAGTTCGCGCAGCCGCTCGAGATCGCGCACCCACTTGTCGCCGCCGAGCGTCCGGGTGACCAGATTGGCGAGCCTGTGGTTGCATTCGAGGAGCCAGCGCCTCGGCGTGATCCCGTTCGTCTTGTTCTGGAACTTTCCCGGGTAGAGCGCGTCGAATTCCGGAAAGAGGTTCTTGCGCAGGAGCGCCGTGTGCAGCTCCGCCACCCCGTTCACCGCGTGCGTGCCCACGACGGCGATGTGCGCCATCCGCACCATCTTCTGGCCGTTCTCCTCGATCAGCGAGCACGCCCGCTTCTTGTTGTTGTCGCCCGGCCACTTCGCGTCGCACATGGCCATGACCCGAAGGTTGATCTCGTAGATGATCTGCAGGTGGCGCGGAAGCACCCGCTCGAAGAGCGGAACGCCCCATTTCTCGAGCGCCTCGGGGAGAAGCGTGTGGTTCGTGTAGGCCAGCGTGCGGGTCGTGATGTCCCAGGCCGTGTCCCAGGCGATGTCGAACTCGTCGAGCATGATGCGCATGAGCTCCACGACCGCGATCGCGGGATGCGTGTCGTTCAGCTGGATCGCGACCTTGTCGGCGAAATTATTCCAGGAATTTCCGGGGCTCCTCAGGTGGCGCCGCACGAGGTCGCGGATCGAGCAGGAGACGAAGAAGTACTGCTGCACGAGCCGGAGCTCCTTGCCGTTCTCGGTCTTGTCGTTCGGATAAAGAACCTTCGAAACCGTCTCTCCGACCGCCTTTTCGCGGACGGCCTCGACGTAGCCCCCTGAATTGAACGCGGCGAGGTCGAAATCGTCGGACGAGCGCGACGCCCAGAGGCGCAGCAGATTCACGGTCTTCGTTCCGAAGCCGGCGATCGGGATGTCATGGGGGACGCCGAGCACCTTGCGCGTCTCGACCCATTTCGGCCGGGAATTGCCCTGGTCGTCGAAGGCGTTCACCACCCGGCCGTACAGCTTCACCTCCTGGGTGTAGTCGGCCCTGATGACCTCCCACGGGCTTCCGAAGAGCATCCATCGGTCGGGGTGCTCCACCTGGCTCCCGTTGACGATCGCCTGCTGAAACAGGCCGAATTCATAGTGGATCCCGTACCCCAGGGCCGGGTAATCGAGCGTCGCGAGCGAATCCAAAAAGCACGCCGCAAGCCTGCCGAGGCCTCCGTTTCCAAGGCCCATGTCGACCTCCGTCTCGCGGACGGCATCGTAGTTGACCCCGAGGGAGGTGAGCGCGCTGCGGACCGCTTCCGTAAGCCCCGTGGCCTGCAGGTTGCTTTCATAAAGGCGGCCCATCAGGTACTCCATCGAGAAGTAGTAGAGGCGGCGCGTGTTCTGGGCGTTGTGCACCTCCTGGGTGGCGATGAGCCGCTCATGGATCGTGTCGCGGACCGCAAGCGAGGAAGCCACCCACCAGTCCCTGTCGGTGGCCATCGGGCCGTAGCGCGCGAGCGTGGAAGTCAAGTGCCGCTGGATGAGCGACTTCATGACCACCTCTTGAGGATCATGTTTCCGGGTGTCCTTAGGTGAAGTAGGCATGCAAAAATGGCCTTAACCCAGCAACACTCGCGCCGCCCGCTGGGGGGGTCACGCAAAAACGGACCCCGATCCCCTATTTTTGAAATCGCCTGGCGAGTTCGCCATGGTTGAATTCGACGTAGGTCGGCTGGCCCCTGGGTCCCGTGACGGGAGAGGAGGTCGAAAAGAGTTCCCGCAGGAGCGCCAGGGCCTCCGCCTCGCCGGTCTGCGCCGGCAGCCGCACGGCCTTGGCGGCCGCGATCCGGGCAAACTCGTCGCGGGCGGCCGCGACGTCCGACGCCGGAATCCGCCCCTCGCGCAGCGCCCCGACCAGGTCCCTGATGAACGCCTCGGCGTCGCCCGGCTCCATCCACGACGGCAGCGCCTCGACCCGGAAAAAGCAGCGCCCGAACTCGGCGATCTCGATCCCGTGTCGCCGGAAAAAATCCATGTTGTCGGTCAATAGCGCGGCCGCCACCGGGTTCAGCTCGATCGGGATCGGAAGGAGAAGCCGCTGGACGGGCACCTCCCCGCCCCCAAGCTGCGCCTTCAGGCGTTCGTACCAGACCCGCTCGTGGGCCGCGCGCCGGTCGAGGAGCACGAGCCCCTGGCCCGTCTCGAAGAGGATATAGGCGCCGTGCGCCGTGCCGACGAACCTCCAATCGGGCGCGGCCGGCGGAGGGGGCGGCTCCCGAGGAGCCTCGGCCGAAGCCGGGGTCCAGACCGGACGGAGTGGAGACTGGGGTTCGGCGACCCAGGCCTGAAAGGGCGCCGGCAGCGCGGCCGGGCTTCCAAGGGGGGCGCCGACCGGCGCGGCCTGCGCCAAGGGACCGGCCGATCGGGCCCATTCCCGCAGGCGCGAAAGGATCGCCCGGATCACGAATCCCCTGACCTGGGACTCGTTGCGGAAGCGGACTTCGCGCTTCGCGGGATGGACGTTCGCATCGACCTCCGAAGGGTCGCATTCGAGGAAAACAAACGCCACCGGGTAACGGCCCTGGGGCAGCGACTCGCGGTAGCTTTCGATCAGGGCGCCGTTGAGCGAACGGCTGTCAACCGGACGCGTGTTGACAAAAGTCACCATATCGTGGCGGGTGCCGCGCCCGACGCCCGGGCGCCCGATGAGCCCCCAGAGGCGCAGCCGCCCCTCTGCGAAGTCGATCGGCAGGAGGCCTTCGGAGGCCTGGCGCCCATAGATCTCGGCGACGCGCTCCGAAAGGCTCGTGCACTCGGGCGACCTGAAGACCTCCCTGCCGTCCTCGACCAGGATGAAGGAGGCCGAGGGGCAGGCCAGCGCATAGAGTCGGACGCAATCGGTGATGTGCGCGGCCTCGGTCCGGTCGGTTTTCAGGAACTTGCGGCGGGCCGGCACGGGTTCAAAGAGGTGCTCCACATCAATCCGCGTTCCGACGGGAAGCCCGCATGCGCGCTCGTGGAGCACCCTGCCGGCGTTGACGGCGATCTCGGTGCCGGACTGCGCCCCCGATTCCCGGGAGCGCAGCGTGAAGCGCGAGACGCTCGCTATCGAGGGGATGGCTTCGCCCCTGAATCCAAACGTCGAAAGCCGGCTCAGGTCGGAGGCGTCGGAAATCTTGCTTGTGGCGTGGCGCAGGAGCGCCGTCCGCGCATCTTCCGGGCTCATCCCCTGTCCGTTGTCCTCGACCCGGATCAGCGAGCGTCCGGCGTGCGCGAATTCGACGGCGACGCGGGTCGCGCCGGCATCGAGGGAGTTCTCGACGAGCTCCTTCACGACCGCCGCCGGGCGCTCGATCACCTCGCCGGCGGCGATCTGGTTGGCGACGCGGTCGGGAAGGATTCGGACCTTGGCCATTCCTGTGGGCTGTCGGCGGAACGGCCCGCGCTAACCGAGGCGCTTCTTCCAGCGGGCGAACTGCCGGGCGAGCTGAGTCGGGCCGGGCATTCCCGTTCCCCGGCGCATCGAAAGCGCGCGCCGCAGGCTGAAGACCCGGGTCCAGTCGCCGCCAAACCCCGGGTGGAGGCGCTTCACCTCCTCCGTCGGAAGTTCGGGGATGGGACAGCCCTTGCGCTCGGCAAGCGCGACCACCGCGCCGACGGCGTGATGGGCGTCGCGGAACGCGACCCCGCGGCCGACCAGGTAATCGGCGAGGTCGGTCGCCAGGAGCCCAGGATCCCCGGCCGCGGCGAGGCAGCGGTCCGGATTGAACGATAGGCCCCGGACCGTGGCTTCCAACACCTCCGCGCAGACCTGGGACTGGTCAAGGCTGTCGAAAACCGGCGGCTTGTCCTCCTGGAGGTCCCGGTTGTAGGTCAGGGGAAGGCCCTTCACGAGCGTCAGGAGCGTCTGGAGGTTGCCCTGAAGACGCGCGCTCTTGCCGCGGAGGAGCTCGCACGAGTCGGGGTTCTTCTTCTGCGGCATGAGGGAGCTGCCGGTGCAGAACGCGTCCGGAAGCGTTGACGAACCTGAACTCCGCGCTGCTCCAAAGGATCAGGTCCTCGGCGATCCTCGAGAAATGGACGCCCAACAGGGCGCACGCCGATGCAAATTCGATGAAAAGGTCCCGGTCGGCCACGGCGTCCATCGAATTCTGGGTGACGCGCGGGCGCCCTTTCGAATCCACGAACCCAAGGAGTCCCGCCGCATATTCCCTGTCTATGGGGAGCGTCGTGCCCGCGAGGGCTCCGGAGCCGAGCGGGCACTCGTTTGCCTTGCCTGCGACCTCCGCGAAACGCACCCGGTCGCGCTCGAGCATTTCCATCCAGGCGAAGAGGTGGTGGGCGGCGTAGACCGGCTGGGCGCGCTGCAGATGGGTGTAGCCGGGGATGACCACCGCCCTGTTTTCCTTGGCCACGGCAAGAAGGGCCCTTTGGACCGCCGCCAGCTTCCCGCCGAGCAGGGAGCACGCGTGCTTGAAAAAGAGCCTCATGTCCGTCGCCACCTGGTCGTTCCGGCTGCGGGCCGTGTGGAGCTTGGCCGCCGCCGGCACCCGCAGCGTGAGCGCCCGCTCGATGTTCATGTGGACGTCCTCGAGGCTCCGATGCCACCTGAACTTGCCGTCCTCGATCTCCCTCAGGATCGCGTCCAGGCCGGCGTGGATTGCCTTGCACTCCGCGGCCGTGATGAGGCCGACACGGGCCAGCATCGCCGAATGCGCCTTGCTCCCGGCAATGTCGAACGGAGCCAGCCGCCGGTCAACGGAGACCGATTCGCTGAATGCGAGCATCAGCGCCGCGGGGCCCGTGGCGAAGCGCCCTCCCCAGGTGGCTTGTTTGTTCTTGGCCATGGATGACTGGAGACGAGATCACCCGCGGCCGAGCACAGGCGCAACGCGAAAGATGGGCGACCCTTTTTCCGGTTTACCCACCTCGGCCGGCCGGCCAGATTCGCCCCGTGCGCAAATCCCTAGCACCGCTCGTCCTTGCCTTGCTCGCGCTGACCGCCCCCCTCCGGGGCGCGGGGGATCCGCTGGACCGCTACAGCATCGTCGCCATCAAGCCCGCGACCATGTCGATCTACATCGGGACGATCACGATGTCGATCCCCCCCTTTGTCCGCAAGAACGCCGTCTATGCGTCGACCTATTCGGCGAAGGTGTTCCCCTATTTCTTCTACAACGAATCCGGCCGGATATGGATCGTCATCCCCGATCAGGACCTGAAGCGCCTCGATCAGGGTTTCCCCATCGATTTTGTCGGACACGGGGTCAACGACTCCGGGGAGACGCGCAGGGTCGAGGGCCGGGCCACGCCGACCGGCCCCACCGGGGGGAAGATCCGGGTGAAGGTGTACGTGACGCGGCGGATCGCGCTCACCTACGACTCCACCTACGAACTCAGGGGGGCCGCAAGGCCGCCGGCCGGGGTCACTCCCAGATGAGCTCGATCACCCGGTCGACCGAGGGCGCAAGGCTCTGGTGCACCGGACACGTGTTCGCGACCCTGTCGAGAAGGCCCTGGGGCACGTCGCGCGCGGCCGGGGGCAGCCAGAGGCGGGCCCTCAAGCGGGATATCCTCCGCGGCGCGTCGGTCGACATCTCCTTCGTCACCTCGTAGCGGATCCCCTTCAGGTCGACGCCGTGCTTTCGGGCGAAAATGGCCATCGTGGTCGCGATGCAGGTCGCGAAACCCGTCGCGATCAGGTCCGTCGGGGAGAACGCCTCGCCCCGGCCCTGGTTGTCCTTGGGCGCATCGGTTGCGAGCGCATTGCCTGAAGGGCCGTGGACGGCCGAGCAGTGGAACTCACCCTGGTATTCGCCGGTAATCGTGACCATGCACCCACAATCCAGACGCGCGCGGCAATTGCAACCGCCTCAGGGCTCCGGCGTGATGAAGGCGGGGTCGATGACCCTTCGGGCCTGGCGGACAAACGAGGCGAACGGCGCATCATAGTCCGGCCCGGCGCCGCTGCAGCCCGGCACGAAGATCGGGGCGCGGGCGGGAGGGTTGCCGAGCGAGAGCGGCGTCGCCTCCCTCATCTGGTCGAGCGTCTGCACGACATAGCTTGTCCTCACGAAAAACGCACCCCCCTGGCCCCCGCGCTTCCAAAGCTCCAGAACCAGGGCCCCCCCGGGCAGCTGCGGGTCCAATTGCGTCCCGTCGACGCACCAGTCCATGTCGAAAAGCCCCCCCAGGTTGGCAATGTTTGTGTCATGGCCGACGAGCACGACGATGCGCTCGCCCGGCGGCCCTATGGCCCCGGGTACGATCTCGCCGGTGGCCGACTGCTCCATCGTGTCCAGAATGTGGCTTGCGAGATTCGATGCCCCGACCTGGGCCGGATAGCGGGTCCTCTCTACCATGTTAAAGAAGAGCTCATGGAGCGAGAGCAGGTCGGTCATGACCTTGCCGTCGACCTTGCCCCATCCGACCTCCGGCAGGGGCTTGCCGTCGGCGTATTCGAGGACGAAGGCGTCCGTGCATTCGAGGGCCGCCAGGAACGGTCCCGAGAACTCGACGAGGAACGATTTCCTGCCGGGCGCCACGATTGAGCGCGCGCTGAACGCCGAATCGGGCCCGGGGCCGGCGGGCCCGAACAGGATCCCCTTAAGCTCGGAAAGCTGGCTCGCATAGGCCCGCTCGAGGTTTGCCGGGTCCCCGCCCATCCGCCCAAGGACGGACGCCGCGGCAAGGGCCGCGTCCGGATTTCCGACATGAGCCTTCACCGGGCGGAACAGGGGGTCCACCGTTCCGTCGGGAAGCGCATGGACGTCCGGTTCGCCCACCTGGACCATGGACTTTGCCAGGATCCGTCCGGTCTCGATCGTCCTTTGGTCGTTGTCCGCGCGGACAAAGATCCGAGGTCCATCGACCGTCGGGTCCCCCGAAAGGGCGCCCTCGCTTTGAAACCGGGCGCGGTAGTAGTCGCCCATGAGGGCAATCAGCTGGTTTCCGTGGGGCGTCTGGATCCCGGGCTTCACTTCCCATGCCGGCCAGGGCTGCGACGCGAACGAGGCCATGGCCTCATTGCTCAGGAGCGGCGCCCGCACCCCGTGGCGGGTCAGGACGATGGCGAGCCTGAGCTCGTCGCCGGACGCCTCCGGGGCCGTCCATGCCGGCCCCGCGGCCATGAGCACCGCGCCAAACAGAGCCGCCAACGGCCAAAAGGGAAAGGACCTCGCCAGGGTTTCTCGGTGCTGGTTCATGACCCAAGGAACCCGCTGCCCCGGAAGCCGTCAAGGCGTCGCCACGTCGGCCGAAGGAAGACCCGGGGCCCGCTGGCTCAGCCGGTAGGAGTTCGACCACGCCTCCTGGGAGTCGATCAGAAGCTCCAGGGTAAAATGGCCCTCCGGGCAGTCCGGGAGCACGATTCGAACGGCGGGGCCAGCCAGGTTCTCCTGGGCAGGAATCTCCGGGAAGGCCCAGGTTTCGAGCCGATGGCGGCTTCCGGCGGCCACCAGCTCGGCCCGCAGGACGCCGGCGGGCTGGACGGCCGCCGTGTCGTTCAGGATCCAGAGCTCGGCCGTGAACAGGTCGCCCGCACGCCACTGGAAGCGCGGGATCCTTGCCGACGCCAGGACGGGCCTGCACGCCTCCTTCACGCTCGTGTAGGCGGGTTTGGGACGGGCGGGCCAGTTGACGATGCTGTTGTTGGCAGCCGTCGGCCAGGGCTCGTTGAAGCACCAATTTAGCGCCATCGAGCACCGCGGCTGCTGGCGCCGTGCCTCCTCGAAGATGAAACGGTACCCTTCGCACTGGAGCCAGGCGCTCCGGGCGACGAGATCCTCAAGGCAGGCCGCGGGCCCGAAGTAATGAAGAAGCGTGCTCGTGCACAGCCACGCCGTCGGCTCCGACTCCCAGGCCCCGAGGCCGTGATGCACCTCCCAGCTCGTCTTCAGGCGGGGCGGCCAGAGCTCCGCCTCGGGGATGAAGGTCTTTATATAGTCCACCGGCGACGCCCCGGGGCAGCCAAACTCGGTGTACGCCGTGCACCGGGCCTGCCGGAAGGTCTCAAAGACCTCCCGTCCTCGGTAGCGGAAGCGGTAGTCGCCGTGCCCCATCCCTTCGACCGGGGCCGTCGGCAGGAAGGGAGTGCCGCGGTCGAGGTCGAAGCAGTTTCGGTCCAAGAGCCGGAGCGGAAGGCCCTGGTCGGTCATTTTGGACCACGAATTGAAGAGCTCGTTGCCGCCGACCCACATTCCAAGGCACGGGTGCTGGCGCACCCGGCGGATGAGCGAGCGCGACTCCTGGTCAAGCATCCGCAGGTAGGCCGGGTCGTCGGGGTAGAGGTTGCACGCGAGCGGAAATTCCTGCCACACGAGGATCCCGAGCTCGTCGCACCTCTCGAAGAACGCCTCCTTAGCCGCGGGAGCCCCGCCCCAGCACCGAAGAAGGTTGAAATGGGCCCCGCGGGCGAGTTCGAGCAGCGGCTGGTAGGTCTCCCGGCCCACCCGCCCGTGGAAGATGTCCGGGCAGACCCAGTTGCTCCCCTTTGCGAAGATCCGCCGGCCGTTGAGTTCAAGGGTTATGGGAGGCTTCTCCCGCGATTTTGGAAAGGTATCGGCGCCTGATTCCCAGGCGCCCGGGTGCATCACGAGCCTTATGCGCCTGAAGCCCACCTTCCGCCGAAGGAAATCCCCCTCCGAAAGAGCGACCTCGAGCGTGTAGAGAGCCGGAGCACCCTGGTCGTGGGTCCACCAGAGTCGGGGCCGGTCGAGGCGCGCTTCGGGTTGCCTGCTTTCGACCGCGGTGAAGCCCTCCGGATCAAGGAGCCTCCAGTGGCACGGCGCCCCGGGATCGCTGCACTCCACCGATACGGTGATGTCGGCCACGGACAGGTCCTGCGCAAGGCGATAGGCGAAGTCCACATGCCTGATATGTGACCGCGCCCTCACCTCAAAGCCCGCATGCTCGCAGAGTCCCAGCGGGATAAGCCTCGGATGCCAGTCCCACCCGTAGCTGACGGCGGGCTTGGTCACGTGGCTTGCCTGCGTCCTGTCTTCGGGCATGCCCTCACGCTTGGGTGCCGGGTACACCAGGATCTCGAGCGGGGTCCCGCCCCGGGCGGCCGAGACGTCGAGTTCGAAGGCCGTGAGCATGCCGGTGTGCCGAACGACCGCAGCGCCGCCAAGCCGCACTTCGCACTGGAAATCCACGCCGCCGCAGAAGAAGAAGAGTTCCTCGCCCTTGCGGAGCTTCACCTCGGGAACCTCCGTGCGGTAGATCCAGTGGAAGTCCTCGAGCCCGGCGTACGCGGCCACATTCCCGGCGTAGGCGAGGTCCGGCAGGCCCCGGGCCCTGGCCCAGTCGAGCTGGACGGCGCCGGGCACGGATGCGGGAATCCAGTCGGCGTCCCCGGGCGTGTCCGCGGGTCCGCCCAGGCGTGCGAGCCGCCACGCGGTCGGGTGAGGGATCCGGAGCGGAAAGACGGCGGCCCTGGAAGCAGGCGTATCCACGGCTAAAGGGATGCCCGATAGGGGAGCGACGGGGTGCGCGGTATCAACATGAGATTGGCGTGGGGTCGAAGAAGCGCTCTGGCTGGAACCCGGAACCTCACCGCCAGAGGACCGACCAGGGGCCTATGCCAGGCGACACTGCCCATAGCCCCGTCGACGGTCACGCCAATTTGGCTTCTTCACCGCCCCCGCTCACGGTGCGCTGGCACCCCTGCAGGAAGCGGAGGACCCACTATCCCTCTTGCGGGACAAGAACCCGACCGTCTATAGGTCTTGCAGCCTCCATGAGAATCCCACGAGTCCTGGTTATTTTCGCCCTGTCCGCGACGGTCTCGGCCTGCAGTTTCCTGGGAGGCCCCCCGCCCTCCGGGCACATCCTCGTCACCAGCGAATCCGGCGCGCCGATTTCGGGAGCAAAGCTCGTTCCCGACGAGGATCCGCAGCCCGGTCAAACAAGGCCCTACGATGATTCGCCGAAGACCAATGCACAGGGCATGGTGACCGTCTACCTGGAGGACTTTTACTGGGACAGCGACAGCTGCTACCATTTCCGGGTGCGGCGCGCAGGCTACGACGATGTGACGATGGCGGTTTCTAAGGATCTCATGCCTGCGCTCCTGAAGATCAAGATGACGGCCCAGAGTCCGGCTCCGGCCGCCGCTCGGCCGTAATTCGGCCTTCGGAGCGGGGATTCCGGACCTGAGACTCTGCGATGGGTTGGGGCGGCGACTCCCGAAAAGCCGAATTTGAGAAGGCGTCCTCCGCAATGGAGCCAAATCCTTGTTTCCGCAGTATTAGGGAACCTCGTAAAGCTCTATCAGCGCAACCCCGGTGTCCCCGCTTTCGCCTGAAACCTGGGCCGTGTAGGCCCCCGGAGGGAGTGTGACGAGGATTGCCGAGTCGTGGCTGGTGGGGTCGTTCCAAGCGAAGCCTCCAACCGAAGAGGCGGCATTTGAGATTGCGAGATTACCGAACCAACCATTGCTCGTGCCGAGAAGCGAGGAACCCGAGTAGAGGCGGAGCTGCGGGTCGGGCAAGGTCCCCGGGACGCCGAAGGGAACCAGCGCCGGACCCGATGCGCGTATGAGGAGGGTCTCGGAGGTAGAACCTCCGATCACGAAACCTGCGATCAGGATGTTATCGCCGCTGCCGACCTGCACCCGCGCCGAGATGTTGATCAAATGCGGTGAAGCTTGGCTCAATGCGCCCTCTGGCGTTGCATCGTAAACCTCGACGAGTGCGACGCCCGTATCGCCGCTCTGCCCGGCGACCTGAGCAGTGTAGGAGCCGGACTGCAGGTTCTCGAGAAGCGCCGAGTCGTGGCTCGATGGGTTCGAAAAAGGAAACGCCCCGACCGCCGAATCCTCACTTGAGATAGCGGAGTCGCCCCCCCACCCGTTGTTTGTGCCCACAACTGTGGAGCCGGAATAGATCTGGAGCTGAGGGTCGGACAACGTGTCCGTGACACCGAAGGGAACGAGTGCAGGCCCCGTTCCGCGGATGAGGACGGGCTGGGAGCCTGAGCTACCGACTCCGCCTACTACAAACCCCGCGATCAGGATGTTGCTGCCGGTACCCACTTGGGCCCGGCACGAAACGTTGATGATGCGGCCCGGGTCCGGAGAGCCGAGCACGGCGAGCGTGGCCGAACTTGTAATCGTCCCGAACGAATTGGTGGCGACACAATCGTAATAGCCGGAATTTCCCGCGGTCACATTGCTAACAGCCAGCGTCGGTTGAGTGGCTCCTGTAATGGCTTCCCCATCGAAATACCATTGGTAGGTCGGTGACGGGCTCGTACTGGACGAAACGCTGAACTCGGCCGCGCCGCCGCTTACAACCGCCTGGGATATCATCTGCGTTGAAAATGCCGGCTCGCTCGGGAGCGATGGAGGTGCATCAAATGCGCCCACTCGAATCGTGTTGTTGCCGCTGTCCACAACAAAAAGATTGCCGTTCCCATCCATTGCAATGCCAGTGGGGTTGCTGAACTGAGCCGTGTTTCCGGTTCCATCGGTGTCGCCCGGAACGCCCGCGGAGCCGGCCAGAGTCGTGACCACACCGTTCGGTGTCACCCTCCGGATCGTGTTGTTGCCACTGTCGGCCACATACACATTGCCTGCGCTGTCCACGGCGATACCGGTGGGATCGTTGAAACGTGCCGAGGTTCCGGCACCGTCAGCACTGGCCACAAAGTTTCCGGATGTGACGCCGTTCAGCGTCTCCTCATACGACGGTGCGCCTGCCAGGGTCGTAACTACCCCCGCCGGCGAGATCTTCCGGATCATGTTGTTTGCGACAAAGCCAAATCCCGTGTCGAAGCTGGAATCGGCGACATAGACATATCCATTCCCGTCCACGGCCACTGCGGCGGGTTGGTTGAATCGTGCTGCCGCGCCCACACCGTCGGCGCTCCCTACGGTGGCGTTCGCCGCGCCGGCAATCGTGGACACCACTCCGGCGGGCGTTATCTTCCGGATGGTATTGTTGCCCGTATCCGCCACGTACACGTTGCCGCTCGCATCGACCGCAAGGCCACCGAGGTAGCTGAACTGCGCAGCAGTGCCGGTACCGTCGGCGCTTCCATTAACCCCCGCGGTCCCCGCCAATGTTGTGACCACACCGCCGGGTGCAATCTTGCGCACCACGTCGCCATCCGCAACGTACACATTCCCGGCCCCATCGACCGCCACGCTGGTCGGTGAATCGAACAGGGGAAATTCTCCCGTACCGTCGCGGTAGCCCTTGAATCCGGCCATCCCCGATACGGTCGTCACCACCCCCAACGGCGTTACCATTCGTATCGTACAATTATGATTGTCGGCGAGATACAGGTTTCCGGCACTGTCGAGCGCGCAGCCCATGGGCTTATTGAAGCGCGCGGCGGCTCCTGTACCATCGGAGCTACCGGCCCCTCCGTTTGACCCCGCCGCCATACTTAAAACTCCGCTCGGTGAAATCGCCCAAATCACCTTGTTCTGGCTATCCGCCAGATAAAGGCTGCCACCCGGGCCGATGGCCAAACCCGAAGGCGTGATCTCCTGCTCGGCGCCAAATTGGATAGTGAGATTTGCCGCGACGAACGCATTTTCGAACAGAGTAGTAACAACTCCGTCTGGAGAGATTTCTCGTATCTTGCTATTGCTCGAATAACCGACGTATCCGTCCCCGACGTAAATGTCGCCGTTCTGGTCCACGGCGACCGATATGGGCGTTAAGAACTGAGCCGCGCTTCCCAACCCATCGGCGCTCCCTTCAACTCCCGTGGTTCCCGCCAGGGTGCTCACGATCCCCTGAGGCGTGACCTTACGGATTGTGAAATTGTCTGTGTCGGCGACATACACGTTGCCGCCTTGATCCACGGCCAATCCCTGTGGGTAGGAAAAACTCGCGGACGAGCCCATTCCATCGCTGCCACCATTAACACCGGCCCTTCCGGCAAGCGTGGTCACAACGCCACCAGCCGTGATTTTTCGAATGGTGCAGTTGCCCGTGTCCGCGACATACACATTGCCGCTTGAATCCACCGCCACGCCGTTAGGGTAGGAAAACCTAGCCGCGCTTCCCACCCCATCGGCGCTGCCCTGGACCCCCGCCGTGCCCGCCAACGTGATGACTGCTCCCCCGGGAGTGATCTTCCTTATCGTGAAGTTGGCTGTATCCGCAGCGTATATGTTGCCGTTCGAATCCACTGCGATGCCATAAGGATAGGAGAACTGAGCCGCACCGCCCAATCCGTCGGCGCCACCTTGAATACCCGCTTCACCCGCCACCGTTGTGACAATCCCTCCCGTCGACAGCTTCAGGATCCTATTCGATTGGTCTGTAAAATACACATTCCCGTTGCCATCCACGGCAACCCCCAGGGGACCCTTGAGCTGAACAGAAGAGGCCGGCCCCTCTGCGCCGACTCTGTCGCCCGCCAACGTCGCGAAGGTGTAAGATGTATAGGTGGCCTGAGCCTCGAGCTTAAACCCTGAGCCCAGGGACAGGATCACTGCAGCGGCAAGGCTGACCGTGGACCGCCAGTGAATTCGGTCCCGGCATTCGGGCCTGGACGGCGCAATCGGCCCTGGAGGATTTGCCATAGAATGGGCTCGGATCGCCCAATAGCTACGACACCTTGATGGTTGCAACCCGCCATTTGTGGAGAAAAGAATCGCAACGCACGCCTCGGGGGATCCGCGTCGGACGGGTTCAGCACCCGGGATTCGGTTCGCGCCTACCGATCTCCACCGTTGCCGCTCTTCTCACCGGATTCGTTCCTGCCCCCCTCCCCTCTAAGCGACACACGCTTTGGACTGTGTTCTTGTGCGCCTGTTGTACTCCGTCGGCAAATGGCTTCAAAGAGACAGACGGCCGCCTGCTTTCTGTATAGCTGCCCGCAAAGATTTGTCCAAGGTCGCAAGCGGCAATCCCCGTCGAAGTGCAAGTTCCAGATAAGAAGCATCGTAAACTGAAAGCCCGAAGTTTTCCGCTAGCGCTAAAGTCTTCGACCAAGCCAAAGCCATCGTCTCGGAATCCACTTCGATATCGTAAACGTCCAATGTGGAGAGGAATTTTTCTATGCCCGCTTTGTCGATTCGCCCCTTGCGTTGAGCTCCCAGGAGCACATTTCCCAACTCCAGGTGCCACAGTGCGGGAACCCATGCTTTCCCCCCTGCGGAAAGATTATCGAGCAAAGCATCCGCTTCCCGGGTTGCCTCGGACTCAAACGCCAAGGGAACAGTAGCGGAACAATCCAGGACAAATTCACTCATTTCCGTCCCTGCTCGATCAAGGTTCGTACCGAAAGTCCCTTTAGGTTGTAGCGTGTGCGAAGTGCCCGAAGTTCCTCCGTGGCTCTCTTACGCCTATCGTTAGTCTGCGAGATGGCCGGAACAAGGCGAGCGACCGCACGGTCATGTTTCGTAATGGTTATCTCGGCTCCCCGACCCACGCGTTCGAGAAGCTCGGAAAACTTGTTCTTGGCCTCAAACGCGCCCACAGAACCACCGGCAGTTTTCATGACAAACAGGCTAGATAAACAGGCCTGTTTGTAAAGGAGGGAATTCCTGCGTCTTTGACGCTCCAATAATCCCGTATTCTATTTACTACTAAATACTTGGGTGCCCATTTCACTGGCAGGCCTCGCAGGTGCCCCCGTTGCGCATCGCTTCGATTGAGCAGGCAATCTTTTCCTCTGCCGAATACTGCTTCGGAGTTGCTTCCGCCTCGGGAAAAGGCGCCTGGGAAAGCGCGGCTGCCGCGTCCCGCGTCGCCGTCTCGGCCTTGGTCTCGCCCGCGGCCCCGCGCATCTCCTTCTTCACCTGGACCGTGGCCTTCTCGATGTTCGAGGCCCCGAGTCCGCGCAGGTAGTAGGTCGTCTTGAGCCCGGCGTGCCAGGCATGCCGGTACATGTGGGAGAGCGTCTTCAGGTCCGGGGTCTTGATCCAGAGGTTTACCGACTGGGACTGGTCGATCCATTTCTGGCGCCGCGCCGCCGCATCGACGACCCATTTCGGGTCAATGTCGAAGGCGGTGAGGTACTTCTGCTTAAGATCCGCCGGGATCCGCTCGATGTCCTTCAGTTCGCCGTCGAAGTACTTCAGGTTGTCCATCATGTCCCGGTCCCAAAGGCCGCGGGCCTTGAGGTCCTTCACAAGGAACGGATTGAGCACGATGAATTCGCCGGAGAGGTTCGATTTGACGAACAGGTTCTTGTAGGTCGGCTCGATGCAGGGGGACGTGTTCGTGATGTTCGAGATCGTCGCCGTGGGCGCGATCGCGAGGACGTTGCTGTTGCGCATCCCCTGGGCGGCGATCTTGGCGCGAAGCGGCTCCCAATTCATCCGCGAGGTGCGCGGAACCTGGATCGGAAGGCCGCGCTCCCTTTCGAGCAGGTCCACGGTGTCCGGCGGCAGGAGCCCGCGGTCCCATTTCGAGCCCTTGTAGGACGAATAGGTCCCTCTTTCGGCCGCCAAATCGGAGCTCGCCTCGAAAGCATAGTAGGCGATCGCCTCCATGGCTTCGTCGTTGAATTCCACCGCTTCCGGCGAGGCGAAGGCGACGCCCTTCATGTAGAGCGTGTTCGCAAGGCCCATGACGCCGAGGCCTATCGGCCGGTGGCGCATGTTCGAGCGCTGGGCCGCCTCGGTCGGATAGAAATTGATGTCGATCACGTTGTCCAAGGCGCGCACGGCCATGCGGATGGTTTCCCGAAGCTTACGATGGTCAAGCGAGCCGTCGGGCAGGAGGTGGCTCTCAAGAATGACGGAGCCCAGGTTGCAGACCGCAGTTTCCTCCTTCGAGGTATTCAGGCAAATTTCTGTACAAAGATTCGACGAATGCACGGTTCCGACATGGTCCTGCGGCGAACGAACGTTGCACGGATCCTTAAACGTGATCCAGGGATGGCCAGTCTCGAAGATCATCGACAGCATCTTCTTCCAGAGGTCGAGGGCCTCGACTTTCTGGCCATGGACCTTGCCCTCGTCCGAGAGCCTCTCGTAGTTGAGGTAAAGCTCCTCAAACTTCCTTCCGTACGCATCGTGGAGGTCCGGCGTCTCATTCGAGCGGAAAAGGGTCCATTTCTCGCGCGCCTCCATGCGCTTCATGAACAGGTCCGGGATCCAGTTGGCCGTATTCATGTCATGGGTGCGTCGGCGGTCGTCGCCCGTATTCTTGCGCAGCTCCAGAAATTCGAAGATGTCGTTGTGCCAGCTCTCGAGGTACGCGCATCCGGACCCCTTTCTCTTGCCACCGTTATGAACCAAGGCGGCATTAGTCATATACGTCTCGTCCCCCTCGACCTTCAGATCGAAGACAAACGGCAAAGGCGGGATACTCGATACCGACCTTACCCGGGAGTAAACGCATCCGTCATGCGTGATCCAATTCCTCTTCGTGAGCGGTTTGCAGCCCACCAAGGATGCAATCTCCATAACCGCAGGGATCCTGACGTCGAAACACTCGGTTTGGCCAACGAACTTAATTGCCGTGCCGTCGGAACGACGGCCTTCGTGCGAATTGTCGCGCCGCCGGAATTGGCCGGCGGTCGGAATGCCCAGGCGCAAGAGCTGGTATCTGATGCCCTCGGCCAGGGGTCGCGAGGTGTGGGTGAAATAAATCTCCACTCCGCGCGAGACGCCTCCGTCGGTCTCCAGCAGGCCCTGGACCAACGCCCGAGTATGACCATGCTGCAGATGCGAAAAACGGCGCGCGATTCGCTTGTTTCCGTTCTTGTCGTAGATGTCGTCGTAACCGAATGGCATTGTCGCTTCTCCGGCTCCCGTGATTCGGCCGGTTGTGCCGTCGCGTAGCACACCCTGCCCGCTCGCCCAGTGGACCTGGACGTACGTTTCGCCTCGTCCGGTCTCCCAAGTATGGATACCTCGCTCCGAAAGGTACTGCCGGACGAACTGGATGTGTTCGTCTTTCGTTGGGTTTCCCGAGACGCCCCACTGCCTGCCTTCTTCGGAAAGGTGCCCGTCGCCCAAAAGGATGCCATACATCCGCGCATCCTCCTCGGTTAGCCCTTCGACAGGGATAATCTGCGTTGGGATCGTCTGAGCCACATAATCTCCCACTTTCAGATCGCCGGCCTCGATCCAACGGCATTGGACCTTTCCCTTTGCCAGCCATCCCATCGTGCGATCGCATGCCTGCTCCATAGGCACGCCTCGGATAGCGTAGAAAGGATGGCCGGAAGTAACCCGTATTGGGCTCACCGAATGCTTGATTCTGACGGCCACCATTGGGCCCTCTTGATTGTACGTGAATTTCTCGGTAACCTCGCGATAGGTGCCGCTATTGCCCAGGACGAGGTCGCCCTTCTTGATTTCACTGATGGCCATCGGACCGTCCGCAGAATAGACGACGGTTTCCGGCGCGAAGCACTGATTGACCGCCACCAGTTGGTCATTATGAAGCTTCAAGAAAGGAATCACGCCCTGGGATTCCCCGTTCGTGCCCCCGATGTAGGCACCCGTTCCGCGAACGGCCGTCCACGAACCACCCAAGCCACCGGCCCATTTTGAGAGGTAGGCATTCTCCGCTATACCCCTCTGGAAGATTCCCTCGATGGAGTCATCTACGTAATAAAGATAACAGTTATGAGCACATACTCCCGAAGCGGAAAATGAAGGATTACCCTCCACTTGGATGTCATATACCTCTCCCAAAAAATCGGAATAACCTACCCCCTCAATTCTGTAAAACGCCCGTCCGTCCAAGAAGAAACGACGGTTCTTCCATTTTGGATCTTCGCCCTGGAAATCGAGAAAATCGATTCCTTTGCCAACACGAAACGCGAGTCTGGGGGCGTTGCTTGGCGTAATGGCCAGGACGTAGGGCTGCACTCGGGCGAGCCGCGACATCTTAGGCGTCTGGACGATCGGCAACAGGCCGATCTTCAACGCAACTTGGAACAATTGGAGAACTAGGTCCCGGTTGGATAGCTGGAGAGAAAGCTGCGTGGGGTGCACGGCGCAAGCGTCGCCCCGGAATACGCCCACGAGGAGATCTTCCAGCGCATCCACCGGCGCCTCCATCACGCATTGGGGAAGCCTCTTCCTGTCAAAGCCGGTCCCAAAGAGCGACTTCATGAATTTGGTCGCGAGCTTCGAGTGAAGCACGACGCATGTGCATTCGCCACTACCCTTTCTGAGCAAAGGGGTTATACCGAATACGTGCTCGCAAAGATCCACCGTATCGGAGATGAAATCAACTTCGGTCTTGCCGAAAGTGAAGAAGATGGAATCCGTGCCCTGGCAATGGCCTTCGGAAAGAAAATAACCCACGAGCCTGAGGAACCTTGCATCCATATCGACCTGCGCCCTGACCGGCTTCACCTGCGCCTTGGCCGTGGGCTCCAAATAGCGACTGTTGTCTTGATGGAGTTCGTAGAGGAAACCGCTCCTCTCAATTACCGGCTCCCCTCCTAAAAATTCCGATACGCTCAATATTTGTGAACGTTGGGCTCTGGGGAAAAGCATCTCGACAAAATCGCCTTTTTGGAGCTTTCCCGCCGCAATCCACGATCCGTGCTCGATGAAATCGGTCTTAGTGATACGATCGCATACCGAGGCCAACTGATTCTTGACGGCGAAGCATTGTTCACGCTTTCCTCGGTAATCGACGCAAGCGGATTGCCCGCCTGATGTCCTCGGGCGAATACAAGAAACGGCGGCGGACGGAATCGCGAAGAGCAGATGATCCTCCGTAGGACGAATCCAGGATTTTGCCCCTAGCATTCCCGACAAAGAGAGCTCAACGATGCGCTTCGTGTTTGCCTTGGCCCGAGTTCCCAAAACCCGCCGGTATTCGCCATCTTGCGCCAGAACAAGATCGCCGACACGAACCTCGGAAATATTCTTGAGACCGTCCGATGTTACCACGGGTGTTTCACCTGGAAAACAGCTCGACAGCTGAGAATGTAGGGTCCCGCTATTGAACAGCGTTGGCGTGGACGAGCAGAACCGGCGCGTCTTGTAGAGGTCGTAGAGGCCGATCGCCTTTGACTCGCGGTCCCCCTTCTCATCCAGAAAAAGGCCCATCGCGACGCGCATCCAGAAGAACTGGGGCGTCTCAATCCTGCGCGAGGATTTCGAGACCTTGTCGACGATCAGGTAGCGGTCATAGAGCGTCTGGACGCCGAGGAAGTCGAACTCCAGATCCGAGGACGGATCCAGGGCGCCCGCGAGCCTTGCCAGGTCGAATTCCAGAAGGCGCGGGTTCAGGCGCTTGATCGATATGCCGTGCTCGATGTACTTCCGGAACGCCTTCTGGTGGCATTCCTTCAGCTTGCCGATGCCGTCCCTAAGGATGTCCCATCCGAGGACCTCCTCGTAGATGTACGTCAGCTGGATCCGGCCCGCAAATTTCGCGAAATCGGCGTCCCTCTCGATGAGGGTCTTCGAATTGAGGATGATGGTGGAATCGAGGTCCTTCTGGGAAATCTGGTCGTAGACCGACCTCCGGAGCTCCTGCTCGATCTCGTCGCTCGACAGGCAGAGGTCGAGGCCGGTCATCGCATACTCGATCCGCTTGCGCAGGTCGGCCCCCTCCCAGAGGATCGTCTCCCCGCTCGGCTTCTTGACGACCACGAGCGTCTCCTGGTTCGCCGTCTGCCCGCCCGGCGCCTCGACCGCCGCGCCCGAGGCGGCCGCCTCGCGCGCCACGGCGCGCTCCGCCCGGAACAGGATGTAGGCCTCCGCCACCTTGTAGTGGCCGGCCTTCATGAGCTCCTCCTGGACGATGTCTTGGACTTCCTCGATCCTGACAAAGGCCTGGTTTGAGGCATTGACGCGGTCGGACACCGACTTGGAGATCGCGACCGCCGGCGCCGAATCCCTCGCGAGCGAAAGGAAGGTCTTCCGGACGGCGATCTCAACCTTGTGGTCGTTCCAAGGGACGACATGCCCGTTGCGGCGGATGACGCGGACCGAGCTTTGGGCGGCGGACTCGCGGCTCACCGACAGCTTCCGGGAGCGGTTCAGGAGGAGGCTCTTCGCCACCATGTAGGCATTGTTGTCGACCAGCGTCTTTTCGATCAGCTCGTAGAGCGCGTTCAGCGTCAGGCGAAGCGGGTTCTGCTTGCGCGCCATCTCGGTCAGGTTGCCGCCGAGCTCGCGGCAGATCTGCGCGACCCAGGCGCGGTTCTTGTCCGTGAAGATGTCCTTCTCCCCCTGGGAGATGAACACGTTGGTCAGGGCCTTGCCGAGCGTGTCGGCGACCTCGGCCATGTCGAAGCGCTCCTCGCCGTGCGGGCACAGCAGGACGATCGGGGGGAGATTGATTTCGACGTTGGTGATGACGTCGCGCCAGGCATAGATGGGCTTCTGTTCGGTGGGGGCGTGGACCGTGCGTTTCAGGGCAAGGTCATGGGCCAAAGGGGTGTTGCTCATGTTCTAGATTATTAATTATAAGAGAGTTGCAATAACTGGAAATTCGGCGGAGCGAAGGGTATCCCACGCGCCAAGGACGGCAGAAGAAGGTCCGCTGAACGGTTGGGGGACGGTCGGCTAAGGTGCTCTGCTCGGTCGGCTCGTTGATTAGAGCTCGTCGTCCGATGCGACAGTCAATGAGGAGGCCTTCTGATATTCGGTGACTCGGCCCTCGAAAAAGTTTTGCTCCTTCGCGATGTCCATCATCTCGGCGAGCCAGGGCAGAGGATTCTTGATGCCGCCGGAAAGCGGCGCCAGTCCGCAGCCTTCGAGGCGGCGGTCGGCGATGTAATCAATGTAGGTTTGGAAATCCTCGAGGCGCAGCCCCACCGCGTTCACGGGCAGGCAGTCGCGGATGAAGTCCTTCTCGAGCGAGATCGCCTCGCGCATGAGTCCGCGAAGCTCCTCCTTGTATTCGGGGGTCCAGATCTCGCGGTTCTCCTCGATCAAGTCCATGAACAGGTTGCGGAACACCTCGATATGGTTCGACTCATCCCGGAGCGTGTATCGGAACATCTGCCCGATGCCGGGAAACTTGTTCTGCCGGTAAAGGGAAAGGATCATCCCAAAGAGTCCGTAAAACTGGGTCCCCTCCATACACTGGCCAAACACGAAGATGTTCGATGCAAGAAGCCGCTTGTTCTCCAACTTTGTGAGGTCCAGATCCCTGCGGAGTTCGCGCGAGATCCTGGTCACAAACTCATTCTTCCTGACGATGGTCGGGACGTCCTCGAACATCGCCTCGCATTCGTGCGGATTGATCCCGAGGGAGGCGATCATGTAGAGGAGGGAGTCCGCGTGGATGTTCTCCTCGTGGGCGTGGCGGCCCAGGACAAGCTTGAGCTCCGGGGCCGTCACCAGCTCGCGCACGACGTGCTGGATGTTGTCCCCGACGATTCCCTCGGCCGCCGAGAAATAGCCGATGCCCATGCGGATGATCCAGCGCTCGACATCCGACACGGCCTTGGCGTCGCGCCACTGCTCGATGTCCTTGCCCATCGGGATGTCCTCGGGTTCCCAGTGGTTGGCCTTCATCTTGCGGTAAAGGTCGTAGGACCACTGGTATTTCAACGGAAGGAGGTTGAACGTCATCGTCTCGCGCCCGTTGATGACGCGCTTGGCGGCGAACGCAGCTTCCGCCTTCGCCTGATCGAGGACGAACGTCTTGGTACCTACTTGGAAGATTTTCTGCATGGCGGCGGACGAAATTACGGGGAGTTGCGGGGTCGACAGGGCTATTTCCAACGCGAAATAGGGCTAAGCGACAAAAAGTTGCTGGAAGTTATTTACGCGTTGTTGACCACAACAGGATGTGGTCCTCAGCCGGGATGGCCACAACCTATTGAGCTTTGATTTTCAGCCGTCAACAGGTTTGTGAGCCTGGAATGTTAAATTTTTCAGATTTTTGGGTGGCGCCTCGGAAAACCCCGTCCATCGCCCCTCCCCGGGGCCTCGGGGCCCGGGTCCGTCCCCTCCCTGCTGGCCCGGGGGCCTCCCGGAAGGCCCCGGCGGCGCGAATCCGCGGCCGGAGTGTATCCAATTAATCCTTACGGCCGGGCGCCCGCCCGAGCTGGTGGCCGTGCACGACGACCGAATCCTTGCCGTCCCGGTTCAGGCGATCGAGGACGCCGGCGAGCCTTCTGCGGCGCTCGTCGGCCTGGGCAAACATCTCGAGCTGGGCCGGGCCGCCGTCGACGCCCGAGAGGCGCACGCTCACGAGCCTGAGCGGGCGGCGCTTGCCCCAGGCCGCCCGCAGGAGGGGTGCCACAAGCGGATAGAACGGGGCCTCGATGTCCGTCGGCGCCTCGAGGCTCTGGCCGTGCGATTCCTGGGAAAAGTCGGGGTAGCGCACCTTGAGCGTGATCGTCCTCACCCTCATGCCGTCCGACCGCACCTTGGGAAGAAGCTCGTCAATCATGCGCTTGGCCACCTGCTCGACCGCCGCGAAGTCGCCCATGTCCGAGGAGAAGGTCTCCTGCTTCGAATAGCTCTTCGCGTCCTCCCGCTCCGCCTCGACGGGGCTGTCGTCCTCGCCCCTGGCCTGCGCGAGGACCCCCCGCCAGCCCCGGCCGAAGATCGAGGCAAGCTCGCTCTCGGTGCGGGCGAACAGGTCGCGCACCTCCCGGATCCCCCGCTTTGCCAGCGCGGCCTCGGTCTTGGCCCCGATCCCGGGCAGCCGGCCCACGGACAGGGGCTCCAGGAAGGCGGCCTCCTCCCCGGGGTTCACCACCACGAATCCCCGGGGCTTGCGCAGCTTGGAGGCAATCTGGGCGACCAGCTTGTTCGGGGCGATCCCAAGGGAGACGGGGATTCCAAGCTCGTCCCAAATCCGCTTCTGGAGCCCCCGGCAGGCCCGTTCAATCTCCGCACCGCTCGCGAGTCGGCACGGCCCCAGGTCAAGGTAGCCCTCGTCGATCGAATTGCGCTGGACGTCCGGCGTCAGCGCCTCGCAGAAATCGAACATCTTTCGGGAAACCTCGCTGTAGAGGCCGAAGGTGTGCCTGATCATGATCAGGTCCGGGCACACCTTCAGGGCGCGGACGGTCGGCATCGGCGTGTAGACGCCGCAGGCCCGGGCCTCGTAGCTGGCGGAGGAGATGATGCCCCGCTCCGTGCCGCCCACCGCGCATTTTTTCCCGACGAGGGACGGGTCGCGGGCCTGTTCGCACGACACGAAGAACGCGTCCGCATCGAGGTGCACAATGGTGGAGAGCCGGGGCATGGGATTAGTGCGGGGCTCCGAGCCGGCGAGCCTCGGAAAACTCGGCCAGGGCTTCCGCGGTCCGGCCGACCGTGCGCAGCTCGAGCGCAAGCTGGAGATGCACTTCAGCGTCGTTGGGGTTTAGCTCGAGCGCCCGGCGATACTGCGCGATTGCCTCGGAATGCCGCCCCGCCTTCGCGTACGCAAAGCCCAGATAGGCATGGGCTTCCTCATACCGGTCATTGAGGGAAACCGCCCGAAGGAGATGCCCCAGCGCCTCGTCCATCTGGCCCTTTTGCGCGAGCGCAAAGCCCCAGTTGGCCTCGGCCTCGGGGAAGGCGCGATCGAGCGCAGCCGCCTGCGCGTAGGCCTTGATCGCCGATTCCAGGTCTCCGCCGTTTCCGTACGCATTTCCGAGCTGGTAGTAGCCGTCGGCCGAATCGGGACGCAGAGCCAGCGCCGAGCGGTAGCGCTCGACGGCCTCCGCGTAACGACCCATTTCGCTCAGGGTGTTGCCCCAGTTGAGGTAGGCGTCGGCATACGTCGGCCTCAGGCGGACGGCCTCGGCGTAGAGCGGCAATGCGCGGTCCCAGTCGCGCAGGCGCGAGTAGGCGTTCGCGAGATTGTTGGCCGGCTCCGGATAGAGCGGATTGAGCGCCCTCGCCTGCTTCAGGTGGTCGATGGCCTCCGGGATCGCTCCCCGGTTGAGAAGGAGGGCGCCGAGGTTTCCTTGGGCGAGCCAAGCATCCGGATTTCCAACCAGGGTCCGCCGATAGAGCGTTTCTGCGGAGACGTAGGGCTTCGCGTCCCGGTAGGTCGCAACCGCGCACGCCGCCGCAACGGCCGCGATCGCGCACCCGTAGACGGCCTGGCGGCGCCGATCGTCGCGAAGCATCCAGCCGGCCAACCCGATCGCCAGCGCGGCGTCGAGAACGGCGGTCGCCAGATACGCGAAATGGTCGGCCACATAGGAGAAGACAAACGGGTAGACGTTGAAGAACCCCAGCGCCGGAAAGAGGATTCCCAGGAAGAGGAGCGTTGCCGCGAGCGGGCCGCGGTTTCGGCGGCGCCACGCAAGGCCGAGGGCGATCGCCCCGAGGACACCCGCCGTTCCGATCCATTCCCGGGGCGCGCCCTCCATTGACCACCGCGGATATACGAATAGCAGTTCCCGGGGCCAAGCCCACGTCCTCGCATAGAACCACGCGATTCGGCCGGCGAGGGCCACTCTCGAGGCGGGGCTCAGCGTGAATGAGACACCGTTGGCCCCGATGTAGGTGCGCTCCACCCAGGCCGTCACGCCCCCCATCGCGGCGCCGGCGAGGAGCCAGGGAAGCAGGCGCAGGGTGTCGCGCCTCTCCCATCGGCCTTCGCGCCACCAGAGGAGCACAAGCAGCGCGGCCGGGACGGTCACGGTCACCGACTTCGTCAGGATCGCCGCGGCAAAGAGAAGGGAAGCCGCCGCATACCCCCAGCCCCAATTGGAACGACCGTTGCGGAGATAGACCAAGGCCGAGCCGAAGGCGAATGCCGCCGAGAGCGTGTTCTTCTCCTCCGAGATCCAGGCCACGGATTCGACGCCCATGGGGTGGAGCGCAAAAAGGGCCGCGGTTCCCCAGGCGGCAAGCCAACGGCTTCCGGCGTCCCGGAATGCGCCGGTCGGCTCAATCGCGAGGAGGGTCTGGACCAGGAGCGCGAGCAGGCACGCGGCAACCGAGTGCGCCAGGATATTGGCCGCATGATAGGGCCCCGGGGCGTCGCCCCAGGCCCGGTGTTCCAGCCAGAAGGCCGTGTGCAGGACCGGGTAGTACTGCTGCGTCGCGCCAAGGTGCGTCCAGATCCTGCCGAGCCCCGAAAGGCCCTGCAATTCGGGCCGCGTCACATGGCCGTCGTCGTCCCAGATGAACCCGGCCCTTACGACCGGCGAGTACGCGGCGAGCGTCCCGAGGAGGAGCGCAAGAGCCATCGACCACGGCAGCCACCGAGCGGCCGCACCCGATCGGGAGGACGATTGCGACGGCGAATTCATGGCTCGGGGGTGGCGCGGGATCGGCTGCTGGCCCTCAGGGTTTGCGCTGGAGGCGCTCCGCCTCCGCCGCCGCCTGCTGCGCCTCGGAGAGCCGTCCGGCCGAACGCAAAGCGTCGGCCAGGTTGAACCAGATGTCCGGGTTGTCCCCGCTTATCCTTATGGCGGAGTGGTACGCATCGATCGCCTCGGAAAAGTCCCCCAAACGGAAAAGCGCCAGGCCCAGGTAGGCCCTCGCCTCGGCGCTCTGCGGCTGGAGGGCGACGGCCCGTCGAAGCGGCTCCAGCGCCTCCTGCGCGCGCTGCGAGAGGGTCAGGGCCAGGCCGAGTCCCGCATAGGCATCCGCCCGCTTGGGATCGATGGCGAGCGTTTCCTGGAACCGGGCGATCGCCTCGGAGAGCCGGCCGGCATTGGCGAGGAGCGTCGCCAACCGGTAGCGCGGTTCGGCCGCATTCGGATCGAGGCGGATCGCCTCGGCAAACTCGGCCGCCGCCTCGTCCGGGCGGTCCGTGAGCAGATAAGCCATTCCAAGGCGGGTGTGAACGTCGGCCACCTCCGGTTTGAGTTCCAGGCTGCGTCGGTAGTGCACGACCGCCCGGTCATACTGGCGGGTCTGCGCAAGCACGTTGCCAAGGTTGGCCTCGGCCACGGGGTAGCCCGGCTGCAGGCGGAGGGCCGCCTCGAACTGGGCCGCCGCCTCGTCGTAGCGCCCCAGTCGGGTATAGGTGGTGCCCAGGTTATTGCAGACTTCGGCCTGCTGTCCGCCCGAGCGGAGCACGGCCTCGAACTGCGCCGCCGCCTCGGCGAGCCTGCCGGCGCCAAGGTCGATCAGCCCCAGGTTGTTGCGCGGAGCCCAGGCTTCCGGGTTCTGCCGGCTGGCAAACGTCCAGAACGTCCGGTCATCGCGATAGTTCGCCGAGAGTCCGTGGCTTTCCCAGGCGAGGATGAAGAGGACCAGGGCCACCGCGCCGCCCAAGGCCAAACGGGGGCCCTTTTGTCCGAGCGCCTTCGTCAGGCCCCCAAGGGCTCCGGCAAACCCTCCTACCAGGCCAAGCAAGGCGATGTAGGCAAAATGGTCCGAGACCGGCGAGAGGCGCGCGAAGGACATCGGGATGAAACCGAGGACGGGCACAAGGTTCAGGACGAACCATCCCGACGCAAGGAGGGCTCCCCTGCCCCACCGGTCCCGGCACCCCCAGAGGAGGGCGGCGGCGATCCCGATCGCGAGCCACGGCCAGGCGTCCGCCAGGAACGATCCGCCCACCCTCCAGCCCGGATAGACGGGACTGATCGGCCAGGGCAGGATCGCCTTGACGAAATAGAAGACGAGCGCGTGCCCTGCCATCGCGAGGCGCTCACCGAGGCCTCCCGCCGGCGCCACGACGCCGGAGATCGCCCGGTGCTCCTGAAACCAGATGGTCGCTGCACCCACCGCTCCCGAAAGCGCCGCGAACGGGACCGCGGCGAGGATCATCCTCCGATTGACGCGACCGTGGCGGACCCACCCATAGATCAGCATCACGAACGGAAACATGACTCCGGAACTCTTCGCGAGGATCGACGCAAGAAAGGCGAGAAGCGAGAGTGCATACACTCCCCTCCAGGCGCCGCCTGTCCGTTCCCGGCGTTCGTCGAAGGCGACGTAGGCGAGCGCCGAGAGGAGAAGCAAGGGCAGCGAGAGCGTATTCTTGAGCTCGGCGATCCAGGCCACCGACTCGACCACCATCGGGTGCACGGCAAAGAAGAGGGCGGCCGTCCAGGCAAACGGCACGCCGAGCCGCAGGAGCAGCCTCCAGAAGAGGAAGGCGCTCAGCAGGTGCAGCGCCAGGCTCACGAGATGGTACCCGACCGGGGCGTCGCCCCACAGATGCCACTCAATCCACTGCACGGTCTCCTTCAGCGGGAAATAGTCGGCTCCCGCGGGTGCCGTCCACATGCCCCCGATCGCACGCCAGGACGATCGGATCGGATCGTTGCGGAGGATTTCGGCGGTGTCGTCCCAGACCCACCCTCCCGTCCACGCGGGCGAGAAAACCCAGAGGCCCAGGCCCGCAAGGATGAGGCCCTTGATCCAAGGAGGGGGAGGACGTCTCACGGGTCAGGGAGCCGACCGGAGTTTTTCGGCCGTCTGATGCTCGCTTTCCGCCTCGGCGGCGCGGCCGAGCTCGGAAAGCGCCCGCGCCAGATTCTCGTGAATGTCCGGATCATTCGGCACGAGCGCAAGCGCCCTCCTGTAGGCCTCCACCGCCTCCTGCAGCCGGCCGACGCTCGCGTAAGCGGCTCCCAGGTTCGATTGCACGTCGGAAGACGACGGCATGAGGCCGGCCGCCTTCTGGTAGGCCGCCAGGGCCTCCGGCCATTGGTCGGCCCGCGCAAGCGCGTTGCCGAGGTTCGCCCAACCCTCGCCATTGACGGGATCAAGGGCGACCGCCCGCCGGAAATGGCCAATCGCTGCGGGAACTCGGCCGACGGCCATTTCGACGCCGGCCAGGTCGTTGAATGCGTTGGGATCCGAAGGGGACAGCTCGGCCGCCTTCTCGAACTGCCGGATGGCCTCGTGCAGCTGGCCGAGATGCATGAGGGCGACGCCCAGGTTGATCCGCACCTCCTCCAGGTTCGGGTCGACCGCGACCGCCTTAAGGTACTCCCGAACCGCGTCCCCTGGCTTGCCCGACTCGTCAAGGGCGAGGCCCAGGTTGTCGCGGGCGCCTGCGTAGGACGGATTGATCTCGAGCGCGCCGCGGAATGCGTCCACCGCCTCGGCCTTTCGCCCCGCGCTGCTGAGGGCGACGCCGAGGTTGTTCCTCGAATACGGATTGCCCGGGGCCTTGGCGACCGTGTCCGACCAGAGGCCGACCTCGGTCGCGTAGGTCCTGTTGCGCGCGACGGTCAACGCGCACAGCAGGAGCGCGGCCGGAACCAGAACAAACGCGGCGCCGGGCGGGGGAACCCCGAGCCGGCCGACGCCCGCTCGCACCGCAAGGACCAGCCCCACCATCACGGGAGCCAGGGCGAGGTACATCCGGTGTTCGGCGATCGTCTGGCTGATTCCGGGCACAAGCGAAGTGGGCGCGAGGATGGCGAAGAACCACAGGACAAGGAATCCCCACTTCGGCTTCCGCCAGAGCAGGACCGCTCCCGAAACCAAAAGCGCCAGGACGCCCAGTCCCTCGGGAATCACCTGGACCGCCCTGTACCAGCGGACCTCGTAGAAGAACACGAGCGGCCACGGCCACAAAGCCAGGCGCAGGTAGTGCAGAATGGCCACGCATTGGGTCAGGAGGTATTGCCACAGCGAAACCCCCAGTCCGAACCCGGAGGTGCCCCCCCGATTCCCGCCCGTGGACACGACAAACCAGGCGAGCGGAAGCCACGTGAGCGCCAGCGCCGCGTAGTAGCCCCGGCGGGCGGTCCAGGCGGCCCGGGGGCTTCCCGCGAGGAATATCGCGTCGTAGGCGAAGAGCATCACCGGGGCCGACACCATCACCTCCTTGCTGGCCATTCCCAGGAGACAGGCCGTCCACGAAACGACCCCCCATGCCCGCGGCGAACGCGCCGTCTCCCCGCCCGCGCGGATGAGCCCATAGAGCGAGAGCAGGTAGAAGAGCCCCATCATCGATTCGGCGCGCTGAACCATGTAGGTCACCGACTCGGTCTGAACGGGATGCACCGTCCACAGGGCCGCCACCAGCCAGGCCGTCAGGACGGGGTTCGCGTCGCCCAGCCGCTTCAGCGTCCGTCGTACGACTCCGAACAGGGTCAGACCCGCCAGAAGATGGATCCCGATGTTGACGACGTGGTAGCCCGTCACGTTCAGGCCGGATGCGGCGTAATTGGCGGCGAAGCTCAGGTTGACGAGCGGACGGCCCTCGACCGTGACGCCCCGGTCGACCGGAGGCGTCAGGACCCGAGCAAGCGGCCACAGGTGCCGGATCGTCGGATTGTCCCGAATCGCCGCCTGGTCCAGATAGACGAAGGGCCCCCGGGTGCTGCCGGCATAGGCGAGCAGCCCCAGCGCAACGAGGCAGGCCACCGCCGCCCATGGGGTCCCGGGGGCCGCCTCGGCGCCCAGACGCGGCGCGCGGGCGTCAGAAGTCGACATCGACGCAGCTTGCGGGCCGGAAGCCGTCATGGCAAGCGGACCTCCGCGGCCACCCTGGCGCTCAGCGGGGCGCGCCCAGCGCCCTTTGCGCCTGAGCGCGTTGGAAGAGGACGTCCTCGTCGCCGGGCGCCAGGGCGAGGGACGCATCATATTCCCGCAGGGCCTCGTCAAATCGGCTTGCGCGAGCCAGGGCAAAGCCCCGGTAGGCATGCGCCCTCGCCGACCGGGGCGCCAAGCGGACGGCCTCGGTCAGTTCCGTCAGCGCTTCGGCCGCCTGCCCCGTCATCGCCAGCGCCAGCCCGAGTTCGGCCCTCGCGTCCGCATCGCCTGGCTCCATCGCCACCGCCTCGCGGTATCCCGCGATGGCATGCGCAAGGTCGCCCCGGTTTGCCTCCTCGCTGGACGTGCGCTCAAGGATGGCGGCGAGGTTTTTCTTCGCGTCGCCGTAGTCCGGCTTGAGCCGGAGGGCCGTCCGAAGCTCCTTCAAGTGCCTGGTCGGCCTGTCCAAGCGTCGCGAGGATCGTCGCCAGGTTGTTGTGCGCCTCCGCAAACCCCGCGTCGAGGCTGATCGCCGCCCGATCATGCTCCAGGGCCTTGGCCCCATTGCCCGCCTCGCCGTACGCCACCCCGAGTCCCAGCTGCCAATCGGCGTGGTTCGGCTGGTATTTGAGGGCCTCGAGATAATGGGGGATGGCCTCCGTCGCCTTCCCGGTAACGACCAGCGCTCGGGCGAGGTTCACCTGCGCCACGGCGTAATCCGGACGCAGGGCGATCGCCTCCTCATACTGGGCGATGGCCTCCGGGTAGCGATTAAGGAGGACGTACGCGTCGGCGAGATTCGCATGGAGCTCGGGATAGGAGGGGACGAGCCCAAGCGCCGCGGAAAATTCGGGAACCGCCCGATCCGGATGGCCAGCGTCGAGTTCGAGGGTCCCCAGGTTGGCGTGGGCGAGCCACGCGGCGGGATTGCGCTCGAGGGTCCTGCGGTAGAGCGTCTCGACATCCATGTAAAGGTGGGATTGGCGCCATGAAAGCGTCGCCAGTACGCCGATCAGGAGCCCCTGAACGGCCCGGGACGCACCGAGGCCCAGTCGACCCAGACCCGGGGTTGCCAAGGCGGCCAGACCCGCAATCACCGGCAGCATCGGGAGGTACTGCCAATGATCGGCCACAAAGGAGAACTCGAACCCGTAGACGTTCATAAAGCCCATCACCGGGAAGAGCGCGCCGAGAAACAACAGCCACACGGCCAGGGGGCCGCGCCATCGCCTGGCGACCCCAAGAAGCAAGAGCGTCGCCGCGACCATCGCCAGGAGTCCGACGTATTGGGCCGGCGCCCCCGGATCGACCGCCCAACGCCGATAGAAGAAGAGGAGCGGATGCGGCCAGACGAGCTTGCCCAAGTAGAACCACACCACCTTTCCCGCCACGATGAGCCGTCCGGTGCCCGCGAGGTCAAAGTGGACGCCTTCGGCGCCGCCAAAATGGCGTTCATCCCAGGCGGTAAAGAGGCCGATGGCCGCGCCCGCCACGCACCAGGGTAGAAGGGGCAGGACATCCCGCCGCCCGTCCAGGCGCCCCCGGCGCCACCAGGCGATCACCATCAGGGCCGGGGCGATCGTCGCCGTCAGGCTCTTGCTCAATACCGCGCATCCGAACAGGAACGTGGCGAGCGCGTAGGCTCCGCCCGTCCGACGATCCTCGAAGCGCAGGTAGGCGAGGACCGCGCCAAGGGAAAAAGCGAGGGAGAGGGTGTTTTTCTGCTCCGAGATCCACGCGACGGACTCGACGCAGACCGGATGGAAGGCGAAGAGCGCCACAGCCAGACCCACGGCCCTTCGGGGAAAGCGGGACCCGCCGTCCCCTTCGGTTCCGGAGGCAAGCGCTTCAAGAACCAGGCCGAAGAGGACGCAGGAGAGCGCGTGCCATGACAGCGTCACCAGGTGGTAACCCAGGTCATTCTCTCCCCAGAGCCGGTGCTCGAGCCAAAAGGCCGAATGAAGCAGAGGATAGTACTGCTCGGTCGCCCCCGGCTCGAACCAGATTCGCGAAAGTCCGTGAAGCGACTGGAGCCCCGGCTTCGTGACATAGTCGGGGTCGTTCCAGAGCCGGCGGCCCTCGAGCGCCGGCCAGTACACCGCGACCAGCCCAAGGCAGAGCAGGGCGTATGGGATACACCGGGCGCCCCATCCGGCGGGTGGCGGCGGCGTGCTGGAGCGTCGATCGGTCACGGTTTCGAAACGGGGACGCCGTCGTCCGGCAAACGCCGGCCATACGCCCGCAGGACCGCCGCCAGATTCGCCCTGGCCGCCCCGTACGTCGGGTCGATCGCCAGCGCGAGCCGGTACTGCCTGATGGCGCCCGCCGGCTCTCCCTCCCTTGCGAAGAGGTTTCCCAGGTTGAGGTGGGCCTCCTTCTTGCCGGGATCCAGCCGGATCGCCTCGCCGAACTCCCGGCCTGCCCGGCGATCGTCCCCCATTCGGCCCAAGGCCAGCCCAAGATCGTTGTGCGCGGAGGCGTCGTTTGCATCGAGACGCAGCGCCTCCTTGAGGGCCTCCGAGGCGCCCGCAGGGTCGCCCCGCTCGAGCAAGAGAACCCCAAGATCGTAGTAGGCCCCGGGAAACGAGGGATCGAGCGCGATCGCCTTCCTGTATTCGGCGTCGGCCACGTCGGGCCGGCCAAGCTGTTTGTAGGCGTTGCCGCGATCAAGCCTGACCTCCGCCGAGTCCGGCCTGAGCGCCTCGGCGCGATCAAGCAAGGCCGCCGCGTCCCGGAACTGCCCCTCGTCCAGCGCGACCTTGCCGAGGTTGGCCGCGGCCAGCCAGGAACGCGGGGAACGCTCGGCCGCCGCCGACCAAAGAGCACGGGGACTTGCGAAAATCGCCGCTTGTGACCGGGTTACCAAGAAGCAGCCGATCAGAACGCAGCCGATCGCGACCGCCCCGAGCGGCCGTTTCAGGCCCGCCAGCAGCCCGGCCGCCCCCGATGCGAGCGCCCCCAACGGAATGAGGCCAAGGTAGGCAAGATGATCGGCACGCGGGGCCACCCGCAGGTAGGACATCGGCAGGAGTCCGAGGATCGGCGAGAGCAGGGCCGAGAAGACCGCCAGGGCGACAAGCCCGTGGCGGCGCCACACGCCGCCGGCCACCCACAAGGCCACCGCGATCAGGCAAAGAAGCCCCCATGGGACCATCACCGGAAAATCGGCGGCTATCGGCAGACTGATCGGAGTCAGGCGCCAGGGAAACACCGCGCGCCCAAGGTAGGCGAGAAGGCTCCAGCCCGCCTGCCCCACCCGGTCATGGAGTCCGGGCATCGGGCCGGCCAGACCGATCGCCCGCCTGGACTGGAAGGCGACCGTAACGAGACCGAGCAGAAGGGACGCCAAAAAGAAGGGGGCGGCCCGGAGCAGGCCCCGCCGGTCAATTCGCCGCCTGGCCCAAAGATCGCAGCACAGGCAAACGACCGGGAACATGACGACCGTGCTCTTGCTCAGGAGCGCCAGGACAAAGGCCGCCAGGGCGAATCCATAGGAACGTCCGGGCCCGCCCCGCTCCGAAGCCACGTAGCCGTTGGCCGCCACCAGAAGAAACACAAGGGAAAGCTCGTTCTTGAACTCGGCAATCCACGCGACCGACTCGACGGCCAACGGGTGGAGCGCCACGACCGCTCCTCCCACCCACCCGAACGCGATCCCGAGCCGGGTAAACAGTCTCCAGGCGAGGAGCGATGCAAGGACGTGGAAGGCGACATTCGCCAAATGGTAACCGGTCGGGAGCGCCCCCCAGAGGTGCCATTCGGCCCATTGGGCCATTCCCTTGACCGGGAAGTAGTCCATCCCCTCCGGGTCGACCCAGCATCGCCACCAGCCGGAGGCCGCGTGGACGTTCACATTGTCGACGATCTCGAGCCGGTCGTCCCACAGCCAGCCTCCGTGAATCGCGGGCCAATAGGCCGCAAACGAGGCGACCGCGATCGCAAGGGCGATCCCGGCGGAGCGGAGCCGGGCTCCTGGAGCGGATGCGGTCATGGCGAACGCCGGGCTCCAAGCGCCTCCGCCCGCTCCAGATTGCTCCTCGCCTCGGCATAGTCCGGCTTCAGCCGGACCGCCTCCCGGAACTCCCGCTCCGCGCCGGCAAGGTCGCCGGATTGGGCGAGAAGGGTCCCGAGATCGTTGTGAACGTCCGGCGCGTCCGGCTCCAGTTTCACCAGCCTTTGAAATTCACGGATCGCCTCACCGCCCTGGCCGTCCTGGGCCAGGAGTCCGGCATGGTTGAGCAGGGCGTCCGGGTAGTCCGGGCGCAGGGCCAGAGCCTTCCCGAACGCGGCCAGGGCCCGGTCCGACCGGCCCTCGTCCATGAAGGCGTTGCCGAGATCGTACCAAACGACGGCCGACTCGCTGCGTCCGCCAAGGGCCCGGTCGAAGGCCTCGGCTGCACCGGCCGCGTCGCCCGTCTTTCGGAGCGCCCGCCCAAGATTGTACAGCACGTTCGCGTTGCTCGGGTTTCCGGGCAGCGCCCGTCGGTATTCGGGGACCGCCTCGGCATCGCGGCCCATCCGGGTCAGCACGTTGCCCAGATTCAGATGGGGATCGCTGTATCCCGGGGAAAGCCGGGAAGCCGCCCGGAACTGCTCGATCGCCTCGTCGTATCGCCCGGCCTCCGCCAGGGCGTTGCCCAGGTTGTTGCGGGCGCCGGCGTCGTCAGGCGACTTGGCCACGGTGTCCGCCCAGAGCGCGTAAACACCCGAATAGACTTGGTTGCGCGACCGCGTCGCTCCGATCTCCGCGGCGGCGACGGCGACCGAGGCGCCCACCCCGAGAACCGCCGCCCATCGCACGCCTCCGCCCATCCATCGGCCAAGTCGGCTCAGCAGAGCGTGGCCAAGGACGGCCACCAGGCAGGCGGCCGCCGCCAGCGAAAGGTATACCCGATGCTCGGCGATCAGCTCGGTCGAGATGGGCACGATCGACGAGGTCGGGGCGAGGATCGCGAAATACCACACCCCCAGAAAACCAAGCTTCGACCCCCTGGCGGCCCCCACCACGGAGAGGCCGACCAAGCCGAGAACAAACGCGGCGTCGAGCACCAGGCGCCAGGACGGGCCTCCGAGAGTGAGGCCGTAGCTGAAGAGCAACGGACTCGGCCAGAACGAAAGCTGCACGTAGGTCGCAAGGGCGCGGAACTGGGTGACCGCATAGGCCCACCAGGGTATTCCGGCGCCGAAGCCAACGGTCCCGCCGCGCATGCCCGTCCCGAGCATCAAGGCGGCCAAAAGGACCCAGGAACTGCACAACGCGCAGTAGTACCCCCGGCGCGCGGCAAGCGCCGCCCTCCAGCCGCCGGCCACGAAGACGCGGTCGCAGGCCAAAGCGACCGCGGGCGCCGTCACCATGACCTCCTTGCAGCCGATGCCGGCAAAACACGCCACGACCGACAGCGCGGCCCAACCGAGCGAAACGGCCCCGCCCCCGTAGGCCCGGATGAAGGCGTAAAGGCATCCCAGATAACATAGTCCCATGAGCGATTCGGCCCGTTGGCTGATATAGGTGACCGACTCGGTCTGGAGGGGACTCAGCGTCCAGAAAAGCGCCGTGGCCCACGCAACGCCCGTTGCGGACGCCGCCAGTGAGGGCACGCGCAAAAGGATCCGCCGGCAGAGGCCGAAAAGGAGCAAGCCTGCCGCGACGTGGATCAACCAGTTTGTCACATGGTACCCGTGCGTGCCGAGCCCCGAAAAAGCATAATTCACGGCAAAGCTCGCATTGAGAATCGGCCGACCGCTCACGGGCCAGCCGGTCGCCAAGGGTTGAAACGCCGTTGACCACTGGCGGAGGGTCGGATTGTCGACGACCGATCCGCGATCGTCGTAGAGGAATGGACCCCGGTAGCTTCCGAGGTAGGCGGCCAGGGAACCCAGGACCAGAGACCCGGAGCCCAGGAACAGGGCAATACGGCCCGAGGATGCACGATTAGACCCGACGTCATGATTCTTGCGCATATCGAGGCTGCGAACGAATTTGTAGCATCCGGGCCCCGATGGAAGCGAGCCTTTCGATTCCCGGAGGCCCCGCGCGGCGAATCCGTGGCGCCTGATCAGGGATCACACGAATCCGTTTGGGCTCGAAGAGCCGACGGCGCCTTCAAATTCGCCCGTCCCTTGGCGACGGCGAGCTGGGCCCCGGGCGAAAGGCCGGCGGCCATCCCCCGGAAGGGCCCCTCTTCGCCCACCCGCGTCCCAAAACCCGCAACCCGTCGGGAGAGACCTCCTGCCCTGCCGGAGCCATTGGACCCTTATCCGCAAGAGGCAAAAGAGCCGCCGCGCCGAAAAGCGCGGCGGCTCGAAGCCAAAGAAACCGGGCTCGATCAAAATTCGAGCTTCACGCCGACCTGCAGGAACCAGCGGGACAGGTCGGAATAGAGCTGCGGCGCACCGAGGGTGCCCGTATTGAACGTGTACAGGTACTGTCCTGCGCCGTTGTTGCCCTTCGGATTGTACCCCGTACCCGCCACGGTCTGCTCGCCGTAGGGATAGTTGTACTGGCCGTAGTTCTCAACGATGCCCCACTTCTTATTCAGGAGGTTCGCGAAGTTGAACATCGTCGCGAACATCTTGACGTCTATATCGTGCCAGATCGGGACCGACTGGGTGAAGCTGAGGTTGAGCGTGTGCTGCCAGGCGCCTGCGAAGGCGTTGCGGGGGGCGACCTTGCCCATGTACTTTTCAAGCTCCGGGTGGGAAGGCAGCCAGTTGTTGAAGAAGTTGCTCTCCTCCGCGGAGCTGATCCACGAGACCGTCGGGTCATTCGGGCCCGACGGCACGTAGAAGAGCGAGTTGTTGTTGCCCGAGCCGTCGGCATCACCCTTGAAGATGAAGCTGTAGGGCTGTCCGCTCTGGGCGATGAACTGCGCGGTCACGATCGTTTCCGCGTGGCGCTTCTTGAAGAAGTTGATCTCCTTTTCCCCGGTCAGGATGAACTTGTCGGGAACCGCGTACTCCGAGCGGTAGGCGATGTTGTCGTTCGGGTTGATGAACGGGCTGGTCGTGCCGCCGGAGGCGGTCGTGCCGCCGAGCTCGGCCACCTCCGTGGCGTGCGTGTGGGTGTAGGCCAGGCTCCAGGCCCAGCCGTCCTTCATCTTGCGCTGGATCTGAAGGGTGTACTCCTGCGAACCGCCCTTGTCGGTGTTGTTCAGCTCAAGGACCTGCGCAAGGGCCGGATTGGCCTCCAGCACCGACGACGCCTGGCTCGAGACGTTCGTGTAGAAGTTGCTGGTCGTGTACCCGGGGACGAAGTAGGCGCTGCCCACGTTCGACGGGGTGATGTTCCCATTGTAGCGGATCGCACCGTCCGGCATGACCGCCGGACCGCTGGTCGCCAGCTTCAGGTTGTTCGACGTGTAGTACACGTCCTTCTCCACCTGGCTCAGGTCGATCTCGGCCGTGACGGTGATGTTTCCGAAGGGCAGCTTGTGGTCGATCGCAATGTTTTCCTTCCAGCTGGCCGGATCCTCGAAGTCGTGCGAGATGAAGTCGATGTTCTGCGAAGGAGCGCCCGCGTTGGCCGGAACCGGGCCCGTATTGGCGCCGTCAAACGTGTAGCCCGGGATGATCTTGGAGCTGTTGTTCACGGACGCCGATGTCGTGAGGCCCGCGTTGTTGAACGAATTCTCCAGCCACACGTACGGAGGCGTGGTCACGAAACAGGCCGGCGCCGCCGTGGATCTGGGTGGTCTGGTCCTTCGAGACGTCCCAGTTGAAGCCAAAGCGGGGCGAGATCGTGTAATGACCGTCGATCGTCTGGGTGTTGGGGAAGCCCGCCGAGTTCAGGAAGACCGTGCTGAGCGGCGGCTGCTGATCCATGTACGGATAGTCGAGGCGGACGCCGCCGAGAAGCGTGAGGTTCTCAGTTCGGCTTCCAGGTATCCTGGAGCGAAGGAGCGATGTTGAGCTGCCAGAAGTGCGCGATCGACTGATTGAGCGTGAAGCCAGGCGAGGCGACCGTCTTCGTCGCGCCGGTCGGCGTCGCATTCAGGAAGTCCTGGATGTTCGAGAACGTGTAAGAGCCAAGGGTGTTCTGAATGAAGGTGTTCGTCAGCTGCACGCGGTCGAATGCGGTGCCGAACTTGAACGTGTGCGTTCCCAGGGCGTAGTCGGCGAAGACGTGCTCCTCGACTTCCTGGGTGTGGAGGTTGTTGTCCTGGTAGCTGGCGGACGTGCCGAGGAACAGCTCGGTCGGCGCGGCCCCAGCCTGATAGGATCCGAAGTTCCCCAGGATGATTGTGGTCGCCGGCCAAAGGGTGCCCTCGGGAATCGCGGTGCCGTTGTAGAGGCGGAACGTGCCCTCCACCTCGGTCGTCAGGCCCGGAATGAGGTAGTTCCAGTCGCTGTTGACCTTGGCCGTATAGGATTGGTCGACGCGGTGGGAGTCATACCAGGAACCGCTGAGCGAGGTCTCGAAGCTCGAGGTGTAGTTGTACTCAAGCGGGCTGCGGCCGTCGTTGTGGCGGAACGTGAAATCGAACTTGTGGTTGTCCGAGATGTTCCAGTCGACCTTGGCCACAAAGTTTTGCTGCCAGGTGTGGGCCGTCGTGAGGTAGGCGCCCTGTTGAGTGTATCCCTCGTTCGCGGCAACGGCGAGGATCTGGTTGATCACCGCGGTGTCGGCGGCGGTGTCGAAAGGATTGAAAGTCGGGGGGGTCGGGGCCGCGAGTTCGCGGAAGGCCTCGTAGCCGACGAAGAAGAAGAGCTTATCCTTGATGATCGGGCCGCCGAACGTGGCACCGGTCGTGTGAGCCTGCACCGGCTCGTGGGCGCCGAGCGGGTTGGCGACCGGGTCGGGTCCGCGGAAGTTCGTGCCGGTGTAGTATTCGTAGAGGTCGCCGTGAAACTCGTTGGTTCCCGATTTCAGCGTCGCGTCGGCAACTCCGCCGATAAAACCGCTGTAGGCAACGTCATAGGTGTTGAGGTCGAAGGTGAACGATTCGATCCAGTCCAAGGGGAGCGGATTGCGCAGACCCGCGTATCCGTTGGAATTAAGACCGAAGTTGTCGGACGCCGACACGCCGTCGACCAGCACCAGATTCTCACGGGGATTCTGACCCTGGACGCTCAACGTATAGTTGGCATCGCCGTTGGCGCTCTGCTGCAGGTTCGTGCGGGGATCGAGATTCTCGATATCCTGAATGTCCTGGCGCACGCTGTTGATCGCGGAGATATCCGTGGCGTTGAACGCCATCGAGGTGCCCATCGAGCTTGCGTCGAACTTGGTGTCGCGGGTGGCGCCGACTTCAACGGCGCTGAGCCTGATCACCTCGGAGCTCGGCTTAAGGTTCTCGCTCAGGGTGGATCCGACGTCGACAAAGAGGCCGGTATCCTCGGCCGTCGTGCCGTCCGGCGCGGTGACCTCGACGGAATACGGGCCGCCGGGGCGGAGGCCGTCGAGGGCGTAGGTGCCGGTCTTGTTGGAGACGGCAACGTAATGAGTGCCCGTGGGCACATGGGTCACCACGACCTTGGCACCGGCGATCGGCACGCCGTTCTTGTCGGTCACGAATCCGGAGATGCCCGACGTGGTGACGCCTTGTCCGAATATCGTTGCCGTGGATATCAGGAGCGCGAGGACGCCCGACAAAATCCATTTAGCTGGACGCAATGTCTTATTCATAGGTGTAAGCTTGGACTATCTTCACTGACTGCGGATTCCGTAGGTTGGGAACCCGTTGTGGATCTTAAGAGACTTAACCGAATTTATCTAAGGCGATAGCCACATCGTCGGCCGAGGGGTCAGTCAAGCATCGAAGTTTGGATATATCCGATGACGCCGAAATGTAACTGCCTAACGTCCAGCAATGCCCGTGCCATTTGCCCTATACGGGCCCTCAAACGGTTGCAAAATGCCCGATTTCCAGGGTCTCTGGGAATCGGCTTTCCGATCCGATAGAAATAACCTTCTGCGTTGAAGCCGGTTGCAGATCCGCGAGGGGGGCTGGCACGGAGTAAGGTAGTGTGTTTCGGCACGATGAACGCCGAATCCATTCTCGATGTCGACCTGGTGCAGCGATTCAACGGCGGTGATGAATCCGCCTTCGAGGAGATCATGAACCGCCACAAGACGCGAATCTTCGCCGCCGCCATGGCGCTCCTGCGAAACCATGCGGACGCCGAGGAGATCACCCAGGACACCTTCGTGCGCGCTCACCGGGGGCTTGCGGCATTCAGGGGGGATTCGTCGCTCGCCACCTGGCTGCACCGGATCGCGGTCAATCTCGCGAGGAACCGCTATTGGTATTTCTTCCGCCGCCGCAGGCATGCCACGCTGTCGCTCGATGCCGCCGTGGGCGAGGACGGCGACGCCACGTTTGCGGATCTTGTCGCCGCCGGAACCCCGGATCCCTCCCAGGAGAGCTCCAGGAATGAGTTCATGGAGAAGGTGGAGACCTGCATGGCGAGGCTCGAGCCCTCGCACCGCCGAATCCTGGCCATGCGCAGCGTCCAGGACCGCTCCTACGAGGACATCGCAGCCGAGCTCGGGACGAACGTCGGGACCGTAAAGAGCCGGATCGCAAGGGCCCGTGAGCGCCTTCGCCAGCAGCTCGCCCACGAATGCCCGGAATTCTCGCGCGAGAGCGACCCGGCGGGGTGGTTCGAACCGGCGCGCGGCGAGGGCGAGATCGCCGTTTAGGGGCCCATCCGGATCAGCGCGTCTTCAGTCCGAGGAAGCTCGCAAGGAGACTGACCGCGTCCTTCGTCCTGTGCCCGCTTCGAACGGAGCGGGAAACGACGCCGAGGCGGCCGCGCTCGCGATCGGCCTTCAGGTCGACGTGGCCCACCAGCTCGGTTCCCGAGAGGACCGGAAGCGCGTAATAGCCCCGCTTTCGCTTCGGGGCGGGCATGTAGGCCTCCCAGGCATAGTCAAAGTCCCAGAGGCCCCGGGTCACCCGCCGATCATAGATCATGGGGTCCAGGGGAGCGAGGAGGACGGGAGCCTCCACCCGGCCCGCCTCGCCCGGCTCGTCCAGCACATGGCAGGTCGGCTCTCAGACAGTGCAGGACGGGGCACCCGTCGACCGCAACCGGCTCGGCGAGGTCCTCGACGAGGGGGACCTCGGATCTCCTGAGCGCCACCAGCCGATGCTGCCTCAGGCGCGTGAGAGCCAGCCATCGGGCGGTCTCCGCGGGTGTGCTCTCGCGCCGCGAAAGGACCTCCGCCGGGAGCACCCGCTCCGGCAGGTCGTACAGCCTGCGGTTCTTATCGCGCGCAACGATCAGGAGCCGTCCATGGAAGAAAAGCTTCTGGAGGGTCGACTTTGCGAGGGTGGACGAACCCCAGACCCGCCGGCCCTTCCTCGGATCCTCAAAATCCTCGGGGCCCAGGGCCCCGCGCTCGGCAAAGCGCTCCATCATCCGCCCCGCGAACTCCCGCTCGCGCGCCGTGAGCCGGCCCGACCAGGCGCTCGCCTCCCGGGTGCGGGCGCGCATGGCAGCCTGGAGGTGCGGCCATGCCTCGAGCGGAAAAGCCGCCAGGATGCCGGTCGAGGGAAGGTGATGCTCGAACGCCGTTCTCTCGCCGGCGCCGAGCGGGCGCCCGTCGCCGTGGAGGTGCCGCATAAGGCCCCCCTCCGCATAGCCGCGCACCCGGTTGCGCAGGATATGGTCGTGCATCCGGCCGCAGATGTTTATCGGGTCGATCTGGATGTAACCGTGGTGCGAAAGCGCGGCGCCGACATCTTCGGCCGGCCGGTCGATTAGGTGGGCGCGCCTCAGGAAACGGCGCGCTTCGGACCGGGAAATCGTCCGGATCCGGGTCACGGGGTCGGGCGCGTCGGCTGCGAACGCACCGCGGCGCCGCGGCGGGGCCGGGCGCGCCGCCTGACGGGGTGACCGAAGCCGGGCGCAGGCTCCTGAGCAGGGCGGCGTAGTCCTCGATCCCGGCAAGGATCGCGGAGGCAATGGTGTCGCGGAATTCCGGCGTCGCCAGGCGCCCGCCCTCGGCCTCGCTCGACAGGAAGGCCGGCTCGACCAGGACTCCCGGGCATTTGAGCGACCGGAGGACGCCGAGGTGCTCAAGCTTCTCGCCCCGGTCTCCCGAGTGAAGCGCATCCAGGAGCCGCCGATGCATGCTGCTGGCAAGAACGGTGTTCCATTCGTTGAATTCGTTGATGGGGGCGTCCCTGGCCTCCGAATCGTCCCTCTTGCCGGGGCTCCACGAGTCCGTGGAGCGCTGCGGCCTAGGCGGGAACGTAAGCACCTCCACCCCCGTCGTCTTTGTGTTCGGGTAGAGGGAGTTGAAGTGGATGCTCACGAAAAGGTCCGCCGATGCCTGGTTCGCGATCTCGGAGCGGATCTGTTTCTCGACGCCGACATCGGATTCGCGGGTCATGACGACCGCGTATCCCTTGGCCTCGAGGAGCTGCTTCAGCCTCTGGGCGACCTCGAGCGTATAAGTCTTCTCCATGGTCCCGAGCGTCTTGTTCTCAGTCCCGTGGTCCTGACCGCCGTGCCCGGGATCGATGGCGATCACGTGGGGGATCCTGGGCGCGGGGCCGCAGAGCCCCGGCCGCATGCGAGGCACGAAGTGCACCTCGTAATCGGCGCGGCTCAGGAAAAACTTCCCGCCGCGTTCAATGACCGGGTCCCCGAAAAACACGCGAAGGCCCTTGATGTCGGCCTCGCGGCTGTGGTCCGAAAAACGGGCGACAGGCCGGGAGCCGTCCTTCAGCATGACCGACGACGGCGGCAGCGAGCGCTCGATCCTGAGGCCCAGGCGCGCTGCGCCCTCCTCAAGGCTCACGTAGTCGAGCCCGCCGCTCCGCACGGATGCCAGGCCCCCGTCGACCGATGCGGAAAGAAGGGCCGGAACCAGGAGGAAAATAAACGCCGCTAGGCGCATGGGCGCGCCCGAAATCAGGCTTCCGCCGCCTGTGGGTCGGCCGACGCGGAATCGTCATCGTCCTCGACCGCATCCCCACCCTCTCCCTTCACGTGGAATTTCGCCTTGCGCTTGTTGGCGGGCAACGGCGTCAGCATGACATGGATGTTCCTGCCGATCAGCTTGGGCTCGGCATCCGGATGGCCCATGCCCGCGAGCTCGACGACGGCGCGCTTCATCACCTCGAAGCCGATCTCCGTGTGGGCCATCTCGCGCCCGCGGAACTTCAGGCGGAGTTTGACCTTGTTGCCGTGGTCGAGGAACTCCTCGGCGTGGCGCAGTTTCGTGTTGAAGTCGTTCGGAGCGATGCGGGCGGTGAATTCGATCTCCTTGATCTTGCTCGCCGTCGATTTCGAATGGGAGTGCTTCTTCTGCTCCTCGTAGACGTACTTGCCGAAGTCCATGATCCTGCAGACGGGGGGCGTCGCATTCGGGGCCACCTCGACCAGGTCGAGCCCGACCTCAAGCGCCAGGTTGACCGCTTTCGGCGTGTCGAGGATGCCGAGCTGCTTTCCCTCGGGCGAGATCACGCGGACCTGCGGGACCTTTATTCGGTGGTTGCGGCGTATGCTCGCGAACGGGTCGTTGTTGCGGCGCTGGAATTGCCCGTTCGGGCGATTGCCGCCTGGGGCGGCCGGGGGAGTCGGTATGGCCATCAATAATTACGCTGCTGGGTGTGTAGAATCACGGCACCGTCGTCTGAAACCGCCTCGAATACAACACCTAAACGCTGAAGCTTTCGCCGCAGGAGCAGCTGGCCTTGGCATTCGGGTTCGAGAACTTGAAGCCGCCAGCGATGAGCTGCGTGGAATAATCCACCACCGTGCCCTTCAGGTAGAGGGCCGTCCTCGGATCCACGACCACTTGGGTCCCGGAGGAGCGGACGAGGATGTCGCCGCGCCTCGGTTCCGGGGCGAATTTGAGCTTGTAGCTCAAGCCGTTACATCCGCCCCCGGTGATCGCGATCCGCAGGAACTCTCCCTGGTTCTCGCGGGCGATGAGGGCGCGCACCTTCTTGCCGGCCGACTCGGTGAGGCGGACAAGGCTCTCCGTCCCCTCCCGGACAACGGGGGGGGTCGCAGGTGCGGAAGCGGTGGCGGATTCGGGCATCGGAGGGCACTATCGCCCATTGCGCGCCCGAATCAAGCGCAGCGCCACTTCGACGGCGTTCGAGAAGCTGCGGGCGTTGGCGACCCCCTTGCCGGCGATTTCAAACGCGGTCCCGTGGTCGGGGCTCGTGCGAACGTGTCCCAGCCCCAGCGTGACGTTCACCGACTCCTCGAAATCGACCGCCTTCAGCGGCGCCAGGCCCTGGTCGTGGTAGAGCGCCACCGAGGCGTCGAACTCCCCCCTGAGCTGCCTCGCGAAGAGCGTGTCGGCGGGCTGGCACCGGGAAAGCCCCGGATAGCGGACGCGCAGCTCACCGAGGATGGGATCGATCGTGTCGCGCTCCTCGGTCCCGATGAGCCCCCCCTCGCCCGCATGGGGATTGAGGCCGCACACCCCGATCCTCGGCGAGGTGACGCCCTCGGACCTGGCGAGGAGGTCGGCGGCGGCCACCGCCCGCCCGATGTTTCCGGCGGTCAGCCACGAGGGGACCTCGCGCAGCGGGATATGCCATGACACGAGCGCGATCCTCAGCCTTCCCCCGCAGAACGCCATGGTCGGCGCGCCGCCCCAGCGCGCCGCAAAGAACTCGGTGTGCCCCGGGAACCTCCAGCCTATGGCGGCCATCCGCTCCTTGCTGACGGGGGCGGTCACGACGCCGGCATACTCCCCGGCGATGCATAGGCCCGCGGCCCGCTCCAGCGCGGCCCAGGCGACGAGGGAGCCCTCCGCGGTCGGCCGACCCGGCTCCGCGGCAAAGTCATCGAGGCCCACGGCGATCTTTCGGGGACCGTCCCCGAGCGTCGCGAGCCAGCGGGCCGGGCCAAGCACCGCAACCCGCGCCCCCATGGCGGGGTTTGCCGCGAGCCAACACGAGATGATCTCCGGACCGATTCCGGCCGGGTCTCCGCAGGTGATGGCAATCCGGTCGCTCAAAGGGATCGGGGTCGCCGCCTAATCCTCGGCCCCCTCGGCCGGGACACCCTTGCGGCGGGCGCGTGCGATACCGCGCTTGCCCGCCTTGATGAATTCCAGGAACCGGCGGGCCTCGGCCGATTTGAACGTCCCGTCCGCAAGCGCCGACGCCGCAATTTCGCGGATGTTGCCCATCCTGAAATAGACGAGCCGGAAGGCCTCCTTGAGCTCGTTGATCGCATCGCGGGTGACTCCGCGGCGCCTTAGACCCACCAGGTTCAGCCCCGATACCTCGTTTCTTTCGGCCGCCATCGTGAACGGCGGGATGTCCTGCGTGATGCGGGCCAAGCCGCCTATAATGGAAGCTTCGCCGATCCGGGAGAATTGGTGGTAGGCCGAGCCGCCCCCGAGGACGGCGAAATTGCCGACCTCCACGTGCCCGGCCAGGAGCACGGCGTTTGCGATCACCACGTGATCGCCGACCAGGCAGTCGTGCGCCACATGCGAGCAGGCCATGAGGAGGCAGTTCGAGCCGACCTCCGTGAACGCGCCCTTAACCGAAGACCGGTTGATGGTCACATACTCCCGGATGGTCGTCCCCGCGCCAATCCGGGCGCCTGTGGGGACCGACGGATCGAAGCGGAGCATCTGGGGATCGCCGCCCACGACCGCGTAGGGGTGGACCACAACCCGCTCGCCCAGGATCGCCGCAGACCTGATGACGGCTCCGGCGTGGATGACGCATCCGTCGCCGAGCTGGGCGCCCGGTTCGACGAATGCGGTGGGATGGATGGTTGAACTCATCGGCGAAATCCTCCGAACAGGCGGCGCCCAGTGCGAGAACGTTTTGGCGCGCCGCGCTCAGCCCTCGGCCGGCGCCGCCTGGGAGGCGCGGGTCCTGCGGGCCGACTGCATCCGGTCGGACAGAAGGTCGAGCTGCGCGTCCTTCAGCAGGTCGTAATTCTTGAGCACGCGGATCACCTGGAGCGTGTCGCTCTTCCCGTAGTTGCGGTGCGCATCGATCTTGTCGATCAGGTCGAGGAGCATCGACCGGAAGGAGATGATCCCGTCGACACCCCGCTCCTTCAGCATCTCGACGCTCTGGGAGCGGAACGGCTCGGCCGTCGGAAGCGCTGGAAGGACGAGGATTTTCGTCACGTCGCTGCCGATGCCGTCGGTTTCGGTGGGGAAAAGGCGGGCGGCCTGCTTGAGGACGTTCTGCTCGAGGAATCCGAAGATCTCCGGCGACCCCTTCAGGGTCGCGGGCGTGAATACGTCGGTGTGCCAGGGCTTGACGGCCACGACGGCCTGGTGAACGAACTGCAGCTCCGTCGAGAAGAGGAAGAAGTCGGGCTTGCGCCGACCCTTCTGCCAGGCCGGATTGTGAACGAGAAGGTCGATCTCCTCGTCCCCGGTCTTCCTGCGGGCCTGCACCTGGTACTTTCGCACCTGGCGGACGAAAAACCCGTTTTGTTCAAAGTATTCCCGGACAATGCCTTCGTCGATCGCGGACATGACTCATCTTATAGCCCCACCTGGGCCCGAACACACGAATTTTCTCCCGCCCGTCAGGTGCACCCCACCTCGCGCCACACCGACTCAACATCGGCCGCCGGGACGTCGCTTCGGACGACCGCCTCGCCGGGGGTCTTCGGAAGCACGAAACGGAGCGCGCCGGCGCGCACCTTCTTATCGCGAGCCATCGCCCCCATGAGCGCACTGACGCTCAGCGCGGAGCGCAGCCGGGTGGGAAGGCCGTGGGCCGACACGACGGACTCGATCCTCGCCACATCGGAATCGCCTGCCATCCCAAGCCGGCGGGAGAGGCGCGCGGCCGCGCACAGCCCGACAGCCACGGCCTCGCCGTGCAGGTACGCCCCGTAGCCGGTGACCTGCTCGATGGCGTGTCCGTAGGTGTGCCCCAGGTTCAGGAGCGCCCGGCCACCGATGTCCGCGAGCTCGCGCTCGTCGGCCTCAACCAGGCGCGCCTTGATGCCGCAGCAGACCCTTACGGTCCATGCAAGCCTGAGGTCGCCCGCCGATAGCGGGGACCTCTCCAGGTCCTCGAAAAGCATCCGGTCTCCGAGGAGCGCCGTCTTGATCACCTCGGCCATCCCCGCCGCGAATTCCCGGGGGGGGAGGAGCTTCAGGAAGCCCGTGGCGATGAACACGCCGCGCGGCTGATGGAAGGCGCCCGCCAGGTTCTTGCCCGCCTTCAGGTTGACCCCGGTCTTTCCCCCGACCGAGCTGTCCACCATCGCAAGCAGCGTCGTCGGGACCTGGTAGTAATCGACGCCGCGCAGGTAGGACGCCGCGGCGAACCCGGCGAGGTCCCCCACCACCCCGCCTCCCACGGCAAAGACCGCGCCGCCGCGGTCGAGCCGCTGGTCCGCCAGGAAGTCGAGCGCGTTGCCAAACTCGGGAATCGATTTCGACTCCTCCCCCGAGGGGACAATGAGCGTCGGCGCGTCGCCGAAGAGCTTGTGGAGCGTGGGCGCCTGGATGGTCGCGACGTTTCGGTCGGTGATCACGGCGATTCGCCGGGATGCGCCCTTCAGGCCGGCGACGACGGCGCGCACCTCCGCCGTGAGGTCCTCCGCGAAGAGAATCGAATAGGAGCGGTCGCCAAGGTTGACGTGTAGGGTGTCGGGCATCGAGACCTGCAAACTTGGCTGCTGGCCGAGCTTCTGTCCACGGATTTGCGGCCGGGTCCCGGGGAAGATTCAGGGCGCCGCTTGGGTGCCCTGTCCGGCCCCTTTTTTCGGATCAGGCGGACGATCGGAGCGCGGACCGAGAGGTGGTAGAGGGCGAGGACGACGACAATCCCCACGCCGGCATACGCGAAGCCCTCGACGGTCGTCGGCACGGCGGGCCGGTAGATGGAGAGGGTTGCCCTTGCGATGCCCCAGTCCGCGTGGCGAACGAAGACAAACGGCCTTGACCACAGGCTCGCCTGGCGGAGCGCCGCGTCCGCCGCCCCGAGCGCGTCGACGCGCGCCGCGGCGTCGCTCACGACCCGCCCCAGGTTGCCCATGGCCCTGTCCGGGTTCTGGGAGGCCCCTGCAACCAGCTGATCGAGGCTCATCCCGGAGCGGGCTGCAGCGTCCTTAAACCGGTCAAGCGCGAGCCGGGCCTCGTCGAGGTGGCCCTCGAGCCTCTGCAGGTACTGCTGCATGAACTCGGGAAGCTGCGAGAACGCGACCGCCCCGACCACGCAAAGGATCCGGTCGAGCAGGCGCTCGGCGCCCCCGATTGCGGATCTGACTGGGTGAGGCAATGGCACGGCCCCATTGTCACCCGCGCCGCCCCTCCTTGCCATCCTTATCATCCACAAGCCGCGCCGCGTCGCCCATGCTTGAAGCCGCGCCGCCCGTGGCCCCGAACGGATACGCGTTGTCCGCGATCCCGAACACGTCCGCCGGGCGCGCGCCGGACAGGCGTTCGCCCGCCGGATTGGCCTGTCCCAGGAGGCCGGCCGCCCCTCCGAAGCCGGGGGCGAGGCTGAGCGCCAGCCTGCCCGCGCCGACCGAATGGCGGCCGGCGACCGAAGCCGCCTGGGACATGAACAGCGCCCCGGTCGTCAGGAGCCGGTGCATGAACACGGGCCCAAGGAGCGACACGACCACGACCCAGAGCGTGAAGCCGAGGCCGCCGACGAGGATCGAGAGGAGGGCCGCAAGGTTCCCCATGAACCAATTTCCGAGCGCGCCCTCCGCCGCCTGCAGCTGCGCCTCCGAGGGCGCGCCGGACGCGATCGAGCTCCACTGCAGGAGGCTCTGCATCTCGGGAACGCGGCTTGTCCCGGCGATCAGCGACACGAGCGCATTGTAGAGGGCGATGGTGCCCGTGTGGCCGATGGCCCAGGCGACGGGCCAAAGGGCGAGCGAGACCATGTGCATGACGTAGCTCTGGGCCGCCTGGCGGCTGAAATGGCCCTCGGGCAGCGAGAACATCCCGACGAAGAGCGGCAGCATCATCGTCCCCGACACCGCGAGGAAATAGCGCAGCTGCTCCATGAACCAGACCACGGCCGCGGCGCAGAGGAAGAGGAGGTAAAGCGGGACGACCGTGAGTGCTATCAGCAGGCACTTGAGCATGGCCGAGCCGAAGCCGGTGGCCATCGCCGCCATCCGCACCATGGCGTTCCAGGACTGGGAGGCGCCTGAGGCGTAGTCGGAGGCCGTGTCCCAGACGGCGACCCCGTACGCCTCGAGGTACCCGAGGACGCTTCCGTCGTTCGCGCTGTTGATCAGAGCCTGGCGCTGCGCGCTCGCCGGACTTGGCGCGGGCGCCTGCTGCGAAAGCGCGCTCTTCCTGAGCGCATCGAAGAGCTCGTTCAACTCCGGCATCGCGTAGGCCGCCTTGACACACACTGCGGTGAGGTTGCGTGGCCCCCCGGCCGAGGACGCGTAGAGCGAATCGGCGGCCTGCATCGCGGCGCTCATTGCGAAGGGCCCCCCCACGATGAGGCCGATCACGATCCACGTTTTCGCGATCTCGCCCATTCTCCCCTCGCCCTGCGACCGCTGCGAGCGCAGGACAAAGCCCCAAAGCGTGAAGAGCGCGCCGAATCCGGTGAAGATCCAACCTATCCGTCCCAGGACCGAGGGCTGTCCGCCGTAGCCCTCGGTGAGCCCCCGGAAGACGACGCTCCCGTCGTAGGAATTGAAGACATCGAGGAGGTCCGCGACCTCTGAGAGCGGCGCGTTCAATCCTGGGTCCCTCCCGCGTCGGCCGTCGTCCAGAGCTTGAGCCCCGAGTAGTCCGCCGGCGCCGGGGCGGGCGCCTGTTTCTGGAGCGTTGCGAGGCGCTGGGCCTCGGCGCCCTGGGCGCGAGCGCGGGCGTCGCCGTTGAGGAGCGCCGACTCCGCCAGGAGCCCCTCGTCCGTCGCCTTCGCACGGAGTCCCGCGGATGCGCTGGCCTCCCGGTCCGAGAGCTGGAGGTCGTCGAGGAGGGCGCGCCTGCGCGTATCCATGACCTGGTTCTGGGACTGGAGCTGGCTGATCTCGGCGAGGACGGCCTGTTTCGTCGACTCCGTGGTCGCCGCCCTGAACTGGCTCCACGCCAGCGCAAGCTCCGAGGCCACCGATGCCCGCGCGGCCTGCTCGGAGGCGACCTGGCTGCGCAGTTGCTGGGAGGCGCCGATGTCCCGGGCGATTCCCTCGTAGAGGGACGGGTCGCGGGGCACGGACTGTCCAAAGACCTGCATGGACGATCCGGCGCCCGATCCAAGGATCAGCGCCGCGGCGTCCGCAAGGCGCGCGGAGGCCCCCATCGCCTGCCAGGTCCGGAGGAGGTCCGCGTCGGTCTGCGCGCCGGACGAAAGCGCCGAGACCTCCGCGGTGATCTCCTCGAGGCTGCGGATGGCGGCCACGGCGGCCAGAGGGTCGCCCGCATACGTGCGAAGCTGCCCAAGCGTCTGGAGGGAGCCGGTCGCCGCAGCCAGCTGGGCGTTGAGGCGTTCAAGCTCGGCGGCCCAGTTCGCAGCCTCGGCCGGGTTGGCGACGACCGTGACAAAGGACGTGTCGCCGAAGCCGAGGAAGGCGCGGGCCGGGTGCGCCGCCCACACTCCGAGGGCGCCCGCACCGAGCCGAAGCCAATGGCGGAAAGGCCCGGTCATGGACCCTGGGCCCCCGCCGGCAGGGGCGCCGGCACGAAGACGGGGACCCCCACCGATTCCGGGGCAAGCCGGCGCCCGTCCCGCGCCGTTCCCGACTCTTCCCATCCATAGTATTCGATCTGGCCGGCGGGCCGCGCGCGGACCGGGGACTCGAGCGCCTGCTTCGCCCAGTAGAGGCGTTTCACGGCGTCGGCCGCGCCGAGAAGATAGCCCTGGTCAAGGGCCTTCCTTTCGGCGGCGCCCGGAACGGAGCCGCAGCCGGTGAGCGCAAGGCAGAGGACCGCTGCAGTGAGCGCCTTCACGCGAGCCTTCCCCCGGATTCGGCGAGCACGCCCTCAAGGACGGACGGGTACCGTCCGAGGGCCTTCATCCTCCTGTCGAATACCTCGCCCGAGGATTCGGCGACGTAGAGCATGGCCGGATCGATCTCGACCCGGACCGTGCCGCAGACGGGCGCATAGGCCTCCCTGGAGAAATACGTGAAGAAGGACGCCCTGCGCGAACCCGACTGGTGCTCGATCAGCGGATGCTGCGCGATCGCCCGCTCGGCGGACCCGGGAAGCCCGATCACGCGCCCGATCCGCCGCACCTGGTCGGCATTGTTCTGGCGCATCAGGAAGTGCTGCTTGCACTGGCCGAGCAGGAGTTCCGTGAGGGCGGGATCGATGTCGTCGATCTGGGACGGCTCCTGAAAGGCCCCGATGAACACGCACCGGTACTTGCGCATCTGAGCAAGGAGCTCCTTCACGAACTCGGTCGCGCCGGGGATGAGGAGGATCCGGCGGAGCTCGTCGAGCAGCATGACCTTGGAGGCCGCCCGCGGGAGCGAAAGGATGTGCTGGCGGACATGGTCAAAGACCACGTAACCGGCGAGCTCCTTGAGCGCGCCATCGGGCAGACAGCTCGTGTCGAGGTGGAGTCCGGCGCCCCGCACGTCGACGTTGGTGGGGCCGTCGATGAAGCCCCCGACGACGCCTCCCGAGCGCAGCCCCTTCGCGAGCTCGGAGGAGAGGAAGTCGAGCTCGGCGGACACGCCCGCGCTCCGATGGTGCGCGAGCCGTCCGTGGCGCATGAGGGCGACAAGGCCGTCAAACCGCGGGTATTCTCCAGCCCCCAGCATGCTGAAGGCCATCGACTCGATGTCCCTGCGCCCCTCGGGAAGGATCGAGTGGCGCATGATCTCGTCGTCCGTCGCGGCCGCGGCGAATTCCGCGGCCTTCGCCGGATCGGTGAGCTCGAGTTCGCGCAGCGCCAGGAAGCCGTCCAGGAAGTCATCGTCGCCGCGCCTCATCCTTTCGGCGGCCAGCGCCCTCCTTGCGAGCGAGTGCCAGCGCTCCTCGTCCGCATTCTTCCAGTCCTCCGCGCAGTCCTCGAAATGGCTGCGGACGTATTCGCCGATAAGGCCCTCCCTGCGGCGGTTCCGGTCCTCGTCCCTCGAGAGGCCCACGAGCTTCATGCACGTCCTGACGACGCGGGCGGCGGTTGACGAGGTGAGCGGGAGCCCGAGCGTGTCGAAGGGATTGAGCGTCAGGCCGCCCGACTCCTTCAGGACCAGGCTCTTCATGCCGCAGAGCTGCGCCTGGGTGACGAACGCCATCCCCTCCTCCTGGTAAAAGCGGTACGCCCATTCGCAGTCCGTCTGGCTCATGAGGTCGATCAGGAGGGCGGACTTGCCCGATCCGTTGACGCCGACGACGATCGAGTGCTGCGGCGTTCCGTTGGCCGTGACGAGGCGCATGCCGACGACGCCCCCCCCGGGGCTGTCGTAGAGGGCCTGCGCCTCGTCGAGGTGCCCAGAAAACGTCGACGAAATCGGAAGGAGGTCGGACAGGTTGTGGTTCTCGACGTAGATGTCCCATCCCCGGTACGTGCTGCCGAGGTTCCCGGGGATCGTCTCGTAGAAGAGATGCCGCGCCTGGACCGCGTTCTGGACCTGCATGAACTCCGCCCCGTCGATGCCTTGGAGCGCCGTGCGCATCGCGAGCGACTTTGCGGCGACGCCCTCGGGCGTGTCGCTCCAGACGCGCACGATGAAGAGGAGGTTGAAGGGGATCGTCACCGAGGAGAGGAGCGATTCGATCCTGCCCTGGCGTAGCCGGATATCGTTCTCAACCCCGGCGGCGCGACGGTCCGACAGGAACGCGCTCAGTTCGTCGATCTCGCGGCGCAGCCGCTCGATCTCGGATCCCACCGGCAGGGCGCGGATCGCGAGGGTGATGGACGCCCCGCGGTTCACCGCGTCGAGCACGGGGATCAGCATTCCCGGGCGGGTGCCGCGGGGAAGCTCCCGCATCACGAAAAGGGCGTGGTAGTTACCGTCGAAGAGCAGAAGACCGCTTCGGCCCCCGCCGCCACCGGAGGTGAACGCATCGATGTCGCTCCTCAGACAGTTCGCGCGGATGGACCGGCTCGAATCCGGGCCTCCCAGGGATTCGCCTTGGGCGCCCGAGAGCAACCGGGACAGGCTCGGATTTAGGAACTTCCTGAGATGAAGCGCGTGTGCGCCGCTGTCCATGGGCGCCCACCGGCCAATCGTGTGGACCCTCGCGAGCATGCGAAGCTGCGAATCCAGATTCGACGCGGCCTGTAGCAGGAAGGACTCGCAGGACTCGATATTCGCCACATCGCACGCGGCGAGTCCGCTGCACCGCCTTCCGACGTAGACATGCACCCTCTCGCGGCGGAGGCTGCCCTCCGCGGTCCTGCGCTCGTAGTAGGCTCGCCGCACGGCGCAGGTCCTTCGGCACCAAGGGGTCGCCGCGCCTTTTCTCGAGGCGTAGGCGTTGATCGCTCCCTCGAAATCGTCCTCGACCGTCCAATGGACCTGGAGCGAGGCATCCTGCCCCACGAGCGCCAGCAGATGCGCGTTCTGCCGGCGGAGGTCGAGGAGCGTCCGGTTGTCGGCGCTCCGCAGGTCGGGAACCTCGACCCTCGCGCCCCTTGAGAGGCAGGTGCGCGCATCGAGCGCCTGGCCCCACCACAGCATGTCTCGCTCGAACCAGCCGACTGGAAATGACCTCGACACGTTTTCGGCATCAAGGATTGCCGCGAGCGCGGCCCTTCGCGCGGAGCGGGTGGCGCAGGCCGGCGGCGCGCCCGGGTCCCCGGGCGGACGTCGCATCCACCCGCAGGCGCGGGATGAGGGGAAAGGCCCGCAGAGGCGGATCTGCGAAATCGAGCCTTAGGCAGAGCGCGGTCGCCCAGAGGTCCCCTCTGAAATGGGGGGGACGGCCCATGACGAGAAGGCGAAGATAGCCGAATCCCGCGGCGAAAGGGGCCAGGGCGATGGCCGTCCTCGGAAGCCACTCGCGCCTGTCGGCGCCTTCGCCGATGAAGAGCTTCAGGGCGATTGCGATGCTGAGGATGATTCCGGCAAACAGCGGCCAAAGGTCGTTGAAGCCGACCCCGTCAAAGCCGAGATACCCCACCCTCGCGCGCCTGCCCGTGTTGCTCGGGGTGTAGGGGAGCCCTGGCTCCTCGGATTCGAATGGCATGTGCGCCTCCGCCTCTCCGCCGGCCCTACCACGCCGGCAGCGTGCCCAGCGTCCAAACCGGATTGATGATGCCGATCCTGATCGAGAACCAGTAGACCCCCGCGGAGATGGCCGGTATCCCGATGGCCCAAGCGGCCTCCTCGAGCTTGTCCTGCTTGTCCTGCGCCCGGTAGGCGCGCTGTCCATGCTTCATGCCCTGCCAGACCGAGCCGGCGAGCCCGAGCGTGAATAGCCATCCCAAGATGTCGGTGGCCTGGAATGCGGAGGCGACGATCGGAGTGAGAAATGAAAGGTGCATGTTTTTAGACATGTCTTTTTTGCTGTGTTATGCAAGCGATTTCTGACATCTCTCAATCATAGATGCCGCCCCACAGAAACGCCGCGCATCCGGCAGAGGGCCCGGCATGCCGGCGTTCCCATCACCCCGTCGTTCCTAGGCCGGCCAAATTGTAGAGCCGCCGTCGTCGCTCTCCGCAATGATCGCCGTAATCGACGAGATTCGGCGCGCCGCACGGGCCCATCCGACTGGACGGGCTAAGGCGCCGATGCGCCGTCCCATCAGGGGCTGGCTGCAAACTCGACCAGCTCCTCCGTATATCCGCGCCGCATCCAGCTGGGCGCCCGGATCGCTCTGGCGATGCCGGCGGAGTCCTTGATCAACTCCGTCACGGTGAATTCATTTGCCTCGTGGTTGATCGACAGAAAGGCCCCTGCACGCCTCCGGATGGCGAACCAGTATTCGCGCGCGGCCTCGCTTCCTATCTCGGTCAGCGAGTCCACGTTCAGGACAAGGTCATAGCGGTCGGTCCCATCGAGGAAGAAGCGCGGAGCCAACAGCTTGATGCGGTCCGCCGAGGACGCCGGTGGGCTCCCCGTGGAGCTGCACGACCGAGTCCCCCAGCACCCTCCCAAGGAAATACCCCTGCGCAAGCGAGCTGATTGGGATGTCAATTATCGTGTAGTCGGTGATGCCAAATTGACGGGCAAAGTATGCCGTGCGCCCCAATCCGCCGCCTATTTCGAGGACGCGGGGCCTCTCGATATTCTTCACGATTTGCGAGATCCGCCACGCCTGGTATATCGACTGGGGCACCCGGTACGACATGATCGAACCCCGGCAAACGAGCCCGTATTCAGCCGGGAATGGATTGGGGATCGAGAGCCTGAGCTTTAGCGCCTCCTCGAGTTGGGCCATGACCTCTTCGGCGCCCGTCTTTCTGGCCCGCCACGTGTACCTTTCCGGGTTCTCGAGCGGTCTTGCGCCGACGGCCTCCGCGAGGCAGAGCAACCCGTCCAAGGTCAGCGCGGGATCGTGGCGGTCCTCAATTCTCGGGCCACCCCTGCGGAACGACCGCGCGGTGTAGTCGAAACCGTACAGGAGGTCCGAGCTGACGGGATTGCGCAATATCGCCTCGATCCTGCCCCGGTCGCCGCCGAGAATCGCGTCGTGGATGTCTCCGTGGAGATCCCTGAAGAAGTCGCCCCACATCCCCGTCGGCGCCTCCGCACGCTGGCGATAGCTCGCGGACAGGCGGTCGATCAACCGACCGTCGTCCGCCGTGGTCCCCGCGGAATACCCGGCCACGACGATCAACGAGTCGGGGCGCCGATGGTAACGATAGCGAAACGACGACGCCATGGTCACCCGGCGCGCCAGCTGATAGAGCCACGGAAGACGATTCTGCAACAATTGCTTGAGCCGGGCCATCATGCGAGGGTCATGTCGGATTGGGGCTGCCGGTGGGGGAAGAGCGGCGGACCGGTGGCGGGAGCGATCTCGGGAAAACGCCCGCGTCTCTCACGCGGTTAGGATCCAGAACATGTTTGGTGCGGGTGCGGGGAATCGAACCCCGATTTCAAGCTTGGGAAGCTCACGTGATAGCCGTTATACTACACCCGCGACGAAAGGAAAATTGCTCATTAAAAAGGCGCCCTCGTCAAGTCGCTTCCAGAATCGGGGGGCCTCGCTCAATGACGTAGCGCCAATCGGCCCGCGCGTCGAGGGTGCTGATTTCGGAGTGAAACACGCCGCATAAGACGGAGATGTGCCTGGGCGCCTTCGGATCATCGGGCGCGGCTCACGAGAAAGCTCGGCGGCTTTCCAGGGCGCTCTTTAGCGTCACGGAATCCGCATAGAGCACGCCGCCACCGCTTGGAATCCCGAATCCGATCCGAGTCAGGCGCAGCCTGCGGCCCTCGGGTATGTGGCCCTGGATATAGTGGCATGTCGCCTCGCCCTCGACGTCGTTTGGCAAAGCCAGGACAAGCTCGTCGATCTCGCCGGACTCGATTCGGGCGATTAGGCTCGAGATATTCAAGTCGTCGGGACCGACCCCATTGAGCGGCGAGAGTCTCCCATGAAGAACGTGGTAGACGGACCTCCAAGACCCACTGCGCTCAATTGCCACGAGGTCCGGCACGTTTTCAACCACGCATACCGAGCGGTGGTCGCGCTTGGGATCAGTGCACACGTCGCACGCCTCGCCCTCGCTCAGATTGCCGCAAAGCTTGCATCGGCGGACCGAGCGGGAAGCCTCCTGGAGTGCGTCGACGAGCAACTCGACCTGTTCGGGTTTGCCAATAAGCAAGTGAAGCGCGATCCGCTCCGAGGACCGATACCCCACCCCGGGGAGCTTACGCAATGCCTGCTGCAACCTCTCAAAAGCGGTCGTCACTCCCGTCAGAAGATTCCCGACATCGAAAAAGCGGAAGTCACCTTCTGCATCTCGCTGTCATTCAGTTCCTTGGCCTTCTTGGATGCGTCTTGGATCGCAGCGAGCACCGTATCGGAAACCAACTTCGGTTCCTCCTTGAGAAACTCGGGATCGAGGGAGAGGGAAAGGAACTTTCCCGCCACGCTCACCTTCACTTTGACAGCGCCGCCACCCGCAGTCACCTCGAGCTCGCGCGCTTCGAGCTCTGCCTGAAGCGCCTCAATGGAACGCTGCATCTTCTGCGCCTGTTTAAGGATTTTGCCTACGCCGGCCATGGGGGACGACGCTGGCCCAGGAACCGGGAAAAAACGAGGCGTTTTTGAAGAAATTCCGTGAGCTTGGGCCGTCTCACGTGTTCAATGGCGCCCATGCCCATTCCGACCGTCCTTGTGATCCTGGCCGAGGGATTTGAGGAGATAGAAGCCGTCACTCCCATTGATATTCTCAGGCGCGCCGGCGCAGAGGTTACGGTGGCCTGCCTGGGTGACGGAATCCATGTCACGGGCCGCAGCCGATTGACCCTTCATGCCGACGTGACCCTGTCCGCAGTTGCGGCATCTCGTTTTGATTGCGTTCTTCTGCCCGGTGGACCCGGCGTTGCCAGGCTTCGAGCTGATTCGAGGGTACCCGCGTTGATCAGGCGCCAGGCGGAGGGTCCAGGGCTCATCGCGGCCATTTGCGCGGCCCCGACCGTCCTTATGGACGCCGGAATTCTGGAGAATCGACGCTATACGTCGCACCCTTCGGTCGCCGCGAGATGCCCAACTCGATCGTCTCCGAACGTGTCGTCGTCGATGCCTCCATGATCACCTCGCGAGGTGCGGGGACTGCCGTCGATTTCGGCCTCATGATCGTTGAAAAGCTCTTTTCGCACGAAAAAGCAGCCGAAATCTCCACGCTCGGTCTGTGCGTGAATATACGCTTCCCTAAAGGGTTGCGCTAGTAATGCCCCGCAGATGGAATCGTTATTCAGCGCGAGTTCAACCGATAGACCCCAATATTGGCGATTCAACGGGATTTTTCGTCGCTGAATGCAGAAGCGACGGGGCGAAGCGTTCTCCTTAAATATGTGCGGCATAGCTGGATTCGTAGACCCGGTGTGCCCGGTTGAAACCCGGGAGGAAGCCGTCCGGCGTATGTGCGCGGCCATGGTCCACCGGGGCCCCGATGATGGGGGAATGGTGTCCCGCGGAATGTCGACCATCGGCATGCGGCGCCTCGCGATTTTTGATCCGGCCAATGGGAAGCAGCCCATGGTCACGCCCGATGGCAGGTACACGTTGGTTTTCAACGGCGCCATCTACAATTTCCGCTCCCTCCAGGCGGAGCTTGAGCCCGCGGGTTGGACTTTCCGCACCCGGTGCGACACCGAGGTGTTGCTTGCGGCGCTGGTGCAGTGGGGTGAAGAGGCTCTCGGGCGCCTGCGCGGCATGTTCGCGTTCGCTCTCTGGGATTCCGCCGAGGAGTCGCTCTTTGTCGCGCGCGACCCGTTCGGGATCAAACCCCTTTATTTCAGCCGAGCGGGAGGGCGCCTTGTCTTTGCCTCCGAGATCCAGGCACTGCTCGCCTCGGGCGTCGTCCCGCGAGCGATCGACCCCGAGTGCGTCGCGGAATACCTCGCATGGCTGTCGGTGCCGGCTCCGCGCACCATTTACCGTGGAATAAGCAGCCTTGAGCCCGGCGACTGCCTCCGATTCTCCCGAGGGGAACTCGAGATTCGCCCCACGTGGTCGTTGCGGTCCGCACCCGCGAGCGCGACGCCGTGTGTCTCGCGCCAGGAATTCTTGGCCCAGCTGCGCGAACGTCTCGAGGACTCGATCAAGGCGCATGTTCTTGCCGATGTGCCGGTCGGGGTTTTCCTGTCGGGGGGACTCGACTCCGCGGTGGTCGCCGGCCTCATGTCGCACGCCACCAACAATGCGCTCCAGACCTTCTCGATCGGCTTTGAGGAGGACGATTATTCAGAGGCCGACGATGCGGAGGAAAGCGCCCGCCATTTCGGGGCGGTGCATCACACGCGGATTCTCACCGGGGATGAGGTGGCGCGGGACCTGGACAAATTCATTTCAGACTGCGACCAGCCGACGGGCGATGGCATCAACACCTACTATGTGAGTCAGACGGCCCATGAGGGAGGGGTTAAGGCGGCCCTGTCGGGGCTCGGGGGGGATGAACTTTTCGGCGGCTATCCCTCCTTCCGCTCTCTCCCCGCTCTCGCTCGGCGCCTAAAGATGTGGCAGAGTCTGCCGGAATTCCTTCGCTCTTTCCTGGTCGGCGCCCTTGAGCGCGGGGGGGCGCGCGGGCGAAAGCTTTCCGACATTCTGCTGAATGCCCGCAATGCGCATGAAGTTGCGGCGCTGCAGCGCCGCGTGTTTTCGGAGACCAGCAGGCGGCACATGCTTGCGCCCGACGTCGCCGCTCATTTGGGACAGAAGGCGCCGTTTCATCCCAGGCTCGAGGCGCTTCGCGCAGAGGTCGGTGACGCGGACCCGTATTCCATCGTCAGCGCATGGGAGATGCGCACCTACATGGCCGATGTCCTCCTTCGCGACAGCGACGTCATGAGCATGCGCAATTCCCTGGAATTGAGGGTTCCGTTCGTTGACCGGCCTCTGGTCGAATGGCTTTGGCGCCAGCCCGCACGATTCAAGGACGATCCGCGCCACCCGAAGTCGGCGCTCGCCGAAGCGACCGCGGACATCCTGCCCCCGGGACTTTTGAAGCGCAGGAAGCGGGGATTCACGCTGCCCTTCCCCATCTGGATGCGCAAGGATCTGCGCCCGTTCCTCGAGGACACATTCGCGGCGGAAAGCATTGGCCGAAACGGCCTTCTATCCCCGGGCCCGGTCCGGGACCTGTGGACCAAATTTGCAAACGGGGGAGAGGACCGCGAGTGGTCGCGCGTGTGGAGCATCGCAATACTGATCGCCTTCGCAAACCGCGGAAGCCCGGCCTGATGGATTCGGACCAACACCCGCGCGCCGGCGACTCCGCAGGGTCTGCGCTAATCGGTATCCGCCCCTGCGGACCCTTCCGGCAGCCCGCCGGCGGCCGCGATGAATGCCGAAGCGGCCTAGGATCCAAACCCACCCCGTGAATTCCCTGCTGCTTGCCCCGGAGCTTTTCATGAGTGAAGGCGGCATTACCCGCATCTTGAGGCTCTACCTGAAGGCGCTCTGCGAGCTGGCGGCGGAAGGCGACCGTGTGCGATTTGTGTCGCTAAACGATCGGATCGTAAGATCCAGCGAACTTCAGCGCTACTCAGGGGAGAGGCTAGTCGAGTGGAGGGCCTGCGGTGGCAGCAGGATCGTTTTCAGCGGCGGCGCGCTTCGCCTGGGACTGCGGTCCGACAGAATTGTCTGCGGACACATCGGTCAGCTTCCGCTCGCATGGGCGGCGGCGCTCTTGAGGCCGCGCCTTTCGTACTATCTCGTGGCGCACGGGATCGAAGTGTGGAGACCGCTTTACGTTCCTGGAGCGGCGCGCACTCCGGGGAGCACGGTGCGTCTGGTGCGTGAGCGACTTCACGCGGCGTCAACTGCTAAGCAACATCCAACTTCCCGTGGAACGAACGGCCGTCCTGCCCAATGCGCTCGACCCTCATCTCGATCCTCCCTCCCCCTTCCCGCAGGCGGAGGGCCCGCCGGTAATCCTGTCCATCTCCCGCATCTCGGTCGCAGATGGCTACAAGGGAATTGGTCACCTTATCGAAGCGATGCCGGCCGTGAGGGCCGAGATACCGGAAGCCCGGCTGCGCATTGTCGGGCGCGGGGACGGACTCGGCGGCCTCCAGAGACTCTCGCAAGAACTCGGGCTCGCCAATTCCGTGGAGTTTGCCGGGTACAAAAGCGACTTGGAGCTCCGGGAGGAGTTCGCGAAGTGCCGGCTGTTCGCCCTCCCCAGTCAGAAGGAGGGGTTCGGCCTTGTCTATCTGGAGGCGATGGCCCACGGGCGCCCCTGCATCGGGGCGCTTTCGGGAGGGGCTCCCGAGGTGATCACCAGCGCCACCGGCGTGCTTGTTGAATACGGGGACGTTCCGGCCATTGCTGCGGCAATCCTGGCCTCGCTGCGCAAACCGTGGCCGACTGGGCCGCTTCTCAGGCGGGCACAAGATTTCTCCTATTCACGGTTTAAGGAGCGCCTGGGCCTGCTCATGGCCGCATGAACGGGTCACCTGCTATCCGTGGAAAGCGCCTGGCGGTCGTGCTTTCCCACCCCACGCAGTACTACAGCCCGTGGTTTCGCTGGGTCAGGGCACATACGCCGATCGAGCTGCGGGTCTTTTACCTCTGGGACTTTGGGGCATCGAGCCAGCGTGATCCAAACTTCGGAACCACCTTCAAATGGGACGTGGATCTCCTTTCAGGCTACGATTCCGAGTTCCTGGCCAACAGCTCAAGAAGTCCGGGAACGGATCATTTCCTCGGGCTCAACAATCCCGGCCTTGCCGGACGCATTGCAGTGTGGCACCCCGACGCGATGCTTCTTTTTGGCTACAAGTGGGCGAGCCACTTGAGGGCCGCTGCCTGGGCCCGGTTTCACCGGGTCCCCATCCTGTTCCGCGGCGACTCGCATCTCCTAGGCCGCGGGTCTCCTGCGCCGCATGTCAGGCTTGCCCTTCGCTTGCTGTACTCACAGTTCGCGTGCTTTCTTTGTGTCGGCGCGGCAAACCGTGATTATTTCGAGGCATTCGGCGTGCCGGACCGAAAGCTCTTTCGTGCGCCCCACTCCGTCGACGGCGCCCTCTTTGACAAAGACAGGCCCGATCACAAGAAGGGCGCGGCAAAGCTTCGGTCCGAACTCGGCTTAGATCCAGCAACCCGAGTCGTGATGTACGCCGGCAAATTTGTCGCCGCCAAGCAGCCCCTGGAGCTCCTTCGGAGCTTCGTCGAGCTTCATCCGCCGGACACGGCCATCATCTTTGTGGGAGACGGCCCGGATAAAGCGGCGCTCAAGGAGCTTGCCGGACACCAAACCGGCAAACCCGACGGGGCCAGGGTGTTCTTCCTGCCATTCGCCAACCAGAGCGAGATGCCGTCCCGCTATCTGCTTGCGGACCTCTTTGTGCTGCCCTCGAGGGGCCATTACGAAACCTGGGGACTTGCGATCAATGAGGCCATGCACATGGGGGTGCCCTGCGTCGTAAGCGACCGAGTCGGGTGCCAGAAGGACCTCGTGACCCACGGGGAAACGGGATGGGTTTTCGACCCGACGGACCCGCCGTCCCTCGGTCGGACCCTGTCCGCTGCGCTCGCGGAGCTCGGGAACAAGTCGCGCCGGGACCAAATCCTGGGGGCCATCAGCCGCAGAATGGAAGGATACACCTACGAGAAGACAACGCTCGGCCTTAAGGCAGCGCTTGAGTCGCTGCGCCCATGAATTCGGAACCGCAAGGCGGGCATCCCGTGTTACGAGTGACCATTGCCACCGGCTTTTTCCTTCCCGTCCCCGCGGCGGGAGGCGGCGCCACCGAAAAGATCTGGCACGGGCTGGCCAGGATTTTCGCCTCCGCGGGACATTCCGTGAACTTTGTCTCCCGAACGTGGCCCGGGCAGGCATCGAGGGAGACCGTGGACGGGATTCACCATATCCGAGTGCCGGGTTTCGACCACACGAGGTTTCTTCCCGTAAACCTTCTGCTCGACCTGATCTGGGGCATCCGGGTCGCGCGCGTGCTGCCACCGGGGGAGGTCGTCATCTGCAACACGGTCACGCTGCCTGTCTGGCTTCGTCGCTTCAGGCCCTCGGCGGGGAGGGTCGCGGTGATGATCGGAAGGTCCCCAAAAGGGCAGGTCCCCTTCTATCGCGGTGTAGCCAGAATCTACGCGCCAAGCTCTTCAGTTGCGCGGAGGATATCGCAGCGGTGGGCATCGGCGCGCACCCGCGTCACGGGGTATCCAATCAACTGGCCTCTGCTTGCCGGATCGGCAACGCAGACTGGATCGCCGGTGATAGTCGGATTCGTCGGGCGGCTTCACCCTGAGAAGGGGCTCGAACTCCTCGTGCGCGCCGCGCGCGTCCTTTCCAGCCGCTCGGATCTCCCCGACTGGCGCCTAAGGATCATCGGACCGGCAAGCGTGAGCGCAGGAGGGGGCGGAGAGGCCTGGGCCGAAAGCCTCAGAAAGGAGGCCGCGGAAGCGCTTGGCGGGCGCCTTGAATGGCGCGGCCCGGAATTTGACCCGGGGCGCCTCGCAGTCCTTTACGGAGCCATCGATATCTTCTGCTACCCGAGCCTTGCCGAGAAGGGCGAGACCTTCGGGGTGGCGGTGGCGGAAGCCATGGCGGCGCGCGGCGCCGCGGTGGTTTCGGCGTTGGAGTGCTTCGATGACCTCGTGACCGACGGCGAGACAGGACTCATCTTCGACCACGCCGCTCCAGGCGCCGAGGAGCGGCTGGCAGCCTGCATTGCTCGCCTTATTGCGGACCCGGCACTGCGCGGCGGTTTGGCGGCGCGCGGGCAGCAGCACGTCCGGCGTTTTGATTACTCGGAGGTGTCCCGGAAAATCTTGGATGATCTGTCGCTTTTGGCGCGCGCAGGAACTGAAAAGAGTAGATAGCTCATATATGCCTAATGAAGAACCCTTCCTAGGCCAGGGTTGCTCGACCCCCTATTCCGGCGGGGATATCGTGCGCCGAGTGCTCTGGGCCGTCGTCCAGTCGACCCTTTTCCGCTGGAGCCCGCGCCCGTGGCACGGATTCCGGGCGAGGCTACTGAGGCTATTCGGCGCGGATATTCCCGAGCCGGGCAAGGTGGTCGTGTTTCCAACGGCGTCGGTCGTCCTGCCTTGGAACCTGGTCCTATCGCCTCGATCGATGATCGGGCCAAGGGTCACGATCTACAATCTTGCCCGCGTGACCCTGAGGCGGGGCGCAAACATCAGCCAGAACTGCCACCTTTGCGCTGGGACCCATGACTATGGGCGCTGGAGCATGCCCCTGGTCGCGAAGCCCATCGAAATCGGAGAAAACGCATGGCTTGGCGCCGACGTCTTTGTCGGTCCGGGTGTTTCGATCGGAGGACTCAGTGTCATCGGCGCCCGTTCGGTCGTCGTGAAGAGCATGCCTCCGGGCGCAGTCTGCGCCGGCAACCCCTGCCGCGTGATCAAGGACAGGGCGCCTCCAACCGCGTGAGATCCTGCCACATCGTACCCAGCCTTGAGGCTCGGCATGGCGGCCCTAGCAAGTCGGTTCTGGGCTTGGCGACCGCTCTGGCGGCCCGCGGCGGTGAGGTTGAGCTTCTTACAACGGATCCTTCGCCGGGCTGGAGGAGGACGCAGGACAACGTTGATATTCACGCCTTCCACCGCGGTTGGCCTGAAAAGTTTTGCGCGGCGCCCGAATTGCGAAGGCACCTTCGGACCGTCTCCGCCGATGTGGTCCATCACCATTCGATCTGGCTTAGGACCCTCCATTATGCCCACCAGGCCGCGCGCCTGACCGGGGCAAAGCTGGTGGTTTCGCCCAGGGGCATGATGGACCCGTGGGCTTGGGGACACCACCGGATGAAGAAGGCATTCGCAAGGGCCGTTATCCACCCTGGCGCCCTGGAGGCCGTGGACGGCTGGCATGTGACGAGCCATGAGGAATTCGACGCCGTTCGCCGCCTCGGCTTCCAGCAGCCCATATGCGTTGCGCCGAACGGAGTATCCGCCGTTTCGGCTGAGGCGTCCGCCGCAGCCGAGGCTCATTGGCATCAGCTGCTCCGCATGTCTGGGAAAAAACCGGTCGCATTGTTCTATTCAAGGTTCCACCGGAAAAAACGCCTCATCGAGCTCATCGATGCTTGGCTTGAAAACGGACCGAGAGACTGGCTTCTCCTTGTCGTCGGAATCCCCGAGGACTACACCCCGAAAATGATCGAGGATTACGTGCTCCGGGCGGGGCAGTCCGGGAGGGTTCGGGCATACGATGGGGCCGGCCACCCTCCCCCGTACTCGATCGCCTCCCTTTTTCTCCTTCCTTCGCACGGCGAAAACTTCGGACTCTCGATCGCCGAGGCGCTTGCGCAGGGGGTGCCTGCCCTGGTGACCGACACGACACCCTGGTCAGGCCTTAACCTTACCGGCTCAGGATGGTGCGTTCCGTGGTCGGACTTCGCAAGCGCGATACGCACGGCCACGTCGGAGGGGGTCGAGTCCCTCAACAGGCGCGGGCTGATCGCTCGGGAATGGGTGCTTCGAGAGTTTTCCTGGGAGAAACCGGCGCGAATTCTCGCGGATTTCTATTCCATGCTGGATACGAACCCAAAGGCGCGTCGCCCATGACCCGCAGCTCGAACCAGGCGTCAAGGATCCTCATGGAACGTGCGGTCGCTTCGCACGTCGTCCTCTACATCGTGGGTGTCACCTGGGCCTTCGGTGGAAATGCCGACTGGGTGAGGACGCCCATCTCTCTCTGGGGCTCCGTCGGAATCCTGCTTACCCTGTCGATCCTGTTACGCCGCGGCCCGCGCAGCCGGATCATCGCGGGAACGCTGCCCTGGGCGCTGCCGATTGTCGCCCTGAACGCGGTGGTGGCCGTGTCATGCCTAACGCCAGGCTTCATAAACCTCCACCTAGGCAACGAGGCCTTCTTGATTCCCGCAAGGGTCGATGGATGGATACCAAGTGCAGCCCGGCCCGAGGTCGCGCTTCGCTCACTCTGGCTCTTTGACGGCCTCTATTTCTCATGCTTCAACCTGGCTCTTGCAGTATCACGAAGGCATGTCATCCGGATCGTGCTGGGTGTGGCGGTGGCAAACGCCCTTGCGCTCGCCATCTTTGGGACGGTGCAGAAGCTTGTCGGCTCAAAGGGCATCTATTTTGGATCGGTAAAATCGCCCCAGGACTATTTCTTCGCGTCGTTTGTTTACGACAACCATTGGGGCGCTTTCGTGATCCTCATGCTCGGAGCCTGCGTGGGCCTCGTCTTGAGGTACGCAATAGGACACCGCGGCGAGGGGTTCTTTCACGGGCCGGCGTTTGCCGGCGTCATTGCTGCTGTCTTGATCGCCGTCTCGGTCCCGCTGAGCGGCTCGCGGGCCTGCACGCTGCTTCTCGTGGCCCTGGCTGTTTTAGCCGCGGCGCGGGGTGGCCCGAGGGTTATCAAGGCGCTCCGCATCTCGGGCGCCACCCGCGCGGGGGCGCTCGTTGGAACGGTGCTGGCCGCCATTTTCTCCGCGTGCCTGATTTGGTTTGTCGCGGGCGACGCCATTCGAGCCCGTGCATACAAGACCAGAGACCAGATCACCACAATCTGGAAGCAGGGAAGGATTGGTTCAAGAACCGTGCTCTACGACGACACCTGGAGCATGGCGCGCCAGCGGCTGGCCTTCGGGTGGGGCATGGGAAGCTTTCCCACCGTCTTCACGCTTTTCAACACGCAGGTGTCCAAGGTTGACCGCATTCCGATCGTTTACCACGACGCCCATTCCGATTGGCTTCAATCGGTCGCCGAAATCGGGCTCGTTGGAACGGCTCTGATTGGCGCGGCCGTTTTGCTGCCTTGGAAGAGAGCCCACTGGTCCGATATGACCCCGATCCCCTTTTTTCTTCTGACCGGGATGCTGCTGGTGGCAACGTATGCCTGGATCGAATTCCCGTTCGGCAACGTGGCCGTCGTGCTCTCGTGGTGGCTCTGCTTCTTTTGCGCGAACCAGTACGTGCGTCTCTCGAGATCTCCAGAGCCCGCGCAGCCAGCCGTGTGAGGCATGTACTCTGTCGTCATCCTAACGCTAAATGAGGAAATCGCCCTGCCCGGCTGCCTGGCGACGCTGACGAACTGCGATGACATTGTCGTGCTCGACTCGGGCTCGACGGACCGCACCGTCGAACTGGCCAAGTCGGCCGGGGCTCGCGTATTCAGCCGGCGATTCGACACGTTCGCCGCCCAACGCAACTATGCTGATAGGAGCATCGAATTCCGCCATCCTTGGGCGTTCCACTTGGACGCGGACGAAAGGATGACGCCGGAATTGGACGGCGAATGCAGGCGCGCCGTGACGCGAATCGACCTGGACGGATTTCGCGTCGCCCCAAAAATGGTCTTCCAGGGCCGCTGGATTCGCCATTGCACCGATTATCCCGCGTACCAGGCGCGGCTCGTGCGCGTGCCGCAGTTTGAGTTCATCCAGGTCGGGCACGGCCAACGGGAGGCGCCCCACATGAAGGTGGAGAACCTGAGGGAGAGCTATCTTCACGATGTCTTTGTCTACGGGAGGGAGGCGTGGCTGGCGAAGCACAGGAAGTATGCGGTGGACGAGGCCAACACGTTCGCGGGGAAGCCGCAGGATGCCTCCATGACGAGCTTGTTTTCAGCCGATCCCCTTGTTCGGCGCAGGGCTTTGAAGCGCTTCAGTCTCGGGCTGCCTTTGCGCCCCATTCTGCGTTTCGCATACCAGTACGGATTGCGACTTGGATTTCTCGACGGCCGCCAAGGATTGAGCTATTGCATCCTCCTGGCACGCTATGAGGGATTCATCGCCAAGGAGACTAGGCGACTGAGGAAATTGAAATGAGCTTGCGCATAAAAAGAAATCGCTGGTCCGCCGTGCTGCTTTTCGGCCTCGACGTCGCATCAGTCGCCCTGGTCTTCAACCTAGTCTCCTACCTAAGGGGACTTGCGTTGGAGCCGCTCGGATGGCCGCTACTGGCGCCCGTCCTGGTCTTTGGTTTGGCCCTTCATCTCATCGACGGCTACGGCGCCCGCGTCGACAGGCTAAGTCTTGACTACGCCAGCCTCCACATCATCGCCTCGCTCTTCGCGGCCGTTGCGACCCTTCTGCTTACCTTCGTGTTCATACCCGCCGGGTTTGAGCTCCAATCAAGCCGCGCCGCCATCGTCATCAGCTTTGCGATTCTCGGCCCCCTTACACTGGCTTACCGCCGACTGATCTATGAAAGGACCCTGGTGTCGCACTCTGACGAGCACATTGTGTTCGCGGGTTCCCGGGATGACTTTGAAGCGTTCAAGGTTGAGTGCGCGCGCATGGGGATGAAAACCCCGTTGCTCCATTCGGACTCTGAAGGTGGTTACAAGGCCTTTGAGTCTGTTCTGGAGTCGATCTCGTCGTCGAGGATCCATGTGGAGGCGATCGTCATCAAGGAGTCGGGAACCCCCCTGCCATCCAACGTTCCGATGAAGCTGGTCCAGCTTTCCTTTGAAGGGATCCCCACCTACCCATTGGAGATCTTCCACCAGGTCTACTGGCGAAAAATTCCGCTCTATAGGATAAACCCCATCTGGCTCTTCCAGGAGGGCTTCCAGATAGCCCGGGAGCCCGTATTTGAGCGCATCAAGCGGGCGAGTGACGTGATCTTTTCTTTGGTTGGACTGCTGCTTTTTGCCCCGGTGGTGTTGCTCGCAGCTATCGCCATCAAGGTGGATGACAGGGGGCCGGTTTTCTTCTCGCAGACCCGCGTAGGCCGCCACAAGGAGCCGTTCAAGTTGATCAAGCTCCGCACGATGCGCCATGCCGGAGCGGACGGGGATCCCTATACGCGCCAGGGGGATTCCCGGATTACACGCGTTGGCGGGCTCTTGCGCTCGGCGCGCCTTGACGAGCTCCCGCAGCTTTGGAATGTCTTTTTGGGCCAGATGAGCCTCATAGGGCCGAGGGCCGAATGGGTACGTCTCGTCAGCGACTATGAGCGCGAGATCCCGTGCTATCATTTCAGGCACCTGGTCAAGCCGGGGATTACCGGGTGGGCGCAGGTCAATTATCGCTACGGCTTGGACCTACAGGACACCCTGCGGAAGCTCGAATACGACCTCTTCTATATCCGAAATTTCTCGTTCATGCTCGACGCCTCGATTGTCCTAAAGACGATCCATGTCATGATTCTCCGGAAGGGTCGCTGAAGCAACATGCGCGATTATGATTTTGCCGTAATTGGCGGAGGTTCCGCGGGATTCAATGCGGCGCGGGTCGCCGCGGCCCTCGGGGCCCGAGTCGCGGTCATTGACGGCGCCCGAAAGCTCGGCGGGCTTTGCATTCTTCGTGGGTGCATGCCCTCGAAGACGCTCATTTATTCGGCCGAGGTACTTCATCTCGCCCAAAAGGCCCGGAGTTTCGGCCTTCGCGTAAAAGGCGCCCGCGCGGATATGGAGGCCATGCAGGCAAGAAAGCGGCGGTTAATCGCCGATTTCGCCCGGTATCGCGTCGAGCAACTGAGGTCGGGCGATTTCGACCTGATCCGGAGCAATGCGCGTTTCTTGGACCCGCACACCATTGTGCTTGGCGATGGCCGGAAGCTCCATTCGAGGAGTTTTTTGATCAGCACCGGCTCGAGGGTGAATGTCCCCCCCGTACCCGGCCTCGCAGAATCGCGCTTCTGGACTAGCGACGATGTTCTAGAACTTGATTTCAAGCCCCGCAGCGTGATTGTAATCGGCGGAGGAATAGTCGCCTGCGAGCTCGCCCAGTTCCTCAACAGAATAGGCACCCGGGTGTGCATCATCCAGCGAAGCCACAATCTACTTCGAGAGATGCCTGAAGAGGCCGCGCAGACGGTGAAACAGGCCTTTATTGACGAGGGGATTGAAGTCACAACCGACACGAAGATCCTGGGTATTCAAAGTCGCCGCGGAGCGGTCTCCATTTCGTTTGAGCATCAAGACAAGGTCGTCCGGAGAAGGGCCGATCATCTCCTAAACGCCCTTGGCCGAGTGCCGAACACTTCAAGGCTCAATCTCTCCGAGGCAGGCGTGAAAACAGACTCCGCTGGGCGGATAGTTACGAATCGCTGGCAGCAGACAAGTGCGCCAAACATCTATGCCGCGGGAGATTGCTGCGGCCCGCATGAGATTGTGCATGTGGCTATACAGCAGGGTGAACTTGCGGCAAGGCATTCTGCAAAAGTGCGCGGGCTGAGGCCGGTCGACGAATCCATGATGCTAAATGTCGTGTTTTCGGATCCCCAGGTGGGCACGATCGGCCGCAGGGAGGGCGATCTGCTTAGGGAGCGCGCAAAATTTATCAGCGCGAGCCATCCATTTAACGATCACGGCAAGTCGATCTTGATGAACGCCAATTACGGCTATGTGAAGGTGATGGCAGACCCCAGTGACGGTAGAATCCTAGGCGCCGAGGTTGTCGGAAAGGACGCCGGCGAACTGATCCATTGTTTTACGGGCCCGCTTGCAATGAAGGCGACTGTGGGCGACATGCTTCGCGCCCCTTGGTATCATCCAACGCTTTCCGAGGTCCTAACCTACCCCCTTGAGGAACTTGCGGAGCGGATCCATTCACGGGCGAGGCGGGTCCGTTGAAATCAGGGCATTGGAGATCGGCAGCCCTCAGTCTAGCGCTCTCCGATTAAGCGCCATGCACCCAATCACCCTCCGGGTGGGTCGTCCATTGCCGCCTTCCTTCGTCTCACCGCGGGTTCGGACCTCCTGATCGCAATGACCCCACAACCGTCTAATAGTGGAATCTAACGCAGAGCACGCGCCGGCCAAATTCATCGTATTGATGACTGCGTGCATAGAACCCAAGCCGGGTGTGCGCGAGCGGCTGAAGCGATCCGACTCGAGCATTCGCTTGGAGGATTACAAGGGCGGGCTCAGGTTCTGGCTGTCCTTGCAGGATCCGCGGATCACAGGCCTGGTATTCGCAGATAATTCCAATTATCCGCTCGGCGAGCTTGAGAAAATGGCCCGCACCTCCGCGCGGCCGGACTTCCCGGTCGAATTCCTCTCGTTTGATTGCCCGCCACCGGCCGTGGGCCTGAGCTATGGCCACAGCGAATTTCTGCTTGTCAACCAAGCCCTTGAGCAGAGCAAGCTTCTGCAGAGGGAGCGCTACTTCATCAAGGCGACGGGCCGATACACTTTCCCGGACATAAGTCGGCTGCTCAGACGCCTTCCATCCGACTTCCTCGTCGCGGCTGACTCCAAGGGCCTCCGGCCCTTCGGCCTCCCCGGAAACCCAATCACCTGCGTGGCGCTCGCGATATTCGATCGACATTTTTACGAGGTGGAGCTTTCCGGAATTCCCGCCACGATGGTGCCTGCGCCCCCTTGGAATCGCCGGCAGTTCATCGAGCCGGCTCTTTTCGACAGCCTCTACCCGCGTCGATCCGACCCACGCGTGATCATGCGCTGGCCGTGCAACTGCGAACCCGTCGGTTTTGGTTCGAACGGCGACACCTACCGCGGTCTCCGAAAGAACCTTCAATCGGTCTCGAGGAGCGTCCTCAGGCGCCTTTGGCCCAGATTATGGATCTAGCCGGCCCGTTCATTTTGATGGCGCCCTTGCCAGAGATAGGTGGGAAACCCTCCTTCGAGGATACCGACCGTCCTGGACCCGTTCCCGCCACGGGGTGCGAGGGGGCGCAGGATAGCCCCGCACCCCGCCCCAAATATTTGATTGTCCCTCCAATGGGTCGATACGTTACTGGATCCGTCGGAGCTGTGCCGTTGATCTTCCATTGACCTCCAAGTCTCCCACACCCTCCCCCCCGGCTCTCGTTGAGACCGTGATCCAACCCAGCCACGGATGGTCGTGGTTCTCTTGGCGGGAGTTATACGCCTACCGCGACTTGCTTTGGCAGCTGGCCCGGCGCGACATCGTCTCGCGTTACAAGCAGACGATCCTTGGGCCGCTCTGGAACGTCATCCAACCAGTCCTGACCACGATCGTCTTCATGGTGATTTTCTCGCGCGTTGCCCGCATTCCGACCAACGGCGTCCCGTCGTCGCTCTTCTATATGTGCGGGCTTCTTCCGTGGAATTTCTTCTCGATGACGTTTCAGTCGACCGCAACCACCTTCCTCGTGAACGCGAACATGTTCGGCAAGGTGTATTTCCCGCGCCTGATCGTGCCGCTTTCCTCGACGCTTTCCAACCTTGTGGCGTTGGGCATCCAGCTCGCGACTTTTCTATTGATATTCCTGGTCGAAAAATTCGGCCCGCGCGGTGCGAGCTTTCACATGACCGCTTCGGTTCTGCTGCTGCCCCTCATTTTTGTGCAGGTGGCGCTCCTGAGCCTCGGAATCGGGTTTTGGATCGCGGCCCTCGCGGCGAAATTCCGCGACTTCGTCATTCTCTCAGCTTTTCTCCTCCAGCTCTGGATGTATGCAACGCCGGTCGTATTCCCACTGACGCGCGTGCCGGCGCGCTGGCTATGGGTGTTTGAGCTGAACCCGATGACGTTTCCGCTTGAGGCGACGCGACAGGTAATGCTCGGGGTAGGCAACCCCACCCTGTTGCTTTTTGTCTATTCGATCCTGATCACTCTGCTTATTTCCATTGGCGGCATCCTCCTTTTCCAGCGCGTGGGGCGGAACTTTGTGGACGTCATATGAGCCGGTCCATCATTGAGGTCGAGAACCTCTCGAAGCGTTACAAACTAGGTTCCATTGGCTCGACCTCGCTCCGCGAGGAATTCGCGCGGCGCTGGGACTCGTTTAACCTTTTTGGCCGGAAGGCTGCGCTGGAGGTCGGCAAGGGGCCGCTGGCTTCCCAGGAGTTCTGGGCCCTGCGCGACGTTTCCTTCTCGATCGAGCCGGGCGAGGTGCTGGGCATAATAGGCCGCAATGGAGCCGGCAAGTCCACCCTGCTCAAGATCCTAAGCCGCATAACGGAGCCGACCTCCGGTCGGGCTCGGCTGCGCGGCCGGGTCGCGTCCCTCCTCGAGGTGGGCACTGGGTTCCATCCGGACCTTACCGGCCGCGAGAATGTCTACCTGAACGGCGCCATACTGGGGATGATGCGCTCTGAGATCCGCAGAAAATTTGACGAGATTGTCTCCTTTGCGGAGATCGAGCGGTTCATAGACACGCCAGTAAAGCGATACTCGAGCGGTATGTACGTTCGGCTGGCTTTCGCGGTGGCCGCCCACCTTGAGCCCGAGATCCTCATCGTGGACGAGGTGCTGGCCGTCGGAGACGCTTCGTTCCAGAAGAAATGCATCGGCAAGATCCATTCCATCTCCTCCGACCGCCAAAGAACGGTCATCTTCGTCAGCCACAATATGCAGGCGATGGAACACCTTTCCACGCGGATTCTCTATCTGGACCAGGGGAAAGTGGCCGGCTACGGAACAGCCTCGGCTATGATAAACGAATACCTCCGCCGGGCGGCGAACGAACGGGAAAACGCGCGTTCCGGAGAGCTTGCCGATGGCCTTCTTCTGTCGGATTTTCAGTTCTCACCCAACCCAGTCACGGTCGGCGATCCCGTAAAGTTCGCGATCTCGCTCGCCTCCCGAACTCGCACGACGATTCACGACTTCCATCTGGTCATTAACGATCCCTCGGGTTTCCGCGTTGCGATGGTGGATTTGCGCGACGCGGCCGGCCCGTACTTAATCGAGCCCGGTCAAAGGCTCAGCTTTGAGGGCGACATCGCCAAGCTTCCGCTTGTCGGGGGAGGCTACGGAGTCGGGCTGGTGTTGCGCACAGGAAACGAGCACCAGGAGTTCAGCGATCGTTTCCATCTCGAGGTGCGACCGCCTTTGCCGCGCGGCAAACTGGTGCCCTATGCGACACAGTACCAGGGAACGACCGCGCTCGATTACACATTCAAGACCAGCGGCGCGAAGATCAATTGAGCCGATTCCGTCATTTCTTTCGCCGCGCACTGTTCAAGCTTAGGCAAATGTTTTGGGCGAGACGCGTGGACACGGCCCGCCGAATCCTGGCAGGAGATCAGGCCTGGCAAGCGATGGATCGGATGGGAATCCCAGGATTTGGCACGGAGTTGTTGAGGCTGGATTTCCTCTCGGATGCGTCCAACGTTCCGGCGTGGGACTCAACGAGCGCGGTACACGCGCGCCTGGCCGCCATCATCGACCGCGACGCCGCCCAACAGGCTGCTCGCTTTGCACGAATCCTGGCCCACGGGGGAGTTTTGGCCTCGTGGCCCGTGGCGAAGACAGGGAATCCGAACTCCCTTGGCTCGAGAACGAATTCCTGTCGTCGCTCGATATGGTCGCCCTCTACGGTATGGTGCGCGAAAGCGCGCCAGAGCACTACGTGGAGATCGGCTCGGGCGTTTCAACGCGCGTCGCCCTTGCGGCGGTTTCGGACGGGGGCCTTCGAACCCAGATAACATGCTTTGACCCGCAGCCACGGGTCGACCTTCCCGCGTTGAAGGTCGAACACCGGCCTTTGAGGCTCGAGTCAGCGCTGGAGCAGGTCATTCGCCTCGCCACCCCGGGATCGATCCTTTTCTTCGACGGAAGCCACCGCAGCTTCCCAGGAAGCGATGTCACAATGTTCTTCATGGAGGTTCTTCCCGCCCTCCAACCGGGTGTGCTTATCCACATCCATGACATTTTTCTCCCCGAGGACTATCCATCTGATCGCGGCACGCGATACTGGTCTGAGCAGTACCTGCTCGCCTCGTGGCTGCTCGGTGGAACGCGAGGCCTCGAGATATTGCTGCCTGGAGCCCGCCTGGAGACGCGAACGGACACTTCGGCAGCCATTCCACGACCCCTTAGGCCGGCCGCGGCGTCCAACACGCGATTCTCCAGCTTCTGGATGCGGAAGCTATGAGCCGGATCGATTTACTTGTGCCCTGCTACAATGCGGCGCCATATCTCAGGCGGCTCATGGACTCCGTTCACTCCCAGACGATTCCATTTGCCAGTATCATCTGTTACGATGACGGAAGCTCCGACGGCACCAGCCGTGTAGCCCAGGAACTCGGCCTTGAAATCGTTCGCGGCGAGACCAACCGGGGACCTGCATTCGCCCGCAACCGTCTTATCGAACGGGCACGCAGTGACTGGGTTCATTTTCACGACGCCGACGATCTCATGGATCCCCACTTCGTCGAAAAGATGACGGCCCTGCTCACACCCGAGGTCGATGTTGCCGTCTGCCAGATGGACTGGGTCACCGAGTCCAACGGGAGCCTCGAGATCGCGTGGCGCTATGACGGCGAAAGACTCGCACAGGATCCCTTGGCCGCCAACCTGACGCGGCCGATCGGCGTGATCGCGTGTGTGTTTCGCCTCGCTTCGCTGCGGGCGGTCGGCGGCTTCGACGAGACCCTCCGCACTTGGGAGGATGCCAACCTTCAGGTCCGACTTTCCCAGGCAGGCGCACGCTACCGGCTGCTGCCCGAGGTGTTAGCGATCGGCATGCGCCACCAGTCGGGAGCCAGCGCCAACCTCTCCCAATTGAGCGAATGCCAGGCCCGCCTGCTGGAGACATACGCCGATAGTCTCCCGCCGCGGTACCGGGAAATTCTGGCGGCCGAGTCCGAAAAGCTCGCAGCGTGGCTCCTAACCGAAAACATGCATCTTGAGGTCGCAAGGCGCTGCCTCGACCTGTGTCGACGCCTCGGTTGGAATGTCCCGAGCACATCGAACCCCCTGCTTCGCGCCGCCCGAGCGATTCTTCCGAGCCGATGGCTGGTTGTCCTCCAAGCCCGCCACCGCCGACGTAAGGCGAGCTAGAGGGCCATGTCCAAGTCGAAGATCATCTGCGACACCTCGGTCCGCAATAGGCATTGGATCATTGAGAAGTTCCTGCGCACCGCGAGTGTCTGGGCGCGCCCAAGATTCAACCATAGAGCGTACCAGCCCATCGAGCGAATCCGCTACACGGAAAGGGGTGCCGTCGAGACGTGCCGCATTTACCACCATATGGGCGAGCCGCTCGATCGGAAGCGGGGCCGGAGCTGCGATCCCGTCTCCCCAATAGGGTTCATCGGTTGCGAGGAGCACGGCATCGACTTGACCTCCATCGAGGTCGACCGCAATTCCCGCTTCGAGCGAAAGGCTCACGGGATTTTGGCCAAGCGTTGCGCCAATAGCCTCCGAAGGAGAATATCTAGGATGTGTAATGGATGGGCCCCGCCAAGCGTTGTGGCTACCGTGATCCCCAGCGTTTTGTTGGAACCACGCACGAATTGCGACCGAATCACCACTCGCTTCCTCAAGCACAGCCAGAACTCGCCTACTAACCCGCGATACCGGGCGGTTACCCGTGCGCTCCATTTTCTGAGATGGTGGACCCAAACCCCGTACCCCGTCTGCTCTACGTCAGCAACATGGTGCCGGCGCTGCCCGGAGGCGGAGAAGTGATGGTATATCGCCATCTTAGGGGTCTGGTTGATTCCGGGTGGAACGTAACGGTTTCCCCTCCGGCTGCCGCAATCCGTCCCCTTCCCCCCGGGCACGGCTTCGAGATCCTGCCCCTCCCGGCAAGGAGATTCTGGTGGCCTCCTTCAAGCAATAGGCTCCCGTTGACCCAGTGGCTGCGCGCCGGTCTTTGGTACCGTTCGATGCGGTCAAATCCCTCGTGGGCTCGACCCGTTCCCGACTGCGTTCTGACCGTGCTTTGGGGCCATTCGTCCCTAACCGCCCTTTATCTTGCCCGCTTCTGGGGTGTGCCCCTGGCCGTCTGGGTCCATGACCTTTTCCGCGAAATGGGCCTGCCCGCCAGACAGGCGCGTGACGGCGAAAGGCTGATGCGGGCGGTGCTGCGGGAAGCCGACCGTGTATGGACCGTCTCCGAGGAGCTAGGCTCCGCATTGGATCCCCTGTGCAGGCCGGGAGCCGTACGCCCGCTTGCGGCCGTGCCGGAAAGGGACTCGGCACCCGCTGGAGGGTGGAATCCTCAGTTCAGGGCAAACCCCGTCATCGCGCACGCCGGCGCGTTCCATCCCTACCATGTCGGCTATCTGGCCGCCGTGGCGGGAGCCGCGGAGAAGCGTGGAGGCAGCCTCCTCGTCGTGACACCTAGCGATAATCCTGCCCTGGCACAACTTCGTGCGACAGGCATCCGATTCCGACACCAAAGCTCCTTTCCATCGAGCGCAGAAGCGCTCCGGTTCCTCGCCCGCGAGGCAAGCGCGCTCACGATCATGTATCCGTTGGATCCCTCGGATTACGCGCACCCTCCGCTCGGTTTTCCGAGTCGTCTGATTGAGTTCAGTCACCTTGGCCTTCCAATCCTTCTCGCAGCGCCGCCCGGGAATCCCCTGATCAACTGGGCACGTCGAAACGACTGGCCACTCGTGCTCGAACACGCCGATTGGAGCGCTCTGGAATCGCTCGTGCAGCAATTATCACAGGAAGGAGCCTGGCGATCGCTATCCGCCCGAATGCTTGCAATCGCCGACGACGCCTGCAACCCGTCAAAGATCCACCGCCAGTTTTCTCGCCGAATTGCCCCGACGCAAGGGTCCGCTCATGACCACACGGGCCCCCGAGGATGACCGCGGCAACAGCATCTCATTCCTCCGTCTGTTATTCGCATTCGCGGTGCTTTACTCCCATGCGCATCTATTGGGCGGCTTTGGAGAGGAATCCTTTCAAAGCTGGACGGGGGGATCGCTCATCCTCGGCACGGTCGGTGTCCAGGCATTCTTCGTCTTAAGCGGATCGTTGATCGCTACCAGTTGGATCCGGCGCGCCTCTCTGGGGCGCTTCCTGTGGTGCCGCCTTTTGCGCCTTGGTCCGGCTCTCTGGGTCTGCATCGTAGTTACCGCACTGGTATTCGGCCCGATCATCTACCACACGACACGGGGCGGCCATGGAGATTATTTTTCGCTGAGTCCGTCCGCAACTGGCTATATCGCACACAACTTCCTATATCCGAACGCTCAGGTCTCAATCGGCAATCTGCCTTCGGACGTCCCCTGGCCCGGAGATTTGAACGGCTCTCTTTGGACGCTTTTCTACGAGAGCGCGTGTTACTTAATGATCGCTGCCCTAGGGGTCAGCGGCCTGCTTGGCCCAAGACATTCGATCGGCGCAGCGCTTCTGCTTTGTATACTCGGGCTTTATTCGGTCTGGTGCATTGTTTCTCCGGCAACATGGGTGCCCCCGATGGTCGGCCGCCTTTTTGACACCCCTGGGAAGGTTCTCACGATGTATTTTTTTGCCGGCACCCTGTGGGCGCTCATTCCGGGAGCCGCCCGTGTGTGGACACGAGCGTTTTGGCCGGGACTTATGGCGTGCGCTCTGTTGATCATGAGCTGGCACTGGGGCATCCACCGCTGGTTGGGACCATGGGTCATGGCGCCGGCCCTGTTCTGGCTCGCCGCACGATTGCCATTTACAGGCTTCGCCGATAAGCTGGGTGGCGACTATAGTTATGGGATGTATATCTACGGATACCCGGTCGAGCAGATGCTCGCTCATTTTGGCATCGCAGCGCTCGGCTATCCAGCCTTTCTGCTCGCCGGCATTCTCGGCTCGGGACTGCTGGCCGCCGCAAGCTGGCATTGGATTGAAAGGCCCGCCCTTTCGATGAAAAACCTGGCAATTCGCGGCGCATTGACTAACGGGAGCCGCATTCCATGATCCGTTCCTGGCTTAAATCGCTGGTAAGGCGCTCGGGGTTTGATCTTGTTCACCGCACTGGCGACCCCGTATTGCAGGAGCTTCTTGTTGCTTACCGACAACTCCGTTTGGCCCCGAACAGCACATTGCAATGGGAAAGCCACCTGCCGCACCTGGCCTCGTTTTCGCATCTTCGGAATCTCTTGAGGGAGCAGGCCATCGATCTTGTCATCGATATCGGGGCCAATACGGGGCAATTTGCGGGTTTGGTTCGAAGGGTCGGCTATGCAGGCGACATTGTCTCCTTCGAGCCATTGAGCTCGGCTAGGAAGGCCCTAGAATCCCGCGCTGCGGGCGATTCAAGGTGGGTCGTGCGGCCGGAAGCGCTGGGCCGGATACGCGGGATGGGTACGCTCCTCGCATATACGAACTCAACCTTCTCATCCTTCAATGCCATCAATGAATTTGGACGAAATCGGTTCGGCGCCCAAGTTGAGGCTGTTGGAGGCGAGCGTGTCGAGATTACGCCGTTGGATGACCTGATTGGAGAAATAGCCCGGAACGGCTCGCGGAGAATTCTCCTAAAGACAGATACCCAAGGCTACGATCTTGAGGTGCTTGCCGGTGCCGTCGGGACCCTTAGGGACGCGCGTGCGGTGCTGGCCGAAGCGAGCACAATTCCCATCTATGACCGATCTACGCGGCTCACCGACCTTCTGTGTTATCTTGAACGTGAGGGTTTTGCGCTAAGCGGTCTTTTCCCGACGGGCCACGACAATCCGCCAGGCATGGCCCTCCTCGAGCTCGATTGTTATTTTGTGCGCACAAACCCGACGATGGTCCCGTGGACCAGCCGAGCACGCTGAGGGAGCATGGAAGGGGGACCGACTCCACCCCAAACGGAGATTACCCATCTGATGGCAAGGTTCATTGCAATCGAACACTATCCTGATAGTTCATGTCCCCGCTGAGCACGTATTCTGAAGCGACCTATCGTCCATCCGCAGTGCTTGGCATTGGGGGCGTCTTGGGCCACGATGCCAATGCCGCGCTTATTCTAGATGGAAGGCTGGTCGCCGCTGCGCAGGAGGAGCGTTTTACGCGGGTAAAGCACGACGGAATGTTTCCCAAATAACGCGATAGCTGATTGCCTGGCTCTCGGGCGCATATCGCCGTCCGGACATTACCGACGTCGTTTTTGCCGAGAAGCCGCTGCAGAGCCGGCTTTTCGACCTTTCTGGGCGTCCGGGAAACCCTCTAACGCGCTCATTGGGCAGAATCTTGCCCGAAGAATGGGGCGGACTCTACCAGCGCTTGGCGCGGCCCCTTTTCCCGAAGGCTTCCTTCCATTATGCGTGGCACCACCTCTCCCACGTCGCGGGAGCTTTTCATACGGCTCCATTTGAACGCTCCGCATTCCTTTGCCTAGACGGGAAGGGCGAGGACTACAGCGCAAGTGCAGGCGTGATCGACCGCAAGGGTCTACGCCTGCTCTGGGAACAGCCTTACGAGAACGGACTCGGCCTTTTCTACACGCTGGTCACCTACTACCTGGGCTTTCTCTCCTTTGGCTCCGAATACAAAGTGATGGGACTGGCTCCGTATGGCCGCCCCCGGTTTAAAGAAAAGCTATCTCGGCTGTATACCACCGATGACTGTGGCGGTCTTCGCCTCTGCTCCCCAGTTCGCTTCGAATGGCCGTTCCATGATGGCGGCTCTCCCCCTAGTCGCTGGAAGCCACCGGGCATTCCAGTCCGCAAATCAAAGGATCCCTTGACCGAGGAGCACGTGGACATCGCCGCCTCGCTGCAGCAGATTTTCGAGGACGAGGTCTTCAAGATGGCGAAATTTGTGCGGTCCGAGACCGGCGAGGAGAACCTGCTCTTCTGCGGCGGATGCGCGCAAAACTGTGTCGCAGCCGGCAAGCTGAGATCGGCGCGCATTTTTGGGCGCCTATTTAATTCCCCGGTGGGCGGGGATATGGGAAGCGGGATGGGCGCGGCGCTCCTCTTTGAACGCGAGCGCGCTGGAGGGGAATTCAAGACCATTGACGACCGCGGCTTTTACCTTGGATCCGAACCGGGCCCGGTCCCACCAGAGGCTCAGGCCTACCGCGTGGCCTACGAGGGGGATCTGCACGACTTTATTGCTGGCCAGCTGGCCGATGGAAAGGTCGTAGGCTGGGTGCGGGGCGGCATGGAACTGGGCGCTCGAGCACTGGGTGCCCGGTCGATACTAGCCGACCCACGCCAGCCCAACATGCAATCAGTGCTCAACCTGAAGGTGAAGTTCCGCGAGTCCTTCCGGCCGTTCGCCCCGGCCATACTAGCAGAGCACACGGAGGACTGGTTCGACTCCGCAGAAGAGTCAGATTACATGAACTACACGGCGAACCTTCTTCCGGCCCTGAGGACCCCGCTGCCCGCGAGTTTTGCAAGCCTCAAGGACCGGCTGGACTTCCCCCGATGCCGCATCCCGAGCGTCGTGCATGTTGATTTTTCGGCCAGGCTTCAAACCGTGCGGGAGAACGTTCATCCCGACTTTCACCGGCTGATCAAGGCGTTCCACACCCTTACTGGCGTGCCCATTCTTATAAACACGAGCTTCAACGTGTCGGGCCAGCCGATCGTGCGCACGGCATCGGAAGCCTGGGAATGTTTCGTCAACACGGAGATCGACCTGCTCGTGCTCAACGACCAGGTCTTCCGCAATCCGTGCACCAAGAACCGCGAGCAAAAACTTGCATGGCTGGCGCAATTCGCAAAATCGGCCTGAAGTGCGTTGTATGGCTTCTCCGCGCGTTCGCACGACCCGCGACGGCCGGTTGGCATCGCAGTCGCCGGCCGCCCACTCTGCGGGGTCGATGACCAGCGCAAATGACGTCCGTTATCACCGTCATCATTCCGGCTCATAACCCGGACCCAGAGCGCTTGCGCGAGACCTTGCAGGGACTCCGAGCCCAGACGCTTGATGCGAGCCGTTGGGAAACCCTGCTCATTGACAACGCCTCGACCCGGTTTCCCGACTCGGCTTGGCTAGCGAAGCATGCCCCGGCTAGCTTTCGCGTCCTTCGCGAGCCCGAGCTGGGGCTAAGCGCCGCCCGCAGGTACGCCTTTCGGGCCGTATCAAGCGAGTTTGCGGTGCTTGTGGACGACGACAATATCCTCGGGGCCGGTTATCTTGAACGCACGCTCGAGATCTTCGCGAAGCATCCCCGCGTCGGTCTTGCGGGCGGCAGATCCTCGCCGCGCTTCGAGGTGGAACCACCAGAATGGACTCGCGAGTTCTTCCCTCTCCTCGCACTGCGCGATCTGGGAACCGAGGAGATGATTTCCGCAGGCTCCCGCTATTCGGCCGCGAAGCAGGACAGGTATCCACCCTTCGCACCCATCGGAGCCGGGATGGCGCTTCGCAGGGGCGCATGGGAAAGCTGGCTCTCCGCGCCCTCGGCCGGCATCAGCGACAGACGGGGCTCCGAGTTGAGCTCCGGCGGCGACAACGACATTGTCCTCTGTGCCATGAGTGCGGGCTGGGAGGTCGGCTACTTTCCCGAACTCGAGCTCGTTCATGTCATTCCGCCAAGTCGGCTCGAGTCCGGCTACCTCGCCCGCCTTAACCGGGGAATCCAGCAATCGTGGATGCAGGTCCTCTCGCGCCATGAGGCGAATCCCTGGCCGCCGCTTTCCAAGGCGGGCGCCGTGATCCGCAAGGCCAAGGCATGGCTCACCTACCACGCCTGGTCCTCGCGCCGCGGCCCGCGTCCGCTGGAACGGCGCCTGCGGCCACTTTGACGGACGGGTCGCGCCACGCCGATGATCACCCCGGGAAAGCTGCTGCTAAGCCTTTACTATCAGCCGGTCGGCCGCCTTCGCAGGTCGATTGCCAATGGCGGCCCGATCGCCGAGTGGAACACCGAGCGCCAGAGACGCGAGATGGAGGCCTCTGCGAAGCGCCTTCCGGTCCTTCCCGAGTTTCCCGGATCACAACCCGTCTCGCTCCATTTGATGACCGGAAGGCAGTTCTGGTATCAAAGCGCATTCTGCCTCCATTCTTTCGCACGCTCGGCGCAGAGAACGGTTCGCGCCGTGCTCTACGATGACGGGAGCCTCGACCCGGAATTGACGGACCGGTTGGCGGGCCTAGGGCCCGGGGTTCGCATCATCAAATCGGAGGAACTCCGGGCAAGGCTCGACCAGTACCTTCCGGCCGAGCGCTTCCCTGCAATCCGTGAACGCTGGCTCCATTACCCGAACATCCGCAAGCTCACCGACGTTCACCTTGGCGCGGCTGGATGGAAGCTGGTCCTCGATTCCGACCTTCTCTTTTTCCGGACGCCCGAATTCCTGCTCGATTGGCTGTCCGCTCCGGCGAAGCCCCTCCATGCCGTTGACTGCTCTGAAAGCTACGGCTACAGTAGGGCTCTAATGGAGCGCCTGGCAGGGGCCCCGATTCCCGCGCTTGTCAATGTCGGCCTTTGCGGCCTGCGCAGTGATGAAATCGACTGGGACGAGCTTGAGGCCTGGTGCACAGGATTGATAAGGAGCGAGCGAACGAATTACTACCTCGAACAAGCCCTCGTTGCGATGATCGCCGCGCGCCGCGGCCCCTGCGCCGTGGCACCCGCTTCGGACTACGTGACAATGCCAGGAATAAGTGAGGTTCTTGCTCCCCGCGCGGTGATGCACCACTATGTGGCTTCCTCGAAACGTTGGTATTTCCGATATGGGTGGCGCCGGTTCTCGCAATAATTCAGGCGCAACCTCCCCTGATGAGTCTAAAAAACAGCTACAAACGATGGCTCTATGGACGGTGCCCGGGCTTCAAGGGAGTGTTTCCCTATTGGGGGGAGCGCATTCATTTTCCGCAAGGATCCGTGGCATTTGAGCTCGCCTGCGCACAGGGCATTTACGAGCACGAAAACCTGAAGATTCTGCAGGCCGCCGTGCGGCCGGACTCCTGGTATTTCGACATAGGCGCCAATATCGGCCTGATGTCCGCCCCGCTGTTGAGCACGGAGCCGAGCTTGCAGGTTGTGTCCATTGAGGCGTCGCCGCGCACCGCGGGCTGCCTCTCGAAGACCATCGCCGAGAGCGGGAATCGCGGGCGCTGGAAGCTCATCTCTAAGGCCCTCGGGCATAGCGAGGGCGAGATCGAGTTTCACACTTCGCCGGAGTCCCATTCGGTGTTCGACGGCATCAAGGACACCGGGCGGGCGCCGTCAGACCGGGTGATTAAGGTGCCCTTGACCACGCTCGACGCGATCTGGATGGAGTTCGGGCGCCCCGATGTATCCCTCGTAAAGATCGATGTCGAAGGCGGCGAAAACGATGTCCTGCGGGGAGGTCTCGCTTGCCTGGAGGAGGCCCGGCCCACCGTTCTCTTGGAATGGAATCGGCAAAACCTTGCCGCTTACGGCTGCCCGCCCGAACGCCTTTTGGACCTCGCGAACCAGGCCAGGTTCGATGTGCTAAACGTTCCCGGCCTGGCTCCGGTATCGACGCCATCAAACCTCAGGCTGCAGACGGGCGTTAGCGAGACGTTCCTGCTGGTCCCGCGCCCGTGACGGCACCGTATTGCCAGACTTTGCCGGACTTGGACGCGTACCGCCGGGATTTCGCTGCCACGGGAACGAGTCAACCGTTGGCAGAGGTCCGCTATCAGCCGGAGGGACTCCTGACGGCCCTCCCACGAGCCTCGGCCGGGCGCCAGGGCTGGCCGTGGGACGTCGAGACAGCGCCCTTCGCCGCCTCAGGCGAAAAGTGGCCCAAACTCACGATCGTGGTTCCCTCCTATCAACAGGGGGAGTTCCTAGAGGAGACACTGCGCTCAGTCCTTCTGCAGAACTATCCCCGCCTCGAATGCATCTTGATTGACGGCGGCTCGTCGGACGGGACGAAGGGCATCATTGAACGTTACGGCCCGTGGTTGAGCTTCGCGCGGTCGGCGCCCGATCGCGGACAGGGCCATGCAATCAACATCGGCTTCAGCCTGGGTTCAGGGGAGCTTCAGGGCTGGATAAACAGCGATGACTTCTACCTGCCCGGCGCCCTGCGCCGGGTAGCCGAGACGCGGATGAGGACCCGCGCCGACTTCATCTACGGTGATTCCCTGGACCTGGACCAAGCTTCCGGCCGCTATACCCACGTGATCTCAAACCTCGCGGCCAACCGCTACACCAGGTACCCTGGACTTGTGCCATCTCACGCAACCTTTTGGGCGGCCGCACGGAGCAAACCGATCTGGGAGGAACAGCATTGCGCGCTCGATTACGAGCTCTGGATCCGGCTTCTACCCGGACTTCACAAACGTCACGTCCCTTGGCCCCTTGGGGTCTTCCGGCGACACACCGATGCCAAGACGTCCAACCCGAAGGTTCAAGAGCGCTGGGCGGAGGACGCCTTACGAAACGGCCGCGCACATCCGGAACTTTATCGGGCGGGTCTCGCCAGCCGCCTTCTCGGAGCCGAGTTCCGGGCGGTGCAGCGCATCATCCGCGCGTGGCGAAGGCGCGGGCTCAGCGGCCGCCTCGAGGCTCTGCGCCGCGAGTGCGCCTGGAAAAACACGGCCCTGGCCTACGAATAGGCTGAGCCATGCCACAGCTCGTCTCCATTGTCATCCCCTGCCACAACGCGGCCCCGTGGCTTGCCCAGGCCCTCGAATCCGCCCTGGCGCAGACCTGGTCGCCAATCGAGATCATCCTCGTGGACGATGGATCGACCGATGAAAGCCTGGATATTGCGCGCACCTACGAAGGCAAGGGAGTCTCGGTCGTCACCCAGGAGAACCGCGGTGCGAGCGCGGCGCGCAATCACGGCCTTCGCCTCTCGCACGGAACCTTTATTCAGTTTCTCGACGCCGACGACCTTCTGGCACCGGGAAAAATCGCACGCCAGTTGGAGTCGGCCGACGGCTTCGGGCCCGACATGGCACTGTGTTGCGCCTGGAGCCGCTTTATCCGCGATCCAGTTGACGCGGACAACACTCCCCAGCCGCTGTGCCGCAACGCCGAGCCCATAGACTGGGTCGTAACGAAGCTCTCGTGCGATGCCATGATGCACCCAGCCGCATGGCTGATACCGAGGTCGCTTGTTGAACGCGCGGGCCCATGGGACGAATCGCTCACCCTCGACGACGACGGAGAATATTTTTCGCGGGTGGTGCTGACGTCCCGCGGCGTGCGTTTTTGCCCGGGAGCAACATCGTTCTACCGGTCGGGCCTCGCCAGGAGCCTGAGCGGGTCCAAGACCCTGAGTGCTTGGGATTCGGCCCTTCGCTCCCTGGAGCTCACGTCCGCGCGCCTGCGCGGCGCCGAGGACTCCCCTCGAACCCGCAGGGCGTGTGCCACCGCATTCCAGCAGTTTATATACTCCTCGTTCCCCGAGGCAGCAGTCTGCCGACGCCGCGCGGAAGCGCTGGTCGCCGCACTGGGCGGGTCGGACCTCAAGCCCCCCGGTGGATCCAGATTTCAACTTGCCCGCCGCCTGCTTGGCTGGCGCCTTGCCAAGCGCCTTGCACTCCTGCTTCGCTGAGAGGCCCCTGATGGCCGCCGCTCCCACGATACTCATCCTGACCTCCGGCCCTCTCTGCAGAAACCCGCGGGTGCTCAAGGAGGCAACCTCGCTAGGCGACGCGGGCTTTGACGTCACGGTGATGACGGTGGCGAATCTCCGTCGCTTCGAGGCCTATGACGCCGAGCTCCTCAAGTCAGCCAAGTTTCGCAAGGTCGCGCTGGACCATGTATCCAGCGGCGGAATCAAAGGCGCCCGGGCCCTGGCAAGCCGCCTTAGAACCTGGCTCGCACGGCACGCCGCCCGGATCGGCGTGCAATCGCCCCAGGCGCTCGGACCGGCGGCGGCGCTTGGACGGATGGCCCGGGACTATTCGGCCGAGCTGACGATTGTCCACACGGAGATGCCGTTCTGTATTGGCTGCGGCCTGATTAAAAAGGGCCGCAGGGTCGCGGCGGATTTTGAGGATTGGCATTCCCGCGACCTGCTGCCCCAGACGCGGACCACTCGCCCCATGCGCCTGATTCGCGATGCCGAGCGCGAACTTATTCAGCGGTCCGCGTACACGAGCACTACCTCCCACGCGATGGCGGCCGCCATCAACGCGGAGCTCGGCGGAACCGTACCCTTGGTCATCACCAATTCGTTTCCCCTCCAGGCGGAGCCGACAGGGAAGTCCCAGGTCGACCCACCGTCGCTTTTCTGGTTCTCGCAGACAATAGGTCCGGGGCGGGGCCTTGAGTTGTTCATTTCCGCGTGGAAGAATACCGTATTCGCAAGCCGACTTACTTTGTTGGGCGACGTCGACGCCACCTACAAGGAAAAGCTGATCAATCGCCTACCGGCCGAACGCCGTGACCATCTCAGATTCCTGCCGGTGACCCCGCCAAGCGTCCTGCCCACAGAGATCGCCAGGCATGACGTCGGCCTCGCGCTCGAGCTGGATTTCCCGACAAGCAAGAACTGCACCATCTCGAATAAGATTCTGCAGTATCTCAATGCCGGAGTCGCCGTTCTCGCAAGCGATACGATCGGGCAGATCGAGGTTCTCACCCGTGCGCCAGGTGTCGGCATTATCGCAACCCTGTCCCAAACTACCGAACTCACCGCCAAGCTCGACGCCCTTTTCTCGGATCGCCAGCGGCTCGCCGCAATGGGGAAGGCGGCGCGCCGGGCGGCAGAGGACATTTATTGCTGGGAGCGAGAAGCGCCGCGTTTGGTTGCCGCCGCAGAGTCGGCGCTTCGCCGTCCTGTTTCGAAGGCCCGATGAATCGGCCACCCGCAACGCTTCAGATCAGTCTGGCGCCGTCCGATTATCGGCACGCGCGGGTGCTTCTGGAGCATCAGGTGCGGGCTTGGCGCGGACAGTTCTCAGAGGTCCTTCTAACGGTCGACTTTCACCGGAGTGCGGGGCGATTTTCGGAGCGCTGGGCGGAGGGCCAGGACCTGATTATGCCGCTCGCACAGTCCATAGCCGGAGCCCGTGTGCTCAAGGTCGATTACGGACCGCAAGCCCAGGCGGGCGTGTCGGCCGAATTCTTCGGCGGCCGACCCGTACCCGCTAAAGATTTTCGTGGCGGGCCCTTTTATTCCTATTTCTTCGGGCTCAACGCGGCGACCAACGACCTCGTTTTGCATGCGGATTCAGATCTGCTCTTTGGCGGAGGCAGCCCCACATGGCTGGCCGAGGCGGCTTCAGCGATGGCGTTGCACCCCGAAATCCTGTTTTCCGCACCCCTACCCGGGCCACCCGCGGACGACGGGAGACTCCATAGCCAGTCCGGCCTTGCCGAGGCGGAACAGGCTTTCGCCTTCAGGTTCGGCACGATGAGCACCCGGCTGTTCTTGATGAGCCGAGAACGTTTCCGATCGACGATAGGCTCTCTGAATCCCGCCCGCCCTCCGTCATTGCGGAATCGCATTAAGGCGCTGGTTGAGGGCAACCCGCCGGAGGATCTGCCCGAGCACCTCTTAAGCCAGGCCATGAGGGACCGCGGTCTCGTGAGGCTCGAATTCCTGGGCACGGATCCAGGCATGTGGTCGCTGCATCCCCCCTATCGTTGCGCCGATTATTACGAAAAGCTTCCCGAGTTGATCCGCCGGGTTGAGGGCAATGACATCCCGGAGGCCCAGAGGGGAGACCACGACATTAATTCCAGCCTGGTGGACTGGACCGAGGCGATCGCGTCGCTTAGGGGCAACCGTTGGTGGCGTCGCCTCGCCAGCCGCCCAAAAGCATGAGTTCCATTCGAAACAGCCGTTGGTTGAAGGCCATAAAGAAGCCCTGCCGGCGGCCGCTCCACAATTTGATCACGGCCGCTATGCGAGCCCGATCCCGACCCTACTCGGTGGCCGACGAAATTCGCTGCCTGGTCGTGGCGCCTCATGAGGACGACGCCACCCTTGGATGCGGTGGCCTCATGATTGGAAAGCGCCTTGAGGCGAATCCGGTGGACGTCCTCTACGTCACCGACGGGAGCGCATCGCATCTCGGGCATCCGACGCTCTCCCCCGAGGAGCTCGGCAAACAGAGACGCTCCGAGGCGCTCGCGGCGCTCGGAGCCCTCGGCGTGGATCGCTGCCGGGGCCATTTTCTTGGCGCCCGTGACGGCACACTCGGCAGACTTGAGCCGGGCGAATTCCAAACTCTCGTCGGCCGCATCGCGGACCTTCTTCTCCAGATCCGGCCCGATGAGATCTTCCTCCCATGCCGCCATGACGGCAGCTCCGAGCACGATGCGGCATTTATCCTTATCCAGAGTGCGCTCAGACGGACTAATGGTCGGGCGCGCCTTCTGGAGTACCCCATTTGGGCCTCTTGGGCCCCGCAGCGCCTCGTCCGCCCCCTATTCACGAGCCGGAGAATCTGGCGGGCGGACTTCTCCGGATACGAGGCGATAAAGCGACGCGCGCTTGACCTCTACCGCTCGCAGGTGGCCCCCACTCCGCCGTGGGATCAGCCGGTTCTCTCGGCCGAATTCGTTTCATACTTCCAGTCCTCTGAGGAGTTCTTCTTTGAAATGGACGCTCGCTGACCCAGTCTCACTCGCCGGATGTTCCCCCAGCCTTGAAAAAAGTACTCATCGTCAGCCCGCATTTCCCGCCTATCAATGCACCGGATATGCAGCGGGTGCGGATGAGTTTGCCCTATTACCGGGCGCACGGTTGGGAGCCGGTGGTGCTCGCGGTCGGCAAGGATTGGCAACTTGGCGTCACCGAACCAAATCTGCTGTCGACGGTGCCCAGCGATGTTCGCGTGGTTCACGTGCGGGCTTTGAGCCCGAATTGGTCCCGGTGGATCGGAATAGGGAACCTTGGCCTCCGCGCATGGCCCTCTCTTTTCCGCGCAGGAGGCCGCCTGCTGGGCGGGGAGAGATTCGATCTCGTTTTTTTCTCGAACACCCAGTTCATGACTTTCGTCTTGGGTCGTATTTGGCGGTGGCGGTTCAAGGTTCCCTACGTGATCGACATCCAGGACCCATGGCGCACGGACTATTACGAGCGGGCGGGCTCCCGGAAGCCGCCCGGCGGCTGGAAGTATCTTTTCGCCCGGCTGAGCGCTTGGATTTTCGAAGGCTGGTCCTACGGGAAGGCCTCAGGGTTCGTGAGCGTCTCGCCGGCCTATTTTGACGAGCTCGCCGGCCGATACCCCTGGTTCTCGTCGAAGCCCCAAGCGGTCATTCGGTTCGGCGCAAGCACCGCAGATCTCGACCTGGCGCGAGGCCTCCGACCCTCAGCCCTGGCCAAGCCGCGCCCCGATTCGGCGACGCATTTTCTGTATACGGGAGCATCCGGTCCGGTCATGCCGCAGGCGATTTCAGTCCTGTTCGCGGCGTTGCGTTCGTACAAGGCGCTGAAGCCGGAACAGGCCGGGCAGCTACGTTTCCATTTCATCGGCACGAGCTATGTGGAGCCTGGAAAGGGCAAATTCACAGTGCTCCCGCTTGCGTCGGAGTTTGGCGTCGTCGACCAGGTCGAAGAGGTCCCGTATCGAATCGGCTTCCTTGAATCCCTCAGGTTCCAGCTGGATACCGACATCCTGCTTCTACCCGGTTCCAGCGATCTGGCCTATTCCCCCTCTAAGGTTTATCTCTATTACCTGGCAGGCCTTCCAATCCTCGGGCTCGTCTTCAAGAACAGCGTCATGGAAAACCTATTAAGGGAGCTTTCCTGCTCATACCTCGTCAGCATTAATGCACGCGGAGAGACGGAGGGAGCCCAAAAGGAAATTCACAGGTTTTTCGACCTGGCTCTTTCTGGTTTCCCTCCGGGTTCGCTACCCACCCGCAACAAAGGCTATTTTGAAGCCCACTACTTGGCCGACGAGCTCACTCGATTGCAGTGCGCACTCTTCGACCGTGCAATCCCCGCCGGTAAGGCACCGCAATGATACCCGAGCCCACAGATGTCCCGGAAGTTGCGGAAGGATCGTCGCATGTCGGCCATGCATTTGAGATTCGAGGAATAACAAAGCGGCCGACGCAGCTTTTCCGAATCAGCCTCCTGCTGCTCGGGTCGGCCCTTGTCTACCTCACCTACACCACAAAAGTAGACGATCAGGGTCAGATTCTTCTTGGGCTCCTCGTCATCATATTGGGATTTGTGCCGGGATTGATTTGGGTGAGGCACGCTCAATTTGAACTGCCGGCCTTTGAGACGTTCATGGTCACGACCGTTCCCGCCTACGGCATTCCCCTGGTGAGCGGACACGACCAGCTGCAGACCTACGAGCAGGATACGATTACAAAGACCGCGATCGCCGTGGTCCTGTTCCAGGCGGTCGCTATCACTGCGTTCTTGATGACAGAGGCTAGGCCCAAGCGGACGCCACTTTGGCGAAGGAATGCAGTCTCGGGCGAGATAACGAATTATTTGGGGTACGGCATGTTTCTGGCGATTGCGTACTCACTGGTGGAAAACTTCACGGATTTGATTCCCGACAATCTGGAAGGACCTATCAGGGCGATCTGCTTTGGGATTGGCATCATCGCCACGTTCGTCGGATGCCGACGCTGGGGCCAGGGTGAGCTGCAGCATTACAAAAAGATGGGATTTGCCGTGCAACTGGCCGTGTTGGTGGCCTCGAGCCTCGTGTCGCTTTTCCTGGTGCAAGCCATCTCGACCCTACTCCTCGCCCTCTTGGGCTACGTTTCCGGCAGCAAGAAGTTCCCCTTAATGGCAACCGCCATCCTCCTGCCTATCTTTGCTATCCTTCACCAAGGTAAGAGCACGATGCGTGAGAAATATTGGGACGGTGGCGCTCCCCGACCAACGGCCGCAGACCTGCCGGCGTTCTTCGGAGAGTGGATTAACGACGGCCTTGCAACGGCGCCGACTGGGGGGCCCATCGTGGAGAAACACACCCTCCTCGACCGCACTTCTCTCATTCAGATCATGTGTCTCGTCGTCTCCGTAACGCCAGACAAGCGGCCGTATCTGTATGGCGAAACCTATGCCCAGATCCCGGGCCAGTTTGTGCCCCGCATCTTCTGGCCCGGGAAGCCTGTGGGACACATCAGTACCTATACTTTGGCCATCTATTACGGGTTGCAGCGCGTGGAGGACACTCAACGGACGACCATCGGATTTGGACTGCTCGCGGAGGCGTATGCCAACTTTGGCTTCGGTGGTGTTTGTATCGTCGCCTATGTCTTCGGCGCACTCTTTAAGAAGATCAGCGGCTGGGCGTCGGAAAGCCCAATCCTTTCCTATCCAGGAATGATCCTCATCGTGCTCATGGCCTGGTCATTTCAGGATGAATTGACGCTCAGCATCTGGCTCAGCTCCCTGTGGCAGGCGTGCGCTGTCGTCTGTGTCGTGCCATTCATGCTCAATAAGCTCTCTATGTGAACATAGCCAGCCCACAACACCCCGGGAGATCCATTCTGCCTGCCGCTTGCGCTTCGCCTGCTAGCGCGGGCTGAATTTCCCTATAAGCTGGGGCTTTGCGAGCACATTTTCGGAAGTCGCCTTTCCAAATACGGCGTCGGCTGGGTGAGGACTTCGCCGGGCCCGGTTTGGAGGCTCGACCTCGCAAATCCAACCCATCGGTGGATTGTCTATGGCGGCTACGAAGGCCCCTCGCTTTGGCGATGGCTGCGCGCAAATAGGGCCAGCATCAGCACCATCGTGGACTCCGGGGCCAACATCGGCCAGACGTTGCTTTATTTCGCGGCGTACCTGCCACAGGCGCGAATCATCGCCTATGAACCCGGCCGAGAGGCCCGCTCCTGGGTCGAAGAGGGGATCGCCGCCAATGGTTTCGCGTCCGTAACCGTCGTCGCCGCGGGTTTGAGCAGTGAACCCGGATCCTCCCACCTCGGAAGCGCAGGGGTTGCAGAGACTCACGGATCGTGGAACCGGATTCACCCCACTGAAGGCGAGGCCATCTCGTTGGTTGTCCTAGACCGGGAACTCGAGCGTCTGGGCATTCAGCGCGTCGACCTCTGGAAACTTGATGTTGAAGGCCATGAGTACGAAGCTCTTCGGGGCGCATCGGGCTCTCTTGCGGCGCACCGAATTCGCGCGATTTACATGGAATTAGGCGACACCAGGAATGAATGTGTGACGCTGCTCAGCCAGCACGGCTACACCGGCTGGAACATCCGGGATTCGGGGCGTTTGGATCCGCTGGCCGGGCCAATGACGCAATGGGGAAATGCTCTGTTTGTCGCACCCGCCTGAATTTCTCACACCGTGATGAGCTTGCAAAGCGTCTCGACCTCAGGCGGAGGTCCCAACAATGGGACGTCCCAGGCCCGCTGCCAGGTCGTCTCGCAAACAGCGCGACCGCTCATCCGCAGGGGCCACAAGCAATCGGCCTTGTGCGCCGCAGCCCGCAGCCGGTGAACGCGCTCGTCCGACGCATCGCCTCGTCCACCCTGGGCCTGCTACCCGTAAGGGTGCAGCGCGGAGTCGCCCGTGGAGCCCGCTGGACCCTCTTTCCCTACTCGTCCTATTGGAGGGGAACCCACGAGCCCTTGGTTCAACAGACGATCGAGAACTTGGGAAACGGCGACATCCTGGGCTGGAACTGCTGGGATTTGGGTGCTCATTTTGGCCTCTACAGCATTGCGCTTGCGCTGCGTTGCGGCCCAAAGGGATCCGTTGCGGCCTTTGAACCCAATCCCGCAAGCTTCACAAGACTCGAGCGCCATCGCCGGATGAACGGGATCCCTTGGCTAAGGACCTATCAGGCCGCGGCCTCGGACCGGACGGAGACAACCGAACTATTGACTTACGGGCAGACCGACACGACGAGCGCCCACCTATTCTATGAAGGCGAAACCAGGAATTCCGAGTGCACGCCGATCGCGATCCGCTCCCTGCGCCTTGACGAACTGGCTGAGAGCGGCGAACTGAGGGCCCCCCAATTCGTCAAGATCGACGTCGAAGGCCACGGTCACAAGGCACTGGAGGGCATGAAGGTAACCCTCGCCAAGTCGCGTCCCACTCTCATTTTCGCCTTCCACAGCAACCTCGAGGTCGACGGAGTCCTCGAAATTCTTCGCGCGCTGGAATACCGTTGGACGCCGATCGCAGCCGACCCAACACCTCCCAAGTCCATGGTCGGGGGCGACTACCTATTCACTCCCCTGGCCCGTGCCTAGGCTGAGAAGATCCGCCAGGTCGACCTTCCCCTCGTAAAGCGCCTTCCCGACAATCACGCCGTCGAGGTTTGGGCGGTCTTTCCCAAGCTCGACGAGCCGCAGGACGTCGCCGCGGGCGCCGACGCCGCCGCTGGCGATCACACGGACCCTCACGGCGCCAAGCATCGTCTCCTGCGCTCCGAAATTGGGGCCCGTGAGCATGCCGTCGGTCCCGACGTCCGTGTGAATGATCGTCGAAACGCCGAGGGATTCCATGCGGCGGGCCAGGTCGAGGGCCGCCATCGCCGTCGTGTCGACCCAGCCCTTGACGGCAACCTTCCCGCTCTTCGCATCGATCCCCACGGCGATCTTGGCACCGTACGCCGCCACGAGTTCGGAAATAAACTCCTCGCTTTCGGCCGCGCGGGTTCCGATCACCACGCGAGCGATTCCAAGTGAAAGGACCCGGTCAACCGAGGCCCGAGTCCTCAGCCCCCCGCCGAGCTGGACCCTGAGGCCGAGCCGGGCGATCCTCTCGACAACGGCGAGGTTCTTCGGCTCGCCGGCAAAGGCTCCGTCGAGATCGACGACATGCACCCACGCCGAACCCGCCGCCTTGAACCCCTCGGCGACCCGGGCCGGGTCCTCGGCATAGAGGGTCTCCCGGTCCGCGCGCCCCTGGGTCAGGCGGACGCAGCGTCCGTCCTTGATGTCGATCGCCGGATAGATGGTCATGGGATGCGGACGCTCCCACGTCCCCGCCTCGGCGCCAAGGCCTTTTTCCCCGTTGCGATTGGCCGAGAAACGGGCGAGACTGAACGCTCACACAGCTTCGACGATGGCCCATTACACTCCCCCAGCCTTCCTCACCGAACTTCTTCACGCCCGCTCGCCCTCGGGCTACGAAGCCGAGGCCCAGGCCGTCTTCGAGCGCCACGTTCGGCCGGCTGCCGACAGCTTTGCCGGAGACGCGCTGGGGAACCGGATCGCGACGCTCAATCCCTCCGGGGACCCCACCCTGATGCTCGCCGGCCACATGGATGAGCTCGGCCTCATCATCACCTATGTGAACAAGGACGGGTTCATCTATTTCGATACGATCGGCGGGCACGATCGGACGGTGATCTCGGGCCGCCGCGTCGTGATCCAGACGGCGAAGGGAACCGTGAAGGGCGTCACGGGAAAACGCGCCATCCACCTCATGGATGAGGCCGACCGAAAGAAGGTGCCCGAGATCCACGAAATCTGGATCGATATCGGCGCCAAGTCGAAGAAGGAGGCCCTTCAGCGGATTTCGATCGGCGACGCAGCCACGTACGACCACGAGTTTGAGCTCATCCACGGCACGGTCGGCACGGCGCGGGCATTCGACAACAAGGTGGGGGCCTACATCGTCGGCGAGACCCTGATACGCCTTTCCAAGGATAAGAAAAAACCTTCGGCAAGGGTCGTGGCCGTCGCCACCACCCAGGAGGAGATAGGCGTCCGGGGCGCCACGGGTTCCGGCTACTCGGTCGACCCGCAGGTGGCGCTCGTGGTCGATGTCGGCCACGCGACCGACCATCCGGACTGCGACAACCGAAAGTACGGCGAGACGAAGCTGGGCGGCGGCCCCATCATCTGCCGCGGGGCGAACATCAACCCCAAGGTGTACGAGGACCTCGTGAAGGCGGCCAAGAGAGCTGCGGATCCCCTACCAGGTGGAGGGCGACCCCCGGCCCACGGGGACGGACGCGCGCTCGATCCAGGTGGCGCGCGGCGGCGTCGCCACCGGCCTCGTCAGCATCCCCCTGCGCTACATGCACACGCCGAGCGAGGTCGTCGACCTCGAGGACGTGGAGCGCTGCGTCCGGCTCTTTGTGGAATTTGCGCGCGGAGTCGCCAAGGGCGACTACCGCGTCTGGTGATCCCCGTGGGGGACCGGGCCCAGGCGCCTAAGCGGCGTTCTCCGTAGGCGCCGCCTTGGGGGCGCGTCGGACGGTGGGCCTTCGCCTCCCGGCCACGGCCGCCGCGTCCACGATCACCTCGGTCACGTCCTCCTGCTGCGGCAGGTCGTACATGACCTCGAGCATGATGCCCTCGAGGATGGCCCGGAGCGCGCGGGCGCCCGTCTTCAGCTCGATGGCCTTAGCGGCGACCGCTTTCACGGCGTCGGAGGTGAACCGGAGCCTCACCCCGTCCATGGCGAAGAGCTTCGAGTACTGCTTCACCATCGCGTTCTTCGTGCGCAGCAGGATCTTTTCGAGGTCCTCGACCTTCAGCTGGTCGAGCACGGTGACGACCGGCAGCCGGCCGATGAATTCCGGGATCATCCCGAATCGGACCATGTCCTCGGGGGCGATCCGGCGCATCATCTCCTCGGGGGCGATCTCCCGGTCCTCGGCGCTCTGGTGGAATCCGATTGACCGCTGCCCGAGGCGCTTTTTGACGATCTGGTCGAGCCCGACGAAGGCGCCCCCGCAGATGAAGAGGATATTGGAGGTGTTGACCTGGATGTATTCCTGGTTCGGGTGCTTGCGCCCGCCCTGCGGCGGCACGTTGCACACGGTGCCCTCGAGGATCTTCAGAAGCGCCTGCTGGACTCCCTCGCCCGAGACGTCTCGGGTGATGGACACGTTCTCCGTGGTGCGCCTGATCTTGTCGATCTCGTCGATGTAGATGATCCCGCACTCGGCCCTCTTGACGTCGTAGTTGGCGTTCTGCAGGAGCCTGAGAACGACGTTCTCGACGTCCTCGCCGACATAGCCGGCCTCGGTGAGCGTCGTCGCGTCAGAGATGGCAAAGGGCACGTCGAGGATCCGGGCGAGCGACCTGGCAAGGAGCGTCTTGCCGGATCCGGTCGGGCCGACCAGGAGGATGTTGCTTTTCTCGACCTCGACGTCGTTGAACTCGGGCGACGCGGCGGCGGGATCCCTCGGCGAAACTCCGGACTCGAAATTGAGCCGCTTGTAATGGTTGTAGACGGCCACCGAGAGGACCTTCTTCGCGTGGTCCTGACCGATCACGTAGTCGTCGAGCACCTTCTTGATCCCCGACGGCTTGATCATCCGGAAGGCCGGCTTCACCTCGATCGCCGGCTGCTTGACCTCGCGGTCTATGATCGTCTTGCAGACATTGACGCAAGAGTCGCAGATGTAGACGCCCGGGCCCGCGATGATCTTCTTCACCTCGGCCTGCGATTTCCCGCAGAAGGAGCAGAGCGTCATTCTGGACGATTTTGCCATGGCGGCTTAGTCTGGATTTCGCAGCCGCGCTGTCGAGGGCGGAAAACGACTGACGGCGCGCTCAGGCGGCCGTCTTGACGACGAGGGTCTGGGCCTCACGGGTCGAAGCCACCACGTGGTCCACGATTCCATAGTCCTTTGCCTCCACCGCGCTCATGTAATAATCCCGGTCCGAATCCTTGTCGACCTGCTCCTGGGGCTTGCCCGTGTGCCGGGCGATGACCTCGCTCAAAGTCTTGCGCCAGCGCAGGATCTCCCTTGCGGCGATCGTGATGTCGGCCGCCTGGCCGCCCGCCCCGCCCGAGGGCTGGTGGATCATGACGCGGCTGTTGGGCAGCGCGAACCGCTTGCCCTTGGTCCCCGCCGCGAGCAGCACCGTGCTCATGCTGGCCGCCATCCCGACGCAGAAGGTCTGGATGTCGCACTGAAGGAAATTCATCGTGTCATAAATCGCCATCCCGCCCGTGACAACGCCGCCCGGGGAGTTGATGTAAAGGTGGATGTCCTTCTTCGCGTCCTCCATCTGCAGGTAGAGCATCTGGGCGATGACCAGGTTGGCCACCATGTCGTCTATCGGCGTCCCAATGAAGATGATCCTGTCCTTAAGGAGCCTCGAATAGATGTCCATCGACCGCTCTCCGCGGCCGGTGTTCTCAAGGACGATGGGGACGTAGTAACTCACGATTGCGCTGGCGACAGACTAGCCTTGGAAACCAGGAAATCAACCGACTTGTCGAAAATAATCGACTGTTGGACCGATCGGAGGGCGTCCCGGTTCTTCGTCAGCTCCTTCGCCACCTTGTCCGGGCTCCGGTTTGAGCGGACCGCCTCGCCGCGGATGAAAAGGTCTATGTCCCGGTCGGTGACCGTGATTTTCTCGGCCTCCGCGACCCTTGCCAGGATGAGCTGGACCTTGACGCGGCTGGCCGCCGCCTTGCGAGCGCCTTCGAAGAGCTCCTTCTTGTCCTTCTCAAACTGCTCCGCGGGGATGCCGTGGCGCATGTTTTCCTCGATGAACTGGCGGAGCACGCCCTGGGTCTCGGCCTCGACGAGGCTTGCCGGCGGCTCGAAATTCACCCTATCGGCAAGCGCCTGGGTGACCTGGTTCCTCTGGGTCGCCCGGTTCTGCTTCTCCTTCTGGAGCTTCAGGCTCGCGCGCACTTGGTCCCTCAGTCCCCCAAGGCTGTCCACGCCGTGGGCCTTGAAGAAGTCGCCGTTGAGCTCCGGGAGGACCCGTTCGCGGACCTCCTGGATATCGACGGCATAGTCCGCCGTCTTGCCGGCGAGCGCGGGGACCGGCTGGAAAGCCGCCGGGAAACTGATGGAGACATGCTTCTTGTCGCCCTTCGCTAGGCCCGCGAGGTGCTTGCCGAGCCCGGGGATGATGCCCTCGTTGGCGCCCTCGACCTCCTCCCATGTCTGGGGGACGGCCGCGTAGAGCTGCTTGTCGCCCGCGATCTCGGAAATCTTCCTCCCGTCGACCGATCCCTCGTAGGAGAGCTTCACGTAGTCGCCCTTTGCGGCGGGACGTTCCGCGGGCTTGAAATCCGCGCGCTCGGAGCGCAGCCCCTGGATGACGCTGTCGATTTCGGCGTCGGTCGGATCCACAGGCCCGACCTGGGTGGGCAGGCCCACATACTCTGGGAGCGTGAACTCGGGCCTCACGTCGACGGTCACGGTGATCACCGCCGAAAGCCCGGGCTCGATCTTCCCCTCCTCGACGCTGACGACGTTGAGGACTTCGAGCTTCTCCTTTTCGAGGGCGCCGCGGTAGGCCTTGGTGACCACCTTCTGCTTGAACTCCTCATCGATCTCCTTGGTGAACCGCTTAGTCACCAGGGCCACCGGAGCCTTGCCCGGCCGGAAGCCCGGAAGCCTCGCCTGGCGCACATACTCAGCCAGGACGGCCTTGTGCTCGGCCTCAACCTCTGGCTGATCGAGGGTGACGACGAGGGTCTTTCGGGATTCGGAAACGGAGCTCAGTTGGACGTTCACGGAGTGGGTGCTTTTGCTGCTTTGCAGATAATGTAAGGGTCCAGCGTAGGTTTGACCGGGGTCGGGTCAATGCCGGATTGGGACCCCATTAACCGGGCTTGCGGGGGCGCCCCGCGAGGCGTTTGGTAAATTCTGCAAGATGCCGAGCCTCAGCCAGATTCTACGGTCTCAATCGCCCCTCCTCCTGATCGACGCGGCCTCCGACACGGTCCAGGTCGGGCTTCTCGGCCGCGGAGAACCGGCCCGCTGGTCCTCCCGCAGGCAGGAGGCCGGCGTCGGGATATTCGAATGCATCGACCTGCTGGACGTCGATCTCGGCCGGGTACGGGCCTTCGCATTCTGCGAGGGCCCCGGCTCGATCCTGGGCATCCGCTCGTCCGCGATGGCGGTGCGGATGTGGGGCGTATTGGAGCCGCGGGCCGCCTTCGGGTACCTGAGCCTGGCCCTCGTGGCGCAGGCCCTGGGGAGGACGGACCTTGCCGTCATTGCAGATGCCCGCCGAGGACTTTGGCACCGGTTTGTCCTCGGCGGCTCCCTGGAGCGCGTCCAGGCCGCGGAGCTGGCCGGCGAATTGGCCGCCCCCGAAGGCTTCAGGCACTGGGATCCGCTTCCGCCGGGCACGACCACCACGCCCTACGACCTTTCACGCCTCATCGAGCTTCCGCGGGTCGCCGAGGCGGACCTCTTCCACGCGACGGCCTCCCCTGACGCCTTCCTTCACCAGGAGCCGGCCTACGCCAAATGGATCCCTCAGATCCACCGAGCCCCGTGATCACAAACCACCCCTCCCTGCCCCTGCGCTGCTGGGCCGAAATCGACTTGGCCGCGCTTGAGCGCAATCTACGCCACATCCGCGCCTCCCTGCCGCCGCACATCCGCTATGTCGCCGTCGTCAAGGCCGACGCCTACGGCCACGGCCTGCAGCAGGTCGCCGGCCGCCTGATGCACGCCGGGGCGGACCTCTTCGCGGTCGCGAACATCACGGAGGCGGCGCTGCTGAGGGAGCTGGGACCGGGATGGCCCATCCTGCTGCTGAGCCCGCTTCTGCCGGACGAGGACCGGTTTGTCGGCGAATACGATGTCGCCGCAACGGTCTCCACGCTGGACGAGGTCGCGCGGCTCGAGAAGGCAAGCCGGTCGGCAAGACGCGCGATCTCGGTGCACCTGAAGGTCGACACGGGCATGGGAAGGCTCGGCGTGTGGCATGAGGAGGCCCCGGCCCTCGTGCGGCGGATCTCGGACTCGAAGGACCTGAGGCTCGCGGGGATTTTCACGCACTTCGCCAGTCCGGATGACGACGCGGCGTTCACCGAGGAGCAGCGCCGCCGCTTCCTCGGCGTCCTGGCCGAGTGCAGGCTCGACAGGGTGCCGCCCGAAAAGCTCTTCATCCACGCCGACAATAGTGCGGGGATCGAGACGATGCCCGGCATGAGCCCCTTCAATGCGGTCCGCGTCGGCCTCCTCCAGTTCGGCGTCCTGCCGCATCCAAGCTCGTTCCTGGCCAAGGTCCAGGCGGAGCCCGTGTTCAGCTTCCACACGAGGATCGGCATCGTTAAGCGCCTTCCCGCGGGCACAACGGTGAGTTATGGGCGCACCCGCAGGCTATCCAGGGATTCGACCATCGCGGTCCTCTGCGCGGGCTACGGGGACGGCATCCCGCGGGCGGTCAGCAACCGCGCAAGCGTGCTGATAAAGGGCGTCCGATGCCCCGTGCTCGGGCGGGTCACCATGGATCAGACGATTGTGGACGTCAGCGATGTTCCCGGGCTGGCGAGCGGAGACGAGGCCGTCATCGTGGGCAGACAGGGCGCCGACGAGATATCGATCGGGGAGTTCAGCCGCTGGGCGGAGACCATTCCCTGGGAAACCCTCTGTTCGGTCACCAAGCGCGTGCCGCGCGTCTATCGGACGGCCCTTGGCACCTGAACGGCGTGGCGGCGGGGATTACTTCCCTATTCCGGACGCCCGGAATCCGATCTCCCTGAGCTTCGGCAGGTCGAGAATATTTCGCCCGTCAAAAATGAACGCCGGTTTGGACATGAGGCCGAAGATCCGAGCGAAATCGAGCTTCTTGAACTCGTCCCACTCGGTCGCGATCGCCAGGGCGTGGGCCCCAGCGGCCGCCTCATAGGCGTCCGCGGCGATCGAGAGCTGGGAATTGCCCGAATCCTTGCCGAGAATATCGCGGCGGATTTCGTCGGCGGGGACCTTCGGATCATAGACCGTCACCCGCGCCTGCTCGGCGATCAGATCGCGGCAGACGGCGATGGCCGGCGATTCGCGCGTGTCGTTCGTGTCCTTCTTGAATGCGAAGCCCAATATCCCTATCTTCTTGTCCGCGACGGAATTATACAGGGCCTTGACGATCTTCGACGTGAACCGGCGTTTCTGCCAGTCGTTCATCCTGACGACGCCCTCCCAATAGGCGGCCACTTCCGGAAGGCCGAAATGCTCGCAGAGATAGACCAGGTTCAGGATGTCCTTCTGGAAGCACGAGCCGCCGAAACCGACCGACGCCTTCAGGAACTTCGGGCCGATCCGCGAGTCCTTTCCGATGGCGTTGGCCACCTCGTCCACATCGGCCCCGGTCGCCTCGCACAGCGCGGAGATCGAGTTGATTGACGAGATCCTCTGGGCCAGGAAGGCGTTCGCGACCAGCTTGGAAAGTTCCGAGGACCAGAGGTTGGTGGTGATGATCCTGTTCGCGCGGGACCCAGCGGGCGTAGACATCGGCCAGCTTGGCGACGGCCGCCGCGCCCTCCGGCGTCCGTTCGCCGCCGATCAGGACCCGGTCTGGGTTGAGGAGGTCGGCAATGGCCGTCCCCTCCGCGAGGAACTCGGGGTTGGAGAGCACCTGGAACGGGATCCCCCTTCCGTTCGCGGCGAGGATGTCCTTGATCGTCTCGGCCGTCTTCACCGGGATCGTCGACTTCTCGACGATGATCTTCGGACCATTCGCGCATTCGGCTATCGTCCTCGCAACCGATTCGATGAAGCGCAGGTCCGCCGCGCGGCCGGCACCCACCCCGTAGCTCTTGGTCGGGGTGTTCACGGCCACGAACACGATATCCGCGGCCTCGATGCCCGCCCTGACGTCCGTTGAGAAATGCAGGTTCTTGCCCCGGGTTTTTGCGACGACCTCGGCAAGCCCGGGCTCGTAGATGGGCAGCGTGTCCGACCGCCACGCGGCGATCCTCGCGGCGTTCATGTCGACGACCCTTACCTCGATGTCGGGCGCCTTCAGCGCGATCATCGCCATCGTCGGGCCGCCGACGTAGCCGGCTCCTATGCAGCATATCTTCATGGGGTGGATGCTGATGTTGCTCGCAGGCCCGCCAAATCCAAGCCGGAAAGAGGGTCCCTGCGCCCGAAGCGGGCCGCGCTCGCGCCTCAGGCGGGCGTGGGCGCGGGGGCCGGACCGGCGCCAAGCCCCTCTGCAGGGGCCGGCTTGTCCGCAGCCTTCTTCTCCTCGGGCTTGTCGGTCGTCTTGCCAAGGAAGGAGGCCGCAACCGGTGACCGCATCTCGCCAAACTCAAGGATCTCGAGCACGTGCCTGCCCTCGATCGTCTCGTGCTCAAGGAGCGCCTCGGCGATCTTGTCCAGGGCGGAGCGGCGCTCGGTGATGATCGCCTTCGCGCGCTCGTACTGCTCCGAAATGATCCTCTGGATCTCGACGTCGATCCGGCGGGCCGTCTCCTCAGAGACATTCTCGGTCCTGGTGATGTCGCGGCCAAGGAAGACGGTGTCGTGGTTGCCCCCGTAGGAGATGGGCCCGAGCGCGCTCATTCCCCAGTCGCAGACCATGTGACGGGCGATCGCGGTGATCTGGACGATGTCGCCTGCGGCGCCGCTTGAGATATCCCCAAGGACCAGCTCCTCGGCAACGCGGCCTCCCAGCCCCATCGCGATCTGGTTGAGCATCCGCTTCATCGCCTGGGTCAGCACGTCCTTCTTCGGGATGAACATGGTGCTTCCGAGGCTGCGCCCGCGCGGGATGATCGTGACCTTGTGGACGGGCATGTGCCCGTCGTCGAGGACTCCCTGGATCAGGGCGTGGCCCGCCTCGTGGTAGGCCGTCAGCTTCTTCTCGTCGTCGTCCATCAGGCGGCGGCGTTCGCGCCCGAACTGCACCTTCTCGCGGGCGTCCTCGACGTCCGCGGCATCGATCTTCTTGCGGTTCCTCCTCGCCGCAAGCAGCGCCGCCTCGTTCAGGAGGTTGGCAAGCTCCGCACCGGAAAGCCCCGGCGTCCCGCGGGCGATGACCCCGAGGTCCACGTTGTCGGCAAGGCTCAGCTTGCGCGAATGCACGCGCAGGATCTGCTCGCGTCCGATCATGTCCGGGAGGTCGACGTAAATCTGGCGGTCGAAGCGGCCCGGCCTCAGGAGCGCGCTGTCCAGGACATCCGGCCGGTTGGTGGCCGCGATGATGATGACCCCCTCGGTCGTGTCGAAACCGTCCATCTCCACCAGAAGGGAATTGAGCGTCTGCTCGCGCTCGTCATTGCCGCCGCCGAGGCCCGCGCCGCGCTGGCGGCCCACCGCGTCGATCTCGTCGATGAAGATGAGGCACGGGGCGCTCTTGCGGCCCTGCTCGAACATGTCGCGGACGCGCGAGGCGCCGACGCCCACGAACATCTCGACAAAGTCGGATCCCGAGATGCTGAAGAACGGAACATCCGCCTCACCCGCGACCGCCTTCGCGAGAAGGGTCTTGCCGGTTCCGGGGGGGCCGACCATGAGGATGCCCTTGGGGATCCTGCCGCCCATCTTCGTGAACTTCTTCGGGTCCTTCAGGAATTCGACGACCTCCGAGACCTCCTCCTTGGCCTCGTCGCATCCAGCGACGTCGCCGAAGGTGACCTTGTCCCGATCCCGGGTCAGCAGCTTCGCGCGGCTCTTTCCGAAATTGAGCGCGCCGCGGCCGGCCTGGCGGAGCTGCCGGCTGAAGAGGAAATAGAGGAATCCAATGATGATGAGGACCGGCAGAACGCTCAGCGCGACCTGCATCAGGACCGTCGTCGTCGGGCGCTCGACAAACTTGTTCGTCTTCTGGAGGCGCTCCATGTTCGAGTCCGTGAGGCGGCCGGCGGCCCGGAACGCGGAGGTCTTTACGCCCCGCTCGTTCGTAAGGCTCGCGGTGTTCAATTCGCCCGTGATCAATACCCAGTCACGCCCACCCGAGGGATCGGGCTGGATCATGCCGGTCTTGATGTCGTTCGATTCCGCATGGGTCACCACCTCGAAAATCGTGAGCGGAGCCGGTGAAACCGTGATTCCCGGAGACCAGAAAAGGAGCGCCACCACCGCAAATGCCAAGGCTATCCAAAAGATGAGCACTTTGGGCTGAAAGCGGTCCGGAGGGATGTTCTTGAGCTGCCGGCGCGGTTTCTTGGGTTCGTTGTCGGGCATCTATGTGGGTATATGACTGTTAAACCAACCTTGTGGTTCCGGCATTACAAGTCAATGAGGCGTCGCAGATTTGCGCGCGGCTTCGAAACACAGGCGCCCGCCGCGAATTACCGCAAAGCCATGCTGCCCAAGGCTGTGCCGCACCCGTGTGCCGCGCTCCACCGAACGCATTAACGTGTCAAAAGCCTGCCGCGACAGGTCGGGAACCGGCCTTTGAAGCAAAAGCCACCGATGGAGGGAACGCCGCACAACAGCCCGCGGTCTTCCGGCAAGCCGGGACACGCTGAGGGTCCCGTCCTCCCCCAGGAGCTCCAGGGAGTCGACCCAGGCCTCAAGCGCATGGTCATCCTCCTCAAGCAGTTCGCGCGAAAGGGCGGCTCCAGCGAGGGCGTCCCGCTGCGCGGCGCGAACCCATCGGGGGATGACGTCCAATCGGAGCCGGTTTCTGAAGTGCGATCCCTTGAGGTTGCTTGAATCCTCGCGCCATGCAGCGCCGATGTCCCGCAACGCTCTTGCAATTTCGCGCTTCCTGAGCGTCAGCAGAGGGCGGACGTGGAACTTTTCCCGTCCCTTCCGCGGCAAAAGGGCATGGATCGGCCGGGGCGCCGCCAACCCGCCGCCGCCGCTGCCGCGTGCCAGGCGCATCAGGAGCGTCTCAGCAATGTCATCCTGCTGGTGCCCGAGCCAGAGGACGCGGATCCGGCGCACCGCCATCTCGCGCTCAAAAAAATTGAAGCGCGCCTCCCGTGCACCCGCCTCGCTCTTCTTGCGCCTCCCGGCCTCCCATCGACCCGCGACCAGAGGAACGCCCAGACCGGCGCAGAGCCTTCCGCAAAAGCGCGCGTCGGCCGCGGACTCGGCGCCCCGCAGGCGATGGTCGAAATGGAGCGCCACCAGGCGGGAGCGCCGCTTCGGCCAATGTGCGTGGAGAAGCAGCAGGAGCGCCACCGAGTCGGCGCCGCCGGATAGCGCCACGGCCCAGCGTTCATTCTGGGGCCGCTGATCGGCCCACTCGACAACGGCGGCGTTCAGCCGGCTGCGAGGAATCCCCGCGGCGATCGCGGCCGCGGCCGCTGGCCAGGAGGCTCTGCCGCGCGTCTTCATGCTGGGTCGCCGGTTCGGCCTCAGTCAAACGAGAGGTGCGTCTTCCCGAAATGGGCGACGAGCGCGGGGGGGATGCTGACCCGCCCGTCCGCCTCGAGGTTGTTCTCCAGGATGGCGGCGAGCACCCGCGGCACGGCCAGGCCCGAACCATTAAGCGTGTGGACAAGTTCGGTCCTTCCCGACTCCTTCGAACGAAAGCGAATCTGGGCGCGGCGGGCCTGGAACGCCTCGAAATTCGAGCAGCTCGACACCTCGAGCCAGCGCTTCTGGCCGGCCGCCCAGACCTCGAGGTCGTACTTCTTCGACTGGGCGAAACCGAGGTCGCCGCCGCACATGAGGAGAACCCGGTACGGGATCCCGAGCTTCTTCAGCAGGGCCTCGACATCGTCCTTCAGGCCGTCGAGTTCCTCGTAGCTTCGCGACGGGTGCACCCACTTCAGAAGCTCGACCTTGTCGAACTGGTGCAGGCGGTTGAGTCCGCGCACCTCCTTGCCGTAGCTGCCGGCCTCCCTTCGGAAGCAGGGCGTGTAGGCGCAGCGCTTGATCGGAAGGGCGCCCTCGTCCAGAATCTCGTCCCTGAAGAAATTCGTGAGGGGCACCTCCGCGGTCGGAACGGCGAAGAGGCGGTCGGGCGTCGTCTCGTACATCTGCCCCTCCTTGTCGGGGAGCTGGCCGGTCGCCGTGGCGCTAGCCGCATTCACGAAAACGGGCGGCGAAACCTCCACGTAGCCGGCCATCGCGTCCTCCTCGAGGAAGAAGTTGATGAGCGAGCGGACGAGCCTCGCCCCTTCGCCGATGAAGAACGGAAACCCGGCCCCGGTCACCTTGGAACCCCGCTCGAAGTCGAAGAGCCGCGAGAAGCCCGGGATGTCCCAGTGCGCCACGGCGTTCGGGCTGGCGCCGGCCGGGTCGCCGTGCGTCGAGAAGACGACGTTCTCCGCGGGCGTCCCCCCCTCCGGAACGCTCGCGTGAGGCAGGTTGGGGAGCGTAAGCATCATCTCGCGCCACGTCTCCTCCGCCGCCTTCAGCGCGAGGTCCTTCTCCTTGATCTGAGCGGACACCGCCTTCATCTCGGCGAGCTTCTTGGCAAACTCCGGAGAGCCTTTCGGCAGCGCCGCCATCGAGGCGTTTGCCGCCTTCTGGACCGATCGAAGGTGCTCGACCTCCTGGAGACGGGCGCGCCAGGCGGCGTCGGCCGCCAGCGCGGCGTCCAGATCCACCTTGAGGTGCTTCTTTGCGATCGCCGCGCGCAGGAGCTCGGGCGACTCGCGGATCAGTTTGGGGTCGAGCATGGTCGGGGACTCTGGCTTCGGCGGGCGAACCGGTCAACGGCCGCGTATCTTCTGGAAGCGCGCGTAAACATCCCTGACCGAAAGGAGCTTCAGGTCGCCCACGGGCGCCTGGATCACGTGGTTCAGGGGTCCGCCGATCGGATAGGGTCCGAAAAGCCTGGGGTCGGTGGGGCCGAAGATGGCAAACACGCGGACGCCCAGGGCCGCGGCCAGGTGCATCGGTCCGCTGTCGTTGCTGATCACCCAGTCGGCCTTCTTAACGAGCGCGGGCAGGGATACGAGGCTTGTGTTGCCCGTCAGGTTCATGAACTGCGCCTCGGGAAAGGCGCCCCTGTCCGGCAGGAAGTTGTTCCCGGCCCACACGACCTTGCGGGACTTGTCCTCTCTCAGGATCATCTCGGTAAGCTGCTTGAAGCCCCCCCATTTCTTGTCGGCCCTCCGGCTGTCCGGGAACATGACGAAGGGCCTCGCCCCACCCCGCCCGTCGGCGAAGCGCAGGGTCAGGCTGTCGACGTCCCGGAACTTGAGGACCCCCCTGAGCTCCGGCTTCGCCCCAAGGACCGGGCAGAACTGGAGGAGGATGTCCATCGCGTGGCTCCTGCGGCCCTCCGGGGGAAGCGGGACCTTCTCGTCGTAGAAGATCCCGGACCACTCCCGGGCATCGCTGCGCCCGACCTTGTGCTTCGCGCGCGCTCGCGACGTCATGAGCCCGGTCCTCAGGAGCCCCTGCATGTCAAAGACGTAGTCGAACTTCGTCGCGCGCACCTGGCGCATGAGCTTCAGGAACCCCTTCGTCCCGGCGGTCCTCTCGAAAACGTACACGTGGTCCACGGCCTCGCACGCACGCACAATCGGGGCAAACATCTCGCGGACAATCCAGGAGATGCGCAGGTCCTGCCTCTGCGCCTTCAGCGAAGTGGCCACCTGGAGGCCCTGGACGATGTCGCCCAGGGATGAGGGCTTGATGACAAGGAGTTCGGTCATTGACGCGAGAGCTTAACGTTCCATGGCTTTTCTCGGCCAAGATCAAACGCCAAATCCCATTTTCCGACCAAAGCCCGCTTGATCCCATTCGCCCTGACCGTACTAGGCCGCCTTCTCGCCCTGACGCCCGAGCCGCTCCTGCGCGCGCTTTCCTCAGGCGGCGGGGAGCTCATCCTGTGGCTGGCGCCCCGGCGCAGGAGGGTGATGCGCTCGAACCTGCACCATGCATTCCCCGGCAAGCCCCGCTCGTGGCGTCGCAGGGTCGCCCGGGAGAGCTCCCGACGGCTGGTTGAGACGGCCCTTCTCTCGCTGGCCGCCCCCTACCTTTCCGAGCGCCGCATCCGGACGATCGCCCGCCTCGGCCCCTCCGCCGATGCCTTCGCCCGGGGCCTTGCGGCCCATCCCCGCCCAGTGGTGCTGGCGACCCTCCACCTGGCGCTATGGGAGAGCCAGACCTGGCTCAAGATTCTGAGTCCCGTGCCCCTTCCCGAGTTCGGCGTCGTCTTCCGCCCCCTCGACAACGCCTCGGTCGACTCCTTCGTCAGGCGCACCCGCGAACGCCACGGAATGCGACTGCTGTCGCGCAAGGCCGGCTTCGCCGAGGCGCTCGCGATCCTGCGCGGCCGGGGCTGTGTCGCGGTCCTCTTCGACCAGAACGCGGGGATGCAGGGCGCGCTCACGCTCCTCCTCGGCAGAGTGTGCTCTTCGAGCGAGCTGCCCGGCATCCTCGCCGCCAAGTTCGGCGCCGAATTGCGCACGTTCTACCCGAGGCGCACCGCCTTCTGGCGGGTCACGTTCGAATCCGACCCGGTTCCGAACGACGGCACCGCGGCGGGGGCCACGCTGGCGCTCAACCGCTGGCTCGAGGCCGCCCTGTCCGACGAGACGCTCTGCGCGTCGTGGCTCTGGGCCCACGACCGCTGGAGAAACCAGGATGTGCCCTCGCTCAGGCTTCGGCTTCAGGCGAAGCGCAACCTGCTCGCCGAAGACCTCCGCTCCCGGGGCCTTTCGTCGCCGCCCCGCAACACCCGGATTTGGATACGCCTTCCGAACTGGCTCGGCGACATCTCCATGGCGCTTCCCCTTCTGAGGGCTATCCGCGCATCCCGCCCGGATGCGGAGATGACGCTCCTCACGAAGTCCGGTTTCGTCCCGCTTCTCGAGGCGCTTGGCGTCGCCGACACCGTTCGCGCCCTCCCCCCGCGCGGTCCGGGCTACTTCGCCCGCTTTGCCGGACTCCGCGCATCCTATCCCGACGTCTGGATCGCCTTCACGAACTCCGTTCGCGGCGACCTCGAGGCCTGGCTTGCGGGGTGCCCCCAGCGCTTCGGGATCCTGAGGCCCGGCAGGCCGCGGCCGCTCCTGACCCACGCCTACCGGCTTCCGGACGGTTATGACGAGCAGCGCCACCATCAGCTTGAGCTCTGGGAGGGCTTTCTCAGGCACTTCGGCCTGGACGCGCAGCCCGATTTCGCTCCCGTTGGCGCACCGGGGCTCTGCGCGCAGGCGGGCGAGGGCGGACGCGGGCCGATCGGGCTGATCACGGGCTCCGAGAACGATCCCGAAAAGCGCTGGCCCGTGGAGCACTGGCGGAGCCTGATCGGCGAATTCCCCGAGGAGCGATTCGCCCTCTTCGGAACCCAGGCCGACGCCGCCACGGCGTCCCGGGTCGCCGAGGGATTCGGGAGCGAGCGCGTGTCGAACGTCGCCGGGACCACGACCCTGGTCGCATTCGCAAGGGCGCTCAAGGGGTGCCGGCTCCTCGTGGCGAACGACACCGGAGGCATGCACCTGGCGAACGCGCTCGGTGTGCCCGTCATCGGCCTGTTTGGCCCGACCAATCCCCTGCGGACCGGTCCCGTTTTCTCGGCGCCCTACCGCATCCTTCAGCCGCCCGGCTGCGCCCCGACAGGCGGCGGATCGCTCGCCGCGCTGGACCCCGGCGCCGTTGCGGCCGCCGTGAGGGACTTGCCATAGCGCGGCCGATGCCGACACCCTAGCGACGCCGAAGATGCCGCTCCTCACTGTCACGGACCTGCGCACTCATTTCCACACGCGAAGCGGCGTCTACAGGGCCGTCGACGGCGTGAGTTTCAGCGTCGAGCGCGGCGAGACCCTCGGGATCGTCGGCGAATCCGGATCGGGAAAATCCGTGACATGCTACTCGATCATGGGACTTATTCCGCGGCCGCCGGGCAGGATAGAGAGCGGATCGGCCGTGTTCGACGGCGTGGACCTGCTCCGCTGCAGCCCCGCCGTGGCTCGCTCAATCCGGGGGAAACGGGTGTCCATGATCTTCCAGGACCCGATGACCTCGCTCAACCCGTACCTGCGCATCTCCGAGCAGGTGATCGAACCCCTGCTGATCCACGAGAACATCTCGAGAAAGGAGGCGCTCGCGAGGGCGCTCGAGATGATGGAGGCGGTCGGGATCCACGATGCCGCGCGCAGGATCCATTTTTATCCCCACGAATTCTCGGGCGGGATGCGCCAGAGGGTGATGATCGCGATGGCGCTGATCACCCGTCCCGAGCTCCTGATTGCCGACGAGCCCACGACGGCGCTCGACGTGACGGTGCAGGCCCAGATCCTGGAGCTGATCCGCAGGCTCCAGAGCGACCTCGGGATGGCCGTCATCTTTGTCACGCACGACCTCGGCGTCGTCGCGGGCCTATGCGACCACGTTCAGGTCATGTACGCGGGCAGGATCATGGAGACGGCCGACGCGCGAACGCTGTTCAGTCTCGCCCCTTCATCCCTACACGCGGGCGCTCCAGCGCTCGATCCCCGCGCTCCAGCCCAAGGGCGGGGATCTCTTCACGATTCCGGGCATTCCGCCGGATGTGTCAAAGCCGCTCGCCGGCTGCGCCTTCGCGCCGCGGTGCGAATTCGCGGCCGACGAATGCCGGGCGGCGCGGCCGGAGCTGGCGGAGGTCTCGGCCGGGCACGCGCATGCTTGCGTGCGCTCGCGGGCCGGGTCGCTCGACTTCAACGCTGCGGGTGCAGCCGCCAAGAATGCCTGAGAACATCCTCGAGCTGAGGGACGTAAAGACCCACTTCCCGATCCACTCGGGTTTCCTTTTCAAGAGGCACACGGCCTCGGTTCGGGCCGTCGACGGAGTCAGCCTCTGCGTCCGCCAGGGGGAGGTGCTCGGGCTTGTGGGCGAATCCGGGTGCGGCAAGTCGACCCTCGCCCGCACGATCCTCCAGCTCGTGCCCATGACCGGCGGGGCGGTGATCCTGAACGGCCGCAACCTGGGCGAGGCCTCCCGGACCGAGATGCAGCTGTGCAGGCGCGACCTGCAGATGATCTTCCAGGACCCCTATGCCTCGCTCAACCCGCGGATGACCGTGCACGCGGCGCTCGCAGAGCCCCTTCTGGTCCACGGGATCTGCAGCCGGGCCGATGTCCGCAGCCACGTGGACGAGCTCATGAAGCTCGTGGGGCTCGCTCCCCGTTTCTCCCGCAAATACCCCCACGAATTCTCAGGCGGCCAGCGCCAGCGCATCGCCATTGCGCGCGCCCTGGCGCTGCGGCCGAAGATCATCATCGCCGATGAGCCGGTCTCGGCCCTCGACGTGTCGATCCAGGCGCAGATCCTCAACCTGCTCTCGCAGCTCTGCCGCGGGATGAACCTCTCGCTCGTTTTCATCGCCCACGACCTCTCCGTCGTGCGGCACATCTCCGACCGTGTCGCCGTGATGTACCTCGGCAAGATCGTCGAGCTCGGATCCGCTACGGACGTCATCGACCGGCCGCGCCACCCCTACACGAGGGCGCTCGTGAGCGCGATCCCCGTGCCCGATCCGCAGATCGAGCGGTCGCGCCAGCGCATCGTGCTGGCGGGCGACCCACCGTCCCCCATCAACCCGCCCAGCGGCTGCGCCTTCCATCCCCGGTGTCCGCACGCCGAGGAGCGCTGCAAGTCCGGGATCCCTCCGCTCGTGCCGGCGGGGGTGTCAAGGGAGGCGGCCTGCATCCGCCTCGACGAACTGCCCTAGGCCGACGGTTGCCGGGCCGGCTTGGAACCGGCCTGCCTCTCCAGGGCGTCAACGCGCTTGAACAGCTCCGGAAGCCGGTGGCGCAGAATCGTCAGCTTGTGTTCGAGCAGAATCGGGAGGCTCGGCGTGCCGAAGACCGACGTCTTCGGCGGGATGTCGTCCTTCACGCCGGACTGCGCGGCGACCATGGCGCCAGTCCCCACCGTGAGGTGTCCGGCGAGCCCGCTCTGGCCGCCGAGGACGACATAGTCCCCGAGCGTGCAGCTCCCAGCGATTCCCGCCTGGGCGCAGATCATGCAGTGCTTGCCGATCACCACATTGTGGCCGATCTGCACCAGGTTATCGATCTTCGTGCCCTCGCCGACGACGGTGCTTTCGAATCGGGACCGGTCGATCGTCGAATTTGCGCCGATCTCAACGTCGTCGCCGATCCACACCGTGCCCACCTGGGGGATCTTCTCGTGGCGCCCGGCGACCAGCTGATAGCCGAACCCGTCCGATCCCACCACGGAGCCCGGGTGGAGCCGGACCCGTTTGCCTAGGGTGCACTCCGCGGAGACCACGACGCCGGCCATCAGCCACGAGTCCTCACCGACGACCGAGCCGCGCCCGACAAAGACGCCCGACTGCAGGTGGACCCGTTCGCCGATCGTCGCCTCCGCCTCGATAACGCAAAAGGGGCCCACCGTGGCCGACGCGGCGACCCGGGCGTCCGGCGAAATGACCGCAGACGGATGAATCCCGGGCTTGGGCTTTGGCCACAGTTCCTGCTCGAGCCGCGAGCAGATCCGGGCGAGGGCGGCCGACGGGTTGGAGACGAACATGTGCACCTGTCCCGGTCCCCGCGCGCCCGCGTAATCCTCGGGCAGAAGCACGACCGTGGCCCGGGTGCCCGCAACAGCCGCCTTGTACTTCGGGCTTCCCAAGAACGTGAGGTCCCCGGGCCGGGCGGAGCCGAGCGACGCGATCCCGCGTATCAGTTCGTCCGTGGAGCCCTCCGTCCTCGCCGGTTGGACGATCGCGGCGATTTCAGCCTGCGTGAACGAGACCTTCATCAAGGGAGAGGGGGAAACTTGGCCAAAGCGTCGCCAACGCCAAGACGAATCGCAGAAGCCTCGGAATTGCCCGGCAAAGGGCCTTGGGCCGGTTGGGAATGAAAACCCTCCCGCTGCGCCGCGCGGCCGCCTCGGAAAAGGACGAGCCCCGCCTGCTCAACGCGGGCGGGGCTCGTCCTGTGACAGAAAGCCCTCGATTACTTGCTCGGCGTGATGCCGGGGACCGTGATCTTCGGCGAGTCGGCTGATGCGGGGGCCGCGGCGGGGGCCGCCGAGGTGGCCGCGGGCGCCGGGGTCATGGCCGGACGGTCCTTGTTGATCTCGGCCATCACCTCGTCGGTGATGTCGAGGCTCGGGTCAAAATAGAGGATGTTCGAAACGCCGACGAGGGTCGGGCCCGACTTGTCGAGCAGGAATGTCGCGCCCTTCTTCTTGGCGATGTCGACCGCCACCTTGGTGATTTCCTCGATCATCAGGGTCTTGAAGGTCTGGAAGCGCTGCTGGAGCGTGTTGCGCGTGTTCTGGATGAAGGAGTTCTGCTCCCCGCGCTTCTGCTGGATCTCCTCGTACTTCTTCTGGGCGTCGCCCTGGGCCTTCGCCTTGACCTCGGCCGTGGCGGTCGGGTTCTTGGACTGCTCGTCGAGCTCCTTGAATTGCTCCACCAGGGCGTTTCCGTCCTTGGTGATCTGGGCCAGCTGGTCCTGCGCCTTCGCCTCGTCGGCCTGAAGTTTCGCCTGCTGTTCCTGGGTCTTCCAATGATTGTCAAAAAGTTTCGCCAGATCCACGACGAGGATCTTCGGGGCGGTTTGGGCATTCGCGGTCAGCGCCGATAGGGCGATTGCGGCGACTGCAACGATGGACTGTATGGATTTCTTCATGGGATGTTATCGCGGGTGTAAGGGGGAGATCGAATCGGATTTAGAAGCGTGTGCCAAACGAAAAATTGAATTGCCCGCCATGGCGGTTGAGGTCGGTGCCCCTGATGGGGATGCCGTAATCTAGGCTCAGGGGGGATCCGGCCACCATCAGCCTGAGCCCGAAGCCGAAGTCGTCATTGTAGCCGCTCGGATTGAAATCGTAGGCCGGTGCGTTCACGAACCCGACATCATAGAAAACGGCAAACCGGATCGGATCGACGATTTCGACCGAGTATTCGGCGTTGAACATGCCGTAGGTCTTGCCGCCGATCGGCTCGCCAAACGGATCCCTTGGGCTGACTTCGTGGTACTCGAATCCGCGGAGGTCGTAGGGTCCGCCCAGGTAAAACGAATCGTAATAGGGTATCGAGGGAAAGCCCCCGTAGTTCTGGATGACACCCGACCTTGCGACCAGCTCGAGGATCTGGGTCTGCGTGTCGAACACCTTGAAGTTCTGGGACCCCTTGAATTCCAGGCTGTAATAGCTGTCCGTGCCCCCGAGAGGGCCACCCGCCACCGTTGCGATCAAATCGACCCGGTTGCCGGAGGTCGGGCTTACGATCTTGTCGCGCGTATCGCGGATGAGCTCAAACGAGACGTCCGAGATCCGGTGGACGCCGGAAAACTGCGTGATGATATCCGATGCGGACGGGCTGACGTCATAGATGCTGACGGTCTCATACTGATAGGTGACGGTCCCGCTGAAGAGGCCGAATAGCTGTTTGCGAAGGCTCACATTGCCGCCCTCCGACAGCTCCTGGTAATAGGTGCTTACGTAATCGGACATCTCGCGGAAAACGCTCATGCCGAGCGCCAGCTGCTTCTCAAAGAGATAGGGCTCCTCGAAGCTGATGACCGCCTCATTCGAGAGCTCCCCGATCGAAACCTTGATGCTGAACTTCTCACCGTCGCCCTGAAACAGCGACCGCCGGTTGAACAGGTCGAAGTTGGTCTGCTGGATCTGGGCGAAGACCGTGGCCCGCTCGAGCGTGCTGTAGCCGGCGCCAAAGGAGAACGTGCCGGTGCGCCCCTCCTTGACGGAAACACGCATGTCCTTGCGGCCCGGGATGTTGGTGTCCTGCGGGGTGATGTCGACCTCGTCGAAGAAACGCGTGTTTTCCAGGCGGTTCTTGCTGATCTTCATGCGCACCGAGTCGAAGACGTCCCCAGGTCCCAGCACCAACTCGCGGATGATGACCACGCTCTTCGTCTTCGTGTTTCCCTCGATCTCGATCGACTCGACATTGTACTTGTCGCTCTCGTCGACCTTGAATTCCAAGTCGATGTCGTTCGTTTTCAGGTTTGGCCTGCGTGTGACGTGGACGCGGGTTTCAAGGTAACCGTCCTTGCCATAATAGTCCTCGAGCCGCTCGACCGCCTTGTCGATCTGGGAGGGGGAGAACACCGCGCCGGGCTTCGCGTAAAGGGCGGCAACCCGCTTCAGGAGCGCGGTCGAATGGAGCTTGTTTCCGCTGATGCTGATTTCGCCGATCCGGTACTGGCGCCCCTCATGCACCGTGATCGTGATGACGAGGCCCTCCTTCTTTGGATAGCTGAACACGATCTTTTCCTCCGGGATCTCGACGTCCAGATAGCCGTGCTCTCGGTAATAGTCGCGGAGCTTGTCCAGGTCGTCTTGGAAATCGTCGTCCTTGAACCGGCCCGTGTCCATGAGCCAGGAAAATATCCACCATTTCTTCGTCTCCATCACTCCCCGGAGCGCCTTGGCTTTGATGTGGGCATTGCCCGAGAAATTGATGGCCAGAATCTTAACCTTCTTTCCCTCCCGAATCTTGAAGGTGATCGTCCCGAGTCCGGTGCCGCGGTCGCGGGAGATGGTATAGCTGATGGAAACCTGGTTGAAGCCCTCCTTCTGGTAGTACTCCTTGAGCTTTTCGGAGTCCTCCTTCACCTGGCGTTCGTCGAGCGACGTATTGGGGGCCGATTTGATCTCCTTCTCGAGCTTGCGGGTCTTGATCTGCTTGTTGCCCTCATACTTGATCGCAAGAATGCGGTATTTGGGCGTCACCTCGATCACCAGGTTGAAGGTCCGCGAATTGACGGCCTCGCGCTTGATCTCGATAAACTCGAAAAGACCTGTCTTGTAGAGGGCGCGGATGTCCCTATCGAGCATCGTCTCATCGAGATCGCCGCCTTCGCGGACCTGGATGTTTGCCCGCACCACCTGTTCGTTCACATTGGCGGTGCCCACGAACTTGACCGAGATCGTGCCCACCTTGTAGGTCGGCGTCGGCGCGCCGGTGTCGCTCGGCTGCAGGTCTTGGGCTCCCAAGCGGCAGAGGCCTACACCCGCGAGGACGACGGAGACACAGAATGTTCGTAGGACCCTGTAAATCACAGGGTTACTGGGTATAGTTTTCAAATCGTGTGATGTCTCGCAGGAAGGTAAGCCGCAGTTCTCCTACTGGGCCGTTTCGTTGCTTGGCAACGATTAACTCTGCCGAATCGGCGGCCACTTGGAATTTTTCGTCTGCGTCTTTGGGTCGGGCAAGCATAAGCACTACGTCGGCATCCTGTTCGATCGATCCGGATTCGCGCAGATCGGCAAGTTTTGGGGCGCGGTTTTCCTTTTCGGACGAACGGTTCAGCTGACTTAATACAATGACCGGGACATCAAGTTCCTTCGCGAGAGACTTTAATCCGCGGGAAGCCTCCGCCACCTGCTGCTCCCGGGGGACCTTGGAGTCGATCGGGCTCAGGAGTTGTAGGTAGTCCACGATGATCAGCCCCAGTTTATTCCGGGCATGAAGCCTTCGGGCTTTTGCCCGTAACTGCATGATTGATAGATTACTTGAGTCATCTATGAAGAGCGGTGCCTTCGAGAATTCGTCCGCGGCGGCGACGAGGAGCTGCTGCTCATCGCCATTCCTTGACAATAAGCCGTCGCGCAGGGCCTGCATTTTTACCCTCGCACGGGAGCACAGCATGCGGAGCGCGAGCTGGGCCCCGCTCATTTCCAGGGAGAAGATGAGCGTGGTGAAGGGCAGCCCGCGCTTTGGGAGGGTCGCGGCCTCCGCGATGTTGAGCGCGAACGAGGTCTTGCCCATCGAAGGCCGGGCCGCGAGGACGATCATCTCCGCGCGCTGGAAGCCGAAGGTCAGACGGTCGAGGTCGTGGAAGCCCGAGGGGGCGCCCGTCATCTCGCCCTTCTTCATCATCATCTTGTGGACGACGTTCATCGCCTCCTTCGTCGGGACACTCATCGGCTTGGCGCCCTCGCTGACCCGGCTCTGCGTGACCGCGAATATCTTGGCCTCGACCTGGTCGACAAATTCGTCGATGCCCCCGGTGAAATTGAAGCATTCCTCCACCGCCCCCGTCGCCGAGCGGATGATCTCGCGCAAGAGATGCTGCTCGCGGACGCGCTCGATGAAATAGCCCGCCTGCGCGGTGGTGGGGATGCTCCCGCTTACCCTCGTCAGAAACGCATACCCGCCGATGGAATCGAGCTGCTTGGCGGTCTTAAGCTCCTCGCCAAGAACCGCCACGTCGATGGGCACCTGTCGGCTGTAAAGGTCCTGGAGCTTCTCAAAGATGATTCCGTGCGCCGGTACGTAGAACGAATCCGGGGTTATCCGGGCCTCGAGGCAGCGGGCGACGACGTCCGCACCGTCGATCAGGCAGCACGAAAGCAGGTACTCCTCGGCCTCGACGCTGTGGGGCATCCCCCGGCCCGCCGCTGGCGCGCTGAAGCGTTGCGGGCTGCTGCTCTTCTCGTCGGCCATTCAGGGGGTAGCCGGAGCCCCTGTTCAAAGGGGAAATCCGGCAGTCATTGGCGGGAAGGCCGGGAGACTACCTCCTTGCCTCACCCTTCCTGTTCTTTTTCTCCTCTTCCGCCTTTTCCTCGGCGGAGGGCTCAATCGGGTTTTCCGAAACGACGTCGAACGAGAGCTCGACCGCAACCTCGTCGTGGAGCTTCACCTTGACCGTGTGCTTGCCGAGGGTCTTCACCGGCGTGTGCAGGTGGATGCGCTTGCGCTCAATGGTGAACCCGGCAGCCACGAGCTTGTCGTGGAGGTCGGCCGACGTGATGGCGCCAAACATTTTGCCTCCTTCGCCGGTCGTGACGGCAAACGCAAGGGCGGTCTTCTCGAGCCTCTTGGCAAGCTCCTGGGCGCCATTGAGCTCATGGGCCTCGCGTTCGCCCCGGCGCCTCTTCAGCGCCTCGACCTGCTTGCGGTTCGCCTTGGTGACGGGCACCGCCACGTTGCGCGGAAGGAGGAAATTTCGGGCGTAACCGGCGCGGACTTTGACTTGATCGCCCTCGCCGCCGAGGCCCTCAACGGGCTTGACTAGGAGTATTTCGCTGTGGGCCATGGTGATTGGGAAGATGAAGGGATTCTTGTGTGGAAACCCAACTAAATCCCGCAGCCGGGAGGGGGTGTCAACGCAGTATTTCCCCGGACATGCAGAGGCGGCGTCTCGCCGTCCCGGAGAATGGAGCCCCAAGGGGCGGCGCTCTTGGGGAAAGGAGGGCCGTTTTGCCTCGGGTACGGGGGTGCTGACGGCGCTTTGCCGGGCCTGGGAAAAAAGGCCGGGCGACCCTTCGGGCGGGGCAACAGATTGGGCTTTGCAGATCCTAAATACCGGGGAGACGCCAAGTTGCCCGGATGGGCTCGACGCCCCCTGATTCGCCCGGGCCTCAATTCAAACAATAATGTGGAGTGAATCATATGATCCGGCTAATACATAAACCCATGCCCCAGTTTCCGATGGACCCCACGGCGGCATCCCCTGCAATGATTGCGGCTCCCGCATGGCTCGCCTCTCGCGAGGCCGGGTCCCGCTGCGATTCATCCCCGGGGTGACCGTCAACGAGTGCCGGGCCCCAAGAAGCGGAAATCCGCGGACCCATCCCAACACCTTCTTTCCCCCAAGCATCCCCACCCACGGCAGCAATCTATGTGTTGTTTTAGGACAGGACCTGAAGTAATTGTAGTGCCGCCGGTGTTTTGAGTGAAGCGTGCGGACACCCCGCGCGCGACCCGTGCCCTTTCGAGCAAACCCAGCATCAAGAATTACGCCCGCCACCCAACCCTGATTTCCCCTCCCAGAATGTTTGGCCGGAGCTCCCGCCGGCAGGGGTTTGCGTTTCGCGCCATTCTCCCGCCCCCACATTTTTCAGCAACCCGTCACCCGAACCAACCCAACAACCAGACCCAACCCCAAGGCAGCCCGACAGGACCGGAGCCGTCCGGGTTCCGAGATTACCCCAGGAATTCGTCACCCCCTATGAAGCAAACATCCCTGTCCCTTTCGAAACGCGTGGCATCCCTATCGGCCGTTGGCCTTGGATGCGTTGCCGGACTGCTTCCTCGCCACCGCGGCGCGGGCGCAGAGCAACTACACCACGCCCTATGCCATCACCACGCTCGCAGGCTCGGCCTCCGGCACCGGCAGCGCCACGGGGACCGCGGCGCGGTTCTATTATCCCTACGCCGTCGCCGTGGATGGTTCGGGCAACTTGTACGTTGCGGACGACGGCAACAACACGATCCGCAAGATAACGCTCGGCCGGAGTCGTGACGACGCTCGCAGGCGCCCCGGGGCTCAATGGAAGCGTTAACGGCACGGGAGGCGGAGCCCAGTTCAACAGCCCCAAGGGCGTCGCGGTCGACGGCTCCGGCAATGTCTATGTCGTGGACAGCAACAACAACACGATCCGCAAGGTAACGCCGGCCGGGGTCGTGACGACGTTCGCCGGCCAAGCCGGCGTCCAGGGCAGCTCCGACGGCACGGGAACCGCGGCGCAGTTCAACCAGCCAACGGGAATCTGCATCGACAGCTCGGGCAATCTCTACGTCTCCGACACCAACAACTTCACGATCCGCAAGATCACGTCGGCGGGAGTGGTGACCACGATCGCGGGCTCCCCGGGGCTATTGGGCCATCTGAACGGCACGGGGTCGGCGGCCCAGTTCAACGAGTCCTCGGGTATCTGCGTGGATACGTCGGGAAACCTTTATGTTGCGGATACGTCCGACCAGGAGATCCGCAAGATCACTCCGGCGGGCGTCGTGACCACGCTCGCGGGCAATCCCGGCTCCGAGGGCACCAATGACGCCACCGGACCGCAGGCCCGCTTTTTCAATCCCAACGGCGTGGCGGTCGACAGCGCAGGCAACGTCTATGTCGCCGACACAAACAATAACACGATCCGGGTGATCTCGCCTGCGGGAGCCACGACCACGCTCGCGGGCACCCCGCAGGTCACGGGGGACAAGGACGGTTCGGGAACCTCCGCCGAATTCGATTCTCCCTACGGAATCGCCATCGACGGCTCCGGAAATCTCTATGTCGCCGACACCGTCAACACCACGATCCGGAAGGTGACGTCGAGCGGAGGCGTGGTGACCACGATCGCGGGTTCGGCGAGCACGACGAGCGCCGACGGCACGGGAAGCGCGGCGAAGTTTCACTACCCCGCCGGCATCGCCGTCGGCAGCTCGGGGACTCTCTACGTTTCGGACACGGGCAATCAAACGATTCGGACGGTCACTTCGGCCGGCGTCGTGACGACGTTTGCGGGCACCCTGGGAATCGGCGGAAGCAATGACGCCACGGGAACCGCGTCAAAATTCAGCGGCCCGAGCGGCATGGCCGTCGACAGTTCCGGCAACCTCTATGTGGCGGATTCGAATAACGACACGATCCGGATGATCACCCCGGCAGGGGTCGTGACCACCATCGCGGGCACCCCCGGACAGTCGGGAATACTTGACGGCACCGGAATCCTGGCCCGGTTCAACCACCCCACGGACGTAGCCGTGGACAGCACCGGCAACCTCTTTGTCGTGGACTCTGCCTCCAACACGGTTCGCAAGATCTCACCCTCCGGCGTCGTGTCGACGTTTGCGGGTGATCCCAGGGTCGCCGGGAGCAACGACGGGGCGGGTGAGTCGGCAAAGTTCAACGGCCCCCAAGGCATAGCCGTGGACGCCTCGGACAATGTATACGTCGCGGATTCCGGCAACAACACGATCCGCAAGATCACGTCGGCAGGGGTCGTCTCCACGCTCGCGGGCTCGGCGGGACAGGCCGGAAACGCGGACGGAACGGGAGGCGCGGCGCTGTTCGACGATCCCGAGGGAGTCGCCGCGGACGCCTACGGCAACGTCTTTGTGGCGGACACCGCCAACGACGCGATCCGCATGATCTCGTCGGCCGGCGTCGTGTCGACGGTAGCGGGCGATCCGCTCACCTATGGCAGCGTCGACGGAACGGGGAGCGCAGCCGAGTTCTACAGTCCCGTGGGCATCGCGGTGGACGCCTCCGACAATATCTACGTCGCCGATCTGAGCAACAGCACGATCCGGGTGGGCGTTAACACGAACGGCACCCCCACCCCCACGCCGACCCCCACCCCCACGCCGACGCCGACGCCAAGCGGCCCTCAGTCGGCCCACCTGGTCAACCTTTCGGTGCGCTCCACCGCCGCCAGCGGCTCGCAGACGCTGATTGGCGGGTTCGTGGTCGGCGGCACCGGCACCGAGAACGTTCTCGTCCGCGGGGACGGTCCGGCCCTCACGGAGTTCGGCGTCGCCGGCGTGCTTCCGGACCCCATCCTCACGCTGTTCAATTCAGGCGGCACGTCCCTTGCGACAAACAACGCGTGGGGCGGGTACACGGTCCTCACGAACGCCTTCACCCTGGTGGGCGCATTCTCGCTCAGCCCCACCTCGAAGGACACCGCACTCCTGCTTCCGCTCGCGGCCGGCGGCTACACGGCGCAGATTTCCTCCGCGAGCGGGGATAGCGGCGTCGTTCTCGTCGAGGTCTACGACGCGGACACCGGCACCCCCACGGCGCGCTTCATCAATCTGTCGGCGCGCAGCGAGGCGGGAACGGGCTCCCAGACGCTCATCGCGGGATTTGCGGTCTCGGGGACGGGCAATGAGACGGTGCTCATCCGGGCGGACGGGCCGGGCCTGACGGCGTTCGGGGTCACCGGCGTGCTGGCCGCGCCCCAGCTCACGCTCTTCGACAGCAATGGCGTTGCGATCGCGACAAACGCCGGATGGGGCAATGCATCGACCAAGGGCACCTCGCCCGTCCAGGCCACGATCGCCGCAGCCACGCCGGCGGTTTTCAGCGAGGTCGGTGCCTTCGGCCTGACCGCGGGATCCTTGGACAGCGCCATGGTGGTTACCCTGCCGGCGGGATCCTACACCGCACAGGTCACCGGGGCCAACGCCACGACCGGCGTCGCCCTCGTTGAGGTATACGAGGTTCAGTAACCTGGCCGGGCCCCGGCGCGGGTTCCTGTTTCGTGGGTTTCCCGGGCGTTCCGCCCGGGAAGCCTGTGGCTAAGGGCCGCATACGCCCTGGGGGAACCCTCCCCGCAGCCGCGGATCGGTCTCCCCCCTGCGCCTTCAGGGGTGTCGGCGGGCCCGCCCGCCGCGAGAATCGCCGCGGGATGGCCATTGCCGTCCCTTCCTGCGCGTCGCGAACCGATTACGGGACGTCGTAGACCTCGATCAGCGCGACTCCGGAGTCCCCGCTGGCCCCCGAGATCTGGGCCGTATAGGCGCCAGGCGGAAGCGTCTCAAGGATTGCCGAATCGTGGCTGGTCGGGTCGGACCAGGAGAATGCGTTGACGGCGGCAGCCGCATTGGAGATGTCGGTGGCTCCTCCCCACCCGTCGTTGCTGGCAAGAAGCGTGCTTCCCGAATAGAGTTGGACCCCGGGTCCGAAAGCGCGCCTGTTACGCCAAAAGGAATGAGCGCCGGCCCCGAGGCCCGGATCAGCACCGTCCTGGAGGTCGAGCCGCCGATGACGAATCCCGCGATCAGGATGTTCGAGCCGCTGCCGGCCTGAGCCCGCGCCGAGAGGTTGACGAGCCGGGGCGTGGAAGGGGTGTAGCTGCCCGCCGGGGTGTCATCGTAAACCTCGGCGAGAGCCACGCCCGTATCCCCCGATTGCCCGGAGATCTGCGCGGTGTAGGCGCCGGTCGGCTCGGTTTCAAGGAGCGCCGCGTCGTGGCTGGTCGGGCTGCTCCACGCAAACGCACCTGTCTGGGCGAAGGAGCTGATGAGCGCGGCCGTGCCGCCCCAGCCCGCGTTTGTCGCAATCTGCACGGCGCCCGAATTGAACAGGGTCAGGACCGGGTCCGGGAGGACGCCCGTGACGCCGAAGGACGAAAGGGCCGGGCCTCCGCCGCGAATCAGCAGGGTTTCGGAGCCCGAAACGCCGGTTCCGCCCACTGCGAAGCCCGCGATCAGGATGTTGGCCCCCGTTCCGACCTGGGAACGGCACGAGATGTTGATCAGCCTGCCGATGTCAGGGGTCGTGCTCACGGTGAGCGTCGCCGTACCCGACTGGGCGGTTCCGTTGGCGTTGGTCGCCTCGCAATAATAGGTCCCCGCGTTCGACGCCGTCGCCCCGCCGACGACCAGGACCGCGCCGGTGGCGTTTGAAAGTGGGCTGCCGTTAAAGAACCACTGGAGGGTCGGCGCAGGCGCGCCGTTTGCCACCGCCTGAAATACGACCGTGCTGGCATTGGATATGGTCTGCGAAACGGGCTGCGTCGTGAACGAAGGCGGGCTCGAGAGGGAAGTAACCGTCAGGGTTGCCGCATTGCTCGTCACCGAGCCCGCAGAGTTGGTCACCGTCACCGTGTAGATTCCGGCATCCCCTGCCGCGGCGCTCGAAATGCTATAGGAGGAATCAATCGCGCCGGGGATCGCTTCGCCCGCCAGGTTCCATTGGTAAGTCGGAGTCGGTGATCCCGTTGCGACCACGGAGAACGATACGCTCGAGCCCGCCGGAACGGTCTGGCTCGACGGCTGTTGGGTGATCGTCGGCGCGGCCACCGCCGCGGCAGATCCCTTGCTGATCGAGTTGCCAAGCTCATTCGACACATAGAGGTTTCCGCTCGAGTCGACCGCGATGCCCTCGGGAACGTCGAAAAGCGCAGCGGATCCGGTCCCGTTGGCAGTGGCAAAGCTCCCCGTCTCCCCGGCAAGGGTCGTGACGACGCCGGCCGAGGAGATCTTCCGAATCGTGCCGTTCTCGGAATCGGCGACGTAGATGTTGCCGCCCGAATCGACCGCGACGCCCCGGGGACTCTTGAAAAGCGCGGCCGTGCCGGTTCCGTCCGCCGAGCCGGTCTTACCCGTCTGGCCCGCAATCGTGGTGACGACGCCCGCGGAGGAGACCTTGCGGATCGTGTTGTTTCCGGAGTCGGACACGTAAAGGTTCCCGCTGGAGTCGAGCGCGATGCTGGTCGGCTGGTTGAACGAGGCCGCGGTGCCCGTCGCGTCCGTGCTTCCCGAGACGCCCGGCGTTCCCGCAAAGGTGGTCACCGTGCCTGAGGAGGTCACCTTGCGTATGGCATTGTTTCCAAACTCGGCCACATACACGTTTCCGCTCCCGTCGACCGCGACGTCATAGGGGGTGTTAAACGTGGCTGAAACCCCCGAGGCCGAGTTCGCCGCCCCGGATTGGCCGACCACGCCGGCAAGGGTGGTCACGACGCCCGCGGACGTGATTTTCCTGATCACGTTGTTGCCCGAATCGGCAACATAGATGTTCCCGCCGCTGTCGACCACGACGCCCGCGGGCTGGTTGAAGCTCGCAGCCGTTCCGGTCCCGTTCGCGGAGCCGCCCGCATTGCTCGCCGTCCCGGCCACCGTCGTCACCACCCCGGACGACGATATCTTCCGGATCACATTGTTCTTCTTGTCCGCCACATACAGGTTGCCGGACGAGTCCAGGGCGATCCCAAAGGGCTGGTTGAACTGGGCCGCCGTTCCGGTCCCATCGACACTGCCGGTGCTTCCCGCGGCTCCGGCTAGGATGCCAAAGGTGTAGGGCGTCGCATAATCCGACTGGGCCCGCAGCGGCGAGCCAAGGCTTGCGGCCAGGAGTAGCCCCAGGGAGGCCTGTTTGGTGAGTCGCACCGAGAAAGCGCGGAGGGGAATAAGCATGATGTTTGAGTTGAGATTTGCGCAGAAGAGGGACGGAAATCGATCTCGAACGGGAGGCCGATCGGGATCCCATGCGATGCGGAAGCGTGCCGGGCCATGCGACTCGACACCCGAAAGACGCCGTTGTGCCCCCGCGAATTACCCTTAAATGCATCCGCGGTTTATGCAACCGTGTCCTATTATCTGATAGTTACTTACCTTTGCGAATGCTCGACCCTCATGCGGGCCGAATGGCAATCAAATTGCGATGTCCGACACGGCCCGCGCTTTGCGGCCCGGCGATGGGCAAGAAAAGGTTGATACCCGGACGCGGGATGGAGCCCGCCCACCCCTTAACGTGCGGCGACAGGGACGGTCAAATCCCATCAGCCAGGGGCCGCATACCTATCCCAACGAGAAAAGGGCGCCGCGCATCCGGAATGCCGGCGGCCCCGGTTGCGATTCCCCCGAGGTGGCGGAACCTCCCGCCCGTCTTCACCCGGAGGATCCTTGGGCTGTCGCCGCGGTGCGGCCCGCAGAGCTCAGCTTACCGGTTTGCTCCGGAGCCTAAGGACCGTCTCGAGCACCGCCGCCTGACAGCGCTGGGGAGGCAGGCCCCTGAGGATGTTCTCCAGGTCGTCGACCACGAGCCGCCCCATCCACGGCCAGATTTCCGGGATATTCCCCGCCCTGTGGGCCTGGAGCAGGGTGTTTGGCGTGCGCCTCGCGCGGTGTTGCGCCGGAATCGGTTCATCGGGCCACACATCGATGCCGGCCCGGATGCGCCCCGTCCCGGCCGTGTCGAGAAGCTCGTCGAAGTTCACGATTCCGGCCCGGCTCGCCAGCACGACGATCCCGCCCGGCTCCATGCTCTCAAAATAGCGGCGACCGATCCCGCCGGCATTCTCCGTCGTGACCGCGGCCGCGAGGAATACGACCGCGCAGCCCTTGAAGCACTCCTCGAGCGTCGCGGGAACGACGCCGGCCTCCCGCAGGACGTTCGGATGGATCCACGGGTCGCACACCAGTATCCTCCTGCTGAACGCCTGCAGCAGCGGCAGCAAAGCGCGCCCGACGTTCCCAAATCCGACGATCGCCATCGGCCTGCCGTGAAGCAGAATGGAGTCCTGGTTGTCACCCTCCCCGTAAAGCGTCTCCGTGCCCGATCGAATCGCCGCATCGGCCTGGTGGATGCGCCGGGCCAGCGAAAGGGCCATCCCGAGCGCCATCTCGGCGACGGGCCTCGCGAATACGGGGGCGGTCGAGAGCACGTGGATCCCGCGGCGGTGGCATTCCTCGTAATCCATATTCGGAAGGAAATTGCTCTCGACGTTGAAGACCACCCTGAGCCTCGGCGCCCGGTCCAGGCGGGCGCGCTCGAGGGCCGGCTGCCCTATGATGGCCACGGCCTCGGGAAGGCTCCCTTCGACCTGCTCCGCCGGCAGGGGAGAGCCGTCGTGCCACAGGACGCGTCCCAGCCGCTCCAGTCGTTCCTTCGTCGCTTTGTCGAATATCTGGTCTATTCGGCGGGGATGGGGATCAAGCAGAATGAGTGGGGAGTCCTTCATCGAAATTTCCATGCCTCGAAGGGGTCGATTGTAACGATGTATTCCCCCAATGCCAGCCTTAGGCACCCTCGGGGAAAGGGGGCGCCTCCTCTGGGGAAACCCGCCCCGTTCCCTCGTATCTTTCTCCCCTTTCGAAATCAACCCCCTGGAAACGTGAGCCGCCTCTGGGAACCGGAGTTTCCCACGAATCAGGCGCACGATCCACCCAAACCCGCATGACCCGGGGCGCGTGGATCGCGCGCCCCTAAATAGCTTCACTCTCGCAGTTCAATTCCGTAGGCTCGGGACACCAAAGCCCCAGCCGCGCCTTCAGATCACCCGTGAAACCCCTCCCCTACGTCTGGATCGCCGCGGGAATCCTGTTTGTGGGGGCGACCGTGTGGATAAATTACGAGGTGAAGGTCGACCTCCAGGCGGCCTCCCAGGGCGGTGCGACCCGTGAGTTGGGCGAGATAAGGGTCGGACAGCCGGCCCCGTATTTCTCGACCCAGGATCCCGCCGGGCAGACGGTGTCGCTTGCGGACTTTCGCGGCCACAAGGTCGTTGTGCTCGATTTCTGGGCGTCGTGGTGCCCCCCTTGCAAGATGGCGATGCCCGGGCTTCAGCGCGTGCAGGACGATTTCAGGGGACGGGACCTCGAAATCCTCAGCATCAACCAGGACGAGTCCGCCGCAACGGCGACCGATTTCATGAGGAAGAAGGGTTACAGCCTGCACGTTCTTCTCGATCCCGGATCCGAGATCGGAAACCGATACGCCGCCCGTTCGATCCCGACCCTGGTCGTCGTGGACAAGCGGGGCTTGGTCCAATGGATCCGCGTGGGTTACCGTCCCGACGACAGCGACCTGCGCAGGGTATTGGAGCGGCTTGTGAAGGAATAGGACCGATGGCAGCCATCCGGATTGAGAACTTGGGCAAAACCTACGGCGGCGCCTGGAAGCGCAAGTCCGGGGTCGCCGCACTGCGGGGGCTAAGCCTCGAGGTGAAGGAAGGGGAGATCTTCGGCTTCCTTGGGCCAAACGGGGCCGGGAAAACCACCACGATCCACTTGCTCCTGGGGCTGATGCGGCCGACCTCCGGCTACGCCCAACTGTTCGACAGGCCCGCGGGCGACGCGGGCGTCCGGCGCCGCCTTGGTTACCTGCCCGAATCGGTGAACCTCCCTGATTATCACAGCGGTCGGGGCCTTCTCGAATTCTACGCAGCGTTGACCGGCATTCCGAGCGCCGCCCGAAAGGGCCGCATCGATGCGCTTCTGCGGCTGCTCGTGCTCGAGGAGGCTGCAAGCCGTCGGATCACCCGGTATTCGAAGGGAATGCTGCAGCGGCTCGGCTTCGCCCAGGCGCTGCTGCACGAACCCGATCTCATCATCCTCGACGAGCCCACCTCGAGCCTCGATCCCGTCGGGCGGAAGGAATTCCGTGAAATCCTCGTCGAGCTCAGGCGCCAAGGGAAAACCGTGTTCATCAGCTCCCACATCCTCTCCGAGGTCGAGTCGGTCTGCGACCGGGTCGCCATCCTGGCCAAGGGCGAACTCGTGCGGATCGGCACGCTGAAGGAACTGTCGGCGCCAAAGAGCGTGAAGCTGGTCGTGCGCGGCCTCAAGGAGGCGCTGATCGAGGCGCTTGGCTCGACGTCCGCGGAGATAGGCCTGGCGCACGGCGAGGCAACCATCCGGTGCTCGGACGAGGCGACCCGGGCCTCGGTGGAGAAGCTGCTGGCTGACCACGATGCGACGGTCGAGCGCACCGAAGTCGAGACGCAGTCCCTTGAGGAGATCTTCTTTTCCGCAATCGGCACCAACAAGGAACCGTGAGAACAATCCTGCTCATCGCCGCAGACAGCGTTCGCGCCCTTCTTCATCAGCGGCTGTTGCTGGGCCTGATGCTGGTCGCGCTCGCGATGATCGCCATCTTCTCCTCGGCCCTGATCGGCCAGCGCAAGGTGATGACCCGCACGGCTCTCGACCAAAGCGCGGCAAACGCCCCCTCCGCCAGGGACGCCGGCAGGCCACCCGCCGATGCGTCCCACATGAGCAAAGAGGAGCAACAGAAACTGGCGACGAACCTGGACCAGATGTCGGCGATGTTTCAGGCTGTCTTCTATCAGGTGACCTCCTTCGGGGGCAGCCTCGTTTCCCTGTTCATATTCAGCACGGCCGTAGCGTCCGAAATCCGCAAGGGAACGGTCCGCATCACGCTGACCAAGCCCGTCTCGAGAAGCCAGTTCTTGCTCGGAAAATACCTCGGAGGCGTCGCGGTCATGGCGGGCTACGCGCTGATCGCGAGCGTCGCCATCATCCTCTTCGCGCGGTTCGGCAGGCTCGAGCTCAGCCCCACGATGAAGTTCGCCCCGTGGCTCATGTTCTGCCGCCAGCTCATGCTCGGGTCGCTGGCGATGCTATTGTCCCTGTTTGTCCATCCGTTCCTCGCGGCCGTGCTCGCCTTCTTTGCGGGCAACGGCCTTTACTCATCGCACAATCCGCTCTTCTACGTGCTTCCGAGCTACAGCCCGTTCAACGTCTCCATGCAGCTGCTTTCTGACACGTTATTGAGGCAGAGGGACGTTCTGATTCTGAGCCTTTACGCAGGGGATTTCATCGTTCTCATGATGCTGTTTTCGCTGTGGCGCTTTCGAAGTAAGGAGTTGGTCTGACGGGACTTTCGCACTCGGGTTGATCGAGGGGCGGGCGCGTCGAAGTGGGCCCGTCCTCCCGAGGGACAACGCGGCTCCTCAATGCTTGCGTCCGTCCAATTTCCCCGGGCCGCCTGGATCCATCCCCCGCGGGAAACTCTTGATCGGGGGCCCACCCCTCCGCCCATAATTCGGCGTAAAGGCCCCCGCAAAAACGATGACCGATTCGCCGAACCCAGGAGGCAAGAGACCCGCCCCTCATGGCGGGGCCTCACTGCCGATCGTCGACCGGTTCTTCGCCGAGGATTTTAGCAATCCGGACATTGGGCGCGGCCTGCGGTGCATGGCCTCATTCATGGCGCCGCTGGCCCTCGGGCTTACGGGGCGCCTCCCCGTGGAAATGATTTTCGCGGCAATGGCCGCGCAGAACGTGGCCAATGTCGACGTCCGCGGCGCCTACGGCCTGAGGCTTAGCCTCCTGCTCGCGATGACGCTCGTCCTGGCAGGGTCGGCGGCGATGGGAGCCCTGGCCGCGCCCTCGCTCGCCGCCTGCCTTGCGGCCACGGCGCTTGTCGGGCTTGGCGCGGGGCTCTGGCGTCACTTGAGCAGCGATTACGGGCCTTCGCTCGCCATCGCATCGGGTTTCCTCTGCTTCATCGCGATGGCTGAAAAGGGCGGATCGGCCGCGGCTCAAAGCCATGCCCTCGCAGCCCTGGTCGGCGGCTGCTGGGGAACGGCGCTCCACGTGGCGCTCTGGCCCATCCGCCCGCAGCACCCCCTCAGGCAGGCCGTCGGCGCAGCGTGGCTCGCCGCAGCCGAGGTCTGCACCCTCTCCGCCGGGCACAGCGCCGAGGCCGATCTGCGCTCCGCGCTCGACAAGGCGAACTCCATCCTTGGAAGCGCGCGGGCCAGGCGCAACCGCACCGCGGTCGGGAGGCTGGAGGACCTGAACAACGCAGCGGCCAGGCTTGCCCAGCGCGTCAGCGCATTCCAGTCCGCCTGGGAGGAGGTCGCGGGCCTCCCGCCCGGTGAGGAGGTCGTCTCGGCGGCCGAGAGCGCGATGTCGGTCCTGGGAAACCTTTCGCGCTCGGTCGCGCTTGCCGTGGTGTCGCGCCAACCCGCCCATCTTGCGCGGGCCGAGGTCCGCCTTCGGCGCCTGGACCACCTCCTCGGAGTCCTCGGTGTTTTTGCCACACGCCAACCGTCACCGGCGCACTGGGCCGCGGTCGGCGCGACCATACGGGACCTTTCCGCGTATCTGCCGGAGGTGGGCGCGGCCCTCCGGAGGACGACGGACCGCGCCTCCGACCAGGGCAGCTTCTCCCTTGAGCTGCTCGACCTTGCCCACCTGAAGCTGCGGCCGCTGACGGCAGCGCTCAACCTGAGCCGGCACATTGACCCGGCGCTGGCTCGCTACACGGCGCGCATCACGGTGCTCTCGCTTGCCGGGGTCGTCGCCATGAAGGTCCTCGATCTCAGGCATGGATACTGGCTTCCCCTCACCCTCATGGTGGTGCTCCAGCCCGACTACGGTTCCACCCGCGCAAAGGCCGTTCAAAGGCTCATGGGAACGCTTGCCGGAAGCGTTTTGGCGAGTCTCGTGCTATGGCTGCGCCTGCCGTTCCCTGCGCTCATGGCGGCAACGGCGCTCAGCGCGTTCGGATTTGGGTTCTACCTGCGCAGAAAATACTGGATCGCGGTCGTCTTTATCACGCTTTTCGTGGTGGTCCTCACGGAGTCCCTGGGTCCGGCGACCCTTGAGCTCACGGCGGAGCGCTTCGGCGACACCCTTGCGGGCGGGCTCCTCGCGTTGCTCGCGGCCCTCGTCTTTTGGCCGGTCTGGGAAAAGGGCCGCTTCAGGCCCATTCTGGCGCGGGCGCTGCGGGCGAACGCCGCTTATATGCGCGTCGTCGGCGACCGCCTCGCCGCGGGCCTTCGCTATGACATGGAGGTGGTTCGTGCGAAGCGGGCCGCCGAGTCAGCCAGCGCCGAAGTTTTCTCGTCCCTTCAGCGCATGTCGGGAGACCCGAAAAACGTCCGGGACCCGATGAGCGAGCTGGCGGTGGTCGCCAACGGAAACCAGCGGGTCACGCGGGCCCTCAACCTGATCATCCTGCAGTCCGACCCCGATTCTCCCCTCCCGGAGGCACGGGCCTTAACGACCCTGGGAGCCGAGGCGCTTGAGGACATGGCGCACTCCCTTCAGGCGCCCGAATCGGGGTCTGCCGCGCTCGGCCTCGAGAAAGGGCAGCTTCTGCAGCGCTCCCTTCTTGTTTCGGCGGCCACCGCCCGCGCTCCTCAAAGCGTGGCCCTTGGGCAGCTTGAGCGCACCCGTTCCGAGATAGGCGCCATGTTCATCGGCGCGGTGGAGCTTTCGAAATCCGCCTCGCCCCGGGCGTCCTGAGGCATTCAGGTCGCCCCGCCCTTTCCCTTGTTCCGCGCCGGATTCAAGCTTCGCTTCGACATCAGGGAATCTTCCCCGCGATGGCGCTTTCCGAGGCCCTGTGTCGAGAAACGGTGCGGCCGACTGGCTCAGCCGTTGAAGGACGTCCCGACCTTTAGCTGGCGAAACTGTCGTAGGACCTGAGCGGCACGATCGCGTCGATTTCGAACAAGCCGGTTCTGATAAGCGGCGACATCTCCAACACCGCGCGGGCCGACTCCTCGTTCTGCGCTTCAATCAGCAGGCACTCGCCGGGAGCGTCGCCTCGGTGCCAAATCTCGCGAATGATCCCAGCCTGGCGGAGATCGCGGACGAGGCCCGCTTCGGCTTCCAGGCGGCGATGGAAATCGGCTTCGCAACACAGCTCCGCGCGGCGGCGGGAAAGCGTCAGGTATTGCATGGCGACAAGTTCGCGGAGGGCTTCAAGACGCCGAACTATCCCACGCGGTGAAGAGGACGAGGCTGGAGAGGCAAAAAAGCATAATAATCATGCGGTGGCATTTGCATGCCGTGTGCCAACGAATCAGAGTTTTATAACAAAATAATGAACAATGATTAACGGTTTTTTACACAACCCATGGTACATACGAATAATCGTATATACGAATTATCGTACCGCTAATAGAACGAAAATTCGTACCCCCGACCGACCGTACGCCCCTGACCCTTATTATTGGGTTCGCTTCAGCCCGAGCTTCTTGATTCGCGAGATGAGCGTTGTCGGCTTGACGCCCAAAAGTTCGGCCGCGCCGTTCTCTCCCTTGATCTTCCAGCCGCTCTTTTCGAGAACCGACTAACAGATTGTCCCGCTCGCGCTCGCGCAGCTCCGACTCCGTGAGGAATCCCGGATTCGCGCCGTCCGGCGCCGACCGGGGACCGGGGGAGGTCGAGCGAGGAGCCGGCTTCGCCGCCGGGCAGATCGAAGTCCAACGCGCCTCCGCGCGCCAGGATCACGGCGCGGTCGATCACATTCCGGAGCTCTCTGACATTGCCGGGCCAATCGTAACTCAGGAGCTTTGCGATGCCTGCACGAGTCAGCCGCGGCTTCGGGATGCGGAGCTCGCGCACGGACAAATCGACGAAATGCTTCGCCAGGGGGGGAATGTCCTCCTTTCGCTCGCGCAGCGGAGCAACTTGGATCGGAAAGACGCTCAGCCGATAATAGAGATCCTCGCGGAAACGGCCGGCGGCGGCCTCCTTTTTTAGGTCGCGATTGGTGGCGCCGACGATGCGCACGTCGGCGCGCCGGGTGCGGTCCTCGCCGACGCGCTCGTAGCGCTTCTCCTGCAGAACCCGCAGCAGCTTCGCCTGGAGGTCCATGGGGACCTCGCCGATCTCGTCGAGAAAGAGCGTGCCGCCGTCGGCGGCCTCAAAGCGTCCGGCTCGGTCCCTGACGGCGCCGGTAAATGCGCCCTTCACGTGGCCGAAGAATTCGCTCTCAAAAAGCTCCTTCGGGATCGATGCGCAGTTGACGCGGATCAGCGAGCGGCCACGGCGGGAGCTTCGCTGATGAATTTCGTGGGCGACCAGCTCCTTGCCGGTGCCGGTTTCGCCCGTGATCAGGACGGAGGCGTCGGTCGGCGCCACCATGTCGATCTGTGAGACGACCTGCTGCAGGGCGGCGCTTTGGCCGACAAGGGTCCCAAAGGCCTTGGCCTCGACGACCTCCTCCTGCAGGTACTCGTTCTGTTGCTCGAGCTGCAGCTTCAGCCGCTGAATCTCCTCGAACGCTCGCGCGTGCGCTATCGCGCCGGCCACATGGTCGCCGAAAATCCGGCCCCATATCGCCGCCGCTTCCGGAACATTGTGCCGGCTGAACACTGCGATGACGCCGAGAACCTCGCCCTTGAATACGATCGGCACGCCGTTGAAGCCGCGGATGCGTTCGGCTTTCAGCCAGCCGATGTGCGAGAGCTCCGCTGGGTTGCGATCGAGGTCTCTCAGCACAATCTGTTTCCCCGTCTGCGCGATCTTGCCGACCAGCCCGGCACCCAACGGTATCCGAACAAAGGGATCCTTGTCGGGATCGTGCAGGCCGACATTCACCTCGAGGTCAGGCTGCGGGTTGGCCCCATCGGCCACGGCGTGAAGGCAATTGTCAGACTTGTCCGTGAGCCACATCCGGATGCGCGAAACGCCGGGACGTGAGAGGAGGAAGCGTTTCAGCGTTTCCACGATCTCGTCGAGGGACGGCTTCTGCGCAATCTCGAGAAGCAGGTCGATCGCCACCTGGGGGTCGAAACGATCATCGGCGTCGGATTCCATAGGGTTAATGGTGGAATCCGGGGACGATTTTTCAACCAAAATGAGTACGATATTTAGTACGTTCGAATTCTAGTACCTGCTTTTGATTTCATAGGATTATCATATAATAATCACGATAAGCATTTTACATCATTTTCTCGTTTTGGCACGGCGCATGCCCATGAGAGATGAAACCAATCAACCCCTTTTTCCTCATGAATGCCGTTCAAGATCTCTCCGAAACTCAACTCCACCCTGACGTTGGCGTCTTGGCGGCTCCCGCCGGATCCTCAGCCGCCCGCCAGCCGGCAAACGCCGCTGCGGTCCCGGCTCCCGGCGCAAACAGACCGGGTCGCAGGCGCATTTTCGCCATTACGGCCGCGGCCCTCGTCCTGGGCGCCGCATTGGGCGGCTACTATTGGACTTTTGTCGCCCCGTACGAGTCCACCGACGATGCGTTTGTCGAGGCGGACGTGACGCCGATCGCCCCGCAGGTCGCGGGCCGCGTGCTCCGCGTCCCGGTCTCCGACAATCAGGAGGTGCGGCAAGGCGCCGTGCTCTTCGAAATCGATCCGAGCGACTACCAGACGAAGCTCGACCAGGCCAAGGCCGAGCTCGCCGCGGCCCGCGGCAAGGCTGACCAGGCCGTCGCCCAGATCTCGGTCGACCGTGCCAAGGTGGAGCAGGAAAGGGCGAGCGTCGCAGCCGCGGACGCGGAGGCCAAGCGGGCCGAGGCCGATTTCCTTCGCTACCACGACGTCGGAAGCCTGGCCGTATCTGCAAGCCAGCTGGACCTTGCGGCCACGCAGGCGCGCTCCTCGGCGGCTCAGGTGACCGTGGCCCTCAACCGGCAGCGGGCGATGGAGGCGCAGTTGGGACTCGACGAAGCGGACATCCAGACGGCCCGGGCCGAGGTGCTTCGCTCGGAAGCGGCGGAGCGTCAGGCCGAACTCGACCTCTCCTACACCCGCGTACTTGCTCCCGTCGCCGGCTTTGTGACCCATCGCGGCGTCCAGCCCGGGGACTACGTTCAAATCGGCCAGCCGCAGCTTGCGCTCGTGCCCCGCCGGGTTTGGATCATCGCAAACTTCAAGGAGACGCAGCTCACGCACATGCGTCCGGGCCAGCCGGTGGCGATCACGGTCGACGCCTACCCGAACCTGAAGCTCGACGGGCACGTCGACAGCATTCAGGCAGGCGCCGGCGCCCGTTTCTCCCTCTTTCCCCCTGAGAACGCCTCCGGAAATTACGTGAAGGTGGTCCAGCGGGTGCCCGTCAAGATCGCCCTCGACGGCGATGAGTCGCAGGTCCTTGGCCCCGGCATGTCGGTGGTCCCCGAAGTCCGGGTGCAGTGAGCGTCCGCAACCCTTCAATCCTGCGTCCCATGAACGCCGACTCAGCCCTTCCCGCGGCCAGCGCCGAGGCGCCGGCCTCCATCAATCCCTGGTGGATCGCGCTGGCCGTCATGCTGGCGACCTTCATGGAGGTGCTCGACACGTCGATCGCGAACGTCTCGCTCTCCCACATAGCGGGCAGCCTGTCGGTCTCGACCGACGAATCGACCTGGGTGCTCACGACCTACCTCATCTCCAATGCCATTGTCATCCCGAGCACGGCCTGGCTCGGCCAAAGAATAGGGCGCAAGCGCTTCCTCCTCGCCTGCGTCGGAATCTTCACGCTTTCCTCGTTCCTTTGCGGCGTGGCCACGAGCCTTCCGATGCTGCTCATCATGCGGATCGTACAGGGGGCCGGCGGCGGGGCGCTTCAACCCATCGCGCAGGCCGTGCTGCTCGAGACCTTTCCCAAGGAGAAACACGGCCAGGCAATGGGGGTCTACGGCCTCGGCGTCGTGGCGGCGCCCATCATAGGGCCGGTTGTTGGCGGCTGGATTACGGACAACTACAGCTGGCGGTGGATCTTTTTCATCAACGTCCCGGTGGGGATCATCGCGTTGATGCTCATGCAGACTTTCATCAAGGATCCGCCCTGGATCCGCAACGCCCGTCCCGGGCGGCTGGACGCGGTCGGGTTCGGGTTCATGTCGCTTTGGCTCGGCTGCCAGGAAGTGCTGCTCGACAAGGGCCAGGAAGACGACTGGTTCTCGTCTCCATTCATCGTCGTCATGGCGGTCCTGGCGGCCTTCGGATTCGTCGCGTTCGTCGCCCGCGTGCTCATGACGCCGCGGCCCTTCGTGGACCTGCGGGTGATGAAGACCTATAACTTCAGCCTCGGGCTTTTCCTGATGTTTTTCGCCGGCGTGACCCTCTACGGGATGACCGCCGCCATCCCTCTCTTCCTGCAGGGCCTCATGGGCTACACCTCTCTTCAAAGCGGCCTTGCGATGATCCCGCGCGGCTTGGGCGCCCTGATCGCGATGCCGATTGCCGGCGCCCTGGTCAGCAGGGTGCAGGGCCGATACCTTGTGGCCGGAGGCTTTCTCGCCTTCGGGGCGGCATCCCTGGTTCTGTCCCGCCTTTCGCTGGATCTCACGCCAGGCCTGCTGTTCTGGCCCCTGTTTTTCAGCGGCGTCTCCATCGCCTTCATGTTCGTTCCGTTGAACACGCTCGCATTGGGCGCCTTCAGGCCCGAGCAGATCGGCAACGCGAGCGGCATCTTCAACCTGATGCGCAACGTCGGCGGCAGCGTCGGGATCTCGCTCGTCACGACCTTCGTCGCGCGAAGCGCCCAGGCCCAGCAGGTGGTTCTGGCGGCTCGCCTGACGCCGTACGACGCGGTCTCTCGTTCGGGCCTCCGATCCGCGGCCTCCGCGCTCGCCGCGGCCGGCCAAGCCTCTGCGCCGCAGAAGTCCCTCGGCGTCATGTACCGGGCGCTGCTCGGGCAATCCGAGCTTCTCGCCTTCCTCGACACGTTCCGCTGGTTCGCGCTGATGTGCATCCTCTGCATCGCCAGCGCGCTCCTCTTCAAGAAATCCCAGGCCCGCGGCCCCGTCGCGGTCCACTAAAATAGATCCTCCCATGAAATCCTCGCACATGATCCTCTTGGCCGCCCTGGTTTCGGCCACTGCCGGCTGCGCCGTCGGTCCCGACTATCGTCAATCCTCTGCCGCCGCTCCCGCCCATTGGAGCGCGACGCTTGGCGGCGGAGAAACGCCCGCGCCGGCCGAAGCCACAGCATGGTGGCGGACTTTCAACGATCCCGAGCTCGATTCGCTCATCGACCGGGCGGTCCGCGCGAACCCGGACCTGCGGATCGCCCAGGCCCGCGTGCGGGAGGCGCGCGCCCAGTACGGCATCGCCGCGGCCGCCCTGGCGCCCTCCGCCGACGCCTCCGGCGCGGACAGCCGCCAGCAGGTCAGCCATCACCAGCCCGTCATCGGCTCGGTGCCGCTCCCCCCGAGCACGCCCTTCGACAACCAGGTCTATCAGGCGGGCGTCGACGCCTCATGGGAAATCGACGTCTTCGGCGGGCGCCGCCGCGAAGTGGAGGCGGCGCGGGCCGAGGTCGGCGCCTCCGAATCCGACCAGCGCGCAACGCTGATGGTCCTCCTAGGCGATGTGGCCCGCAACTACATCGACGTGCGCGGGTATCAGCGCCGGCTCGGGATAGCGGCCGAGAACATCGGAGCGCAGCGCCAGGGGGTTGCGATCGCCCGCGACCGCTTCGCGCACGGCCTGGCGACGGATCTGGACGTGGAGGAGTCCTCCACGCTCCTCGCGCAGACCCAGGCGGAAGTGCCTGCGCTCGAGGAGGCGATGCAGGCCTCGATGCACCGCCTCGGCGTCCTCCTCGGCCAGGAACCCGGCGCCCTTCTTGCCGAACTCTCGGCGCGGGCCCCCATCCCCGCCGCGCCCGAAGTCGTCCCGGTCGGCCTTCCTTCGGACCTGCTGCTCCGCCGCCCCGATGTGCGTCGCGCCGAACAGCGCCTGATGGCGGCCACAGCCAACATCGGCGTCGCCACTTCGGATCTCTTCCCGAAATTCTACCTGACGGGAGCGGCGGGCTATCAGAGCGTCAGCGCGGGCGACTGGTTCTCGAGCGCGAGCAGCTTCTGGTCAATCGGACCGTCCGTCCAATGGAAGATCTTCGACGCCGGCCGTGTGCGCGCCAACATCAGGGTGCAGAACGCCCGCCAGGAGGAGGCGCTGGCCGCCTACGAGCGGACCGTGCTCACGGCCTTTGAGGAGGTCGAGAACGGCCTGGTGTCCTACGCCGACGAGCAGGTGCGCCGGCAGTCCCTTGAGGACGCCGTGGCTTCGAGCCGGAAGTCGTTGGATCTTGCCAACCGCCTCTACGCCGTCGGGCTCACCGATTTCCTCCGGGTACTGGATGCAGAGCGCTCGCTCTACGACGCGGAGGACCGTCTCGCTCAGAGCGACAAGGCCATCTCGGGGAACCTAATCGCCCTGTATGAATCCCTCGGCGGAGGCTGGCAAACGTATGAGCGGGTCGGCTCCTGAACGGCCCCACTAAAATCGCTATTGGGCAATCGCAGCCGCCATTCGGTTAACAACCAAAGAAACTTCAGGCTTTAGAACGGAACATCCTCATCGACGGTGTCTTTCGAGACCGAAGGCCCCTTTGAGGGGCTCCTGGATGCAGGCGGGGCATCACCCGTTGAAGCTTCGGACGGCTCACCCGGACCTGCGCCCGGACCGCCAGCGGGGGCGCCATCGCCCCGGCTTCCGATGAACTGGAAATTCTCGAGAACGACCTTCAACTTGCTGCGCTTTTGACCGGAGGTCTTGTCCTCCCACTGGTCGAACTTCAGGCGGCCCTCGACGAATAGAGGGCGACCCTTGGTGCAATACTTGGAGATGATCTCGCCCTGCTTGCCCCAGGCCTCGATATCGACAAACGCCGTCTCCTCCCGGGTCTGGCCACTCTCATCCTTCCAGGACCGGCTGATCGCCAATCCGAACTGGCAGATGGCGGTGCCCTTCGGCGTGACCCGCATCTCGGGGTCGCGCGTCAGGTTTCCCATCAGGTAGACTTTGTTGAAGTTTGCCATGGGCGTTAGACCTCCTGGACAAACGTACGGTAGACGCTGCCGTTGAGCCGGAGCCGCTCTCGCAGCTGGGCGGGCCCCTGCGGAGGGGCGCTGAAATTGATGTGGACGTAGGCCGCGCCGGTCAGCTTGCGGTCGGTCACGCGTGCAAAGTCCTTCTTGCCGATGTTCTCGACGGCGGTCACGTCGCCCTGGACGGCGGCGATCTCCTTTTTTACGCCGTCGACGATCTGGTCGACGGTCTCCTGCTTTCCGCGATTATCCAGGATGAAGGTTGCGCGGTAGTTGCGTTTGGTCGGATTACTCATGGGATGTCTCTTCTATTGAGCTGGTTCATCGCCCGGTCGGCGCCGCTCGCGAGAAGCAGTTCCAGGCCTTTGACGTAGGTGTCTGTCTTTTGTTGGATTAGGGTGAGTTGTTCTTGGGTGAAGCGGGCGAGCACGAAGTCCTTGAGGTCCATTTCCGGCGGGTTCCTGGGGCCTATCCCGAGCCGGTACCGGACGAAACCGTTGCCGAGGTGCTCGAGGAGGCTGGCGACGCCGTTGTGGCCGGCATCGCTGCCGGTCACCGACACCTTCACGTGCCCGAGATCGATCGTGAGATCGTCGTATACCGCTGCAACCGCCTCAGGGGCGATCCTATGGTAACGGGCAAGGGCCGCCACAGCGCGGCCGCTTTCATTCATGAAGGTCTGGGGCTTGACGAACCATAACGCTCGTCCCGGCCCCAGGTCCCTTCGCGCCACAACCGACTCGAAGCCGGGCTCCTTTTTCCAGGTGAGGCCGTGCTTCGACGCATACGCATCGAGGACATGCCAACCCAGGTTATGGCGCGAGAGCTCGTATTCGCGGCCCGGGTTACCGAGGCCAGCGACGAGCGAAATGGACATGACTCAAAGAACGGCCGGCGAACAAGTCGCCGGTTGCAAATCTTACTTCTTGCCGTGGGCGGCAGGCTTGGCGCCCGCAGCGGGGGCGGCGGGGGCGGCCTTCTTGTCGCCGGCGGGGACGGCAGCTTTCTTGTCCCCGGCGGGAACCGCGGCCTTCTTGTCCCCGGCGGGGGCGGCCTTCCCGTCTCCTGCGGGGGCGGCCTTGCCGTCTCCAGCAGGGGCCGCGGCGTCTCCGGCGGCGGGAGCCGCGGCGGCGCCTTCCGCGGGTACCGCGGCGGCGACCGTCTCCACGACAACTTCGGCCACGGGCTCGACGCACGCAACGACGGGCTGGCCCTTGTCGTCGAGGAATGTGACACCCGCGACGGGCTTCAATTCGCCCACCTTGACCGTCTCACCCACCTTGAGGGGAGTGACGTCGATCTCGATGGTCTCGGGAAGATCGCTCGGAAGACAGCGGATTCGCAGCATGTGCGAGGCGATCTCGAGCACCCCGCTCTGGTTCTTGACGCCAAAGGACTCCCCGGAGACCCGGACGGGAACCCGGATCTCGAACGTCTCGTCGGGTTTGACCTCGTGCAGATCGACATGGAGATAGCGGTCCGTGATCGGGTCGCGCTGGATTTCCTGGAGGAAGGAAAGGGCCTTCTCGGCCTTGTCATCGCGGCTCAGCTCGATCAGAAGCGTGCGGCCCGCGACGGACTTCAGGAGCTTCGTGAATTCGGGGACCTCGATGGAGAGCTTCTCCGGGGCCGAATGCTTCCCGTAAAGGATGGCAGGAATGCGGTTTACCTTGCGCAGGCGCCGCGATGCGCTGCGGCCGGTCTGGGCGCGCGTCGCGACTTTCAGTGTGAGCGGAGTTTTCATGGTTTCGTTCCCCCTGTACATCCGGGAATCGGTGTCAGGCGTAGTTGAAAGGGGAGATTAGAAAGGCCGGCCCGCCGGAAATCAACCAAAACTTCAGTGGGCCCATTGAACGCTGGAATTTTCCAGCGGATCTGCCGTAAATGTCACTACGTCATCGACCTCTCCCTGGGGCGGAACGATTTCCCGGCGCTTGATCTGCGGGGGGAAGCCATCGGTGATGATGCTTCGCCCGACGTGGCGGACCCCTGCAGGCGTCACGCAAACGAAATCTCCCGGATGGATCAGGACGGGGACATCCGTGTCGTTGTGCACGATGACTTCGGCGCATCCGAGCGCCGTCTGGTAGGCCTTCATCTGGAAACTTATAATGGTGCAGCCCTTGTAAGCCGGATTGGGAACCGCCCTGGCCCGTGTGGGCACCGGGGTCACCAGTCGCGGGATGGGCTTTTTGACGTCGGGCGCCTCGGTCGGATTTGGCATGGGATTGGGATTGAAGGCCTGCATGACGAGCTCCGGGCCGGGAGCCGCCGGCGCCGAGGCTCTCGAGGGGGCCCCAGCAAAGGCCGCCTGCGGCAGGTTTGACTTGGCCACCTTAAGAAGGCCCTCGTCGGCTCGGAGCACGACGTTTTCCCCCTCATCGGACATCAGGGTCACGTTGTGAAGCACCCGGCCGTCCGTGAGCTTAAGCACGCCCAAGGGAGCCGGGGATGCCGTCTCCGCCGCGCGCTCGGCCGACGGGGCGCAAAGACCGATGCCGAGAACGATTCCGATGAGAGCCCGGCAACCCATGCCGGTCATCCTAATTTTCATCTGCGGAATTGACGCAAGTCGTTTGGATTTTGGCTCGCATGGGAAGGCGATGAACCCAACGTTTTCCGGGCTTTGCACCCCACCCTTGCATTTCTTTGTCTTGGATCCCTTCTGGCTTCGACGGCATCCATTCGGGCGTCGGAAGGGTCATGCTGGGTTTATTTTGGCACGTCTGCGACGGACGCCCGCGGCGGCTTGTACGTCTCAAAGCTGAACCAGGACACGGGATCGCTCTCCCCAGCCGCCAGGGCGACGGACAAATCGGATTCCGTCTTCATGGCATTCTCCCCGGACCGGAGGCACATCTATTCCCTGGCCGAAGTAAAAGGCTCTGCCGGCCGACCAGTCGAAGCCATTGAAACATCCGAAGTGGATCCCGCATCCGGGGCTCTGAAGAATGTCGGCGAACGCATCGTCGACGGGCCGGAGGCATGCCACCTTTGCGTCGATCCCTCCGGGAGGTGCGTCCTTACGGCCAACTACGATGGCCACTACGTGGAGGCCTTCCCGGTCCTCGGGGACGCCACCGTCGGACCCCGTTCCTGCCTAATCCGCCATGTGGGCTCGGGGCCGAACGCCTCCAGGCAGGGATCCGCGCACCCCCACTCCATCAATGTCGACCCCTCGGGTCGCTTTGCGGTCGTCGCCGATCTTGGACAGGATAAGCTATTCGTCTACCGTTTGGACGCCGCAAAGGGCGTTCTCGCGCCCAACAATCCTCCGTTTGCCAGGGTCCCTCCCGGATCGGGCCCGAGGCATTTCGTCTTCCACCCGGACGGTCGGCACGCATTTGCAATCAACGAGATGGGAGGTTCGATCACCGCGCTCAACTGGGATGCCGAACGGGGGATACTGGAGCCTTACCAAACGATTTCGATCCTCCGGAGTGATTACAGGGGACTTAACACTTCAGCTGAGGTCGTCTTGGGCAAGAAAGGCCGATTTGTCTACGGCTCAAACCGTGGAGACGACAGCATCGTTGTCCTGGCCTTCGACGATTCCACGGGGAGGCTGTCCTTCGTCCAGCGCATGGCCGACGGCGTAAAGGTCCCACGCAATTATGCAATCGATCCGTCCGGGAGATGGCTTGTTTGCGGCAACTTGGCATCAAATACTGTCACGATTTACCGGATTGACGGCGAAACGGGTCGGTTGACGTATACAGGTTCGATCGCGGTTCCGGAGCCGATTTGCGTTCGGTTTCTCCAGCTCTAGGTTTCATAGGGTTCCAATTTATTCTTGCCCGTGTCCGCTCCCTGTCCGTACTAGAACCCTTCCGGCCCCTTTAGGGGCGGCGGAGAGATTGCCCGGTAGCTCAGTGGCAGAGCAGGTGACTGTTAATCACTTGGTCGCTGGTTCGATCCCAGC